>CAJXUQ010000006.1 GCA_913061145.1 uncultured Haliea sp.
TGATTACTTCTTCCTGAAGATCAAAGCCGCCTTCCCCGGAAATGCGCGATGAACCATAAAAAAGGGGGCCCGAAGGCCCCCAAACACGCATTGCATCAATGCGCCCGCAAGCTGTTGCTCACTTCTGTGCCACAAACTCCGGATAGGCTTCCATACCACATTCGGAGAGGTCGACACCTTCGTACTCTTCCTCTTCGCTGACACGCACACCCATGACCGCCTTGAGGATGGCCCAGGTGATCAGGCTGGCGCCGAAGACCCAGACAAAGATGACCAGGGTGCCCACGAGCTGACCCATGAAGGTGGCATCGGGGTCAGACAGCAGGACCGCGAAGATACCCCAGATACCGACGACGCCGTGCACGGAGATGGCACCGACCGGATCGTCGATTTTCACTTTGTCCATGGCAACGATGCTGAACACAACGATCACACCACCAATCGCACCGATGATCATCGCCAGCATCGGCGTGGGATCTGCGGGCTCAGCCGTAATCGCTACCAGGCCAGCCAGCGCACCGTTCAAGGCCATGGTCAGGTCGGCTTTACCGAAGATCAGGCGTGACAGCAGCAGAGCCGCAATCAGACCACCGGCAGCCGCAGCGTTGGTGTTCAGGAACACGTTGGCCACTTCGTTGGCCACGGCAATGCCACCCAGCTTGAGCGTGGAGCCGCCGTTGAAGCCGAACCAGCCCATCCACAGGATGAAGGTGCCGAGGGTCGCCAGCGGCATGTTGGCGCCGGGGATAGCCTTGACCGAACCATCGGCTGCGTACTTGCCCTTACGGGGACCGAGCAGCAGCACGCCTGCGAGTGCCGCAGCCGCACCCGCCAGGTGCACAATGCCAGACCCTGCGTAGTCGCTGTAGGACAGTTCACCGATAAACGGCACTGCCTTGCCACCCCAGGTCCAGCCACCCTCGATGGGGTAGATGAAGCCGGTCATGACAACGGCAAAGGCCAGGAACGCCCACAGTTTCATGCGCTCGGCAACTGCACCGGACACAATCGACATGGCCGTGGCGACAAACACCACCTGGAAGAAGAAGTCAGATGCGCCGGAGTACACCGAGTCGCCACCGAAACCGGCTTCCGCGGAGTCCGCCAGCACCGCTGCCACCGCCGCATCATCCATCTGCGCCACGGTGGTCACACCGGACAGGAAGAAGCCGCCGTCGTACATGAACTGGTAACCGCAGATCAGGTACATAGTGCAGGCGATGGCGTACAGGGCCACGTTCTTGGTCAGGATTTCTGTTGTGTTCTTGGCGCGCACGAGGCCCGCCTCCAACATCGCGAAGCCGGCCGCCATCCACATCACGAGGGCGCCGCACACCAGGAAATAAAAGGTGTCCATCGCGTACTGTAATTCAAATATCTGGTTTTCCATGGGAATCACTCTCGTAGTTAGTCTCGGTGGATTTAGATGGCGTCTTCGCCGGTCTCGCCGGTACGAATACGAATCACCTGCTCCAGCGTGGACACAAACACCTTGCCGTCACCGATCTTGCCGGTGTTGGCGGCCCGGGTGATGGCTTCGATGGTCTTGTCCGCCAGCCCTTCGGCGACAGCCACTTCAATCTTCACCTTGGGCAGGAAGTCCACGACATACTCCGCACCCCGGTACAACTCGGTGTGCCCCTTCTGGCGCCCGAAGCCTTTCACCTCAGTGACGGTGATGCCCTGCACACCGATCTCGGAAAGTGCCTCGCGCACGTCGTCCAGTTTGAATGGCTTGACGATAGCCGTTATTAATTTCATGTCAGTCTCCAGGTATCAGCAGGGCGCCCCGCGGGGCGCCGTAGGTTTCAGTCCCGAAACGCTTAGAGGCTCTTCGAGATGGAGAACACGATGCGATCATCCGCAGCGTCCACATCGTCAAGATCCGTTCCGATCAGGGCCAGCGCGAAGTCCAGGTCCATAGCGCTGTAACCGAAGGTCACGCCGTAATCCGTGTAGCTGTCGGCGCCTTCTTCCCAGTAGTCATCCTGATCGGTATCGGTGAAGCCGATGTTGAAGTCGACGGTGAGAACGTCGGTCAGGCTCAGCGAGTAGCCGGCGGAGTAGTACATGTACTCGGGGCCGCCATCACCAAACTCGTCTGAGTACACAAAGCCAACGCTGAAGTCGGCGTAGCTCAGGCCCAGCGCGTATTCGATGTAGTCGAGGGAAGACTCACCCTCGTAATCGAAGTAGAAGAAGCCCACGTCGTAGCCGAAGCCACCGTCGGTTTCACCGGCGTAGCCGAAGTAATAATCCATTTCGGTAGTAGCACCACCGAAGGCGACGTTGGAGGCCCAGATGCCGGCGTACAGACCGGAATCACCCGACCAGTCGAAGCCGCCCTGGATGGCACCTTTCTCGTCGGTCTGCGAGATACCGCGGAATACGTAATCCGTGGCGAGGGTCACGTTGCCGCTGATCTCTGCCTGGGCAGAAACAGCGCCTGCGAACAGGACAGCGGCGATAGAAGCGGGAAGCAGTTTTTTGTGCAGCATGTGTCATTCTCCTTGGTTTGGCAGTCAAAAAAATGTGTGCCGGGCACGGAACTTTTTTGCTCTGCATAATTCGCGTTTGCACTCTGGGCTTTGCAGGTGCTGTGCCAACCAAGGAAAAAATCATTATTTACAAATAGTTAAGAGATTTTAGTGCTCACTACACGCGATTTCTGCGAGGGGTCAACGGCAGCCACACGCACCATTAGTGAGCACCGCACTCTATTGGTGCACCAAGATGATCTGTGCGCCGTTTTGCAATTCCTCTACACTTCGGCCTGTTCTGTCTGGCAGAGGAAACACGCATTATGGCCCTGAAGCCACCGCCGATCAGTGAAGTACTGCAGCAGATGTCGGCCCTGGTCGGCAGCCCGGGCCTGCGCGCGGAAGTCGACAGGGGCGCGCGCGCCCTGGCGCAGTCCGCACTGGGCAAACTGGACGTGGTCAGCCGCGAGGAGTTCGACGCGCAGGCCGCAATACTGGCCCGCACCCGGGCCAGGGTCGCCGAGCTGGAAGCTGAGCTGGAGGCCCTGACGCGAGAGTTCGAGTCGCTGAAACCTCAAACCTGACCTGTCCACTGAGTGGAGAGGCTCTGTGCTCAAGGATGAGCCATGGAACTGTCTGTTGTTTACAGCCGCGCTGCAGTAGGCATTGAAGCCCCCCTGGTTCAGGTGGAAACCCACCTGGGCAACGGGCTGCCGGCTTTCCAGATTGTCGGATTGCCGGAAACCGCTGTCCGGGAGAGCCGCGACCGGGTGCGCTGTGCACTGCAACAAGCCCATTTCGAGTTTCCGGATCGCCGTATTACCGTGAACCTTGCGCCGGCTGACCTGCCCAAGGAGGGTGGGCGCTTTGACCTGCCCATCGCGCTGGGCATTCTTGTCGCCTCCGGGCAGCTGCCAGCGGCTGCTCTGACCGCCCACGAATTTGTTGGCGAGCTGGCCCTGACCGGTGCCGTGCGCCCGGTGCCGGGCATCATCCCCGCTGCGCTTGCCTGCAGCGCGGCAGGTCGCGCCCTGGTAACCCCGGCGGCGAGTGCTGCGCTGGCCGCCGCCGTCCCCGGGAGTCGTATCATCGCCACAGAGGACCTGCTCACACTGTGTGCCCACCTCAACGGCCGCCACAGACTGTCAGTACAGGAACACCAGCCACAGCCGCAACCCGCCATGTCCTACCCCGACCTGGCGGACGTTGCCGGGCAGGCGCTGGCGCGGCGCGCGCTCGAAATTGCCGCCTCTGGCAATCACAACCTGCTCCTGGTGGGGCCACCTGGTACGGGAAAAACGCTGCTGGCGAGCCGTTTACCCGGCCTCCTGCCTCCGCCGGACACGCAGGAGGCCCTAACCTGCGCGGCCCTGCACAGCTTTCACGACAGCACCAGCTTGGAGCACCTCTGGCGGCGGCCCTTTCGCCACCCGCACCACAGTGCCAGCGCCGCGGCACTCATTGGCGGCGGCGCGCGGCCACGGCCGGGCGAGGCCAGCCTTGCCCATGGCGGTGTTCTGTTTCTCGACGAACTGCCGGAATTCAGCCGTCAGGCGCTGGAAATGCTGCGCGAGCCCCTGGAGGCCGGCGCCGTCACGCTGTCCCGCGCTGCACACAAATTCACCTATCCCGCCCGGTTTCAACTGATCGGGGCAATGAACCCCTGCCCCTGCGGCTACTATGGCGACCCCGAGCACAGCTGCCGCTGCACCAGCGAGCACATCCAGCGCTACCGGCACCGACTGTCAGGTCCACTGCTCGACCGTATCGATCTGCATGTCAGCATGCAACGACTGCCGGCGCGCCTACTGCTGGAAACACAAGCGAAAGGGGAATCGTCAGCCGCCGTGCGGGAACGTGTGCTGGCGGCCCGACAACGGCAGCAGGCACGTCAGGGGTGCAACAACGCCGCGCTGTCGGCACAGGCCCTGGCCACACAGTGCGTGATGCGGCCCGCAGCACGCCAACAGCTCGAGCAAGCGGCCGATGCGCTGCAGCTTTCGGGGCGAGGCCTGCACCGCAGCCTGCGCGTGGCGCAGACACTGGCGGATATGGAGGGTGCCGACTGTATCGACCTGCAGCACGTCACCGAGGCACTGGCGTTCAGGCAGGCAACAGGTCCGGTCTGACACCACGGCGGCGTCAGCCTTCGCTGATAGGTTCCATCTCATCCCAGATCGGGGCAAACATGATGCGCAGCAGCTCTTCGTCCGCATACACCCGCTCGCCAGTGAGCGCGTAGCTGCCATACGTGAGGATGCCGAGAATGCGAAAGGGTTTCTCTCGCCCGTCGGGGAAGCGGTAGCGTACGGTGTACTCAATGGCCACACCGGTTGCACCGGGCCACTCGCCGTGCAGAACCATGCTGTCCTGGTCAAAACAGGGCGCAACGTTATCGAAGAAATGCCGATAGTAGCGCTCGGCCGCAGCCATGCCGCGCATGCGCAGTCCCACTGGAAAAAGCTCATAGACTGGATCGGCCTCCAGCGTCGCCAATGTGGCCGCGTAATCCCGCACCTCTTCCGCCGCCACGTGCTGATAGGCGATCTTCCGCAGTTCTTCAGTATTCATTATCCGAACCTCGTTGACGCGACAATCAGGCAGACGCCGGTGCCACACCCATGAATTTACTCTGCACAATACGGAAGCGGTTGCTGACAAACGCCAGATCCGCGAGGCAGGCGTTGCCTGCCGGGTTCAGGCCGGTGACATGAAAGTCTGAGTAGGCGGCGGCAAAATTGATCGGCATGCCGGTGAGGTTGCAGGCCACGGAGGCGCCCGCGGCGTGATAGGCGTCCACCGCCTCGTCGAGGAATGCCGGGTCCGTCGAGTACACGTGGGAGGTGATCGCACCACAGTCGCGGGCATTGCCGGTGGCATCCTGCAGGCAGGCGTGCGCATCGGCATTGGCAATGATGAACGACACCGGCCCGAACACCTCTTCCCGATACCAGTCACGATCCGCCTCGGTGGCAGCAATCACCAGCGGCGTCGCCGTACGTGCGGCCGGGTACCCCGGATTTGCATAGGGCGCCGAGTCGCGCAGAATGCGCTGCTGCGCTTTGGCCAGCCCGCGATAGCGATCGACATTGGCTTGCACCGCCGGGTCAAACAACGTGCCACAGAGCGTCGCTGCAGCGCGCGGGTCGGCCAACCAGCCGTCCACCGCATCACAGATTGCAGCGGCAGCCTCGGCGTGTGGTATGCGGTGACCGGCCACGCGCACCCCCGTGGCCGGTATATGAATATTCTGCACGCTGGTGCACATCTGGGCCGAGGCCTGGCAGAGGGAGTGGGCGATGGCCCGCGCCGTTGCCGCCAGGTCATCGGTAGACTCCAGCACCACCGAATTGCAGCCCGCGGTTTCCGTGTATACCTGCTTCCCCGGGCAGTTCTGCTCCAGCCAGCTGCCGAAACGCGGACTGCCGGTGAAGTCGATGATGGCGGTGTCCGGATGCTGGATCAGCGGCAGGGTGGCGGGTTCGGCGCGTGTATCCGCCGCCAGCGTCACCAGATTGGGATCGAAACCCGCCTCTGCCAGCACCTCGCGGCAGACACGTGCCACCATGGCGACCGGCAGCGTTGCCGCCGGGTGAGGCTTCAGCACCACCGGGTTGCCCGTGGCCAGGGACGCGCACAGGGCCGGGTAGGTATTCCACAGCGGAAACGTGGCGCAACAGATCACCACACCCACACCGCGGGGCACCAGGCGGTAGCGTTTACTGAGGCTGGCGACACCGTCACGCCCAAACTGTCGCTCCCAGTGGGCAGTGGCCGGCACATCCCGCATGGCTTTGTGAGCGTAAGCCAAAGCCTCCAGACCTCGGTCCAGCGCGTTGGCGCCGCTGCCAGCAAACGCCATGACATAGGACTGACCTGAGGTGTGCATGGTGGCATGCGCATTCTCAAACAGCTGTTCGCCGCAGCGCTGCAAAATTTCCAGGCACACGCCCACACGCGCCTCAGGCGTCGCTGCCGCCCAGGCGGGGCGCGCGGCGTTGATCGCGGGAAACAGCGCGGCAGGGTCCACTCTGGGATAACGCACGCCCAGCGGCTCGCCGGTATAGGGAGACACTTCCTCGCCCACCCGGCCCGCCTCAGCCGGCTGTGACAGGGGGAAATCCTGGCCCAGCAGGGCCTCGAAACGCGCCTGGCCGGCGGCAGGCTTTTCCTCTCCGTGGATCTTGCTGCTGGGATTTTCCGGCCAGCCACTCCAGGCATAGCGGTGGGCGCAGGCATCCAGCGCCTTGGTCAGCAGATCCTGGTGTTTGGCGAACAGGGCACTCATCGGGCTCTCCCTAGGCAGTGACAGTATGAACCGGGCACACTGCCACAACGAGGTCTGTTTATGCAAGCAAATGCCTAGGCTGGCTCCCCTGGCCCTATGGTGAAATCCACATGGTGCGCACTCAGTTCTTCTCCGCAGTGGTTGCAGACCACCTCACCGCGCAGATTCTCGCCACAGAGCGTATGCGTGAGACACATAGGCCGCCCCGCCCCGTTCGGGTCACACCAGCGGTCTCCCCACTGCAGCAAGGTCAGGAAATAGGGAAACAGGTCCCACCCCATGGCGGTGAGCTCGTAGCCGTGGCGCAGGGGCCGCTGCTGGTAGGGTCGCGTGACAAATACGCCCCGCTGCACAAGAAAGCGCATGCGGTCGGACAGAATGTTGGTCGCCACCGGCAATTCCTGGTGGAATTCATCGAAACGCTGCAAGCCATGGAAAGCGAGGGCAATGACATTCGCCGTCCAGCGGTCACCGACCAGGTCGATCAGGTTGCGGTACACGCTGTGTTCGCCGGGGACATCGCTCGCCGACAGGGAAGAGCGCCGGCGTACTTTCTTGTCACGCACATCGCGCGTGGCACCGGGACCCGGGTGGTAGGTGACATCACGGCCGTGTACGTCCTTCCGACAGGTGCTGCAGCGCAGGCGCGGCTGTACGGCATTGCCGCAGGTGCGGTGACGCAGATGCACCCGACCCGCCTCCGGCGGGGGAAAATACCGCTCCTCCCACGCCACCGCCATCAGCGACATCTGATACATGTCGACGGACTTGCGCGTGAGGTGGTAAACGGGGTGACGGGAACCGCCGCTGGCGACCCGCTTGCGCAGGCAATCCTGCGCCTGCAGCCACTTCAGACGATTGGACAACACACCACGGGAAACCCCCGTCGCTTCCAGCATCCCACTGAAGGTGTTTATACCCCAGAAGACCTCCTGAATGATCAGCAGGCACCACTTGTCCCCGATCTGGTCGAGGGCCCGATTGATTGAGCTGGCTCGGGTTCTTAATTTGTCCATACAAGGACACGAGTGGTTTGGGCGGTAACAGGCGGCGGCTTCATGAGGGCATCATAGGTGAAAGCGACGCGAGCCTCTACTCGCGTCAACAACAAGGACTGACCGTGCATGCGTCGGGCGGGCCGCGGAATGCAGTGCCGCGGCCGCGCCGCGGTCAGAAGCTCTTGGTCAGCGTGACACCCGCCGTGCGCGGCGGCATGTAATACTCTGACGTCACGCCGGTGGGGTCGACGATGCGGCTGCTCACCTGCAATTCGTCGTTCAGGTTCTTGCCCCACACATCAATGGCCAGGGAGCCATCGGCGCTGGTCCAGCTGACACTGGCATCGAGCAGTTCAATCGCGGCCTGGCGCTCCACCGGGCGATTCTGCGGACCGGTAAAGTAATCGTCTTTCCAGCTGTAGCTGACACCGAAGTCCAGCGCCGACCCACCGGAGAGGTTCACACGATAATTGGCCGTGGTCGTGAGGGCGGCATCCGGCGCGAAAGGCAGGTCGCGGCCGGCCAGATCGAGTCCGTTGGAGTTGGTGAACTCCTTGAACGTCGCGTCACTCCAGTTGTAACTGGCGTTCAGTGTCAGGTTCTCGATCGGCACCAGGTCAATCGATGCCTCGACCCCCTTGGACTCCGCCTGTGCATTCAGCAGCACCAGCAGGAAGCGGCTGTTCAGCTCAAAGACCTGCAGGTCTTCGTAGTCCATATCATAGTAGGACAGGTTGAACTGCAGGCGCCGGTCCCACCACGAGGACTTCATGCCCACTTCCACGTTCTGCACCACTTCGGGATCAACCGCTTCGGTAGCGACGCTCGGCAGGTTGGTCTGGGACTGGAAAGCTCCGCTCTTGAAGCCCTCGGAGTACGTCGCATAGAGCATCAGGTCGTCGGTGGGACGGTACGCCAGTGACAGCTTGTGGGTCACCTCCGACCAGGAGTCTTCCGCTGACACCGGCGCCGGGAAGGACGGCAATATCAGGGGCACCCCCGACGGGGTGGTGCCCAGCAGGTCGATGGAGTTCTGGGTGATTTCTTTCTCGTCCTCTGCCCAGCGCACACCGTAGGTCAGGGTCAGCTGGTCGGTGAAGGCCCAGTCGGCCTGGCCGTAGACCGCGTAGCTGGTCGTGGTGTTATCCTGCGTGAACAGCACATCGCCGATTCCGGCCAGGCCGAGTCCCTGCAGGGGCGTGCTGTACTGGGTGTAGAACTCCTCGCCCCGTTCCACATCCTCCTCCATGAAGAACACGCCCGCCAGCCAGCTCACCCGGTCGGTGTTACCGGCGAGGCGAAACTCCTGGGAAAACTGTGAGGCGTCCTCCTCGGCCCCGTTGATCACGTTGCCCGGCGTGGTAAAGAAACCGGGCGGCAGCGGCACACCGGGAGGCGACGGTGCCGCCAGATTGTTCAGCGGCAGGCTGGTGAGGTCATCCACCCAGTTGTACTCACTGGAGCGCCAGGCGGTGATGGAGGTGAGGCTGGCCCAGTCGAGGTCGGCCTCGAGGCGCGCCATGACCCCGTTCACTTCACGTTTTTGCGAGGTGTCGAACTGACTCGCACAATGCCGCTCATCGGCCATGTAGTCTTCCGACATGTTGAGCTCCCAGAAGGGGCCCAGACCGGCAATAGCATTGTCGATATTCTGGATGTGGCGGCAGGGACCCGCGGTTTCGTCGCGGGCGTAATCCGCGCTCAGCAGCAGGTCCACCCGCTCCGTCAGGTCGAACATCAACTGGCCGCGCACGTTGACCGAGCGCGCGTCATCGCGGCGCTCGCCCGCGTCATCGGCACCGATGCTGGGGCCGATAATCGGGCTCTGGGACAGATTGCCGAGTGTCGCGATCTCACCCGGGGTGATCACGTTGCGCCCGTAGCCGTCACGGTCGCGGTAGGAGTACACGATCTTGCCGGCCACGCTGTCCGTCAGGCCGCCACTGGCAAGACCCTGGAAATGGCGCAGCTGGTCGGTACCGGTAGAGACGCGCACGCGAACCTCGGTCTCCTGACTGGGCCGCGAGGTCACGATATTGATGGCACCGCCGTTGGTGTTCTTGCCGTACAGGGTGCCCTGCGGACCGCGCAGGATCTCTATGCGTTCGAGGTCGAACAGATCAAAGCCGACACCGCCGGTGCGACCGATATAGACCTCATCCAGAAACACCCCTACCGCCGGGTCACTGCCTGCGGAGTCCGAGCTGTTGCCGATACCGCGGATGTAGATGCGCGGCTCACCGATGCTGAACTGGTTGTAGGTCAGCCCCGGCGTGCGGAACGCGATATCGTTGAGGCCGCTGATTTTGCCGACCTCAATATCGTTACCCGCCAGCGCCGCCACGGACAGCGGCACATCCTGGATACTCTGTTCCCGCTTCTCGGCGGTTACCAGCACCTCTTCGAGCTGTTGTTGTGCCTGCGCCAGCAGCGGCAGGGCAAAGGGCACGGCAGCCAGTGTGTGAATTGCAATGCGGAGTCTGGAGTGGGTCATGGGAGCCTCTTACGCTGTTATGGTTATGGGGCGGGGCGGACCGCCTTGTTATTTGCATTACCGAACTTAATGTATCTCAACGCTGCCGGAATACAAGATCCCGGCGGCGGGCGAGCCCGTCACGCCGGCCACATGTCTTCACCCCGCGCCCAGGTGGCGTGGAAACCATAAGGCACCCGATGCGGCATGCGCACACGGGCAATGGGGCCGGGCTCGATGTCACGCGCATCGAACACCAGGCAGTCGGATTGCCAGGTGGTGCTGTCGGTGACCAGGGTAATGACGTAGCCATCGTCCTCCGCCGTGCCTGCGGTGGCGCCGCGGCGCGGCGCAAACACCGCCTCGCTGCCAAACACGCCCTGGCCGTAGTTCCACTGCCAGCGCTTGCCGGTGTCGTTGTCATATTTGACCAGGCCGGTAAAGCGCAGGGTGAGACCGCCCTCGTGGTGCAGCGGAATATGCTGGTGGTAGGCGAAGCGGCTCTCGCGACCGTGGTAGAGCGGATTGGTCTTGTTGAACTCGGTGTTGAGATCATCGATGGGCCCTTCCCGCACTTCGCCCGTGCGCAGATTGAAACGCCAGCGATAGTTGTTGGCCTCCAGCCGCATGTAGGCGAGCATTGATGCCAGCTCGCCTTCACCGGGCTTGGTTTCGGGCATCGGGTTGGTAGAGCGACAGCCATCCATGATCACCCAGTCACCCGCTTCCCAGGCATTGCTGGTGTGCAGGATGTAGCAGGGCTCACACTCGAACCAGCGCACCTCATGGCCGGCACCGTAGCGCGGAATCAATCCGAAACGCGTGGGGATGTCGCGATGGAAGGTGAGCACACGGTAGCCGTGCCGGCGCAGCACGTTCATATCGTGGAAGAACGGCAGGTCGTGCAGGATCGTGTAGTGCGTGGTGAAACCGATGTCGTGGGGCAGGCGCGGGCCCGGCAGGTCAATCGCTACCTCGTGCAGCAGCTTGCCGCTGGGGTCTGCCACCCCATAGGTCATATAGGGTGGCTGGTCGCCGTAGTCGAAGAACAGCAGTTCACCGGTTGCCAGGTCCACTTTCGAATGCGCCGACATGCGGCGCTGCGCGCGGCCCTCGAGATCGTAGTAGCCCTTGGTACCGAGGGTGTGTGCATCCAGGCGGTAGGGATGCCCGGCGTTGTACCAGAGGCTCATCAGGTCGCCGTTGTAGATGAAGATATCGGTGTTCGAGGTGTCCTTGATACCGAAGGGCGACAGCGAGTAGTCGAAGGGCCCCATCACGCCGGGGGATAGGGAGTGGCCATCGGCGCGTTCCCCCTGCAGGGCGAGGGTATCCACGTAGCGGTTGCGATAGGCGGCCTGCCCGTCGCGGAAGTACACCCCGTGGACCATGCCGTCCCCGTCAAAGGGGTGATAGCGGTTCTTCGGCTCGAATACCGGGTTCGGACCATTGCGGAAATACGCCCCCTCCAGGTCTGCCGGCAATTCGCCTTCCACCGCCAGGCCCGAGACATCAAGCTCATCGGTGGTCGGTGCGTACACGCCGTGCAGGTAGGGGTTGTCGAGTCCGTAAATCCAGGCCGGCGCATCCGCAAACTGGGTGACGCCCCCGATACACTGTTCTACTGACGGATACTCGGTGAATTGACTGAGACTTTGCATAGGGTTCCCCCTGACGACTGGCAGGCGGGACACCCCCCGCTGCGCGTGGATTTCGTTTGATTATAGGTATGAAGTATTTTTATGCAAGTTTAAATTCCTGCGCCCTTGCAGCACCCCCGTCGCTTGGCTAGACTAAAGGTCTATTTATAAAAGTAACATGACTATGACATCTGACGCAGTGCCCGGTGGGCAAGCGACACTGGCTGGCAAGGTGGCCATCGTAACCGGTGCCGGCAAGGGCCTGGGACGCGCCTATGCGCTGGATCTGGCACAGAGGGGTGCGCGGGTTGTCGTCAACAACCGGCGTCACCGCGGCGACACGGAGCACAGCGCCGATGCCGTAGTGCGCGAGATCTCCGCCCGGGGCGGCAGCGCCGTCGCCGATTACAGTGACGCAGCAGACCCGCGCTGTGGCGAACATCTGCTGGCCACGGCCCTGCAACACTACGGACGACTGGACATTGTCATCGCCAACGCCGGCGTGTCCGAGGCGTCCTCCTTTCACAAGCAAAGCCTGGACGAGTTCCGCCGCATCATCGATATCAACCTGATGGGCACCGCCTCGCTGCTGCATCCGACCTTCCGCCATCTGTATCAGCAACGGGGCGGCGCCATTGTGGTCAGCAGCTCCGCCGCTGGGCTGCACGGTGAGCACGGCCTGCCCGCGTACTCCGCCTCCAAGGCGGGGGTGATTGGCCTGTGCCGCGCGCTGGCACTGGAAGGGGCTGCGCACGGGGTACGTGTCAACACCATCGCACCCTTCGCACACACCGCCATGACCCGCAGCAGCCTGCCTGCAGACATGGCCCGTCGATTGCCCCCGGAAGCTGTGGCGCCGGTGGTGGCCTGGCTGGCAAGCGATGACTGTACACTCAATGGCGAGGTTGTGATCGCCGGTGGTGACCGCGTGGCGCGGGCACGCAACCTGCTCAGCGACCCCGTAGACCTGAGCCACGTCGCGGGCGCCATGGACACTGCCTGGCGCAGGCTCGGCGATTCAACGCCCACACGCGACTACACCTCGGCCGTCGCCCTGTTTCTCGATTTTGCCGGAGAACTGCCCCCATGATAGACCTGCTCGCTCTGTTCGGTGCTACGGCCGCGGTCGCCCTGATCTGCGCACTGGCGCTCTGGTTGGCCAGCATCCCCCTGCGGGACGTCAGCATTATCGACATGTTCTTCGCCCTGATCATGGTTGCCATCACGCTGACCGCCTTCACCCTGGCAGCCGAACAAAACACCCTGCAGTGGCTGTTGCTGGCCATGGTCTCGGTCTGGGCACTGCGCATCACCGCCTACCTGATCGGGCGCAACTGGGGTCACGGTGAAGACCCGCGCTATACCAAACTGCGCAGTTGGGTAAACAACGAGCGCGCCTTTCTCTGGCTCAGCCTGCGCCAGGTGTTCCTGCTGCAAGCCGTTGTGCTCTGGCTCGCCTCGCTCCCGGTGCAGGTGGGCATGCACAGCGGCGGTGCCGCAGGCTGGCTCGCAGTGCTGGGCAGCGTCGTCTGGCTGGTGGGGCTGGTCACCGAGACCGTGGCCGACGCCCAGTTGAGGCACTTTCGCGCGCAAGCGGAAAACCGCGGCACCGTTCTCTGTACGGGTTTGTGGCGCTACTCCAGGCACCCCAATTATTTCGGCGAACTCTGTGTCTGGTGGGGCATCTGGCTGGTGGCCTGTGAAGCGCCGCTGGGTTGGCTCACCGTTATCGGCCCGCTGGCCTACAGCTATCTGGTGGTCAACGTGACTGGGCAGAAAACCCTGGACAAGAAACTGGCGCGGGAGAAGCCCGGCTACGCGGAGTACATGGCCCGCACCAGCGGGCTGGTTCCCTGGCCGCCCAAACGGGCCCCATGAGGGGCTGTTGCAGCACGCGGAGACCGCGCGCTGGATACCCGCATGTCGGGGATCCGCATGTCTTGTCCCCCGGCAGATTCATGACTACCATGGTGGTCTTTTAATACAAGTAACCTCGGATACGCTCTATGTCCCGCGCTCTCGATCAGCTCAGAATCCCAGTCTTCCAGGCGCCCATGTTCCTGCAATCCGGCCCGGAAATGGTCATTGCCAGCTGCCGCGCCGGTATCGTCGGCAGCTTTCCCTCGGTGAACGCCCGCAGCACGGAAGAGTTGGAGCGCTGGCTGCAGGACATCACGGCGGCCACCGGCGGTGAGGATGACGGCCCCTGGGCCATCAACCTGATGATGCATCGCTCCAACACCCGGCGCTTCGACGACCTGGCGTTGGCAGTGAAATACCGCGCGCCGCTGGTGATCTCGGCGCTGGGCAGCCCGAAGGAAGCGATCGAAGAAGTCCACAGTTACGGCGGCAAGATCTTCGCGGATGTGATCGACACCCGCTTCGCCGCCAAGGCAGTAGAAGCCGGCGTCGATGGTCTGGTACTGGTGGCCGCCGGCGCAGGCGGCCACACGGGACAGCAGGCGGGCTTCGCCTTTGTCGAGGAGGTACGTCAGTTCTGGGACGGGGATATCGTGCTCGGTGGCGGCATCTCCAGCGGACGCGGTGTGCGCGCCGCGCAGGTGCTGGGCGCCAACTACGCCTACATGGGCACGCGGTTTATTGCTACCCAGGAGAGCATGGCGGATCCCGCCTACAAGCAGATGGTGGTGGACGCCACGGGTGCCGATATCGTCTGTTCCGATGCCCTGACGGGGGTGAAGGCGAACTGGCTGCGCGCCAGTCTGGTCGCCGCGGGCTACGACCCCGCAAACATGCCGGACGGCGCAACCATCGATATCGCCGCCTCCACCAGCGATGCCAAGCGCTGGCGGGACGTCTGGTCGGCGGGCCAGGGAGTGGGGGCCATCCGTGATATTCTGCCGATTGCCGATCTGGTCAACCGGCTGGACCGGGAATACCGCGCGGCCTGCGAGGGATAACACATGCAAACCAGTCCACAATCACGCATCCGGACACTGACCGAGGCCGGTTACTGGGGCGACGAGACCCTGCACGACATCCTCGCCGCACAGGCGACGCAGGTGCCGGAACGCACAGCCCTGATTGACCAGCCCAACAAAACCGAGCTGACCGGGCTGCCGGCCAGACGCATCAGCTTTGCCGAACTGGAGGCACTCAGCGACCGACTGGCAGCGCAGCTGCTCGCCCTGGGACTGCACCATGACGACCGCATCCTGGTGCAGCTGCCGAACATTGCCGAGCTGGTCATCACCTACTACGCGGCCAGCAAGTTGGGGGTGGTGGTCTCACCGCTGCCCATACAGTACGGCGGTCACGAGCTGACAGGCTTTGCCCACAGCCTGCAACCCGCGGCCGTCATCACACTCGGGCAGTTCCGCGATCAGGACCTCGCGGCACGCGCACGGGCCGCGCTACCGGAGCAACCCATCTGGCGTTTCGGTGCCGAACTCGACCTCGATCGGCCAATGGCCGACGGGGACCTCGCCGCGTTGCGCGCACACCGCAAACAGCACCCGGCAGACGCCAATGATATCCTCACCGTGGTCTGGACCTCGGGTACCACCGGGACACCGAAGGGCGTGCCGCGCTCCCACAACATGTGGCGGGCGATGGCGCGCAACACCATGGCGGCGGGGGACTACCAGCAGGGCGAAACACTGCTGGTGCCTTTTCCGCTGGTCAATATGGCGGCGCTGGGCGGGTTCCTGTTCCCCGCCATCATCAACGCCTGCCCGCTGGTGCTGCACCAGCCCATGGATCCACCCATGTTCCTGCGCCAGATCCAGGAGGAACGGGTCAATTTCACCATTGCGCCACCCGCCCTGCTCAACCGTCTCGCGCAGCAACCGGCACTGTGGCAGCAGTGCGATTTCAGTGCGATCCGCGCCTTCGGCTCGGGCTCGGTGCCACTCTCTCCGGCCATGATCCAGGTCATCGAGGGGGAGTACGGCAAACAGATCATCAACTTCTATGGCTCCAATGAGGGGATCAGCCTGTTCTCCACACCGGAAGTGGCGGCGACCCCCGAGTACCGGGCCAGCCTGTTCCCGCGCTTCGGTGCTCGCAATATGCCCTGGCAGGGCCATTCCCACGAGTCCATCACCACCCGCGTGATCGACCCGGCGTCCGGTGCGGAAATTACCGAACCGGGTGTGCCGGGAGAGCTGTGTATCGGCGGCCCCGCCGTGTTTGACGGCTACCTGGGGCACAGCGGCGAGGGCGTGTTCACCGAGGATGGCCTGTTTCGCACCGGTGACCTGGTGGAAATTGCCGGCGAGCCCCCCAATTACTACCGCATCGTCGGCCGCTGCAAAGACATCATCAACCGCGGCGGCATGAAGATTTCTCCCGCAGAACTGGATACCTTGCTGGAGGGTTTTCCCGGGCTCGCCGAGGCCGCGGTCTGCGGTTATCCAGACGCGGACCTGGAAGAAAAAATCTGCGCCTGCATCGTGCCACTGGAGGGCAGCGACCCGCCGGAACTGGCAACACTGTGCAGCTGGCTGCTGGAGAAAGGCGTGGCGAAATTCAAGCTGCCAGAGCGGCTGGAGATATTCGATGCACTGCCCCGCAATCCGGTCGGCAAGGTGGTGCGCGGTGAATTGCAGGCACTGGTGGCACAACGAGGAACCCAAGCATGAACCACGTGTATATCCTGGGCGGTGCACAAACCGACTTCAGCCGCAACTGGGCCCGAGAAGGCCTGGAGATTTACGACATGTTCGCCGAAGCGCTGGACGGCGCCATCGCGGACGCCGGCATCGAGCCCGCGCAGATCGAGGTGGGCCATGTGGGTAATTTCGTCGGTGAGCTGTTCACCGGCCAGGGCCTGATCAACGGCTTTTTCGGCCAGCTGTACCCGGAACTGGCGGCCATCCCCACCTCGCGCCACGAGGCGGCCTGCGCTTCGGGTTCCATCGCCATGCTCAGTGCCATGCGCGATATCGAGGCCGGACACTACGACATCGCCTGTGTGCTGGGCCTGGAATTCATGCGCAATGTGAACGGCAAGACCGGCGCTGAGTATCTGGGGGCGGCCGCCTGGCAGGGGCACGAGGCCACGGACTGCGACTACCCCTGGCCGCACATGTTTGATCGCATCACCCGGGAATACCAGCAGCGCCACGGCATTCGCGGCGAGCACCTGGCACGCATCGCAGAGATCAACTTCGGCAACGCCAAATCCAACCCCAATGCCCAGACCCGCGCATGGCAGTTCCCGCCGGGCTGCTTTAGCGATGACGACGAACTCAACCCGGTTATCGAAGGCCGTGTGCGCAAGATGGATTGCGGGCAGATCACCGACGGTGCCGCCTGCGTCATGCTCGCGAGTGAGCGCGCCGCGCGCGAACACGCCGCCAAACGGGGCCTGAAGCTGGCCGACATTCCGCGCATCAAGGGCTGGGGACACCGCTCCGCACCGATCCTGCTGGAGCGCAAGCTGCAACTCAGCGCCGGCATGCCGCTGCTGTTCCCCCATGTACAGACCATGATGGAAGATGCACTGCGCCGCGGCGGTTTTGCACAGATCACCGACCTCGATGCCCTGGAGACCCACGACTGCTTCTCGGTCACCGAATACATGGCGATAGACCACAGCGGGCTCACCGCCCCGGGGGAAAGCTGGAAGGCGGTGGAGGACGGCCGCATCACCCGCGACGGGAGCTTTCCCATCAACCCCAGTGGCGGCCTGATCGGCCTCGGCCATCCGGTGGGCGCAACCGGTGTACGCATGGCGCTGGACTGCGCCCTGCAGGTGAGCGGGAGAGCCGGTGACTACCAACTGCCGCAAGCCGAGAACATGGCCACGTTCAATCTCGGTGGCAGCGCCACCACCTGTGTCAGCCTGATTATTGGAGTAGGAGCATGAAGGACGCGCTGATCTACGACGCCCTGCGCAGCCCACGCGGCCGCGCCAAAGAGGGCGCCAGCCTGAACTCACTCACCCCCCAGGCGCTGCTCAAGCAGCTTTACACCGCGCTGGTGTCCCGTACCGGGCTGGCGCCGGGCGAGGTTGCCGATGTCATTCTGGGCTGCGTCACCCAGGCCGGCGAGCAGGCAGGCAATATCGCCAAGAACTCCACGCTGTATGCAGGCTGGCCCGGCTCGGTTCCCGGTCTTACAGTGAGCCGCTACTGCTCCTCCGGCGTTGATGCCATGGCCCTGGCCGCCCTCAAGGTGGCCGCCGGGCAGGCCGACGTCACGGTTGCCGGCGGTGTGGAAATGATGTCGCGTGTGCCCATGCTCTCGGACCAGGCCCGTGTGTTCACCGATCCGCAGTTCGCCGCCCAGTGCCGCATGTTGATGATGGGTAACGGAGCGGACCTCATTGCCACACTGCACGGTGTCAGCCGCGCCGACGCCGACGCTGTAGCCCTTGCCAGCCAGCAGCGGGCCGCCCGCGCCCGCGAGCAGGGGTGGTTCACCTCCGTGGTGCCCATCACATTGGAAGATGGCAGCGTAGTGAGCGCCGACGAATGCATCCGGGCCTCCACCACGGCGGAGCAGCTGGCAGAGATGCCCGCCGTCTTCGCCAAGGCCGGCGCCGCCGGCGTGGATGCTTTCCAGCTGGCCGGGCACACGCAGCTGAGCGCGGTTGAGCATATCCACACCGCCGGCAATTCACCTGCCATGGCCGACGGCGCGGCACTGGTACTGATTGCCGACGAAACCTGGGGGCAACGCAACGGCCGCCGGCCGCGGGCGCGCATCGTCGCCTCGGTCACCGTCAATGCCGACCCCTTACAGGTACTCAGCGGCTGTGTAGAGGCCACGCGATCGCTGCTCGCCCAGCAGGGCCTGAGTGCGGCGGATATCGACCTGTTCGAGATTCACGAGGCGTTTGCTGCAGTCAGCGTGGTTGCGATGCGCGAGCTGGGGATTGCCGATGACAAACTGAACGTCAACGGCGGCGTGATTGCCCTGGGCCACCCGATGGGTGCCACGGGCGCCATCATGGCAGGCACCCTGCTGGATGAGCTGGAGCGGCGCGACCTGCAGTGGGGCGTGGTGTCAGCGGCCGGGGCGGCCGGTACGGGCAGCGCCCTGTTGATTGAGCGCCTGCCCTGAGGCCGGGCGGAAAGCACGCCGCTGGCCCGCAGGCACAACACCCTCTCAGGCACCCACCACGCCTCCGTCTTCCCGGGTGATCACCAGCGTGGCCGAGCGCGGCATCGCGGGGCCGCCGTCGGGCCAATAACTCTGCAGGCGACCGCGGGCAAAGTCCTTTGCGCTGGTAGACGCCCCGGGATGCTGAACATTCACAAACAGCGTAGCCCCATCCGGTGTGCCAACGCAGCCGGTGATCTCGGCGCCGCGAGGCCCGACCATAAAGCGTCTGACTTCGCCGGTATCCGGGTCCGCTGCCAGCAGGGCATTGTTGCCAAAGACAGACCAACCCGTTGTGTTGAGCTTCTCGTCCGAGATATCGGTCTGTATCCAGAGGCGCCTGTCGGCGTCGAACCAGAGCCCATCCGGGTTGGAGAGGCTGCTCTCCTGCGCAAATGGCTGCCCTTGCAGGTCGCGGCCCTGCCCCGCCGAACCTGCCAGCAAAAACAGCTCCCACGTGAAGGTTGTCGCCGTGTGGTCACCCTCGGCCTCACGCCAACGCACAATCTGCCCATGGGCATTGCCAGCGCGGGGGTTCGCCCCACTCGCCTGCTCACGCGTGCGCCGTTCATTTTTGGTCAAACTGAAATAGACCTGCCCCGTAGCCGGATCCAGTGCCCCCCATTCGGGGCGATCCATCGGGGTGGCGCCCGCCACGTCTGCGGCGCCGCGCGTGTTAAGCAGAATATCGGCCAACGTGGCGAAGCCAGTGGCCGGCGTCAGCCCGTTCTTGCCCGGCACCAGCGCAAGCCACTCTCCACTGCCATCGCTGGAGAAGCGTGCCGCATACAGTGTCCCCTCGTCGAGAAGTGATCCATCGCCTGAGGCGGCCTGGTAGGGGCGGCTGGACACGAACTTGTAGATATACTCGAACCGGGCATCATCGCCTGAGTATAGGGTCAGGGGGCGGCCTTCCACTGCGGGCGCAAAGACGACCCCTTCATGCGCAAACCGCCCGAGGTGGGTGCGCTTCACCGGTACGCTCTGTGGATCGAAGGGGTCGATTTCCACCACCCAGCCAAAGGCGTGTGGCTCATTGCGGAAGTCCCCCTCGGCAGACTCCGCGCGCCGACTGGCATCAAATCGCGCGAACTGGCCGGGGTCGTCGGCCGCATTGCCGGCGGCCAAATGCCAACGCCAGGCACTGAGTGGCTCCACGCCGTAGCGGGTCAAGGAGACCGGTGCGGGGCCCGCATCGCGCACGAAGTAATAGCGCCAGTTTTCTTCGCAGGCCAGGTAGGTGCCCCAGGGAGTGACACCGTGGGCACAGTTGTTGAGTGTACCGCGCGCCTGCGTACCATCCGGGCTCCACGCCGTACGCAGGCGAGGGTCTCCGCGCAGCGGCCCGCTGATAGCCATGGGGGTCGCGGCGGTGATCCGCCGGTTGCGGGTATCGCGCACCAGCTGCCACACACCGTGTGCATCGCGCCGAATGTGCGCCACGCTCACCCCGTGGGCATAGATCTCCTTGAGCACTTGCTCCGGGTCGCGGCTACCATCTGTACGCAATGGAACATCCACCGCACCCAGCGCCAGCCCTGCCGCTGCGGCATGCATGAAGCGCGGTTCTGCATACTCATGATTCATCACCAGCAGGCCCTCTGCTGAACTGCCCGCCAGGGGAAAGAAATGCATGCCATCGTGGTGTGAACCCATCTGCTGGGCCTGATCCGCAGCGCCGTTGCCCACAGAGAAAGCAGGGTACTCACCACACAGGGGCTCTCCCCAGGGCAACAGCACCTGCACCCGGTACCCGGGCGGCACCACCACCGTGTCCGCGCTGCCCGCGGCCACCGCTGAAAACCCCAGGCGGGAAGAGGCCGGCCGGGGCCCGGCGGCCGCAGACGCCTGCGCTGTTCGCGGCGGCCACAGACCACCGAACATGGTGCAGAGGGCCAGTCCGACACCCCCGCGCAGAATGTCTCTACGCTGATAGCGAGCACTTACCACCTGCTGGAAGTCCGGCTGTGGCACCGGCTCACGCAGCGGCTCCTCGTTCGCGGCAAAGGAGGGGTCGGCATGGCCCGGAACAAAGCGTTTGTGCATGGGAACTCCAGCAGTGAGACAGTGCGCGCCGGGCGTGCTGTCAGGTGACCTGAGGCGGCATGGTAAACGCCAAGTATGACCAAAGTATTGCGCCCCGGGAAACGCCACGGGCACGGATGATGGAAATTTCCTGCTACACTGCGCGACCCTGAACAGCACCTGAATGACACCCACGTGACCCAGCTCAACCCCCGCCAGCGCGAGGCTGTGCGCTACATTGATGGCCCGCTGCTGGTACTCGCCGGCGCAGGCAGCGGCAAGACCAGCGTGATCACGCGCAAGATCGCCTACCTGGTGCAGGACTGCGGTATTCGTGCCGATCGCATCGCGGCAGTAACCTTCACCAACAAGGCGGCGCGGGAAATGAAAGAGCGCGTCAGTAGCCTGCTCGGCCCACAGGCCTCTGAGGGGCTCACGGTCAGCACCTTTCACCAGCTGGGCCTGAAGATTATCCGCGAGGAGCGCAAGGCGCTGGCCATGAAGGCCGGCTTCTCGATATTTGATGGCGAAGACAGCCGCAAGCTCATCCATGATCTGCTCATCCAGGAGCACGGCGCCGAAGGGGACCAGGCCGGCCTCATCCAGCAGCGCATCTCCAACTGGAAGAACGACCGCATATTGCCCGAAGCAGCGCTGGCGCAGGCGACCTCGCCGGCAGAGATGCTCTTTGCGCAGGCCTACCAGCGCTACCGGCGTGCCCTGAAGGCTTTCAATGCGCTGGACTTCGATGACCTCATCCTGCTGCCCACCATCCTCTTCGAGCACCAGCCGGACATTCTGGAAAAATGGCAGAACCGGCTGCACTACCTGCTGGTGGACGAGTACCAGGACACCAACGCCAGCCAGTACCTGCTGGTACGCCAACTGGTGGGCCTGCGCGGCGGGCTGACCGTGGTCGGCGACGACGACCAGTCAATCTACGCCTGGCGCGGCGCTCGCCCGGAGAATCTGGCACAGCTGCAGGCGGATTTCCGCGGCCTGAAGCTGGTCAAGCTGGAGCAGAACTACCGCTCCACCGCCCGCATTCTCAAGGCCGCCAACACGCTCATCGCCAACAATGCGCACGTGTTCGAGAAACAGCTGTGGAGTGAGCTCGGCGCCGGTGAACCCCTGCGCGTGCTGCGCTGCGCCGATGAGCAGCAGGAAGTGGACCAGGTGGTTGCAGAGATCCTCGACCACAAACTGCGCAAGCGCACCCGCTTCGGCGATTACGCGGTCCTCTACCGGGGTAACCACCAGTCGCGGCTGCTGGAGCTCGCCCTGCAACAACAGCAGGTGCCCTACCACCTGAGCGGTGGCACCTCCTTCTTCGCCCGCAATGAGGTCAAGGACATCATGGCCTACCTGCGCCTGCTGGTGAACGAAAACGACGACAACGCCTTCCTGCGCATTGCCAACGTGCCGCGGCGCAAGCTGGGACCCTCCACCCTGGAGGCACTCGGCACCTGCGCCACGCAGCATCGCTGCAGCCTGAGCCAGGCCCTGCAGCACATCGAGGCCGGTGCATTGCCCGATGCCGGGCTCAAACGGCTGCGGGAATTCAACCAGTGGCTGGGTGTGCTGCGCCGGCGCAGCGCCGGCGGCGACGGCATCGGCGCTATCCGCCAGCTGGTGCGGGATATCGATTACGCCGACTGGTTGCTGCAGATCAGCTCCAGCGAGGATGTGGCGGAGCGCCGCATGGGCAACGTCACTTTCCTGATCGACAGCCTGGAGCGGGTGACGCGCGACGAGGACATCGGCCTGGATGAGGCCGTCAGCCGCCTGCTGCTGCGCGACCTGCTGGAGCAGCAGGAGGAGGAAAAAGCGGGACCAGACAGCGTGCAGCTGATGACCCTGCACGCCTCCAAGGGGCTGGAGTTCCCCCACGTATTCATTATCGGCATGGAGGAGAACCTGCTGCCGCACCGGGTCAGCATCGAGGAGGATAATATTGAAGAGGAGCGGCGTCTGGCCTACGTGGGCATTACCCGGGCACGGGAAACACTGACCATGACGCTGGCGCTGAAACGCCGCCAATATGGCGAGCAGCTGACCTGTGAGCCCAGCCGCTTCCTTGCCGAGCTACCGGCGGAGGACCTGCAGTGGCAGGGCGGCGACGCCGACACCGCGCAAGCCAATGAACAGCGCGCCACGGAGACCCTGAGCAGCCTGAAATCGCTGTTTGCCTGACGTCGCCTCAGCGCGCGCGGCGCACCGCGCGCGGACTTGCTCGCCTGGGACTAGACTTCAGCACCCAGCACACGCCCGAGCATGGTATTGCCCTCGATGGTGGTGCGGTTGATGACGCGACGCACCCTGGGTTTGGTCCCTGTGGCGCAGTGCATGATGCGCCAGTTGTCCCAGAGCACCAGATCGCCCTCTTCCCATTTGTGAAAGTAATGGAACTCCGGCTTGCGCGTGTGCGCCACCAGCATCTCGAGCAGCTCAATGGCTTCATCGTTGGACAGACCGAACTTCTGCGGAGTGATCACCCGGTCGAGGAACTGCTCAACAATGCCCAACACCTTGCGACCGGTTACGGGATGGTTGTGTGCGGCCGGGTAGACCGCGTCGGGGAAATCCGGGAAGCCGATATCTGATGGCTTCCGTGGGCTGTAGGGGCCGGGCTCGTACCCTTCGAGGTCAACATAGCGCATGTGGCGCCGCTGCATGCTGAAAGTGTAGGCCACTTCCAGCTTGTCCAGCAGCGCCCTGGTGTCGTCATCCAGTGCATCGTAGGCCGCGGCGAGGTCGCCAAAGCCGGTCAGGCCGTCTTCTTCAGCCACTGTCACCGCCGTCAGCAGTGCGCCGTGGTTGGGCTTGCCGGTGTAGTGCAGGTCGATGTGCCAGTCCAGGCGGCCGACAATCTTTTCGCCCTTGTAGAACGCCGTGGAGTACTGGTCCTTGTCACCGCCATTTTCCAGCACAAACAGCTCCGGATTGGCCTCCGATGTCTTTGCCTTGAGCGGATGCATCTCCAGCGGGCCGAAGGTGCGGCTGAAAGCGATCTGGCTCTCCGGTGTAACCTTCTGGCCGCGGATGAGCAGCACCCCGTGTTCATACCACAGGGCTTTCAACTCCCTGGCCAGCGCCTCGGAAACGGGCTCGTTGATGTTCACGCCGCTGATCTCGGCGCCGATGTTGGCAAGCGGTTTTACAGTCAGGCTCATGGTCAATTCCTAATCCAGAATGCTGGGGTCCAGGCGCAGCTCGCGACGCGCCATGGCTTCAAAACAGAAGGGGAAACCGTTGCCGTCGGTGATGCTCACTTTCTCCACCACCTCGTTACTCAGGGGCTCGGCGCCACCCAGCAGCTCTACCTCGTAGGCGCGCTTGCAGCGCCACTCGAGGGTGATCACGCGCAGATGCGCCTGGCGCAGGTCCTTGCCCACCACCAGCGCGCCGTGATTGGCCAGCAGTGCCCACTTGGAATCGCCCAGCGCTTCGGCAGCAGACAGTGTGGTTGCCTCGTCTTCAAAGGTGCCGGTGTACTCGTTGTACACCGGCAGTTCCAGGCCGCAGTGTGCGCCGGTCTGGTCGTAGATCGGCGGCGTGCGCTGCAGGTTGGCCCAGATACCGCTCCAGTGCGTGTGGTTGTGGATCACCACGTTCACATCGGGTCGCAGGTCATGCAGTTGCAGGTGCAGGCCGATGGCCGGGGTAATGTTCCACTCGCCATCAATAATGTTGCCTTTGGCATCCAGCGTCATGATGTCGCTGGCCGTCAACTCGTCCCACGCCAGTTCCCAGGGGTTGGTCAGTATGGTGCCATCACTCTGGCGCAGGGTGATGTGCCCGGCGATATGCTCGTTCCAGCCTTCCCGAAACAGCATGCGGCAGGTCAGCGCCACCTGCGCCTTGGCGCTCATCTCGGGCAGCAGCGGACGCCTGCCGGGCTGCGGTGCAAAGCGATCCAGCATGGCCTTGTTCAAGCCGTCATATTTATTCATAGCGACACTCCGTCATCTGGCGGTTTGGCGAACCTGGGGTCATCAACAACTGGTCTGGCGCAAGCGGCCTCTGGCTATGCAGACTGCGCGGGCCGGGTTTATGCAATGATAGTAGATAGGCCCGGCGCTGCCGGCATGGCGAATATGGCCAGTTGCATGGCCGATCACGCCATTGCCGCGTCAGGCGAACAACCTGGCCCTGAATTCACTGGGGGAAAGGCCGGTCCACTTCTTGAATGCGCGGTGAAAGCCGGAGCTGTCGGCGTAACCCAGCAGGTGGGCTATGTGGGTGATGCTCAGGCGCGGATGGCTGAGGTAGCGTCGGGCGTGTATCTCACGCACCTGGTCGACCAGATGCTGGTACTGCCAGCCCTGGGCCTGCAGCTTGCGACTCAGGGTGCGTACGCTGCAGTGCAACAGTGCGGCGCACTCTTCCAGCCCGGGCGGCTCTGCCGGGTTCTCCACGATAATCTGCCAGACACGCCAGGCCATATCGCCACGACTGCGGCTGATGCTGGTTTCCTCGCAGAGCCTGGCGTACAGCGCCGCACTCTGTGGGCTCGCGTGGGGCAACGGCTGATCGAGGATATCCGCGGCAAAAAACAGCTGAGTGGCGGCGCTGTCGAACTGTATGGGCGCATTGAAAACCGCCGCGTATTCGGCATGGTGTGTCGGCGCCGGGTAATCGAGCTTCAGTGCCGTAACCGGAAGCGCACGGCCCAGCACCCAGCGCGAAGTGGTGACGATGGCCGCCAGCAACTCCTCCACCACCAGTAACCGCAGGTCGCCCAGGCTATCCTGGGCATGAATCTGGTAGCAGCCCTGCCCTTCAATTTCGCTGAATGCGGTCACCAGCTGGAACCCCGAAAAGCGCCCGGGGTAATTCTGAAAGCGCAGGCCGTGGGCAATGGACTCCCTCAGCGTGGCGCTGCTCATCATCAGGTAGGCCAGCTGGTCGAGGGTGGCCATCGAGCGGTGCAGGCCCAGTTGCAGGCCCAGCGACCTGCCCGGAAAGCTCGCCTGGGCGTCGCGCAACACACCGTGGTGGCTCGCCTCGCTGATACGGGTTTCAGGACGGTGCAGCTGATCGACGCGGATACCGTGCGTGCGCGCCAGTGCGGCCGCGTCCATACCCAGGCCCGCCAGGTAATCCAGCAGCCAGGCCATATAGCGTGCGTCAGTGTTGATACCCTGCCCACCCCTGTTGCCGAGAGCGCCAGTATAAGTGGCGCTGCAGGTGGCGACCAGCGCGACCGCTACGCGTTTGTATCAGCGCGGCCTATGCCGAGACGCTGTTTAACACGCTCCCGCAGGCCCTGCACAATCGCGTAAAAACCGGGAATGAAGAACGTGCCGACCAGCAGGGCCGCCAGCATACCGCCAAACACCGTGATGCCGAGCGAGCGCTGGCCGAAAGCGCCGGCACCGGTAGCGAACACCAGCGGCAGAATACCCAGGATGAAGGACACCGCAGTCATGCACACCGCCCGGAATCGCAGCCGACCTGCCTCGGCCGCCGCCTCGATGATGCCCCGGCCGCTGTCCTCGCGCAGCTGGCGGGCAAACTCCACGATGAGGATCGCGTTCTTCGCCGCCATGGCGATCAGCAGCACCAGCCCGATCTGCGCATACAGGTTCAGCGCCTGCCCGGTGAGCAGCAGGGCGAGAATGGCACCGCCGATCGCCATCGGCACCACCAGGATAATGGCGACGGGCACCGACCAGCTTTCATACTGCGCGACCAGGAACAGGTAGACAAACACCAGCGCAAGGACGAAACCGAGTACCGCCGTATTGCCGGCTTGCTGCTGCTGGAAGGCGGCGCCGGTCCAGGCCACGCGATAACCATCGGGCAACGTGTCCGCAACCGATTCGAAGGCCCGCATGCCGTCGCCGCTGCTGAAGCCCGGAGCCACATTCCCGCGCACGGTGGCGGCGCGGTACAGGTTGTAGCGTTGCGTGACATCCGGCCCCAGGGTGAGGTTGCTGCGCACCAGTGTACTCAGGGGGACCATCTCCCCGCTGCCTGACTTCAGGTAGAAATGCTCCAGGCCCTCCAGGTCGGCACGGAAGGGCGCATCGGCCTGCATGGTCACCTGGTAGGTCTGGCCGAACTTGTTGAAATCGTTGATATACAGGGAGCCCAGCTGCGCCTGCAGGGTCAGGAACACCTCACTCAACGGTACGCCGAGGTTCTTGGCTTTCACCCGGTCAACGTCAATAAAGTACTGTGGCACGTTGGCGCGGAAGGTGCTGAAGACGCTGGCCAGTGCCGGGTGCGCGTTGCTTTCCACGATGAAATTGTTCAATACAGCGGCCAGCTCGGCGGGGCCGCGGGACAGGGTGTCCTGCAGCATCAACTCCAGGCCACCTACAGCGCCCATGCCGGGGATGGCAGGCGGTGCAATCGCCACCACCTGCGCCTCGGGCACCTGCAGGAAGGCCTGCCGGTTGATGCGCTGCGCTACATTGAACACCAACTCCTCCGCCTGCTGCCGATCGTCCCAGTGCCGGAGCACGACGAACAGGGTGGCGGCGTTGCTCGCCATGGCGCCGGTGAGGATGGAAAATCCGGTCACTTCGGTGACACTCTGCACCGCTGCGTCGGTGGCGATGATGTCCGACACCTTGCGCACCGCATCCCGGGTGCGCAGCAGCGAGGCGGCATCCGGCAGCTGGATATTCACCAGCAGCGCGCCCTTGTCCTCATCCGGCACCAGCGCGGTCGGCGTGGCGATCACGCCCACAGCCAGCGCAGCCATCCAGGCGAGAAAAACCAGCCCAACCACCACCAGTTTGCGCAGCACCCAGTCCACGCCACGGGTGTAACCGCCGGTGACACGGGCAAATGCCGCGAGGAATATCCGGTACCATCCGGCGTCGCGCTGCCCGCCACGCTTGAGCAGCAGGGCGCAGAGCGCCGGACTCAGGGTCAGCGCGTTGACGGATGAAAACACCACCGCGACACAGATGGTCACCCCGAACTGACGGTACATCTCACCGGTGATGCCGGGCAGTGCCGCGACGGGCAGAAAGACCGCCAGCAGCACCAGCGTTGTCGCAACGATGGCGCCACCCACCTCGCGCATGGTCTGCAGGGCAGCATCGCGTGGCTCCAGGTCCGGATCCTCGCGCAGGTGACGGTCACAGTTCTCGATCACCAGAATGGCATCATCGACCACCACCCCGATGGCCAGAATGAGTGCAAACAGCGTCATGGTGTTGATCGACATGCCCAGCAGAAAGAGCACGGCCAGCGATGAGACCAGAGACACCGGAATGGTCACCGCGGGCACCAGGGTGGCCCGCAGGCTGCCGAGGAAGAGGAAGGTGATGAGCACCACCAGCAGCACCGCCACCAGCAGGGACTGCAACACCTGCGCCACGGCCGTCGACACATAGCGCGTAGTGTCATAGTTGATCTGGTAGGCCATGCCTGCGGGGAAGCCCTGCGCGAGGTCCGCCACCAGGGTATCCACCGTCTCGCCGACCTCCAGCGCATTGGCATCCGAGGCCAGGTAGAGCGCCACGTTGACCGCGGGACGTCCACCAATTTCACCGTAGAAACCGTAGGTCGACTGGCCCAGTTCCACCCGCGCCACATCGCGCAGGTAAATCGCCGAGCCATCCGGCCGGGCGCGCAGCACGATGCCTTCGAATTCCGCCACATCCTGCAGGCGGCCCTTCACCCGCAGGGTAAATTCGGTCTCCATGCGCTGGTCAAAGGGCGGGCCACCTATTTTGCCCGCCGCGACCTGCACGTTCTGCTCGCGCAGCGCCGCCTGGATGTCCGTCACCGACAGGCCGCGATTGGCCATCTTGTCCGGGTCCAGCCACAGGCGCATGGCATAGTCCGCCTGACCCATCACATCTGCGCCGGAAATTCCCGGCACCCGGCTGAGGGCACCGGCTACATTGATCTTCACGTAGTTGGAAAGAAACTTGTAATCCAGCGACTCGTCCGGCGAGGTGAAGCTGATGATCTTCAGCATGTCCGGGGCGCGTTCCGCAATCTTCAGCCCGCGCGCCGTCACCTCCGCCGGCAGTGAGGGCTCTGCCAGCTTGACCCGGTTCTGCACGCGCACCAGGGCCATGTCGGCATCGGTGCCGATGGCAAAGGTAATGGTGAGGGAATAGCTGCCGTCGTTGGCGCTCTTGGAGGACATGTACAGCATATCCTCCACGCCATTCACCGCGTCCTCAATGGGCGCACCCACCGCCATCTCGACCACCTCGGCGGCGGCACCCGGATACACGGCCGACACCACGATGTTGGGCGGAGCGATCGGGGGATACTCGTTGATCGGCAGAAATCGCAGGGCCAGGCTGCCGAGCAAGGTAAGCACAATGGATATCACCAGCGCAAACTTGGGGCGCCGGATGAAAAACGCGCTGAACATCAGTTGCCCTCGTCGGCGGTGGCGCCCACCGTCGCGGTGATCACCACCGGCATGCCCGGGCGCACCTGCTGCAGGCCGCGCACGATGACGCGGTCACCCGCTGCCAACCCGTCCGTCACCAGCACCATGTCGTCAACCCGCTCACCGAGTTGCAGGTTATTGCGCTGCACGGTGTTCTGGTCCGACACCACCAGCACAAACGCACCCTGCTGGTCCGCCTGCACTGCGGCGAGGGGCACGAACAGCCCCTCTTCCAGCGCCGTGTCCTGCAGGGTGACGCGCACATACTGCCCGGGCACCAGCAGGCCATAGGGGTTGGGAATGCGGGCGCGGGCCTCCATGGTGCCGGTGGTTGCGTCAATGCGGTTGCCGAAGTAGTCAATCTGCCCCACTTCGGGGTATTCCAGACCATCGGCAAGCTCCAGGGTCACCTCGACGCCCTGCAGGTCATCCACCGAGGGATTCGCGGTTACCCGCTGGCTGATCTGGTCAATGTAGGTGGCTTCCGATACCTGGAACAGCGCCTCGATAGGGTCGATGCTGACCAGCGTAGTGAGATCGCCGCTACTCGGACCCACCAGATCGCCGGGGCTTACCTGGCTGCGCCCGATGCGACCGCTGATCGGCGCTTTGATGGTGGTAAACCCGAGGTTGACCTCCGCGGCCTTCACCTGCGCCTGGGCCGCCTCGATACGGGCATCGGCATCCAGCTTCAGTGCCGTAAGATTGTCCATCTCCACCTGGGAAATTGCACCTTTCGGCAGCAACTCCAGGCCGCGCCGATAGTTGCGCTCGGCATTGTTCTGGTTGGCTTTCGCCGCAGCGAGGTCTGCCCGGGCTATGGCCAGCGCCGCAGCATACTCCGCAGGGTCGATCACATAGAGCACGTCACCCGCCTCTACCTGCTCCCCCTCAACAAAACGGCGCTCCTGCAGGTAACCGCTGACACTGGCACGGATGGTCACATCATCGCGGGCAACCAGGCGCCCCACATACACCGAGCGCGCCTGGTAGGGCTCTATCCGGACTGTGTCCACCACCACACCCACCGGCGGAGGCGGTGGTGCGGGCTCGGAGCAGGCAATCAGCGTGAGCACGCTGAATGCGGCCGTTGCGCGAATCACTAACGTCATGCCTGACACGCCAAGCCCCCCGATGTTGTCGACAAGCCACTGTAACAGAGCCCGGGGGGCGGGGAAAAACAGATGGCACCAGAGACTGCCAGGCACAAAAAAACCGCCCGGCCGTAGCGGGGCGGTTTTTCACAACACTCGAGCTTACTGGCTCTTCTCGACCATGAAATCGACCGCAGCCATCACTTCCTCATCGGAGCAGCTCATGCAACCGCCCTTGGCGATCATGCCGGTGCCCGGAATGCCGTTGATGCCGTGGTCATGCAGCACATCCATACCCTTGGCAATGCGCTCCGCCCAGACCGTGGCGTCGCCCACTACCGGGGCCCCGCCGGCGCCGGTCATATGGCAGGCCATGCAGGCCGCGTTGTAGACTTCCTCGCCCGAGCGAGCGACCGCGGCTGCACCCGCCGCTGCGGCGCCGGCGCAGGTGGCGTCACCCTGCAGGCATACTTCACCCATCGGCTTGATGCGCTCTTCAATGGCAGCCCTCTGGCTGTCCGAAAGCTCGATAGCACCTGCCGCCATGGCTGCACACAGTGCCACTATACTCACTACAAATCGGCTCATCACAACAGAGTCCTCTGGTTACTGGCCGCGCATTATAGCCAGTTATGCGCCGCGGGAAAACTCGCCATTGCGGGCCGCTGGCACGGGCGCGGGGTTTGCCCGTACTATAGCTGCAAACATCCGCACACAACCCGGAGCACCCGCATGAAACTCTACACCTACGACCCAGCCCCCAACCCACGCCGCCTGCAGCTGTTCCTCGACTACAAGGGCATAAAGCTGGACACGGTCCAGATCGACATGATGAAACAGGCCCAGTTCGAGGAGAGCTTCCGCAAGGTCAACCCGATGTGTACCGTCCCGGCACTGGCACTGGATGATGGCACGGTGCTCACCGAGGTCATCGGCACCTGCGTCTATCTTGAAGCGCTCTATCCCGAAAAGCCGCTGCTGGGTACCACCGCATTGGAGAAAGCCCAGGTGATCAGCTGGAACCACCGCCTCTTCAACAGCATGTTCCACGCGATTGCCGAAGTGTTCCGCAACGGCAATCCCGCCTTCGCCGACCGCGCCCTGCCGGGCCCGATGAAGGTGGCGCAAATTCCGGCCCTGGTTGACCGCGGCAAACAACGCCTGGAAGCCGGCTGGCGCATGGTGGACCGCGCGCTGGCGAAAAGCCCCTTTCTCGCCGGCGAGCATTTCTCGCTCGCGGACATCGACCTGCTGGTGTGCGTCGAGTTTGCCGGCTGGATCAAGGCCGCCGTGCCCGATGAGTGCAGCCACATCCACGCCTGGCTGCCGCGCGCCAAGGCGGCCCTTGAGGCAGCCGCTGGCGAGCAGTGAACCGCGCTGGCGCCGGGGCCCGGAGCCTGTCGGCGCCCAGCTCACTGCCCCCATTTGCCTGCGGCGGGGCTGTGCAAATTCGGTTATAACAGCACCATGCAGACAGTCACCCCGCCAACCCGAACCCTGTGCGGCGCGCTCCTCGCAAGCATGCTGGCCCTGGCGGCATGCGGTGAGGCGCCGGCGGATGCCGCATTGTCGGACTACGTGCAGCGGCTGGAGCGCACTCTGGGGCAGACGGCACCCCAACCCCAACTGCCCACCCTGCCGAGGCTTCCGGCGCGTGGTGAACTGAAGCTTGCGCTGGAAAGTGGCAACCTGGGCACGCTCGACTTTCTCGCCCTCACGGGCTGCGCCGTGCAGGTCACCATCGGCAAACGCAACAGCAGCCTGGGTATTATGGCCAGCGACTCCCAGCGCCTGCTGCTGGAGCTGGAATTCCTGCAATTGGCACCCGACTGTATCGCCTACCAGCGCAGCCAGGGAGAAGCCGCACTGGCCGAGCTCCTGGAAGACGCCCATGCACAGAAGCGGCAACAGCTGCCGGCGCTGATCTTCAATGCCACCCTGGGTGGCCCCGAATATCGCGCCCTGTGGCGACCGCCGGACCATCTGCGAACCTACCCGGCGAATACCAGCAGCGCGCCGCTGACCGCGCTGTCCAGCATCAATGCCAGCGTCCGGCGCTGGCTGGCTGGCGACTACCGCGCCGACAATATGGCGTTCGAGCTGCAGCTCAGTGAGATCGCGTTGGGGGATGGCGGCGCCCTGCTCCGCGCCCAGGCACTGCAGGCTGGCTGGCTGCAGGCCGGGGATGCCTTACTGGCGCAGCAACGCGCGGCGGGGCCCCTGTGCAGCGAGCGCATTCGTCCGGCGGCGGCGGATACGCTGGGCAACGTGATCGAGAAGTTTTTCGTCGGTGAGGTACAGCCCTGGTCCGCGGACCTCGGCCGCCGCCAACACGAGCTGCTGCCGCTGGTGCAGGCGCTTGAACAGGAGATTGATTCCGCCCTGCCTCCCGCCTATCGCGACTGGCAGCGCCAGCGAGACACCAGGCTGACAGACTGGGCAGAGGCGCCGAAACGCCATGTGGCAGCGCTGCAGGCCACCCTTGAACCCTGCGGCGGCCTGGGTCAGCGAGCCGGTTGATACCCGGCCTCGGCCGGATAATCAGCGGGAAACTCTGCCGCGCTCAGGGAGTCCAACAGGTATGGCAGACACCATTCACGCACCACAACACCCAGGGGTACCCCGTGACAAAACGACTGAACATCTTCAAAGCCGCCTGCGCAGGCAGTCTCGCGCTGCTACTGGCAGCCTGTGCCAGCGGCCCACCGAAGCCGGATGTTGACTACAACCCGAGCTATGACTTCAGCGAGGTGCGCAGCGTCGCGTTCCTTGAAGACTCCGGCACCGTGGCGGGGGACAACCCGCTGCAGCTCAGCGATATGCAGAAGGAGCGCATCGACGCGGCCATTCGCCACGCCCTGTCACTGAAAGGTATCGCGCTGGTGGAAGATCCTGCGGATGCCGACATGCTGGTCAGCTGGCACCTGCTCACCCAGTTCAAGACGGATGTACAGACCTACGACCGCCCCGGCTACATGGGCATGTACTACGGCTACAATCGCTACAGCCTGTACAACTGCTGGTCCTGCATGGGCATGTCCACCGAGGTCAGCGTACGCGATTACACCGAGGGCACCTTCATCGTGGATATGATCGATCCGGCCATGAAGCGCTCCGTGTGGCGCGGCGTCACCCACTCGCGCCTGACCGGCAAACAGCTGCAGGACCAGTCGCGCTACAACGAGGCAGCGGAGGTCATTTTCGCGGCCTTCCCCCCGGGTCCGGAAGCTGCCGGCGGCGAGTAGCCGGCCGCTGACACGGCCGCACCCGGCACCGCGCCCGCTGTTCGTCTATTGAGCGCCGTGAGCGCCTTTGCTATAGTCCGCTCCCCCTAGCGGGGTGCGGGCTGCGGCACCAGCCACCCGCAACTGCCGTTTTCCGCCCGTAGCTCAGCTGGATAGAGCGCTGCCCTCCGGAGGCAGAGGTCAGAGGTTCGAATCCTCTCGGGCGGGCCATCCTGCAAAGGGTGCATCCCGGTCACATAGGTTGCACTTTATTCCGAGGACATGGGTAACACTTTCGGAGCGAAGGGATTCTTTCCCACTGGCTCCACCTTGTTTAACTCTCTATCAAAGAAGCCTAGATCATAATCCAAGAAGCTGGGGCCCGGCCTTCCGGCAAGCCAGATTTTGTCCGTCACTTCCCGTGTTCCCACGGTTTGCCCGCCACATCTCAAATCATAGATGGAGCTGTCCGCCAGTGGCGGCTATTGCAAATAGGAATCATTCGCATTAAATTGCAACGGCAAACTTTCCTGGAGCCCGCAAATGCGATTACGTTTCCTGTGTAGCAATCACCGTGACTGGCTGGCATCGAATGCGCTCGCTACGTTTGACTCGTGGCAACGCAGTTATGAGCACGCCAGCACCCTCCTCAATGAACATGACGCCATTAAAGCGGTGAATTACGCCGGCTGCGCACTTGAAGCGGCCGAACTACTTCTGTTCTACCACGCCAGACAGACCAAAAATGATATTGGCCGGTTTACGGATTCGGCGTTGTTATTGTGTACATCGCTACTCCGAACCGGTGAGCCTCGTCTGGCCTGTGGCGTGATTGGCGGCACGATAGCCCGGCTGGAAGAACTGCTGTTCAGTGGCGTGGAGCGCCGAGCTGTCCTCGAAGGCTGCCAGCGACTACTTCATGTCGGTGACCACTTCGATCAACCTGAAACCACCGACCAGACGCGATTCTCCGGGCAGGTGGCCGATGGCCTGCCGAGGCACAACGTGCATTGAACGCCTATAGCAGAATGGTCAGACACCCCGATGCTGAATGTACCCACCTCGCGCAGGGCGCCGCACAGGAGTGGGTGCAAATCGAGATACCACGACAGGTTCTCAACCGGTTGCTGCGGCACCGGAGCCTGTTTGCGGAAGAGCTCAGGACACTCAACAGGGAGTCCTGCCTTGCGACCCAGACAGCACTCAAAATCTGCCTGACGCAGACCGAAATGTGAACAAGCTGCATGATCCATGGGCCAAACGCTGCCGTACCATCGCCCCTTGAGCCAGGCCCACAAATACATCGAATATTCCTGAATATTAATGCATAAACTTCGACTTTAACTTAATTGAGAGAAAGGTATCCTTTCCGCACCCACCAGACCCGGAGCACAGGATATGAACACCGCACCAGACAAGGCTCACCAAGACGTGAAAATCAAGCCATCGCGTGGTCAGCGCTTCACGACATGGATACAGGAGCCCTTCGGTTCCGTGATGTTCGCATCGGTTGCAACCATCAGCTCGTTCGGCTTTGTACTCTCCGGCATGTGGGCAATCCAGGCTACCCTGAACTGACCGCTGCTGATCACCGAGGCATTTCCGCCAGGGCCTGCTGCAGCCACTGCGTCAACTGCGGCTCACTCATGGCGCCGGACTGCCGCGCAAGCTGTTTACCCCGGTGGAAAAGCATCAGCGTAGGAATACTGCGAATTTGCCAGTTGGCGGCTGTCTCTACAGCGCGCTCGGTGTTGACCTTGAGAAAGCGCACGTCGGGCCGGGTCGCCGCCAGCTTCGCGTAGGTGGGTGCAAACATTTTGCAGGGGCCACACCACTCCGCCCAGAAATCAACCAGTAGCGGCAGCTCGTCCTTCTGCAGCATGCGCGTGAAAGAGGCATCATCGATATCCTGTGGGGTGCCCGGTGCCAGCAGCGCGTGGCAACGCCCACAGGTTGGCCGGTCGGTAATACGCTCCGCATCCAGACGGTTCAGGGTGCCGCAGGCCGGGCACACCGTTTGCAATTTTGCCATCTCTCATTCCCTGCACAATGGGACCGGGGGGGGTGCGCCGGCTGCCTCGCCGCTGCACCCCGTTTGGGGAACAATAAGTCACAGCCGGGGCGCAAGGCAACGTTCAGTCCTTCCCCTCCATCTTCGCCTTCAGGCCCGCAAACGGATTGTGGGTCGCCGCCGAAGCTCTGCTCTCTTTAGTGCTGCCGTAGCGTACATAGGCCTCGAACTTGCTGTGTTCTTCATCGTGGCAGTAGAGGCAGAGCAATTCCCAATTGCTGCCATCACTAGGGTTGTTGTCGTGGTTGTGGTCTACATGGTGCACGGTGAGTTCCGACAGGTTTCTGCGATCGAACTCCCTTGCGCAGCGGCCACAGATCCAGGGGAACAGCTTTAACGCACGTTCGCGGTAGCCCGACTCGCGCCTGGCGTTGTACTCCAGCTGTTCGGCGCGCACCTGTTCAAACGTTTTTGCAGGTGACATATTCACGCTCCCCCGGTTCCAGTGGCAATGAAGTGTAATTCCGCAGGCCCGGCGCGGCGGGGCATTCCTGGTGCCGGGTCACGGTCGGCTCACCCGTCCTCGCGCCGCGCCGCGGCGCTGTTGTCGCGCACGGCCTTGAACTCGGAAGCGGGGCGCCATTCCGGCCAGCGGCGCGCGTTGCCGAGATCCTCCACCATCCGGAGAAACAGCTCGATATCCTGCACCGCCCCACTCAGGTCCCAGTCGGGCGACCAGGCATCACAGGGCTTGTGATAGCAGTTACCGACATAGTCGGCGATCCACTGGTTGCCCGCGGCACGACCGCCCTCCACCAGGTCGGCGCCACCGGCAATGCCCATCAGCAGGAGCACAGGCACACCGGCGCGCGCCAGGGAAAAATGGTCGGCGCGGTAGAACAGGCCGTTCTCAGGGAGGTTCTCGGGCGTCACGTAACGCCCCTGCGCTGCGGCAGCCCGCGCCAGATCGTCTTCCAGGCTGCTCTGCCCCTCACCGACGAGAATCACATCCTGCGCGGCACCGGCCGTCTGCAGAATGTCCAGCGTGAAGTTGGCTACCGTAGTCTCCAGGGGGTAGACCGGGTCCACAGCGTAGGCTCTGGACCCCACGAGGCCGGATTCCTCCGCGGTCCACAGCGCGAACACCACACTGCGCTCCAGCGGCGGCCCCGTCTGCAGTACCCGGGCGATTTCCAGCACACCCGCCGTGCCCAGGGCATCGTCGTTGGCGCCCGCACGCACGGTTCTACCCTGCGCGTCCGGTGGCCCCTCACCGTAGGCGTCCCAGTGCGCCGATACCATCAGCACCTCATCCGGACGCGCGGAGCCCGGCAACAGGCCCAGCACGTTGCGGCTGTCGAAGCGGGTCACGGTGACGTCCGAGTGCACGCGGAATTGCACCCCGTCGAGTTCGAACGCGGAAAAATCCGGTTGCCGCGCCGCCCTGCGCAGGGTCGCCAGGTCATGTCCCGCCATGGCCAGCAGTTCCGTGGCGGCGCCTTCATGCAGCCAACCCTGTAACGCGATCGGCGCGGGGCCCGTTGCATTACTGGCCAGCGCCACACGCTCCCCGGCACCGGCCGCGGCCACGCTCCAGTCGTAACCCGCCGCTTCGGTCTCGTGGATCACCAGTGCACCCAGGGCACCGCGCCGCGCGGCCTCCTCGTACTTGTAGGCCCAGCGGCCATAGTAGGTCATGCGGCGATTGCCGAAGCGCCCGGCAACGGGCTCACCGGGCTCGGCAGCGAAGTCGGGGTCGTTCACCAGATACACGGCAATCTTGCCCGTCAGGTCGATGTCACCGTAGTCGTCCCAGTCTCGCTCGGGGGCCGTCACGCCAAAACCGACGAACACCAGCGGCACTTCCTCGGCGTGGATGTGCTCCGCTGCCCGCACGGTGCTGACCTCTATATTCTCACCTTGCACCAACTGTAGCTGGCCTTGCGGGTAAGTGAACGCCAACTGCGGCGACTCAAGGAAGGTGCGCATCATGGGCACGGCCTGTGTCCACTGCCCGTCCGGCCCGCCCGGCTGGATGCCAATGGCCTGAAACTGCTCGATAAGATAGGCGATGGTTTTATCCTCGCCCGGTGTGCCCGGCGCGCGCCCCTCGAAGGCGTCTGACGCCAGCACCTTGACCATCGCCTCAAGGCGCGCGGGATCAATGGCCGCGGCAGAAACCGGCACCTTGCTTGTGGAACAGCCGCCCACGATAACCGCCATACCTGCAGCGAAAAGGAAATGTCTCAACATCAGCGGGCTCCTGCAATGCGTTCACGCGCCCGGTGAGAACTGCTCACCGTGGCCGGTTGCCACCATCCTAACAGTACGAGGGAGGCTGTGAAGCCCCATGTCCGAGGGGACAGCTGTGCTTGATCTGCGCGCACAATCAACGATACTTGTATGATCCTCACTCTGCAGGCCCAACGATCGAGGTCAATCGCCATGACACGCAACACCGCAGCCCGCTACCTTGCATTCCTCCTGCTTTCTGCGCCGCTACTGGCCACTGCAGAGATTGGCGTGACCGACGGCTGCCAGAAAGAGATCGCTGAGGTCGAGGAGGACATCCGCCGCCACGATGACGAGTACACGCTGGAGTCGAAAACCCGGGCGCGTGCCGAACTCGCCGCCGCGCGAACCAATCGGCTCAACGCCATCAAGTGCCGCGGCAACATACAGGATGCCCGCAAGGCGCTGCGCGAGGGCAAACGGGAGCGCAAGGAAAACAACAAGGCGCACAAAAACAAGGATTGAAGGATGGCGCAAGCGCTCAACCCGGCGGAGGCCAACCGGGCACTCATCGAACACTATTTCGCCGTGCTCCAGGGCCTCGCGGATGATCGCGACCTCGCGGACTTCTTCAGCGACGATGTGACCTGGCAGGTACCGCACAGCAACCCCCATATCACGCCCAACCCGCGGGTGGGCCATGCGGCGGTCATGGACCTGCTGCACAGCGGGGTGGGGGTTTATCAGGCTGGCAGCATGGCGATCACCCTGCAGCCGCTGATTGCCGACCAGACCCGGGTGGCCGCCCAGTTTTCCATGCAGGCCCGGCTCGCCAACGGCAACCCCTATCGCAACGACTACTGCATTGTTTTCACCCTGCGCGACGGCCGCATCTGCGGCGTGACCGAGTATCTCGACACGCTGGCGCAGGACCGGCAGAGCGTCTGATCCCCCCGCGGGGCGCGAAAATCGCAGCGCGGCACCCGCGCCGGGTGCTATGTTTAGGGTATAAAAGTCCCTGCGCCGGAGATCCCCATGCCCCACGCCGTATTCAGATCGCTGACCTGCCTGGTCATGCTGCTGGCCAGTCTGCAGGCGGCGGCTGACCCTGCGTCCCTGGCCCGCTGGGAGGCCTGGCTACTCGAGAAGCACCCGGACAGCGCTTGTCCCTGGGTGTTCGCAGACACTCCGGAGCGCGCCTGTCTCTGGCCCGGCCGGCTCAACCTCGAGGTCCAGTCTCAGGGCCTGCTATTCACTTACGAGGTCGAGGTGTTCCAGGAGGATGCGCTGGCACCGCTACCCGGCGGCCCCGGCGCCTGGCCGCTGAACGTCACCGTGAATGGGGCGCGGGCAGCCGTCCTCGACCAGGCCGGCCAACCGCAGGCGCTGCTGGCGCGCGGCAAGCACCGCATCAGCGGCCAGTTCCGCTGGCAGCGGCGCCCTGCGGGCCTACCTGTGCCGGACTCGATTGCCCTGGTCAGCGTCACCGAGGGTGGTCAGGCGTCACCGGCGGAGCGTCGCGGCAAACAGGTATTGCTGAACCGCGACCGCGTAACCACCGCGGTGAAAGAAAACAACTCACTGGACATTGAGGTGTTTCGCAAGCTGACAGACGGCGTACCGATGACGCTGGAAACACGCGTGGTGATGACCGTCAGCGGCGAACCGCGGGAGGTACAGACGGGCCAGCTCGCCTGGCCAGGCACCGCGCTCATGCGCATTGATTCCCCGCTGCCCGCCCGCGTCGAGCACAACGGTGACCTGCGCGTGCAGTTGACCGCGGGACGACACACCATAACGACGCTGTCGCGCTTCCTGCGGCCCGTGGAGCAGCTTGCCGCCACGCAGCACGGCGCGCCCTGGCCAGTCGTGGAGTACCTCAGTTTTGCCGCTGACAGCAACCTGCGACAGGTGAAACTCTCCGGGGCGCCCGCCATCGACACGTCACAGGCACCGATTCCGGAGGACTGGAAAGAACTCCCGGCCTGGCGCCTGAGCGCTGACGACGGTCTGCAGCTCACCACGGAATACCGTGGTGACCAGTCCCCCGCCAGTAACAGCCTCGCGGTCAACAGAAACCTGTGGCTGGATTTCGACGGCACCGCCCTCACCGGCGTGGAGCAGGTGACCGGGGCCATGCGCAGTGACTGGCGGCTGAACGCGCAGACCGACACTCAGCTCGGCAGCGCCAGCGTGTCCGGCCTGCCGGTACTGGTCACGCGGCATGCCGACACCGAGGGTGTCGAGATCCGCAGCCCGGACATCGCGCTGCAAGCGGTCACCCGCATTGCATCCCCCACAGACTTTTCGGCAACGGGCTGGCAAAGCCGCGCCGACACCTTCGATGCAACGCTGCACATCCCGCCCGGCTGGCGCGTCCTGCACGCATCCGGGGTGGAAGGCGTGCAGGGCACCTGGCTGAGTGACTGGGACCTCTGGGACATCTTCCTGGTGCTGGTGATGGTCGCTGCCACACGCAAACTGCTGGGTGTGAAGGCCGCGACGCTGGCGGGCGTCGCCCTGCTGGCCGGCTACCATGAGCCGGGCATGCCCACTGCGCTGCTGGCAACCCTGCTGTTGTTGTTGCCCCTCGCTGCCGTTGCCCGGGGCCGCATGCGGCGCAGCATCGCCATTGCAGCCACCGTCACCGGCATCGCAGCCGCGCTGGCGCTGGTGGCGTTCTCGATCAGCAACTTCCGCCTCGCCATCTACCCCTCACTGGAGCGCAGTGCAGTGGGGGTCTATGACTACAGCAACGACCTCGGTGTCCACCCCTACGCCAACAACGATCTTGACCTGAGGGAAGTGGCCGCCGTTGCGGACAGTGTGCAGGCTGGCGCCGAAGCCCTGGCACAACGATCCGCGGTGGCAGGCAAAGTATTCGGCGCCGGCGCGCCCCCGGGCTCCGCCGAAACCGCCTACCTGCTGGGGGACACCGACCGTGTACAAACCGGACCCGGTGCGCCCAACTGGCTGTGGAACACGGTACAGCTGCGCTCCGGCAGCCCAGTGCCGGAAGGTGCCCGGCTCTCGGTGCTGTACAGCCCCCCCTGGCTGACGCGGCTGTGGCGGGTGGTGGGTGTGCTGCTGACCCTTGCCTATGCCGGGTTGCTGATGCAGGCACTGCTGCACGCGCTGCGCGCCCCGCCGGCAGACGACGGGAACGGCGTCGGCAACCCATCCGCCGGCGCCGCTGCACTGGCCCTGGCGGTAGGCCTGTTGCTCCCCGCCCTGCCTGCGCCGGCCGTGGCGCAGGATTTCCCGCCCGCCGCATTGCTGCAGGAGCTGGAACAGCGCCTGTTGCAACCGCCGACCTGCACGCCGCACTGCGTCGCACTCGATGAGGGCGTCATCACCACCGAACGCAATGCGCTCACCATCGGCTTCAGCGCCTATGCGGCCGCCGATATGCTGCTGCAGCTGCCCACCCCCCGCGAGGGCTGGCAGGTGACGACCCTGCAGGTGAACGGTGCCGACGCCAGTGCTCGCCTGCACGACGGATTCCTGTCTGTGCGGCTGACCCGGGGCCACCATATCATCAGCCTGGGCGGTCCGCTGCAGGGCGACACGGCCAGCGTGAGCCTGCCCGTGGCAATCCACAACCTGAGCACCCGCGGCAGCGACTGGCAGCTGAGTGGCCTGGTGGATGGCCGTGTGCCCTCAGGCACGCTGTCCCTGCGCGCCCTGTCGGCGGCCCGGGCAGAGGCCGGCAAGCGCATCAAGCCGGACCCCATTGCGGCCTTCTTCGCCGTGCACCGCGAATTCCACATCGGGCTGCAGTGGCGGGTCGTGACCCGGGTCACGCGGCTGGCACCGGCCGCGGGGCCGGTGGCCGTGGAGGTTCCCCTGCTGGACCTGGAACGCCCCCTGTCCAGCGCGGTCAATTTCGCCGGCGGCAAGGCACAGCTGCAGTTCAGCGATCGCCAGCAGCAGGTCAGCTGGGAATCCAGCATCAACCCGGTGAGCGAGCTGCAACTGCAGGCCGCCAGCGGGGAGCACTACGTCGAAACCTGGCGCCTGCGCCCCTCGGCGCTGTGGCGACTGAGTCATGAGGGCCTGCCGCCAACCCGCCCTCTCGGCGGTGCCGACAGCCTGCAACCACTGTGGAAACCCTGGTCAGGGGAATCGCTGATGCTGAAGTTCGAGCGCCCGGAGGGCGTCGCCGGCCCCACCTATACCGTCGAGGGGGCAAAGCTGTCCTTCCAGGCGGGCACTGCAGTTCGGCAGAGTCAGCTCGCCCTGAGCATCAAGGCCAGCATGGGGCAGGACTATGCCCTGACGCTGCCCTCCGGCAGCCGTGTTACGGCGCTGAACCGCAACGGCAACGACCTCAACCTTCCCGAGAGCAATACCGTCACCGTGGCCCTGCAGCCCGGCCATCAGCACATCAGCCTGACCTTCGAGCAGGACGGTGGCAGCGGCTGGTGGAGTGAGACGCCGCAGGTGGTGTTGCCCGGAGGCGCCAGCAACATTTCGCTTGCCTACACCCTGCCGCAGGACCGCTGGCCGCTGTACCTGAGCGGGCCGGCGATCGGCCCTGCCATGCTGTACTGGGGCGTCTTCTGCGTCATCCTGCTCGGTGCCCTGCTACTGCACGGGCTGAACCGGCGCATCGGCGCCGGTATTCCCATCGGCCTGGCGGGGTGGCTGCTGCTGGGGGTCGGGCTGTCCACCGTCAACAGCTACGGGGTACTGGTCGTCGCCGGTTTCCTGTTCCTGCTGGCACTTCGGCAGCGTATGGATCCCGCCGGCATGAACCGACTGACATTCAACCTGATGCAGGTGGCACTGGGGATTGGTGCGTTCATCACGCTCGCCACCCTGGTCTCGGCAATTCCGCTGGGCCTGCTGTCCAGCCCGAACATGCTGGTCACCGGTAATAACAGCTGGTCGCACGTCTACAATTTCTTCCAGGACCGGGCGGACGCAGACAGCTTCCCCACTGCCACCGTGATCAGTGTCAACCTGATGGTCTATCGCGCCGTGATGCTTATCTGGGCGCTCTGGCTCGCCAACCGGTTACTGCGCTGGGTGGCCTGGGGCTGGCAGGCCTATGGCAGACACGGAGTGTGGGTGGCGAAACCCTGACTGCCGAGCGAATTACCGGGCCCGCAGCAAAGCCGGCAGACCCGAGTCGCGCTGCACCCGCTGCGCTACGCCGGCACACCACACCGCCTCGCTCCCCACGACCTCCAGTGCCTCGCGCGCACGGGTGATGGCGGTGTACAGCAGCTCCCGGGTGAGCCCGGCGCGGGCCTGCTCCGGCAGCAACAGGGCCACGCGCTGGAACTCGGACCCCTGGGTTTTGTGAATCGTCATGGCGTACACCACCTCGTGCTCGGGGAGCCGCCCGGGCGCCATGGGGCGGAAGCCGCCCGCTGAGGGAAACCAGGCCATCAGCTGGCCCCCGTCGTCCGGCCAGAGCAGCCCGACGTCACCGTTGTACAGGCCGAGGTCGTGGTGATTGCGGGTGATCATGATGGGTTTGCCGCGGTAGTGCGCCAGCCCCGCAGGGTTCATCCGCGCCAGCGCCAGACGGTTGATCGCTTCCACGCCACGCGGCCCACCGCGGGTCGGACACAGAATGCGGAACTGCTGCAGGTGCATGAACGCCTGCGCCAGGCTGTCGGCCTTCGCAATGGGCTGGTAGTACAGATCCAGCCAGCGCGTCACCGCCGCCCCGCTGCCCGCGTCGTCAAACCGGGCCAGTGTGTCATCGGCGGCACTCAGTGTCTGCAGGCTCCCCGCGCCGTCGCCTGCCAGAACCTGCCGCGCCAGCCGGGCAATGCCGCCGCTGCCATCGAAACGGCGGCTCTGGCGCAGCACCGTGAGGTAATCAGCCTCGCCGGATCCCGCCTCTGCTGCCTCCAGCGTCACCCCCAGCGCGGCAAACCCGGCCAGCCGCCCAGGGCTGTAGCCGCTGGCAGCGCCAGCGGCGAGATCCGCCAGCACCGATCCGGCGGCCACCGAGGGCAACTGGTCGGGATCCCCCAGGAGAATAACACGACAGTGCGCCGGCAGCGCCTCAAACAGGCGCGTCATCAGGGGCAGGTCGACCATGGAGGCTTCGTCCACCACCAGGATATCCAGCCGCAGCGGGTTGTCGGCGCGGTGCCGGAAACCGGGGCTATATGACACCACCCCGAGCAGACGGTGCAGTGTGATGCCGGTATCCGGTATGGCATCGAGCACCGCTGCCGGCAACAGCCCCTGGAGATCCGACCGGGCCGCCGCTATCGACTCGGCCAGCCGCTGGGCGGCCTTGCCGGTGGGCGCCGCCATGCCAATCGCCAGCGGCGCGGCACGCCCGGGTGCCAGACAGGCAATCAGGCAGGCCAGCAGACGGGTGACGGTGTAGGTCTTGCCCGTACCCGGGCCGCCAGCCACCACGGTAAATGACTGCAGCAGGGCATTCGCCGCTGCCACTTTCTGCCAGTCGGGCGGCTCACCCACGGCACGGGCGGGGAACAGCGTGTCCAGCACCTCACGCGCCTGCGCAGGATCGGCCGCTGGGGCCGACGCCAGGCGCGGACGCAGTGCCGCCGCCAGCCGCTGCTCGAACTGCCAATAGCGCCGCAGGTAGAGTCGCGGCCCGTCGAGCACCAGCGGCGTCGCGCTGTCCGCATCCAGCGGCAAGGCCGACAGTCTGTGTTGCCAGTCATCCAGTGCCGGCAAGGCACCGTGCCCCAGGGCGCCCGCGACGCCGCGCTCGGCCCAGTCGGGGAGGTACAGACAGCTGTGCCCCTCCTGTAGCGCCTGACTGACAGCCATAACCGTCAGGCGCAACCAGTCGTCTTCGCAGCGGTACCACCGGCACAGCGCCTGTGCCAGGGCGCGATCCAGCGCCGGGGCCTCGGTCGACAACATCATCCGCCACCCTCCTGCGCGCGGAAGAAGCTATCCAGCGCATGGAGACCATCGATGTCCACATCGCGGTGGTAAACCCCTGCTCCCCCACGGGGGTGCAGGCCGCGCAGGTAAAGGTAGTGCACCCCCCCCAGATGCTGGGCGGGGTCGTAGTCCACGAGCCGCGTGCGCAGGTAGCGGTGCAGTGCCAGGGTATAGAGCAAATACTGCAGGTCGTAGACGTTTTGCTGTACATCGGCGGTGAGCGCATCGGCATGGTAGTCCCCCAGCCGATTGCCGAGGTAGGTCGACTTGTAATCCACCACGTAGTAGCGCCCCTGCCACAGGTACACCAGGTCGATATAGCCGTGCATCATGCCCTTCAGCCGCACCGGGGCTGGCAGCGGTGCCTCGGCGCCGCGCCGATGGCGCACAAGCAGGCGCCCGAGCGCCTCGGGATCAGCGTCACCCTGCATGGGAAAATAGAATTCCACCTCGCGCAGGGTCTGCTGCGGCGCCAGGTCCGCCAGGCGCGCACCACTGGGCAACGGCGCCGCGAGCTGCTGCGCCACCCACTCCGCCAGCGCCGCGCGCCAGCCGGGTTGACCCAGCAGCAGGTTGGGATAGCGGCGTTCCGCCTGGTCCAGCGCGCGCGCCAGGTCCGGGCGCTGGAAGTCCAGGTCCTCGAGCAGATCATGCAGCAGGTTGCCGGCCTCAGCGCCACGACGCAACGAGAAGCGCAATTCTCCGGGCGAGTCGGGGTCGGGCTCGGCAGGCGCGGTGACCTCGCCGTCTCTGTCCGGCGACGACAGGCCGCCGTGGCGCACGTTGCGGGTCAGTGCAGAAAAGGATGACAGCCACCAGTCGCGCTCAATGCGCCCCGTGAACACAGCCGGTGTCAGCGCGGTGCCTGCTGTGGCAGCGGTGGCAGGCGCAGGTGCCGTATCCTGCCCTTCCAGCTCCAACACGGCGCAGTCGCCGGCATCGGCCATGGCCCGCACCTGCTGCTCCAGGGCGTCCCAGCGGGTGACCTTCAGGCAACGCGCCAGCGGCGAGGTCTGCAGGCTGGCAAAGGCCGCTGCCATCAGGTAGACGCGGCGCGCAGCGCGCGTCGCCCCCACGTACAGCAGGCGCACATCCTCCGCAGCCTGCTCCTCGCGATACCAGGCCAGTTCCTCATCCGTAGGCTCGAGGGCGTGCCGGGCACTGAAGTCATGGCGCTGGTGGTAGCGCACAATGCCCGGACGCTGGCGGGCCTGATCACGGCCGTAACTGATAAACGGCAGGAACACCACGGGATACTCCAGACCCTTGGCCCCGTGCAGCGTTACCAGACGGATCAGCCTGCCGTCACTCTCCAGGCGCAGTTGCTGTGTTTCCGTACCGGCACTGCCCTCGGCTTCCTGGCGGGCGTTGGCGAACCAGTGCAGCAGGGCTTCAGGTTGGCGATGGCGCTGGCTGGCCGCCTGCAGCAGCTCCAGCAGGTGCAGACTGTTGGTGAGTGTTCGCTCATGACTGTCGGGCAGCGGCTGCAGATGTTTCTGGTAAAGGCCCAGCGCCATTTTCATGAAGCCCTGGGCAAACCACTGCTGGCGCAGCGCTGCGACATCAGCGCAGGCCGCGGCCCAGCGGTGCTCGTCCTGCCGCAGCGCATACAGGGCCGGGGTGTCATAGCCCAGCCACGGCGTGGCCAGGGCCGCTACCAGCAGCCGGTCATCCTCCATATGCAGAATACCGAGCAAGGCCTGCTGCAGGCTGGCCGCCTCGTCGCTGTTGAAAACATTGTCCGAGGCACTCAGGTAAACCGCATCCAGGCCCAGCTCGCGCAGCGCCCGCTGCATCTCGGCGGCCTCGAAACGGTCGCGTACCAGAATGGCGATATCCGCCGGTGACAGGGCCTCGCCCTCCAGGCGGGCCTGGCGCAGCAGGCGCGCGATCTCCTCCGCAGTCCAGCGCGCCAGATGCTGCTGGCCGGCCCGGGTGTAGCCCGTGCCCCGCTTGTCTGCGCCGGGCAATGTCGGGTCATGGGGCAACAGACACCACTGGAAATCGGCACGTGGAGCCGGGTCTTCCAGACCCGCGAGATCGGTTCGCCCCGCCCGCACCGGGTGGTAGTCGATGCCGAAGCCAAAAACATCGCTGCCGGCGGCAGCGGACAGCTCGGCGCCGTAAAAAAGCCGGTTGTAACCGCGGATCACGCCCTCGCTGGAGCGGTAGTTGGTGTCCATCACCCACTGCGTGTCGGCGTCATCACGTGCCTGCAGGTAGGCAAACACATCACCGCCGCGAAAGCCGTAAATGGCCTGCTTGGGGTCACCGATCATGCACAGCAGTGGCGCTGAGGGCGACGCAGCAGCGTAAATGGCGTTGAGCACGTCGTACTGCTCCGGGTCGGTATCCTGGAACTCGTCCACCAGCGCCACCGGATACTGTTGCAGCAACGCAGCGGCCAGCGCTGGGCCCTGCTCTCTGTCGTGTAGCCGCTGTCGCAGACGTGCAACCAGATCACTGAAATCCAGCTGGTCGAGCCGGTCCTTGGCCACAGACAGGTGTTCACGGGCAAAGCGGATGCCCGCCTGCGCCACACTGGCCCGGTAGGCGCGCGCCGCAGCGGGGAGCTGCTGCATCAGCTCGTAGAGCAGCGGCATACGGGCCTGCTTGGCGGCTGTATTGACGTAGGATCTGGCCGGCAATAACGACGCCAGTTGCGCCGCCTGTGCCGGATGCCATTCGGCGTCCAGTGCCTCGGTGAGGGACTGCAGCACCGATGCGGCCTCGGCCCGGGTGTGCAGCGAACGCCGCTTGTCCACATCCAGCGCCTGAAACGCTGCAGACTCCTCGGTCCAGGCCGCACGCAGCGCGCGCCAGTCAGCCCGCAGGTCCGGCATGTCCGGTGCCTGCACGGGTTCGGTGCCGGCGATCACCCGGCCCCAGGTGGCGAAAAAGGCCTCCGGTCCATCCCACAGCGCATACAGCGCCGCAAAACCGGGTTGCTGGCTCTGTTGCCGATACCAGTCCTGCAGTGCCTCCAGCACAAGCGCACGCGTCTCCGCTTCCATATCGGCATGAAAACTGATGCCGCTGCGAAAGGCCTGCTGGGTCAGCGCCCGCTTGCAGAACCCGTGGATGGTAAACACCGCAGCTTCATCCATATCCAGCAGCGCGCGGCGCAGCAGGGCACGCGCGCGCGGCGCCGGCTGCTGCGCGTAGAGGTGGGCGAAGAACGGGTCTTCGGCGTCGTCGCCCCAGCGTGTTAGGGCCGCGTTGATTGCCCCGGCAAGACGTCCCTTGAGCTCCGCCGTAGCGGCCCGGGTGAAGGTCATCACCAGAATCTGCTGCACCGTCAGCTGCCGCTCCAGCAGCAGGCGCAGGTAGAGACGGGCAATGTTGAAAGTCTTGCCGGTGCCGGCGCTGGCCTCGATCAGCTGCCGCCCCTGCAACGGCAGGGTCTGTGCCCGCAGGGATTCAACCATCGCCTGCCTCCAGCGCAATCTGCGTGTGTTCAAGGTGCTGCAGCATGGGGCCGTAGAGCGGCAGCAATTGCGCCTGCAGGGACTGCGGGTCCGGGGGCTCGGGCCAGAACCAGGCCAGCCACGGGTCCGCGCCCAACCCCGCGCGCTGATAACTGTCCTCCCACAGCGCCGGAAAATGGGTCTCCACGAAGCCCTCCTCCAGGGCCAGCATGCCCAGACTGCCGTGCAGCGGCAGTGGCGTCAGCAGGCTGTCCTGCCACAGCTGACACCAGTCCGATAACAGCTGCCGAGCGTGCTCCGCTGGCAGAGGCGCTGCGTGCAGTTCCAGCACGCCATTGTCCTCGCCACGATAAAAACCCAGCGTATCGCTGGGGGCGAGGCAATTGGCCACCAGGTGGTGCAGCCAGAGGGTCAGGTAGTCTCGGGCCTTGGGGTTGGCCAGACGCGCAAACACCAGGCTGCCCTCGGCACCTCGCGGCAGCGTGGCGGTCAACTGCAGGCCGTGCAGCGCCAGTGACACCTGCTCACCCGCTGGCGGCGCTGAACGTGACTGCAAGTGCTGTGCAAAACCGCTCGCCTGCTCCCGCCATTGTGCAATCTGCAGTGGGGTTACCGGGTTGGCGGGCAAGCGGCCGGAGAGCATTTCGCGCCTGACCGCCGCCTCCAGCCCGGCGCTGTCGCCCGCCCACAGGTGACCCAGCATGTCCTGTTGCACTCGGTAGCGATCCAGGTGTGTGGTGACGAAGGGTTCGCTATCGCTGAGCAGCGCGGCGGCCGTGCGCTCCGGGGTCAGGCCCAGGCGTTGCTCGGCAAAGTGTCGCGCCGGGTGTTCGAGCGCCCGCACCAGCGTGGTGAGCGGCAGGGTTTCAGGCAGCTGCTCCGGCGCCGGCAGGCTCACCACCCGCAGGGGCGCAGCGAGCGGTGCAGCGAGACGCCGCCAGTGGGGATCAAAGGTGCGCAGTTGGCCCCGGTAATTGTCCGCACTGAAGGGCTGTAGTGGCAGCGTCCTGAGATCGCTGCGTCGCCAATGCGAGGCCTGCTCCAGATAGCGGGTAAGTTCTGCCAGTACCAGAGAAGGCTGGCGCTCGCTGTTATTGCGCACATCGTGCCCCTGGTAGCTCAGGTACAAGGCATCCCGTGCGGAAACGAGGGCCTCCAGGAACAGGTAGCGATCATCACCGCGGCGGGAACGATCACCCGGTCGCGGCCGATCCTGCGCCATCAGGTCGAAACCCAGCGGCGGGCGCTGGCGCGGAAACTCGCCGTCATTCAGCCCCAGCACCGCCACCAGTTTGAAGGGAATCGACCGCATGGGCACCATGGAGCAGACCGTCACCTGCCCGGTGAGGAACTGTCGCCCCGTGCGCGTGGGGCTTTGCAGGCTGCGCTGCAACACCTCCCGAACCACCGCCAGCGGCAGCTCGCTGCTAAAACCCGCCGCTCTGCTGTGCTCGCCCAGCTCCCGGATCACAGCGACCAGGTCCTCATGCGCCGCATCCAGCGGGCCACCCTCGGCCAGGAAGGCCAGGCGCAGTCTGTCGTGCAGGAACTGCTGCCAGTCGGCGACGCAGCGCAGCGCGCCGAGATCCCGGCGCAGTGCCTGCAGGGCCTCGATGAAGGCGCACAGGCGCCCGAGCAAGAGGGCATCGGCGCCCTCGACCTGTGGCAGCAGTAAACGTTCCTCCACCACCGTCTCTTCGTCACCCCAGGCAAACCCCAGCAGCAGGCGCTCCAGCCCCTGGGCCCAGGTGAAATCATCGCCGCTGGTGCCCGGCACCCATTCCTGGCGGTGCTCACCATCCAGGCCCCAGTGCACCGCAGCGGCCTGCAGCCAGTGGCCGATACGCACCAGCTCCGCAGGCGTAATGCCAGCGCGCTGCTGGATGGCAGGCACCTGTAGCCAGCCCAGCACCTGACCGACCTGCAAACGCGCATCCGGCAGCGCCAGCAACGCCAGGAAGGCAGCAATCGTGGGGTCCGCGTCGCCGGGGTTGCGATCGGCAATCGAGCAAGGCAGCGGCGGCACATGATCACCGAGACCCTCGTAGCGGCCGGCAAACACCGCTTCCACAAAGGGAGCGTAGTCCTCCACGCTGGGACAGAGCACCACCACATCGCGCGGTTTCAGGGCGGGATCGGCATTGAACCGGTGCAACAGCCAGTCATGGAGTCCCTGTACTTCGCGCAGCGCACTGTGCGCCGAAGCGATGGTAATGGAGTCATCAGACACCGGCGTCGGTGCTTCGCGACCGTCGACAAACCGGAACATGTCGCGTTGCAGCATCGTCAGCAGCGTGTCCGCTGCAGGTTCCGTGAACAGCTCGGTCTCCGTGTCCGCCCAGTCCGCGAGCAGGCGCACAAACTGCTGGCCCTGCTGGCCGAAGCTGGTAATCAGCGGATTGCCCGGTTCCTCGACGAAGCCGTCTTCACTGTCGTGCTCTGCCAGCCAGGTTGCACGCCGGCGCGCGACCTGGCGCTCGCTTGCAGCCTCCTGCCAGAACTCATTGCTGGGGTTCAGGTAGAGCAAAAAGATCTCGACGCCCTGCTGCGCAGACAGCACGCGCAAAAAATCCAGCCACAGTGGCGCGAGGGAGTTCACACCGAACACGAAGAAGCGCTCGGGCAACCCGACCACCGGCTGCGTGAGACGCTGCATAGCCTCACGCAATAACGCCACCGGATGCGCGGGCGCCTCGGCCACCAACATGCGCCAGAGCAGTCCCTGCCAGTGCAGCGGCTCTCCCGGGTCCGGTTCACGTGCTCCACGGCCACCGCGGTCCCAGGCCTCCACCCAGTCAGGCCGGTACATCAGGTACTGCTCGTACAGGTCCGCAAGCTCCTCTGCCAACTGGTAGCGACGCAGCGGCTGTTGCCGCTCGGACTGCTGCTGCCAGTAGCGGGTGGGCTCCACGAACAGGGGGTCTGCGGTCACCGACGACCTACCCAGCAGGTCGTAGATACGCCAGGCCAGCACTTCCCGCTGGTAAGGGGAGGCCTCCGGCACAGCGTCCTCGCCCAGCACTGTGCGAATCAGCGTCCACATGAACCGCACCGGCAGCGGAAACTGCAGGTTCATGGCAATGCCACGCTGCGGATGCTCTGCGAGCTGCATGCTGAGCCAGTGCTGCATGCCCCGGTGCTGCACCAGTATATGCTCCGGTGCCAGCGGCGAGGCGGCGGGCACATTGAGCAAGGCGGCCAGCGCGCCGGCCAGGTGTTCCAGCCTGTTCGAGGGAAAGACGTGGATCATCGCCGCTCGGCGTCCCCGAGATCGCGGAGTACCGGCGCCACGAAATCCGGGTCCAGCGCGCGGCGCGGGTGATAGGCAGTAACCTGACCCATGAAAGGGGGGTGGATAGAATAGCCCAACAGCGACTGCAGCTGTGGCGACATCGCAGATGCCAGCTGCGGGGGAATGCCGAGAAAGAAGTTCTCCTGTGGTCGGGCCCAGGGCTGGCAGTACTGGTTGGAAAAGGCCCGACGTGTTCCGCAACTCGCGTTGGCACCGCCGCGATGCAGCAGGGTTCCCGCGAACACCAGGCAGCTGCCGGCACTCATGGTCACCGTTTGCACCTGGGCTGCCACGCGCTGGTCCAGCGCCTCGCCTGCCGGCTCATCGCCCTGCAGGTAGGCGCCCGCCAACTCCGCGTCCGACCAGCGATGGCTACCGGGAACCACTTGGGTACCGCCATTCTCCGGGGTGAAGTCCTCAACGGCTACGATGGTGGAAAGACTGATCATCGGGCGTGGCCGCGGCACCGTGTAGAACGCATCGTCGGTATGCCAGGGCTGCGCTGTTTCACCCGGGCCGATAACAATGGCCTGGCTCGCGGTGAGCAGGAAATTGGGCAGCAATTGTGTCGAACACAGGGCGAGGATACGCGGGTCCTCCACGATATCCTGGAACACCCTGTCCCGCGCAACCAGCGTGTAGATGCGCTCGGTGGCTTGCCCCTCAAAGGCATTGCGGCCGAGATGACCGCCCAGCCACTGGTCGAACAGCAGGTTGATACGGTGCAGCTGCTGCGCGGACAGAAAGTCGGGCAACACGGTATAGCCCTGCTGTGCGAGCGCTTTACGGTGCATATCCATAGCGCGGGAGTCCATTGCTCAGGTCGTCTCGCTGTCCGTGGCAAAGAGTGCCAGCGTAGCGGCGTCCGCGGCATTTGCAAAGGCGTGTGATGCGCGACTACCCATTCCCGCTCTGCTTGCTTACCATGTGCGCTCCGGTCGCCGAGCACCACCGCCCAACATGGACAATTTCCTGCTGATCCTCGCCTACCTCGGCATCGGCCTGTGCCTGCGCCGGCTGCGCGGCATGCCCGGGAATACCTCGGAGGTGCTGAACGCCTACGCACTCAACGTAGCGCTACCGGCGGTGATTCTCAGCAATGTGCCGCTGCTCACATTTTCCAGCGCGCTGCTGATTCCCGCCATCACCCCCTGGCTGCTAATGTTGCTGGTGGTGCCACTGGTGATTCTGCTGGGTCGCCTGCTGCACTGGCCGCGCGAGGTGGTGGGGGCCCTGCTGATCGTGCTGCCTTTGGGCAATACCTCCTACCTGGGCTTTCCACTGGTGCAGTCGTTTTTTGGCACGGCCGGCATGCCCTACGCCATGGTGTACGACCAGTTGGGCTCCTTTCTCGCACTGGCCAGCTACGCAGTGGTGATCGCGGCCTTCTACAGCCCGCAGGTGGCGACGCCCTCTGCCCGCGCTATTTTCACACGGATTGTCAGTTTTCCACCTTTCCTCGCCCTGCTGGCCGGGCTGGCGCTGCGCGGGACGACGCTGCCCCCCCTTGTAGAGCAGCTGGTAGCGACCGTTGCCGCCACCTTGGTGCCACTGGTAATGATTGCCGTGGGCTTCCAGATCAGCATTCGTCTGGCACGCAGCGAACGGCTCACCCTGGCCATTGCACTGGGGATCAAGCTGGTGTTGATGCCGCTGTGTACCTTCATACTGTGGAAAGCCCTGGGCCAGCGCGGGCTGGCCACGCAAATCGCCGTATTCCAGGCCGCGATGCCACCGATGATCTCCGCCGGCACCATCGCCATCATGGCGGGTCTGGCACCGCGCCTGGTTGCAGGCCTGATCGGTATCGGCATCCTGTTATCGCTGGTCACCCTGCCCACCCTCTACTGGCTGCTCTCCCAGAGTGGCTGAAGCCACCCAAACGCATTGGAGGAAGCCATGTCTCAACCGCCCGTCATCACCGAGCGCGCAGGCCCTGTGTGTACGATCATTCTCAACCGGCCAGCGCAGCGCAATGCGGTTGACAGGCCCACGGCGGAAGCCCTGCATGCCGCCTTCATCAACTTCGCCAACGATGACACGCTGCGCGTAGCCGTGCTCACCGGCGCGGGTGGGCATTTTTGTGCCGGGGCGGACCTTGCCGCGATGAACGATCCCGAGCTGCGCAACACAGTGAATGAAGACGGCACCGGTCCCGGGCCCATGGGCCCCACCCACCTGCAGCTGGAGAAACCGGTGATTGCCGCGGTTGCGGGCTACGCGGTGGCCGGTGGACTGGAACTGGCACTCTGGTGCGACCTGCGCATCGCAGAGCAATCCGCGACCTTTGGCGTGTTTTGCCGGCGCTGGGGCGTACCCCTGATTGATGGGGGTACCGTGCGTCTGCCGAGGATCGTCGGCCAGGGCCGCGCCCTGGACATGATACTCACCGGGCGCCCGGTGGACGCCGCAGAAGCCTTGCAGATGGGCCTTGCCAACCGGGTCGTGCAAGATGGCGAGGCGCGGCGGGCCGCAGAGACGCTGGCCGCCACAATCGCGGCCTTTCCGCAGCACTGCCTGCGCGCCGACCGCGCGTCCTGTCTCGCCCAGTGGAGCCTGCCACTGGAAAACGCACTGCAAGAGGAAGGTCGCGGGGGCTACCCGGTCATCGCCAGCGAGGCACTGGGCGGCGCCGCGCGCTTTGCGGGCGGGGCAGGCCGCCACGGAGACTTCAACACCTGAGCAGGCATTCACCCGATGTTCTACCATGCACGAACCTGAACCGTTGATCTGGAGTAGCCCATGGCCCCGCGCACCCCACAGGACCCGGATGGTATCCGCCTGCCGGTAAAACTCGACACAACATCCAACGGGGAGTTCATGCCCATCCCGCTGGACGCGATACACCACCATGCCAACCGCCTGGCGCTCAGCACGGCTGATGAGAGTGCACGGCATTCCGGCCTGCGCCGACGCGCTTTTCTGACCAGTGCCTGCGGCGCCGCCACCACCCTGCTCGCCTTCAACCGTGCCTATGCCAGCCTCGGCGAGCGCGGCGGCTATTTCGAACTGGAACCCGATGCACAATGGGACCAGCAACTGGCCGCCGCCCAGGTGGGTGGCAACGAGTTCATCTTTGATGTGCAGGGCCACTTCGTGAACCCGACAGGTGCCTGGACAGCAAAGCTGCCTGCCGAAGCTCGCCCCCTGAGCGGGCTGCCCAACGCCAGCTGCCCTGCCGCGGAAGGGCCGGGTCGCGCCTACCTCGACTGCTTCAATGCCGAACAGTTTGTTCAGGACGTTTTCATCGACTCGGATACCGACCTGATGGTGCTCTCCTTCGTGCCCTCACGCTCCGATGCCGAGCCGCTGACCATAGAGGAAGCGGCCGCTACCGCGGAAATCGTGGAGCAGATGCAGGGCACCCACCGCCTGCTGCTGCACGGCCGGGTCAACCCCAACCAGGAGGGCGACCTGGATGCCATGGATGAACTCGCCGAACACTGGGGCGTCGCAGCGTGGAAGACCTATACGCAGTGGGGACCGGATGGCACAGGCTTCTGGCTGGACGACGAAGACACCGGCATTCCGTTTCTGGAGAAGGCGCGCAAACTGGGCGTGAAGATTGTCGCCATCCACAAGGGCCTGCCCTTTGGCAAAGAGTCCTATGAGCATTCGACCTGCGCCGACATCGGCAGGGTTGCCAGGCGCTACCCCGATATGAGTTTTCTGGTCTATCACTCCGGCTATGTCGCCGGCAGCGCAGAGGGGCCCTACGACCCGAACCGTGAAGACGGCGTTGACGCACTGGTCACGTCACTGCGCGCCAACGGCATTGCACCCAACAGCAATGTGTATGCGGAGATGGGCAGTACGTGGCGCTATCTGATGCGCGACCCCGACAGCGCGGCGCACACCCTGGGCAAGCTGCTCACCTACGTGGGGGAGGACAACGTCCTCTGGGGCACCGACTCCATCTGGTACGGGTCGCCGCAGGACCAGATACAGGCGTTTCGCACCTTCCAGATTGCCGAGAAGCTGCAAGCGATGTACGGCTACCCGAAAATGACCGCCGAGCTGCGGGCCAAGGTGTTCGGGCTCAATGCACTGAAACCCTACGGGCAACACGTGGCCGACCTGATGCCGCATTTCAGTCGGGATACCGTGGCGCAGCGGCGGGAAGCCAGCCGCAGCGCACCAGACCCGCACTTCCGCACTTATGGCCCAAAAAATCGCCGGGAATTTCTCAACCTGATGCGCTGGCAGAACGGCCCCGCCTGACCCAGGCGCGGCAGCTCAGTTTTTCTGCTCGAGTAAGGTGAGCACGCTGGAGAAATCCTGCTGACCCATGCCGGCCTCCTGCAGGCGCGTGTAAAGCTCGCGCGCCAGCTGGCCCATGCGATTGTCGACGCCACTCTGGCTGGCGATATCCATGGCCAGGCCGAGGTCCTTGGCCATCAGGTCGACCATGAAGCCGGGCTTGTAGCCGTTGCTGGCCGGTGCTTTTTCCATCACGCCGGGATAGGGGTTGTACACCTCCAGGGACCAGTTGCGCCCCGAGCTGGCGAGCATGATTTCCGACAGCACCGCAGGATCCAGCCCGTTGCGTACACCCATTTCCAGGGCCTCACAGGTGCCGATCATGTGAATGGCCAACAGCATGTTGTTACAGCCCTTGGCCACCTGCCCCGCCCCTGCCGGGCCGGCGTGGAAGATGTTCTTGCCCATGCCCGACAGAATGACCCGGGCCTTCTCGAAGGTTGCCGCCTCGCCGCCACACATGAAGGCCAGGGTGCCTGCGGCGGCGGCAGCAACGCCGCCGGATACCGGCGCATCCATGAAACCGATACCCAGGGCCGCTGCGGCCTGGCCCACTTCGCGTGACGTTGCGGCATCGATTGTGCTGCAATCCAGCACGGTGGTCTCCGGCCCCAGGCGAGCCAGCAGGCCATCATCGCCCAGGTAGACACTGGCCACATGCTTGCCGGCAGGCAGCATGGAGATGACATACTCGGCGCCCACCACTGCCTCACCGGCGGAGGTGGCGACCTGGGCCCCGGCCTCAGCCAACTGCTGACAGGCGGCCTGCGACAGGTCAAAGACGGTTACGCTATGACCGGCCCGAATCAGGTTGGCGGCCATCGGGCCACCCATGTTGCCAAGGCCGATAAATCCAACTTGCGCCATTGTGAAGTCTCCTGTGCGGTTTAGAGGTCGGCCAGCGGGTTGTTCGGCCAGGGCGCCGTGAAGAAGCCATCGAGCAGCGCTTCCGGTACTTCACGGGTGCTTTTGTAGGCCCAGGCCGGGTTGCGATCCTTGTCCAGCAGCAGAGCGCGCACGCCTTCGGCAAACTCCGGGTAGCGCACCACGTTGGTGGCCAGCTGGACTTCCGACTGGAACACCTCCCGCAGGGAGCAGTGCCGGGTGGCCTGCAGCTGGCGACTGATCCAGAGCGCCGCCAGTGGCGAGCCATGCGCCAGGCCGTCGCGGGCGCGGGACAGCCACTGGTCGGTGGTCTGCTGGTTAACGATGTTATCCACCACCTGATGGACGTCGTCGCCGTCGCAGAGGGAATTGATCCGGCTCAGGTGCGGCTCCACCTGGCCCCCGGGCATGCTGCCGATACTCTGCTCGGTGAGCGGGCGCAGGATATGCCGCACGCGGGCATGATTGGCTGCGCAGTCCCCGCGCCAGGCGCTGCGACGCAGCTGCTCCAGCACGGCGTCCTTGTGTTCACTGGCGATAAAACGGTCCGCGAGCCCGGTAAACACCGCGTCGGCAGCGTTGATGGAGGCACCGGTGAGGGCAAGGAATTGCCCCGACTTCCCGGGCATGTGGTTGAGAAACCAGCTGCCGCCCACATCCGGGAACAGCGCGATGGTGATTTCCGGCATGGCGATGCGGGTGGCTTCCGTCACCACCCGGTGCGAACAACCCGCCATCACACCCAGACCGCCGCCCATCACGATCCCATGACCCCAGCAGATGATCGGCTTGGGATAGGTGTGCAGGGTGTAGTTCATGCGATATTCGCGGGCGAAGAAGGCCTCCGCCTCCTCGCAGGGCCCACCGGGCGTGGCGGTTGCGGAGCGGTGCAGGGCCTGCACATCGCCGCCGGCGCAGAAGGCCTTTTCACCACTGCCATCAATCAGGATGGCGCCGATCTCAGGGTCATCGCGCCACGCATCCAGCTGTTGCTGCAGCGTGTCAACCATCGGTAGGGTCAGTGAGTTGAGGGTTTTGGGCACGTTGAGCGTGAGCCGGCCGAGCTTGCGCTCGGCACAGGCGACAAGCTCAACAATGACAGGGGCATCTGACATGGTTGAATCCTTAGCGGTTTTTCCATTCGGGCTTGCGCTTCTCGAGAAACGCATTCACACCCTCGCGCTGGTCTTCGGTGGAGAACAGCTCAACGAACAGTTCGCGCTCTGCCGCCAGACCATCGCCGATCGCCTTGTCGCGGGCGGAGTGGATCAGCTGCTTGCAGCGCCCGATCGAGCTGGGGCTCTGCTCGCCCACCTGCTCGGCCAGGGCCAGGGCACGTTCCAGCGCCTCGCCGGTGCCAACCACCTCTTCTGCCAGGCCAATGCGCTCCGCTGTGGCAGCATTGATGCGCTCACCGCAGAGGATCATCCGCTTGGCCCAGCCTTCGCCCGCCAGCCAGGCCAGACGCTGGGTGCCGCCGGCACAGGGCAGCAGGCCGACCCGCGCCTCGGGCAGCGCGAGCTGGGCCTGCTCTTCAACAATGCGCAGGTCGCAGGCCAGGGCGACTTCCAGACCGCCGCCCATGGCAAAGCCGTTCACAGCAGCAATGGAGACGCCGCGGAAGTCCGCCAGCGCTTCAAAGGCCTCGCCGAAAAAGCGTGCCATGCGCTCCGCCGTTTTCGGGTCGCCGTCGGCAAACAGTTTCAGGTCCGCTCCGGCCGAGAAGAACTTGCTGCCAGCGCCGGTCAGCACCAGCGCGTATATATCCAGATTGCTGTTCAGCGCAGCGACCAGATCGCGCAGCGCGGGCAGGCTCTCGGTGTCCCAGGTATTGGCTGCGGGGTTGTCGATCGTCACCAGTGCGGTGTGGCCGCGAATCTCGACTTTCAGTTTGTCCGATGTGCTCAGGCTCATTTGATCACCTCCAGTGCGCCTTCCATTAACAGTTTGCGCGCCACAATCACGCGCATGATTTCGTTGGTACCCTCGAGTATCTGGTGCACCCGTGTATCACGCACATGGCGCTCCATCGGGTATTCGCGGATATAGCCATAGCCGCCGAACAGTTGCAGGGCATCGTTGCAGACCTGGAAACCCACATCGGTCGCAAAGCGTTTGGCCATGGCGCAGTAGGTGGTGGCCTGTGGGTCCTTGTGGTCCAGCTTGCTGGCGGCGAGCCGCACCATCTGCCGCGCCGCCACCAGTTCTGTGAGCATGTCGGCGAGTTTGAACTGGGTGTGCTGGAAGTCGGCGATAGCCGTGTCGAACTGGCGCCGCTCCTGCACGTAGGCGGTAGCTTCTTCCAGCGCCTGCTGGGCTGTGCCCACGCTGCAGGTGGCGATGTTGATACGTCCACCGTCGAGTCCCATCATGGCGATGGAAAAGCCCTGCCCCTCGGCACCGAGCCGGTTCTCCACCGGTACGCGCACGTTATCGAAGGTCACCATGCGTGTGGGCTGGGCGTTCCAGCCCATCTTCGCTTCTTTCTTGCCGTAGCTGATACCCTCGGCATCCGCCGGCACCAGCAGCGCCGTGATACCGCGCGCGCCGTTGTCGCTGGTTCGCAGCATGACCACCAGCACGTCGGTTTCGCCGGCGCCGGAAATGAACACCTTGCTGCCGTTGATCACATAGTCGCCCCCCTCACGTCGCGCCGAGGTGCGCAGCGAGGCGGCGTCGGAGCCCGCACCGGGCTCTGTCAGGCAATAGGACGCCAGCTTTTCGCCACTGACCAGCGCGGGGCACCAGGCCTCGATAACGGCATCGGTGCAGAAGTTGCCGATCATGCTGGTCGCCATGTTGTGGATGGTCAGGAATGCCGCCGTGGTGGTGCAACCGCGCGCCAGTTCCTCCACAATCAGACTGGCATCCAACCGGCCCATACCCAGCCCACCGGCACTCTCCGGCGTGTACATCCCCATGAAGCCAAGCTCACCGGCCTGGCGCAGAGCGTCCTTCGGAAAGAAAGACTCCTCGTCCCACTGCGCGGCGTTGGGTGCCAGCACACCGTCGGAGAACGCGCGCGCACTGTCAATAAACGCCTGCTGCTCCTCTGAGATGGAAAAATCCATGGCCAGCTCTCCTCAGAAGCGATTCATGACTTTGCCGAACAACTCCTCGTCGGGCGGGATGACCTTGGTTTGCGCCAGCGGTTTGGATACCCAGGTCTCGTTGATGAGGTCGCGCCAGGTAATGTTGTGGTTGATGCTGTTGCCGCCCCAGGAGCCACAGCCCAGCGAAAAGGTCTGGCGCATGCCATTCCACAGGTTGCCGCTGTTGGACGCGGCCTGGGGCTGGTTCACCATCACCCGCGAGGTGCGCGTAGCCATCGCCAGTTTCAGGATGTTGTCGTCGTTGTTGGAGTAGATGCCACAGCTGTGGCCCTGGCCCTGATACGCCTGGATACGATTGGTCAGCTCGATGGCTTCGTCGATGTCGCGCACCTTGTACAGGGCCATGGTCACGGTCAGCTTCTCGCCCGAGAAGGGATAATCGGGGCCGGCACCCACTTCGGGCACAATCAGAAACTGCTTGCCCTCGGGCAGGTCGATGCCCGCGCGTCCGGCGATGGTCGTGGCGTGCTGCGCGACGATCGCCGCGTTCAGGTGGCCGTCCTGCCAGATCACGCTCTGCAGCCGGGCCTTGTCCTCACCTTCGATGACGTAACCGCCCTCGTGCTTGAGCTTCTCGAGAAACTCGTCGTAGATGGATTCAAACACCAGCACGGAGTTGTCCGAGGAGCAGGAGGCGGCCAGGTCCAGCGTCTTGGAGATACGGATTTTCTCCGCGGCTTCGTCCAGGTCGGCACTGTCGTCGACCGTAATCACCGCATTGCCTACCCCCACGCCCAGCGCAGGCGTGCCGGAAGAATAGGCCGCCGACACCATCGCTTCACCGCCGGTGGCGAGAATGCGGTCACACTGGCGCATCAACTCGTTGGTCTTGTCCAGCGAGGGCACATCAATGCTCTGCACCAGGTCCGCCGGCGCGCCCATGGCAACGATCGCCTCGCGCATGTAGTCACAGATCATCTTGTTGGTCAGTTTGGCGCGCGGGTGCGGCGCGATGATAATGGCATTGCGCCCCTTCACCGCAGAGATGGCCTTGATCACCGGCGTGGCCTCCGGGTTCGTGGAGGGTGACAGGGCACCGATGACACCGACCGGCTTGGCGATCTTGATGATGTTGCGAACCGGGTCCTCTTCGATCACGCCGACGGACTTGTCGTTGATGATGTCCATCAGGGTCGCGCGCGTTTTACGGTGAATCTTGAGGAACTTGCCGTCGTAGTTACCAAGCTGGGTTTCCTCGACGGTAAAGCGGGCAATTTTCTCCGACACACCTTCACGCGCCACCGACCAGACCATAGCGGTAATCAGCTCGTCCACCTGCTCCTGGGTATAGTGTTCGATGGCCGCCTGCGCTGCGCGGGCACGCGCCATCATCTCGGCAATTTCCTGCTGTACCGGATTCGGATCCTGATTATGCTCTGCTGTCGCCATGGGGCGTACTCCTGTCGTACACATGAAGATGGGGTTCCAGCCACGGCCTGCTGCCGGAACTCTTATAGTAGCCGAGCAGACTACGCCGCGCGGGCGACGTGTCAAAGGGAGAAAGTTGCGATATAAATGGATGATATTGCGGCTTAATCAATCCAATAACCCGGTTTTCAGGATTATGTCCTCGAACGGCGCAGCCCGAACGCCCCGCGGCCACGCCGCAGAAGATGGTCGCTCATGCAAATTGCATCGGCCAGCGCTAGACTGCGCAGGTAGACCAGCCACCGGACGGACCCGGCCATGCCGCGCAAAACCATCGACCTCCCCGAGCACTTTCTGTTCGAGACGCACTACGACGTGCTCTACACCGACGTCAACGCCGCCAATCACCTCGGCGCGGACCGCCTGCTGTCCATTGCCATGGAGGCGCAACTGCGTTTCATTCGCCAGCTCGGCCACGGTCAGGCCATCGCCTTTGAGGATGCCGGGCTGATCATGGCCCACGCGGAAACCGCGTACCTGGCCGAGGCGGATTACGGCGACCGGCTGCGGGTGGAACTCGGTGCGCGCGAAGTCGAGCCGAAGAGCTTCCAGTTCGTCTACCGCATCAGCAAAAACGACAACGGCGCGGAAGTGGCCAGGGTAGCCACCACACTGCTCTTTTTCGACTACCAGGCGCGCCGCGTAGTGCCCGTGCCCGAGGATTTCCGCGCCCGGGTGACCGGGGTGCCGGAGGAACCGCCATGGCGTGGATGACCCTGACCCTGTCACTCGGCGGCCTCGGGCTGCTCCTGCTGGGCATGGCCATGATGACCGATGGCCTGAAAGCCGCCGCCGGCAACTCACTGCAGGGGTTTCTCGAACGCTCCACCCGCACGCGGCTGCGCGCGGCACTCGCGGGCTTCGGCATTACCGCGCTGGTGCAGTCCTCCAGCGCAGTGATCGTCGCCACGCTGGGGTTCACCAACGCCGGCATGCTGCGCCTCAAGCAGGCCGCCTGGGTAGTCTTCGGCAGCAACGTGGGCACCACCATGACAGCGTGGATCGTGGCCCTGATCGGCCTGCGTATCAAGGTGGAGGTGGTTGCGCTGCCGCTGATTGGCGTGGGCATGCTGCTCAAGCTGTTTGGCGATAACCGGCGAGCGGCGCATATCGGCATCGCGCTGGCGGGCTTCGGACTGCTGTTTCTCGGCCTGGGCATGCTGCGCGATGCCTTTATCGATGTGGCCGACTGGATTCCGATCGAACGCCTCGGCGCTTCGGGTGTGCTGGGCATCGTCCTCGGGGTCGTATTCGGCGCCCTGCTGACGGCGCTGATCCAGTCATCCTCCGCGGCGCTGGCCATTGTGCTGACGGCATCTGTCACCGGCGTGCTTACGCCCTTGCTGGGCGCCTCGCTGGTGATCGGCGCCAATATCGGCACCACGGCAACCAGCCTGCTGGCCAGCATCGGCGCTACGGCAAACGCCCGCCGGCTGGCACTGGTGCATGTGACCGAGAAAATGTTCACGGGGGTGATTGCGCTGATCCTGCTCGGCCCCCTGTGGTGGATATCCGAACAGCTTTCCGGCGGCGCCGACGGGCGCACCAATATCAGTACCGGGCTGGCCCTGTTCCATACCCTGTTCAACCTGCTGGGGCTGGCGCTAATGTGGCTGCTGGCAGACCGGCTGCTGCGCCTCGTGGAGCGCTGGGTGAAGCAACCCGAACTGAGCTCCGAGCGCTTGCGCTACCTCGACGACACGGTACTCGCATTACCCGCGATGGGCGTGAATGCCATGCACTCCGAAATCAAGCGCGTGTTCAAGCAGCTGCTTTCGCGGGGGCGCATTATCATCGACCCGGACCGGGAGCCGGCGCCGGAGGAAACCATCCACACCGGGGTACTGCTCGCGGCCATCGCCGACTACGGCAATCGCATCGGCGCCCAGCACCTTAACAACGGGCTCTCCGAGCAGTTTCTCAACCTGAACTGGGCGCGCGAGGAATGCATGCAGTTGCGTGATCTCTTTCTGGAACTTGCGGAATTCCCCCAGACCGATATCAACGCCGCCCTGACGCCGGCCCTGCAGGAGGCGCTACTCGGACTCATGCGCAGCGGCGAGCTGAAACAGTTGACCCTGGAGGAGCGGCGGGCACAGCTGCAAACCGTCAAACGCCTGCGGCGGCAGCGCCGGGCGGAGCTGCTGGAGCAGATTGGCAACGGGCTGCTGCCCGCCCCGGAGGCGACCCGCCGCCTGCATGTGGTGGCCCTGTTCGAGGACGCCGCCAAACACATCCTGCATATTGCCGAGGTGATTTACCCGCAGCTCGCCGCGGACGCCGGGGAGAGCGCCGACACCCCCATCGCAGGGACCTGAATCACGGCGCGCAGCAGGTTCAAGTATTTACGCCACCTCGCAGGGCCTGCCGGGAAGCATGGCCACGACCGGGTTTTTGCGGCCCAATAGGTCACCATTGCCCATGACAACCCATCGACAGAGTGCCCCGAACGATGCGCTTCCTCGCCATATCCTGCCTCACCGCCTGCCTGCTGGCGGGTATCGCCCATGCCGCTCCCGTCAGCGAACAGCGCCTGCTCGCCGCCGGCAGCGATGTGGACAACTGGCTGAGCTATGGCCGCGACTACAGCGAACAGCGCTATACACCTCTGGACCAGATCAACGCCGGGAACGTCTCCGGGCTGGGCATGGCCTGGTATTTCGAAACCGACACGCACCTCGGCCTGCAGTCCACCCCGCTGGCAATTGACGGCGTGCTGTACTTCAGCGGCGCCTGGAACACGGTGTACGCCGTCGATGGTGCCACCGGCCAGATGCTCTGGACCTTCGATCCAGAGGTGCCGCGCAGCAAAAGCATCACTGCCTGCTGTGGCGTGCTGAACCGTGGGCTAGCCGCCTGGGAAGATCTGCTGTACATCGGCACGCTCGACGGGCGCCTGATTGCCATTGAACGCGCCACCGGCACCCTGCGCTGGTCGGCCCAGACCACCGACCCCAACCAGGCCTACTCCATTACCGGCGCGCCGCGTGTCGCCCGGGGCAAGGTGTTTATCGGCAACGGCGGCTCCGAATTCGGCACGCGGGGATTCGTCAGCGCCTACGATGCCGCCAGCGGCGAACTGGCCTGGCGCTTCTACACGGTACCCGGCAACCCGGCTGACGGCTTCGAGAATGACGCCATGGCGCGCGCCGCCGCCACCTGGAGCGGCGAGTGGTGGCGCTACGGCGGCGGCGGCACAGTGTGGGACAGTATCGTCTACGACCCGGAGTTCAACCAACTCTACCTGGGGGTGGGCAACGGCGCGCCGCACAACCGGCGCATTCGCAGCCCTGGGGGCGGCGACAATCTCTACCTCGCCTCCATCGTGGCGCTGAACCCGGACACCGGCGAGTACCTGTGGCACTACCAGCAGGTGCCGGGCGACACCTGGGACTACACCGCCAGCCAGCAAATGACCCTGGCGGAAATCCCCTGGCAGGGCGAGCAGCGCAAGGTCATCCTGCATGCGCCGAAGGCGGGCTTCGTCTACATCGTCGACCGTGCAACGGGCAAACTGCTGTCTGCAGAACCCTACACGACCGTCACCTGGGCCAGCGGCTACGACCTGGATACCGGTCGCCCACAGGAAAATCCGGGGCAGGACTATGACGGTGAGCCGGCCATGGTGTTCCCCTCGGCCATGGGCGGACATAACTGGCACCCCATGGCCTACAGCCCGGATACCGGACTGCTGTACATCCCGGAGCTGGACATGGGCATGGAGTTCAACGAGATTGATGCCGTTGACTACCAGCACCTGCGCCGGCACTACAACACCGGCTATGAATTGAGCGGCAAAGCCTACTCACAGGCCTTTACCCAAGCGATGCTCAGCCACTTGCCCAAGGCCCATCTACTGGCCTGGGATCCGGTACGCCAGCAAGCGGCCTGGAAACTCCCCCACCCCTACACGCACAACGGCGGCGTGCTGGCCACCGGCGGCAACCTGGTGTTCCAGGGTACCTCGGACGGCCGCTTTATCGCCGTGCGCGCAGACAATGGCGAATTGCTCTGGTCCTTCCCCACGGAAACCAGCGTGATGGCAGGTCCCATCAGCTACCGCGTCAATGGCGAGCAATACATCGCCGTCACGGCAGGTCGCGGCGGTGCATTGATGATGAACATGGGCAGGAGTTACCCGACCGGCAACCCCAACAACCGTCTGCTGGCATTCAGGCTGGGTGCCTCGGGCTCGCTGCCCGCGACCCCGGTCGCGGAGCGTCCCCTGCCTCCGCCCATGCCGGAGGCCAGCGACGAGCAGATCGCCGAGGGTCGGAACCTGTTCAACCGCTTCTGCGCGCGCTGCCACGGCGCCGATGTGGTGGGGGATGGTTCCATTCCAGACCTGCGCTACCTGGCGCCGGTCTGGCATGAGAACTTCGCCAGCGTAGTCCTGGATGGCCTGATGGAGCAGGCCGGAATGCCGCGCTTCGACGATGTGCTCGACAACGCACAGGTCGATAACATCCACGCCTACGTCATCGCACGGGCCCATGAGGATCACGCCCTGCGCACCGATCAGGGTTGGCTGGCACGCGCACGCAGTTACCTGATCGACAGCGCGGCACAGCTGGCAGCCTGGCTGGTCAGGCGGGACGCAGCGGCAGACTGACCACCTCGCGCAAAGAGACCTGGTTCACACCCAGCGGGTTACACGTTGTTACAGCTGCGCCACTGTCGTATCCTCGCACGCTCGGCGAGATGGTGGCTCCATCCTGAAATCTTCACGTAGCACAATCCGGTTCCCCTTCGGTTGGCCGGCCCTGGCGGGGCCGTTGCTACTTGCCTGCCTGTGGGCGCTACCAGGCTTCGCGCTGAACCCCGATCGCCTGCCCAGTCAATACCTCTTCGACCGCTTCGGGCGCGATGAGGGACTGCCCTCGGACACCGTGTGGGTAGCCCGGTCCGACGGCGAGGGCTTCCTCTGGCTGGGCACCAAAAACGGTCTGGCACGCTTCGACGGCGTCAGGTTCACGCTGTTCAACAAGCTCAATCAACCCGCTTTCCGCTCCAACGATGTTCGCGACATCGAAATTCTCGCCGACGGCAGCCTCTGGCTGGCGACCTACGGCGGCGGCGCACTGCATTATGCAGACGGCACATTCACGGCCTACACCACCGACGAGGGCCTCGCCGACAATATTGTGCACGACATCCTGCCGGCCGCTGACGGCACACTCTGGTTTGCCACCAGTCAGGGGCTCTCGCGCCTGCGCGGAAACGAAATGCGCAGCTGGACGCAACACGACGGCCTGGTGGACAACCGCACGTTCCGTCTGCTGGAGGAGCCCGGGGGCGCCATCTGGGTGAGCACGCTGACCAACGGCCTGAGCCGTTTCGACGGCACGGTATTCACCAATTTCACCGAAGGCAGCGGCCTCGACTCTACCCAGGTTCACTTGCTCCACCAGGATCCAAAACTGGGCCTGATTGCCGCCACCGCGGCGGGCTCTACCTACCGCCTGACCACATCCGGCCCCGTGCCCCACGAAAACACGGCGCTGCAAACCGGGATGATCCTCCACTCGGCGCTGCGCGATGTGCACGGCAATCTCTGGCTGGGTACTTATGGGGACGGCCTCTGGCGTGTGAGGAAAAACGGTACGCTGGAAGCCTTTCCGCTGGCCACACAGCAACCGGGTTATGTCTTCGAGCTGTCAGAGGACGCCGAGGGCAATATCTGGGCGGCGACCCAGCACGGCGTACATCGCCTGCGCGACAGCGACTTCCTCCAATTCGGCCCCGCTGAAGGCCTGGCCGCCGCCACCTTTGTGGTGACACAGAGCCCGGTGGACGGCAGCATCTGGGCAGGCACCGAGGGTAGCGGACTATTTCGACTCGGCGCCGATCACAGCGTAACGCAGTACACCAGCGCCCAGGGACTCTCCAACGACAACGTGTCCTCACTGCTGGCCGACTCCGACGGCTCGCTCTGGGTGGGCACCTTCGGCGGCGGGTTGAATCATCTGCAACGCGATGGCTCGATAACGTACTACGGCAAGGAGGACGGGCTGCCCAATGTGCATGTGATGGGCATGCAACGCGATGCCAGCGGCCGGCTCTGGGTGGTCACCGATGGCGGCCTGGTCTGGCTGGACCCCGACAGCGGGCGCTTCATTGAACGTCCCGATCTGCCTGCCACCCTGCTGCGGGAGATTCGCGCCGATTCACGCGGCCGCCTCTGGCTTACCAGTAATAGCGGCCTGCTCCAGATCACCGACAACAGCTATCAACTCTGGTCAGAGGCCGATGGCCTGGGCAGCAATCTGGTCAGCACCACCTACACCGACGCCAACGGTGTCGTCTGGATCGGCAGCCGGGAATCCGGTCTTGCCCGGCTCGATGGCGACCAGCTGTTCCAGTTCACACTGGAGCATGGAATGCCGCAGTTGTCGGTACTGGCCATACTCGAGGACGATGCCGGCTGCTTGTGGATGAGCGGGGCAGATGGGCTGGTTGCCGTCGAGCGCGCCGCGCTGGATGCGGTGGCTCGGGGTGAGTCTCGCCGGGTGCGCGCCCGTCTCTACGACGAGACCGACGGCCTGCGCTCGGCCCAGTTCCTGGGCGGTTTCCAGCCGGCCGGCTGGAAGGCCGAGGACGGGCGACTGTGGTTTCCCTCCAACCTTGGACTGGTCGCTGTGGTGCCCAGGGACTTCAGCACACTGGCCGCTCCCGCGCCGCCGCAGATCGAGGAAATTCGCGTCAACGGTGAACCGGTACCCATCGCCGACCCGCTATTGCTGCCAGCCGAAGCGGCCACGTTGGAAGTGGACTACACGGTGCCGCGGCTGGGCGCTCCACATACCCTGCGCTTCGAGTACCTGCTGGAAGGCTTTGATCGCGACTGGCACAGGGTGGGCGGACGTCGCACCGCCTACTTTACCGGCCTGCCACCCGGATCAATGACGCTGCGGGTAGCCGCGTCCAACCACGATGCAGCACAGGACGCCTCCCCGCGAGGCGCGGAAACGCGCCTGGCGATCTATCGCGCACCCTACTGGTACCAGACATGGTGGTTCCTGATGCTGGGCACCATTCTGGCCCTGCTGCTCATCCACCGGCTATACCGCCGGGCCATTCGCCGCGCAGTGGTGCGTGAGCGGCAACTGGAGATGCTGGTCAACCGGCGCACCCGTGAGCTGCAGATCGCCTTGTCCAAGGTGCAGGAAATCTCACGCATCGACAGCCTCACCGGCCTCGCCAACCGGCGCTTCCTCGATGAGAACCTCGACAGCACCTGGGCCCAGTGTGCGGCACAGCACGCGCCGGTCAGCATCATCATGCTGGATATCGACTGCTTCAAACAGTACAACGATGCCGCTGGCCATATTGCCGGCGACGAGTGCCTGCGCAAGGTCGCCGAGGCGCTGCAGTCTGACGTATTACGCGACGAGGATCTCGTCGCCCGCTATGGCGGCGAGGAATTTCTCGCCCTGCTGCCGGGCGCCGATTCCGCCGCCGTCACGCAGGTGGCACAGCGCATTCGCTCACTGGTCCGGGAACTGAAGATTCCCCACCCCAACAGCCCGGTTGCTGAATACCTGACGGTGAGCGTCGGCGGCGCTACCGCCTGGCCCGCCGAAAAAGGCACCCCGGACGAGCTGATCCAGCGCGCTGACCAGGCCCTCTATGCGGCCAAAGCCGCGGGACGCGACCGTGTGCGCATCGAGGAAAGCAACGGTCAGATCCGGTAGCAGGGTCGGTAGTCGAACTCGCCCTCACCGAGTTTCATGCGCTTCTCCCTGACCAGCAGGCGCAGCAGCCGATCCATGGCCTGCATCAAGCCCGCTTCGCCGTTCAACTGGTACGGACCGTGCAGGGCCACCTGCTCGATACCAAAGGCCTTTACATTACCGGCGACCAGGCCGGAAAACGCGCAGCGCAGCTGGCTGGCCAGTTCATGCGGCGGCAGGGTACTGCGCAGATCCAGTGCCGCCATGTGTTCGTGCGTAGGCACAAAGGGGCGCTGCAGATCCGGCGCAATCACCAGTTCCCAATTGAAATAATAGGCCTGTTGCAGTTTGCGCCGGCGGACATGCTGGGCCTGCACCGCCGCGCGCACGGCGGCACCGACCTCGTCGGGAGCGCCCAGGATGATCTGGTAGTAGTCGCGCACCCGCTCACCCAGGCAGGCGACGAGGAAACGCTCCAACTCGCTGAAATACTCGGCACAGTGGCGGGGTCCCGCAAAGACCAGTGGCAGGCTCTGTGCGTTGTCCGGATGCATGAGAATGGACAGCAGGTAGAGCACTTCCTCCACCGTACCGACGCCACCCGGGAACACCACAATCGCGTGTGCCAGACGAACAAAAGCCTCCAGCCGCTTTTCGATGTCGGGCATGATGACCAGTTCATTGACGATGGCATTGGGCGACTCGGAAGCGATGATGCCCGGCTCACTGATGCCGATGTAGCGCCCCGACTTGATCTGCTGCTTGGCGTGGCCCACGGCGGCCCCTTTCATCGGGCCCTTCATGGCGCCGATGCCGCAGCCTGTGACGATGTCCAGGCCGCGCAATCCCAAGGCATACCCAACAGCCTTGGCGTAGTCATACTCCTCGCGGGGAATGGCATGGCCGCCCCAACAGACCACCAGTCGCGGCTGCTCATTCGGGCGCACAACGTCGGCATTGCGCAGAATACGGAACACCTCATCGGTGGGGTCGGCAGCACCCGCCAGAGGCCCCGCATCGCGGGAAATGGCGGTGTAGACAATATCCCGCAGCGCCGCGAACAGGTGCTCCCGCAAGCCACGAATCATGCGCCCGTCGACAAAGGCCTGGGCAGGCGCGTTGAACAGCTCGAGGCGCAGGCCGCGAGGCTGGGGGACAAACTGCAGGTCAAAATCCGAGAAGTCGGCGTAGATCTGTGCCGCATCGTCCTTGTCGCTGTCAGTATTGAGAATGGCCAGCGCGCAGCGCCGGTACAACTCGAACAGTTCTCCCCGAGTGGTTGTGAAGGCCTCGATTTCCGCCTGCGAAAGCAGGTTCAGCGAGTGAATCGGGTTGACAATCGTGTGCGCGCGTTTGCTCACCTCATTGACCTTCCGGGAAATCACCCCAGTCCCGGGCGAGTGGCACTTCCAGGCTATTGTCCCCGGCGCGCAGCGGCTGCCCCACCATCTCATCGTAGGCGCTCTGGTGGCGCAGAAACAGCGCCGGCAGGGGCACGCCGGCGAGGCGCTGCTTCATTTCCGTCACATTGCGCGTGCGCAACGGCTTGCCGTCGGCTTCGGTGACCAGCAGCGGCTCTGCGCCGAAATCGGCGTAGGCGAGGTAGATACTGAAGTCCAGCGAATGAATGACAACGCGGGTCAGGCCCACACTGTGTTGCAACTGTTGCAGCGTGATTTTCACGGTATTTCCCTTCCTGCCGAAGTGCGGCGACGTTGCTACGTTAACCCGATTGTGCATAAACTTGAACTGACCCGCCGAGGGTCAGCAGAACACAACAATAACAAAGCATAACGCAGGAGCTGGAATGATCGTTTCCGCACGCCCCTCGGGGCACCCCCTCTGGCGTGTGGCGCTGATCGCCAGCGCGCTGCCCTTTTCCACTGCGGTGCAGGCACAGCTCGAAGAGGTGATCGTCACCGCCCAGAAACGCGCAGAGTCTGTGCAGGATGTCCCCATTGCCATCACCGCCTTCGATGAAAACGCGCTGCGCAGCAAGCAGATCAACGGCTTCGCCGACATGCGTTTCACCGCCCCCAACGTCACCTTCAACAAGGGCAACTTCACCGGCAACAACTTCCAGATTCGCGGCGTGGGCACCAACCTCGTCGCGGCCTCGGCGGACGCCGGCGTGGGGGTACACGTCAATGAAGTGCCGCTGATTTCGCCACGGCTGTTCGAAACCGAGTACTACGATATCGAACAGGTCGCCGTATTGCGCGGGCCGCAGGGTACGCTGTATGGACGCAACTCCACGGGCGGCGCCGCGAACATGGTGACCCGGCCAGCCGGTCTCGATGGCCGGGAAGGCAACCTGGAGGTGCAATACGGCAACTATGACCACAAGAAGCTCAGCGGCGCGGTGAATATTCCCCTGGCTGACAGCCTGGCCCTGCGCTTCGCCGGGCTGTGGCTGGACCGGGAGGGCTACACCGACAACGTATTCAATGGCAGCGATGTCGATGGCCGGGACCAGGTGTCATTGCGCGCATCCCTGCGCTGGCTGCCGACAGACACCACCCAGGTCGACCTGATGCTGTCCTGGTTCGACGAGGACAGCACCCGCACACGCAGCCAGAAGACGCTCTGTCACAATGACCCCAGCGGGGTTATGGGCTGCCTGCCGGATCGCCTGGACTTCGATGTCCCCAACCCCTCGTCACAGCTCTCGAACATTCTGGCATCCAACGCGCTTCTGGGGCCGCTGGGGGCGTTCACGCTGGGCTCCAATATACGCGGTGAGGTGCCACGGGACCTGCGCAAAGTCGCCAGTGAACGGGCACCCGTGTACAAGGCAGATGAAACGCTGCTCACGCTGAATATCGCACAGGAACTGGGTGACTACACCGTGAGCTTTGTCGGCGGCTATCAGGACACCACGGTCCTGTCGCAAATGGATTACCAGTGGACGGTGGCAGGCGCTTTCCCCATCCCGGCGCTGCTGCCTGTAGTCGCGCCCACGGCGGCGGCCACGCTCTACGCCGATGGCCTCTGGCCCATCTCTTCGCCCTCGCGCAACGCCACCGGCAGCGTGGGGGGCCATGTCGATTCCTTCAGCCCCGGCCTGGAAGCCTACGACCAATCCAACCAGTCCTCCGAGCAGGTGTCCGCAGAGCTGCGCCTGCAGTCAGACCTCGACGGGCCGCTGAATTTCCTCATCGGCGGCTTCTGGATGGACGTCGACCTCGATAACCAGTACTGGGTCTTCTCCTCCGGCTTCGACTATTTTGCCAGCGTCTTTCCGGCAGCCGCACTCGGCCTCGACGGGCTGGGCTGGGTCGGGCCACAGTTCAACAACGAAACCGGCGAGTATGGCATCCGCTCACAGGCGCTGTTCGGCGAAATCTACTACGCACTGACCGACACGCTGAAACTGACACTGGGTGCGCGCTATACACAGGACAAAAAAACCATTGAGGATCGACAGATCCTGTTCAACAACGACCCGGTGACCGGCGCGCCGGTGCTGCAGCCACTGGGAGCAGACCTCCCCATCCCCACCGCGACACGCCGCGAGAGCAATGACTGGAAGGAAGCCACGGGGCGTATTGTGCTCGACTGGTCGGTCACCGCCGACACACTGGCCTACGTCTCACTGTCCCGCGGCTACAAGGGTGGCGGCTTCAATCCTCCCTTTGACCCGGTGCAGTTCCCCAGCCAGGAACCGAACTTCGAACCGGAGTTTGTCGACGCGCTGGAAGTCGGCACCAAGAACACGCTGCTGGATAACACCCTGCAGGCAAACTTCAGTGCCTTCCTCTACGACTACACCGACATGCAGGTCTCCAAGATCGTCAACCGCACCTCCTTTAACGAGAACACGGATGCACAGATCTGGGGGGGTGAGGCAGAGTTCGTGTTTGCACCCAGCGCCAGCTGGGTGCTGAACGCCAACCTCGCCTACCTCAACACCGAGGTAAAGGACTTCGAAAGCTTCGATACCCGCGACCCCACCGCGGGGCGCAGCGATGTCACCCTGCTCAAAGACCTGACCAACGCCTCCAACTGTGTCGCGCTGCTGCCGCCGGACGTATACGCCGCGCAGTTTGGCTCACCGTTCACCCGCTGCAGTGCGCTGGCGGCGGCCGGTGTGCCGATTACCGATGGCATAGCGCAGAACCTTGATGGAAACCACCTGCAGAACGCCCCGGAGTGGTCACTGAGTGTTGGCGCGCAGTACAACCTGGCCTTTGCCGACAGCAGCGCACTGGCATTGCGCGTCGACTACTACTGGCAGGACGCCATGTATGCACGGCTGTTCAACCGCCCCATCGACCGCATTGACGCCTGGGACGTCTGGAACGCACAGGCCACCTACACGGCAGCCGACGGCCGGTGGTATGCCAGGGCCTACATCAAGAACATCACCGATGACGATCACCTGGTGGCTATGTACGTCACCGACCCGTCCTCCGGCCTCTTCACCAATGCGTTTTCCATCGAGCCGCGAACCTTTGGCCTGGCACTGGGTTACAACTTCTAGCCGCGGCAGGTACGGGCAGCCGGCGGGGGAATTCTGCTACCATCGTGACAACGGATTTTCACGGTCGCTGCCCCCATGCCCAGACTACTGATCTATCTTATCGCTGTTCCGGTCGTTCTCGTGCTGGCGGCAGCTGCGCTGCTGCCGGTGTTTCTGGATGAGGCGCGGCTGATACGGCTCGCCACCGAAACCCTGGAGCAGCGCAGCGGCGCCAGGCTGGAGGTCCGGGGCGACGCGGGCCTCTCCCTGCTGCCACGACTGTCGCTGCAGCTGGAGGATACGGTGCTGCGCTTGCCAGAGGAGCAACAGCCTGAAATCAGCGTGCAGCAGCTGTCGGTGGAGGTGTTCCTGTGGCCACTGCTGTCGCGGGAGGTGGCGATCAAGGGCATCAGCCTCACGGGGCTCAAGGTCATCGTGCCCGCCTCGGAGTCCGCGCCCGCCAGCTCGACCCTGGCCCTCAGCGATGCCGAGCTGGAAGCATTCTACGCGCAGCGTCGGCAAGCCCTGCGCGCGGCTGCTGAAGCCGGTGCCGGCGCGGCGCTGGGTCTGCCGCTGGCCCTGAACATTGCCAATCTGTCGCTCGATAATGCGCGCGTGCAGCTGCTGCAAGCCGATGGCGCGGCACCGCAGGAGATCACAATTTCATCCATGACTGCCAGCGACATCAACCTCGAGGGCCGCCCCGCGGCGCTCAGCCTCGCCCTGCAGCTCGCCGGCGAGCGCCCTGTCGACGTCACGCTCACCGCAGGCTTTACACTCAGCGCCGACCAGAGCGCAGCCGACGTCGAGGAGCTGACCATCACGCTCGCCGGCGCCACGCCGGAACCCGTGGTGCTGCAGACCAGCGGCACCATCACCCTGAATACCCAGCGCGCCGAACTCGCGCTGGAGCTGACCAGCGGTGAGATTCAGGGCACGGGTACGCTGGTCTACAGCAGCTTCGAGAGTCCGCAGATCGACGCCCAGCTGCGTCTCAACCTGCTGGACCCGGCACTACTGCTGCTCGCCGGGCCGGAGGCTGCGACCACAACGCCAGACAGCGCGGGAAGCGGTGTCGATGCATTGCCGCTGGACGCCATCCGTCTGGCGGACACCCGGGCCGACCTGCGTGTCGAGCGCGCCATACTGGGGCCACACGCCATCGACAACCTGCGCCTGCGCCTGCGGGCAGCCGAGGGCGTGCTCAAGATTGACACCATCACCGGCACACTGCACGGCGGCGCATTGAACGCCACCGCCACCCTGGACGCCCACCGGGCAACCGCCGTGTTGTCCTCCCGCGGTGAACTGACTGGGCTGGACACCGTGCAGCTGCTCGCAGCGTTGGAGTCAGAGCCACTGCTCTCCGGCCTCGCGGACGCAGGCTGGGACCTGCAAAGCCGCGGCAATACCAGCACTGCGCTGGTTCAGAACCTCGAGGGGCCGCTCAACCTGACCACGCGCAATGTGGTGCTGGAGCAGTTCGGGGTCGAGCGGATGCTGTGTGAAGTGGTCGCCCAGGTCAATCAGGCAACACTGGCGACCGAGCTGCCGCAACAGAGCACCTTCCAGGACCTGAGTGCCCGGGTGACGCTGGGCGAGGGCAAGGCGCGGCTGGACCCCCTGCAGGCCGATCTCGCACACATGGCACTGCGCGGCACGGGGAACCTGCAGCTCGACAGCTACGCGTTCAACGCCGAGTTCCGCGCGCGCCTCTCACCGACACTGGGCGAGCTTGATCCTGCCTGCCGGGTGAACGAACGCCTCACGGCCATCAGCTGGCCGGTGTTGTGTAGCGGCTCACTGGATGACAGCCCCGCCAGCTGGTGCCGCGTCGACAGCAAGGAGATCCTCGCGTCACTGACCCGCAACGAGCTGGAGCGCAAAGCCAAGGAAGAAGGCGGGCGCTTCCTGCAGCGCCTGTTCAAGGGCAAGGACTGATTTCACGCAGCGCGCAGTGCCCGTCCCAGGCGGCGGCTGCCCAGCACCTCGGTGAAGTCGCCGTCCTGCCACACAGGCTCGCCGTGAATCAGCACCCGCGTCACCACGCCATCTGAGCGGTTCACCATCTGCTTGTGATCAAACAGCTCGCGGTGGATAAAAGCGCGGTGATCGTTGCTGTCCCAGCCCTGCAGCGCCGCCGGGTCCAGCATGGTGATATCGGCCTGCGCACCGATCTCGAGGCTGCCGACGTCCAGGCCGAAAAATGCCGCGGGCTCGCGGGTCAGGCGCCGCACCATGGCGGCCACGGTACCGAGCCCCTCCGCCTGGGCCAGCTTCAGCGACATCAGGTTGCCGTCAAAGAATGCCATATTGGTCAGGTGGGCACCGGAATCGTTGAAGCCGGGCAGGGCACTGGGATGCAGCAGATAACCCAGCGTGGCACGGTTATCCTTGTTGCCGACATCCACCCACCAGCGGAACGACTTGTCGTATTCACGCAGCAGATGCAGCATGAAATCGACCTCATCCTCTGTGGGTGAGGGGAATTTGGCGAAGGCCTCCCGCTCTGCCTCGGACCGGGCCTCCGCAGCCTGGCCGCGCTGCACGCGCCGCAAACGGTCGAACACCTGCTGCATGCTTTCGCCGTCCCAGTCCGCGACCGGCGCACCGTCGAAGATCATGCGCTCCAGGTCGCGAATCACCAGCTTGTCGGGGAGCCCCAGCTTCGCCTTCAGGCGCGCCAGATTGCGTCCCTTGCGGCCGTGCTCCCAATCGCGGCGGAACTCCTCCACGAAGGCCGGATCGTCCAGCAGCGCGCGGCGACCGGCGACGTCGTCATACTCCTTCGCAATCAGTTTGCAGGTGGAAGGCAGTTCCTCGAATACCGGGCTGACGATACCGTCCGACCAGAGACGGAAATTGGTGCCCAACGCCTGAAAATGGATGCGCCCCTTCAGCAATGAACTGTTGATCAGCCTGGAGAGGCCCAGAAAGGCATTGGACGCCTTGGGCGCCAGCACGAACTCCATCACCGACAACGCAGACGTTTTCAGTGGCTTGCCGAACAGGCGCCCACTGCTGAACAGAAAATACAGCAGGCCCTTCACCCGGTTCTCGATCAATGGAGTGGTCTGCCATACCCTGCCGCGCCGCCGCACAACACCCAGCAGGCGCTTGAGCTCGCTGTAACCCGCGAATTGCGTGGGAATGCGCTGGTCCGTGTGGGGTTCGTTGGCCAGGTAATGGAACGGCAGACCATCGGTGCTCAAGCCCAGATAGCCCTGCTCCATGGCTGTGTCCAGCAGGTTTTCCATGCGGCTCAGCTCGGCCGCCGTGGGTTTGCGACTGATGCTGTCCTGCAGCCCCATCACTTCGACACGCAGCATGGAATGGGGCACAAAAGCACCAATGTTCGGGCCCAGTGCGAGATTGTCAAAGTGATCCATGTAGTCCCCGGTGTTGTCCCAGGTGATCGCCTCGACGCACTTGCTGAGGACTTTCTTCGGGATGTTCTCCACGCGGGTAAAACAGTCGACAATCGGGTTCTGGTCCCCCTCCACCTGCTGACCGAAGCAGGTACCCAGGCTGCAGTTGCCTACCAGCACCGTGGTGGTGCCGTGGCGAACCACCTCAGGCAGCCGCGGGTCCAGATCCACCTCCAGATCGAGGTGCGTGTGGATATCGAGCAGGCCGGGCATCAACCACTGACCGCTGCCGTCGATGACGCGGCCGGCCTCAGCCCGTGGCAGACCGGCCCCGCGCGCCGCTATCCTGCCGCCGCGAATGGCGATATCCAGTACCTGCGGCGCGTCGCCGCTACCGTCAAACACCAGTGCGTCAGTGATCAGTGTGTCCCAGGTTGTGCTCATGCTGTTCGTTCTCCATGGCTGTGTGCTGGTGTTATTGAGTCAGGCGTCAATCTGCCATCCGCCGGCGGTGCAGTAAAGCGCTTCCGCACTGCGGTGGCAGGACCGCATCGGGCAGAATCGCGACTTGCCAAATTAATAAGCCGGCTTATAATAAACAAACCTATTAACGGCGGGAGCCTGACGTGAGCCGCGCGCGCAACGACGCCACCGACCAGCTCAGCTTTGAGCTGCACACCACGGCGCGCCTGCTGCGGCGCAATTACGACCGCCGCGCCCGCGCCCACGGCCTGACCCGCGCCAAGTGGCAGGTGTTGTGGTCGCTGTCGCGGGAACAGGGGGTAAAACAGGCCGAGCTCGCCGAGCGACTGGATGTTGCCCCCATCAGTCTTACGCGTCAGCTGGATGTGCTTGAGCAGGAGGGCCTGCTGGAGCGCCGCCGCGACGAGCAGGATAGACGCTGCTTTCGCATCTACCTGACCGATGCCGCGCAGCCGGCACTGACCACACTGCGCGAGCTGGCGGAAATGACCCGCGGTGAGGCGCTGGCGGGGCTCAGCTATGAAGAGATCGTGCAGTTGAAATCACTGCTGGAGCGCATTCGCCTGAACCTGGGCAGAGAGGAGTAGAGCCACTGTGTCACCGCTATTGCAAAGACGTCTGCTGATGGGTGCAGGGCTGGTCGCCGGCGGGTTGGCGGTTGCCTGGTTCCTGCTCGGTGGGCAGGGCAGCATCAGCACCGAGAACGCCTACGTCAAGGCCAACAAGCTGGCGCTGTCCAGTGAGGTGAATGCCATCGTCAAAGCGGTGCTGGTACAGCCCAATCAGCCGGTCGAGGCGGGACAGCTGCTGGTGCAGCTGGAGGACCAACCGTTCCAGCTTGCGGTGGCGGAAGCCGAGGCACACCTCGCGCAGGTGAAAAACCAGATCATGGTGCGACGCGCCGACTACGCCGAAGTCGAGGCCGAACTGCGCCAGGCCGAGGAAGATGCGGCGTTTTACCAACGTCAGCTGGCGCGCAACCAGCGCATGGGACCGTCGGCGATTTCCGAAGCCGACCTCGACGAGTCACGGCAAAAGCTGGCGCGCTCACAGGCCCAGATCGCCATCAACCGGCAGAAGCTGGCAGGCCTGCGTGCCGCACTGGGCGGCAACCCCGACACCCCCCTTGAGGCCCAGGCCGACATACAGGTCGCACAGGCGCAGTTGGACCGCGCGCGCTATCAGCTGTCCCGCACCCGCATCACCGCACCCACCGCGGGCACCGTCGCCAACGAGGTGCCCCAACTGGGCGAAATGACCATGGCGGGCTTTGCCGTGGTCACCCTGATGGCGACCGACGACATCTGGATTGAAGCCAATCTCAAGGAAACGCAACTGACCCACGTGCGTCCCGGCCAGACCGCCGAGGTGACCATCGACGCCTACCCCGGGCAGGTATTGCGAGCGCGGGTCGACACCCTGAGCCCGGCCAGTGGATCAGAATTCGCGATGATTCCGGCGCAGAACGCCAGCGGCAACTGGGTCAAGGTCGTGCAGCGGATTCCCGTGCGCCTGCGACTGGAAACCAGGCCGGAGGACGCCGTACTGCGCGCCGGCATGAGCGCCGAGGTGCGTATTGCGACGGAGAGCCCCACACCGCTGGCCAGTGCAGGTGTGAGTGCCGCTCCCGGCGCCAACCAGGTGGCTGCCAGCCCCCTGTGAGTCCGCGCACCGCAGCACCCTGGCTGGTGGCCGCCAGCGTCATGCCGGCCACCATTATCCAGGTGGTGGATACCACGATCGCCAATGTGGCACTGCCGCACATGCAGGGCAGCCTTGGCGCAAGCAGCGATCAGGTCATCTGGATCCTGACCTCGTACATTGTGACCGCGGCAATCATGACCCTTCCGGTGGGCTACATGGCCCAGCGCTTCGGCCGCCGCTCGGTGCTGCTCTGGTCGGTTGCCGGCTTCACACTCACGTCCATGCTCTGTGGCCAGGCCACCAGCCTGAATGAAATGGTCATCTGGCGCATTGCCCAGGGCGCCTTTGGAGCGTCCCTGGCACCGCTGTCGCAGTCCATCCTGCTGGACACCTTCCCCAAGGAAAAACACGCCTCTGCCATGAGCATCTGGGGCATGGGCATCATGATAGGTCCGATCCTGGGCCCCACCCTGGGGGGCTGGCTCACCGACAGCTACTCCTGGCGCTACGTGTTCTACATCAACGTGCCGCTGGGCGTCGCGTCGCTGATCGGCATTTACTGCTTCGTGCCCAAAACCCCGACCGTAGAGAAGCGCTTCGACCTGCTCGGCTTCGGCCTGCTGGCAGTGGCCGTGGGTGCGCTGCAATTGCTGCTGGACCGCGGCGAGCACGTGCTCTGGTTTGAGTCGCTGGAAATACAGCTTTACGCGGTGATGATCGGCCTTGGGCTGTATCTGTTCACGGTGCACACCCTCACCAGCGACCAGCGTTTTGTGTCGCCGGCGCTGTTCCGGGACCGCAATTACGTGACCGGTGTGCTGTTCATTTTCCTGGTGGGGATTGTACTGCTGGCCACCATGGCCCTGCTGCCGCCCTTTCTGCAGATCTGGAAGGGTTACCCGGCGGTCACCACCGGGCTGGTGCTGATGCCTCGCGGCGTGGGGACGATGCTCGGCATGATGGTAGTGGCGCGGCTGATGCGCCACTTCGACCCGCGCATACTGATCATCCTCGGCATGTGTACGGCCAGCGCGACGCTGGCGGAGATGGCGCGCTTCACCCTGGAAGTGGGGCAAACCACCCTGGCCATGACCGGCTTCGTGCAGGGACTCGGACTCGGGCTGGTGTTCATTCCCACCACCACCCTGGCCTATGCGACCCTTGCCCCGCAGCTGCGCGATGAGGGCGCGGCCCTGTTCAGCCTGTCACGCAACCTGGGCAGCAGTATCGGTGTCTCCCTGATCATGGCATTATTGAGCCGGAATATGTGGATCAACCAGCAGGAACTGGCCGCACGCCTGACGCTGGAAGCGGGCCTGCCACAGGGTCTCCGCGACCCGTCCGCACTGACGGCGTTACCCGGTGAGCTGATCGCCACCGTCAGCCGGCAGGCTGCCGAGATCGCCTATGTGAATGACTTCCATCTGCTCATGTGGGTCAATCTGGCAGCCATCCCGATGGTACTTCTGCTGCGCGTTCCGAAAGACCTGCATGAGGCCAGCGCTCCGGCCACGGAGGCCTGAGCCCGGAGAGACGACCCCTGATGAACCGCACCGGCACCACCCCCGCCCTTGAGCATACCTTTGCCGACCTGCCCGAGCGCTTTTACCAGGCCCTTGCTCCCACGCCAGTGGCGGCACCGCAGGCAATCCGCGTCAACGACGATCTCGCCCGACGCCTGGGCCTGGATCCCGACTGGCTGAACTCGGCTGCAGGCACTGAATGGCTGGCCGGGAACACCGTCGCAACCGCGTCACGCCCCCTGGCAGCGGCCTACGCAGGTCATCAGTTCGGCGGTTTCAATCCGCAGCTGGGCGATGGACGCGCCATACTGCTGGGCGAATTGCGGGATGCACAGGGCAGGCTTTTTGACCTGCAGCTGAAAGGTGCCGGCCCTACCCGCTGGTCGCGCGGCGGGGACGGGCGCTCGCCGCTGGGTCCGGTCCTGCGCGAGTATCTGGTCAGTGAGGCCATGGCCGCTCTGGGCGTGCCCACTTCCCGGGCGCTGGCCGCGGTCAGCAGCGGCGAGACCGTCATGCGCGACCGCCCGCTGCCCGGGGCCATTCTGGCGCGGGTTGCCAGCAGCCACCTGCGCATTGGCAGCGTGGAGTATTTTTCGGCGCGCAAGGACACGGAAGCCCTGCAGCTGCTGGTCGACTACGCGCTGCAGCGCCATTTCCCGGCACGGGCCGACACGGACAATCCCGCGCTGGCCCTGCTCAACGCGGTGCTACAGGCACAGGCACAACTGGTCTCCCAGTGGCAACTGCTGGGCTTTATTCACGGAGTCATGAACACCGACAACATGCTGCTCTGTGGGGAAACCATCGACTACGGACCCTGCGCGTTCATGGACGCCTTTAACCCGGATACTGTCTTCAGCTCCATTGACCACGCGGGTCGCTACGCCTACCGCAACCAGCCCGGCATCGCGCACTGGAACCTGGCCTCTCTGGCACAGGCTCTGGTGCCTGTGCTGCACCGTGATCCGGAACAGGCGGTGGCACTGGCACAGGCCGCGGTCGATACGTTCAGCGACCACTTTCTTGCAGCGCACACCGAAGGCCTGAACGCGAAACTGGGGCTCACCGGGCAACAGGCGGATGACGCACAGCTCATCGAACAGCTCTACGCGCTGATGGCCGAGGAAGCCACCGACTTCACCCTCACCTTCCGCCGTCTGGCCGACCTGGCCCACCCGGAGCCCGGCAACCCGCAGGATATTGGCGACCTGTACACCCTGCCCCCGGCTTTCGATGCATGGCTGGCGCAGTGGCAGTCACGGCTGGCGCGCGAACCGGGCGACCCGCGAGCGCGGCAGGCGGCCATGTACCGGGCCAACCCGGTATTCATCCCGCGCAACCACCTGGTGGAAGCGGCACTGACTGCGGCCACGGATCACGGGGATTACGCACCCTTTCACACCCTGGTCGAGCGCCTCGCACGGCCGGGGCAATGGAACCCCGTGGACAGACACCTGGCCATGCCGCCCGAGGCCGGCCAGCGCGTGCACCAGACCTTCTGCGGCACCTGAGCGCCCTGCGGCCGCCGGCGGCCAAGGCGCGGGGGCACCGCGTTTCGACTCCGCTGGGGCAAGGCAGTATAATGCCGGCTTCGCCCAGCCCACGCCTCGAGTGACGCCTTGAACACGCAATTTTTCGGCAAGACCCTTTCCGGTCCCTTCACGATCCCGTCCGGCATCGTGACCACCGCGACCTCGATCATCCAGTATGTGTTCGATCATATGCCGGAAGTCGGCGTGGTCACGACCAAGAGTATCGGCCTGGCACCGCGGCTCGGGAACCGGGAGCCGGTGCTGAGCCAGTACGCACCGGGCTGTTTCGTGAACGCCGTGGGGCTGACCAACCCCGGCGCCCACGAGTCGGTGGCGCTGCTGGGGCAGCTGCGCGTGCCGGAGGATCGCTTTCTGCTCACCTCCATCTTTGGCGGCAGCCTGGAGGAATTCGTCGAAGTCGCGAAGTTACTCGCGCCGGTTTCCGACGGCCTGGAGCTGAACCTGTCCTGCCCCCACGCCAAGGGCTACGGTATGGCCATGGGGCAGGATCCGGAGATGGTGCGCGCCATCACCGCGGCGGTAAAGGCCGTGGTCGATATCCCCGTCATTCCGAAGCTGACTCCCAATACCCCGAATATCGCCGAGATTGCCCGGGCCGCTGCCGAGGGCGGGGCTGACGCACTCTGTGCCATCAACACCCTGGGGCCGGGCTACACGTCTTCACACGGCCACCCGGTGTTGAGCAACGGCGCCGGTGGCATGTCGGGCAAGGGGGTGCTGCCCATTGCCCTGAAATGTGTGCGCGAGGTGATCGCCGCGACCGGACTGCCCGTCATCGGCTGTGGGGGTGCGAGCAGCGCGGAGGACGTGCGCGCCTTTTTCGACGCCGGCGCCAGCGTGGTGGGCGTGGGTTCTGCGCTGGTGGGCATGACCACCGGCGACATGCAGGCGTACTTCAGCACCCTGCAGCGCGACCTGGACCACAACAGCGACCGGGCCGAAAGCCTGGTGCGCTATGACATCGACATGCAGTTCCGCCCGGTCTCGCTGGTCAGCAATGAGCGGGTGTGTGACGACATTGCCATTCTCACCTTCGACCGCAAGATCAACGTGCAGGCGGGGGAGTTCATTTTCCTGTGGATTCCGGGCCTGGGCGAGAAGCCGTTCTCGGCACTGACCGATGACCCCTTCTCTCTGGTGGTCATCGACCTGGGCGAGTTTACCCACGCGCTGATGGACCTGCCTGTGGGCACCGAAGCCTACGTGCGCGGGCCGCACGGCGTGCCGGTGGAGCCTCCGGATGACGCGCGCATCATGGCAGTGGCAGGCGGGACAGGGCTGGCTGCCGTCTACCAGATTGCCCGGGATTTCGGCAACGCCGAGATATTTGTCGGGGCGCGCAGCGACGACAGGCTGTACTTCCTCGATGAATGCGCGCAGATTGCAGAGCTGCACGTGGCCACCGACGACGGCAGCGCCGGCTACCACGGCCGCGTCACCGAGTTACTGCGCGAGCGACTGAGTGGCATGCCCGCGGAAGACAGGGATGCGCTGGTGTTTTACAACTGCGGCCCTGAGCCCATGGTGCACGCCGCTGAGGCGGTACAGCGCGAGTTCTGCCAACCCGGGCAGATTTTCAGTGCCATCGACTACCTCACCAAGTGCGGGGTAGGCATCTGCGGAGCCTGCGCCGCGCCGGACGGCCGCCGCGGCTGTGTCGACGGCCCATTTCTATAGGAGCGAATTGTGTATCAGTACCAGACACTCACCACCCAGGTTGAGGATCGGGTTTGCACCCTCACCCTGAACCGTCCCGAGCAGTTGAACGCGTTCACCGTGGAGATGGCCAACGAGCTTATCGATTTTTTCACGCGCGCCAGCGACGATGACGACATCGGCGCCATTGTCGTGACCGGCGCCGGCCGCGCCTTTTGCGCCGGCATGGACCTGTCACCCGACGGCAACACCTTTGGCCTGAATGAAACGCTGACACCCACACTGGCAGACCTGCGCGAGCGCCCTGACGATCCAGAGATCGTCGACGGTGTGCGCGACACCGGCGGCCGGGTCACACTGGCGATTTTCGAATGCAAGAAGCCGGTGATCGGCGCCATCAACGGCGCTGCGGTAGGCATTGGCGCCACCATGACCCTGGCGATGGATATCCGCCTGGCCTCCGACCGTGCGCGCATCGGCTTTGTCTTCGGCAAGCTCGGCATTGTGCCAGAAGCCTGCTCAAGCTGGTTCCTGCCGCGTATCGTCGGTATTCAGCAAGCGCTGGAATGGGTCTACACCGCAGACATCTTCGATGCGCAGGAAGCCATGAGCGGCCGCCTGGTGAAGGCGGTCTATACGCCCGATGAGTTGCTGCCGGCGGCGCGCGCCCTGGCGCAGCGCATCATCACCAACCGCTCGCCGGTGGCCATCGCACTGGCCAGGCAAATGCTGTACCGGAATGCGGCAGCGGAACACCCGCGTGTGGCGCATGAAGTAGACTCCATCGCCATGTTCTATACCAGCCTGGAGGACGGCAAGGAGGGGGTCGCCAGTTTCCGGGAGAAACGCGACCCCAACTTCAGCGGCAAAGCGTCCGCCATGCCCGCCTTCTACCCCTGGTGGTAACGCAGGGCACTGCTGCGCCCCTGGGCCTGATCGTTGACGCCGATCAGGAGACCGTTGATGCACTCTCCGAGCTGCTTGCCGCAAAGGGGTTCAGCACCCTGCACTGCGGCACGCTTGCCGAGGCCAGCGAGACCCTCGAGGCACATGCTGACGCTCTTGCGGTGGCCTTCATCGCCCTGGACCTGCCTGACGGAGAAGGCCTCGAATTGCTGGGCAAGAACAGCCTGCTTCGGGACCATACCGATGTCGCCCTGATACATCATGACGATGATCCCGCACGCACGCAGCGCGGTATCCGGGAGCAGGCGAGCTACTTCTTTCGCAAGCCACTGGACGCCGTATTCATCGGCGAACTGCTTGAGGATATCGGTCGGGAATGCGCGCAGGAGGCGAGCGGGGACGCCGTTGATGACAGCGTGGCCATCGACCAGTTCGGCATGATGCGCGGCAACTCACCGGCGATGCGCAAACTGTACCGCGTAGTGAGGAAGGTGGCACCTTCCAGTGCAACGGTACTCGTGGTGGGTGAAAGCGGCACCGGCAAGGAACTCGCTGCCCAGACCCTGCACCAGATGTCCGGTTCGGAGGGTCCCTTCGTCGCCATGAACTGTGGGGCTATCGCCAGCGAACTGGCGGAAAGCGAGCTCTTCGGCCACGAAAAAGGCAGCTTCAGTGGTGCGGAGCGGCGCCATGCCGGCTACTTTGAAAGGGCAGAGGGCGGCACGCTGCTACTCGACGAGGTGGGGGAGATGCCGCTTGACCTGCAGGTCAAGCTGCTTCGCGTACTGGAAACGGGCAAGTTTCGTCGCGTCGGCGGCACCGAGGACCTGTCGATGAACGTGCGCTTTGTTGCAGCAACCAACCGGGATCCGGAGGCGGCGATTCAAGAGGGCTTGCTGCGTGAAGACCTCTATTTCCGTATTGCGCAGTTCTGTCTGCGCATGCCGCCGCTGCGCGAACGTGACCGGGATATCGCAGGTCTGGCGCACGCGTTCCTGAACGAACTCAACACGGAACACGGCACAGCGAAGCGTTTCTCACCGGATGCCATCGCCGCCATTGAAGACTACGCCTGGCCGGGTAACGTGCGCGAGCTGAAAAGCGCCGTAGAGCGGGCTTTTATCCTCGCCGAAGACACGCTAGAGCCGCAGCACCTGCCCGAGGGCCAGATTGAGCAGGCCGGTGAATTCCTGCGCATATCCGTGGGAGAATCACTGCAGCAGACCGAGAAGCAGCAGATCCTCGCGACCATCGAGGCCTGCAAAGGCAACAAGAAGGCGGCTGCTGAAACGCTCGGCATCGCCTTGAAAACGCTGTACAACAAACTCAAGGAATACGAGAAGGGTTAGGGCACGCGGGCCGGCCCGGGCCCGTCACTCCCGGTTCTCGCGCAACAGTTGCTCTCCCCGAGCCGTCAACACGAAGCCCTGCCTGTGCTTCACCCGGAACATGGCTGCCCAGGGCATGAGTATCGTGCCCCGTTGCGGCAGCGTGATTCGCGCGAAGCGCACAATGCCCGCGGCGGGGTCGATCTGCAGCTCCGAGATCACCCCGACTTCAGAGCCACGGGCATCATACACTCCAGCGCCCAGCAGGTTTGCGGTTGGCGTCGCCTGGTCCATGCTTTCACCCTCTTGCTACGTCATCCGTTGGGGGATGCATAATCCACACCAATATGGATTCCGCGCGCAAAACCGCGTCATCACCACCGCAGGGAGAATCGCCCGCCTCAGCTGCACCACTGTTTTTGTAAAAAGGTGCAGGACCCCCGGTCATTTTTGCAAGTACAGGGCGTCACCTGAGACGCAGCGCATCAACTCACTCCTCGCCAGACCCAAGGTATACAGGGCTTTCAAGCGATCTGAGCGGCTTTGGCACGGTTCTCGCAACACCCCTCTTACAGCCGCTCAGCGTGTCTGCAAAACTGGGCACCTGAAGGCGCAACAAGGAGAATTATCATGCTGTACTGGGCACTTATCTTTCTTGTGGTTGGTCTCGTCGCTGGCTTGCTTGGCGCCTCTGGCATTGCCGCCATCGCGAGCCAGATTGCATGGATACTGTTCGTCATCGGTATCGTGCTGCTGGTCATCCACCTGGTGACTGGTCGCAAGCCGCCGGCGCCATAACAGCTGCCAATCGGGGTCGCAAGGCCCCGACTTTTCATCGAACGCCGAGAAAACCCACGACCCACATTGGAGGTTCCACCATGACACTACTCGACTCAGCCACCGAAACGATTGAGAAACGTATGGAGCAGCTGAATCACAAGATCGAAGCAGAGCAGGCCGAGGCGGAACGTAAAATGGCCGAAGCCGAAAGCGAAAAAGCGCGGGCGGACATGCAAACCGAGCTCAAGGAGCGCACCCGAAAGCTGCAGGAGCAGATCGATGACGCGGGACAGAAACTCGCCGACGCGAAATCTGCCAGCGAATCGCGCTTGCGGGAGATCGTGGACAGTTTTAGGGGGAAGTAAGGGTGGTAGGACCAGGCGGATTCGAACCGCCGACCTCTACCATGTCAAGGTAGCGCTCTAACCAACTGAGCTATGGTCCTGTCGTGAGGGCCGCGATTATAAAGCTGCCGCGAGGATTCCTCAACCAGTTTCGCGGGCAAGGTTTTTGCCGCGACCGGGGCTTTCACTCCGCCAAGGGTGAACCGGGAAACGCGACTGTGGCGCCGCAAAACCGAATGCGTATACACTCCACTATCCAGTCATTCGAATAACAGGACACTGGTATGTTTGATAACGAGCACCCGGCGCGGCGAGCAGCCCTGCTTTCGCGCGAGTACGTTCACAGCAAGAACAAGGCCGGATGGCTGGGCCTCTACGCTGAGGACGCGATCATCGAGGACCCTATCGGGGTCTCGCACATTGACCCGGCCGGCAAGGGGCACCGTGGGCCCGCGGCACGAGAAGCCTTCTGGGACAACTTCATCGCGCCGGTGGACATCCGCATCGAGATTCTTGAATCCTTTGCCGCGGGCAACGAGGTTGCCAACCTGGTCACGCTGACCATCACTATCGACGGCGGCGAAGGCAAAACCTTGCAGCAGAAGGTGCACGGTGTGTTCACCTATCACGTCGATGACGCCGGCAAGCTGCTGTCGCTGCGTGGTTACTGGGAGACCGATGACCCGCGCAATGCCCTGATGCAGGTCGCTGCGGATGGCACGTTGACCCCGCTTGCCTGAACGCTTCCCTCTCACAAGCGGGATGATATGCTTGAAGGCATAACAGGCGACTACACACTGGCGCGGCGGGGATCGGCATGGCAAGTGTTCAACAACTTCTCAGGGATATAGCGGCCGCGCCGGATGGTCCAGCCATTGCCGCCATATTCGATTTCGACGGCACGATTATCTCCGGCTACTCCGCAACCTCGTTCATCCGCGAACAGTTGCGGCGCGGCGACCTGCAAACCCGGGAGCTGCTGGAACTGGCCCAGGCCATGACCAGCTTCGGGCTGGGCAACCTCGGCTTTTCCGCCATGATGACCGTGACAACCCAGTTCCTGCGCGGCATCACCGAAGCCAGCTATGAAGATCTCGGGGAAACGCTGTACAACGACCAGCTCGCGCGTCGCATCTACCCGGAATCACGCGCCCTGATCAATGCCCACCTGGCCAAGGGGCACACCGTCGCCGTGATTTCCTCGGCCACGCCATACCAGGTTGTGCCGGCCGCGCGCGACCTGGGCATTGAGCACGTCATGTGCACCGAACTGGAAGTCGAGGACGGGCTGTTCACCGGGCAGGTAATCCGGCCCACCTGCTTCGGCCAGGGCAAGGTAGATGCGGCAGAACGCCTCGCAGGCGAGCAGGGCGCCGACCTCGACCAGAGTTTCTTTTACAGTGACAGCCACGACGACCTCCTGCTACTGGAACGTGTGGGCCTGCCGAGGGTCCTGAACCCGAACACGCGTCTGCTGGGCATCGCCCGGGACCGGCACTGGCCCGTCGCGCGCTTCTCCAGCCGCGGCCGCCCCTCGCTGTCGCTCTACCTGCGTTCAGCGGCGGCAACCGTGAGCCTGGTGCCCACCTTTCTCGCCGGCCTGCCGGTCTATGCACTGACCCGATCGAAACGCCAGTCGCTGAATTTCTCCCTGTCACTGTTCGCGGACACCGCGAGCGCACTGATTGGATTGGACCTCAACGTCAAAGGCAAGCAGCACCTGTGGTCGCACCGACCGGCGGTGTTCATCTTCAACCACCAGAGCAAGGCGGATGTGGTGGTGATCGCCAGCCTGCTGCGGGCCGACATGGCGGGGGTGGGTAAAAAGGAAATTCGCGATATGCCGGTGATCGGCCGGGTACTGGAAACCGCCGGTGTGGTGATGATTGATCGCGCCAACTCGGCGAGCGCCATCGAAGCGATGACACCGCTGGTTGAGGCGATGCGGGACGAAGGTAAATCGGTGGTGCTGGCACCGGAGGGCACGCGCAGCGTGTCACCGCGTCTCGGCCCTTTCAAAAAAGGTGCTTTCCACCTCGCCATGCAGGCCGGAGTGCCCATCATCCCCATCGTCATCCGCAATGCCGGCGACGTCGCCCCGAAAGGCGAGTTCGTGTTCCGACCCGCCACGGTGGACGTTGAAGTGCTGGAGCCCATCGATACGTCCAGTTGGCAGGTGAGTGATCTCAACGAGCACATCCGCGAGGTGCGCAACCGTATGCTGGCCGTCCTGGGACAGCCACTGGAGCCTGCCGAAAAACCCGCCAGCGGCAATGCAAAGCGCCCAAACCCCGCCAAAGCAAAAACCAAAACCAAAACTGGCACGAAGCCTCCCGCAAAGAAGAAAGTCACCACAGCGAAGAAAACCGCGGCGCGGAAAAAGACGGCAGCCACGCGGAAGAAGGCCCTCGCCAGACCGGCGCCAAAGACGGCAGCTGCGCGCAAGCGACCGCTTAAACCCAGGCCCAAGGCAAGGCCCAAAAGCCGGGCCGATACGGTGCGCGATCAGTGACCCTGGAGGGCAAGTTCGACCAGTGCCCATGGCCTCCCGGCAGCGGACCGGTACTGTTTCTGCTGGACACCAGCAACCGCTTTGAAGAAGCGTTGCTGCAGCGCTGGCTTGACCAGCATACCGAGACGGGCGCCGGCCGCGACTGCGAGGCACTCACCATCGACCTGGGTGACGACCGCCGGGGCATCGATACGCGCGAGCTGCGCGAACGCCTGTCGCTGCCGGACGAAGCCATCATTGCGCCCTTGCGGGTGGCCTGGACACCACCACTTGCCGCCATCAATTCAGGCCCCCAGCTACGCGACCTGATTCTGGGCGATCCGCGACGCCCAAGCCCCCGGCGCGCCCGACGCATAGCGGAAAAGGAGCCCGAGCGCATGCATCTGGTGTGCGGCGAGCCCGACTCGCTGGGCAACCTGCGACAGCGCTACAACACCAAGTATGCCCAGGAAAGCGCGGCCGACAGTACGGCGTTTGGCACCTTTGTCGCACGGCAGGCCGCGGTGGTTCTGGATATCGCCGAGCGCCGCTTGCAGGGCGGCCGCTACAAGGTGCCGCGCTACGTAGCGGAAAGCCTGCGCGCCAACCGCAGCTACAACGAAGCCCTGGAAAAGCTGGCGAAAGAACAGGGTACGACCCGCGAGGCGCTGCTGAAACAGGCAGCGGCCTACATGGAGGAAATGATTTCCATCCCCAGCACCTTCTGGCTGGATGTCTGGGCGCGTTTCTGCAGCTTCTGCCTGCGGCTGGGCTATGAGCGGGAAATCGTCTGCGACCCGCAAGCCATTGAGGCCATGCGACAGACCGTGCGCGACCACCCCTCCCTGCTGCTCTGGACGCATAAAACCTACCTCGACGGCATGGTGGTGCCCAAGGTTCTCTACGACAACGACTTCCCCATGCCGCACATGTTCGGCGGTGCCAATATCGCCTTCGCCGGGATGGGCTTTCTTATCCGTCGCTCGGGCGGCATCTTCATCAAGCGCAGCTTTGGCGACAACGCCCTGTACAAGCTCACGCTGCGTCATTACATCGGCTACCTGATGGAGAAGCGCTTTCCGATGAACTGGTCCTTCGAGGGCACGCGCTCCCGCCTGGGCAAGCTCATGCCACCGCGCTACGGCCTGCTCAAATATGCACTGGAAGCCTGCCAAGCCACCGATGCGCGCGATATTCACATTATTCCCATCTCCATCAGCTATGACCTGATCCGCGATGTGGAGGAATACGCCACCGAGCAAACCGGCCGCGGCAAGGGGGCCGAGTCGCTGCGCTGGTTCATCGGCTATGTGCGCAGCCTGGCTCGGCCCATGGGCAAGATCTATATGGACATCGGCACCCCGGTGGTACTGCCATCGGCACCAGACCCGGATGACAGCCTCGCCCTGTCGAAAATCGCCTTTGAAGTGGCGGTCGAGGCCAATCGCGTCACACCCATTACCTTCCCCTCGCTGGTGACCATGAGCCTGCTGGGTGCAGCACCCAAGGCGCTGACCGAAGCGGAGGTGGTGGAAGACCTGCGGGCGCTGCTGGACTGGGCGGAGGCGCGCTCCCTGCGCATATCCGCGGATTTCGACCGCGGGTACGCGGAGCAGATGGACGGCCTGCTCGGCATCATGATCAACGAGGGGATTGTCTCCCGTTACGACGAGGGCCCCGAGGATGTCTACGCCATCGCGCTGGAACAACACCCTGTCGCGAGCTACTACCGAAACACCGTGATTCACTTCTTCGTCAACAAGGCGATTATTGAACTGGCGCTGGTAAAGTCCACAGAAGGCAAGGATGCGGACGCCCTCGCAACTTTCTGGGCGGAAGTGGATGAACTGCGGGACCTGTTCAAATTCGAGTTCTTCTACTCGCCTACGGCGGAATTCCACCAGGAGATCCGCGACGAGCTTGCCCGCTACCATCCCGACTGGGAATCACTGCCTGCCAACACGCCCGGCGGCTTTACGCAACTGCTGCTGGGCATGACGCCGGTGGTGGCTCACGTCACGCTGCTGACCTATGTCGAGGCCTACTCTGTGGTCTCCGACCTGGCGGCGCGTATGGGCGACGCGCCGCTGGACAGCCAGCAGTGTGTCACCGACGCCCTCACCCTGGGCCAGCAACTCTATCTGCAGCGCCGCATCAGCAGTGCTTCGTCAATAGGCAAGCTGTTGTTCCGCAACGGCTACCAGATGCTCGAGCACCGCAAACTCACCGGCGGCGACGACCCCGAGCTGGGGCCACGCAGGCAGGCACTGGCGAGACAGCTGCGTGCCTTGAAACGGCGCCTGGAGGTCATCCGCGCGCTGGGCCTGACGGGGCGCGACCGAAGCAAGGAATCCCTGCAATGAACAACCTGAAAGTCGGCCTGCTGGGCGGCGGCTCCTGGGGCACCACCGTGGCGGCGCTGGTGGCGCGCAATGCGCCCGCCATACTCTGGGCGCGCAACCCGGAAACGGTCAGGGAAATCAACGAGGAGCATAGCAACGCCACCTACCTGCCCGGTGCGAGGCTGCCCGAGAAACTGCAGGCGACCGCGGATATCGGCGAGGCGGTCGCCGGTGCGGATGTGATCGTGATGGGTATTCCATCGCAGAATTTTCGCAGCGTGCTGCAGGAAGTGCGCAGGCATATCCGACCCTGGGTACCGGTAATCAGCCTGACCAAGGGCCTGGAACTGGACACCCGCATGCGCATGACCGAGATCATCGCGGAAGTGCTGCCCGGCCACCCCGTGGGTGTGCTTACCGGGCCCAACCTGGCGCGGGAAATCATGGCCGGGCAGGCGGCGGCCAGCGTCATCGCCATGGAAGATGCGATTATCGTGCGCGAGCTGCAGTGCCTGTTTTCCAGCGGTCTGTTCCGTGTCTACACCAACACGGATGTGGTGGGCTGCGAATTGGGCGGCGTGCTGAAGAACATCATCGCCATCGCCGTCGGCATGGGCGACGGGCTGGGCGCGGGGGACAACACCCGTGCCGCGCTGATTACCCGGGGCCTCGCCGAGATCACGCGCCTGGGCTGCGCCATGGGCGGCAAGGCGGAGACGTTTTCCGGCCTTGCGGGCATGGGCGACATGATTGCCACCTGCACCAGCGCGCAGAGCCGCAACCGCCACGTCGGCATGGAGCTGGGCCGCGGCAAGACGCTGGAAACCATCGCGGCGGACATGTTTATGGTCGCTGAGGGCGCGAAGAGCGCCCCGGCCGTGATGGCGCTGGCGCAACAGTATGGCGTCGAAATGCCCATCGCCAGTGACGTGTACAAGGTGCTGAGCGGCGAGACATCGGCGCAGCGTATCTTCCGCGGCCTGCTGCGGGTGACCGCAGGTGCAGAATCCGAGCCGGGCTGAAGGGCTTTTCACGACCGCCCCTTTTTCCGGGCCCGGCTCTGGTGCAGAATGGCGCCAACGCAACATGACGGAAGCCCCCATGAAGAACCTGCCACTGGCCCTTGTCCTGCTCGCGCTCAGCGCACTGACCACCCAGGCGGCACATGCCGGCAAGTTCACGCATCTCAGCGGCAACCCCGACCTGCGCTCTGCCTCTGCGCTGGTTCTCGACGCGTCCGGCGAGGTCATCTACGGCAAGGATACCGACACCGTGCGGCCCATCGCCTCCATCACCAAGCTGATGACCGCCATGGTGACGCTGGATGCACAGCTGGATCTCGACCAGGCCATTACCATCACCAAGGACGATCGCGATGTGGTGCGCCAGACCGGCTCGCGTCTGGACTACGGCGCAACCCTGAGCCGCAGGGACATGCTTTTGCTGGCGCTGATGTCATCGGAAAACCGGGCTGCCAGTGCCCTGGGCAGAACCTATCCCGGCGGCCTGGATGCCTTTGTGCAGGCGATGAACGACAAGGCGCAGCAGCTGGGCATGCGCAATAGCCGCTTCGCCGACCCCGCCGGGCTGCACGGCGAGAACCTGTCCACTGCACGCGACCTCGCCATCATGGTGCGCGCCGCTGGCGAATACCCCCTGATCGCCGAGGCCAGCACCACACCCGGTATGGCCGTCTACCCCTTTGCCCGGCGCGGCCCCCTGAATTACAACAACACCAATCGCCTGCTGAAGAACCAGAACTGGCAGATCGGGCTCAGCAAGACGGGCTACCTCAACGAAGCCGGCCGCTGTCTTGTCATGCAGGCGACCATTGAGGGGGAGCCGGTGTCCATCGTGCTGTTGAACTCTTTTGGCAAGCTCACCCCCTTCGGCGATTCCAACCGGCTGCGCCGCTGGCTGCTCGCCGGTCGCTAGCAGCCTGTCGGACTTAGGGCATCGTCGCGAGGCGTGTGGGAATCGAGGACAGAATGTCGATCGTTTGAGGCGAATAGTGGTGACTATTTAACGAAAACGAGCGGGATTCTGGACCGATTCCCATCAGCCGCAGCAGATGAGCCTGGGTCCGACAGGCTGCTAGGGCCGGCGAACTTGACCCGGCAAGTCCGGGCTTGAAATACTGACGCGACGTTTGCCGCCAGCGAGGTTTGCCATGCTCAGTCGCCGTCAACTCCTGCTTGCCAGTGCCCTGCTCGCCGCGACACGGGGCGGCACCCTCCACGCCGCCGCGCCTGCGCCACGCGGCACAGCCCTGCGGCGCCCCATCCCCGCCTCCGGGGAAATGCTGCCTGTGATCGGCATGGGCACCTCCCGCACCTTCGATGTCGACGCCGGAGCCGATGCGGCGCAACCCCTCATGGCGGTGCTGGAGACGTTTTTTGCCAACGGTGGCCAGGTTATCGACTCGTCCCCCATGTATGGCAAGGCGGAAACCCGCGTGGGCGACCTGCTACGCTCGATGCCGGAACGTCCCCCCCTGTTTGCCGCAACGAAGGTGTGGACCGATGGTCGCGAGGCGGGTATTGCCCAGATGGAAGAATCCGCCAGGCGCATGGCCGTGGAGCGGTTCGACCTGATTGCCGTACACAATCTGGTGGACTGGCGCACCCAGCTGGACACCCTCAAGGGTTGGAAAGAGGAAGGCAAGGTCCGCTATATCGGGATCACCACCTCGCACGGTCGCGATCACGCCGAATTTCTGCAGGTCATGCGCGAGGAACCACTGGATTTCGTGCAATTCAGCTACAACATTGCCGACCGACGGGCGGAGGAAGCGCTGCTGCCCACCGCCGCAGACCGCGGCATTGCCACCATGATCAACCGCCCCTACCAGCGCGGCGACCTGTTTGCGGCAACCCGCGGTGCCCCGCTGCCCGCGGTAGCAACAGAGCTGGGCTGCAGCAGCTGGGGCCAGTTTTTCCTTAAATTCATTCTCGGCCATCCCGCGGTGACCTGCGTGATACCGGCCACCTCCAGCCCCAGACACATGCAGGACAACATGCAGGCGGGCTTCGGCGCCCTGCCCGATGCAGCGCAGCGAGAGGAAATGCTGCGGGTCTTTGCCGCGCTGCGAGCCAGCAGTTGACCCCCACACGCCGCCCGCTGCAACGCCTGCTGTCACTGGCCTGTGAGGTAGAAACCAGAGAAGTCACTGCCACCCTCGCGTCCTTTGTCCTGATACTGACGCTGATGGGGGCATACTACCTGCTACGCCCGGTCCGCGACGCAATGGCCAGCGACTGGAGCGACGCGGAAGTCAGCTGGCTGTGGACCTTCACCTTTGTTTTCAGTACAGCGGCGGTCTCGTTGTATGGCGCCGCTGTTGCGCGTATCCGCCTGCAGTACCTGGTACCCGGTGTCTACGGCTGCTTTGCCCTGAGTTTCGTACTCTTCTACCTCGCAGCCAGCGGTGACACGCGCAACACCCTGATCGACAAAGCGTTTTACGTCTGGGTCAGCGTGTTCAGCCTGTTTCATGTGTCCGTGTTCTGGAGCTTCATGTCCGACTGCTTCTCTCGCGGACAGTCCAAGCGGCTGTTCGGCTTCATTGGCGCCGGCGCGAGTATCGGTGCCCTCGGGGGGCCGGCCCTGGTCACCGTGCTGGCGGGTACAGGCGGCGTAGAACCCTTGCTGCTGATCGCGGCCCTTATGCTGGTACTCACGCTACCCGTTATCGCGCTGCTGCAACGGCAACAGCTCAAGGGCCTCGCGCAGGATTTTGTCAGCAGCGGCCGCGATGAACTCGCGACCATCGGCGGCAACCCCTTTGCCGGCTTTGCTGCATTTCGCGACAACCGCTACCTGTGGGGCATCGCCCTGTTTCTGTTTCTCTACACCGCCATCAGCTCGTTTGTCTATTTTGAGCTGAAAAACCTGCTCGCGGACTACGACGAGGGCAGACGCGCACAGATCTGGGCTGCCATGGACCTTGCGGTAAACACCCTCACGGTGCTGATCGCGGCCTTTGCCACCGGCCGCATGGCGAATCATCTGGGCCTGCCTTTCACCCTTGCCAGCGTGCCCGTCGCCATCTGCGGCGGGATGCTGCTGCTCGCAGCTGCCCCCGCGGTTGCCGTGGTCGTGGTCGTGCAGGTGCTCCGGCGTGCAGGTAACTATGCCATTTCGCGCCCGGCCCGGGAGATGCTGTTCACCGCAGTGGACCGCGAAACCCGCTTCAAGGCGAAACCGGTGATCGATATTGTGGTCTACCGGGGAGGCGACATGCTCAACGCCTGGGCGTTTACCGCCCTCACCCAGGGGCTGGGCCTTGGCATGGCGGCGATTGCGCTGATCGGCGCAGGCATCGCCGCCTGTTGGGGCCTGACCGGCATTTACCTTGGACGCAGCTTTGAGCGTCAGTACAGCCCACGGTCCGGCGCACCAAATAGTTGAGCCAACCCGCACCGCGTGCACTCAGCGGGGCGGCTGCCCCTAGCCCCGGTGCCCGCGAGGGCTATACTGCCTGACACCAAGCGATTCTCGGAGGTCACCACCATGGCCACAGCGGCTGACTACAATCTCGGACCCAACACATTCCCCCGCGGCTGGTTTATTGTCGCGGAGAGCAAGGAGCTGGATGCGGGGCCCATGGCCGTGCGTTTCTTCGGCCAGGATCTCGCGCTGTACCGTGGCGAAAGCGGCAAGCCCGTGCTGCTGGACGCCTACTGCGCGCACATGGGCACCCACCTGACCGCCAGCACCAGTGCCATGATCGTGAAGAACGGCGAGCAGATTGAAGGCGACTCCATTCGCTGCCCCTACCACGGCTGGCGCTACAGCTGCGATGGCGATGTAGACGACATCCCCTACTCCGACGGCCCTTACCCCAAATCGGCGTCGATACGCTCCTACCCCGTGGTAGACAGCATGGGCTGCGTAATGGCCTGGTACGATCCGGACGGACGCGCACCCGACTACGACGCGCCCCTGCTCAAGCAGTGGGATGACCCGCAGTGGGTGCAGTGGGAACTGGATCACCTGGGCGAACTGGACATTCACCCGCAGGAAATCATCGACAATATGGCCGACTGCCGCCACCTGGGCCCCACCCACGGCGCACCCTGCGAGTACTTCGAGAACGAGCTCCGGGACCAGGTGTACATCCAGCGCCAGGGTGGTCCGATGCAGCTCTACAACACCTACCTGTATACCACCACCTGGTACACCGGGCCGGGTGTGCTGCTGTCCAAGCAGGTGTTCGGTGACGCCGTCATGTTCGAGCTGATCGCCAACACACCCGTGGACGATGGCAGGGTCAAGGCCTGGCACGCGGTGCTCTACCGCGGCTCCGAATCACCCGCCAGCGATGCCGACAAGGCCGCAGCCAAGCAGTTCCAGGCCAACGCCCTGGAAGCCTTCGCCGCCGACTTCAATGTGTGGAAGTTCAAGCGCCCCGCGCTGAAAATCATGCAGATGAAAACGGATGGCCCATTCAAGACCGGGCGCAAGTGGTACTCCCAGTTTTTCGCCACGCCGGAGCAGGCGGCGGAGATTCGCAAGGACGTGAACGGCACGCACTACACGCAGGGCCTGATCACACCGAAGGAAGCCGGCCACTCGATCGACGACGGCCTGCCCTTCTAGGCCTTCCGCAACGCGGAACCGGCACTCCCCCGGCGGGTCAAAACCCTCGCGGAAATCGGCTACACTGGCCGCCACACTGCGAGGGACCCGCCCATGAAACGACTGCTCATCCCGGCCGCCGCGGCCTGCCTGCTGACCGCCTGTGCCACCAGCCCCACGGGGCGCTCCCAGTTCATGCTGATTTCCCCCGAGTCAGCCATCGTGGAGTCGCGCACGGCCTATCTGAGCACGGTCTCCGACCTCGACAAGCAGAACAAGCTGTCCAGCGACAAGGCGCTGGCCAAGCGCGTTGCCGAAATTACCGGCAGGCTGGTCACCGTGGCGATGCAGGAATACCCACGTTCCGCAGACTGGGAGTGGAGCGTCGCGGTCATTGACGACCCGAAAACCGTCAACGCCTGGTGCATGGCGGGTGGCCGCATGGCGGTTTACACCGGCCTGTTTGAACAGCTCAAGCTGACCGATGCGGAATTCGCCCAGATCATGGGCCATGAAATCTCCCATGCACTGGCCAACCACACCGCCGAGCGCATGTCCCGAGCCATGGCGACCACGCTGGGCGTCGTCGCCGTCGGCGCCATGTCCGACCGGCCGGCAGTCGCGATGGGCGGGGCTGCCGTGGCTGCCAAGCTGGCGCTGGAGCTGCCCAACAATCGCACCGCGGAGCTTGAGGCCGACCATCTGGGCATGGAAATCGCCGTGCGCGCCGGTTACGACCCGGATGCAGCGGTCACCCTGTGGGAGAAAATGGGGTCAGTGGGCGGCGGCGAACGGCCACCGGAGTTCCTCAGCACACACCCTGCCCCGGGCAACCGACAGGCCGCACTGGCCGCCATGGCGAACGAGGCGCGCCAGTTGAACCCGAGTGGCAGCAAGGCCAGGGTGCAGCCGATCCAGGTCCTTACCGCCGACGCCCAGTAAGCGCTTCAGTCAGCAGCGCGCACATAGGTCGCTTCCATCAGCTCATCGGCAAGCACTTCGCTCAGGTAACGTTCGGCGGCCGCACGCGTTGCGTCCGAGCGCGAGAACTGCCGATCAAAGAAGCTGCCCACCACGACCCGGGTGAGCATCTGCTGGCGCAGCGGGTTCATCGCCTCCGGCAGAGGGTCCATGGTGCACAGCGCGGATTCCGCACCGTAATTGATGCCCATCTCGGGTGGCCCTATCAGGTCAAACCACGGTTCTTCTTCCGCCCCCGCCATGGAGCGTTGCACGATCCAGCAGCCTACCGCGTCCGGGTTGGAAAGCCAGCGCATGGCGGCCGCGGGGTCGGCAAAACCGGCATGGGAAGCACCGCGCAGCGTGACCAGCTCGCCACCGGGCACCTGCTCCGGCACCGGCCTGGCGTTGTCCTCCCAGGGCACAATGGCGTCGATATCACCCGCCAGCATCAGAAACGGCAGCGGGTGATGGCGATAGAACACATCGGTAAATACGAAGGTGGGTCCGGCAATCGACAAAGCCGCTGAAATACGGGAGTCGCGCATCTCCGGGTGGAAGGCCACCAGTGTCGAGGTCAGGCCACCCAGCGAAAGCCCGAGCGCGCCAATCCTCTCGGGGTCAACCTGCTGGTACAGGGCACTGCCCGGCGTCTCGGATGCCGCCAGCAGCTCGTCGATCAGGAAGCTGACATCGGCGGGCTGGTTTACCACATCCTGCACGCGCGGACCGCCGGGGGCGCGCAGGTTGGTCAGCGGATAGGTAGGCGCAATAACGATGTAGCCGTGGCTCGCCAGGTACGCCGCCAGCGACTCTGCCTCCTGACGCGAGGAGGAGAATCCGTGGCTGTAGACCAGCAGGGGATAAGGCGCCGACTCCCTGTTCTCGGGATACCACAGCGTGGTTTCCAGCCGACGGTCGGCGGCGCCCGGATAGTCGCCATTGGCATCCGTGCGGCGCGAGGTGTCCACGTAGTCACGCTCCACCTTGACCACAGGCAGTGGGCCGGGCTGCAGCCGTGCAGCGCTTTCGGTGCCCGGCACGAAGGGCTCGGGCTGCTTGCCCGTGGCCAGTAGCCACAGCCCCCCGCCGACCAGCAGCGAGACTATCAGCAGAAATTTCAGCAAGGTTTTCATCGGATCATCGGTACCTGTTGTCTGGCGAGAATGGAGCCGCTTTCAGAAAGCGGGGATGTCGGTCTGGCTGCGCCCGAGAATCAGCGCATGCACATCGTGCGTGCCCTCGTAGGTGTTTACGACTTCCAGGTTCACCATGTGGCGCATCACTGGATACTCGTCGGAGATGCCGTTGCCGCCGAGCATATCCCGCGCCTGGCGGGCGATGTGCAGGGCCTTGCCGCAGGAGTTCCGCTTGATCAGGGAGATGAGCTCCGGGGCAATCTGCCCCGCATCCAGCAGCTGGCCCGCACGGTAGCAGCCCTGCAGGCCAAGGCTGATCTCGGTCTGCATATCCGCCAGCTTGAGTTGCACCAGCTGCGTGGCGGCCAGCGGTCGACCAAACTGGGACCGCTCCAGAGTGTACTGCCGCGCGGTAAACCAGCAGGTCTCCGCCGCGCCGAGGGCGCCCCAGGCGATGCCGTAGCGGGCGTTGTTCAGGCAGCCAAAAGGCCCTTTCAGCCCTTCTACGCCGGGCAGCAGCTGTGCCTCGCTCACGAATACGTCCTGCAGCACGATCTGGCCGGTGACCGATGCCCGCAGTGCGAGCTTGCCCGCAATCGCCGGCGTACTCAGCCCCTCCATGCCGCGCTCGAGGATAAAACCGCGGATCTTGCCATCGTCGGTCTTGGCCCAGACCACAAACACATCCGCCACCGGGCTGTTGGTGATCCACATTTTCGCGCCATTGAGCAGGTAGCCGCCTTGCACACTGCGCGCCCGGGTGACCATGCTGCCCGGATCGGAGCCGTGGTCGGGCTCGGTCAGGCCGAAGCAGCCAATCCACTCGCCGCTCGCCAGCTTCGGCAGGTACGTCTCGCGCTGGGCCTCGGTGCCGTAGGCATGGATAGGGTACATGACCAAGGAAGACTGCACGCTCATCATGGAGCGGTAGCCCGAATCCACGCGCTCGACCTCCCGCGCAATCAGGCCGTAACTGATGTAGTCGACACCCGGGCAGCCGTAGCCGTCGATGGTGCTGCCCAGCAGGCCGAGCTCACCCATTTCACGGAAAATGGCCAGGTCGGTGTCTTCCTGCCGGAATGCCTGCCGCACGCGCGGCAACAGGCGCTCCTGGGCGTACTGCCGGGCGCTGTCGCGCACCATGCGTTGCTCGTCAGAGAGCTGCTGCTCCAGCAGGAACGGATCTTCCCAGTTGAGTCGCTGCCAGCGCTTTGCCTGTGCCATGGGACACCCCTTAAGCTGCTTGTGGGCGCCTACGATAGCAGCCCCGGGCACATCGACAAAGTGGCGCCTGCGCCGGCCGGAACCGGTTTCTCTGCAAGCGGCATGACGGAAGGGGATTCAGGTAGATTGGAAGGAGGGATGGATCAATGTGCAGGCGCGCCGCCCGGCGCGCCTGCACTGTCAGGCCTGCTCAGTCGAGGAAATCGACCTCGCCGGTGGCCACATCATACATGGCGCCGACCACGGTCAGCTTGCCCTGGTCAACCAGCCCTTTCAGGACCGGGCTGTCGCGGAGGATTTTCTCCACCGTCAGGGACACGTTTTTCTCAGCCACCTGATTGACCCACTCGGTATTGCTGGAGTCACGCGGGCCACTGGCCGTTGGCACCGCTTCCACCGCCTCGTGGATGTGTGCGAGGTTGCTGGTCAGGTTGCCCATTTCCACGCCGTCACAGGCGCCCTTCACCGCGCCACATGCCGTGTGGCCCAACACCACGATCGCCTTGGAGCCGGCAACGGCCGCCGCGAACTCCATGCTGCCCAGCAGTTCCGGCGTTACCACATTGCCGGCAATGCGCGGGCTGAAAATATCACCCAGACCCTGGTCAAACACCAGCTCCGGCGGTACGCGGGAGTCTATACAACCGAGCACAATGGAGTGTGGATACTGGCCGGCAGCCGTTGCATCCACTTGGCCGGGAAGGTCACGCTTGAGCATGTCGCCGGAGACGAAGCGCTCGTTGCCCGCTCGCAGCATGGCCACGGCGTCCGCCGGGGTCAGCGCCGCCTGGGTGACCGCGGTTTGCGTGACCGGCGCCTCCAGGGCGTAGGTAACAGGAGCAAACGCGCCAACGGCGGCAGCCATTGCCAGCGCCTGGGAAAATGTCTTCAGTGCTTTCATGGATCACTCCTTCCTGCAAAATTCGGTTGGCGTAGCGTAACGATTGCGCCACCTTCGATCTATTCGAATTTTAAGCGATTTTGGTTCACTTTTATCTGATGATGATCGCGCTCTACAGGGAGGTGTCATACTCAAGGGGGGTGACGTGGCGGTCAAATTCCTGCATTTCCTGCTCTTTCATAAGGGTGAACACGCGCTGGAACTCGGGGCCGAAGTACTCCGCAATAAACCCTGAACTGCGAAAACGCTCCACCGCGTCCGGCCAGTGCCGAGGCAGCGTCCGCGGTACCTGGTCATACGCATTGCCTGCCACGGGCGGCGGTGGCTGCAGCGCGTGCTCCAGCCCATGCAGCATACCGGCGAGTATCGCAGCGACGACCAGATGGGGGTGCGCATCTGCACCGGCAAGGCGATGCTCAATGCGCGTGGCAGCGGGCTGATCCGCTGGCACCCGCACAGACACCGTGCGGTTCTCATAACCCCAGCAGGGCGCCTCGGGCGCATGGGTCCCGCGGCGGAAGCGACGATAGGAGTTCAGGTGCGGCGCGAACAACAGCATGCAGTCCTCCATGCTGGCCAGGCAGCCCGCTATCGCCTGCCGCAACAGAGGGGTGCCGGCAACCGTACCATCGTCGAACACATTGTTGCCCGCCGTATCCAGCACACTGCAATGTACATGCATGCCGTTGCCGGCAAGATCGCCGAAGGGTTTCGCCATGAAGGTTGCGCGCAGGTCATGGCTGCGGGCCACACCGCGGATGAGGCGCTGCAGCATCACCGCCTGATCACAGGCACGCAGGGCGTCTGCACAGTGCAGCAGGTTGATTTCGTACTGTGAGGGCGCCCCCTCCTTGATCAGTGTATCCACCGGCAGTTGCTGCACCTTGCAGGCATCCCGTATGGCGTGCATCAGCGGCGCCATGTCCGCCATGGTGTCCAGGCCATAGGTCTGGCCCGCGTGCAGCTGGCCGCCCACCCGATCCGACTGCGTATGCCGCGGCCGCCCGAGGCTGTCGCACTCGGGACCCAGCAGGTAAAACTCCATTTCAGTCGCCAACACCGGCGTCAACCCTCGCTGCGCGAAACGCTGCAGGATATTGCGCAGAATGAACCGGGCATCCAGGGCACCCGGGCTGCCATCGGCCTCGCGCATGGACATCAGCACCTGGCCCGTGGGCCGTGCCATCCAGGGCACGCGTGCCAGCGTGCTGACATCCGCCTCGCAGAAGCCGTCGCCATCACCGCCCACAGCAATCCAGGCCTCGATATCACGCCCCCAGGCATCGAAGGCCACGGAGCTGGCAGGCAGTTTCAATTCACCGGCGACAACCTTGTGGATCTTGTCCCGGTTTATCCACTTGCCGCGCATGCCACCGCCGAGATCCGGCAGCATGACTTCAAACACTTCAATGTCCGGATTGCCCTGCAGAAAGTCCTGCAGGTACTGCTGCGAATTGTCCATCGGTTTGGTCTTCCTGTGTACTACACCCCGGGCCGCCACCGGCCTGGCCCGGCCGGTGTCCCCGGCAAAAACACCGGGAGGGGGTAGTGGATTCGCGGTGGCCCTGTGCCACACTGGGCCTACTCTACATTAAACTACGCTCCACGCCTGCGCGGCCATACCGGGCCCGGGCAGAGACACAGGACAGCTGGCATGCACAACGACGCTCTCAATCTGAAAGACCTCGACCGTTCGCACCACTTCCACCCGTTTACCGATCTGCGTGACTACGCGGCAAGCGGTGGACGCATCGTCAACCGCGCCGAGCACATCTACATTTATGACACCGACGGCAACAAGCTGCTGGATGGCATGTCCGGCCTCTGGTGCTGCAACCTGGGCTACAGCCAGCACCAGATTGTGGAGGCCATCTACCGGCAGCTGCAGGAGCTGCCCTTCTACAACAACTTTTTCCGCTGCTCCAACCAGCCCGCGGTTGAACTGGCCAGAGCCCTGGTCGAGATCACACCGGAGCGCTTCAACCACGTCTTTTTCACCAACTCCGGCTCGGAGGCCAACGACACCAACATCCGCCTGGTGCACCGCTACTACGACCTGCTCGGCAAACCGAACAAAAAACACTTCATCAGCCGCAAGAACGCCTACCACGGCTCCACCATCGCCGCCGGCTCCCTGGGCGGGATGAACGCCATGCACCAGCAGGTCTGGGGCCTGAACTACGTCCATCACATCAACCAGCCGCACTGGTTCACCGAGGGCGGCGACCTGTCGCCGGACGAGTTCGGCATCAAGGTGGCGCGCGAGCTGGAAGCGAAAATCGACGAACTCGGTGAAGAGAATGTCGCAGCCTTCATTGCCGAACCGGTGCAGGGCGCCGGGGGCGTGATTGTGCCGCCTGATACCTACTGGCCCGAAATCCAGCGCATCTGCGACGAGCGCGACATTCTGCTGATCGCCGACGAAGTGATCTGTGGCTTTGGCCGCACCGGGCAATGGTTCGGCAGCGACACCTACGGCATTCGACCGCATCTGATGACCTTCGCCAAGGCCATCACCAATGGCTATATCCCGCTGGGCGGCGTCATGATCAGCGACCAGATTGCCGATGTGCTGCTGGCGCATGGTGGCGAATTCACCCATGGGCTTACCTACTCCGGCCACCCGGCATCCTGCGCCGCGGGCATTGCCACCCTGCGTACACTGCGTGAAACCAACATCATCCAGACGGCAGCGGAACAGATCGCCCCGCACTTCCAGAGCCAGCTACAGACCCTGCAGAGTCATCCCATCGTCGGCCAGGTGCGAGGCCGGGGCATGTTCGCCGCTGTGGAACTGGTGCGCGACAAACACTCCCGGGAACGCCTGGCACCCGACAGCCAAGCTGCCGTGTACTGCCGCGACCGGGCCAACAGCAACGGCCTCATGGTGCGCCAGACAGGCGACGCCATGATCATGGCGCCGCCACTGGTCAGTCAGCGGGCGGAGATCGACACGCTGGTGGAAAAGCTGCTGCAGGCACTGGACGAAACCGCAGCGCACTACGGCGTGAAGTAGGCGCAGGCCCTAAGGGCACCGCCTGTCGCGCGGGCGGGACCCAGACGAACCGGTCCCGGGCGGCAGATGTCCGCGGCAGGCCTAACTATTCAGCCTGCCCCGTGGTGACCCCCGCCGGCACGCCGCTTAGACTGCGGCGTAACGACAATAAACCCGGGGAGGGCAACATGAGCACAGAACGCCAGAAACTGAACAAGACCACCATGGGCATCAAGGAAGGGCTCCCACTGGAAGCCACAGGCACCGATATCGAGGGCCTGCGCCGGAATATTCAACAGCTCATGGATCTGGAAGCCATCAAGCAGCTCAAGCACGCCTACTTCCGCTGCATCGACACCGCGAACCTGGAAGAACTGGCACCGCTGTTCCACAAAGATGTTGAGGTGCACTTCAAGGGCGGCACCTACGAGTGGAAGGTGAACGGCCGCGATGATTACCTGGCCAACATCGGCGGCGCCTTCAATGCGGGCACCATCGGACACCACAACGGCCACCAGCCTGAAATCCAGATTCTCAGCGCCAGCGAAGCGACCGGCATCTGGTATCTTGCAGACCACATGTGGCAGCTGGAATACAAGTCGTTGACCACCGGCACCGCACTGTATTGGGATCGCTACGTCAAGGAGGACGGCCGCTGGCTGATCCGCGAGACCCGCTACGAGCGTCTCTACGAAATCAACGAACCGCTGGCTGCCGCTCCCAGCCTGAGTTCCCACTACCTGGGCGTGCACGGCAGCAAGCCGAGCCACTGACAGCAGGCTGATCCGGCGGCCGGGGAGCAGCGTAACAAGGCACCCATCACGTGGGACCACCCGCATGAGTAACCCCGTCGCCGACAGTCCGACAGCACCGTTACCCTTCGCCCGCCAGCTCACCGAGAAGGCGTGGTTCAATGCCCTGTGGTTTCAGACCACCTGGTTTTGTGCGGTGCTCGGCCAGGATACCCTGCTGGCCGTCACCCTGGGGTTGATCGGACTGCATTTTGCCCTGGTGCCACTGCGAGGCCGCGAGCTCCGCCAGCTCTTTCTGCTGGGCGGCATTGGCATGGCGGTGGATGCCAGCCTCAGCGCACTGGGTGTGTTCCGCTTCACTGACGGTGTCCTCCTGCCCCTCTGGCTTTGTGGGCTGTGGCTGGCATTCGCCACTACGCTGGGTCGCAGCCTCGTGTTCTTCGCCAGCCGTCCATGGCTGACAGCCGCGGCCGGCGCACTCGTGCTTCCGTTCAATTACTATGCGGGCAGCCAGCTCGGGGCCGTGGAATTCGGCTGGCCGCTGTGGCAGAGCCTGCTCATGATGAGCGCCATCTGGTCGCTTACCCTGCCCGCGCTATACTACCTGCAGCAACGTCTCTTTCAGGCCAAGGAGTAACAGACCCATGAAACGCCTGTGCACGAGCCTTCTCTTCAGCCTTGCCTGCGCCCTCGCTCTACCGGCTGCGGTGTCTGCCAGCGACACTCCGCAACCCGGCAATCTGCAGCTGGTGGGCGAAGCGCGCCTCAACGTCATGTTCTGGTCGGTCTACGACTCCAGGCTGTACACCGCCAATGGCCGCTACGAGCCCGACCAGCGGCCATTGCGCCTGGAGATCCAGTATCTGCGTGACTTCGAGGCCAGGGCCCTGGTACAGCGTACCGGCGAAGAGTGGGATCACCTGCAACTGTCACATGAGCGCCGCGAGCAGTGGCTGCAACAGCTCGCCACACTGTGGCCGGATGTGGGCAAGAACGATGTGATAGCGCTGGAAATCGATGTCGATAACCGCAGCACGTTCTTTTTCAACAACGAAAAACTGGGCGTCATTGACGATGCTGACTTCGGGGAGCACTTCGTTGCCATCTGGCTCTCGCCCGATACCAGTCGCCCGGCCCTGCGCGAGGCCCTGATCGGCAGCCTTTAGGGTGGGCTCGCACCCAGTACCGGCAGGCGTTGTGCCAGCCCCTGCAACACAGCCTCCAGCGGCCCACGGTTGGCTTCAATGAGGGCCAGGGCACAAGCGCCCGTCCGCCGCCGCAGGTCGCTGTCGGCCAGCAGGGCCTGCACGGCGCTGGCCAGGCTGTTGGCGCCTGTCACTGGCACCAGGCCACCGGCCTCATCCAGCGCGGCGTAGATCGCTTCGAAGTTGAATACGTGGGGGCCTGCCAGCACCGGAAGGCCCCAGGCCGCCGGTTCAAGCGGGTTGTGCCCACCGCGCTGAATCAGCGACCCTGCCACAAAGGCAATATCCGCCGCGCCATAAAGCAGCAGCAACTCACCCATCGTGTCACCCAGATACACCTGGGTGCCGGGCGCCAGCGCGTCATCTCCGCCTGCGGAGCGCCGGACCAGCGCAAAGCCACCGGCCTGTATCCGCTGGGCAACAGCCTCGAAACGTTCCGGGTGACGCGGCACCAGCATGAGCAGGGCCTCGGGCCAGCGCTCCAGTACCCGCCGGTGCGCGGCGAGAATCTGCTCGTCCTCCCCGTCGTGGGTACTGGCCGCTATCCACACCGGACGGGATTCGCCCAGCTGACGACGCAAGCGCTCCGCCGACGCGCGCGATACACTGTCGACCACCACATCGAACTTGATACTGCCGGTCACCGACACCCGCTCGCCGGAAGCGCCGATTTCCCGAAAACGCCGCGCATCGTCCACACCCTGCGCGGCAATCCAGGCAAGCTGCGCTACCATGGGGTGGACCAGTCCGGCGATACGCCGGTAACCGCGGGCCGAGCGCTCCGACAGTCTGGCATTCACCAGCGCCACGGGAATTCCGCGCTCCTCTGTCAGGGCCACCATGTTCGGCCACAGCTCGGTTTCCATGATGATCAGGGCGGCTGGGCGCGCCCTGTCCAGGAAGCGTGACACCGCGCCCGGCGTGTCATACGGGGAAAACGCATACCGTATGCGGTCACCGAACAGGGCGCGGGCCCGCGCCGAGCCGGTGGCTGTCATGGCGGTCATGAGGATGCGGCAACCGGGGTGGCGCCGCAGCAGGGCATCCACCAGGGGCGCGGCGGCGATGGTCTCGCCCACGGACACCGCGTGTACCCAGATGACGGGGCCGGAGGACGGGGCCACCCAACCGAGACGCTCACGCCAGTTGCCGCGCAGGGTGGCATTACCCCGGCTTGCCCACCACAGCTGCAGCAACACGAGGGGCAGTGCAAGGCGAAACACAAAAGAGTACAGCGCGCGCAGCATGGCGATTCCGGAACACAGGACAGCCCGCATTCTACCCAATGCCCGCGCCCGCTGCCGCAGAACTATTCCCGCCTGACCCTGCAGGGCTGTTAAACTTCGGGCTCCGTTCGATGAATGAGAGTGTGCCACCCGGTGAGCACCCCACGGCAACGCATCCGCGACACGCGCTACGGCAGTTACCTGCACCCCCGCTGGTGGCCGACCTGGTTGTTGATCGGGCTGATGTGGCTGCTGTCACGGCTGCCGCTGCGGGCGCAGTGGTGGCTCGGCAAAGGCGTGGGAGAACTGGCCTACCGGGCCCTCCCGCGCCGCAGGCACATCGCCGAAGTCAACATTCGCCTGTGCTTTCCGGAACTGAGTGCGGAAGAGCAGGCGAGCCTGGTACGGCGTGCCTTTCATTCCAATGGCATCGGCATTCTGGAGATCGGCCTCGCCTGGTTTCGTGACCCGGCCGCGTTCCTGCCGCAGACACGGGTGCACGGCCTGGAGCACGTTGAACGGGCGCTGGCTCAGGGCAAAGGCATTCTGGCACTCGGTGGGCATTACAGTTCGCTGGATCTGTGCGGCACCCTGGTGACCGAATTTGTCGAAGCAGACGTCATGCAGCGCGACCACAACAATGCCCTGCTCAATGCCGTGATGACCCGCGCCCGTGAGCGCCGCTACGGGGTGGCGCTATCGGCCAAGGACCTGCGTGGCCTGTTGCGGCAGCTGCGGGCAAACCGCACGATATGGTACGCAACCGACCAGGATTATGGCCGCAAGGGCATCGTGTTCGCACCTTTCTTTGGCGTCGAAACCGCTTCCATTACGGCGACCTCTCGCATTGCGGAGCGCAGCGGCTGCGCGGTCATGCCCTTCAGCCACTTTCGCCGCAGCGACGGTGTGCCGGGCTACGACATCTACTTCCACCCACCGCTGGAGCACTTTCCCTCCGGTGACGACGAGGCCGATGCAAGGCTGGTCAACGCCACCATCGAACACGAGGTGCGCCGCCATCCGGAGCAGTACCTGTGGATGCACAGACGCTTCAAGACCCGCCCCAGCCCCCGGGATGCCGACCCCTACCGCAGGGAGCGTTAGCGTGACGCGCTCGACGGTGATAGCGTTGCAACCTGTTGGCACTGTTTGAGCATACGCTTTATGGCATTGACCCGCGCAACCCTGCTGATCGCACTGATTCGTCTGCTCGCCCGGCTGAGCCTGGCCAGCGCGCAGCGGCTCGGTGCCCTGCTGGGCGGCCTCGTAAGCCGCTTGCCCAACCGTTCCAGCCGGGTGACGCAGATCAATCTTGCCATCGCCTACCCCGAGCTCGGCGAGCGCGAGCGCAAGGCCCTGGCGCGGCAGAGCCTCGAGCATACTGGCCGGGTGGCGCTGGAAATTCCGCTGATCTGGGAGTGGCCGGTGGAGCGCTGCCTGGAACTGGTGCAGGAGATCGAAGGGGAGGAACTGCTCACCGAGGCGAGGGCCGGCGGCAAGGGCCTGCTGCTGCTTGCCCCACATCTCGGGAACTGGGAGCTCTGTGGGCTGTACTTTTCTTCCCGCTACCGGATGGCTGCACTCTACAGTCCGCCGTCGCTACCCGGCTTCGAAGACTACATGACCGCGTGCCGGGGCCGCTTCGGCGGAGAGTATGTTCCTGGAGATCGCCGCGGACTCGCGCGACTGATCGGGCTGCTGCGCGAAGGCGAGGTTTCGGGCATCCTGCCCGACCAGAGCCCCCGTTCCGCCGGTAGCGCCTATGCCCCGTTTTTCGGCATGGAGGTGCGCACCATGACACTGGTGAGCAAACTGCTGCAAAAATCCGGCGCGGTGCCCCTGATGACCTGGTGCCAGCGCCTGCCGAACAGCCGTGGCTTTCGCCTGATCGTGCGGCGTTGTGAGGAGGGCATGGCAGACCCGGATCCCGTGGTGGCAACGAGCGCACTCAATCGCTCGGTGGAAGCCTGTGTGCGCGAGGCGCCCGAACAGTACCAGTGGGAATACAAACGCTTTCGTCATCGCCCGCCCGGCCAGCCGGACCCCTACCGCAAGGCGCCCTGACGCCGTGTGCTAAACTGGCCAACCCCACCCGACACGACGCCCGCATGCGCCACTACCTGTTCTTCGTCAACCAGCCCTACGCCTACTCCATCCTGCGTCCACTGCAGGCCGAAATCCGTCGCCGCGGCGATGAGGCGGCCTGGTTTGTTGCGGGCTGCAGCACTGCGCCGTTGCAGGCTGACGAACACCTGCTGCGAACACTGGAAGAAGCGCGCGCCTATCCCGCGGTGGCTACCTTTGTACCCGGCGACTGGGTGCCGCACTTTCTCCCCGGCATCAAGGTGGAGGTGTTCCATGGTCTGGCGCGCAACAAGCGCGGGCACGCCACGGAGGACGCCAGCGACCATTACACCATTCGCGGCTGGTTCGACCTCTATTGCACGCATGCCAGCAACGACACACAGAAATTCTCGGCGCTGGCGGCAGAGCATGGGCACTTCCGCGTTGCCCGCACCGGCTGGCCAAAACTGGATCCACTGTTCGCCTCGGGCACGCCTGCCGGGCAGCGCCTGCGTGCCAGCGACGAGCCTCCGGTAGTGTTCTACGCCTCCACCTTCAGCCGGGCCATCACCTCGGCACCTGCGCTGGAGGGTGTGATCGCCCGGTTGGCAGACTCCGGCAAGTGGCGCTTCATTGTGACCCTGCACCCGAAAATGGACCCGGAGATCGTCCAGCGCTATCGGGAGATGAGCGGACCCAACCTGCGCTTCGTAGAGAGCAACGCGGATCTGCTGCCGATTCTCCCCGAGGCTGATGTGATGCTCTGCGACACCTCCTCCATCATGTTCGAGTTCATGTTCCTCGACCGGCCGGTGGTGACCTACCGCAGCCGCATGGCCGGACCCTGGTTGCTGGATGTACAGGAGGTGGATGCCGTGGAGCCCGCGCTGGCGCAGGCGCTGGAGCGGCCACCCGCGCTGCTGGAGGCGGCCCGGGCACTGTGTACAGAACTGCACGCGTTTACCGATGGACATGCCAGCGCCAGGGTACTGGATGCGGTTGATGAGGCGCTCGCTGCCGGACCACCGCCCAAATCCAAACCACTGAACCTGTGGCGCAAGCTGAAGATGCGCCGCCGACTGCGCAAGGCGCTCGCCGCTACGGCTCAGTCAGTGCCGTAACGGGGGCGATTCCGGGTCCACAGGCCGGCGTATTTGTTGAAACTTACCTGGGCGTATAGGACGGCTGACAGAAAGCCCACCTGCCCGTCGAGAAAGCCCAGCCTCAACAGATACACGTGCACGAACGTCAACAGGCCGCGGGCCGTGGGGTAGACCAGCGAGCGCACCCGTTTACCCTGCCGGTGCTTTTCCTGCGCGCCCAGCCAGGCGTACTGGGCGCCCTTCTGCAGCGCATGACCGAAGTCACGGTGGGTGAAGTGCACCAGCCGCCCGCGCAAGGTGCGCACGCGGCGGTCCGCCGGCAACAGGATTTTTTCGTGCACCAGGGCATCGGAAAAACGCACCCCGTCGCGCCGGAAAAGGCGTAGTGGTGCACGACCGCTACGCCCAAAATCCAGCCGGGTGCCATAGATGGTCACCGCCCAGGGCAGACAGTAGGCATCCGCAGACGGCGCCGCCAGCACGTGGTTGATCTCCGCCGCCAGCCCGGGACTCACCCGCTCGTCCGCATCAATCGATAGCACCCAGTCGCCGCTGGCACGCGCCAGCGCCCGCTGTTTCTGGATGCCAAAACCGGGCCAGTCCGTCTCGACCACGTGAGGGGTAAATTCGCGTGCGATAGCCACCGTCCGGTCGGCGCTACCACTGTCGACCACGATGATCTCATCGGCTATTGCGGCCACGGAGGCAAGGCAGGCGCCGATATGCTCCTCTTCGTTCTTGGTGATCACAATTACCGACAGGCTTACAGCGCGCTGGCGCGTGCAGGCGCGCCGCAACTCGGTCACCAGTACCGCGCCACAGACCGCCAGCGCGAGCAGGTAAAAGGTGATGAACACGCTGCGCGAGAACACGGCTTCGGTGAGCCCGAAGACGGCGTACCCCGCGGGCAGCAGCACGCCAATTGAGGCGATAAAGGCCACCGCCGGCTCCGGCGCGCGCAGATGACGGGCAAAGACCCGCAGTGGAATCAGCAGCAGCAACAGCCAGCTCAGGCCGCCGAGCAGCCCACGGGTCGCCAGGCTTTGCAACAGGTCGTTGTGGGCATGGCTGGTACAGCAATTGAGCACAAATTGCGGCTGGTCCAGCGCGCCCGCCGCGGCCGCCGCCCGCACCGCATCGTGATAGGCATTCAGCCCCCCACCAAACCAGGGCTGGGCGACAAACTCAGCCCAGGCAATCTGCCATATGGCCAGACGAGAGGCGGTCTGCACGTCGAAATCGCCCGCCTGCAGACTGATCACGGTTTCCAGAAAACGTGCGTTGCCAACCACGGTCAGCGTCAGAAACACCAGGCCGGCCAGCACCGCCAGGACACGCTGAGGTGGGCGCATCTGTGGCAACAGCACAGCCAGCAACACGGGCAGCGCCAGCACATTGCTCCGGGTCTGGGTAAGCAGTGCAGCCGCCAGCGCGAGACCCGCCAGCACCAGTGCCAGGCTCGCATAACCCCTGTGCTGCAAGCGCTGCCAGTACAACGCGGCTGACAGCAACACCGCCGCTGCCAGCAGCGAGAGATTGCCAAGGGTAATGGGGTTGAGCCAGAGCCCTGCGCGCATGGATTCCCCCGGCGAAGGGGGTGCCGCGAAAAGCAGGCTGGCCACGGTGTGCACCGCAGCACCCAGTGCCATCAGCGCAAAGCCGGCAAATACACCACGGGCACTCAGGCCCGACCAGCTGAGGGACAGCACCAGGGGCCAGAAGAGCAGCAGACGAGCGGGGCCGTCCAGCTCCTTGAGACCACGATAATCAAAACCACTTGCCGCCCAGTAGAGCAGGAAAATCCCCACCGGGAACCAGCAGGCAAAATGCAGGAGACGGAGTTCGCGCGGCTGTTCCCACCCGCCGGCGTGAAGTTCCCGGCGCAACGCAGGCAGCGCAGCGGCCAGCGCAAGCAGGATGACGGCGGCGGACAACAGGCTGGAATAAAGCAGAGACCCGGCAAAACCGGCGACCGCCAGGCCTGCCAGCACCTGTTGGCCTCGTGCCGATGAAATCATTGTGTATACTCTCGTCGATCTGCGTAGCCACTGTGGCGAACGCCGACCCACCGGGGCCGCCAGCCGCGCCGCTACTATAGCGCAGGTGTTCCCGCGGATTCCAACGCCGAGACAGGACCCGGCCCGATGAAAGCGCTTTGTATCACAGACTGTGCAGACCGCCCGGAAACGGAGCTGTTCATTCGGCTCGCCCATCGCATGGAACGCTTTGCGATCATGAGCAATCCGGCCGGCCGCTATCACAGCCTGCTGGTGGACGCAGGGCTCGAGGTGATTCCCCTGAAAATCCGCGGCCGCTTCGATCGCGAGGCAACAGCCCTGATCCGGGATACCGTGTACGCCGGCGACTACGACATTGTGCATGCGTTCAATTCACGCGCTGTGACCTGTATGTTGCGCGCCGCAGGCGGGCACCGCGCCCGCCTGCTCGCCTACCGGGGCGTCACGACCGGTGTCGGCTATGGCAAGCCGGAAGCCTGGCTGACCTTCCTCAATCCGCGCCTGGACGGGATCCTGTGCGTCGCCGATGCCATCCGGGATGCGCTGCTGGCCGTGCGCCTGCTCTGGTTGCACCTGCCGCCCGAAAAGCTGAAAACGATCCACAAGGGTCATGAACTTGACTGGTATGACGTGGAGCCGGCGGCGCTGACGGAGTTTGGCGTGCCTGAGGATGCCATAACCCTGTGCTGCATCAGCCGCAACAGCGCCAAAAAAGGCGCATTGACCCTGCTTGATGCCTTTGACGCACTACCCACCGAGTTGAACAGCCATCTGCTGCTGATCGGCTCTGTGGACAGCAATGCCAGAGTGCGCGAGCGCGCCGCCCGCTGCCGGCACCCCGAGCGCGTGCACTTTACCGGCTACCGGACTGATGTCACACAGATACTCAGCGCCGCCGATCTGCTGGTGTCAGCCTCGGAAAGCGGCGAAGGCCTGCCGCGGGTTGTCATCGAAGCGATGGCGGTGAACACCCCCGTTGTCGCCACTGACGCCGGCGGCACTCGGGAGCTCGTGCTGCACGGTGAAACCGGCCTGCTGGTACCGCAGCGCAGCCCCGCAGCACTGAGCGCGGCAATCCGTGACGCCCTGCAGGATACTGCGGCTGCGGCACAGCGCGCGAAGAATGCGCGGCGCCGCATCGCAGAGGCATTCAATGCCGAGCAGACCGCGGTAAACACCTACGCCTGGTATCAGGAGCGGCTGGCCTCTGCCCCGTAATAGTCTTTATACCAGTCAACAAAACGCGTCACGCCCTCGGCAACTCCTGTGCGCGGCGCATAGCCTGTCAGTTCGCGCAACGCGCTGACATCGGCATAGGTTTCGGCAACGTCACCGGGTTGCATGGGCAGCATGATCTTCTCCGCCCTGCGCCCCAGGCGCTGTTCCAGCAATTCGATGAACTCCAGCAAATGCACCGGGCGCTCACAACCGATGTTGAAAATACGATACGGGGCGCTGGAGGTGGCAGGATCGGCAGCCAGGGCATCCCAATCGGGGTTGGGCGCCGGAGGCCTGGCCAGCACGCCCAGAATCCCGTCGACGATGTCCTCGATAAAGGTGAAGTCGCGCCGGTGTTGTCCGTGGTTGAAGACCTCCAGCGGCTCCCCGGCCAGAATCTTGCGGCAGAAAATCATCGGCGCCATGTCTGGACGACCCCAGGGGCCATAGACCGTGAAGAAGCGCAGCCCCGTCGTGGGTAACTGGTAGAGATGGCTGTAGGAGTGCGCCATCAACTCATTGGCCTTTTTCGTGGCGGCGTACAGCGACACCGGGTGGTCCACGCTGTGGCTGACACTGAAGGGCTGACGCGCATTGCTGCCGTAAACGGAGCTGCTACTGGCGTAGACCAGGTGCTCCACCGGAAAATGCCGGCAACATTCGAGCATATTGCCGAACGCCACCAGGTTGGAGGTCAGGTAGGCCTCGGGGTGCGTCAGTGAGTAGCGCACACCCGCCTGCGCGGCCAGGTGAATGACAGCGTCCGGACGGAAATGGCTGAACCAGTCCCGCAGCCGGGCCGCATCAGACAGGCAGAACACGGCCTCGCTGAAACCCGGTTGAGCCCGCAGGCGCGCGAGACGCGCCTGCTTCAGCGTGACGTCGTAATAGTCATTGAGGTTGTCGATGCCGGCCACCTCGTGTCCCTGCGCCAGCAACTGCAACGCCGTTTCGCACCCGATAAAGCCGGCTGCGCCGGTGACCAATACCTTCATTGCCTCTCCTGATCTGGCTTCATGGCAGCATAGCCCTGCATTAACGCTGACCACAGTGCACGCCGCTGCGCTGCCGGGAGCGCATGGCAACGCTTCGCAACCGAACGCTGCAAGCGATCGAGATTGGCCTGCTGCCAGCGTTGCGCGGGGTGACGCAGCCTGCAGCGGTCAAAATCGATCAACCAGATGCCCTCAGGGGCATGCAGCACGTTGTCGCAGTTCAAGTCCACGTGGTCCAGGCCCGCTGCATGAAACCTGGCCAAAAGCGCACCGAGCCGCTGCCACAGCTCCGGGTCCCCCACTGCAGGGGACACCGGCAACGGCACCGCCCCGGGTATGCGGCGCAACAGGATGGCCGCGCGACAGGTGAACAGACCGTCGCGCTCTGCCAGCGCAGCGATAGGTTCCGGCACAGGCAGGTGCATGTCACGCAAGCGCTGCAGCAGGCGGAACTCGCGCAGCGAACGGCAGCGATTGAAGCCCGTAAACAGGTAACTGCGGTGCGTGATCCGCGCCATCATACCGCCGCGCAGATACTGCCGGAGCACCAGTTCGCCGGCGTCAGCCTGTACAAAAAACGCCCCGCCGCGACCACCGACCGCCACCGGGCGCGCGCGCTCACCCCAGAACTGCGGCTCCAGCCACGCGGCCTGCACACCGTCTACGGCCGGGTTGCACAGCAACAGGGAGCGATGCCCGGGAACAATGTGCTCTGTCACGCCGCTCACGGCACGTCAACGTCCTCAGTGCGAGCCGTCACCGGCGGCAGCGGTAAAGACCCCGGCGGGAGACTCGGATAGAATGCATGCAGTGTAGCAATGATGATGCATCAAGCTCTACCGCCGCTGGAACCCGCGATGTCACAAACGCCACTTCAATCGATTTGCTTGCTGCGCCTGTCAGCCCTGGGCGATGTGACCCATGTGATACCTGTCGTCTTGAGCCTGCAGGAGCAGCTTCCGGGGGTGGGTATCACCTGGATTATCGGCAAGCTCGAAGCGCGCCTGGTGGGTGACCTGCCGGGGGTGACGTTCATCGTCTTCGACAAGCGCGCCGGCTGGCGCGGCTACCGCGACCTGTACAGGACGCTGCGCGGCCAGCGCTTTGATGCCCTGCTGCACATGCAGGTGGCCGCCCGCGCCAACCTTGTTTCCCTGCTGGTGCGGGCACGCCTGCGGGTCGGGTACGACCGTGCGCGCAGCAAGGACGGGCACGGCCTGTGCATCAACCGGCGCATCGCGCCGGCGCCCAGGCAACATGTACGCGATTGCCTGGCCAGTTTTCTGCAACCGCTGGGATTACAACCCGCAGCGCCGCGCTGGCACATCCCGCTGGACGAGAAGGACCATGCCTTCGCGCGGCGCCACCTGGCTGCCGACCGGCGCACCCTGGTGATCAGCCCCTGCTCCAGCCATGCCCTGCGCAACTGGCCCGTAAGCCATTACGCTGCGCTCGCCGATTACGCCGCGGGGACTCACGGCATGCAGGTCATTCTCGTGGGCAGCCCGGCGGCCCATGAGCAGGAAACCTGCGCGGCCATAGCCGCCGCCATGCAGCAACCCGTCGAGAATATCTGCGGCCAGGACACGCTGAAACAGCTCGCCGCACTGCTGGCCGGTGCCGACCTGCTGGTAGCGCCGGACACAGGGCCAGCGCATATCGCCAGCAGCGTAGGCACCGATGTGCTGGGACTGTTTGCCGCCAGTAACCCACAGCGTTCCGGCCCCTACAACTCGCTGCACTGGTGCGTGGACCGCTACCCCGATGCACTGCGCCGCTTCCGCCAGCAGAGCGTTGATGAAGCCCGCTGGGGCGCAAAGGTGGAGGTGCCGGGAGCCATGGAGCTGGTGACGGTTGCGGATGCCACCGGGAAGCTGGACCAGTGGCTGGCGGCGCAGAAACCGGCGACCGCAGAGTCAGGCAGGCCCCGCTAGGCCGTGTAGTCCTGATACGACTTTTCTTCAACAAAGCGCGAGCCCAGCGCCAGGTTGATGGACTTTTTCAGGGCGGCCCGTTTGTCGTTGGTGAAGTACACCGAGCGCGCCAGCTCGATGAACGTGGCGCCGAAATCCTGGGCGCGTTCACAATCCCGGATGTCATCCTCGATTACCCAGAGCGCTTCATTGACCGCCTTGAGCTGCGCCCGCAACTCGGCAATCGCCGACTCATCCGGCACAGCAGCCGCCCATATGCCGTTCAGGGCGTCCAGTTCCGTTTTCACATTGGCGTTCTTGTCGGGGTCACTGATGCGCTCTGACTTGATTTCCAGAATGGTGATCTTGTCCAGCACCTCGCCAAAAGAAACGGGAACAGTAATAACATCGGTCATATGAACACTCGCTTGCGGGGAAAAAGGCACGTGGCCCGGGTCAACGTGCATGGCGCTATTCTATGCCAAGCGCGCCGTCCTGCCGACCCCGAAGGACCTCAAAACGCTGAGTTCGACACCAGGCTCCGCAGCCGTACATCCACGGTGACCTGCAGTGAGGTCAGCGCGAGGGCCGCTGCCCGTCCCGCCGGCGGTGCACGGTGCATGTGGGGCGTCATCGCCAGTAAATCGGCGATCGCCGCGCTGTCATGCAGCAGTACCTGAAAGCGCACCGACTCCTCCGCCAGCAACTGAAAACCCGCGTGCGTGCGGGGCGCTGCCGCGGGTTTTTGTTTCAGTGCGGGGTAGATGACCTCACGCAGCTCCTGCAAATGCGCCGGACCCGCCTCCGCAAGCAGCAACTCACCGGCCGGCTTCAACACACGAGCGAACTCGGCAAAGACAGGAAAGCCAAACAGGCACAACAGCCTGTCCACGCTGCTCCCGGCGACGGGCAGGCGGGCGTTGCTCGCCACCATCCAGGCTGAGCGCCGATCCTGCCGCGCCGCTTCCTGCACGGCCCATTTGGAAATATCCACGCCGCCCAGCCTGAGTGGCTGGCTGGCACCGGCAACCCTTGCCAGTTCGCGCAGGTAGTAGCCCTCGCCGCAACCGGCATCAATACAACACAGCGGGTCGACCCGTGGTATTGATCCCAGCACAGTGCGCGCGACCGCAGCCGCCAACGGGTCATAGTGGCCCGCGTTGAGGAAACGCGCACGGGCGGCAACCATCTCCCGACTGTCGCCCGGGTCCCGGGAGCGCTTGTTCTGTACCGCGAGGAGATTGACGTATCCGCGCCTGGCAATGTCAAAGCTGTGACCACTGGGGCAACACCAACTGCCATCGCTGACCGCAAGCGGCTGACTGTCCAGGGGGCATATCAGCTCGGTGAAGGGTGTGATCAACGCCAAGCGGTGCTCACACAGGCACGCCGGACTCCAGCTTGGGGTTTGGCCCATACTGGTTGTCACCGGGCTCGCTGTCGAAGACCATGAAGATCAGCAACACGAGCCCACCGATGACCGGGATAAAGGCCAGCAGCAACCACCAGCCTGTGCGCCCGGTATCGTGCAGGCGACGTACCGCGACGGCGATCGCGGGTATCAGCACCGCCAACCAGTAAATACCGCCGAGAAGCCCCACCCCCATCTCATCGTTGAAGGTGCCGGTGATCGTGTCGACGATGCCCAGGGCAATACTCGCCAGAATGTTGAACAGCACGAAAAACCAGTATTCCTTGCGACGCGCCCGCCCGTTGAACATCGCATACTTGTTTTTCAATACGTCGAGATACCAATTCATCCCATTCCCCTTCCTGTTATCCAGATTCCTGTCCTGCGACCCAGTGTCCGCCCCCAGTCAGTTTAGACCAGATTCTCCGCGAGGTATTCCGCGAGACGCTGCTCTGCCTCGTCGCCGAAGAGGATTTCCGCTGCACGGCGCAACCCGGGCGCTTCGGCAATCTCCTCCCGACGCAACACCAGCTCGATCTTGGAACGTCGGCGCATGAAATCCTCCAGTTTCACCACCATCTCGCGCTGCGCCGTCATCTCCATTTCGCAGCGCGTGTATTCGGCACGGCCAATCAACAGGCGGGCGCAGCTGCGGTCGGCGCGGATGCGTTCCAGCAGGTGAAAGGCCGCCTGCCCGTAGCGACGCCAGAAGCGCTCGCTCAAGGGCTCCGAGGAGGTGGGTGCGGTCAACTCATCCAGCTGCATCAGCCGCGCCTGACGCAAATACTCTTCGTGCACGCCGGGCGGTGGCTCGCCATACCAGGCTGCCCGCGGCTCTGGCACATCGATACCCAGCCTGGACAGCGCCGCGACCACCTCGTCGCCCACATTCAGGCAGTCCGTAAGCTTGCCGCCGAGAATACTGACGTGTTGCCGTTCGCGATCCACTTCCAGCACATGTTTGCGGGAAAGCTGTACCCAGTCGGCCCCGTCGCCGTCACCCCCGACCGCCAGCGGCCGCACACCACAGCGTTCGGCAATGATGCTTTCGCGGGTCAGCGGCGGGTCCATATCCAGCAGCGCATTGACATTCGAAAGCACGAAATCACGGTCTTCGTCGGTCACCCCGACCTCCGGCGACTCCACCCGCGTGTCCGTGGTCCCCACGCAGGTCCGCGACCCCATGGGAATCAGGAAAAACAGCCGGCCGTCGCTGGCAAAGAAGGTGAGCACGCGCTTGTTGTCGGTGACCCGATCGACAATCAGGTGGATACCCTTGGAGAACACATGGTGGTGCCTGGTCCGCACGCCGGCGGCCTGGTTCAGTCCGTCCAGCCACGGCCCTGCCGCATTGACCAGCGCACGGGCGGCGATGGTAAAGGTCTCGCCACTGACCGCATCGCGTGCCTGCACCAACCAGCGCCCGCCTTCACGGCGCAGGGACGTGGCGGCCACGTAATTGGCCGCGACACAGCCATAGTCCAACGCTTTGCGCACAAAGCCGAAGACAAAGCGGGCATCGTTGTCGTAGAGATAGCAGTCGGAGTACTCCAAGCCACCCGCTGCCCGCCGCGTGTCGATCACCGGCTCTGCAGCCTCAAGTTTGCGAGCGCTTACATATTTCGGTGGCCGGGTTTTGAAGCGCCCCATCACCCAGTACAGCACACTCCCAAGAAAGATGATGAACGGTGGCCAGCGAAAGCCCTTCTGGATGGTGGTGAAGAAGCGGATTTCCTTCACGGTGGAGGGGTAGGCGCGCATGAGTTCGTTGCGCGAGCGGCACAGCTTGTTCACCAGCAGGAATTCGTAGCTCTCCAGGTACTTGATGCCACCCCAGGCGAGATTGGAAGACTGGGAGCTGACGCCGCTGGCGAAGTCCTCAGCCTCGATCAGGGCCACGTTGACACCGCGCCCGGCCAGCGCAGCGGCCGACACGGCGCCGTTGATGCCGCCGCCGATGACCAGCACATCAAACTCCTGCCCCGCCAGTTTGGCGAGATTTGTCTGGCGCAGCGACATGGTTACCTCATGACCTGACAGAACCCTCGGTGATGGCAACGCACACCTTTTCCTGGTGTGGAAAGGCGCGTGCCACAGCCAGCATACGCCAGCTGTACGCTACAGACCAAACATCCACACCACCGCGATTAGACAGAGGCGCAAGGCCCAGACATACTCTGCTGCCAACAACGTCCGGAGGCGTCGCCCTGGCGCAACGCAGGACGTGGAACCGGACGAGCAAGGACAGGCAGGTATGACGGCAAAAGACTGGCAACGCATTGAGCTCAGCGCATTCGGGGGCCCGGAAAACCTGCACCTGGTCACCGAGCACACGCTTCCCGAGCCCGGGCCGGGACAGATTCGGGTCAGGGTGCTGGCAGCTGGCACCGGGTTCACCGACACCATCGTGCGCCAGGGTCAGTACGTCGACGTGAAGGACAAGCCGCCCTTTACTCCCGGTTACGACTGGGTGGGCGTCGTCGACGCACTCGGCAGCGGTGTCAGCGGTCTGCAGGTGGGTGACACCGTCGCGGACATGCCGGCGATCGGTGGCTATACGCAATACCTGTGCGTGGACGCAAGCAGCGTGGTGCCTTGCCCCGCCGGCCTCGACCCGTTCAAGGCCGTATGCATGATGCTGTCCTACACCACCGCCTGGCAGATGCTGACGCGCGAATGCGACCTGAAACCGGGCGATCCCATCCTGGTACACGCAGCCGGTGGCGCCGTGGGAACGGCGCTGCTGGAGCTGGCCCGCGAGCTGAAGCTCACGGTCTACGGTACCGCATCCAGCAGCAAGCACGACCTGGTGCGGAGCTTCGGCGCCACGCCCATCGACTACCGCAACACGGACTTTGTCACTGAAATCCTCCACCTCACCCAGGGCAAGGGCGTACAGGCCGTGTTTGATACCATCGGCGGCAAGTCCTGGGCGCGCTCTTACCGCTGCGTGGCCAGGGGTGGCCGCCTGGTGGGCTTTGGCGCGCTGCAGGTAACCACCGGCGAGGAGAGCGTGCCCAGCCTGCTGTGGGGGTTCGCCAAACTGCTTGGCCTGTGGCGCCTGCGTCCGGACGGGCGCAAGAGCAGTTTCTACAACATCCTCAGCCGACGGCGCAAACTGCCGGAGGAGTTCCGCAACGATGTGGCCACCCTGATGAAGTGGCTGGGGGAAGGACGCCTGCACCCCGCTGTAGCAGAAGTACGGCCACTGCGCGACGCGGCCGAGGTGCACCGGCTGATCGGCGCTGGCGCAGTGCCCGGCAAGATCGTGCTGGACTGCCAGGCCTGAGCCTGCATCCACAACAGAACCATCATAAAACAGGGAGTTAGCCACCATGAAATACAACATCGACCCCGAACTGCGCCCGATCCTCGATCTGCTGCCGCCTTTCGATCTCGCAGACCCCGCCACCATGCGCGCCACCATGGATGCTATGGTCGGCCCGGCCAATGCAGCGCTGGATACCAGCGGCACCGCCATCAGCGATCACGCGGCTCCCGGTCTGGCTGGCGCACCGGAGGTCCCTGTGCGGGTCTATCGGCCGGAGAGCGCCACCGCTGCACTGCCGGGGCTGCTCTATCTGCACGGCGGCGGTTTTGTGTTCGGCAATCTGGAGAGCGAACACGCGACCTGCCTCGCTATCAGCCGGCAGTTGGGCATTGTCGTGGTGTCCGTTGACTATCGGCTCTCGCCGGAGACCGCCTTCCCGGGCCCGCTGGACGACTGTTATGCCGCCCTGCTGTGGACGCAGGCCAACGCAGCGACGCTGGGCATCGATCTGCGGCGGCTCGGCGTCATGGGGCAGAGTGCCGGGGGTTGCCTGGCGGCCGCGTGCGCGCTGCGCGCCCGCGATGAGAACGGGCCGGCCCTGTGCTACCAGTTTCTTTCCATTCCGGTGCTCGACGACCGCCTCGATACGCCGAGCATGCAGGCCTTCACCGACACCCCTATCTGGCACCTGGCCAACGCCGAACAAAGCTGGGACTACTACCTGGGCAGCGCGCTGCAGCGCGGCACGGCGGAGGTCCCCGCGCTGGCCGCCCCGGCGCGCGCAGCGAACCTCCAGGGGCTGCCGCCCGCCTGCGTCACTGCCATGGAGTTCGACCCGCTGCGGGATGAGGCGCTGATCTATGCCCAGCGCCTGCTGGCGGCCGGCGTCTCCACCGAGATTCACTGCTACCCGGGGACCTTCCACGGCTCCAGCATGGTGGTGGATGCTGCGCTCAGTAAACGCGGTGTGGCAGACATGCTGACCGCCCTGGGCCGCGGTCTCTGCGTCGAGTCATCACAGTAGCTGCCCGGGGGCATCCACAGCATGGATACGAGCAGGCTCTACCAGCCGCCCCTGATGCCGCAGCTGCTGATCGAGGGGCTGAACCGCCACCACGACCAGCCCTGCCTGTTTCTTGGCGACAAGGTGGCGACCTACCGCGAGGTGCGCGAGCGCACCAGCCAACTGGTGCAGGCGCTGCAGTCGGTTGGCCTTGGCAAGGGCAGCCGCATTGCGGTCATCTCGGGCAACCGCCCGGAAGTGCTGGCCAATATCGCAGCCATGCAGCTCAACGGCTGTATCGGCACGCCCCTGCATCCGCTGGGGTCACTTGATGATCACGCCTACATACTTGAAGCGGCGGAAATCGATGCGCTGGTTTTCGATCCGGCCACCTTCGACGAGCACGCGGCCCGACTGCAGGCGCGGGTCCCCGGTGTCAAGCACCTGCTGGCCTTCGGCCCGAGCACCCACGGCAGGGACTACCTGGCACTGGCTGACGGCTTCACGCCGCAACCTCTGGTCGCCCCCGACATCAACCCGGAGGATATTGCCTCCATCAACTTCACCGGCGGCACCACCGGGCGACCCAAGGGGGTGATGAGCAGCTACCGCGTGACCAGCTACATGACACAGGTACAGCTGGCCGAGTGGGAATTCCCCGATGATCTGCGCATGCTGATCGCCACACCGCTCTCCCATGCTGCCGCGGCTTTTTTCATACCCGTTCTGCAGAAGGGTGGCGCGTTCTACGTGATGCAGGGTTTCAGCCCGGACGCGTTTTTCGACATGGTGCAGGCACACCGCATCACGGCGACCATGCTGGTACCGGTGATGCTGTATTTCCTGCTTGACTCACCACGCGCGCAGAGCGCCGACATGTCCAGTATGCAAACCATTTTCTATGGCGCATCGCCGATGAGCCCCGCGCGTTTGCAGCAGGCTATCGCGCTGTGGGGGCAGGTGTTCTACCAGTTTTTTGGCCAGTCAGAGGCGCCCATGGTGGTGGCCAACATGCGGCGCAAGGAGCACGACCTGGGCCGGCCCCAGCGGCTGGGCGCCTGTGGGCGACCCTCCCCCTGGGTGCCGCTGGCGCTGCTGGACGCTGACGGCAAACCGGTTGCAGCGGGTGAGGCTGGCGAGATCTGCGTGCGCGGCCCGCTGGTCATGAGTGGTTACAAGGACATGCCGGAGGCCACTGCCGAGGCTTTCGCCGGCGGCTGGCTGCACACCGGCGATATCGGGCGCCTGGACGACGAGGGCTTTCTGTACATTGTCGATCGCACCAAGGACATGATCGTCACCGGGGGCTTCAACGTCTACCCGCGGGAGGTGGAGGACGTGCTGAGCCGGCACCCGGCCGTGCAGCAGGTAGCCGTGATCGGCGTGCCTGACGCCCAGTGGGGTGAGGCGGTAAAGGCAGTGGTGGTGGTCAAATCCGGTATCGCTGCCGATGCTGCACTTGCCGCGGACCTGAAGCAGACGGTGAAAGACGCCAAGGGTTCGGTGCAGGCACCGAAGAGCGTGGACTACGTCGATGCCATTCCCCTCACGCCGGTGGGCAAACCGGACAAAAAGGCCCTGCGCGCCCGCTATTGGAGCAAGGAGGCCCGTGGCGTCAGCTGAGCCCGTGCCCGCAGCAGCGGTGATCAGGCAAGTCCTCGCCATCTGCGGCGACTGACAACACCGGTGGCAATGCCCGTGCCCAGCAGGGTGATGGTCATGCCGGCCAGCACCTGCAGGGTAATGGGCTCCTGCAATAGCAGGAAACCCCAGACCAGGGCACTCACCGGCACCAGCATGGTCACCGTCGACGCCGCCGTTGCACCGGCACTCGAGAGCAGTGCAAAGAACAGCAACAGCGCGGCCGCGGTACTCACCGCGCCCAGACCAATGGCTGCACCCCAGGCCGTGGCACTGACCGGTTCCGCGGGCCAGAGCAACACGCCCGGCAACAGCAGAATCAGGGCACTGGCGGCACAGCTACCCGCCGCCAGCACCCGCGTCGGCAGATGCCCAAGCCGGGTGCGCGAGTAGTTGCCCGCAAAGCCATAACAGAGCGTCGCGGCGAGCGCCGAGAGAATAAACCAGCCGTCGCCGCCGGCACTGAAGTCCAGGCGACCGGCCGAGAGCACGGCGACCCCGGCAAAGGCCAGGGCCAGCCCCAGCACCTGCCGGCGCAGAATGGGCGTGGCGAACAAGGCCGCCCCCATCAGCGCCGTGCAAATCGGCGTCGCAGCATTGATCAGGGAGGTCACGCCCGCCTCCAGACGCAGGGTGGCCACTGCCAGGAAGGTGTAGGGCAGCGCCGCATTGGTCAGCCCCAGCAGGAACAGGGGACCCGCGTGGCTGCGGAGCAGTTGCAGGTAATCGCGTCGCCAGAGCAGCGGCAACAGCAGCAGGGCGCCCAGCAGCATGCGCACAAGGATCAGGGGCAGAGCGCCGAATTCAGGTGCCGCCACACGCAGGAAGATGAACGAAAACCCCCACAGTGACGAAAGCAGCAGCAGGCGCAGCGTATCAGTGGGTGACATCGCAGATCCGCCGAAAAAAGCCGGCAGAATACGGCAGCCCGGTGCGGATGGAAAGCACTCCGCGACGGCAGCGCAGCGGCTCTCACCTCGCGCGAGCCCGCGCGCGACCCGCTGCATGCTGGACTTTCCCGCCAGCAACGTCGAACATACCGGACCTGCCACTCTAGCCTGGAAACCCGGATGCTTGTCGCCAACCCTGAAAACTACGCCGGCCTCACCTACCCCTGGACCCGTGCCGTCAATCCGGAATCGGGGGTGCCGCAGCAGGTTGCCGAGGGCGTGTACTGGGTGCGTTTCCCCATGCCCATGGGGCTGGATCACATCAACATCTGGCTGCTGGAGGACGGCGATGGCTGGGTGGTTGTCGACACCTGCCTCGATCTGCCGCGTTCACGAGAGATCTGGGAGAGCCTGTTCACCGGCTTCCTCAGCGGCAAACGCATCACCCGCGTCATCTGTACCCACATGCACCCGGATCATGTCGGCCTCGCGGGCTGGCTGACCGAGCGTTTTGACTGCCAATTGCTGATGACCCGGGAAGAGTTTCTGATGTGCCGCTCCCTGGTCAGCGACACTGGCAGACCGGCACCGGAAGTGGCGATTCGCTATTTCAAGGCAGCGGGGTATACAGATGAGCAGATCGACAACTACCGCCGGGCTTTCGGTGGATTCGGCCGCGCGGTCTACCGCCTGCCGGACAGCTTCCATCGGCTCAAGGACCGCGAGACGCTCACCATTGGGGGGCGCTACTGGCAGGTCATCGTGGGCAGCGGACACTCGCCGGAGCACGCCTGCCTGTACTGCCCCGCACTGAAACTGCTGATCTCCGGTGACCAGGTGCTGCCCCGGATCACGCCCAACGTCAGTGTATTCCCCACCGAGCCCGAGAGCGACCCGCTTCAGGAATGGCTGCAGTCCTGTGCCCGCATTCGCGAACTGCTGCCGGAGGATCTGCTGGTGCTGCCGGCCCATGAAGCACCGTTCTACGGCCTGCACGTGCGCCTGACGCAGCTGATCGAGACCCACAAGAAAGAACTCAACCAGCTCTACGACCACCTCGCCGAGCCGAAACGGGTGGTGGACTGCTTCCCCGCGCTATTCAAGCGCGAGATTACCGAACACCACCTCAGCCTCGCCACGGGTGAAACCATCGCGCACCTGAACTGCCTGCGTCGCCGCCGCCAGATCGATTTCCGCACCGATGACACGGGTGTGCGCTGGTACTTCCAGTTGCCTGAATCCATCGCCTTCGACTGAGCGGCGGGAGCGCGCTATCCGCACAATGCTGCAAACCGTGAGAGTCTGGGCTACGCGAGCCTATTACCGCCGGGCCAACGCCCGGGCCTGGCGTGGCAAGTTCACCGATGCGCCGTTCAGCACGCTGCAGCTGCCGGGGCCCGGCGGACAGCTGCAGACGCGCGTGTACAGCAGCAAACAGGGCCGCGACAAACCTTTGATCATCTACTTCCACGGCGGTGGCTGGGTGATTGGCGACCTCGCGACCCACCACCCCTTTTGTCAGCAGTTGCGTGAGCACACAGGCTGTACCGTGGTGGCAGTGGACTACCGACTGGCACCGGAACACCCCTGTCCTGCAGCGCTGGACGACTGCCTTGCGGCCACCCGCTGGCTGGCCGGTCACGTCGAAAGCATTGGCCCCACGAATGGCAAGTTTGTGCTTGCCGGTGACAGCGCTGGCGGTCACCTCGCCGCCTGCACGGCGCTGGCCGTCGATGCGGCGCTTCGCTCCCGTCTTGCCGGCGCACTCCTCATCTACCCCGTGGTCGACCACTACAGCCGTCCCTACCCGTCCTACACCGAGCGCGCACGTGGGCAAACCCTGACCAGCGCACTCATGCGCTGGTTCTGGGATACCTGGCTGGAAGGTAAAGGCGCTGACGCGGCGAGCGCCGCCGGTGCGGTGATTGCAGGGCGCCCGGACTTGAGCTCCCTGCCCCCCTGCCTGCTGGTGACGGCGGAACGCGACCCGTTACGGGACGAGGGGCGAGCACTGGGAACCGCGCTGGAACACGCGGGGGTCGATATGACGCAACACCACTATGCCAACGCCGAGCACGGCTTCGCCTGCTCACAGGGGCCGAACCCCGATTTCCAGCATTTCATGGCACTTACCCGCCAGTGGCTGGACAGACGTGCCGCCGGACGCTCCGACGCGCACTGAACGCGGTCGCGCTACCGGGCGGTAATGGCGCGCAGAATGTCCAGTGTGGCATCGCGCTCAAGCAGTTTCGGCACCGGATAGCCCTCACATTCTTTCAAGGCGAGGTCCGCCAGATACCCGTAGTCCTCAGGACGAATACGGTCGGACGTTTCACCAATGCCGACGTCGGCGCGCAGCTGCACCACCGCATCGATAAACTGGCCTGCGAGCCGGTCAGGCGTCTGCCCTGGCTCCCCCACACCGGCGAGCACGGCGAGTTCCGCGAGTTCGTTGACCGATTCCCGGCGACAGAAATTCAGCACATGCGGCAACACCAGTGAGTTGGCAAGACCATGGGGAATGCCGTATTTGCCGCCGATCTGGTGTGCAATCGCGTGTACATTGCCCACGTTCACCTGGTTGATGGCGATGCCCGCATAGTACGCGGCAAGTGCCATGGCATCCCGCGCTTCGCGGTCGCTGCCATCGGCCACAGCGTCGCGCAGATGGGCAAAGATCAGCTGCACCGCCATGCTTGCATGTTGCTTGCGCGTTCCCCGGTCCCACACACAAATGTAGGCTTCGATGGCATGCGTCAGCGCGTCCATGCCGGTTGCGGCGGTGATCGGCGACGGCATGCCCAGCATCAGGTCGGAGTCGAGGGCGACCGCCGCCGGCAGCAAAGTGGCTCCTGAAATAACCCCTTTCTCATGGGTGACCGTGTCGGAGATGACTGCGCCCATGGTTGCCTCTGAGCCCGTGCCCGACGTGGTGGGAATGGCGTACAGCGCGGGCACCTCGTGTTTGACCTTGCCGAAACCCACCCAGGTCTTCGGATCCTCGTCACTGGTGGCGGATGCGGCGATGATCTTGGCTGCATCAATCGATGAACCGCCACCAATGGCCAGTACCGCGTCGCAACCGTGCTCCAGCATCAACGCCTTGCCTGCGGCCACCTGGGCGTAGGTCGGGTTGGGTTCGACGCCGTCATACACCACAGTCGGCAGGGCCGCCTCAGCGAGCGCTGCCGTCGCCTGGTCGACAATGCCCAGTTCGCGCAGCGGCTTGTCCGTCACAATCAGCAGTTTACGCACGCCGCTGCGGGCGATATGCCGACACAGCTGCGCTGCGCTGCCCCCACCCAGATAGACCATGTACGCCGGCGAGGGCCCGAGTCCCGCGAGGGTCTTCATCAAAAGCAGGGTAATGGTGTGTTTGATCTTGCGCAGCGACATTCTGAACTCCGGAGTAGTGTGCGTTGTACTTATAAGGGGGAGGACTCGGCACCTGATTATGGTCAAGTCAGCCGTGAGATACCATACCGACAAGGTGTCGATTGCCGGCCACCCGCACCGTATCACGCCCGGAGGCCTTGGCATCGTACAGGGCCTGGTCTGCGCGCAGCAGCAGATCCTCCTTGTCGTCTTCGATGTGGAACTCGGCAATGCCGAAGCTTGCGGTGATCACAATCATCTGGCCGCGCTCCAGCAGTGGTCTGTCCAGCAGTGTCTGTCGCACACGAGCGACCATACGACCGGCATCCTCAGCACTGGAATCGCCCATCATGACGGCGAACTCCTCACCGCCGATACGTCCGATGGCATCTTCACTGCGCACGCACTCGCGCAGAATCTGCGTGAAATGGGCCAGTGCCCGATCACCCACGGCGTGTCCGTACCGGTCATTGATGCGCTTGAAGAAATCAATGTCCGCCAGCACAACGGCCAACGGGCGCTTGTAACGACGTGCGCTGGACATCAGCAGGTCAGCAGCGATCAGGAAACCGCGTCGGTTCGACACCTGGGTGAGCTGGTCGGTAATCGCCTGCAGCCGCAGGCGATTGGAGAGGTCGGTGGCAAGCAGAAATATCACGGTCACGCCCATTGCCACGAAGAAGGTGGGCATCAGGGCGAAGTTGACGAGGTTGTAGGTGTCGCGCAGCGCTGCCGGCGCCTCGATGCCGAACTGCAGGGCAATGCCGGTGGCCAGCCCCTGGGCCAGTCCGAACAGCAGGTGAACACCCGCCGCAACGCGCTGGGCCAGCCGCGGCTGTGGACCGTGGCGCAACAGAACCCAGGCGATATGCAGGAAGGCCACGCAGGCGAGCCCAGGGCCCAGGGCGACCCGCACGTCGTCGCGTTTCAATAGCACGGTAAACAGGATCTGCAGCAGTGCCACGACCAAGACAACGGCGGCCAGCAGCCGAGCGGGCGTGGGCAGGCCCAGACGCACACGATGGCCCAGCGCCGCCGTGACCACCAAGAGACAGGACACCACGCTCACCAACACCCACCACCACTCATAGGATGGGAACAGGTCACGGGTGAGATTCAGGCCATATTGAATCGCCGCGAGCAGAAACGCGCCACTCCAGATCAGTGCGTGCCGCGGCCGCTCAAACAGGCGCCAGCCCAGGAAGCAGGCGCCAGCAAACACCAGGCTGACGACCACCAGGGTCAACTGCAGAGCCTGGACTGCACTCAAGGCCACTGTGACAACTCCCTGTCCTGCGCGCTAAACGCCCATGATTACCCGTCCGGGACCAGCGCGCAAGCCGCTCAACGAGGGCCCCTCCTGCGCTGCCGTCTGCCGAAATTGGCGCGCCTCGCCCATGGCGCCACAGGTGAATCGATTAAATCGATCAGTTCTTCCATTTTTTTTAAGTATGCCAATAGGCCTCCCCCGCGGTATGGTGTCCGTTCGGATGTTGCTACCTGCAGCATTCGCCACGTCTGACTTGCTCAACCACAGGAGGTTGCAATGCATACTAAAAAGATGCCCTTGCTGGCAGCGGTGGCACTCGCTGTGTCATCCACTATCGCCAGCGCCCAGCAGGCGCCCATGTCCAACCAGTTCTGGTGGCCGGAGAAACTGAACCTCTCGCCCCTGCGGCAACACGCGGCCGAATCCAACCCTATGGGTGAGGCCTTTGACTACGCGGCTGCATTCAATGCGCTGGACCTCGATGCGGTAAAGAAAGATATCGAAGCCGTACTGACCACCTCGCAGGACTGGTGGCCCGCTGACTACGGCAACTACGGTCCGTTCTTCATTCGCATGGCCTGGCACGCAGCGGGCACCTACCGCATCGCCGACGGTCGCGGTGGCGCAGGTGGTGGCCAGCAACGCTTCGAGCCCCTGAACAGCTGGCCCGACAACGTCAGCCTCGACAAGGCCAGGCGCCTGTTGTGGCCCATCAAACAGAAGTACGGTCGCAGCATCTCCTGGGCCGACCTGATGACCCTCACCGGGAACGTCGCCATGGAGTCCATGGGCTTCAAGACCTTTGGCTTTGCCGGCGGCCGTGAAGACGACTGGGAACCCGACCTGGTCTACTGGGGGCCGGAAAACGAATTTCTCGCCGATGAACGCTACAGCGGCGACCGCAAGCTGGCCAACCCCCTGGCTGCGGTGCAGATGGGCCTGATCTACGTGAACCCCGAAGGCCCCAACGGCAACCCCGACCCATTGCTGGCCGCCAAGGACATCCGCGAAACCTTTGGTCGCATGGCCATGGACGATGAGGAAACCGTTGCGCTGATCGCCGGCGGCCACACCTTCGGCAAGGCGCACGGTGCGCACAAGCCGGATGAGTGCGTGGGCCCCGAACCCGCAGCGGCCCCGCTGGAAGAGCAGGGCCTGGGCTGGAAGAACTCCTGCGGCAAGGGCAATGCCGAAGACACCGTGACCAGCGGCCTTGAAGGTGCCTGGACGGCAGCGCCCACACAGTGGAGCATGATGTACCTGAGCAACCTGTTCGCCTTCGAGTGGGAACAGACGCGCAGCCCTGCCGGCGCCATCCAGTGGGTGCCCAAGGACGGCCAGGCCGCCAACACCGTGCCGGATGCCCACATCCCGGGCAAGGCGCACCAGCCCATCATGTTCACAACCGACCTGTCGCTGAAGTTTGACCCGGCCTATCGCAAGATTTCCCAGAACTTCCTGGAAAATCCCAAGGCCTTCGAGGATGCCTTTGCCCGCGCCTGGTTCAAACTGACCCACCGCGACATGGGCCCACGGGCGCGCTACCTCGGGGACGACGTACCGGAAGAAACGCTGATCTGGCAGGACCCTGTCCCCGAGGTCACGCACGAGCTGGTCGATGCCAAGGACATCAGCAAGCTGAAGGACGCGATCCTGGACACGGGCCTCACCGGGCCGGAACTGGTGCGCGCAGCCTGGGCTTCAGCCTCCTCATTCCGCGGCTCTGACATGCGCGGTGGCGCCAACGGTGCACGGGTTCGCCTCGCACCGCAGAAAGACTGGCCGGTCAACGATCCGGCGGAGCTGGCGAAAGTACTGGCTGCCCTGGAGTCAGTGCAGAGCGAGTTCAATGCAGCACAGCGCCGGGGCAAGAAGCAGGTCTCACTGGCTGACCTGATCGTGCTGGGCGGTGCCGCAGCCATTGAGCAGGCGGCGAAAGAGGCCGGGGTCAAGATCGACGTCCCCTTCGTGCCGGGCCGCACCGATGCGACCGCAGAGATGACCGATGCGGCCTCCTTCGCACCGCTTGAGCCGAAGGCTGACGGCTTCCGCAACTACTACAGTGCAGAAGCCTACCGGTCACCAGCTGACCAGCTGGTCGATCGCGCCAACCTGCTGACACTGACGGTGCCGGAAATGACCGTGCTGGTGGGCGGTATGCGTGCACTGGACGCCAACACGGGCGGAGCGGATCACGGCGTCTTCACCAGCCGCCCCGGCACGCTCAGCAATGACTTCTTCGTCAACCTGCTGGACATGGGCACCGTGTGGTCCAAGTCGGAAAGCACTGCGGGCATCTACGAGGGTCGCGATCGCGCCTCGGGCGAACTGAAGTGGACTGCCACGCCGGTTGACCTGGTGTTCGGTTCCAACTCGGAGCTGCGTGCCATCGCGGAAGTGTATGCAGCGAATGATGCGAAGGAGAAATTCGTGCGTGACTTCGTTGCGGCATGGACCAAGGTTATGACCCTGGACCGCTTCGACATCTGATCGCGCGGATTAGCCGCGGTAACCCATGGCCAGCCCTTTGCGGGGCTGGCCATTTTTTTTGCCTGTGATGCGGTCGCTCAGGTGCGCAGTGGCCCACCCTGGGTGCCCTTCCAGCGGGAACCGGAAATGGTATCCGTGAAGGGTTTGAAGGCTTCGGGGTCGAGCTTGCCTGCCAGCTTGATCTCCCGCCCGAGGAAAGTCGGCCACCACAGGTGCGCCGAGATCTGCTCACGCAGTGGCAGGCGGCTCGCGAGCGGATCCCAGGGGCTGTCGTGCAGCACCAGCTCGCCGTCCACGCGCTCCTTCCAGGCGCAGCCGTAGCGGCTCAGCACATGGACCACATGCGGCGGGAAGTCATAGCCGTGGGCCGCGTCCGGCATCACACCGACTGCCAGGGAAAACTTGACCCACCACTCGTGCATGTCGAATTCCGCCTGCGGCTCGTTCTCTCCACTCGCCGTGCCGCGAAACTCGACAAATGTGTAGCCCTGGTGCGTGCAGCGTGCACGCACGGCGGACCCCAGCCGATAGTAGTCAGTCTCGCAGGGATACTTGGGCTGCCCATTGTGGTCGCGGCTGATAAAAATCGCCGATTCCTGATCAATCCCGTAGCCCAACGCGTACTCGCCCGCGATACCGTTATAGTCGGCATTCACCGTTTGCAGGATGCCGTACTCGGGCTCATCCGGCACTGGCACGTTGTAGATCGTCAGGTTGACGTAGGGATCAGCCCCGGGCGTGATCCCCGGGGGCAGCACGGCGGCGATGGCCTCCGGGTCCGTGCGGTAGACAATCTTGAGCATCGGCCAATTGGCGATATCGCCCGTATTGCCCTGTGGGGCAGCTGTTGCTGTAGACATCGTTTATCTTCCTTATTGTGGTTATCACAGTCCTGAAGCGTGTTCAGCCACCCACCATGGCGGGCACCGGCGTCGTGCGGTTCAGGATCATCTCGGCCCGGGCCCGGATCTTCTCATCGGTTTCCGGGGTTGTTGCCAGTAGCCAGAAGGCATCCTGCTCCAGGCCGGCCACCGCCATTGCCGCCACCTCATCGGGGTGCGTGGTCTGCAGCTCAATGCCGTATTCCGCCGCCATGCGCTTCATGTCCTCCACCGAACTGATGCCGGAGGCGTTGCCTTCAACCTCTTTTTTCAAGGCCTCCGGGCGCACCCGCCCTGAGTTGAACAAGCCCGTCTCCACCACGTGCGGGCCCGGGAACAGGGCGCTGACCTTGACCGGGCTCTGCGCCGCCTGCACCTGATAGTGCAGGTTTTCGGTGATGGCGTGCACGGCAGCCTTGCTGGCGGTGTAGATGGGCGCGTCCGGGAACACCAGCAGTGCGCCGTTACCGGAGCCTGTGACCACGAAGTGCGCGGGCGCGTTGGCGGCGATCAGTCGCGGCATGAAGACACGAATGGAGTTGATGACGCCCCAGATATTGACGTTGAAGCACCACTGCCAGTCTTTTTCCGAATAGTCCCACATGGCGCCGGATTCGCCTGCGCCAATACCCGCGTTGGCGAACACCAGCTGCACACCACCAAAGTGCTCACTGGCGACATTGGCAAGGCTCTCCAGACTGGCCACGCTGGTGACATCGCAGTGCGCGACCCGGGCTTCAATGCCCTCGGCGGCGAGGGCCTGGTCGATATCCTGCATGGCCGCTTCATCCACGTCGCCGACCACAATCCGCGCACCGCGACGGCCAAGGGCGAAGGCCAGTGACCGGCCTACACCGCTTGCGCCGCCGGTAATGACGGCAACCTTACCTGTAAAGTCCTGCATATCAGCTTATGTCCTCAGCGTTGATATAAAACTGGCGCACCCACTTGCGGTACAGCACCAGGGTTTTGTCCTCTCGACAGAAGACCGGCTTGTGCTTGTGCACCTTGTTCGCCCAGATCGGGTAGTCGTCCTGGATACCCGCGATGATGCCTTTCATCACATCGTCCCCGGCCAGGTCCTCGATCTCCCGACGCACAGTGAGTGTCCAGCGCAGCAGTGTGGTGTGGCGGTCGATCGGCTGGGCGCTGTTATACACCACCATTTCCGCATTCGGGCCATAGCTGGTGCGCACAACGGCGAGGCCGGGGTTGAGCACCATGGCGTGCAGCTGGCTGGGAAACTGCGACTGGCTGGAATCCGAGCGCAGGTGCAGGGTGCGTCCATCCTCGTCCACGGTCACCTCCGACGGTGGCACATCGGGCTGCTTGTGCACGTAGCGGAAGTGCACCGGGTCGCAGGAGTTCTCCGCGATATCCTGAATGTGGGCGGGCACTTCGAATTCCGCGTAGCGCGGCGCCGTCCAGTGTTCGTCACCCAGCTCTGCCAGCTTGGGCAGGGGCCATTTTGGCGCCAGATTCTGCGGGTGGAACCAGATGTACACCTCGCCATTGCCCTCCTCGGTGTGCCAGGTGCGGATCCGTGCCCGCTCGGGTATCTCGTCACAGTAGGGGATCTCGACACAGGTGCCCTGCGTGTCGAACCGCCAGCCGTGGAAGGGACAGCGCAGGGATTCGCCGACAACCCGCCCCTCGACACCCAGGTGCGCACCGAGGTGCGGGCAAAAGGCATCCTGCAGCACGGCCTGGCCGGAGCGCGTGCGATAGAGCGCGAACTCACGGTCAAAGGCGTGCACACGCTTTACCTCGCCGACCTGCAACTCGTGGCTGCGGGCCACGGAGTACCAGCCCATCGGGAACTCCGGTGTGGTATTGGTCTTGGACTCGCAGGCTTCGACAATTCTGGTCATGCGGCTTCTCCTGTGGCATGGAAGATAGCGCTGCTGGGGCCGATCTTGTCGGCGACGGCCTGCAAGCGGTTGCGGTCCAGGCCGTACCAGGCAATCGCATTCTCGCCGAGAATCTTGCGCCCATCGGCCTCGGGAATGCCGGCGAAGGTCTCCAGGTAATACTGCTGGGTGTTGGGCCAGGTACCCTCGGGGTGCGGGTAGTCGCTGCCCCACATCATCTTGTCCACGCCCAGCACGCCGCGCAGCTCGATGTCCCTGCGCGGCACACAGGAGGCACCCACCGCGATGTTGCGCTGGAAGTACTCACCCGGCGACATCGACAGGTGGCTGCGGAAATCGCCCAGTTTGGCCGAGAACTGCACATCAAAGTAATTGTGGTCCAGCAGGCGCAGCCACGGCGGCAGCATGAACACGGTGCCGCCCTCTGTCATCACCGCCTTGAGACGCGGGAACCGCTCGAATACGCCGCCCCAGATCATGAAGGTCAGGGGACGGTAGAGCCACCACATCACCTCGGAGACATAGATACCCATGGCGCCGGGGAGCTGGTCGCTGAGATCTTCTGCCGGCCACTGCTTGCCGAAGTATTCGGGCTGCGGCGCGGGCCCTGAGTGGAAGTGGATGATCACACCCAGGTCCTGGCAGACCTCCCAGAATGGGTCGTACTTGACGTGATGATAGGGGTCATTGTCGCCCCAGAGTGTTGGAATCATCACCGACTTGAGGCCGTTGTCGACGCACCAGCGCACGGCCTCAACCGCCTGCTGTACATCCCACAACAGGGGAATCGAGGCCACGCCGATGTGGCGCGCAGGATCGTTGGCGCAGAACTCCGCCAGCCAGCGGTTGTGGGCCATGGCACCGGCCCACTGCAGTTCCGGCACGGCGTCACGGGGCGACAGTCCCAGCCCCGCGCCGAAAGGCGGGGTGTTCATCTCGGTGATGCCATCGGGAAAAATCACTTCAGCGGCAATACCGTCGCTGGCGAGCATTTTGATGCGCTCATCGTAGCTCCAGGCACCCGTCAGCTGCTGCTGGATCGGCGCGCGCCAGGCATCGTTGATTTCCTTGATCAGGAAGCTCTGCTCGGCCTTCTGTGTCATCTCCATCTGCACCGGTACCGCCACATCCATGATGTCGTGGTACTTGGATTCCACATAGGGCTTGTAATCGGTGATATGGAGGCCTGCGTGGCAGTCGGACGACACCACAATCAATTTATCGGACATGACCTTCTCTCTCTGCGGTTGGCACTGAATTATCGGTTAGGGTCTGGCGCTGCACAAAAATTGCACACGTGTGTACAAATTAGAGCAATGTTTTTGTAAAAGCAACAAATCCACCGCTTTTCATGGGCAGGATCAGGACAGCGCAGGGGCGCCTGCAGCCCACGTTGCAGGGGCGGATTCCTGCGCCGCGTTTGCCGCTATACTGCGACGGAGCCCTGCCGGAAACCAGGATATGTCACAGCAACACTACAGCACGGGACACCGTATCGGACAGCGATGCGTCGGACTGCTATGCCTGGCGGCGTTGCTGGCAGCCTGCGGTGGCGGCGGGGGTGGCGGCGCCGCACAACCCGCAGTCAATCAGCCTCCGGTTGCCCAGGCAACAGCCCCCGCTACGGTGGCGGGAGGCAGCCAGGTCACCCTGGACGGCAGCGGCTCCAGGGACGTTGATGGCAGCATCAGCCGCTACGAATGGCGCCAGACCCAGGGGCCCGCCGTCACGCTGGCGGGCAGCGACACCGCAAGCGCCCGCTTCACAGCGCCGCAGAGCAGCGCCGACCTTGTCCTCGCCTTCTCACTGACAGTGACCGACAACGAAGGCGCCAGCGGCACTGCGTCCACCACCGTGGCGGTGACCGGCAATGCGCTCACCCGCTGGGAGCTGAGCGGCAGCGTACTGGCCGCCAGCAGCCAGGCGGTGGACGGCGACACCAACGACACCGCGAGCCTCTACACGGCCAACGATACGCCGGCGAGCGCGCAGCCCCTCGCCAACCCGGTGACGCTGGGTGGCTATGTGAACCAGCCCGGCACCGGTGCCGAAGGGCGCTCGCAGGTCACGGGTGATATCGATGACTATTTCCGCCTGGAGCTGCTTGAGGGGCAGTCAGTCACCCTGCTGGTGGCGGACTTCGAGGACGCGGATGCCGACCTGTACCTGTACAGTGAAGACGGCGAGGTCGTGGACTTTTCCGTTGAAACCGGCGAAATCGAAACCGTCAGTGCACCGGAACGTGGCAGCTACCTGGTCAACGTAACGGCCTTTGTCGGCGCCACCAACTATATCCTCGCGGTGGGCAGCCCTGCCCTGCCCGGCGCCCGTGTCGACGCAGAGCTGGTCCATGGGGAGGTGATTGTCGAATTCGCCGAGGGCGACCTGCTCGCCCCCGGCTTCTTCCATGCCGACCTCGCCTACCAGATGGGTATGCAGGAGCGCGCCGGTGGCCCGGGGCGTGCCCGCCTGCTGGAAATCCTCGCCGGCCAGGCGGAGCGGCAGCGACTGGGCACGGCGGCACAGCGAGCGGATGATTTCCGCTCCGCGCCGCTGCGCGGGCGGTGGGAGACCCTGATCAGCGTCAAGCAGCTGCGCCAGCAGGCCGACGTACGTCATGCGGAACCCAACTACCGCCTGCGTCCCGCACTGGAACCCAACGACAATGCCTACGGCCTGCAATGGCACTATCCGCTGATCGGGCTGCCCGCAGCCTGGGAGGTGACCATCGGTGACCCCGGTGTCATTGTGGCGGTGATCGATACCGGCATTCTCTCCGGCCACCCCGACCTCGCCGGGCAGCTGGTACCGGGCTATGACTTTGTGCGCGACCCGGCGGCTGACGGCAACGGCATCGACCCCAATCCCGAAGACCCGGGCAACCGGGCCAACCCCGGCAACAGCCGGTTTCACGGCACCCACGTCGCGGGCACGATCGCGGCGCGGGGCAACAACCGCATCGGTGTTGCAGGCGTCGCCTGGGGCGCGCGCATCATGCCCCTGCGGGCACTGGACGACGACGGCGGCACCTCCTACGACGTGGCTCAGTCGGTGCGTTTTGCCGCGGGCCTCGCCAACGACTCCGGCACCTTTCCCGCGACGCCCGCTGCCATTATCAACCTGAGCCTGAGCGGCGAGGGCTTCAGCGAGATCAACCAGTCACTGTACCGACAGCTGCGGGAACGCGACATCATCGTCGTCGCCTCGGCGGGGAACGAAGCCACCAGCACGCCCGCCTACCCGGCCTCCTACGATGGCGTACTTGCCGTGTCGGCCGTGGACGCACAGCGGGAACTGGCCAGTTACAGCAACCGTGGCGCGTCCATTGATATTGCGGCACCCGGCGGTGATGGCAGTACGGATTTCAACGGCGACGGGTATCCGGATGGGGTGCTGAGCACCAGCGGATCCGCGGAGGCCGGACGCGTGGAGTTCGCCTACACCTTCCTCAATGGCACGTCGATGGCTGCACCGCACGTCGCGGGGGTCATCGCGCTGATGAAAAGCATCAACCCCGAACTCAACGGGCCACAGGTGGAATCGCTGTTGCAGAGCGGCAGCCTCACGGATGACCTGGGCGCAACGGGACGGGACGACCGCTACGGCCACGGGCTGGTCAATGCCCGCAAGGCTGTGGCGGCGGCACTGGACAGCATTGGCGAGGTGTTTGCACCGCCGGCCGCCCTGCGCGCGTCCAGCCAGTCGCTGAACTTCGGCGGCACGCGGGAGCAGCTGGAGATCACCCTCAGCAACGGCGGTGGCGGTGCGCTGCAAGTCCTGGATATCAGCAGCGATGCGCCCTGGCTCAGCGTCTCGGCGCTGGCGGTGGACGCCAGTGGCCTCGGCCGCTACCGGCTTCAGGTTGACCGCGATGGCCTGGCCGACGGTCTCTACGCCGCCAATGTCAGCGCGCGCTCCAGCGCCAACAGCCTGCAGATTCGGGCGCTGCTGTCGGTGGGGGATGCGGCGGTCGCCGACGTCGGTGTCGTGTACATCATTGTCTACGACCCGGCGCTGGATGCAGCGGTCGCACAGAGCGTGGCGCGGGCAGAAGCCGGGCGCTATGCGTTCCGGTTCCGCGATCTTGCCGCAGGCAACTACCAGCTGTTTGCCGGTACCGACGCCGACAACGACCTCTTCATCTGTGATGCTGGCGAGGCCTGCGGAGCCTGGCTGACAACCGACGAGCCCGGCCTGATCATGCTCGACCGCAACCGTGACGCCATCGACTTTCCGGTGGAGCACTTCATCAGCCTGCCGAGTGGCCCCGACGCCAGCGCCGGTAACCCGGACCCACAGCGTGGACTGGGCAGGATGCGCTGAAGCCGTAGCGCAATGGCTTGATGCAGGTCAACGGCAACCGGGGTAGCGCGCATTACACTGCGCGCTGCTTCTGTCTGTAACAGGCTTCTCGCCATGACCGCACTCTCCGTGCCCACCCCGGGGCTGACCGGGTCTTCACTGTGGGACCCCGCCCTGATCGCGCGCTACAATCTGGCTGGGCCGCGCTACACGTCGTACCCCACCGCCGCACAGTTTCAGGACGATGCGGGCGACACGCTGTGGCACGAGGCGATAGACGCCAGCAATGCGGCAGGTGCGCCGCTGTCACTGTATTTCCACATCCCGTTCTGCAACACCGTCTGCTACTACTGCGCCTGTAACAAGATCATCACTGCAAACCGGCAGCGGGCCACGGACTACCTGCAGTTGCTGTACCGGGAAATCGCCCTGCAGGCCGATGCTGTCCGGCCCGGACGTATTGTGCGCCAGCTGCACTGGGGTGGAGGCACACCGACCTACATTTCAGATGACGAGATGCAGGCGTTGATGGCGCAAACCAGGCGACATTTCCAGCTTGCAGATGACGATAGTGGTGAGTTCTCGATTGAGGTACATCCGGGTGGCATGGAGCCAGCGCGCATCGCACACCTGCGCGGGCTGGGCTTCAACCGGGTGAGTATGGGCGTGCAGGATTTCGACCCCGATGTACAACAGGCGGTAAACCGATTCAACAGCGTGGAAGAAGTGTCTGCACTGGTGGCGGCGATTCGCAGAGAACGCTTCAAGTCACTGAGTATGGACCTGATCTACGGCCTGCCGCGCCAGTGCGAGGGCTCCTTCGCACGCACGCTGGACCAGGTGATCGCGCTACGACCGGACCGTCTCTCCCTGTTCAACTATGCGCACATGCCGCAGATGTTCAAGACCCAGCGCCAGATCGACGAACGGCAACTGCCCGAGCCCGCCGTAAAAATGGCCATCCTGCACCAGAGCATTGAGCAATTGCTGGCGGCAGGCTATGAATACATCGGCATGGACCACTTTGCCCTCCCCGGGGACGAGCTGGCACTGGCCCAGATGCAGGGTACCCTGCACCGCAATTTTCAGGGCTACTCAACGCACAAGGACTGCGACCTGCTGGCCTTCGGCGTCTCGGCCATCAATGCCCTCGGCAACAGCCACTTCCAGAACCACAAGGATGAGGCATCCTACGCGCGGGCTATTGAGGCCGGACAACTGCCGCTGGCGAAACGCATCAGCCTCAGCAACGATGACCTGCTGCGCAAGGCAGTCATCAACGAGTTGATCTGCAACTTCGGCCTGGACTATGCCGCGATCGAGAAACGGTTCGGCATCGATTTTCAGGATTATTTTGCGCCCGAAATGGCGCGCCTGCCAGCGCTGGCGCGCGACGGCCTGATTGCGCTGGATGCCGGGGGCATTCGTGTCCTGCCTGCGGGTCGCCTGCTGGTGCGGCGCCTCTGTATGGAGTTCGACGCCTACATCGATCACAGCAAGCTGTCAGGAAACCGGTTCTCGCGCATCATCTAGCACGCCTGACGCGCTCCGCACAGAGTCAGGCGTCGGCGGGGCGCGCCTTGCTGATAACGGCGAACAGCCAGCCGCCGAGCGCGCCGGCAAGGCATTGCAGCAGCAGTCCATCCCACTCCCGCGCCGCTGCAACCACCCAGATACCCAACACCTGGCGCATGATCACGTGCAGTCCCAGCATCCCGCTGAAGCCGGCCAGCGTAAACCAGAACACACGCGACCCCGGCACCCGGTGCGCCCGCACAAGGCCTGCCGCCACCGGCATGGCCAGCACAAAGGCCAGCAGAATCAGCAGCAAGTAGGCGGTCATACCCAGCAGGTCGTGCAGGCTTGCCTCCAGTCGCACCGCCATGGGCACTGGCACACCCAGGTCACCGAGATTGGCCAGCACCGTCTGGGTGGCGAGCAGGCTTGCGACGGCATAGGCGAGCAAAACCGCAGGGAAAAAAGCTTTCAGGACGCGAATCATGGGCGACTACCGGTAGTGCAGGGAGTGTTTATAATGAACCGGCGCACCGCAAAGGAAAAGCCCATGCATGTTTTCGCCGTCACACTTCGCTTTATCGCCGCTGCCGGCCTCAGCCTCAGTCTGCATGCCGGGTCAGCCCAAGCTGCGGCAGCCGACGCCGCGGCAGCGAGTACCTATCGTCTTGAAACCCTGGCGGAGGGTCTGCAACACCCCTGGTCTGTCGCTCAACTGCCCGATGGCAGTTTTCTTGTCACTGAACGCAACGGTGCCTTGCTGCACATTCAGGCTGACGGCACTGGCCGTACAGCGCTGGAGGGCGTACCAGAGACCTTCGTTGCTGGCCAGGGCGGGTTTTTCGATGTCCTGCTACACCCGCAGTTTGCAAGCAATCAGCTGGTCTATCTGAGTTACGCCAAGGGCGATCAGTTCGCCAACGGTACCGCGATCTTCCGCGCGCGCCTCAGCGGCAAAAGGCTGTTGGGCGGAGAGGATATTCTCTGGGTCGCTGACCAGAAAAACACCGCGCAGCACTACGGTGGGCGCATGCTGTTCCTGCCCGACGGCACGCTGCTGCTGGCGACCGGAGACGGTTTTGACTTCCGCGAGAAAGCGCAGGACGGCAGCAACGAACTGGGCAAGGTGCTGCGCATCCGCGAGGACGGCAGCGTACCCGATGACAACCCGTTTCGGGCGCCGGGCAGCGAGCGGGTCTGGACGCTGGGCCACCGCAACCCGCAGGGGCTCGCACTGGATCGCGCAAGCGGCACAATCTACCTGCACGAACACGGGCCCAAGGGCGGGGATGAGGTGAACGTGCTGCGCGCAGCCAGCAACTATGGCTGGCCGGCGGCGACCCATGGCGTGGACTACAGCGGCGCCTACGTTTCTCCCTACAGTGAGCTGCCGGGCATGACGCCACCGCTGCAGGTCTGGGTACCGAGCATCGCACCCTCAGGCCTGGCGTGGTATGGCGGCGAGCAGTTTCCCGCCTGGCAGGGCAAGCTGTTGGTCGGCGCGCTGGTCGACAAGGAAGTACGCCTTCTCACACTGCGCGATGGTGTGGTGATCGATGAAATGCCACTTTTCGCAGAACTCGGTGCGCGTATCAGGGACGTGCGGGAAGGGGCTGACGGTTTCGTTTACCTGCTGACCGACGCGGAAAACGGCGCCCTGATCAGGGTCACGCCAACGCGTTGACCCCCGCCACGCCGGGCGCGACGGAACGGGGATCAGAAGGCCATTTAACTGGCGCTGGCTTTCTTCGGTGCGCGTTTCGCAGCGGCTTTTTTCGGCGCAGCTTTGCGGGCGGGTGCTTTTTTGGCCACCGCTTTTTTCTTCGCCGGGGCCTTCTTCACCGTCGCTTTTTTCGCTGCCGCTTTGCGTTTGGCTGGTGCCTTGGCCTTTCCGCCGGACGCTTTCTTTTTCGCCGCCGGCTTACTCGCTGCCTTACGCCGCGCAGCCGCTTTCTCTACCATGGACGCTGCTTTATCGGCAGCCTGCGCCCGCCGTGACTCCAGCGCGAGATCAGCCTGGATGGGCACCAGCTTTTCGAAGGAGGCATAAGCGGCTTTGGCCATTTTCGCCACCGACTCTGCCAGCTCCTGCACCTGCTTCACCAGTTCTTCCACACGCTTCTGGCTTGCCGTGCTGGATTTGCCGCGCAATGCACTGCGCGCCTTTTTCAGGCGGGTATTGGCCGCGGTGTGCTTTTTACGCGCCGCGGTCAGGTCTGCCTTGACCTTGGCGTGCGCCTTTTCCGTTTCGGAAAGCAGTTTCTTCTGCAGCTGCTCAACCTTCTTATTCGCCTGCTCAGCCATTTTTACGGCCTGCGACATTTCTCTTTCCAGCATGGGCATTTCACTCTAATGAATAAACGGGTACCGCTTCTTCAGTGTAGGCGGAATTGCTCTGCGCGCAATGCCTATTTATTGATCTGTCTCACGCCACCGTGAATCGGCACACTGGACCCGCAGGCCGCCACACTGCGGGCTCACTCTCCCTGACTGCGGATGTAGGCAATGACGTCCTGCAGCGCCTGCTCGTCGTTCAGCATCGCCGCCATGTTTCGCATTTGCCGGCCGGTGCGGTCTTCCCGGTGTCGACCCCGCTGGCCCTCGCGGAACGCGTGCAGCTGGGCGAGCAGATACCAGTCGTCCGCGCCCGCCAGGCGAGGCGCGTTCAGCGCCACATTGCCGTCCGCGTTCGCGCCGTGGCAAGCCCCGCACAAGCGCATGAATGTCCTGCCGCCCGCTATCGCATCGCCGGTAGCCAGTGTGGACGGCGAGGCGCCGCTCTCCAGTTCGCTGATATAAATGGCCAGATCTGGCAGACGCTCCACCGGCGGCAACAGACCGGTGGACGCCGCCATCTGCTGCGCCGCCAGCGTGGCGTCTGCTCCACCGCGCAGGCCACGCTGGAATTTGTCCAGCTGGGCGAGGATATAGACGGGGCGCAAGTGATTTAGACGCGGTGCCCGCAGGGCGACATTACCCTCTGCCGATGCCCCATGGCATGCCGCACAGGGGGCGTACAATTCAGCAGCGTCAGGCACTTCGGCCTGGGAGGCGAACGCAAGGGTCGCAAGCATTAAACCGAGCAGCGACAGGAGAGAAGCGGGCATACGGGTATCCTGTGAAACCGGACAAACGCGGCAAATCTACCAGCTTTCGCATCTCACGAGTATCGGGTGCGCAGCATCTGCGTCACGACAAAAGGGGGACCAACCGACAGGGGACAAACAAATGATGCTGCGCTAGACTCATCGACACGCTTCTCCCCCAGTACCGCCCGGATGCGGTACGCACCGTCTTGAACAGGAACCGCCATGGAGTACGACCCGAACCAACACAGCCTGAGATGCCCCAAATGCGGCCACGGCATGAACGAGGTGAGTTACGGGAACATCACCATTGATCGCTGCAGCCACTGCCAGGGCCTCTGGTTCGATAGCGGAGAAGCCGACCGGTTGAAAGCACGCTGGATGGGAGACGCACTGGATGTCGGCCTCCCTGCAGAAGGCCGCAAGTGGGATGCGGTGGAAGACATTGCCTGCCCCCGCTGTCAGCGGGACATGGAGAAGACCTGCGACCCGGAACAGCCGCACATCTGGTACGAGACCTGCAGTGAACATGGCCTGTTCATGGACGCCGGCGAGTTCACCGACTACAAGCATGAAACACTGGTTGACCGCTTCCGCAGCCTGATCAAGGGGGCGCGCTAGACGGAGCAGGCAAGGCGCAAGCCAGATGACGACCTCACTCGGTACCCGCGTTCTGTACGGCGCTGGCGGCGCTGTCGGCGCCGCCAAGGAAGCGGCGTACACGATGTTTATCCTGCTGTTCTACACGCAGGTGCTGGGCCTGAGCGGAACCATCACGGGTTTGATTATCGCGGTGAGCCTGATCTGGGACGGTATTTCCGATCCACTCGTCGGTTCCCTCTCCGACCGGCTGCGCAGCCGGCACGGGCGTCGTCACCCTTTCATGGCGCTGAGCATCATCCCGCTGGGGCTGGGTTTTGTCGGCCTGTTCACCCCGCCGCAAGCAGTGGTCGACAACAGCACCTGGCTTGCAGGCTGGCTGCTGTTCTGGTCGCTGTGGGTGAGGACCTTTGTCACGACCTTCGCCATACCCCATCTCGCGCTGTCGGCGGAAATCACCAGCGACTACCACGAACGCAGCCAGGTGCTCGGCGCGCGCATGGGCTTCATGTTCCTCAGCGCCGTGCTGCTGCCCGCCGTGGCCCTGACCGTCATCTTCCCCGAGCAGAATGGCGTGGACGGACGCTTTGATCCCTCGCGCTATCCGCTGTATGGCATGCTGTCCTGCGCGGTGGTGTGGGTCATGGCGACACTCAGCACCCTGGGTACGCGGCGCCATATACAGCCGGAGGTGGCCCAGCCCGGGGGCAACAGTCGCACCACACTGCGGACCCTGTTCAGTGATCTGCGGCGCACCCTGGGCAACCGCAATTTTCGCCTGCTGATCGGCTACGACATCGCAGCCACCTCGGCCTACGGTGTAATCAGCACGCTGAATATTCTGGTATGGACGTTCTTCTGGGCATTTTCCGCTGCCGAGATCTCCATCATCCTGTCCCTGCCAACGCTGCTCGGCGTGGCACTGGCCATGTTGACGCTGGGCCCCCTCGGCCGCCGTTTTTCCAAGCAGCGCCTGGTGCAGCTGTCACTCTCCTGCCTGATTCTCAATTGCCTGTGGCTCTACCCACTGCAACTGTTCGGCTGGTTGCCAACCGACAGCAGCAGCCTGACCTTCATCCTGAACTTTATCTTCATGCTCATCTTCATGTACCTGTTCATGGTGCGCATCGTCAGCAGCACCTCCATCGTGGCCGACCTCACCGACGAGCATGAACTGGACCACGGCATGCGGCAGGAAGCCGGGTTTTTCTCCGTCATCAACTTCGTCAGCAAGCTGGCAACCGTCGCCGGGCCGCTCTACGGTGGCCTGGCACTGGACATCATCGGCCTGGAAACCGGGATGCGCCCCGGTGACGTACCTCTCGCCACGCAGCATGGCCTGGTCTACGCACTCGGCCTCGGGGTCATTCCACCCCTGCTGGCCGCGCTGTGGATTATTTCGCGCGTCAGCAGCAGCCAGGCCCATGTTGAGGCGGTGCAGGCGCAGATTGCCGCGCGGCGACAGACCAACCCCGAAGGCTGACACCAGCAGGTTGCCTTGTCGGCCCGGCAGCCGTGCGCGACAATGGCCGACCACATTCCCGAACGGCACCCCAATGACCGACCACAACCTGCCAGACCTCACGGATGACGTGCGCATTCACGGCGCACAGCCGTTAATCACGCCCTGGGTATTGGCCGAGGAGTTGCCACTACCCGCAGCACAACGTGGCGCCATTGCCAGTGCGCGGCGGACCATCGAGTCCGTACTCGCTGGCGAGGACCGCCGCCTGCTGGCGATCGTGGGCCCCTGCTCTGTGCACGACCCGGTTGCGCTGCTGGATTTCGCCAGTCAATTGCAAAGCGCCTGCGCACCACTTGAGGATGCGATTCTGCCGGTGCTGCGGGTGTATTTCGAGAAACCGCGCACGGTTGTGGGTTGGAAGGGACTGATCAACGACCCCGACCTGGACGGCAGCTTCCGCATCAACAAGGGGCTGCGCCAGGCCCGCCGTGTGCTGCTGGACGTGGCCACACTGGGCCTGCCCGCCGCCAGTGAATTCCTCGACACCACCTTTGGCCAGTACTACGCCGATCTGGTGAGCTTCGGGGCCATCGGTGCGCGCACGGTGGAAAGCCAGATTCACCGCGAACTGGCCTCCGGCCTGTCCATGCCGGTGGGCTTCAAGAACGGGACCAACGGCAACATCGATGTCGCCATCGATGCCATTCGCTCCGCGCGCCACAGCCACTGGTTCCCATCGCTGACCAAGGAAGGCACGCCGGCGATACTCCACTCCACCGGCAACCCTCACGGTTACCTGATCCTGCGTGGTGGCAGTGCCACCGGCGCCAACTACCACGCCGCTGCGGTGCAGGCCGCGGCAACAGCGCTGGCACAGCACGACCTGCCTGCATCCCTGATTGTGGATTGCAGCCACGGCAACAGCGACAAAGACCCGGGGCGCCAGGCCGTGGTGGTATCGTCGCTCTGCGATCAGATGGAGCAGGGGCAGCGTGCCATCCGGGGTGTGATGCTGGAAAGCCACCTGCTGCGTGGCAACCAGCCAATCGCCGAACGCGAGACGCTCAACTACGGCCAGAGCATCACCGACGCCTGCCTGTCACTGGCGGAGACGGTGCCGCTGCTGGAGCAACTGGCGGCGGCCGTGCGCCGCAGCCAGTGAAGCCGGTCTACCAGCTGTAACCCACGCGGAAACGGTAGGTCTGGTCCATTTTGTCCACCTCGGGTGGCAGGCCGGAATCGTACTCGAGCAGGATTTCCGCAGCGCCTTCGATGTTGAACATCAGCGGGAACGACAGGCCCAGGGTGAGGTCGAGAATAACATCCTCCAACTGGTCCAGGTTCCAGATGCCGGTGTGTTTCAGGTATAGCTTGGACACATCGCTGATGTAGTTGCTGGAGGCATCGACCGACCAGTTCATACCCAGGTAGTCCTGGTCTTCCGCGACAATATAGTCCTCATTGACATAGACGCCGCCCACTTCCGCGGAGAGGGTCAAGAGGGGACGCTCATGGAACTGGCGACCGATGTAGGGACCGACGTAGTAGCGCAGGTCGAGGTCGGCAAACTTGTCGTGCTCTGCCGATGCATTCACACCCCAGTAGAGGGGCCCTTCGAGGAAGCGGTCATACTTGCCAAGCGCTGTCCAGTTTTGAGCATTCTTGACCTCGTTGGCCTCATCGTTCTCGCCATTGACACGCACCGTGTAGCGGTCCTGAAGGCTGCGCCAAACGCTCTCCAGGCTGTAATCCAACTCATCCGTATCGGTATTGCCGCGCTGCATCTCCAGCGCCAGGCTGGCCAACCCGGTCCAGCGGTAGCCCATGCCCAGCTCCCAGGGCTGCGGGTTGCTGACGGCAAGTTCCTGCAGCGGATAGGTCGCCGCGGGCGCTCCTGCAGATGCCAGCAGCAGGGTTTCGTCCTCGACACGCAGCGCCGGCTCCTCAACCACCGTGCCATCAGCGAGCTTGAGCACAATCGGCTCGCTGGCCGTAAGGCTTGCCACCTGATCCTGCTGTATCTTGAGCGTGCCTGCAAACTCGGTATCCACAGTAACAACACCATCGCGCACGCCAGTGACTGTTCCCAGAATACGAGAGCCGTTTTTGAGAACGATTTCGTCAGCAGCAAGTGCGCTCCCCGCGAGCATGCCTGACGCCAGCGCTACGGCGGTCACCGCCGGGCGCAAAGAGTGAATAATCCGCTTCATGTTCCCCAGTTCCTTGAATTCATCGAGCACCGCCTATAATACAGGATTTGCCTCGCCTTATGCGCATGCTCGGCGGCTGGTAGACTGGCCCCTTCAATCTGGGAGATCACTGTGAGCGAGAAAGATTACGACCTGTTTGTCATCGGCGCCGGCTCCGGCGGCGTGCGCGCCGCACGCATGGCGGCGAGCTTCGGCGCCCGTGTGGCAATCGCCGAAGACCGCTATATGGGCGGCACCTGCGTCAACGTGGGATGTGTGCCAAAAAAACTCTATGTCTACGCATCTGAGTTCGGCAAGGCATTTGAGGACGCCCGGGGATTTGGCTGGGACAGCAGCAAACCGGCGTTTGACTGGGCAACCTTGCGCGACAACAAGAAAACGGAAATTTCCCGACTGAACGCGATCTACCGCAAGATGCTCAAAGGGGCCAACGCCGACGTCATCGACGGCCGGGCGCGCATCGTCAACGCGACGACCGTCGCCGTGGGGGACCGCGAATACAGCGCCGGAAAGATCCTCATCGCCACCGGAGGCTGGCCGCATATTCCGCAGTTTCCCGGCAGCGAACTGGCGATCACCTCCAACGACGTGTTTGACCTGGACAGCTTTCCCGAGCGCCTGGTGATCGTCGGTGGCGGCTACATTGCCGTGGAGTTCGCCGGCATCTTCAACGGCCTGGGGTCGCACGTCACACAGCTGTATCGCGGCCCGCTGTTCCTCCGCGGCTTCGATGCCGATATCCGCGCGCACGCGGCGCGGGAGATTGCCAAAACCGGCGTGGATCTGCGCTTCGAGGTTAACGTCGAATCCATCTCACGCGGCGCTGACGGCCTGGAACTGGAGCTCACGGATGGGTCACGGCTCACCGCCGATGCCGTGCTGTATGCGACCGGACGCAAGTCGCACCTCGACGGCCTGGGCCTGGAGCAGACCGGCATCAAGCTCACCGAGTTTGGCACCATCGCCGTGGACGAGCATTTCGAGACCGATGAGCCCGGCATCTTTGCCCTGGGAGACGTGATCGGTGGCATGGAGCTCACGCCGGTCGCGCTGGCGGAAGGCATGGCCTTCGCGCGACGCCAGTTCGGTGAGGCGGGCCAGCAGGTCGACTATGACTTCATACCCACCGCCGTTTTCTGCCAGCCGAATATCGGCACGGTAGGGTTCACGGAGGAGCAGGCGCGGGCGAAGTTCGGCCATATCCGCCTGTTCAAGGCAACCTTCCGCCCGATGAAGCACACCATCAGCGGTCGCGACGAACAAACCTTCATGAAACTCGTCGTCGACAAGGCCACCGACCGCGTGGTGGGCCTGCACATGATGGGGCCCGATGCCGGAGAAATTGTTCAGGGTATGGCTATCGCACTGCGTGCAGGTGCTACCAAGGCACTGTTCGATTCCACCATCGGCATCCATCCCACCGCTGCCGAAGAGTTCGTCACCATGCGCGAACCCTGGCACGAAGACTGAACAGACCGGCGATTTCCGCATGATATCTGTCGATTCGCTGTCCAGACGCTACGGCAACACACTGGCCGTGGACAACGTTTCGTTCGAGATTGGCGCCAACGAGGTGGTTGGTCTGCTGGGGCACAACGGCGCCGGCAAGACCACAATCATGCGCATGCTCAGCGGTTATCTGGAGCCCTCCACCGGCAGTGTGACTGTCGCCGGCGTCGACATGGCAGAGGGTGCCCGCCAGGTGCAGGCGACCCTGGGTTATCTTCCTGAGCACCTGCCGATCTACCCCGAAATGCTGGTGGCGGACTACCTTGACTATGTGGCGACGCTGAAGGGCATCCCGCGGCGTGAGCGCGCTCTGGCGCTGCAGGAAGCCATTGCCGCAACGGCACTGGGGGAACGCGCACTGGACCCGATCCACCAGCTTTCCCGCGGGCTGCGCCAGCGCGTGGGGGTGGCGCAGGCAATCCTCGGCCAGCCACAACTGCTGATTCTGGATGAACCCACCAATGGCCTGGACCCCGGGCAGACCAGCCAGATGCGCGACCTGCTGCGGCGGCTGGCGCGGCGCGCCACGGTAATTCTCTCCACGCACATCATGCAGGAGGTTGAGGCGGTCTGCGACCGGGTGCTGGTGATGGCCGCTGGCCGTCTGGTACTGGACGCACCGCTGGCCGATCTGCGTAAAAGCCGCACCCTGGTGCTGCGCGCGGGCACCGAGGAGCCCGATCTCGAGCGCTGGCTGCGCCGGCTGCCGCAGATTGCGGCCGTACATCCGCGCGCCGACATCGCCGGAGGAGAAAGCTGGCTGCTCACACTGCGTGAAAACGCAGACGCCGACACCGCGGCAAACAATATTGCCCAGTGCGTGGTCCGGGCCGGCGCCAGCCTGTTCCAGTTGCAGCCCCAACTGCGCGACCTCGACAGCATCTTCCGGGATGCCACATCCGGGAAGGCCGGCACGTGACCACCAACAGCGTCATTCGTCGCGTGGCACAGAAGGAGGTGCGGCTGTTTTTCGGCTCACCTGTCGCCTGGCTGTTCCTGGCCGGTTTTGCGGCGCTGACCCTGTTCCTGTTTTTCTGGGTGGAATCCTGGTTCGCGCGCAACATTGCCGATGTGCGGCCGCTGTTTGAATGGATGCCGCTGCTGCTGATACCGCTCAGCGCGGCCCTGACCATGCGCATGTGGAGTGAAGAACGCCGCACCGGCACCCTTGAGCACGTGTTGGTGCAACCGGTAGGCATCTGGCGCTTCGTGCTGGGGAAATTCCTCGCCTGCACCGGCCTGCTACTGCTGGCGCTGCTGGCAACGCTGCCCCTGCCAGTCAGTGCCGCGCTCATGGCCGACCTCGACTGGGGCCCGGTCGCTGCGGGGTACCTGGCCTCGCTGCTACTCGGCGCGGTATACATCAGCATTGGACTGTTTGTGTCCGCACGCACGGATAACCCCATTGTGAGCCTCATCGGCAGCGCGGTTCTGGGTAGCCTGCTGTATCTGGCGAGCAGCAGCACGCTGACAGCCCTGGTCACCGACAGCAGCGCCGAGTGGCTGCGCCTGCTGGGCAGCGGCGCGCGCTTCGACAATATCACCCGGGGCGTGCTCGACATCCGCGACCTGGGGTGGTGCCTGAGCCTGATCATCGGCTTTCTGGCCCTGAACGTGTTCAGTCTGGAGCGCGAGCGCTGGGCCCGCGACATACGTAGCCGCAAGCAGCAGCGGGCGACCGCCGCGATCTTACTGCTGCTAGCCAACCTGCTGCTGGCCAACCTCTGGCTGCAGCCGCTGTCCGGCATGAGGCTGGATGTTACCGAAGGCAGACTGTACTCACTCTCGCCCACCACGCAGCAGATCCTTGGCCAGCTGCAGGAGCCCCTGTTAATCCGGGGCTATTTCAGCGATCGCACCCATCCCCTGCTGGCGCCCCTGGTGCCGCAGCTGCGCGACCTGATTGAGGAGTATGCCAGCGCGAGCAGCGGCAGGATCAGGGTTGAGTTCATCGATCCGGCGGAACACCCGGAGCTGGAGCGCGAGGCACGGGACCGCTTCCGCATGAACGCCACCCCGCTGCAGATCGCGGATCGTTACCAGTCAACGCTGGTCAATGCCTGGTTCCACATCCTGGTGCGCTATGGCGATGAGTTCACGACGCTCGGCTTCACCGACCTGATCGATGTGCGCAGCGCCGGCAACACGGAGGCGGAGGTGCGCCTACGCAATCCGGAGTTCGACCTGACACGGGCAATCCGGGATGTACTGCAGCAGTACCAGCTGGGCGATGACCTGTTCAGCACCATCGAACAACCCGTGCAGCTGGTGGCGTATGTTTCTCCCCACGCCCTGCTGCCGGAGCGGCTGCGCCAGTACCGCGACGCCATCCAGGCGCAACTGGATGCGCAGGTTGCCAACTCCGGTGGCAAGTTCAGTTACCGCTTTGCAGAGCCCGAAGCCAATGACGGCGCGCTGGCGCAACACCTGGCCGACACCTGGGGCTTTCAGCCGATGATCGCCGGGCTGGGAGAAGAGCAGCGTTTCTGGTTCTACCTCACGCTGGAAGACGAGCGCCAGGTGGTACAGCTGCCCACCGATGCCTTCGATCCGGACGACTTCGCCACCGTGCTGGAGGCGGGTCTGCGCCGCTTCGCCGGTGGCCTGACCAAAACCGTGGCGCTGGCCGTGCCGGAGATGAATGAGCAAATGGCACGCTTTCACCTCGGCGCGCCCACGTTCGCCAATCTTGAGCAGGCCATCACCCGGGACTACACCATTCGCAGCGAACAGCTCAGCGATGGCAGTGTCGACCCCGACGCGGACATCCTCGCCGTCGTTGCACCGCGCGCGCTGGATGCCGCCAGCCTGTTTGCCATCGACCAGTTCCTGATGCGGGGTGGCACGGTTGTACTGGCAACCGCTCCGTTCAGCGTGGAGCTCAGCAATGGCGAGATGCGATTGCTGGACTATCCCAGCGGCCTCGACACATGGCTGGCAGCACACGGACTGCACATTGCGCCTGAACTGGTGCTCGATGAACAGAATGCACCATTCCCGGCGCCGGTTCTGCGCCGCGTGGGTGACTACGAGTTCCGCGATGTACAGATGATCGACTACCCCTACTTCCTCGACATCAGGCCACCGGCACTGAACCCGCAACACCCGATCACCGCCAACCTGCCGCAGCTGACACTGGGCTGGGCGGCGCCTATCGAGGTGCAGCCCGTTCAGGGCCTGCGCAGCATCACACTGCTGCGCAGTTCAGAGCGGGCCTGGACGTCGGCAAATCGCGATATTCTGCCGCAGCAGGAAGGTCAGGCCGGTCCCCGCTTTGTCGTCGAAGGGGAAACCGGCAGCCAGGTCCTGGGCGTTGTGCTGGAGGGCCGCTTCCAGTCGGCCTTCGCGTCCCGGGGGGCGCCAGCCATCGGCGCAGAGAACGGGCGTGAACCACGGGGCCTGCTCCGGCGATCCGCGGAATCCGCACGGTTGGTGCTGTTCAGTTCCAACGACTTCATGGACGACCAGATGCTGAACGCCATGGTCGCTGCAGCAGGCACACAGTACCTGAGCCCCCTGGAGCTGTTCATGAATACCCTGGAGTGGTCGCTGCAGGATCAGTCACTGCTGTCCATCCGCAATCGGGCACATTTCAACCGCACTCTGCCACCGATGAGCCGCGAGGCCCAGCAGTGGATCGAGTACCTGAACTATGGCCTTGCGGTCGTCTGGTTGCTGATACTGGCTGGCGTGCACCGCTTGCGCACCTCGCTGCGCCGGCGCGCCTACCGGCGGAGGCTGGGACTGTGATTCGCGTGCTGCTGCTGATACTGATGATCCAGTGCGCCATCACCGCCGCCGTCTACTGGCCGCAGGAGCACCTCGCGGCAGAGAACCCGGGCGAAGCGCTGCTCAGCGTTGCAGCGGAAACCGTCACGCGGATCAGCATCGCCGATGCACAGGGCGCGGAGGTTGAGCTGCTGCGCACCCCCGCGGGGTGGACCCTGCCTGAACTGGCGGGTCTCAGCGCCGATTCGGCGCAGGTCGATCGCCTGCTGAAGGCGATAACAGAGGTCAGGCACGGCTTTCCCGTTGCCTCCAGTGTGCCGGCACGGCAGCGTTTCGAGGTCGCGGACTACCACTACCAGCGGCGTATCCGCCTCTCCACCGCGGAGGGCGAGGAGAGCACGGTGTTCCTCGGCACGGCGCCGGCCTTCCAGCAGGTTCATGCGCGCCATGCAAACCGGGATCCCATCTACAGCCTGCCCTTCAGTGCGTTCGATGCACCCGCAAACGCCGGCGGCTGGCTTGACCGGACTCTGTTGCGCGTAGCGGACCCGCAGCGGGTGCGGGGTGACGGGTTCCAGCTCACCCGCGAGGGCAACCGCTGGCAGTCGGCCACAGGTGCATCACCTGAGCCGCGGGAGCTGGAGGCGCTGCTACTGGGACTGGCCAACCTGCAGGTAGACGGCGTGGCCGATGAAGATCAGCGACGGCAGCTCAGTGCCCGCCAACCGGCCTTCAGCCTTGCAACCGGCGACGCCGAAGGCGAGCGGCAGCTGGCGTTCTATACGCTGGAGGACAAACAGTTCGTGCGCGATGCCCGCTACGACCTGTTTTTCACCCTCAGCGCCTACGACTTCGACCGGCTGCGCACACTGGATGTGGACCGCCTGAACGGTGGTCCATGAGCACCACCTCGAAGTGGCCGCTGCCCGCTGAAGGTGTGCGTTTTTTGACGCCCGCCTTCATGCTGGAGAAGCTGCATCGGCATCCCCTGACACGGGACTGCTACCCCACGGCCATGGGCTACTATCCGCAGGCCCGCGGCCACCGGATGCGCAGGCTGCGGCATGATGACAACCTGCTTCTCTATTGTGTTGATGGCAGCGGCAGTCTGCGTCTTGGGGAACAGCGCCACACGATCAGTGCGGGCGACCTGATACTCCTGCCCCAGGGTGTCCCGCACAGTTACAGCGCCAGTCGCGACACACCCTGGAGTATTTACTGGATACATTTCCAGGGAATCAGCAGCGGATTGTTCATGGAATACCTCGGCTACCGCGAGGGGCGACCCGTCGTACAGGCCGGCATCGCGCCCAGCCTGATTGCTGCCTTCCACAACCTGTTGGCGGTGAACCGCACCGGCTACAGCAGTTCAGCGTTCGTGAATGCCGCCAACCAGTGCCGCCACCTGTTTACCCAGATTGTGCTGGAGGCCACACAACAGCGGGCCAGCCACCCCGCCGGGCTGGATCTCGACGCCATTCAGTCGACGATGCAGGACAACATTCACACCAGCCTGGAGCTGGAAGAACTCGCCAACATTGCGCACCTGTCGAAATACCACTTCGCCAGTCGCTACAAGGCCCTGACCGGCTATTCACCGATCAAGCACTTCCTGCACATGAAGATAGAATACGCCTGCCAGCTGCTGGACAGCACGGAAATGCGCATCAAGGCAATTGCGGCGGCAGTGGGCTATGAGGATGCGCTGTATTTCTCCCGCCTGTTCAAGCAGACGGTGGGTCTGTCGCCGCGCGCTTACCGGAGTTCTGTGCGCAAGTGACTCAGCGCGCGTAGACCTCGGGGTTGGCGCAGTGCGGCATCGGCTCCCCCCGCAGCGCCGCGATGGCGTTGGCGGCGGCGATATCCGCCATGCGCGCCCGGGTGCGGGCGGTCGCGCTGCCGATGTGTGGCGTCAGCACGACGTTGGGCAGCGACAGCAGGGGGTTGTCAACGGGCACCGGCTCTTCGGCGAAGACATCGATACCTGCCGCATAGAGCCGGCCGCTGGACAGCGCCTCCGCCAGCGCCTGTTCATCGACGATGCCGCCGCGGGCGGTGTTTATCAGCACCGCGCCGGGCTTCATCGCGGCGATACGTGAGGTGTTGAGCAAGCCCTGTGTTTCGGGTGCCAGCGCCAGGTGCACGGAAAGAAAGTCGCTCTCGACCAGTACGCTTTCCAGACTCTGCAACCGCACGCCCGGTACCGCCTTCGGTGTGCGATTCCAGGCAATAACACGCATGCCGAAGGCCTGTGCACGGCGCGCGACAGCCTGACCAATCTCACCGAGGCCCACCAGGCCCAGGGTGGCGCCACCCACATCCTTGCCGGTAAAGAAATCCGGAGACCAGCGGTTTTCACGGCGCCATTCTCCCTGCCGCACAAAGCGGTCGGCCTCTGATACGCGCCGTGCCGCGGCCAGCAACAGGGCGAACGCCGTGTCTGCTGTCGTCTCCACCAGCACGCCCGGTGTGTGGCCCAGGGGTATACCCCGGTCAGTCAGGGCCTGCACGTCAATGTGGTCGACACCGACTGACATGGACGACACAAAACGCAAACCGGGCAGCGACTCAACGAGCTCGCGATCGATGCGGTCAGTGAGCAGACAGACTACCCCGTCGCAATCAGACAACTCCTCGCGCAAACCCGACGCCGGCAGCAGGCCCGGCCCCAGCCAGACATTGACATCACACAGCCCGGACAACTGGTGGATCACCTCGCCGGGCAACTCATGGGTCACGAACACTTTCTTTTCCATAGGTTGAGCATACCCCAAAGACTGTGACAGAAAACAGCGCAGCGGCGACCAGTCGAGGGCGGCCAGCCTGTCCGGACGGCCTATCCGGACACAAACAGAGTTTGTGTCCGCCGGCAATCCGATTATCATATGCTGAGGAACCACGCCCTCCCAATGCAGTCGAATAGCCTGCCGGCGCACATCCCCCTACTGCTTACAGGTAACAAGATGTCCGATAACCGCGTTGCCCTGAATGGCGACCTCTCCCTGCGCACCGTGGTAGACCCAGGCACCCTGGAGTGGACGCCCAGCCCCGGAGGACACGTGCTGCGCAAACGCCTGCACCGGGTAGGCCAGGCGGAGTCAGGTCAGGTGACGTCGCTGGTTCGCTACGAGGCCGGGGCCGGTTTTCCCGCGCACGATCATCCACAGGGTGAAGAGATCCTCGTGCTGGAGGGCGTATTTTCCGATGAGCATGGCGACTGGCCTGCAGGCAGCTACCTGCTCAACCCCGAGGGCTTCAGGCATGCGCCTTTCTCACGCGACGGCTGCCTGCTCTTCGTGAAGTTGCGCCAGTTTCCGGGTGCGGACCGCGAACATGTCGCCATCGCCACGCAGAACACCCCGTGGCAGCCATCGATCCGCAAGAATACCAGTTGGAAGAAGCTCTACGCCCAGGAACCCTACACCGATTTCATGCGCCTGGAGAGCTGGGACGAGCCGTCAGCCATCGGCCAGATCAACTTTCCCCAGGGTGCTGAAATCCTGGTACTGCGGGGCAGCTTCGCGGACGATTACGGGCACTACGGCACCCACTGCTGGCTGCGCATTCCCGCAGGCGGTGCGATCAACCCGACCAGTAACAACTACTGCGAGCTGTACATCAAAGAGGGCGGCTTTACCTACCTACGCAGCGCGTAACGCCGCCTAGATCGTCAGGCCACCGTCCACCACAATGCATTCACCGTTGGTGTAGCTGGCGGCATCAGAGACCAGGTAGAGCACGGCTCCAGCCATCTCTTCCGGCTCCGCGTGGCGCTGCAGGGGAATTTTCTCAATGGCCGCCTGGTAGATGTCCTCATTGCTGAACAGCGCACCGGCAAACTTTGTTTTGGTCAGGCCTGGCAGCAACGCATTGCAGCGAATGCCCAGGGGGCCGCACTCCTTCGCGAACACCTGCGTCATGTTGACCACAGCGGCCTTGGTGATCGAGTAGATGCCCTGCATGGGGCCCGGCTGCAGTGCATTGACCGAGGCCGTGTTGACGATGGCCCCCTTGCCCTGCTCGCGCATCAGCTTTCCAGCCTCGATGGACATGAAGAAGTAACCGCGTACGTTCACATCGACGGTTTTCTGGAAGGCACCCAGGTCGGTGTCCAGCACATGTCCGAAGTACGGGTTGGTGGCGCCGTTGTTGACACAGATATCGAGGCGCCCGTGCGCGTTGCGGATGTGGGCAAAGAGGGCCTGGATGTCACCCATGTCCCCCACATTACAGGCGTGGGCCTCGGCGCTCCCACCGGCGTCACGAATGGCATCGGCCACCGGCTGGCAGCCCTCCAGCTTGCGGCTGGACACGATAACATGTGCCCCCTGCTCCGCCAGCAGGCGGGCAATAGCCTCACCGATACCGCGGCTGGCGCCACTTACCAGCGCTATGCGCCCATTCAGGTCAAACAGTTGGGTAGTCATGAGAAGGCGTCTCCTCCGTTGATGATGCTTGTGAAACAAGGGGGGCTGGATGCGGGCTCAGCGCCCAGGCCAGATACATGCTGACCAGCACGATACAGCCCAACCAGGCCCCGGTATAGCCGAAGGCCGCGAGGTTGCCGCCGGCCAGCAGTGGGCCGACCACGCGGCCCCAGGATGCAGCGGAAGCGGTGGTACCCAGCATTTGTCCGCGCAGGTCCGCGGGTGTGCGGTGGCTGGTAATCGTGTTCAGCAGCGGCATGCACAATGTCGAGCCTGACATGGCAATGTACACGGCAGCCAGCATGACGGGCATACCGCCAGCCAGCACCGCCAGACAGAGGCCGGCCATGAAGGTGGCAACCGACAGACGCAGGAGCTGCCACTCGCCCAACAGGCGCACCAGCGTGCCCAGCAATCCCCCCTGCAGCAGCACCATGATGGCGCCCTGTACGCCGAACACCAGCCCGACTTCCCGCGCACCCCAGCCCAGCACATCCCCCAGCCACAGCGGGACCAGATACGTCACCGAGCTTATCGCCGCGGCGTGCAACACATATTGCAGCACCAGCAGGCGATTGCCTGTTGCGCGCAGCATCGCCCGCGTCGACTGCCGCGACCCGTCGCGATGTGCCTGGCGGTGGGCCGCACGGCGCTGGGCCGTCACCGACTCCGGCAGAAACAGAGCCGCGGCAAGGATCGCAAGCATCGACATACAGCCCGCCACCAGGCAGGGCAGAACAAAACTGCCGCTGCTCCCCGCCAGCAGACCACCCAGCAAGGGCCCCAGAACGAGACCCAGGCCAAATGCCGCGCCGATCATCCCCATCCCTTTGGCCCGCTTTTCCGGCGCGGTAATGTCACTCATCATCGCCGAGGCGACACCAAGATTGCCCGCCATGATGCCGGCGAAGGCGCGCGCGGCAAATATCATCCACAGCTCACTGGCGAGGGCAAGCATGACATAGGAGGCGGCCGCTCCCGCAAGACAGATCATAATGACCGGCTTGCGCCCTCGACGATCCGACAGGCGCCCCCAGAAGGGGCCCGATATGCCGGCAAACACGGCATAGGTGACGATAATCAGGGCAATATCGATCTTTGTTGCACCGAGCTGCGGTGACAGGAACGGCAAAATCGGGATAACGATGCCGAATCCGATCAGGTCGAGCAGCACCACACCGAACAGAATGGGCATCAGGCCGCCACAGCCGGCTGCGGGCGTGATGTGTGCAAGGCGTTCACTCGCCCTGCCAGCGCCTGACCTGCCCCGAATCGATATCGAACAAGTCCAGCAGTCGACCCACAGTCTGGGTGACCATCGCATCGAGGGACTCCGGCTGCGCATAAAACGCGGGCACCGGCGGTGCGATTACCGCGCCCATTTCCGACAGCTGGGTCAGTGTGCGCAGGTGCCCGGTGTGCAGGGGCGTTTCGCGTACAACCAGCACCAGCCTGCGGCGCTCCTTTAGCACTACGTCCGCCGCCCGGGTCAGCAGTGTTGAGGTCACGCCGGTGGCTATCTCTGCCATGGTGCGCACCGAACACGGCGCAATCAGCATGCCGGCCGTGCGGAAAGAACCACTGGCAATGGAGGCACCGACGTTGCGAATGGGGTGGACTTCGGTGGCCAGCGCCTTGATCTCATCCAGGGACATGTCCAGCTCATGGTGCAGCGTGAGCTCTGCAGACTTGGTGATCACCAGGTGCGTTTCCACGCCACAGTCGCGCAGCATTGCGAGTGTACGCACTCCATAGACGATGCCCGAGGCGCCGCTGATGCCGACGATGATCCGCTGTGCCATGCTCTGCCCTGCCACGCCGAAAGACCTCGCACTTTACCAGCACGGCGCTGTGATTTCACTGTCGTACGGTGCTGGCGGGGCAGCTGTAGTACCCTTGTCGACTCTGTTGCCGAGGGATACCCGCGCCATGCTGCATACGCCGCGACTGCTGATCGACCCGCTCACTGAAGACGACGCGCCCTTCATGCTGGCATTGCTGAACGACCCCGATTTCATCCTGCATATCGCCGACCGCGGCGTGCGCAGCGTGGATCAGGCTCGCCAGTACCTGCGTGACGGCCCGCTGTTGAGCTACCAGGAGAACGGCTTCGGCCTCTGGGCGGTGCGGCCAGGGGAGGGGGGTGAGCCAATCGGCATCTGCGGACTGGTGAAACGCGCCACACTGGCCGATGTGGATATCGGCTACGCCTTCCTGCCCGCAGCCCGCGGTCGCGGGTTGGCACTGGAATCGGCGCGCGCGGTGCTTGACCATGCGAGGGACGAGCTCGGGTTGCGCCGACTGGTGGCCATCGTCACCCCCGGGAACCAGCCCTCACGCCAGTTGCTGGAAAGCCTCGGCTTCGCGTATGAGTCGATGATCCAGCTCACACCCGAGGCCGAGGCCCTGTGCCTATACGCCTGGGAGAACCCCTAAAAGCGGTAGCGTACACCCGCCTCGACGGAGCGCCCGGCCTCCGGCGACACATCGCGCAGGAAGGAGGTGCTCAGGCGAATTTCCTCATCACCCAGATTGCGCGCCGCAAGGAACAGGGTGAGCTCTGAATCGCCCAGTGGCAGGCGGTAGTCAGCCCCCAGGTCCCAGCGCGTGTAGCCAGCCGTCGACTCCTCGTTCGGACCCGGTCGATTCTGGCTTCCGGCGTCCTGCACCCGTGTCCACAGTTCCAGCACGTCCGTGGACCAACTCAGGCGGCCACCGATGCGGTGTGGCGGCAGCCGCGGCACGTCGTCGCCATTATCCAGCTCGCCGCGTATCACGTCACCGAACAGACCCAGTCGCACATCGCCGCCGACAAAGGTACCGAAGCCGAACTCCGCGTTCACCTCTACACCGTAAAAGGTGGCGTCACTCTGCACGTAGGCCAACACCGGTAGTTCATCCACTTCCGCGCCGGTATTCATCAGGGTGATGTAGTCGCTGAAGTCGTTGTGGAACACGGTAACCTCGAGGTCATTGTTGCCGTTGTGCCAGTGCAGCGAGAGATCCACGTTGTTCGAAACCTCCGTGTCGAGATCGGGATCGCCCAGTTCGATCGCCGCCGTCGCCGCATGCGGCACCCAGTTTTCCGGCCCGGTGCCATCGACATTGGAGAACAGTTCTTCGATCGAAGGCGCGCGTTCTGACCGCGCCAGGAAGAGGCGCAGCTGCCAATCCGGTGTGACGTTGAAGATCGCCGAGCCGGATGCGCTGATGGCCGTGAAGTCGCGCTTGCCCGCGGTTTGCGCTGCGGGGTCACGCTTATCCCAGTCCACGCGCAGGCCCGCTTCGAACAGCCAGTGGTCAGTGCGGTAGTCCTCAATCAGAAACAGGCCGAGGTCGGTGCTGTCAGTGACCGGGATAAACGCTTCCTCGCCCAGAGCGCTGAACTCACCACTGCGCGCCTGCAGGCCAATTGCGCCGCGCAGCCCCGCTACCTCGGCATGCACCATCTCCACCCGGGTCTCCCAGGTTTCATTGCTGTACAGGGTGCCCACCTCACCGTTCCCTTCAACTTCTGCGTGCTCATAGTCGGTGTAGGTCACCGTGCTGCGCAGGGACTCGAAGCCGGGCAGCGGCTCGCTGAGTTCGAACACCAGGTCGTAGCGGGTCTGCTCCACATCGAGTTTTATACCGCCCTCTTCCTCCTCGTGCGCCTCATGATCATGATCGTCATGCTCCATATCCTCGTCATGATCATGCTCATCCTCTTCATGGTCGTGATGTTCGTGAGCGCCAGACGGTATCCCGTACTGGTTTTCCAGCCTGGCCACAGCAAGGCCGACCAGGCCACGGTCGAAATGGTAACTCGCACCCAGGGTCACATTGCGCGTGCGGCCCCCGGTGTTGTCAACGTAGCCGTTGGTCGTCTCCTCGTCACCGTGCTCGTCGTCGTGGTCGTCGTGGTCGTCGTGGTCGTCGTGGTCGTCGTGGTCGTCGTCCACGTCCCTGGCAGCCAGGCCGGGGATACGCAGGTTGTTCCAGTCGCGATAGAGTGCGTCGAGGTGGAAGGCAAAATCACCGGTACCTCCATCCAGCCGCAGTACTGAGGTATCCATATCGGATGCGCCGTCGTGGCGCAGCTCAACGCCACCTTCGACCCCCTCGACACGCGATCTGGGTACGCGGTTGTCAATCACGTTCACAACCCCGCCGATGGCGCCAGCGCCGTAGAGGAGGGTTGCGGGGCCACGCAACACTTCAATGCTGTCAGCGAGCATGGGTTCAACGGACACCGCGTGGTCAGCGCTCACCGCCGAGGCATCGGCGCTACTGGTACCGTTCTGCAGCACCGTGACCCGAGGGCCCTGCTGGCCGCGAATGACCGGCTGACCGACGCCGGGGCCAAAGGAGGCATTGGCCAGGCCGGGGATATCGCCCAGCGTATCGCCAATGGTCGCGCGCGCGCTGCGACTGAGGTCGTCGCCCGTCAGCACCGTCACCGGCAGGGCGGTCTCCGCTTCCTGTTTGCTCAAGGGCGCCGTTACCAGCACATGTTCAACCGGCAGCGACTGCGCCGCCGCGTTTGCACTGGCCACAGCCAGCGCAAGAGGCATGAAACGTTTCATGAACTACTCCTGAAAATAGAAAAAAAGGGGGTCTGTCAGGAGTACTGCGGGGGGCCTCGGGCCTGAAGGGGAAGGTAGCGGGGAGCGATGTGCACGGGGCGCAACGCGGCGATAAGGCAGGCTGCCAGCACCAGAAACAGCGGCAGGGCGGGAGCCGCCGACAGAGCGGCTGGCGCCGAGGACTTGCAGAGCAGACACTCCGCCTGTACATCGGCACTACCGTGGGCGTGGCTGGCCTCCAGCACCTGCACACCGCTCAGACACAGCAGCGCCAGCACCGCGATCAGGCGCGCGGTGCGTCGAGATTGTGTTGTCAGTGCGAACTGGAATGCCATGATACTGTTACACAATCAGGGTGGCGCGAGTATAAACGCAGTGATCGGCACAGGCCATCGTTATTGCCCGGCGTCGGCGCTGTCATCAAGCGGCTGGAACACCGCCACCGTTGCGGCACCTACTTTGAGTTGCAGGCGGCTTTCCAGCAGGCTGAAACCGTCGACGCTGCGCAGCGTCGACAGGTAGCGCTGCTCCAGATCTGCTCCATCCATGCAGGCCATGCGGGTGACCGCCAGTTGCCCCAGCGCCAGCACGCCGGCCTCCAGCGTGTACGGGCCGGTATAGCGGTTGCAGCCCGAGAAGCCCGCCACGCGGGACTCCAACTCATCAATCACCAGCGTCAGGGGTTTGTCCCCAGCGCCCGTATCGGCAGGCTCACCGTGCAACGAAAGCAGCTGCCACTGCCCAGCGGGCAGACCGCCTGCCGCTGCGGTCGGCGCCGGGGCGCTTCGGGGCACATGCACCAACACGATTTCCGGCGCATCCTCGGCAAAAGCGTCGACGAAGCTGTCCGAGGTGAACACCAGCTGCCCCTCATGGCGCACGGTGGCACGCAGGCCGTAGCGATGCCGCGGATCCAGTGTCGTCGGGTCGTAGCTGATTCGGAACGGCCAGGGCGGCGCAGTTGCAGTCGCCTGCGTTACCACAGCCAGCACGGTGGCCGGTGCATCGGCGCGTGACACATCCTCCAGCTGAATCTCCAGCTGGGCGTCCGGCGGCAGCATCATGCGCTCGCGGTACAGCACGGTACCTTCAATGACGCCCGCTGCCTGATCCATCGCCACATCCCCTGTCTGCTGCCCGCAGCCGCCGAGCACACCGGCCAGCAGGCATGTGACCGCCAGCACACCACCTCTCGCAACCACCATTGCATTGCTCTTCATGCCGATAAGGTCTCCAGCATTGCAGCCATTTTTGCGTGCAGCAGGTTTACGCCCTTCAATGGCCGCACCATCACCTTGAACTCGATAATCAGGCCTTCTGGATTCACCGTGATGATATCAACCCCGTTGATGGTGATGCCGTCAATGTCACACACGAACTCCAGCACCGCATGCGGCGCTGCCACCACTTCCTTGACGTAGCGAAAGCTGTCGTTGAATACGGACATGGCGCCGGTGAGGTACAGCTGCGTGAGGTCGCGCCCCGCCTGGGGGCGATGCACCACGGGCGACCAGAATACACAGTCTTCGGCCAGTATCTCCGCGAGCCCGGAGGGATCTCCGCTGCGCACAATGTCATGCCAACGTGACAGTACCTGCATACCCGAACCTTACGCTGTGTCCATCCCGCCAACCATGCCACCAAGCCGGCGTTCTGTCCACGGCCTGTCTCTTATACACATCTCCGAGCCCACGAGACAGGCAGAAATCTC
>CAJXUQ010000007.1 GCA_913061145.1 uncultured Haliea sp.
GTTCGGGTTCCGGTTCGGGTTCCGGTTCGGGTTCCGGTTCGGGTTCCGGTTCGGGCTGGGGCGCAGGCCGTATCAACCAGGTGTCGGGGTCGTAGCCGCGCTCCGCGGCCTCGATGGCGGATACAGGCGCTTTGCGCGAACGAGGCTCCCAGTCGCGGTCAACCAGCGAGGCGGGAACAAGGTCGTCGTCCCGGTCGACATAGCTGCCGCCGGCTGCGAACTTCGACCATTTGTTGCCGCTTCCCGCCACCCCGCATCCTCATCACGGTATCCTGCGGCCTAGGAGACACTATCCGGCACGTCGGCGCAATGCTCAGTCCGGGGCATGGGCGCCGCAGGGGCGCCCGGCACGCGGCACTCGGGGTCAGAAGAATTTACGCAGGGTGATACCCACCGTACGCGGCTGGTTGTTGCGGTAGGCCAACCGGGCGCGCCCGCCGCGTTCGCGGTCAAAGGACAACTGGGCGTTCTCATCGGTGACGTTATTCACGTAGAACACCGCCTCGAAGGTTTCCCAGACAATCCCCGCACTGAGATTGAGCTGCTCGTAGGCGTCCAGCTCCAGGTCAACCGCTGTCACCTCGTTACCCATTGCGCCACCGAATGGCAGACCGGAGACAAAGTTCCCCGCGCCGTCCACCTGGTCGCTGGGTTGGGTGAAGCGATCACCCACGTGCTGCAACACCGCGGACACATACATTTCATCCGAACCGAAGGCCTCGACCGGGAACGTATACGTCGCTGACGCCGACACCTGGATTTCCGGCACCGAGGCCAGGCGGTTGCCGTCCTCGACACCACCCAGCACATTCCCTGCGCTGTCAACAACGGTGGAGTCGAACTCGGCTTCCAGTATGCTGCCCGAGAGTGTCAGCATCAGCAGCTCCATGGGATAGGCCACCAGCTCCCACTCCACGCCCAGGGTGTGCGCTTCCGGCACGTTGAAGCTGATGCGCGACGAGCAGGAGCCGGCATCCAGCGTCACCTGCAGGTCCTCGATATCGGTGTAGAACAGCGCGGCATTGAACCGCACCTTCTCGAATTCACTCTTGAACCCCAACTCGTAGTTCCAGAGCGTCTCATCCTCATAGGACTGGAAGCTGCCGAAGGTCTGCAGGTCGCCGGCATCGCACAGGGGCACGTTCAGGGGATCGTTGACCCCGCCCAGCCGGAAGCCCTGTGATGCCTGTGCATTCACCGTCATTTCGTCGCTGACGTCGTAGCTGACCATGACGCGGGGATTGAAGCCGTCGGAAGACGTGGCGTCCACCTGATCGTCACCATTGGAGAACAGCCCCCCCGTGGTGAAGCGGCGCTCTTCCTCGAAGTCGTAGTAGCGCCCGCCGAGGGTCAGGCTGAGGCGATCGGTAACGTCGAAGCTGGCCTCACCAAACAGCGCGGTCTGCTCGATATCGTAGGGCAGATCGGAATTGTACGGCGAATCGGGTCCGTAGCCGTTGCTGACCGCTGCGGCTGTGCCAGCACCCAGCACCTGATCAGTCACCGCATCGTAACCGGGGGTCGGCAGACGCTGCGCGTAGGTGCGCTCGACGTCGGAATAGAAGCCGCCGAACACCCAGTTGAAGGGGCCGTCGCTGTTCGAGGCGAAGCGCAGCTCGTGGGTGACCTGCTGCAAATCGGTGGTGTCGCGCAGATTGGAAGGCAAAAGTACAGCAGATTCCGGGAATCCCAGGTCTACCGACACCGAGCCGGACAGCGCACTCGCGTCCCGACTCGCGAGAATCTCACGGTCGACATAGCTGCCGGCGTAGGTGACGTCCACCGCATCAAGACTCCAGTTGACCACCAGGTCGGCAATCATCGTCTCGTCCTCGAAGGCTTCGTCGAGGCGCAGGAACTGCTGGCGCTCGCCGAGCTGCACCGGCGGGCGTGTGGTGGTGTAGGGGTTCGCAAACAGGTTGTACACCTCCTCGCGATTGAAGCCGTCGGTTTCGATTTTCTGGAAAACGACCCGCGGCGTGATCGTGAGGTTGTCAGTGGGCTGCACTGCCAGGGCGATCCGGCCACCGTAGCGGCCACCGCTGTTGACGTCCTCAGTGACCGCTCCCCCCTCACGCAGGGCATCGATCCAGCCGCCGTATTCTGTGCCGTAACCCACCACCCGCAGCGCGGCGCGGTCATTCATGGGAATGTTGATCATGCCTTTGACATGGCCGCCCATGTCGCCGTCTTCCACGGTATTGAGGTTGGCTTCCACCGAGCCTTCCAGTGTTTCAAAGTCCGGCTGGTTGGTAATGAAGCGGATGGTGCCACCCACGGAACCCGAGCCAAACAGCGTGCCCTGCGGGCCGCGCAGCGTTTCCACGCGATTGAGGTCGTACAGGTCGAGGTCGGGTGTGAACAGCGAGAGCGAGATCACGGTCTCGTCGAGGTAGACACCCACCTGCTCCTTGACGCCGGGCTGGTCGCGCACCACCTGCCCCGCCGATACCCCGCGAATGGAGACCTGGCTCTGGCCCGGCCCCAGATTCTGGATGGCCAGGCCCGCCACGTTACGGGACAGGTCTTCCAGTGAGGTCGCTCCCAGGCGGCGAATATCGGCTTCTGACTGGGCGTTGATCGAAAAAGGCAGGTCCTGTGCCGAGGCCTGACGCTTGGTGGCGGTAACCACCACTTCTTCCAGCTGTGCCAGGGCGGTCAGGGGCAGCGCGCCCGCCAGGGCGGTTGCGAGGACGGTTTTGCGGAAAGAGGGCATAGCGTGCTTCCTTCATTTTTATGGGTATGCGCCAAGTCTAGCCGCTGACCCGCAAAGTTGAAGGCGAGTGGAGTGTAACAATTTCACGCAATTTTCATTGAGGGGCTCCGTCTGCGGGTCGCGATGCGCCGATCAGCTCCGGGATGGTTGCATCGCGGCGCCCCTGGCGAGCCAGGTCATCGGCGATGGCCTGCAGCGAGGGCCCGGGTTGCGGTGTGACGCCCTCGGGGCGCAGTGGCTCGCCGCATTCGCTGCAGGCCAGCAGGGGGCGGGTGACCTTGCCGCAGCTGCGATGCACATAGGCCAGGGGCACCCCCTCTTCCCCCGTCATCCAGTCATCCCCCCACCGGGCCAGGCTCATCAGCACGGGATACAGGCCGAGACCTTTCCGGGTGAGGCGGTATTCGTGGCGCAAGGGACGCTCGTTGTAGGGCACCTTGACCAGGACGCCCTGCTCCACCAGTTTCCCGAGGCGTTCGGAGAGCCGGTGCCGCGTGATACCGAGGTTGTGCTGGAACTGTTCGAAGCGTCGCGTACCCAGAAACGCATCACGCAGGATGAGCAGCGTCCAGCGCTCACCCACCACTGAGAGCGCGCGCGCCACCGAACACAATTGCTGATCAATCTCCGTCCAACGCATTCCCCTTTCCCCCTGCAGGCAGTGCAGTTATGATCCAGCCAACCAGCGGTGAGCATAAACGACCGCCCCCCGAACGCCAATGAGGATATCCCATGACCCAGGGCATCGGTGGCTCAGACGCCACCCAGGAACTGGCACGCCTGCAGGATCTGAGCGCAGGTGTCGCGCCCATCCAGGACGCAGAATTTGCCGCGCGTTTGCAGCGCGCGCAGCAGCTGATGCAGGCGGCCGGGCTGGACGCGCTCTATCTGAATGCGGGCACCAACCTGCTGTACTTTACCGGCACGCGCTGGTCACCCAGCGAGCGAATGGTCGGGGCGCTGATCCCGGCACAGGGCGCGCCACGCTATATCGCACCCGCCTTCGAGCTGGGCACACTGCAGGGCTTCCTGCGGGTACCCGGTGACGTACACTGCTGGGAAGAACACGAAAACCCCTACCGACTCTGCGCACAGTTGCTGGCCGACCTGCAGGTGAAGACGCTGGGGATGGATGAATCGGCGCCGTTCTTCATCGCCGATGGCCTGCGCCAGGCCGCACCTGCCTGTCGCATCCAGAGTGCGACGCCGGTCACTGCAGGCTGCCGCATGCAGAAGTCGCCGACCGAGCTGGCGCTGATGCAGCGCGCCAAGGACATGACCCTGGAAGTTCACCGCGCGGTGGCCCGGATTCTGCGCCCCGGCATCACCACCGGCGAGGTAACCGGGTTCATTCACGAGGCGCATAAACGGGTAGGCGCCCCGGCGGGGTCGTATTTCTGCATTGTGCTGTTCGGCGCGGATAGCGCGTTTCCCCACGGAGTCGCCCAACCCAAGGCCCTGGAAGTGGGCGATATGGTATTGATCGACACGGGGTGCCAGTTGCACGGCTATATCTCGGACATCACCCGCAGCTACGTGTTTGGCGAACCCAGCGCGCAGCAGCGCGACATCTGGAACCTGGAAAAGGCGGCACAGCAGGCGGCCTTCGAGGCAGCCCGTATCGGCGCACCCTGCGGCAGCGTCGATGACGCCGCGCGCGCCGTGCTGGCCGCGGGAGGCCTCGGCCCCGACTACCAGCTACCCGGCCTGCCACACCGCACCGGCCACGGTATCGGCCTGGATATTCACGAGTGGCCCTACCTGGTGCGCGGCAACAGCACACCGCTGGCGGCGGGCATGTGTTTCAGCAATGAGCCCATGATCTGCGTGCCCGGTGCATTTGGCGTGCGTCTTGAGGATCACTTCTACATGACGGAAAACGGGCCGCGCTGGTTTACCCAGCCGGCCCGTTCCGTGGACGACCCTTTCGGGTCGTGAGCATAGTCGGCCCGTCGATCAGCCGAACTGGTTCATGGTGTTGTCCTTGCCGCCCGCCTTCAGTGCGGCTTCACCGGCAAAGTATTCCTTGTGGTCATCACCCATGTTGGAGCCCGCCATGTCCTGGTGCTTGACGCAGGCGATACCCTGACGGATCTCCTTGCGCTGTACGCCCTGCACGTAGGCCAGCATGCCTTCCTCGCCGAAGTACCCCTTGGCCAGGTTGTCGGTAGACAGCGCGGCCGTGTGGTAGGTGGGCAGCGTGATGAGGTGGTGGAAGATACCTGCTTCACGCGCCGCATCCGCCTGGAAGGTCTGGATGCGACGATCTGCCTCGACGCCCAGTTCCGTGGCGTCGTAGTCTGCGCTCATCAACTTGTCGCGGTCGTAGGCTGAGACATCCTTGCCCTCTGCGCTCCAGGCGTCGAACACCTGCTGGCGGAAGTTCAGGGTCCAGTTGAATGAGGGCGAGTTGTTGTAGACCAGCTTGGCGTTGGGGATGACCTTGCGGATCTCGTTGACCATGGCGCCGATCTGCCCGACGTGCGGCTTCTCGGTCTCAATCCACAGCAGGTCGGCGCCGTTCTGCAGGCTGGTGATGCAGTCCAGTACGCAGCGCGCCTCGCCGGTGCCGTCCTTGAAGCGGTACAGGCCGTTGGGCAGACGTACCGGACGCACCAGTTTGCCGTCCTGCTTGATGATGACATCGCCCTCACGCACGTCTTCTGCGCTCTCTACCACGTCGGTCTGCAGGAACGCATTGTACTTGTGGGCCAGGTCACCCGGGTCACGGGACACGGGGATCTTCTGGGTCAGGCCGGCACCCAGAGAGTCGGTACGTGCCACGATCACACCATCTTCTACGCCGAGCTCGAGGAAGGCGTAACGCACAGCGTTGATCTTGGCGAGGAAGTCCTCGTGGGGCACGGTGACCTTGCCGTCCTGGTGGCCGCACTGCTTGGCGTCCGACACCTGGTTTTCGATCTGGATCGCACAGGCGCCGGCCTCGATCATGCGCTTGGCCAGCAGATAGGTGGCCTCCTCGTTGCCGAAGCCCGCATCGATATCGGCGATAATCGGTACCACGTGGGTCTCGTAGTTGTCGATGGCCTGGACCAGCGCCTTCTCGCGCACCTGGTCGCCGGCCGCACGTGCCGCGTCCAGGTCATGGTACAGGTGGCCCAGTTCGCGGGCATCGGCCTGGCGCAGGAAGGTGTACAGCTCCTCAATCAAGGCGGGCACCGAGGTTTTCTCGTGCATGGACTGGTCGGGCAGCGGGCCGAATTCGCTGCGCAGGGCCGCGATCATCCAGCCTGACAGGTAGAGATAGCGTTTTTTCGTTGTGCCGTGGTGCTTCTTGATCGCAATCAGCTTCTGCTGACCGATGAAACCGTGCCAGCAGCCCAGCGACTGGGTGTACTGGCTGCTGTCCGCATCGTACTCGGCCATGTCGCGGCGCATGATACCCGCCGTGTAGCGTGCAATGTCCAGGCCGGTACGGAACCGGTTCTGGTGCTTCATGCGCGCGGCGTATTCAGGGTGGATATTGTCCCAGGTGCCACCCTGCGCAGCGCGCAGTGCGGCAAAGGATTCGACGTCTTTCAGGTAGTCTGACATGGCGGGCCTCTGTGTTGCGAAGTGGGTACGGGGGGCATCTTAGCCAGAGGCCAGCCATAATTGAAATAAATAGAAAGTATTTTTACTATTTGTTACGTGAATTACAAAACCACAGCCGCTCACAACTCCCAGCGGTTGCGACGCAACCAGACACAGCCCCACAGCAATCCGGCAGCGACACACAAGCCGGCAAGCATGGCCAGCAACCCACCGCCCTGCCAGGGAAGCCCCTGCAGGAACAGCCCCCCGCTGGTGCCGTCAGGCGTCAGACGCGGCATGCGGCCCCATACGGACTCGATGAAGGTCTGGGAGCCGAGCAGCACCGCTTCCAGGGCAGCAAGCACCACCAGTGGCGTCACCGCGAGCAGAGTCGGTGAGCGGCGCGCCCCCGCAGACGCCAGCATCAGCCAGGCGTACAGCGGAAGGGACCACAGCGCGTTGGCCAGCCAGCCGCCCACCTGGTCCAGCAGCCAGTGACCAATCTGCACATTGGCGAGCACCAGGCCCAGCGCATCGACCTGCACACGGGAGGACAGCACCAGGGCGACCAGCAGCATCGCCCACTGGGTGAGCACCGAGGCGACAAGAAATATTGCCGGCGCCACCAGCAGGGCCACAGACAGCTTGGCCAGCACGTCCTCCCATGCCGACACCGGCATCGACTTCCAGAACAGGATACTGCGATCCTTGCGATCCACATACAGGCAGCCCTGCAGGTAGTTCACCGTTACCAGCAGCAACACCAGCAGCATGATGCCGTGGATGCCATAGAGCAGTGGGTGCAGGCTGGTGACCGGTCCGCTGGATTCAACGTCGTCCTGATCGGACGCAGCGGATGACTCGTAGGGCCGGAAGCGCCAGTCGGATGAGAAAGACCAGAGCGACTCGTCTGCCAGGTCCGGCGCCGCTTCCACCTGGTAGTCGCGACGCAGCGGTTCCAGCCCGCCAGCCAGCGACTCGGTGCTCTCGGTGACAAGCTCTGCGACCCGGTTGCCGTCCTCGTCCACGGTCATGCGCAGGTTTACGCTCAGCCCGTCTTCATCCTGTGCCTGTGAAATGACATCCAGCACGATCTCGCCGAGGTTGCTGAACTGGTTGGCAACAAACAGCCCGGCCAGCATCAGCAGCGTCAGCAGCACGGCCACCGCAAACGGTGTCCATACCAGTGACACCCGGTACTCGCGTAATTCGCGCCTGACCAGCGAGCGCCAGCGCTGGCTTCTGGTATCAGTCATGCCCATTGTCCTCACCCACCTTAGCCACAAACAGGTCTGCCAGTGCTGGCGTACACAGCTCACCGAGGGGCGCCAGCAGCTCCCGGTTCACATCCTCATAGATCAGCGCCCGCCCGCCCAGCAGTGGTCGCTGCCCCAGGTGCGGTATCGCCGCCGCACGCGTGGCGGCCTCCCCCACCGCCCGCAGTTCCACATAACGCTGTTCCAGCGCCAGCATGGAGTCACAGAGCAGCGTGCGGCCGCGGTTCATGAACATGGCATGGGTGAGAATGTGTTCCACTTCTTCCACCTGATGCGTTGAAATGATGATGGTGCGCTCTTCATCAAAGTAGTCGTTCAGTAACTGCTCGAAGAACTGCTTGCGAAACAGGATATCGAGACCCAGTGTCGGCTCATCGAGTATCAACAACCGCGCGTCAATTGCCATGACCAGCGCCAGGTGCAGCTGCACGGTCATGCCTTTGGACAGCTCTGCAATGCGTCGCTGCAGTCCAACCTCGGTGCGCGCCAACAGCCGCTCGGCATGTGCACGACTGAAACGCGGATGCACACCCTCGGTGTAGTCCAGCAGTTCCCGTACCCGCATCCAGCGCGGCAACACAGCGGTATCAGCGATGAAGCACACATCCCGCATCAGCCTCGCCTGCTCGCGTCGCGGATCGAGGCCGAGCACCGAAAGCTCCCCCTCGCAGCGGGTGAGCCCCAGCAGGGAACGCAGCAAGGTGGTTTTTCCGGCCCCATTTGGCCCGATCAGGCCCAACACCGAACCCGCTTCCAACTGCAGGTCGACGCCCGCGACGGCCTGCTGCTCGCCAAACCGGCGCTGCAGCCCGCGCGCTTCAACAACACGTGTCATTCTGTTTCCCCCTGCTGTAGCAGGCGTTGCGTCACCTGCTGCATATCCAAGCCCAGGTTGCGCACCCGCTCAGCAAATGCCGGCAGCTCCCTGGCAAAAAAGTGCGCCTGTTCATCCGCGGTCAACGTCGCCCTGGCACCCACCGTGACGTACATACCCAGCCCCCGGCGCTTCTCCAGAAGCCCTGTTTCCACCAGCTCCTGGTAGGCGCGCGCCACGGTCAGATGATTGATCCGGTAGTCGCTCGCCACCTGGCGCACCGAAGGCACCGCAGCGCCCTCGGCGAAGGAGCCATCCATGATGCGCTCCACTACGAGGTCACGCAGCTGCCGGTAGATGGGTTGTTCATCGTGCCACTGCACGCGGCTATTCCTGCTTTAACTCGCCGGAGCCGATCACGTTCTCATCGACATCGGGCGTGCCGGCATAGTGAATATCACCGCTCCCCATGATGGTCGCGTTGAGGCGCGCACTGGGCCCCAGTCGAACACCGCCGGAGCCAATCACACTGACATCCACGTCGCTGGACGTGAGTGCGGAGAAATCAACATCGCCCGAGCCTACCACGGTGACGGAGAGCGCTGTCGTGCGCCCCCCCTCAGTTGCGGCGATATCACCAGAGCCGTTGACAACAGCCTCGATCGACTCTGCCTGCAGGGGGCCCAGGAAAATGTCCCCCGCCCCAGAGAGGCGCAGCTGCAACGCCTGCAGTGCCACCTCTGCCACCTGCACGTCGCCATCGCCGCGCATGAACACTTCTGCGCTGTCGCCGCGCAGCGCGAACAGATGCACGTCACCTGCACCATCCACCCGCAGCTTGAAATTCTCGACCCGCAGTGCTCGCACAAATACATCACCCGATCCAGCCACCCGCAGGGACTCGAGCAGAGGCAGGGTCAACTTGAACTGGACGCCCGGCGTGGTCTGTTCACTGTTCGCCGGAACGCCCAGAATCAGTGTCTGGCCGCGCACATGAAATGGCTCGGGACTCAAGCGGGCCGACGCGCCCCGCACCAGCAGCTCGGTGGATGTACCCTGGCTGATCTCCACATCAACCTGCCCCTGCACCTCCACCTGGCGAATATCCAGGCCGGTGACACGCAGGACATCCCGGTCGTCACCGGCAATACCCAGCGCCGGAAAACCGAGCAGCAGACAGATTGCGGGCACCGCACCCCGCGCCAGTGCAGCAGGTAGCGTGCACACCCGACGGTAGAGAGCAGAAGACACAGTAAGCATGACGCTTGCCTCATCGATATAGTGTTATATATAACTATAACACCTAATCCATGAACTGCAACACCTTTTGACACGACGGCGCTTCAGGGCGTGGTCACCGAACAATCAGGGGGGTTTGGACTGCCGGGATCAGACTGGCGGCAGTCCCTGCTGCATATTCCCGGCAATCGCCGCCGCCACGCGCTTGGCGCGCTCCGCGCCAGGGCCCGCGAATCCGGCATCGACGGTTGCCGTGAACAGCGCCAGCCAGCGTTGGAAATCGTTGGTTTGCAGTGGTTGCCGGGCGTGCAGGCGGCGGTGGATTGCCATGGTGTGACGGCGGTAGCCCTGCTCGCCCAACAGCAGTTTGCACCAGTAATCCTTGATGTGGGGCAGGTGGACGTCAAGCTCTATCTGAGCGACATCAAGAAAAATCGGCGCCAGCACGGGGTCTGCGAGCACCTGCGCGTAGAACTGGTCTACGAACCGTTCGATGTTGGCGCGGCTGTCCAGATCCGGTTTCGCCATGGCCTCCGCGTCAGCGCTTCTTCTTTCGGTCGTTCTTTTTCACGTGCGCCATCAGGCGCCGTTTGCGCTGCACCTGACGCTGCGTCAGCTGGTTGCGCTTGTCGGCAAACGGGTTGTCACCGGTGCGGAACTCGATACGCACCGGCGTACCGCTCAGCTTCAGCTCACGGCGAAACACGTTTTCCAGGTAGCGCTGGTAACTGTTGGGGACGTTTCCAGTCTGGTTGCCGTGGATGACAATCAGTGGCGGGTTCTGGCCGCCGGGGTGGGCGTAGCGCAGTTTGATACGGCGCCCGTTCACCATCGGTGGCGCGTGATCAAACACCGCCCCTTCCAGAATACGTGTGAGCTGGTTGGTACTCAGCTTGCGCGTGGCCGAAGCGTGTGCCCCAAGGATTGACTTGTACAGGTGCCCCACCCCTGTGCCATGCAGCGCGGAAATGAAGTGCGTGTCCGCATAATCGGCAAAGATCAGGCGCCGGCTGAGCTCATTGCGAATCCAGTCGCGCTGGTGGGTTTCAATGCCGTCCCACTTGTTGACCGCCAGCACCAGGCCGCGGCCCGCTTCGATACAGTGCCCCAACAGGTGCAGATCCTGATCGACAATGCCTTCGTGGGCATCCATCACCAGCAAAACCACATGCGCGTCATCAATGGCCTTGAGGGTTTTCACGATGGAAAACTTTTCCACCGTCTCGCGCACGTTCTTGCGCCGGCGCACGCCGGCGGTATCAATCAGGGTATAGCGCTGGCCGTCGCGCTCGTAGTCGATATAGATGCTGTCGCGGGTGGTACCGGGCTGGTCGTACACCACCACCCGCTCCTCGCCGAGCAGCCGGTTGACCAGCGTCGACTTGCCGACATTGGGCCGCCCCACGATGGCGACGCGGATACTGTCGCGGCGATCCACCGCCGCCGCGTCCTCGGCCTCGTCCTCGGGAAAGGTGGCCAGGACATCATCGATCATCTGCCGCACGCCGCGGCCGTGGGTCGCTGCAATGCCATGCAGGTGCTCAACACCGAGGGCGTAGAAGTCGCCGAGGACGACATCTTCATTCAGGCCATCAATTTTATTGACCACCACGTGAAAGGCCTTGTTGCGCTGTCGCAGGTGGCGGGCCAGGGCCTGATCCGCGGGGTTCAGACCGTCGCGGGCACTGACCAGAAACAGCACGGCATCAGCCTCCTCGATAGCGAGCAGTGACTGCCCGGCCATCTGCGCCTCAATGCCCATTTCGTCGCCGCTGATACCACCGGTATCAATCACGATGAAGGGCCGCGAGCCAATACGTGCTTCCCCGTATTTGCGATCCCGGGTGAGGCCCGCAAGGTCGGCGACCAGCGCATCGCGGCTGCGAGTCAGCTGGTTGAACAGCGTCGACTTACCCACATTGGGGCGGCCGACCAGGGCAATTACCGGGATCATGGTGGCTACCTGGAGGTGGTGCTGAGTTCGTAAGCCTGCAGCTTGCCACTGTTGCCGAACACATAGAGCACGTTGCCATCGCTCAGCATGTCGGCGCGAACGCCATCGCTGTCGGGCCGGAAGCGGCCCACAATACTGCCATCCACCTGCGACAGCAGATGAACATACCCTTCAAAATCCGCGACCGCCAGGTAACTGCTCACCGGTGTCGGACGACCCAGCCCTCGCCAGCCCAGGGCATCCTGAGTCCAGCGCTGCCCCTGACCGGTGCGCAGGAAGGCGATGACGGTGCCGTCTTCGTCCGAGACGTAGACGTTGCCGAAGCCCTGCGACACGCCGGAGACCGACGACACGGGCCGCTCCCAGAGCTTGCGCCCGCTGTTGGTGTCGATGGAGACGACGAAACCCTGGTAACTTGCCGCAAACAGTTCATTGCCCAGCATGGCCATCGTGCCGTCGACATCGACGATACGCTCGATTTCGGAGCGACCCTGGGGAATCGCCACGCGAGCCTCCCACTCCACCGCACCGGTCGCCGCATCAAAGCCCACCACGCGGCCGTTGGAAAAGCCCGCGATGAGCCGGTTACCCTGCAGGATTGGCGTGCTGGTACCGCGAATGGTCAGCACCGGCATATTGCTGTCATAGGTCCAGAGCCGCTCACCACTGGCGAAATCCAGGCCGTGCAGCTTGCCGTCATAGGTTTGCGCGACGACCACCTTGCCGTTGCCCTGGGGGGGAGCCAACACCTCGCCGGTAACAGGGGCGCGCCAGAGAATCTCACCACTGCCGGCATCCAGCCGCATGACGAACCCGTCGCTGGCACCGAGGAACAGGCTGTCGCCGTACAGGCCCACGCCGCCGGAGATCGGCAGCTCGAGGTCTACGTCCCAGATACGACGGCCACTGGTGACCTCCAACGCCTTGACCTCGCCGTCCGCCGAGGCCGCGTAAATGCGTCCGTCACCCACCACCGGTTCTATGCGGTACAGGCCTTCACCCTGGCCATCACCGACACCGGTGGACCAGAGGCGCCTGGCTTTTACGGTCTGCTCAATTTTTTCCAGCTCCACTGGCTGGCGCGGATCCTCATCGTCATCAATTTCGAACCAGCCCTTGAGCGTGCTGCAACCTCCGAGGGCCAGCACGCAGAGCAGCAGGACGCTACAGCGGGTTACGGCAGCCCTCATGCCTCATCCCCCGCACTGGCGGCGGTCAGGCTTTGCAGCTTTGCTGCCAGCGTCTCCAGGTTGAGTTGTGCGGGGTAGCCCTGCACCAGCACCTGGGCCTCGCGGTAGGCTGCCAAAGCCTCCTCCGGACGCCCTGCAGCAGCCAATACATCGCCTCGCGCCATCGCTGCGGCGGCCTGATACTTGCCGGTAGATTCTGGAGTGAGCAGTGCCAGCGCCTGCTCGACGTTACCCCCTGCCGCAAGCACACGCGCCAGGCGCAGCTGCGCGACCGCGGCCGTCTCGCTGCCGCTGTCCGCCTTGCCCAACACCCAGCGTAAATCCGCTTCAGCGGCTTCCAGATCACCCGAGAGCACCGCGACGCGGGCCTGGTGCAGCGCCGCGAACTGGGCATAGGTGGTACCGGCGTAGTCGTTGCGTAGCTGGGCCGCGAGACGCTCCACCGGAGCGGTGGTCACCATGCCCTCCTGCGCCATGGCCGCGGCTTCCAGCATTTGCTGGTAGAGGTCCGAGGCACTGTCCATGCGCTGAGCGTCATACCGCTGCCAGCCCTGCCAGCCGAAGGTAGCCGCCAGCACCAGCACAATGGTCACCAGGGTAGAACGCCCGTTTTCATCCCACCAGCGGCGCAGCGCTTCTACCTGTTCTTCTTCCGTACGATACGATTCCACGATCTAGTTCCCTTGGGTTGTGGTGTCAGGGGTTCGCCTGCGTTGCAGGAACGCGGCAACCTCGGCCAGTGGCAGCGTTACCTGCTCTTCGCCCTGTTCGCGCAGCGGTTTGACAGTGACACTCGCGCTGGCCACTTCATCGTCACCCCAGATCAGCGCCCAGCGAGCGCCGCTCTTGTCTGCTTTTTTCATCTGGCTGCGGAAACTGCCGCCGCCAGCGTGTTGCACGATGCGCAGGCCCGGCAGTGCGCCGCGCAGGCTTTCCAGTGCCGCGAAGGCGGCGCATTCCGCGCTGCCACCGGAATTGACCACATACACATCGGCGGGGGCCGCGGGCAACGGTGCCGCCTGCAGCGCCTCGAGCATGAGCACGAGGCGCTCCTTGCCCATGGCAAACCCGATGCCAGGTACCGGCTTGCCGCCCAGCTGCTGCACCAGACCATCGTAGCGCCCGCCGGCACACACGGTGCCCTGCGCGCCCAGGCGGTCCGTCACCCATTCGAACACTGTCTTGTTGTAGTAGTCCAGCCCGCGCACCAATGCCGTGTTGATGACATAGGGAACGGAGGCCGCGTCCAGCAGTTCACACACGCGGGCGAAATCTGCCCTGGACTCCTCATCCAGGTAATCCGAGAGCAGCGGCGCCTGCTGCAACACAGCGCGGGTCCCAGGGTCCTTGCTGTCCAGAATACGCAGTGGATTGGTGTGCAGCCGGCGCTGGCTGTCCTCGTCCAGGGCATCCAGGTGCCCGGACAGGTAGCTCACCAGCGCGGCGCGATACGCCTGCCGGTCACTGCCGCTGCCGATGGAGTTCAGCTGCAACGCCACATCCCCGTCGATACCCAGTTCCCGCCACAGCCGCGCGGTCATCAGTATCAGCTCCGCGTCGATCTCCGGCGTGGCGACACCGAACACTTCGACACCGATCTGGTGAAACTGGCGCTGGCGCCCCTTCTGGGGGCGCTCGTAGCGAAACATGGGCCCGCTGTACCAGAGCCGCTGCACCGTGCCCAGCAGACTGTGCTGGATGGCGGCGCGCACACACCCTGCGGTACCTTCAGGTCGCAGTGTCAGGCTCTCGCCGTTGCGGTCGTCAAAGCTGTACATTTCTTTTTCGACGATGTCGGTTACTTCGCCGATGGAGCGCCGGAAGAGCGCGGTCTGCTCGACGATGGGCAAGCGGATTTCGCCATAGCCATAGCTCGCCAGCACGTCGGCCACGGTACGCTCCAGGTACTGCCAGCGGTCACTTTCATCCGGGAGAATGTCGTTCATCCCCCGGATGGCTCGAATCGTTGTCACCTCTACTCCTGCTCTTTCACTGTTTGGACCGCGCGATCAGCTGCGCGTCCGCGGCAGCGCGCTGCGCCTCCAGCGCGGCCGCGCGCTGGCGGATCACCTGTTCAAGGTGATCCACAAAGTCCTGGTTGCTCACTTTGTGGTCGGGCTTACCGTCGATGTAGATCAGATTGTTGGGACTGGCCCCGGTCAGGCCGACATCCGCTTCGCGCGCCTCACCCGGACCGTTGACGATGCAGCCGATCACGGCGACGTCCATGGGGGTACGGATATCCTCGAGGCGCTGCTCCAACGTGTTCATGGTGGCAATGACGTCAAAGTTCTGTCTCGAGCAGCTGGGACAGGCGATGAAGTTGATGCCATTCGCGCGCAACTTGAGGCTCTTCAGAATCTCGAAGCCGACCTTGACCTCCTCCACCGGGTCGGCGGCCAGGGAAACGCGAATGGTGTCGCCGATGCCGTCCATCAGCAGCATGCCCAGGCCCACGGCCGACTTCACCGTACCGCCGCGCAAGCCGCCGGCTTCGGTAATGCCCAGATGCAGGGGCTGATCAATCTGTTTTGCCAGCAGGCGGTAGGCGGCGACGGCCATGAACACCTCTGACGCCTTGACGCTCACCTTGAAGTCCGGGTAGTTGAAGCGGTCGAGTATATCGACATGGTGCAGGGCGGACTCCACCAGCGCTTCCGCTGTAGGCTCACCGTATTTGCGTTGCAACTCCTTGCCCAGCGAGCCGGCATTCACCCCGATACGAATCGGTATGCCCTTGTCACGTGCACAGTCAATCACCGCACGTACCTTCTTGTCACTGCCAATATTGCCCGGGTTGATGCGCAGGCAGTCAACGCCATATTCCGCGACTTTCAGGGCAATCTTGTGATCAAAATGGATATCCGCCACCAGCGGGATATCGACCCGGGCACGAATCGCCCGGAAGGCTTCGGCGGCCTCCATGCTGGGCACCGAGATGCGCACAATGTCGGCACCGGCGTCCTGGATCGCCTTGACCTGTGCCACAGTGGCCTCGACGTCACAGGTCTCGGTATTGGTCATACTCTGCACGCTGATCGGCGCATCGCCGCCGACCGGTACCGAGCCGACCATGATCTGACGGCTGACGCGCCGTGTGATGGGAGAGGGTTTATGCATCACTCATCCTCCAGACAGGCGGTGGGAAGCGGCCTCGCCAACCTGCACCCACCACAACCCCAGAACCAGCAGCGCCAACACAGCCAGCCCGAGCACAATGCCCAGCCCTGTGCGCTGCAGCGGCCGCAAGCGGCGCGGCGCAGTATCGGCAGACTTTGCCATCGCCTGGGGCCGTCGCTGGTCGAACCCTGCCAGCACCTCAACCTCGTTCAGGCCCAGCAAGCGCGCATAGGCGCTGATATATCCGCGGGCGAACGCCGGCCGGCGCAAACGGTCATAGGCATCGCGCTCCAGCAGGCCGACGACCTCGGGCAGCCAGTGCAACCTCGCGGCCACCTCGGCGGACGACCAGCCGCGCGCCTGCCGCGCCGCCTGCAACAGCGCACCGGGCGCAACCGTCACCGGTGCCGGCTCAAGGATTTCCTTACTGCCCACTGTTCAGTGTCCGCTGGTATTCCTGGTACTCGGACGACTTCGGGTACAGGCTGCTCAGCGCAAGGGCATAACTGCTCTCCCCGTCCTTGTCACCCGTGGCCCGCGCAAGCCGCACCCCCAGCCACAGGCCGCGGGGGCTCTGGGGCCGCACTGCCGTGCGATAGGTACCGTAGTAACGTTCCGCCGCGCGATAGTCGCCATCCTCGTACTTGAGGATCGCCAGCTCGAGCAGCGCGATGGTGTTGACGCGATCCATGGACAGCGCGCGACTGAAGGACTCTTCCGCCTCTGCTCGCTTGTCCAGCTGCAGCTGACACAGGCCAAGGTTTACAAAGGCCAGCGGCCGGGCGCTGTACAGGGTGTCCTTGACGACGTAATTGAGCTGCTTCTCCGCGTCGGCGTAGCGCTGTTCGGAAAACAGGAAGGCGGCATAGTTGTTGCGCGCGCGCGAGAAATCACGCTGCAGGCGAATCGCCTTCTCAAAACTCTCCTCCGCCAGCTCTTTCTCGCCCGTGCTCTGGTAAACCAGCGCAAAGGCCTCGTGCACCTCGGCATTGCGGTCGTCAATCTTGACGGCCTGGGACAGGTTGCGCTTGGCATTTTCCCAGTCGCCTTCGCCGATGTACTGGCGCGCCAGTGAGACACGGCGCTCAAGCGCGTCCTCGGGCGACGGTGGGTTGGTATATACGCTGTCGGTTGTGGTGACGCAGCCCGCCAGAACCACGGCGGCCAGCACGGCGACCCATGCGCCGTTGAAACGCAATGCACCGCAAAACCGTTTTGTTTCCGTCGTCATCGTGCCTGAACCTCCGCGGCCTGCCCGGCCGCCCGGTAGCGCTCGCTGCGCCGGGTGCGATCCACAACCTGCCCGACCAACTGGCCGCAGGCCGCTGCAATATCATCACCGCGGGTAGTGCGCACCGTGACAATGAAACCCGCGTCCACCAGCACCTGCCAGAAACGTGACACCGCGTTGCCGCTGGGTCGCTGGTAATCCGACTGGGGAAAGCTGTTGAACGGAATCAGGTTGATCTTGCAGGGGAAATCCCGCAACAACACGGCCAGATCGCGGGCCTGGTCGACGTGATCGTTCACCCCTGCGATCAGGGTGTACTCAACCGTCACCACACGCTTGCTGTCCGCCTGCGCATCGATGTAGGCACGGGCGCTGCGCAACAGCTCGGCAATCGGGTACTTGCGATTGATCGGCACCAGCTGGTTGCGCAGTGCATCGTCTGGTGCATGCAGTGAAATGGCCAGTGACGCCTCGCTGACCCGCGCCAGACGATCCAGCGCCGGCACGACGCCGGAGGTGCTCAGCGTCACCCGGCGCTTGGAAATCCCGTAGCCGAGATCCGACATCATCAGGTCCATCGCCGCGACGACATTGTCGAAGTTGAGCAGGGGTTCGCCCATGCCCATCATCACGACGTTGGTGACCACGCGCCGGTTCCCGGCCTGGAAGGCATCATAGGACTTGATGGCCAACCACACCTGACCGATGATCTCGGCCGCCGTAAGGTCGCGCTCGAAACCCTGCTTGCCGGTGGAGCAGAAACTGCAGTCAAGGCTGCAGCCCACCTGCGATGACACACAGAGGGTCGCCCGCCCCGCCTCGGGGATCAATACCGCTTCCACCAGGCCGCCGCCACTCACCCGGATCGCCCACTTGCGGGTGCCATCCGCAGAATCGTGCTGGCTGACGATCTCCGGTGGGCGCACCTCGGCAACGCGCTGCAGCTTCTCGCGCAGCGCCTTGCCCAGGTTGGACATCGCACCGATATCGGTCACACCCGCGTGATGCATCCACTTCATCACCTGCTGCGCACGAAACTTCTTTTCCCCGAGATCGAGGAAAAACTGCTCCAGCTGCGGCTGCGTCATGCCCAGCAGGTTGACCCTGGCGGACACTTCGGAGGAGGCAATGACGGTCGCGTTCATGGGGATCTACCCTATCTCGCCTCAGCCGCGATCGCAGAGGTCGCTGGCGGCGAAGAAATAGGCGATCTCACGCTCGGCCGATGCCGGCGAGTCGGACCCGTGCACCGCGTTGGCATCGATTGACTCAGCGAAATCCGCCCGGATGGTGCCCGGATCGGCGTCCTTCGGGTTGGTGGCACCCATCAACTCGCGGTTGCGGGCGATGGCATTCTCACCCTCGAGCACCTGCACCATCACGGGACCAGAGGTCATGAACTCGATCAGCGCCGGGAAGAAAGGACGCTCGCGGTGCTCGGCATAGAAGCCCCCGGCAACGTCTTCACTCAGGCGCAGCATTCTGGCCGCGACCACCCGCAGGCCTGCGGATTCGAACCGTGAATAGATCTGCCCAATTACATTCTTTGCCACCGCATCGGGCTTCACAATAGACAAGGTACGCTCAACAGCCATCTGACTTTCTCCAAAGATTCCAGAAAATAATTCGGGGCCGCGTGCCCCAAGGTTAAAACCGCGCAATTATACGGGCTTTACGCCCGGGTTTCACGCGCTAAACGCGCTGGCGCAGGCCACCGATAACGTCCCGCAGGTGAGTGATGGCGCGGTCGACGTCATCCTCGCTGGTAAAGCGGCCACAACACAGCCGCAAGGTGCTGTGGGCCAGTGCCTCGGGCACACCGATGGCCCGCAGCACGTAGGACGGCTCGACACTCTCGGAGTTGCAGGCCGAGCCACTGGATAAGGCGAGCTGGCGCAGTCCCATCAGGAGGGTTTCACCCTCAACCCCCTCGATGCTGACATTCAGGGCACCGGGTAGACGCTGGTCGGGATGCCCGTTGAGCTGCACGCCACCGATAGCCGACAGGCCGCGCCACAGACGCTCGCGCAGGGTCAGCAGGCGCGCGCTCTCCACCGTCAGCTCCTCGCGCGCCAGCCGGGCTGCTTCGCCCATGCCGACAATCTGGTGGGTGGCCAGGGTACCCGAGCGCATGCCCCGTTCGTGCCCACCCCCGTGTATCTGGGCCTGTATCTGCACGCGTGGCTGACGCCTGACATAGAGCGCCCCAACCCCTTTCGGGCCATAGAACTTGTGTGCCGAGATGGACAGCAGGTCGACCGGCAGCTGCGCCAGGTCCACTGGAATCTTGCCCACGCTCTGCGCCGCATCCACATGAAACAGGGCACCGCAGGCGCGAACACGCGCCCCGATCGCGGCAATATCATTGACCGTGCCCAGCTCATTGTTGGCGTGCATGATGCTGACCATGAAGGTGTCGGGGCGCAGCGCAGCGGCGACGCTGTCGGGGCTGGTGAGGCCGTCGGCGCCGGGCGTCAGCCAGGTGACGTCCCAGCCCTGCTGCTCCAGCCAGGCACAGGTATCGATCACCGCCTTGTGTTCGATGCGCGAGGTCACCAGGTGACGCCGCCCGGTGGCGAGTGCGGCCGCGCCCTTGATGGCCAGGTTGTCTGACTCGGTGGCGCCCGAGGTCCACACCATCTCCCTGGGGTCGGCGTTGAGCAGGTCCGCAAGCTCGCGGCGCGCCTCCTCCACCGCCTGCTCGGCACGCCAGCCATAGACGTGCGATCGCGACGCCGGGTTGCCGAAATTGCCGTCCAGCGTCAGACAGCCGGCCATCGCTTCAGCGACCCGGGGGTCTACCGGCGTCGAGGCCAGATAATCGAAATAGATGGGTGCTTGCATGCTTACCTACCGGCAGACGCCGACATCACAGCTCCCGCAGTGCGACCAGGCTCTCCGGATTGATGCGCGCACGGGCATCCTGACGCGAGGAGATATGGCGCACCTCCCGGCGCTCCACCAGCGTCGCGAGGCTGATCTGGCTGAGGAAACCGTGGATCTGGTCGCTGAGGTCCTGCCAGAGGTGGTGCGTCAAGCATACCTCGCCCTTCTGGCAGTCCGCCTTGCCGCCACACCCTGTAGCGTCCACCGCCTCGTCCACGGCATCGATGATCTGGGCCACGTAGATCGCGTCACTGTCACGCCCCAGGCGATAGCCGCCACCGGGGCCGCGCACGCTGCTCACGAGCTCGCGCCGGCGCAGCCGCGCGAACAGTTGTTCCAGGTAAGACAGCGAAATCGCCTGGCGACCGGAGATCTCCGCGAGGCTCACCGGCCCGTGTTGCCCGTGCAGGGCCAGATCCAGCATCGCTGTCACTGCATAGCGTCCCTTGGTTGTCAGCCGCATGACCATACCCGTTGGCGTAAAGCCCGAGTATGCAATAGCCGACCAAATTGATCAACTTTTCCGCAGGGAGGGATTTTCGGGCTCGGGTAGGAATTTCTGCGTCTCGGTGAGGATGCCGCGGAGGATATTCAGTTCCATCTCGTCCAGTCGCACCCGTCCGTACAGCCGCCGTAGGCGCACCATCAACTGCCGCGGTGCCGCGGGGTCGAGAAAGCCGATGCCCACCAGTGTTTCCTCGAGGTGCTCATAAAAGCGCTCCATATTCTCCGCCGTGCTGAAGGGCGCGTCCCACTGGTCGTCAGCGGCCGCTGGCAGGCTGCCAGCGAGATGCAGCATGCGCAGCTCATAGCAGACAATCTGCACCGCCATCGCGAGGTTCAGCGAACTGTAGGCGGGATCCGATGGGATATGCAGGTGCAGGTTGCAGCGCTGGAGCTCTTCATTGGTCAGGCCACGGTCCTCGCGGCCAAACAGCAGCGCGACCTGTTCATCGCCGGCACGGGCGGCCACTTCCTCGGCGCAGCGCCGCGGGTCCAGCAGGGGCCAGGGGATGCGCCGTTCTCGCGCGCTGGTACCCACCACAAACTGGCAATCGGCGATGGCCTCATCCAGTGTCTCGCAGACCACGGCCGCTTCCAGCACATCCAGCGCACCGGCTGCACGCCATGTGGCCTGCTCATCGGGATACTGGCGCGGCTCCACCAGCACCAGCCTGGAGAGCCCCATGTTCTTCATAGCCCGGGCGACACCGCCGATATTGCCCGGATGCGAGGTATTCACCAGCACGATACGAATATTGTCGAGATTCATGGCCCTGTCATGCGCACGCGCGCTGCCTGCAAAAGGGCGGAAGTGTAGCAGATTGCCGGTAGGATCAGGCCCTGATGTGCTGTTATAATCGCGCGCCCCAAAACTCGCCCACCCAGGACACCGCTATGGAACCGATGGTCACAATCGCGCTGCGCGCCGCGCGCAAAGCCGGCGAACAGATCGTCCGTGCCTCCGATGAGCTCGAGCGGATCGACGTGCAGGAGAAGAACGTCAACGACTTCGTCTCAGACGTCGACCGCAACGCCGAGCGCGAAATCATCTATCACCTGCGCAAAGCGTACCCGGACCACGCCATTCTGGGGGAAGAAAGCGGCTTGAGCGGCGATGAAAATGCCGAGTATCGCTGGGTCATCGACCCGCTGGACGGCACGACCAATTTCCTCCGCGGCATACCCCACTACGCGGTCTCCATTGCCTGTCTGTACCGCGGCAAACTGGAACACGCCGTGGTGCTCGACCCGGTGCGTCGCGAGGAGTTCACCGCGTCACGCGGTCGTGGCGCCCAGCTCAATGGGCGCCGTATCCGCGTCAGCAAACGCACGTCACTGGATGGTGCATTGCTGGGCACCGGCATCCCTTTCAAGGATCACTGTGACGCGCAGCTCGACGCCTACAGCAAGACGCTGGCAACCCTCGCGGGCCAGTGTGCCGGCATCCGGCGCGCGGGCGCAGCGTCGCTGGATCTGGCCTATGTCGCCGCAGGCCGTCTGGATGCGTTCTGGGAGATCGGGCTGGCGCCCTGGGACATGGCGGCGGGCGCCCTGCTGGTACGTGAAGCCGGCGGCCTGGTGGCCGACATCAACGCCTCGGATAACTACCTGGAATCGGGGAGTATCGTGTGCGGCAACCCAAAGTGCTTCAAGGCCGTGCTACAGGCCACGAAGCCCCTGCTGGGCAAATAAGGAACGCGACGCCCGGGCCTGTTTTCGGTCAGGGCACCAGTTCGTCCTGCTCCGCGCCTTCCTTCACCGGCAACATCAGGTCTTCCTTGCTGACGCCCATCAGTACCAGCACCGTGGCCGCAACGTAGATTGAGGAATAGGTGCCGATCACCACGCCCATCAACAGGGCGATGGCGAAGCCCTTGATCATCTCACCGCCCAGCAACGCCAGGCAGACCAGCACCAGCAACGTGGTCAAGGAGGTAACCAGGGTGCGGCCCAGCGTTTCAGACAGGGATATGTTGATGACTTCCAGCGGGTCGGACTTGCGCAGTTTACGGAAGTTCTCCCGAATGCGGTCGGACACCACGATGGTGTCGTTCAGCGAGTAGCCGATCACCGCCAGCAACGCCGCCAGCACCGTGAGGTCAAACTCCAGGCCGATGATGGAGAAAAACCCGAGTGTGATAATGACGTCGTGCACCAGCGCTGCAACAGCACCCACGGCAAACTTGAACTGGAAGCGAAAGCCGATGTAGAGCATCACCATACCCAGCGCCATGAGCATGGCCAGCCCGCCCTGCTCGCGCAGTTCATCGCCCACCTGGGGACCGACGAACTCGATGCGCCGCAGTTCCACCGTGCCCTCAAAGGAGTCCTCCAGCAGACGCACCAGGGCGGTGCCCTCGGTGTCGGCATGCCCCTGGGGAAGGCGGATCAGCACATCACGGTCAGTGCCGAAGCTGACCACGATGGCCCCGGCGTAGCCACCGGCATCCAGCGTCGACCGGATCGCCTTCAGATCCGCGGATTCACTGTAGTGCACCTCCACCAGGGTACCGCCGGTGAAGTCCAGGCCCCAGCTCAACTGCCGCGTCGACAGGCTGACTATGGCGGCGACCAGCAGTACGGCAGACAGCGCGATCGCCAGTTTCCGCTGGCCCATGAAGTTGATGACTTTCATACTCACACTCCCCCGATGGACAGGGTTCTCACCTTGCGACCACCGTAGTACAGGTTCACCAGCGCCCGCGTACCGACAATGGCCGTAAACATCGATGTGATGATACCCACCGACAGCGTGACCGCGAAGCCTTTCACCGGCCCGGTACCCACGGCGTAGAGAATCACCGCGACAATCAGGGTGGTGATGTTGGCGTCGAGAATGGTCGACAGCGCGGCGTCGTAGCCCGAATGGATTGCCATCTGGGGACTTCGCCCATCGCGCAATTCCTCACGAATGCGGGAGAAAATCAACACGTTGGCGTCCACCGCCATACCGACAGTGAGCACGATGCCCGCAATACCCGGCAGTGTCAGCGTCGCGCCAATCAGCGACATGAAGGCGATCAGCAACACCAGGTTTGCCGCCAGCGCCACGACCGCAATCACGCCGAAGACGCGGTAATAGAGGATCATGAACAGCACGACCAGCGCGAGACCGAACTGCACGGACTTCACCCCGAGGCGAATATTCTCTGCCCCCAGTGACGGCCCGACGGTGCGCTCTTCCACAAAGGAAATGGGCGCCGCCAGTGCCCCGGCGCGCAGCATCAGCGCCAGCTCAGAGGCCTCCAGCGGACTGTCCAGACCGGTGATCTGGAACTGGGCACCCAGTGCCGACTGGATGACCGGCGCGGTCAACAGTTTGCGTTCGTCGTAGGGAATCTGGATCGCTTTCTCGCTGCCGTCCTCCTGCAGCTCGTAGCGGGTACGGAATTTGCGCTCGATGAACAGGACGCCCATGCGCCGCTTGACGTTATTGCGCGTCGCCCGCGACATGAGGGTGCCGCCCTCCCCGTCCAGGCTTATCTGTACGTTGGGGCGGCCGTTCTCGTCGAAACTGGCCTGGGCGTTCGCCACGCGCTCACCGGTAATGATGATGTCGCGCTCCAGCCACTCAAAGGAGCCGGCGCGGTCTTCGCTGCGGTACTCGAAGCGCTGCTTTTCCGACTCCGGCGCATCCAGGTTCGCCACCAGGCGGAATTCGAGGTTCGCCACCGTGCCCAGAATCCGCTTCGCTTCGGCGGTGTCCTGGATACCGGGCAGCTCCACCACGATACGGCTCTGGCCCTGGCGCTGCACCAGCGGCTCCGACACACCCAGCTCGTTGACCCGGTTACGCAGCGTTGTCAGGTTCTGTGACACCGCATAATTGGCGATTTCCGTGCGCATCTGCTCGGTCATGGAGGCAGTAATGGTCCAGTTGTCACCGTCTCCACCGCGCTCCAGCGTCAGCTCCGGGTGGTTGTCGGCAATCAGCGAGCGGGCCGCTTCGCGGTCCGCCTCGCTGCGCAGGCGCGCCGTGACCGATAGATCCCCCTCGCGGCCGACGATGCCCCGAATCCGCTCATCACGCAGGGCGCGACGAATGGCCGTCTCGTAAAACTCCTGACGGCGCTCCATGGCAGCATCGACATCCACCTCCAACTTGAAATGCACGCCGCCGCTCAGGTCCAGGCCCAGCTTCATGGGCTGCCCACCCAGGTCACTGAGCCACGCGGGGGTAGTGGGCGCCAGGTTCAGGGCGACAATAAAGCCATCTCCCAGGGCGCGTTGCACTCTGGCCTGCGCAACAAGTTGCTGCTCCGCGTCGCGCAGCCGCACCAGTGCATTGCGACCACCAGGGTCGATCACCTCACCAAAGTGCTCAATGCCGGCCTCCTCCAGCGCACTGGTGGCGCGGCTGAGGGTGCGCTCGTCAATAATCTGGGCGCTGCTTTCACCGGTGATCTGCAGCGCGGGGTCAGGGGCGTACAGGTTGGGGGCGGCGTAAAACAAACCCGTCGCCAACACCGCGAGCACCAACAGGTATTTCCACAATGGATACTTATTCAACATAATCAGGCTCTAACAGGCTACCGGGCCTCGGCGGCGGCGCCGCAGAGGGCACGTCGCCGGGAATGGAAAGTCGGTCATTATAAGGAATCAAGGGGGGGTCACAAGGGGCGACGTCAGCCGACCCAGTGACGGGCATTGCGGAACAGCCGCAACCAGGGCGCATCCTCACCCCAGTCAGCCGGCGCCCAGGAATGCTGCACAGTGCGGTACACCCGCTCCGGGTGCGGCATCATGATGGTCGCGCGCCCGTCCAGGCTCGACAGACCCGCGATGCCCAGCGGGGATCCGTTGGGGTTGGCGGGGTAGCGTTGTGCCACCGAGAGGTCATTCTCCAGGTAGCGCAGGGCAATCGTGCCCTCCGCCTCACACTGTGCAGCGCCCTCCGCCTGCCCGAACTGCGCACGCCCCTCACCGTGCGCAACCGCAATCGGCAAGTGCGAACCCGCCATGCCTGCGAGCAGTACCGACGGGCTCTCTTCTACACGCACCAACGCCAGGCGCGCCTCAAACTGTTCCGACCGGTTGCGTACGAAGCGCGGCCAATGCGCCGCACCCGGAATCAACTCGGCCAGCGTTGACACCATCTGGCAGCCATTGCAGACACCGAGGGTGAAGCTGTCCTCGCGGGCGAAAAAGTTCGCGAACTGGTCGCGCAGGGCGGTGTTGAACAGAATGCTTTTGGCCCACCCGGCACCCGCACCGAGCACGTCACCGTAGGAGAAACCCCCACAGGCCGCGAGACCCTTGAACCCGGCGAGTTCGCGGGCACCGCTGAGCAGATCGCTCATGTGCACATCCACGGGCGTAAAGCCCGCGCGGTGAAAGGCGGCGGCCATTTCGACATGCCCGTTAACGCCCTGTTCACGCAGGATTGCCACCCGCGGTCGCACACCGCGGTTGATATAGGGCGCCACAATGTCCTCGGCGGGGTCGAAGGTGGCATGAGCCGACAGGCCGGGATCCGGCAGAGTGACGCGCTGGTACTCTTCCTCAGCGCACTCCGGGTTGTCGCGCAGACGGGCGAGTTCAAAGCTGGTGCGCGCCCACAGCGCCTGCAAACGGCTGCGCTGGTCGTCCAGCACAACATCGCCAGCGGAGCGAATCACCACCCGCTCACCGGGCACTGCGCGGCCCAGCGGACACAGGCAATCCGCAAGGCCCAGCGCCGCTGCGCGCTCGCGCAGGGCAGGTGCATCAGCGGCGGCAACCTGCAACACCGCACCCACTTCCTCGGCGAACAATTGTTGCAGCGGGCTGCCGGCGAGGAATGCGAGATCGATTTCCAGGCCGCAACGGCCGGCAAAGGCCATTTCCAGCAGCGTGGTGAGCAGGCCACCATCCGAGCGGTCGTGATAGGCCAGCAGCCTGCCGCTTTGCAGGAACGCCTGCACCAGCGTAAAGAACGACGCCAGATCCGCCGGCCGGTCGAGGTCCGGGACGTTGTGCCCCACCTGCCCATACACCTGTGCCAGCGCCGAACCGCCCAGGCGACCGGCGCCGCGGCCCAGGTCCAGCAGCCAGAGCTCCGCGTCGGCAGCGGTCGACAGCACGGGGGTGACCGCCAGGCGCACATCGCTCACCGGTGCGAACGCGGACACCACCAGGGATACCGGCGCGGTGACGGCGCGCTGCTCGCCCTCCGCCTGCCAGGTGGTGCGCATGGACATGGAATCCTTGCCGACCGGAATGGTAATCCCAAGTGCCGGGCACAACTCCATTCCCACCGCGCGCACCGTGTCAAACAGCACTTCGTCTTCGCGGCCGTGACCCGCCGCGCACATCCAGTTGGCGGACAGGCGAATATCCGCCAGCGCGGCCACCGGAGCGGCACAGAGGTTGGTGACCGCTTCCGCAATGGCCATGCGCCCGGAGGCCGGGCCATCCACCAGTGCCAGCGGGCTGCGTTCACCCATGGCCATGGCTTCACCGGCCACGCTGTCATAGGACACGGTGGTCACCGCGCAGTCCGCCACCGGCACCTGCCAGGGGCCGACCATCTGGTCGCGCGCGACCATGCCGGTCACGGTGCGGTCACCGATGGTAATCAGAAACTGTTTGCTGGCCACCGCCGGCAGCTGCAGCACGCGTTCCACAGCTTCCAGCAGGGGCATCTCCAGGGTCAGCGCGGGCAGCGACAGCGGCTGACGGGTCACGTCACGCTGCATTTTTGGCGGTTTGCCAAACAGGACAGACATGGGCAGATCCACCGGCGCATTGCCGAAGTGACTGTCCTCAAGGGTCAGGTGCTGCTCCGCCGTCGCCTCGCCGACCACCGCAAAGGGGCAGCGCTCTCGCCGGCAGATCGCCTCGAAGCGCTGCAGGTGCTCGGGTTCTACGGCGAGCACATAGCGCTCCTGGGATTCGTTGCACCAGATTTCCAGCGGCGCCATACCGGGTTCGTCATTGGGCACGTTGCGCAGGGCAAAACGTCCCCCGCGCCCGCCATCCTTGACCAGTTCGGGCAGCGCGTTGGACAGGCCGCCGGCGCCGACATCGTGGATAAAGGCGATCGGGTTGTCGCTGCCCAACTGCCAGCAGCGGTCAATCACCTCCTGACAGCGTCGCTCCATCTCGGGATTCTGGCGCTGCACCGAGGCGAAATCGAGGTCTTCGGCGCTGGCGCCGCTGGCCATGGAGGAGGCCGCGCCGCCACCCAGGCCGATGAGCATTGCCGGGCCGCCCAACACGATGAGGTGCGCGCCCGACGCGAAAGCGCCCTTCTCGACATGCTCCTCGCGAATGTTGCCGTAACCGCCGGCGATCATGATCGGTTTGTGATAACCCCGACGTTCCATGCCGGACACGCCGGGAACATCGAGCTCAAAGCTGCGGAAATAGCCGCAGAGATTGGGTCGGCCGAACTCATTGTTGAACGCCGCGCCACCGATCGGCCCCTCCAGCATGATGTCCAGGGCCGAGACGATGCGCGCCGGCTTGCCGTAGTCCGATTCCCAGGGCTGCGGGTAGCCAGGAATCTGCAGGTTGGACACGGAAAAGCCGGTGAGGCCCACCTTGGGCTTGGAGCCCCGCCCCACCGCGCCCTCGTCGCGGATCTCACCGCCGGCACCGGTGCCAGCGCCGGGAAACGGCGCAATGGCCGTGGGGTGGTTGTGCGTTTCTACCTTCATCAACAGGTGAATCGGCTCCTGGGAGAAGCCGTACTCTGCCGTTTGCGGATCCGGGTAGAAGCGGCCCGCGCGGTGTCCGGTCACCACGGCCGCGTTATCGGAATACGCCGACAGCACACCTTCACCGCCGCAGGCATAGGTGTTGCGAATCATACCGAACAGGGAGCGCTCCTGATCCACACCGTCGATGGTCCAGCTGGCGTTGAATATCTTGTGACGACAGTGCTCCGAGTTGGCCTGCGCGAACATCATGAGCTCGACATCACTGGGGTTGCGACCCAGCCCGGTAAACGCCTGCACCAGATAATCGATTTCGTCATCCGCGAGGGCGAGGCCGAGGCTGGCATCCGCTGCCTCCAGCGCGGCCCGGCCGCCCTGCAGGATATCAATCGTCGCAAGCGCAGCGGGCGGCTGCTCGCGAAACAGCGCGCTGGCCGCTTCCAGGGTGGACAGTACGCTTTCGGTCATGCGATCGTGCAGGAGAGAGGCCACGGCACGGCGGGCCTCCGCCGCGAGCGACGCTGGGAGCGCAAGATACCAGGCCACACCCCGCTCCACCCGACGTACCTCGGCAAAGCCGCAGTTGTGGACGATGTCGGTCGCCTTGCTGGACCACGGCGAGATAGTGCCCGGACGGGGCACCACCAGCAGCAAAGTCCCCTGAGCCGGATCCGCAGCCCCGGGGCCATCGCCGAGTAACTGGCCAAGCTGCGCCTGGCGCGCGGCGGTGAGTTCACCCGCGGTCTGCACGAAGTGCACAAACTCGCAGTGCTCAAGGTGGATGGCGGGGTCGATGGCGGCGAGTTTCTGGGTCAGCTTGTCCCGGCGAAAGGGAGACAGGGCCGATGTTCCACGCAATATCAGCATGCTGGGGCGGGCTCCAGGAGCGGCTTTCTGAAAGCCCGCCATTGTACGGGATAGAGTTGCAGGGCGTCACCGCCAATCGGCGGGCAAATTCACTCCCTGCGCAGGCGACAGACCGCCCTAGACAAAGAAGTCTGTGCTCTCGGCGCCCAACAGCACGGCGCCGAGGTTCCTGCCAAATGCAGTGGGGTTGTTTGCCACGTGGGCGCGGGCAGTGTGGATGTCCAGGAAGCGCTGCTGGATCTCACTGCCGAGGAAGACGGAGCTGCCGCCAGCCGAGGAGAACAGGCTGTCAATCACCGCCATGCAGCGCTCGATCACCAGTGAGGCCTGATAGCGGTACTTGATACGCTCCAGCACAGGCACTTCTTCTCCGGCACTGACCTGGGCCATCATGCGGTCGAAATTCCGGAACAGAATGGCCTCCATCTCGTCGATACTGGTGATAGCCGCGGCAATACGCTCCTGGGTGCCGGTATCGCCGGCCAGTTTGGTCACGTCGCCGCTGGCCTTGCCCACCACCATCTGCCGATAGAGGTCCAGGGCGTCGCGGGCGGCGCCGATTGCGGGCGTGGAGACGACGCGCACGAACAGCTGCGCCCAGGGCAGGCGGTACAGCGGCGCGCTGTCGGCGGTGACGCCTGGGTTGGTGCCACGGAATCCGTCCTCTGCCTTGTGCGTACGGTACTCGGGCACAAAGACATCCTCGACAATGATGTCCTTGGAGCCGGTTCCCTGCAGACCCATCACGTGCCAGGTGTCCTCGATGCGATAGTCGCTGCGCGGAATCAGGAAGGTGCGGAAGCCGCCGTCAGGGGCAATGCCGCCAAGCAGTGCCCAGGTGCAATGATCACTGCCGCTGCTCCAGCCCCAGCGTCCGCTGAAGCGGAACCCGCCCTCCACGGCGGTCACCTTGCCCATCGGGGCATAGGCCGATGAGGCGCGCACATGTACATCCTCGCCCCAGACATCGGTCTGGGCCCGCTCGTCCATCAACGCAATCTGGAACGCGTGCACGGCGACAATGCCGGCAGCCCAGGCGGTGGACATGCAGTTTTCAGCAATGGCGAGGTGCATGCGGAAGAAGTCTTGCGGATCCACCTCGTGCCCCCCCCATTTGCGCGGTTGCAGGGCAAGGAAAAACCCTGCATCACGCAGGGCATCGATGTTCTCCTGCGGCACCATGCGGCTTTCACGGGCCAGTGGCGCGTTCTTGCGCAGCATATCCCCCAGCGCGAGCACACGGTCGTAGATATCCTGGGCACGCAGCGGCGGACGATGGGTTAACGGCGTAGCGGGCAGCGTCATGGGCATTTCTCCGGATTATTCGACTTTCACATAGACTACCCTGAAGTGGCGTGGTTCAAATACCCTGAATGAGTGATAAACCCGCGAGACCCTGACGGAACCTGTTCATGTCCATGGTTTGTAAAGCTTGCCAACGCTGTTCGGCCACCCCGCAGGGCGCTAGAATCCGCGCATGACCTTGCAAAAATCACTGTGGCTGCTCGCCTTCGCCACCGCCGTCCTGCTTTCCGGCTGCTCGCGTGACGATGCGCTACAGCAGGTGCTCGCGGATGGCGAACTGGTGGTCGTCAGCCGAAACAGCCCCACTACGTTTTACCTCGACAAGAACGGCGCCGCAGGCTTCGAGCACGATCTGGCCCAGTTGTTCGCGGAGGAACTGGGCGTGAGCCTGCAGATGGATACTGCCTATAGCCTGGGCGGTATTTTTCGCCGCCTGCAACGCCGGGAGGCGCACTTCGCGGCGGCGGGCCTGAGCCTCACGGAAGCGCGCAGCGCGACGTTCAACCACTCGACCCCCTATGCCAGCCTGGTGCCCCGCGTCATCTACCGCACGGGCCGGCGCAAGCCCTCGGGACTGGACGACATTCAAGGCCTGCACCTGGTGGTGCTGGCGGGAAGCAGCCACGAACAGACACTGCAGGAACTCAAGTCCGCCGCCTGGCCGGAGCTGAGCTGGGAGGCCGTGCGCGGCGCCGACACGATGGAATTGCTGGAGCGGGTAGACAGCGGCGACGCAGACATCGCAGTCATCGATTCAAATGAGTTCCGCATGCAACAGAGCCTGTATTCCCGCCTCGACGTCGCCTTCAACCTGGGCAGTGAGCAGGATATGGTGTGGTATTTCCCCCCAGGGGACGAGTACACCGCACTGATTGAGCGCGCCGATGCATTCCTCACCGCGCTGCAGGAGGACGGGCGTCTGGAACAGCTGCGGGAACAGCACTTCGGGCACAACACTGTGCTGTCGCGCGTGGGGTCGCACGTCTTTGCCCGCAATATCCGCAGCAAACTGCCCGCCTACAGCAAGCTCATTCGCCAGGTCGCGGAAGAGTACAAGCTGGACTGGCACCTGCTGGCCGCCATCGCCTACCAGGAATCCCACTGGGACCCGGAGGCCACCTCCCCCACCGGTGTGCGCGGCATGATGATGCTCACTGGCCCCACGGCGCGGGAAATGGGCGTCAAGGATCGGCTGGACCCCCTACAGAGCCTGCGCGGGGGAGCCCGCTACCTGAAGAATATACGCAGGCGCCTGCCAGCGGACATCGACGAGCCGGATCGGACCTGGCTCGCGCTGGCTGCGTATAACATCGGGCTGGCACACCTCGAAGATGCCAGGGTGCTGACCGAGCAACGCGGCGGCGACCCCCATCTGTGGAGCGACGTGATGGAAACGCTGCCTCTACTGCAGAAAAGAGAACACTACCGCAATACGCGCTACGGCTATGCGCGGGGCAAAGAGGCGGCGAATTTCGTCCAGAACATCCGTCACTACTACAGCATCCTGCAGTGGAAGGATATGTCCGCCAATCAGCCGGGCCAACCCCTGAACCCGATGCAGTTCCTCCCGGCCGCACTGCAAGGGGAACGCTTCTTCGCGCTATGAGCGTCGGGCGCGAAAAAACGCCTGCAAACGCTCACTGGACGCCTCGGCCAACACCCCTTCCTCCCAGCGCACCGTGTGGTTGTACCAGGGTGATTCCAGTAGCGCACACTGACTGCAGACGACGCCGGCGCGCGGCTCGCGCGCCGCAAAGACCAGCAGGGCGATGCGCGCATGTACCAGTGCGCCCGCACACATACTGCAGGGCTCCAGGGTGACGTACAGCGTTGCACCCGGCAACCGGTAATTGCCCTGCGCGCGGGCCGCGTCGCGCAAGGCCACGATTTCCGCGTGGGCGGTCGGGTCCGCATCGCTGATCACACGGTTCCAGCCCTGTCCCAGCAGCTGCCCGTCGCGCACCACCAGCGCACCCACAGGCACTTCGCCCTGGGCTGCGGCGCGATCCGCCAGCGCCAGGGCCTGCTCCATCCAGAGGCGGTGCTCACTCATTCTGCGACATCCTTTGCGTCCAGCAGCCGGACGCCGCCGTCAGCCGCTATTGCCAGTGCCGCAGGCGGCAGCCCCGCGCAGCGGCGTTGGTGCATGGCGGCATAAGCAGCCTCGAGGTTGCGCGCCATTGCGCGACCGTCGAACAGCGGGCTGCTGAGCCGCTGTTCGGCCAGGCGCTCACGCAGGGACGCGAGTGCGGCAGGGTCCGTCGCCAAAGAGCGCGCACGCTGCTCATAGGCATGCTCCGTGGTGACTATCAGCTCGGGCAGACCCAGCGCGTGCAGGAGGCTTGCTGCGACACGCCCCGCGAAGGCCTCCCCCATCACTGTCAGCAGCGGCAGACCCGCCCACAGCGCGTCGCTGGCCGTGGTGTGTGCATTACAGGGCCAGGTGTCGAGAAACAGGTCCGCTGCGCGGTGCCGCGCCAGGTGCTCCGCCGCCCCGATACGCGGGGCGAATACCAGGCGCTGCGGTTCTACACCGTGACCCAGTGCCGCCTCGCGCAGCCGCATCGAGGCCTCTTTGCTGTCCTCCAGCAGCCAGAGCACACTGCCCTCCACAGACTGCAGCAGCCGCATCCAGCAGGCGAAGGTTTCAGGCAGGATTTTGTAGCTGTTATTGAAGCAGCAGAACACGAAAGCCCGCTCCGGCAGGCCCAGCGCAGCGCGACTCACGGGCTCGACCGCGAGTGGGCGACGCGAGTCGTTGGCCTGGTAACAGCCCGGCAGGTAGACCAGCTGTTCACTGTAGTGCCCGCGTTGTGAAGGGGGAACGACTATCTCGTCGGCGATCAGATAGTCGTGATAATCCGTGGCCATGGTGCCCGGATAGCCGAGGTAGCTCACCTGCACCGGGGCACAGCCGGCAGCGAACAGGCCCGGGCGCGAGTCGCGCGTGTAGCCTTTCAGATCAACGGCAATATCGATACCCAGTTCACGCGACAGTGCGGCCACCTGCTGGTCCGTCATGGTATTGACATCGATAAACCGGTGGAACGCGGCGGCAAGTCGGGCGCTGGCGGCGTCCTCCGCCACGGGACCAAATCCGAAGCCATAACACTGAACGTGCGCTCCACTGTGGGACTCCAGCGTCTCCAGCAGCAGGTGTGTTGTCGCATGCTCGCGGAAATCAGCCGAGTAGTAAGCCACTTTGATCGGTTCACCCGCAGCGGCAGCCGGGAACGCACCCAGGACTGAGACGCGTGGATAGCGCGCCTGCGCATAGCGGGCCGCGGCCTGCCGCTGCAGCATCGGCGAATCCAGCAGGGCCAGCACCGGAAACGGTGGTGATATCGCCTCACCCGCCGCAATGCCCTGCTGCAGGCGTGCAGTATCGGCCGCCAGACCGGACCAGTCGCAGACTTTCATGCGCGTGTGCAGCCAGGTGCCGAACAGGAAGGGGTATCCAGGGCGCAGCTCAAGGGCCCGCTGGTAGCTCTCTGCCGCAGGCACCAGCGCCTGCAGGTCGGCAAGCGCCTTGCCGCGGTTACACCAGGCCTGGCTGTGGCGGGTATCCAGGGCGAGCGCCCGGTCAAAGCTCGCCAGGGCATCCGCCGGGCGGCCGAGATCCAGCAGGGCGTTACCCCGGTTGTACCAGGCATCCGCATAGTCGGCCTTGCAGGCGAGGGCGCGGTCGTAACTGTCCAGTGCCGCCGCTACCCGGCGCAGGTCCAGCAGCGCATTGCCGCGGTTGCTCCAGGCCTGCGCATAATCGGGCTTCAGCGCCACTGCCCGATCGAAACAGGCAAGAGCCGGCTCCAGCTGGCCCGCAGCAAGCAGCGCATTACCGAGATTGAAATGCGCCGGGGCCACGCCGCCGTCGATTTTGATCGCCGCCTGCAGCCACTGTATGCCTCGCTCGGTATCCCCCAGTTGCAGCGCCGCCACCCCGCGGAGGTGAAGACTGTCGAAATGCCGCGGTCGCACCGCCAGCACCTCGGCGTAGAGCGCGCTGGCGCGAGCCGGCTGTCCACCCTGGTGCAGGGCAACCGCCTCGCGATAGCGTGCCTGGAGTGCCGGTGGCAGGGTTCCTTTCGATGTCTTACGGCTCAAGGTGAATATCCTGCTGTGCAACACCGCGGCGCCGGAAATCCACCATGGTCCTGTAAGCCTGTTCCAGCTGCCGGGCAAAACCCTGCGCATCAAACAGGGGGGAGCTGGTACGCGCTGCTGCAAGCTGCGCGCGCAGGTGTGCGCGGCGCCGCGGATCGCAGGCCAGCGCGATGGCGGTCTGCACGTAGTCGGCAAGGTTGTGTGTCACCAGCTCGGGCAACTCCACTGCATGCAGCAGACTGGCTGCAACCCGGCTGGCAAATCCCCGTCCAGCGAGGGTCAGGACCGGCAGCCCCGCCCAGAGCGCGTCACTGGCGGTGGTGTGCGCGTTGCAGGGAAACGTGTCGAGAAACAGATCGGCGCAACCGTGCCGGGCCAGGTGTTCCGCCAGGGGCACACGCGGCGCAAACACCAGACGCTGCGGGTCCAGCCCGGCTCGCGCGGCTTCGCGACGCAGGTTCGCCATGGCGTCGGGGCGCCCCTCCAGCAGCCAGAGCACGCTATTCGGCACCGCCTGGAGAATCTCCACCCAGGCGTGGAAAACCTCCGGCGTCAGCTTGAACACTGTGTTGAAAGCGGCAAACACCAGCGCGTCTTCCGGCAGTCCCAGCGTCGCCCGCGCCGGCGCCTGCTGCGGGATCGGTCGCTGACTGTCATTGCACTGGTAACTGCCGGGCATGAACACGATGTGCTCGGGGTAATGCGCGCGCTGCTCTGCGGGAATCAGCACTCGATCTGCGATCAGGTAGTCGATGTGGGGACAGCCCAGCGTGCCAGGGTAGCCCAGGTAACTGACCTGTATCGGGGCGGCACCCCAGGCAAAAATATCCATGCGCTGGTCCCGCGTGTAGCCTTTCAGGTCAACCGCCACATCAATGCCCAGCTCGCGGGATCGCTGTGCCACAGCCTCGTCACCCAGCTCGCGCACATCCAGAAACTGATCGAATGCGGCTTCGAGCCGGGTGCGCATCGCGTCCTGCACCGGCGGTCCGTAGGAAAACGCTATCAGCTCAAAACGCTCGCGGTCATGCAGCTCGAAGAGCTCGGCAATCAGGTAGGCCGTCGCATGCGCGTGAAAATCGGCAGAGAAATAACCCAGTCGAATACGCTCGCCCGGGGCCGGGGGCAGCGCATACTCGGGCTGCGGTCGTTGGCGAACGCGCTGCGCGCACCACTGGCGGGCAAGTTGGGACTGCAGCGCTGGATCATCGGTCAGCGTCAGCAGCGGGAACGGGGCGCTGCACAGCACGCCGCGCTGCACGTCCTCCAACAGCTCACTGATTTCGGCGTCAATACCCTCCCAGTCACACAGGCTCAGGCGGGCGTGGAGCACGGCGCCGCGCAGGTAGGCAAATTCAGCAGCCGCAGTGCTGGCGGCCAGCGCCTGGCGGTAGTCTGCAATGGCCGCGGAGAACTCGCCATTTTCCTGATGCAGGTGGCCACGGTTGGCGTGCGCCAGCGCCAGGCCGGGCTGAAATGCCAGCGCCCGACTGTAACTGGACTCCGCTGCTGCGGTGTCCCCCAGGTCATGCTGTACATTGCCGCGATGACACCAGGCGCTGGCGGAAGCCGGGTTCAGCAGCAGGGCCTGTTCCAGTGCCGCCAGCGCCTCCTCACCGCGGCCCAGCGCGCGCAGCGCCGCGGCCTGCCCCACCCGAATATCCGCATCGCGGGGCGCCAGGCGCGCGGCGCGCTCAAATCCGGCGAGCGCCTCGCGGTAACGCCCCAGCTTCTGCAGCGCGCTGGCACGGTTGAACACGGCCTCCGCAAAGTCAGGCTTGAGCCTGAGCGCGGCGTCGTAGCCCGCCACGGCCGCCTCCCACTGCCCGAGGTGCTGCAGTGCATTGGCGCGATTGGAGTAAAACGCGGGATTGCCGGGACTCAGCGCAATGGCCCGGTCTATCTGGCGCACCGCATCCTCGGCGCGCCCGCACTGGAAGTCGATCAGGCCAAGCAGATGCAGGGCATGGGCGTGACGCGGGTGCTTGCGCAGAATCTGCCGGTAGCGCTTCTGCGCCTCCTGCAAATCGCCTGCCTGATGTACTGCGAGCGCTTGCTCGAAACGGGCATCCAGCTTGCCGCCGCTTCCCATAGATCCACTCGTTGCATGACCGTGAGCGGCGCATTATGAACTGCCTGTGCGTTCGCCTCCAGTCCGGTGCCTGCAAAGCCATTGGCAGGCGCACCGCTCGAAACCCGAACCGATTTCTTTTCCGAATATAATTCGATATTATTGGCGGCATGACGCCGTCACTCCGAAAACCGACCCCAGGCCGCCGCGGCAGACCGCGCCGTCTGACCCTGGATGCCATTGTCGACACGGCCTGTGACCTGCCTGCGGGCAACCTCGACATGGCCAGTATCGCCAGCCGCCTCAAGGTGGGTGTCGCGACGCTGTATGGCTATGTGGAGGGGCGGGAGCACCTGCTGCGCCTGGTCGCCGAGCGCAAGGGCCAGCTGCAACCCATTGTCGACCACGGCCAGTCCTGGCAGGACATCCTGCGCGAACACGCCCGCAGCACTTGCCAGACCGCGCTCGACTGGCCGGAGCTGGTCAGCCAGATCATGCAGGGGGGCGTGTTCGGTGATGTGGAAGCACAGTACCTGGAACAGCTGATTGCGCTGCTTGGCAGCCGCGGCTTCACCCCCGGCAGGGCGCTGGAGCTGTACTACGCGGTGAATCAACTGGTGTTGGGAGCGGCCGTCACCGGCAACTACCTGAAGGCAGTGGCCGGCGACGGTGGACATGAAGCGGTGCTCAGTCGCTTTGTGCACAGCCAGCCGGAGGGCGCCCTGCCGCTACTGCAGCGGGCTCTCGCAGACAATCCGCAGCCCGCGGTGCTGGGCGATTTCAACACGGCGCTGGAGCACCTGCTCGCCGGCTGCCAACCCGATAACCCAGGCAACTCGCCATCTGGACGGAGCAAGTAAGATGAACAACGGATTTCGACCGGCCAACAACCGTGGCCCCCTGTGCTGCGTGATCGGTGCCGGCCCCAGCGGACTGACCACGATCAAGCGCTTGAAAGAAGGCGGCATCGCCTACGACTGCTTCGAGGCCTCGGATAATATCGGCGGCAACTGGTACTACCGAAATCCCAACGGGATGTCAGCCTGCTACCAGAGTCTGCACATTGACACCTCAAAATTTCGCATGGGCATGCAGGAATACCCGGTACCTGAGGACTGGCCGGACTATCCGCATCACAGCGAGATATTCGACTACCTCAACGACTACACCGACCACTTCGGATTGCGCGACACCATCACCTTCAATACCCGCGTCGAGCGCGCGCACCGTGACGACAACGGCCTTTGGTCTGTGACCACCAGCGATGGCGAGACACGGCGCTACGACGTGCTCATTGTCGCGAACGGCCATCACTGGGACCCGCGCTGGCCGGAGCCTGCCTATCCCGGCGATTTCGCCGGCGAGCAGATTCACGCGCACAGCTACAATACGCCCTTTGACCCCATCGACATGCGGGACAAACGGGTGCTGGTCGTGGGGTCTGGCAATTCCGCCATGGACATCGCATCGGAACTGTCGATGCGCTTTATGGCCAGCACACTGCACATCTCCATGCGGCGTGGCGTGTGGGTATTCCCCAAGTACATCAATGGCAAGCCCGGGGACAAGAACATGCTTCCGGCCTGGGTGCCGCGCAAAATCCAGCACTGGTTGATGAGCCGCGTCGTCAAGCAACAGATCGGCAATCCCCGCGACTACGGCCTGCCCCAGCCCACGTATCAACCCTGGGAGGCCCACGGCACGGTGTCCGGGGAATTCCTGCAGCGGGCCGGCTCCGGCGATATCAAAGCGCGTCCCGGCATCGAGCGCATGGACGGTCACACGGTGTATTTCACCGATGGCAGCAGCGGTGACTTTGATGTCATCGTCTGGTGCACCGGATACAAGATCAGTTTTCCCTTCTTCGACCAGCCGCAATTCACCGCGAGCGAGGACAATCAGCCGCCACGTCTGTTCAAACGCATGCTGATACCTGGCGTCCCCAACCTGATCTACATGGGCCTGGCGCAGTCCCTGCCCACCCTGGTCAACTTCGCCGAGCAACAGTCACGCTGGGTGGTGCCTTACCTGAATGGCGACTACGCCCCGCCCTCGGAAGCGGAGATGGAGGAGATGATTGCGGCCGATGAATCCTTCTACCTGCGGGACTACTATCCCAGCCCCAGGCACACGATCCAGCTGCACTTTGACCACTATGTGGGGCGCCTCGACAAGGAAATCGAAGCGGGTTTGAAGCGGCGCAGAAGTGGACACGCCCCGGCAGCCTTACCCGGCGACGCTGCGCAGAAGGCCAACGCCGCGTGAACAGCGTTACGCGCAGCGACCTGACATTCCGCAGCGGCAGCGATGATTGCGCTGCCTGGCTATACCGGCCTGACACGCAGACTCCGGTACCCGGTGTGGTCATGGCGCACGGCTTTACCGCCGTGCGCGACCAGCGTCTGGATGCCTACGCCCAAGTCTTCGCCGAAGCGGGCCTGGCCGTGCTGCTGTTTGACTATCGCCATTTCGGCGCCAGCGCCGGTGAGCCGCGGCAGTTGCTCAGCGTCAAGCACCAGTTGCAGGACTGGGACGCCGCGATCGCCACCCTGCGCGCGCAGCAGGGTGTCGATCCGCAGCGTATCGCATTGTGGGGCACGTCCTTTGGCGGGGCGCACGTACAGGCAGTGGCGGCGCGCGACCACGGGATTGCCGCCGTCGTGGCACAGATTCCCTTTTGCTGGGCAGAAAAACCGCAGCAGAAAGTGCCTCTCGGGAAAACCCTGAGGCTGCTGTTTGCCGCGCTCAGGGACAGCCTGCACGGCGCCCTGGGTCTATCTCCACATTACATCCAGGCTATTGGCGATCCGGATGACCATGCAGCAATGACGTCGCCCGGAGCGGCTGCCGGAATCGCCAGTATCACGCCCGCCGATTCCGGCTGGCGCAATCGCGTTGCAGCCCGTTTCGTGTTCCAACTGGCGACCTACAAACCCGGCCGGCAGGCGGGTGATATTCGCTGCCCCATTCACTACACGATTGCGGAGCAGGACGCCTTCATCTCCCCCGCGACCATCCGCGAGGCTGCGTCACTGGCCGCGGACGCGGAAATCTCCAGCTACCCCTGCGGACATTTCGGCGTTTATGTCGAGCCCCTGTTCAGCACGGTCGCCCGCGATGAAACCGCTTTCCTGGTGAAACACCTCACAGCCGGTGCAGACTAGCGGGGCTACAGGTCGTAGCCCCGCTCATCGTGCAGGACAAGGTCGAGGCCGACCGTTTCCTGTTCGGCGTCAACCCTGAGGCCGATAAGGCGATCCACCAGCTTGAACAGGAGATAGCTCACGATCGCCGTATAGGCAAAGGTTGCAACCACGCCCGTGGCCTGCACAGCAAGCTGCCCGCCTATTGAGCTGATGCCGTCGGAGAATCCATTGCCGCTGAACAAGCCCAGGTTGGGCGAACAAAACACACCCGCCAGAAGGGTACCGAGGATGCCGCCCACACCGTGCACAGGAAAGACATCGAGGCTATCGTCGATTTTCAGCCGGTTCTTCAGCGTAATTGTGGCGTAGTAACACACAACGCCAGCGGTAAGGCCGATAACCACGGCCGCTGCGGGACCGACCGAGCCGGACGCCGGGGTGATCGTACCGAGGCCGGCAACCATCCCCGTTACGATGCCCAGCACTGACGGCTTGCCGTGACGGATCCATTCCATCGTCATCCAGGCCAGAGACCCACAGGCGGCCGACAGGTGCGTCACCAGCATCGCCATCGCAGCGCTGTTGTCTGCAGCCACTGCGGAGCCGGCATTGAAGCCAAACCAGCCCACCCAGAGCATACCCGCACCGGTCACCGTCATGGTCAGGTTGTGTGGCGGCATGGCAACGCTGCCGAAACCGCGACGCGGACCAAGCATCAGCGCAGCGACCAGGGCCGCTACGGCGGCGGTGATGTGCACCACAGTACCACCGGCAAAATCCTGCAGCCCCATGGCCCCGAGCCAACCGCCACCCCAGACCCAGTGGCACACCGGCGCATACACCAGCAACATCCATGCGGCACTGAACAACAGCATGGCGGAAAACCGGATACGCTCGGCGAAAGCACCGACGATCAGCGCCGGTGTAATAACCGCAAAGGTCATCTGGAACATGACAAACAGCGATTCGGGAATGTCGCCGGCATTGCCATCCATGGCGATCCCGGCGAGAAAGAGGTTACCCAGGTCACCGATCCACGGACCCTGCTCGACCCCGGAAGAGCCGAACGCCAGGGAATACCCAGCGACAAACCAGAGCAGTGACATCAGTGCCGTCAGCGCAAAGCACTGCATCAACACGGAGAGCACGTTGCGCACCCGCACCAGTCCACCATAGAACAGTGACAGGCCCGGCAATGTCATAAACAGCACCAGCGCCGTGGCGGTAAGCATCCAGGCGGTATTGGCACCGCTGGTGTCTGCCGCCATGGCGGCGTGTGCGGGAAACAGAAACAGAAACAGAAAAAAGACGAACGGAAAACGTAGAACGGAACGCATCATAATTATTATCGCTTATGGGAGGGCAGCGGAATTATTACATATGGACATGCCCTGACAAAAGCGCCCCGTCTTCGCCGCGCAACAACCGCGCCGGGACAGCGGCTCAGGCCGCGTCGAAGTACTCCCCCAGCGACCACATGGTGTCCTCGAAATCCGGACTGTGTACCACGCCCAGGTGTTCGCGCACTTCTTCCACTGTCCACTCAAACATATCTTCATAACGTGGCATGAACAGCGGCGTGTTCAATTGCTCACCGATGCGATTGCCCTCCCCCAGGGCCTTGTACAGCGGGGGCAGCAAGTGCGGATAATGGCAGCCGAAGCGCGACATACCGGTAGCGACCAGCAGGGTGGAAACCACCGAAATATGTTCACCGAGTTCCTGGCCAAATGTTTTGAGCAGGTTTGTGGTGCGCGCAGCAATCAGCGCGAACTCGCCCAGCGGGTCATAGCGATAGCCCACCACCAGGTGCTCGATATCATGGGTCTGGCTGTGCCGGCGATGGAAGTAATCGTAATCTGTGGCGGTGCTTTCAAAGGGCAGGAAATCGGCCTGCAAACCCTGTTCAGCGAGCATTTTCTGGTATTCCCGACCCAGCGTACCCTCCGGCAGTTCAGCCAGGGCCTGCAGGTCGTGGGGCACCAGAAAGCGGGCTTCAAACCACGCATCGAGTGCGCTGTCACGGGCCCGTGCCTCGGCAAACAACCGGTTGATTTCATCGACATCATCCAGTTCACGGAAGATATCGATGATCTCCAGCGGGCCACCGTAATGGTCCATATCCGGACCATTGCGACGCAGCGATTCCACGGCCACCCAGTGACGCAGTCGCGGGTGATTGAGATACTTCGATGTGCTGCTGAGCATGGTAGTGGTGCCGAGCCGGCGGGGATCCAGCAGGCGTTGATTGGCGGTATAACTCGGTACGTCAGTCATGAGGCTTCCCTGGTGTGTTGCTGTTGTCGTTATTCTCTTTATTAGAGAACAGCAGGATTCCCTGTGGAATGGAGGATACACCGGAGGCGTTGCACAATTTCCTGCGCCCGGCTAGCGGCTGCTACCGCTGCGCACCTGCGACGGCGACCACCCGGTCAGCTGCTTGAAACGCCGTGAGAAAAACATGGGGTCGTCATAGCCGACCTCCGCTGCAATAACCTTGATGGGCAGCTCGGTACCCTGCAGCAGCTCGCGGGCGCGGCGCATCCGCAGTTGGTCGCGCCAGCGCATGAGGTTGTCTCCCATCTGGATCTTGAACAGGGCCGTCAGCGTCGAAGGCGCTGCACCTGCCGCATTGGCGACCTGCTCCACGGTCGTTTTCTCATGATAGTGCGCAAGCAGAAAATCCCGGGCGGCGAGCACCCGACGATCCAACCCCGCGTCGTCGTTGGCCGGTGCGAGCTCCTCACGCAGCAGGAGAATGTGCTCAAGGAGATTCAGGTGCAGCGCCCTGCCCCGCTGCCCCGTAGTGTGCGCGATATCGATGATGCGCCGAAACGATTCCGCAAGGTAGCCCGCCATGCGTGCGTCCGCTACGGCCAGAGGTTCGGGCAGGGCCGTGCTATCGACGTCCTTTAACCAGGGCATCCAGCGTTGCGGCGGATAAAAAGCACTGCTGAATACGCTACAGGGGCTGCTATCGGGCATCCGGCGCAACACCACGTCAGACTCGGGCGGCAACAGCAACAACGCGGGAGCACGTCCTCCCAGCGTGATATCACCTGCGGGATGTTCTATACGACATGCGCCGCGCTCGGCGAACAACAACAGCCACGAGTCTGGCGGGCTGTGAAGCGGGCGCGGGTAGTCTACGGCGGGCGCGGGCAACAGCTCGATATGACTGCTGACAACCTGATGGGCCGCGAGGAACCGGTGGTACAGATGCGACCAGATACGGTTCTGGAACTCGCGAGCCAGACCCGGATCGGCGCGCCAATCGAGGGTGTCCAGCGACAACCCCAGTTCAGCCAATGTGGCGTCCAGCAGCTCACGGCGTGCCGCTCGATCAAACTGATCAATGCTGATCATCTCGGTGACCGGCAGGGTGAGTGTGTCGCCCAGCTGATCAACAAACTGCCGCGTCTCCTCAACGAAAGCGAGCTCCGCGTCCTCCGAAAGCAACGCGGCGACGAGTGCACGGGCAAGCGATACCAGCGCATCCATCGCCATGTCGTCGTCTTTCGTCACCGGGCAGCTGAGCCTCGTGTTAGTGCGCGCGTTCATCCTACCCTGCCACCGCGCGCCAGGCGAGTGATAACGGCTGGGGGCTGCCCCGGGAGGCGGCGCCATGGCCTGCCCAGGCCTGTAGTGCAATCCTCCATGCACTCTGTTCGATTTGATATGGCCCTCAACGACCACACGACCTAAAGTGCCCTGCTGACGAGGAGGCTTGCGTATGTATCAACTAAAAATAAGCAACGCTCTGGTCTGCGATGGCACCGGCAGCCCGGCGTATCACGGCGATGTCGCCATCCAGGACGGGAAGATTGTCGCGGTGGGCACGCGCCTTGCCGGCGATGCCGCCACGGTGATCGACGCGAAGGGTCTCGTGCTGGCACCGGGCTTTATCGATTCGCACACCCATTTCGACGCACAGATTACCTGGGATGGGCTAGCCACGCCGTCACTGGAACACGGTGTGACCACGGTGATCAACGGCAACTGCTCCTTGACCATGGCGCCGGTGCGCGCGGAACACCGCGCGTTCGTGGGTGCCGTTTTCCGGCAGATCGAGGAGATGCCGGCGGCGGCATTCGATGCCGGCATGCGCTGGAACTGGGAAACCTTCGAGGAATATCTCGCGTCCTTCCGGGAGGCGCTGGGAATCAATGTAGCCACACTGGCCGGACACAGTATGCTGCGCCTGTGGGTAATGGGCGATGCCGCCCGCGAGCGCTGCGCCAGTGCTGCAGAGATCGCCGACATGCAGCAGCTGTTGCGGCAGTGCCTGCACGCTGGTGCCATCGGCATGAGCACCAGCTGGGTCGATATTGACCACGAGCACCGCCCGGTACCCTGTCGCCTGGCGGCGCCGGAAGAACTGGACGCGCTCTGTGCGGTCCTCGGGGAGCACGGAGCGGTGATGCAGGTGGTGCCCGAGTTCTGGGATCCGGACCTCCTGTGCACGCGCATCGATATTCTCGGTGACCTGTCGCGACGTCATGCCATCACGGTGACCTTTTCTCCGCTGTTCGACTCCAATGCCACGCCCGATCTGGTGCCACGGGCACTGGAGCGGGTGCGCCTGCAGGTCGCGCACGGAGCGCGAGTTGTGCCGCAGATGCAGACGCGGCCCATTGATGTCACCTTCGAGTTTGACGTGCCCACCTCGGTATTCAGTTCCCGGCCAACCTGGTGGGCGACGATCCTGAAACCCGCGTCGGAGACCCTGCGCGACTTCCAGGACCCCGATGTGCGCCGGCAGCTGGTCGATGAGGCCTATAACGGCATGCACCCGATCGCGATGGAGGTGCACTTTCCAGAGTTCGTGGTCAGCCGCTGTCATTTACCCAGGAACAAGCCCCTGGAAGGCAGGCGCCTGAAGGATATCGCTGCGGAACGCGGCTGCGACCCCGTGGAACTGATGCTCGACCTCGCCGTCGAGGAGTCATTGCAGACGCGCTTCAGTGCCGTGTCCGTAGGACACAACAACCTCGAGCGCATTGCGGGCCCAATCAGCGACCCGCTGGTGCAGGTCGGCTCGGGTGACGGCGGCGCTCACGTGACCCGTTTTGCCACCTACGGTGACACGGGGTATCTGTTCAGCCGGTTTGTGCGCGATGCCGCGGCACTGACACTGGAGCAGGCGGTGTTCAAACTGACCGGGCAGATCGCCGACAACTGGGGGCTGCAGGATCGCGGACGCATTCGGCCCGGCCTGGCTGCCGACCTGGTGATCTTCGACCCGGAATGTATCGACCGAGGCCCTGAAATAGCGGTAGAGGACCTGCCCGGCGAGGGCTACCGCTACCTGCGTCGCGCCCTCGGGGTGGAGCAGGTTTTCGTCAATGGCAGTGCCGTCTACTCTGCGCAGCAGGGCTACACCGACGCACGCAGTGGCCAACTCGTATCCGGCCGGGCGCGGCGCGCCGCCTGAGAACGCAGAGGAGCGACACCATGCAAACCAACATCGTGCCGGTAAGGCCCTGGACCTACCCCCGCGAAGGCGACGACTGGCAGAGCATCGCGCGCCGGGAATTCCCGGAGCGCCCCCTGGACGAGGCCATCGCCGACCTGCAAAGCTGGAACCTCTACCTGGTGTTCCGCCCCGCACCGGCCCGGCTCACCTGTTCCGATATCGTGTTTACCGGCCCGCCGACCGCGTGAATCCCGGCCCGGTAGTGAGTGCCATTCAGCTCACGCCGACCCACGACGGTGAGGCCGCCTGTGCGGTCGAGCTGACCTTCCCGGGCGGAGGCCGCTCCATGGTGCAGCTCGACAGCGCCGGGCTGGCGAGAGTCATGGCGCAGGCCGACGTACACAACCTGTCAGGCCTGGTGGGCCTGGCCTGGACAGTGCTGCTCTCGGCACGGGACCCGGCACAGTAATAACCCCAAACCTCCGTGTTCCGCAACGTTCCTGGCGCCGCAGGGTTGCCCCTGTTCAGCGCCGGGAATAAGATGTCGCAGACAACTTGATTGTTTGCATCTAGCAAGTATACTGATCCGGCGCAGGCTGGGCGCGGCCCCGCCCACAGCCCGCGGGGCCCAACACCATCAACCGCAAACGGCACTGGCCGAAACACGGTCCCACCGGCTACATTGCGTAGATAATTTTATAAAACGAGGAACACAGCTATGACCACCCAGCAGCAACCTGATTTTGACGCCATTGCGGTTGGTGCCGGCTTTGCCGGTCTCGCATTGATTCATTACCTCCGGGAAGCGGGTCTTTCCATCCGCGTGTTCGATCGCGCATCCGATATCGGCGGCACCTGGACCTGGAATCGCTATCCGGGCGCCATGACCGACAGCGAAAGTTACTACTACTGCCTTACCTTCTCCAAAGAACTGCTGCAGGAATGGTCCTGGACACGCCGTTATCCCGACTGGAAAGAGACACACGACTACATGCGCTTTGTTGCGGACAAATGCGACATGTGGCCACACATTCAGCTCAACACCGAGATTGTTGCAGCCGAGTACCAGAAAGACAGCGGCCTGTGGAAGGTCACCACGGAGAGTGGAGACACGTTCACCTGCAAGTACTTTATCAGCGCCATGGGGATGATCTCCGAGCCCGTCATCCCGAAGATCAAGGGCATGGATACATTCAAGGGGCCGCTGTTTCACTCGTCGCGCTGGCCGGAAGGCATTGACTACGCCAACAAGCGGGTGGGCATCATCGGCGCAGGCGCCACCACCGTACAAATGCTGCCGGTCATGGCCCAAACGGCCAAGAGTGTTACGGTTTTTCACCGGACACCCAACTTCATCCTGCCCGCCATGCAGGCGCCCATGACCCCGGAGTGGGAAAAGGAAATCAAGGAAAACTACGATGAAATCGTAGCCAAGTGCCGCAACCACATGTTCGGCATGGCCTTCGACACCGCCGAAGGCCGCCTTGCCGTCGAGACGTCGCCGGAAGAGCGCGAGCGCATTTTCGAGGAAAAATGGACCGGCAGTTTCCGCTGGGTCTTCGAGACTTTCGAGGACCTGCTCTCCAGCCCGGACGCCAACCTCTGGGCGTCGGAGTTCATTACCCGCAAGATGCGGGAGCGCATCGAGGACCCCGAAATTGCCGACATCCTGGTGCCCAAGCCCGGCGAGTACCCGCTGTTTGCCAAGCGGCCGCCGCTGGATCACGGTTACCTTGAAGCCTACAGCCGCGACAATGTGCATCTTGTCGACATCGCCGACCGCGAGCCGATCGTCGAAATTACCGAAACCGGGATCACGACGACCAAGGGCCACCACGAGTTTGACATCATCGTGCTCGCCACGGGCTTCAAAGCCTACACCGGGGCCCTGGAAGCGTTCCCGATCCGCGGCGAGAGCGGGCAAACGCTGCGCGACAAGTGGCAAAAAGCCTCCAAGTCCATCATGGGTGTCTGCGTCGCGGACTTCCCCAACATGTTCGTGGTGACCGGACCGCAGGCGCCGTTTGCCAATCTCCCCACCTCCATTGAGCAGAACGCCATCTGGATCAAGGACTGTATCGAGAAGATGGAAAAAGAGGGCTACGACACCTTTACGCCGCGCCCGGAGGCTGAGGATGCCTGGACCGCGCACACTGCGGAAATCCACGAGCAAACGCTCATGGCCCAGGGGGACAAGGTCAACTCCTGGATGATGGGTGCCAACCTGGAGGACAAGGCACCGCGTGTGCTGATCTACTTCGGCGGCGCCAATGTGTACTACGACAAGATGCGCGACTCGGTGGATCAGGGCTTCCCCGAGTTGGAGTTCAGCAAGCGCGTGGCATGAAGCAATCCCGCGGTGGCGCTCTCGCACCCATCGCGTGATACCACCTTGAGTAACCCCCGCCTGGCGGGGGTTTTTTTATTGTGCGGGCACAAACGTTACCGGTTACTCCGCGGTGCGGCATACAGCAGAGGGAAAAAACGCTTACACTCTGTGTAACGCCAACACCCCGCTTCGGGCCAAGCGCCTGACAGGTTGCCTGACATGCACAACGCCAATGCCGAACACCGTAACGAGCATCCCCCGCTGACGCCGGAATCCCTCACCCTGACAGAAGGGCTGAAGGGCACGGTAGATCTCCTGATGGAACCCGCTACCGGTTTTCTCAGCCCCGAAACCACAGTCGCCGGCGCCCTGGATTATCTCGTTCACGCGCTGCCCAAGGGCGGCATCACCTATCTTTACGTCGTGGATCGCGAAAACCGCCTGATTGGGGTTGTGGCGATGCGCGACCTGCTGCTGTCACGTCCCGGGCAGACCCTGCAGGAGGTCATGACAGGGGCGCCCTTTGCGTTTCGGCCCGATACCGACATGGCAGAGGCCATGCAGGCAGCACTGAATCGCCGCCACCGCTTGTACCCTGTGGTCTCCGAGGAAGGAACCCTGCTTGGCCTGGTCATGGGCTGGCGCCTGTTCCAGCATCTGGCCACGGAACTCAGCGCCCAGTCAGGCAGCATGGTGGGTGTGGACAAGGAGGAGCGCAGCCACACCCCCATTCTGCAGGCATTTAAAATGCGTCACCCCTGGCTGCAGGTCAATCTGCTCACTGCGTTTGCCGCCGCCTTCGTGGTCGGCATGTTTGAGGACACCATCACGCGCATTGTCGCCCTCGCCGCATTTCTGCCCGTGCTCGCGGGCCAGAGCGGCAATACGGGGTCCCAGGCGCTGGCAATCACCCTGCGCGGCCTGACCCTGGGTGAGCTGGCCGACTATCCCGTGCGCAGGCTGCTGCGCAAGGAGATCACCCTTGGAGCGCTGAACGGCTTTGCTGTCGGCCTGGTCGCAGCGGCGGCCATGTGGGTGTACGCCGTCAGCACGGGGACCGAGCACCCCGCCATACTCGCCCTGGTTATTCTCGTTTCGATGATGGGCGCCTGCGTAGGCAGTGGCATATTCGGCGTTGTTGTGCCGCTGACACTGCGACGTTTCGGCGCGGACCCGGCGATGGCGAGCAGTATATTCCTCACCACGTTCACCGACGTGCTGGGCATGGGACTGATGCTCCTGCTCGCGACGATGCTGCTGATGTAAGACTGGCGGCGGCCCCGGTCAGGCCCGGTACAGGGTCACCGCTCCAATGGCAATAAAGCCGACACCCGCGATGTAGTGCAGGTAGCGTTCGTTGATATAGCTGCTCAGCACGCTACCGGCCAGCACACCCAGCGCAGATGCCACAATCAACGCGGCGGAGGCTGCAATGAACACCGTGTACTTGTTGACCTCGCGGTCAGCGGCAAACAGCATGGTCGCAAGCTGCGTCTTGTCACCCAGTTCCGCGACGAACACAGCGGCGAATATCGTCAGAAATACCTTCCAGTCCATCGTGCTGAGTTCATCCTTTCAGCGAGCACATAACGCGAGGGCACAGCGAGCCTCCCCGACCTGCGTGCATTGTAGCGCGGGCCTCAGCGGCAGACTACACACCGGCCTGCATACGGGTTGCGCGTACGCCGGGGAGCCGCCATGATCAGTCCATCACACTGACGGTCACACCACCAGGGAGGGATGGCAGGCTGAACCACCGGGAAGCATCTAGCGATGACGGCGTGGCAATGCCGGCGATGTCGTACTAGGATGAAGCCCCACAGTAAAGCCCGTACACGTGATGATAGAAGTCGTAAAGGTCTATGTTGCTGACTTGAAACCGGGCATGTACGTCTCGGGTCTGGACCGTCCGTGGCTGGAAACGCCATTCATTCTGCAGGGCTTTCGCATCACCTCGGAAGAGGATATCCGCAACCTGCGCCGGCACTGCCAGTACGTATTTGTCGACATCGAGAAAAGCCGCCATGTCGACTACGCGCTACAGCAAAAAAAACGCGTGCAGCGCCCGAGACTATCCCGCGAAGCCATGTTCCCAAAACGGCGACTGGTTACATACACGGACACGACGGACTGGGCGGAGGAATACCCGCGCGCAGAGGAAGCGGTACAGCAGCTTTCAGACGGTCTGGAGGAAGTATTCCAGCATGCCCGGGACGGGGCAGCCGTGGATGTTGTGCGGGTAAAGCGCTCGGTGGAGCCAATGATCGACAGCATCTCGCGCAACCCCGATGCCTGTATCTGGCTGGCCCGGCTGAAAGAGCAGGACAAGTACACGTATCAGCACTCGCTTGGCGCGTCCATCTGGGGTGTGGCGCTCGGTCGGCAACTGGGCCTGCCCCGATCCGACCTGCGCTCACTGGCCATCGGCGGCCTGCTCTTTGATATCGGCAAGCTACGTGTCGACCCGGCGCTGTTGAACAGCGACCATGAGCTGACCAGCGAGGAGCTCACTGCGGTGCGCGAGCACGTGCGGCACGGCGTGGCGATGATGGCAGAGACAGGACTCATGAACAGCGATGTGCTGGATATGGTGGCGCATCACCATGAGCGTCACAACGGTTCCGGTTACCCACAGGGATTGAGCGGCGATGCCATTCCCATCTTTGCCCGCATCGCCGGTATCGTGGACTGCTACGATGCCATCACCAGCCACCGCAGCTACGCGCGGGCAACCTCACCCTCTGCCGCGATCAAGATGCTGTACGACGTCAAGGACATCGACTTCCAGGCCGAGCTGGTTGAGGAGTTTATCCAGGCGGTTGGCATCTATCCGGCGGGCACATTGATTGAGCTGTCCTCTGGCGAGGTCGCGGTGGTCGTGGCCGAATACCGCACCCGGCGTCTGCGGCCGCGCATCATGGTTGTACTGGATGCCGACAAGCAACCACTCACCAGTGTACGTATGGTGGACCTGCTCCACGAAACCGAAGACAGCCAGGGTAGCCCCCTCGACATCGCCAACAGCCTGGAGCCAGGGGCCTACGGCATCGACATGAACAGCATTCATCTATAGCCGGCGCGCTGTGAATCTTCCCCCACCCGTCGCCGACCGAAGCACGTTTATCTCAGCGTTGGAGGCGGCGATCACCCTGTCCAGCGAGCACGGTGAGCACACCGGGTTGTTGTTGATCGACCTGTCCAACCTGCGCATCATCAACCACCGGCACGGCTTCGAAATCGGCGACTACCTCCTGAAGGAAGCTCAGCAGCAGCTGCAGGCCCTGAGCAAGCTGCCAGACAACGTGTACCGGGTGTCGAACAAGACCTACGCTTTTCTGCTGCCAAGGCTCACCCATCCGGCCTTCGTCGCGCTCGCCGTAAACCGCGTGCAGCGCACGCTGGAAGAGTCACTGATCATCGACGACGATATTCTACCCGTTGATCTGCGACTGGGGCTGGCCGTCAGCCGCGGCTCGACCCAAAGCGCACTGGCCATGCTGGTACGCGCTGAGGACAGCCTCGCGCAAACACGCCAGGGCAAACCCCTGCAGATCGATGAGGCCATTCAGGAGCCCCCCGTTGCGGAGCGCAGACTGCCGCTGGAGCAGCGTTTTGCCGAGGCGCTTTACGACAACGCCTTCGAACTGCACTTCCAGCCGAAAATCGACCTGCGCACCGGCAAGGTGTACGGCGCCGAGGCGCTGATCCGCTGGCATCTACCCGACCACGGTTACGTCCCTCCCGAAGAACTGATCGCCCTGGCCCTCGTCTCCGGACGCAGCTACGAGCTCACGCGCTGGGTTATCAATCGCGCGCTGCGCTACCAGCGCGAGTGGAAAGAGGACTTTACGCTGCCTCTGGCGATCAACCTGCCGGCGGATCTGGTCAGCAGCCCGGACCTGGCGAACATGCTGCAAAGCGCGCTGGCAATATGGGGTGCGGACCCCGCCAGTGTCACGGTCGAGATCACCGAGGGTGCGGTGATTGAAGACAAGGAAGCGGGGTTCCATAACCTCGAGCAGCTGCGTTCGCTGGGCCTCGGTTTATCCATTGACGATTTTGGTACCGGCTTTTCATCCCTGTCCTACTTCAAAGAAATACCGGCGACGGAAATCAAGATTGACCGCTCGTTCGTCATGCGCCTACTGGAAGATGAGCAGGACCAGAACCTGGTGAAAATCATTATTGATATCGGGCACCTGTTCAATCTGGAGGTGGTTGCCGAGGGTGTGGAGGACAGCGCAACCCTGGATATCCTGCGCGAACTCGGCTGCGATATCGTTCAAGGCTTCCTCTTTGCACGACCCATGCCCGAAGCGGAACTGCGGGAATGGCTGCAGGGACGCGAGATCCTGGCCAACTGAATCCCGGACGCTGATGGCGGCGCTAGCCGGCGATCACGCGCAACCCCGACAGGCTTTTGCGCAGCGCAGCGGGCCGCAGAGCCGGTAACGCCAGGCGGTGCAGCCCGCGCCAGTAGCGCTGTCCAAGCCCTACTGCGGGGGATCTGCCCAGTGGCGGATCCAGCCTCGCCATATTGGCCTGAAACACGATTTCCTTGGCTGCAGCCAGGGAGGGGCCGGCAAAAATCCGCCGCCCGACAGTCAGGTAGGTATCGACATCGCCCAATGCGATGAGGCCAAGCTCCAGACCGCGACTGAAAGGTTTCAGCGGGACACCATCAAAATAACGCTGCACATTCCCTGCCGCATGCGCCCCCATATCGAGGGCGTGATACGCCTGCTTGCTCAGGGGATCGGGCAGTGCCGCCGCATCGCCAACAACAAACACCGCGGGAGCCACACAGCTCTGCAACGTCGGCGTCACCGCTGCCCAGGCATTGGCGGTGGGCGCCAGGCCACTGCTGAACAGGAGCGGCGAAGGCTTTGCGCCGGCGGTCCACAAGGTCACGTCGCTCGGCAGGGAGCGCCCGGAGACAAGTTTCACGCGGGTTTTGGTCAGCGATGCCACAGATTCGCCAAGATGAAAAGTGACCGGGAAATCAGCGCAGTGCTGCAGAATATCATCGCCCAGGCGTGCATCCCTGCCCGTCAGTATACGCTCGCTGCCCTCAACCACGTGCACAGCAAGCCCCGGGTGGTTTCGGTAGCCACGCAGGATTTCACCCAAGGCTTCAACGCCCTCCAGCCCCGCGCCGATTATCACAACGGAGACATTTTTGCCGGAGGTCACCAGATCACGCAGGCGTTGCGCAATGGCCACACAATCGTCAACCGACTTGAACGGTAGCGAGAACTGCTCGGCGCCGCGAACGCCGAAGGTATTGTTGACGCCACCCACAGCAACCACACAGGCATCAAAGGCATAGCGACGCCCCGACGCCGTTTCCACGTAGCCCGCGTGCGTCTCGACCTCAGTGGCCGTCTCACACACAAAGCTATGCCCCAGTGTCTCCACCAGCCGTCTGCGCGGCAGGCGCAACACATCGGCAGACTTTACACCCGAGAGCAACTCGTGAATGTTGGGCAAAAACTCAAAGTACCCGGAGACGTCAATAACCGTCACGTCAAAATGCGCTGAAAGCCTGCGCGCACAGGCGATACCCGCAAAATTTGCACCGAGGATGACGACTTTCTTTCTGCTGCGCATATCGCAAAACGCCCGTGAGGCCAATCTGGCCGACGACAGGAACCATAACACAGGCGTTTCTGCCACCGAGATACGTTTCTGCCCACGCTGATTTCAGCTAGACTTGCATGTTCACGCACCACCCGGCCGAGGAGGCCTGCACAATGGCAGGGAGCAGTCTGCTCGCGCTGATTGACGATATCGCGACGCTTCTCGACGATGTCTCATTGATGACCAAGGCTGCCACCAAGAAAACGGCTGGCGTGCTGGGCGACGACCTCGCCCTGAACGCACAACAGGTTACGGGCGTCAGTGCCGCGCGCGAACTGCCGGTGGTGTGGGCAGTCGCGAAGGGCTCGCTTGTAAACAAGGCCATACTGGTCCCGGCTGCCCTGGCGATCAGCTTTTTCGTCCCCTGGCTGATCACTCCCCTGCTGATGCTGGGCGGGGCGTTTCTCTGTTTCGAGGGCTTTGAAAAAATCGCGCACCCATTCCTGCATCCGACCGAGAGAGCCGCTCATGCGCGGGCGCTGAAAGAGGCCCTGCAGACACCGCATAAAGACATGAAGGTTATCGAGAAAAGGAAGATCAAAGGCGCGATTCGCACCGACTTTATACTGTCCGCCGAAATCATTGCCATCACACTGGGTACCGTTGCCACGCAGACCATCACCCTGCAGTTCATGGTGCTGACCGTTGTGGCTGTCATGATCACTGTCGGCGTTTATGGCCTGGTAGCCGGCATCGTCAAACTCGACGACGCCGGCATCTACCTGAGCCGACGGGAAGGCGCGCTGGCCAGTCGGGTGGGCCTGGCGCTGCTCTGGCTGGCGCCCCACCTGATGCGCACGCTGTCTGTGCTGGGCACCATCGCCATGTTCCTGGTGGGCGGCGGTATTCTCACACATGGGCTTCCGCCAGTGCACACGGCCATTGCGGATTTCACAGCGAATTTCACTGGTGTGGTGCCCGTCCTGCTCTCGACCCTTGCCGACGGCGTTTTTGGACTTGCTGCCGGGGCCTTGCTGGTCGCACTCATCACTCCGGCGCAGGCGCTGTGGGGAAGGACGCTCAAACCATCCAAGTAGGACACGCTGAATGAACACGCGATTCGCCGTACCGGTGCTTTTCTTCAGCTCCGCGGGCTGGGGGCTTACGTGGCTGCCGATCAAAGCGCTCAGCGAGCAGGGGCTAGACGGGCTGCACCTGGTGTTTATCGCATTCTGTTCTGGTGCCCTGCTGCTCCTGCCCTGGCTGTATCGTCAACGCCAGCAGTGGCGGCACAAACTTTCCCTGATGGCGCTGGTCGCACTGGCCGGCGGTTTTGCGAATGCCTCCTTCCAGACAGCGATTTATCACGGAGACGTGATCCGGGTCATGATACTGTTTTACATGCTGCCCGTGTGGAGCGTGCTGGGAGGACGCCTGTTCCTCGGTGAGCGTATCGACGGTGTGCGGATTCTGGCCGTAGCGCTGTGTCTGTCCGGCGCCTTTATCATTCTGGACGTCGCGCACACGTCCTGGAGTGGCGTGTCATGGGTCGATGCCCTCGCGCTGGGGTCCGGGATGGGGCTTGCGGCGACCAACATTCTCTTCCGCTTTACCCAGGACATACCGGTGATGAGCAAGGTAGCAGCGATGTTCATTGGCTGCGCGTCAATGATAGGCATCTCCTCCCTTTTTGTGGCCTCGGCCGGCAGCCTGCCAACAGCGACTGCTGCGCTCTGGGCGGCGGCTTACGGTGGTTTGTGGCTGACGCTGATCACAACAGGTACCCAGTGGGGCGTAACGCAGATGGACGCGGGACGCTCCGCCATCATCATCGTCGCCGAACTGGTCGTCGCTGTCGCATCAACCGCCATCATCATGAGTACTGACCTGCAGTGGTTTGAGATCATTGGTGGCATTATGGTGCTGGTTGCGGCCATTCTGGAGGGCTCGCGAAGTAAGGAGCCCGCACCGGCAACACGGCCGGTGCAGGCCGGGTAATCCTACAGCGTGCCGTCGGCCGCCATGCGCACAAACTGGTGGTCGAAGCGCATCTTGACGTTGTCCTTGTTGCCCCAGATCGACCCATCCGGCAACTCAATGCCGATCACGTCCGGGGATTCCGCTCCTGATCCCAGCAGGCCATGCTTGAAGGTGAAGCGGGTCACAAAATCCATGGTTTCGCGCACCCGCTCTGTGGTCAGGTAATCCAGCTTTTCCTGCGGGGTTTTGAACATGTAGGTGGCGGCCAGTTGCATGTCGTAGCCGGCGAGGTCGGTACCGGAGTTTTCGCCCATATAGGTTCTGGCGGCAACGGCCTGCGGGCTGTCACCCAGCATGATGCCCACGGTCTCGAACCAGGCACCGGTGACCGCTTTACCCAGCTCCGGATATTGCTTCAACGTGTCTGAGTTCACCCCCATGACATCAAGAATCTCGCCGGGAATCTGGCTGGAATCAAATACCTTGACCGCGTCAGGCTCCTGCATCGCCATCTGCAGCTGCGGATTCCAGAGTGTTGCGGCCTGGACGTCACTGTTCTTGAACGTGGTGGCAATATCCGCATCAGAGGTATTCACCAGCGTCACATCGCGCTCGCTCAGACCGGCCATCTCCAGTGCACGCGCCAGCGCATAATGAGACACGGATAATTCCAGCAGATAAACCTCCATGCCTTTGATATCCTGGATGCTGTCGCGACCTTTCAATACCACTGCGTCATTGCCGTTGGAAAAATCGCCCGTAATCAATGCTGTCGTATCGACCCCGGATGCTGAAGGAATAGTGAGCATATCCATGTTGGTCATGGTTGCGCCGTCAAACTCCCCCACCGTGTACATGTTGATGGCTTCGATGTAATCATTGATCTGCACGAGATCGACTTCGATACCGTATTTTTTCGCCCACTTGTCCATGATGCCAGCCTCGTCCATATAGGCCCAGGGCATGAACCCGACGTAGATTGACCACGCCAGTGAGAACTTCGTGCGCTTCTCCTCGGCCTGGGCGAGGCCCCCGTAAAGGCAGAGCATGAGGCTGAGAACCGGTATTCCAATCGAGCGACATAGAGGTTTCATGGTGTATCTCCCAAGGGCTGTGTTACAAAAACGCAGGACGACATCGGATATCAATCCCCGACGTCCGGTTGTGGCTGCTGCGCCCGCGTACTGGCGTAGTAGTTGGGTAAACCGGCTGCCGACCAGGCAGAGAACGCAATAAAGCGGCCCGGCCAGGCAATCGCGGTGAAGGGCCAGGCGCCTTCGATCCAGGCGATCACCTCATCTTCCATCTGCGCAGCCTGCTCCCGAGGCAGGCTGATGTGTGTCCACAAGTACGCCTCGGCATCGTGGGCGGCGCTCGCCGTCGGGTATAGGTAGAGGCAGCCGAGGCAGGACAGGCCCGTAGGATCCAGCAGGTGATAGGCAAAGGAGCGCCGGGTAGAAAATTCCCGCCAGTGCCATGCGAGGTCCGCGATATCCTCTTCCATGCTGAGGTCATCGGGCGGCCAGGTGTCCCCGGGGCCAAACAGGTGTTTGATGTGCTGCCGGCTCGCCATCACCGCGGCATAGTCAAGCTCTCCCCACTCCGGGCTAGCCGGCACGAGCATAAGCTGCCTGCCGCACCAGCGTGTTGGCGGTGAGAAATCCCCCAGTTGCAGCGGCTTGAACCCGGGCATCCGCGGGGCATGCGGTTTCATATGAGCCATCCATCGGAATGAGGTCGCGTGTTGGTCTGGCGCATACACACAGCGAGGGCCAACGATAGTGCCCCAGGGTAGCGCGGGCTCATTGCGAACCGTGTCATGAGCCCGCACGCGCTTTGGGGCCAAAGCTGGCGAGACCAAGGCTACCTTTGGGCAAGGTGATCTCACCCGATTCGAGGCGTCTCTTCAGGTAGGCGAAGGTCTGCGCGGTCTGCGCAAACAGGTGCTCACCACAAACCTGCGGTGTGTAGCGGGGGGGCGTTCCGTTAACCAGCAATTCTGCCAGCGGCTCGACCACCACGTCATAATCCACGTTGCAGAACATCGGGAACGCGTAGCGCTCCTCAGCCACCTTGCGCACCCGGTGAGCGGTGGCGACAAATTCTCCGTTACTGAGTATTTCCAGCATGTCACCGATGTTGATGACAAAGGCGCCCTGCAACAGCGGGACATCAATCCATTGACCCGCGCCGTTCATGACCTCGAGGCCGGGTGCAGTGGGCAACAGGATCGTGAAGCATTCATAGTCCGTGTGCGCCCCGATCCCCGCGGCCGCAGGATTCGCCCGATCATCGTGAGGGTAGTGAATCAAACGAAGCTGGGTGGGTGGACGATTGACGAGTCGCGTGAAACGGTCCTCAGGTAGCCCCAGCGCCAGGGCGAAACCGCGAAACAGCTGAATGCCCAATTCAAAGACCGCCGCGTAATAGGCCTGCACGTCCTCTTTGAAGCCCGGTAACCCTGGCCACTGATTGGGTCCGAGCATCGGCCGCTCGTGAGCCGGATCGCGCATGTCAAAATTAACGTCGTAGGCTTCCTTGCGGTCAGGGACAACTGAGCCATAGAGCTGCTCCTCACCCTCTGGCACATAGCCGCTGTGATTCCGCGAGTGTCCGATGTAGCTCTGCATCTTTACCGCATGGCTCTGGGCGAAGAACTCACAGGCTCGCGCGCGAAACCGATCAATAATGGTGGGCGATATGCCGTGGCCCGTGATGTACAGAAAACCTGCGGAACGTGCCGCGTTTCCCAGCGTCGCCGCGGCCTGCTTGCGAAGCGCGGGATCGTCCGAGCTCAAACCGGCCACATCAACCACGGGCAGCGTCAGAAACGCAGTGTGAACAGGGGTCGTGGTGGAAGCTTCCAACATGCTGACTGCCTCTCCCGGGCACACGAGTGGTCTGGTCGTCCAGACAGAGTAAGCGGCAGGTAGGCCGTCCGGGTCGTCCCGGATCCCATGAGTGGCCCTGTATCAGCGAAAACCCAGGCCACCGCAAAGAGCCAAGCGAGTTCCGTGCCAACCTCTGGTGTTATCCGGAAAAGCCTTGCAATACCGTGCACCTGCACGACATGGGCGCCGACATTTACTGACCGAGTGTTTTTTCGCGCACCGGAACATGCATCAATACTGTGCACAACAGCGGCTAAAGTGGGCCGACATGGTGCGCAGGGCAGTCTCCGTGCCATGACACTCACCGGACGCTTGCGGACAACATGAACAAAACACCGTTGCGCAGAACAGAAACACTTGATCGAATTGCAACTGCCGGTAGATACTCGACCGGAACCCACTTCCGGAGGATACGTCATGAGAGGCAAGCTACTGGGTACCGCCTTGCTGCTTGCATGCGCGACCGTTGTCAGCGCGGCCGACGAAGTTCGCGTGTATAACTGGTCCGACTACATCGACGAAGCGCTGCTCGCCAAGTTTGAAGAGGAGACCGGGCTGAAACTGATCTACGACGTTTTTGATTCCAACGAGGTATTGGAAACAAAAATGTTGGCAGGCGGGTCTGGTTACGACGTGGTCGTGCCGTCAGGTACCTTCCTGCAGCGGCAGATTGCTGTTGGCGCATTCCAGAAGCTGGACCCGTCAAAGCTGAGCAACCGCAGCAACCTCTGGGACGTTATCGAGAAGCGCACCTCGCGTTACGATCCCGGCAATGAATACTCCGTAAACTACATGTGGGGGACCACTGGCCTGGGTGTGAATCTCAATCGCGTGGCCGAGGTGCTGGGCGCTGACGCGCCCATCGATTCCCTCGACCTGATCTTCAAACCGGAGAATATGGAGCGGCTCGCCGCCTGCGGCGTACACGTTCTGGATGCACCGGCAGAGGTCATTCCCGCTGCGCTCAAGTATATCGGTGAAGATCCGGACAGCCACGACCCGGCCGTTATCGCCAAAGTCGAGCCGCTGCTGATGGCAATTCGGCCCTACGTACAGAAGTTCCACAGCTCCGAATACATCAACGCCCTCGCCAATGGGGATATCTGCGTTGCCTTTGGCTGGTCCGGCGACATCCTCCAGGCGCGCGATCGGGCTGCCGAGGCCGATGCCGGCGTTGAGATTGCCTACCACGCCCCGAAAGAAGGCGCCCTGATGTGGTTTGACCAGATGGCAATTCCGGTTGATGCGCCAAACCCTGAGGGCGCACACCTGTTCCTCAATTTCATCATGGATGCGCAAAACATGGCGCAGGCGTCGAACTATGTGTTCTACGCTAACGGCAATCTGGCCAGTCAAGCGTTCCTGCTCCCGGAAGTGATCGGGGATACCGCCATCTATCCCGATGCCGCGACTCTGGAGAACCTGTATATCACTACGCCCTATCCGGCCAAGGTGCAGAGAACCGTCACCCGGCTGTGGACCCGGGTCAAGTCGGGAACTTGAGCATCCATACTCTGCGGGGGCGCCTCAGCGCCCCCATGACTTTCTGCATTTGACGAGGGCACAATGCCGGAATGCGCTTTCGCCCCCTGGACCGACCCTGGCGCGGAACCACTGATCCGGTTCCGTAACGTGACCAAGCGGTTCGGTGACTTCACCGCGGTCCGTGACCTGACACTGGATATCTATGAACACGAGTTTTTCGCCCTGCTAGGCCCTTCCGGCTGTGGCAAAACCACCATGATGCGCATGCTGGCCGGGTTCGAAACACCCAGTTCCGGCCACATTGAACTCGCAGGGCAGAACATTGTACCGGTGCCTCCGAACAAGCGCGCCGTGAACATGATGTTCCAGTCCTATGCCCTGTTCCCACACCTGAACGTCTGGGACAACATTGCCTTCGGGCTGAAACGGGACGGGATGCCCAAAGACGCTCTGCGCGAACGCGTTGCAGAGATGCTCAAGCTCACCCACCTGGAGCGCTTTGCGCGTCGCAAGCCGCACCAGATTTCAGGCGGCCAGCGACAGCGCGTGGCACTCGCCAGAAGCCTGGCCAAAGCGCCCAAGCTGCTGCTTCTGGATGAACCTATGGGGGCGCTGGACAAGAAACTGCGCCAGGAAACCCAGTTCGAACTGATGGATATCCAGGAAAAAACCGGCACGACCTTCGTCATCGTCACCCACGACCAGGAAGAGGCCATGACCGTCGCCAGCCGGGTTGCGGTCATGGACGAGGGTGAACTAATCCAGGTTGCCACGCCCTCCGCCATCTACGAGGCGCCCAATTGCGTGTATGTCGCCGACTTTATTGGTGACGTGAACATCATCGAAGGCGCTGCGCATCGCGCCGGCGACAAACACTACACGGTGCATTGGGCTGACGGCCAGGCGCCGCTGAAGGCAGCCTCTGACAAAACGTTCTCACCCGCGCAGAATGCCTTCCTGGCAATCCGTCCCGAGAAGGTGCTGGTCACGGCGGAACGCCCGGCTGACGCGGAAAACACCATTCAGGGCCGAATCCACGATATCGCTTACCTGGGCAATATCAGCACCTATCACGTGGAGGTGGCAGGTGGACGCATGCTGAAAGCGCAGACCGCCAACACCCGACGCATTGAGAACAGGGGCTTTACCTGGGAAAACCGGGTCTGGCTGTCGTGGGATTCAACGGCAGGTGTGCTGCTGGAGCGTTAATGAGACGAGTTTTCATCATTATCGTCCCTTACCTGTGGCTGCTTGCGCTATTTCTCATACCCTTCGCAATCGTCCTGAAAATTTCCCTGTCGGATGTCGCGATGGCACGTCCGCCCTATCTGCCCCAGTTCAGCTGGGAAGCGGGTCCAGGCGCATTCCTGGCACAGCTGGACTTTGAGAATTTCACCTTTCTCACCACCGACGATCTCTACTGGAAAGCCTATCTGTCCAGCCTGCAGATTGCAGCGACCTCAACATTGCTGACGCTGCTGATTGGCTATCCCATAGCCTATGCCATGGCGCGGGCCCCGGAGGAATGGCGTGCGACTCTGATGATGCTGGTGATTTTACCGTTCTGGACCAGTTTTCTGATCAGGGTCTACTCCTGGATGGGCATTCTCAGCCAGGAAGGCTACCTGAATCAGTTGCTGCTGGGCCTGGGCGTGATCAGCGAGCCACTGATTATTCTCAACACCAAAGCGGCCGTGTATATCGGCATCGTGTACACCTACATTCCGTTCATGATTCTGCCGATCTATGCCGCGCTGCATCGCCTTGACAGCTCCCTGATTGAAGCAGCCGAAGATCTGGGCTGCTCCCGCGCAAAAGCGTTCTGGCTGATTACGGTGCCGCTCTCGCGCAATGGCATTATCGCCGGCTGTTTTCTCGTGTTCATTCCCACCCTGGGTGAATTTGTCATTCCCTCGTTGCTCGGTGGCTCGGGAACGCTGATGATCGGTAAGGTCCTGTGGGAAGAGTTCTTCAACAACCGTGACTGGCCCGTCGCCTCGGCGGTTGCGGTTGTACTTGTGCTGATACTGATTATTCCCATCGTGCTGTTTCAGCAGAATCAGCAGAAGCAGAACGAGGCGCAAAGCTGATGCGCCTGAGCTGGTTCAATATCACGTCGCTGACCCTCGGCTTCGCTTTCCTCTACCTGCCCATGATCATTCTGGTCATCTACAGTTTCAATGAGAGTCGGCTGGTCACCGTCTGGACCGGATTCTCCACCAAGTGGTATGGAGAACTGCTCAGTAACCAGGCCTTCCTGGACGCGGCCTGGGTCACGCTCAAGGTCGCCGTGTTCTCATCCACGCTGGCCACCGTACTGGGCACACTCGCGGCCTATGCACTGGTACGCGGCGCCCGTTTTCCTGGCAGAACCCTGTTTTCAGGCATGATCTACGCCCCGCTGGTCATGCCAGAGGTTATCACCGGCCTTTCGTTGTTGTTGCTGTTTATCGGTATCGGTCTGGATCGTGGCGTGTTGACCATTGTTCTGGCACACACGACGTTCTCCATGTGTTACGTGTCAGTCGTTGTGTCGTCGCGCCTGGTGAGCTTTGACCAGTCACTGGAAGAAGCCGCGCTCGATCTCGGCTGTTCACCCTGGGATGCCTTTCGCCTGGTCACCCTGCCGATCATCGCGCCCGCCGTTGTTTCGGGCTGGCTGTTGGCGTTTACCCTGTCTCTGGATGACCTTGTGATTGCCTCATTCACCACCGGTCCGTCAGCCACCACGCTGCCGATCAAGATATTTTCAGCGGTCCGCCTGGGGGTCAGCCCGGAAATCAATGCCCTCTCCACACTCATGATTGCCGTTGTCACCCTCGGCGTGATCATCGCCTCTCTGATTTCCAAGCGCAATTTCGTCCGCGAGCAACACGGCAGTGAGTCGCGTCACTAGGGCCTGCCACACAGCACGTTTCCTGCGCTACCCGACAACTGCCGATAACGCCGCTTCCATCACCGCATCGTACCCGTCCGGTTTTCGGGCTAAGATGACGGTAATCCCTCGCTGCAGGAACAGACGTGCATCCGCAATCCCGCACCGGGCGCTTGCGGGCCACGGAACCGGCGCCCGCAGCACCAGATCATCGGAACGTGACACGATGGGCAAGCGATCAGGAAACCAACTTCAGAACGCGTTTACGACGCGGGGCGTATGGAAGGTCTACGGCGAGGGCGCTACCGAAGTGCAAGCCCTGCGCGGCGTTGATATCGACATTCCAGCCGGCGAACTGGTGGTACTGCTTGGCCCCTCGGGCAGCGGCAAATCGACGTTACTGAATATCCTCGGTGGTTTGGACCGGGCCAGCAGGGGCGATGTGCTATTCCAGGGCCGCAATCTAGCGGCGATGACGGATGTGCAACTCACCCGCTACCGCAGGGATCACGTCGGCTTCGTCTTCCAGTTTTATAACCTGATGCCGGGACTCACCGCCTACGAGAACATCGAACTTGTCACAGAAATCGCCGGTAATCCCATGCCTGCTGACCATGCCCTGGCTCTGGTGGGACTGGGTGATCGTGGTGACAGTTTCCCGAGCCAACTCTCCGGAGGTGAGCAGCAGCGCGTCGCCATCGCGCGCGCCGTGGCAAAGCAGCCCAACGTCCTGTTCTGCGATGAACCCACAGGCGCACTGGACAGCATCACGGGACGAACCGTTCTGCGGGTACTCAAAGACATCAATGAGCAGCTGGGAGCCACAGTACTGATCGTGACCCATGCGGCCGCAACGGCGGACATGGCAGACCGGGTCATTCACTTTGCCGACGGTCGTATTCGGGATATTCAGCGCAACGCGCACAAGCGCGACCCCAGCGACATCGAATGGTGACCCGGCAGTGACTCCCCTGGATCGCAAGCTGCTCAGGGATCTCTGGCGGATCAAGGGTCAGGCGGCGGCGATTGGCGCGGTCATTGCCGTGGGTGTTCTGCTGCTGGTGATGATGTCTGGTCTGGTGACCTCACTGGATGAGACACGGCGAGCCTACTACGAGCGATACCGTCTGGCTGACGTGTTCGCGCCGGTGAAGCGCGCGCCCCAACATCTCCTCGCAGAGCTCAGCGCACTGCCTTCTGTCGCTGCGGTAGAAGGACGGATCACGGGACATGCGCTGATCGACCTGCCCGGCCTGGACATCCCGCTGCGCGCTAGGGTCGTATCCTTGCCCGAATTCCACGCACCGCGGCTGAACGGGTTTTACCTGAGCGCCGGACGCGCCCCGCAAAGTGATCGCAACGACGAAATCCTTCTGCTCAAGGGTTTTGCGGAGGCACACAGCCTGCAACCGGGCGATACGCTGGACATCACCATGAACGGCGCCCGTCATAAGCTACGCATCGTCGGTCTGGCCCAGGCACCGGAGTTTCTCTACACAACGGCACCCGGGGAATTGATGTCTGACGATGCACGCTACGGCGTCATCTGGATCAGCATGCAGACGCTCGCAGCGGCCTATGACCTGGAGGGCGCCTTCAACGAGGCGCTGTTGTCCATTGGACGGGGAGCACAGTCTCCTGCGGTGATCCATGCTGTCGATCGCCTGCTTGAGCCCTATGGCGGCTTCGGCGCATACGCTCTGGCCGATCATGGATCAAACCGGTTCATCAGCGAAGAGATCGCCAGCCTGCGCGCGACCGCGGCGGCAGTGCCGCCGATCTTCCTCGCAGTCGCCGCCTTCCTGCTCTACATCGTTATCTTCCGCATGGTAGAGGCAGAGCGCGGGCAGATAGGCTTGCTGAAGGCCTTCGGCTACAGCAATCTCGAAACCGCAGCACACTACTTCAAGCTGATTCTCGCCATCGCCGCCGGCGGAGCAACAGTAGGCTGTGTACTGGGAGTTCTCGCCGGTCGCGCCCTGATTGACCTGTATCTCCTCTACTTCAAATTTCCCTTCCTGATCTTCCAGCTTGATCCGGGGTCCTTCATCGCCGCGTTCAGCGTCAGCATCGGTGCTGCTTCTGCCGGGGGAGTCACTGTCCTGAGGCGCGTTTTTCGGCTGACTCCCGCCGCTGCGATGCAACCTATCGCCCCGCCCCACTATCGCCCTCTGGGCAACGTAGCCCGGTCATTGCAGTCGGTGCTGGACCAACCCAGCCGGATGGTGGTGCGTCGCCTGACCCGACAGCCCGGGCGAATGGCCGGCGCCGCGGGCGGTATCGCGGCTGGCATGGCGCTATCGGTCGCCATGATCGGTATCATGAATGGCTTCAATCAGGCGATCGACCTGACCTTCAATGTCATCGACCAGAGTGACGTCAGCATCACCTTCAATGAACCGCTTTCCGATACCACGCTGGCAAACCTGCGCAGTATTCCAGGCGTCATTGCCGTACAACCCGCTCGCCATGTGTCTGCGGTCTTGCGACACGGTGTCCAGCGTCATCTGGGCGTCATCAGCGGTATGACCACCAATGCGCGCCTTTACCGTGCAGTGGATAGCAGGATGGCGCCTGTGCCACTGCAAGCTCAAGGCATTGTACTGGCGGAGGCGCTGGCAGACATCCTCAAGGTACAGGTGGGGGATTTGCTGACCCTGGAGGTCCGCGAAGGCAGGAGGCCGACACTGCGCATCCCCGTGACGGGAATCGCACAAAATCTGCTGGGGTCGCCAGCCTATATGGAACTGTCCGCTCTCAATCACGCACTAGGTGAGCCCAACCGCATCTCCGGCGCTTACCTGCGTGTAGACAGTGCCCATCAAAATTCTGTCTACCGCGTGCTCAAGGACATGCCGGCAGTGGCGAGTGTGAGCCTGAAACAGGACGCGAGGACCGCGCTGCAAACCCAAATGGACAGGGGCGCGGGCGCCATGCGCTACATCATGATGGCTGTGGCCGGCATCATTACCTTCGGTATCGTCTACAATGCAGCCCGCATCGCCTACGCCGAGCGCGCCCGGGACCTGGCCAGTTTGCGCGTCATCGGTTTTTCGCGCAGTGAAGCCGCCTTTGTGCTGCTCGGTGAACTCGCACTCGTTACACTGGCTGCCTTGCCACTGGGCGCGGTGCTGGGCTACTACCTGTCGTTCGCGGTAGCGGCGGGTTTCAGCACTGACCTTTACCAGATTCCGGCCACGGTTCAGCCGGTCGGCTACGGCGCAGCAGCGCTTGCCGTCATAGCCGCAGCCACGCTGTCAGGCTGGCTGGTGAAACGGGATCTGGACCGCACCGATCTGGTATTGGCACTCAAGGCACGGGAATAGCATCATGGCCAGAAAGCACTCCAGAATAATCATCAGCCTCACATCCATCATGATCGTTGCGGCCACGCTGATTTTCGCCTTCTGGCCGCGCCCACTGCTCGTGGATATGGCTACGGTCGGCCGCGGAACAATGACGGTAACGATTGACGAAGAGGGACGCACCCGCGTGCACGATACCTACGTGCTGGCGACCCCAGTGGCAGGTCGTCTGCAGCGCGTCGAGGTCCTGCCCGGCGATGCGGTGGTGCACAACCAGACCGTCGTGGCGCAAATGCTGCCCAGCAACCCTGAGGCACTGAACATACGTACCCGGGAGCAGGCCCTGACTGAAGTTGCCGCCGCCGAGGCCGCCTTGCGACTGGCACGCGCAGAGCTGAACAAGGCCGTTGCCGACAGCGACCTCGCTAAGACCGACCTCGAGCGCGTACGTCGTCTGCGCGAAAATGCCATGGTCAGCGAGGCAGAGCTGGACCGCGCGGTGCGCTCAGCACGCAGTGCCGAGGCGGTGCTGGGTACAGCGGAGGCCGCCATCGGAATGCGCGAAGCACAGCTCGCCAACGCGCGAGCAAGCCTGATCAGCTTTCAGGATGCAGATGCGCCCGCGGAGGCGATGCTCAAGCAGCGCGAGTCGATTCCCCTGTACGCCCCGGTAACAGGTCGCGTGTTGCGCGTACTGCAGGAAAGCGCAACAACCCTGCCGGCCGGCACCGCCATTCTCGAGATTGGCAATATCGAGAACGACCTCGAAGTGGTGGTGGAACTGCTGTCAACGGACGCCGTGAAAGTGTCCCCGGGGGATCCAGTTATCCTCGAGGATTGGGGCGGACCGGCGACGTTGCACGGCATCGTCAAGCGCGTGGAGCCACTGGGCTTCACCAAGTTTTCTGCGCTGGGCGTGGAAGAACAGCGTGTGAATACAATCGTGCAGTTCACAGAGCCGGCAGACGCGCGCCGCGCACTGGGCCACGGCTACCGCGTCGAAGCAAGGATAATCATCTGGCAGGCCGAGGATATCCTCCAAGTGCCAGCAAGCGCGCTGTTCAGGCACGACAGCGACTGGGCCGTATTCCGCGAGCAGGGCGGCAAAGCCCGCCTGACCCCGGTCAGGATTGGTCGCAACAACGGTGTTGACGCGGAGGCACTGGAAGGCCTGCAAGCGGGCGATACAATCGTCCTGTATCCGGGGTCAAGCCTTGCAGACGGTGTGCGCATAGAGCAGCGCCCCACCGGATGATCCAGGCCGCATGAGAGTCCGGCCCTGGCGCGCCAGCCCAAAGTGCGTGTAAACACCGTGCCCGCCCGCCTCCCCCCAACGCGACATCGAGGACGAGACTGGCTATTTCATTGCCAACAGACCTCCCGTAGCAATCGTCCACGGAAATCGCCACCTTGACCAGTCTGGCAGACACCCCGCCGCCCAGAAAAAGGCCTGAGTATGGTATCGTAAGCGTATGAGGCCACTACTGGGAAACCACCTGAAAACGCAGCTCTTGCTCTCGCTGGTGCTTGTTTGCGTTACCCGCCTGGGGTTCGCCGCAAACAGTGATCTCCTACGCCTGGAAATTGAAAACCTGAACGGTGGCAATCACGCAAGCGCCACCTCATCGGTACGCAATACCGACGACCTCTCGGCCATTTATGGCGACTACCAGTACCAGCCCCTGTGGTTCGCCGATGGGCCATTGGCCTCGCTGCGCACAGACCTGCAGCGCGAGATACTGCGCTCCGCTGACCACGGCCTTGCGCTGCATCGCTACCACTACGATGAACTGCTGGCGGGCACCCTGCCGGAAACACAGCTGGATGTACTGTACACCGATGCCTTCCTGTCGCAGGTGCGAGACCGCTACCGCGGGGCCGTGGCACAGGTGGACGACCAGTGGTATCTGGAACGTGAGTCCATTGATCCCAGAGCTCTGCTACAGCAACTGGTAGAAGAGGGTAAGGGGCTCAGTGACCTGCTGCATGCCCTGTGGCCGCAAACCCCGGAATATTGGGCGCTGGTGACAAAGCGCGCAGAACTGTCCACCGCAGCAGACACCACAAGCCGCCCTGTGGATGGCGGCCCTGCACTGAAACCCGGCGCCAGCGGCCCGCGGATCGCTCAGCTACAGGAAAGGCTGCTGGGGCCTGGCGAGCATTCCGGCACGTTCGATGAACAACTCAGGCAGGCCGTTGTCACGTTTCAGCAGGGGGCGGGGCTTGAGGCAGACGGCATCGTGGGCAACGCCACCCTGGAGGTTCTCAATGCCACGCGATTCTCATGGATTGATCGTCTGGATGCCAACCTCGAGCGCTGGCGATGGCTGCCACGAGACACCCCCTCAACCTATATCCGGGTAAATATCGCGGCATTCCAGATGCGGGTCATCGAAAACAACACGGAGGCGCTGACAATGGACATCATTGTCGGTCGCCCCTACCGCGAAACCCCGATCTTTACCGAAGATATGCAGTATCTGGTGTTTTTTCCCTACTGGAATGTTCCCTACAGCATCGCCGTCAAGGACAAACTGCCGCTGCTGCGGCAGGATCCGGCCCCGCTGGCAGCGGCAGGCTACCAGGCACGACTGACTGGCAGCCAGGATTTCGTTCCTGTGACCGAAGTGGACTGGCAGACGGTACGGCCCGGGCAGTTCACCCTGCGCCAGCTCCCGGGCGACCACAATGCCCTCGGCAAGGTAAAGTTCATGCTGCCGAATCAACACAGCGTGTATCTGCACGACACGCCCGACAAGGCGCTCTTCAGGAAATCCGAGCGCACCTTCTCCTCCGGCTGCATTCGCCTCGCTGAGCCACGCAAGCTTATCGAGTGGGTGTTGAACCACGACAAGAGCAACTACCTGACGCAGGTAGATCGACTGTTTGAATCCGGCGAAACCACAACGGCTTACCTGAACGATCCGATACCGGTTTACCTTGTCTACTTCACCGCATTCGCGGTTGGTGATGACGTGGTGTTCCGGCGGGATGTCTACGGCAGAGACCAACGAATTGTCGATCAGCTGAGAGAGGCCGGCAGAAGCCGGGTTTGACACCTGCCCGCGGGGGGGCAGCGCTCACGGCAACGGGAACCCTTGATCCAACTAGGCGAAATAACCACGCGTACGGTTTGCCAGCGCGACCAGCGACAGCATGACCGGCACTTCCACCAGCACACCCACCACAGTCGCCAACGCAGCACCCGAGTACAGCCCAAACAGACTGATCGCCACCGCAACCGCCAGCTCGAAGAAGTTCGACGTGCCAATCAGGGCGGCAGGCGCTGCTGTGGTGAAAGGCACACGCCACAGGTAAGCCCAGCCGTAGGCGATGAAAAAGATCCCGTAGCTTTGAATCAGCAGGGGTACCGCAATCAGCGCAATCACCAGTGGCTTGTCCAGAATCGTCTGTGCCTGAAAGCCGAACAACAGGACGACGGTTGCCAGTAACCCGATAATCGATAAGGGTTTCAGTCTTGCAGTGAAGGCACTGATACGTTCATCGCTGCCGCCGCCATCAAGCATGCTGCGTGTGAAGTAACCCGCGACTAGCGGCACAACAACATACAGCACTACCGAGAGCAGCAGCGTATCCCAGGGCACAACGATGTCGGTCACGCCCAGCAGCAAGGCGGCCAGTGGTGCAAAGGCGAACACCATGATCAGGTCGTTGATCGACACCTGCACCAGCGTGTAGTTGGCATCGCCCCGCACCAGCTGACTCCAGACAAACACCATCGCCGTACAGGGTGCGACACCGAGCAGTATCATCCCGGCAATATATTCCTGGGCCGTTTGCGGGTCCACAAGACCGGCAAACACAGACTCAAAAAAGAAAATCCCCAGGGCAGCCATCGTGAATGGCTTGACGATCCAGTTGACGACGAGCGTGATGCACAGGCCTTTGGGGCGCTTGCCTACATCGCGCAGCGAGGCGAAATCGACATTCACCATCATGGGGAAGATCATCACCCAGATAAAGACGGCCACCACGAGATTCACGTTCGCATACTCAAAGGCAGCTATTGCAGCAAAGGCACCGGGACGGGCGACGCCGGCGGCGATGCCAACCGCGATGCAGAGCGCGACCCAGAGCGACAGGTAGCGCTCGAACAAGCCCATGGTCGATGTGTTGACACTGCTCATGGTAGTTCCTTCTCTATGCGGTCCCTCAGCAGGGTGAGGGCATTGTCAAATGCTTTAGCCACCTCCTCCTCGCTCCCCTGAACGCTGGCAGGATCCGGTGTGCTCCAGTGTTTCTTTGCCACATTCCCGATAAACACCGGACAGCTTTCCGTCGCGGCGCGGTCGCAGACCGTGATGACGATATCGAACGCCTGATCGGCGAACTCATCCCATGACTTGCTGCGGGGTTCCCCCACCCTGAAGCCGTGGCGCTGGAGGGCCGCGATAGAACCCGGGTGCACGTAACCCGCTGGCTCACTGCCGGCGCTGACGGCGGTATATCGCCCCTCCCCCAGCTGATTGATCATGGCCTCAGCCATAATGGATCGGCAGGAATTGCCCGTACAGAGAACAAGCACCTTACTCATACAACTAACCTTTCAGGAATATCACCAAAACTCGCATGAACGCCGCCGATCGACCCACTCAGCTGTGGCCTGCACGCTGTCATAACGGGTCTGGAGATGGCGGGTCACAGCACTGTGCCAGCTCAATAATGGAACAGGCGGATGTACTGTCCTCGCGAATGGTCGCGAAGTCCGCACTGCAGCAGTCTTTCACCAGGAAGGTGATGAGCTCATGTGTGGCCTGAAAGTCCGCACTGTAGATAATCGAGCGCCCTTCCCGCCGCGAGGAGACAATGCCCGCCTGTGAGAGATGATTGAGATGGAAGGACAGCGTATTGTGCGGCGTGCCCAGGGCTTCACTCAGCGCGCCAGCGGCAAGCCCCGTCGGTCCCGCCTGCACCAACAAGCGGAAAGCGCGCAGCCGCGTTTCCTGTGAGAGTGCGTTGAATACGATTGACGCCTTGTCGATGTTCATTTGTCCATATTATTGGACATATGGACACATTTCAAGCAAAAAACCCACCACTCGCCGAGCGATCCTGACATACGTCCCTGCCCGCAATGAACTCACTTTCACCGTCACTGAACCGTCGTGTTTTATCTTATACTCTACAAAAACACGGTTAAGCATGACTCAGGGCGCCTGCAATGAATAACGACATAAAACAAACCTCCTCAAAACACGTCAACCCCTTCAAGGAACCCGAGGACGCCGCAGCGCAACCTGCGGGGCCTTCCCCCATCGACCTCGCCGCGCTCGCGTTCGTCAAGCAGCTGGGTTCTGAACTGCAAAAGGGCGAGTTCGACCTGCCGCCGTTTCCCGACACCGCCGTCAAGGTGCGCGAATGCATTCAGGACCCCGCGGCGGATAACCGGGCACTCGCCGCCATCATCGCCAAAGAGCCTGCGCTCGCGGCGCGGCTGATGCGCATGGCCAATTCCGCGATGGTGCGGCGCGGGCCCATTGAAGTTACCGACATACCCACGGCCATCTCGCGCGTGGGTATGACCATGGTGCAGAACGCGGCGACCTCGTTTGCGGCACGTGAAGCGTTCAAAGTGCCCCCCGGCAGCGCCTGCTTCGGCGAGTTGAATGAATTGCGCCGCATGAGCGTTCGGGTAGCGTCAATTGCCTACCTGCTTGCCAAAAACGTGCGCAGCGTCAGCAAGCCGGACGAGGCGATGCTGGCCGGGCTGCTGAGTTCGGTGGGCAAGTTCTACATTTTCACCAAATCCTCTGATCACCCCGACCTGTTTACCGACCGCGCCGCATTGCGGACGCTGCTGAACCAGTGGCATACCGGCGTTGCCCGAGCAATTGTGGAGTCATGGCGGTTTCCTGACACCATCGCCATTGCGGTTGACGAGCAAGAGGTGAAGGAAAAAAACCGTCTTGAGCAAGCGGATCTCAGTGACCTGCTGCTGGTCGCCAATATCATTGCCCGCGCCGGTGTGGATGCCGCAAAGCAACTGGGCGACCTGGATTCGCTGGCGCGCATGCGCATGGATGCAGGCAAGCTGCACACGCTGCTCACAGAGCACCAGGAGGAGATTGAGTCAATGGTCTCCGCAATGACCTGAGGCGGAACATACCGGGGCACCGATAGGTATCACGACTGCAGGGGGCGCAACGCCCCATTGCGTTGCGCTTTATTTTAAATATAATCATTCTCATTTTCGTTCGCATCAGAGAGTGATATCGCAATGTTCACAGCGCGTTTTGCAGCGGGCCTTCTGCTGGGTACCTGTTCGTTCACCGTGTTCTCCGCCGCCACAGACCCGGACACCCTGGAAGTCGTCAACGTCTACGGGCTACCGACTGACGCCAGGGTCTCCGGCACCCTCCCTGCCCTGCAGGACGGCAAGATCTTCGAGGGCAAGAAAACCAGCCTTGTCGACCTCGGCGAGCAGCCCGTGTTTGTCGAACCAAACCTGCGGCAAATGTTCTCGCGACTGCCCGGCCTGTTCGTATCCGACCAGAAAATCCCCAGTATCTACAACATCAACTACCGTGGTCTGGGCAACCCTCACGAGTCGGAATACGTCGCCTTTTTCCAGAACAACATACCCCTCGCGGCTGACCTGTTCGGCTATCCGACGATCTACTATATGCCCGCCGCCCAGCGGGTCGAACGCATTGAGTTCGTGCGCGGCGGTGGCGGCCTGCTGTATGGGCCACAGGTCGGACCGGTACTCAACCTGGTGACACGGCGCGCGGATGCCGATGCCGAAACTGCCTTCAGCACGGACCAGGCAACGGGCAGTGATGGTTTGTACAGCACCTATAACGAAGTGAACTGGTCCCAGGGCGACATCGGCGTCCTGGCCTCGTTCGACCATCGCAGCGCCGACGGGCCTCGAACCAATGAGGACTACCGCGTCAATGCCGGCTACCTGGGCATCGCCTGGGAGGGCCTTCAGGACATCCGCCTGGGGTTCGACCTGGATCTGTACCAGTCCGACTCCGGCGAGGCGGGCCGGCTGACCTCCCAGGAATACGCCACCAATCGCGACCTGGTGAAATCGCCCTTTAACCGAATCGAGATTGACCAGGTTATCGCCACACTGACGTATGCGCAGCAGATCAGCGAGTCATCCACTCTGGATGCCAGCGCCTGGTACTCCTCCATGGATCGTCTGAGCCGCCGTTCGGCCATGTTCACGGACCCGGCCAATGAGCCTGAGACCACGGCGATTGACGAGCAGGAGTTTGCCAACTACGCCTTTGACCTGCGCTACGCCCTGTCCTGGGGTGAGAACAACGTACTCACCGCCGGCACAACCGCGTATCTCGGCGACAGCCCGCGCACGCGTCACGTCAGCGATGACATCCGATCCAGTGCGCAGAATCCGGAGGACCTGGCCTTCAGCCAGGACCGTGTGATCACCTACAACGCGCTGTTTTTCGAGAACCTGTTTCGCTTGGGCAAGCTGAGCGTGGTGCCCACGCTGCGCCTGGAGCGCATCAACTACGACCTGCGTGAAACAGTGAAGAATCCAGGCCTGAATCGTGATGCCATCGACACTGACAGAACGGATCACGAGGCGCTCTTTGGTCTGGGGCTGATGTACCAGTCAGGCGAGCACGCCGAGCTGTACGCCAATATCTCGGAGTCCTACCGCCCACAGCGGTTTGATGACCTGATCAACCCGTCCTCGGAACTGGCGGGGAGCAACAACCCGGATATCTCGCGTGCCGTCAACTATGAGATCGGTTACCGCAGCGAGCCGCGCGACGGGCTGCTGTTCGACCTGAGCCTGTTTCGCATCGATTTCGAGGGCAAGATCGAACAAATTCAGGTCAACATCAGCGATGTGGAGCGCGTCAACAGTGGCGACTCCCGGCATCAGGGCATTGAATTCGGTGTGGAGTACAACCTGGTTGCCGATGCCGCCTATACTTTCAAGCTGTTCGCCAACGGCTCGCTCCTCGACACCGAAATCACCCGCAGCCTGGAGGCTGACCTGATCGGCAACAGCACCGCGTTTGCACCCGACTACCTGATTCGCACCGGCTTTATCGTTGACCGTGGGCCATGGAATGCGGCGCTCACTGCCAGTCTGGTCGGCGAGCAATACTGGCAGGACTCCAACCTCGCAAGCGGCACGGGTGCCGGCAGAATTGACGGAGAAATACCGGCCTACGAAGTGCTGGACTTCAGCATCGAGTACCGCCACCGTGACCGCTGGACCCTGTACGGCGGCGTCAACAACCTGCTGGATCAGGATTACTATAGCCGGGTGCGCTCAGACGGTATCGAACCGGCGCAGGAGCGGGCGCTCTACGCCGGGTTCCGCTTCGAAATCCGCTAGCACGCCGCAACCCGACGGGCGGCTGGCGCGCGCACCCTACAACTGGGGCAGGGCCGTGAACACGCTGCCTGCGTGCCAGCCACCGTCGGCCATGAACTCCGAACCGGTGCTGAAGCTGGCCTCATCCCCGGCGAGGAACACAGTGACTGCGGCCACTTCGCTGGGCATCCCGACGCGCGGCAGGGCCTGGTTTGCGTAGGTGGCATCTGCCTGCTCGCGGGTCATGAAGTCCTTGCCGTGCATATCGGTGTAGATCCCTCCGGGATGCACGCTGTTGACCCGGATGTTGTACTTGCCCATCTCCAGGGCGGCGGTTTTGGTCATGCCGCGCACCGCCCACTTGCTGGCCGCATAGGCCACCAGGGAGTTCTTCGCCTGGAAGCCGTCGATCGACGAGATGTTGATAATGGAGCCACCGCCGCCCGCCTTCATGCTGGGAAACACCGACTGCATGCCGAGAAACACGCCCAACTGGTTGACCCGGGCAACCGCCATGAACTCGGCTTCGGTGGTATCCATGATGGTCTTGTGGATCAGGATCGCCGCGTTGTTGACCAGCACATTGAGCGCGCCGAACTGCTTACTGGCTTCGACTGCAGCCTGCCATTGCGCCTTGTCGGTGACGTCCAGGTGAACATACGCCGCCTTCTCGCCAAGTTCTTCGGCCACCTTGCGGCCGGGCTCATCCAGAACATCCCCCAACACCACGCAGGCGCCCTGCTCCACCAACAGCCGTGCGGTGGCCTCCCCCATACCCCGGGCGGCCCCGGTGACAATGGCGACTTTGCCTTCCAATCTTGCCATGACGCTTTTCCCCTGTGTGGATGAAAAAAACAGCCACAAGCTTAACGCCTGCACGCACCGGGCTCCTAGTACAAACGGGTGATTGCGCTACCTGCACACCGCTCAAGGGCGTCGTGGCCGGGTTTGCAGCCGCCGCCGCACGCGCCCTGAGCATCATCCCGTCAATTCCGTGGTAGGCTAGGCGGCCTGGTTTGGCGCGGCCAGCCCCCTCGCCAAACCCATCAAATACACGACCAGGAGAGCAGCGATGAGCACAACCGGAAAGCAGGTTTTCACCACCTTGGAGAAGAACGGCACCCTGACGGTGGAAGTTGCCACCAGCACCTTCCCGGAACCCAAGGGCGATCAGGTGCTGGTCCGGATGGAAGCCGCGCCGATCAACCCATCGGACCTCGCGCTGCTGTTCAGCGCGGCGGATCTGGAGAACGCCGAGTATTCCCCGGGGAAGATCGTGGCGAAAATGCCGGAACCGTTCCTCAGCGGCTCCAAAGGGCGCCACGGTCAGCGCATGCCGGTAGGCAATGAGGGCGCTGGCACCGTGGTGGCAACCGGAGACAGCCCGGCGGCCAAGGCGCTGCTCGGCCAGCGGGTTGCCTGCGTCCCCGGCAGTGCCTTCTCTGAATATGCCATCGCCGATGCCAAGATGTGTCTGCCACTGGGGGAGAACTCATGCGAGCAGGGCGCATCGGCGTTCGTCAATCCAATGACCGCCCTCGGTTTTGTCGAGACGGCAAAAATGGAGGGGCACACAGCGATGGTGCACCTGGCGGCCGCCTCCAACCTGGGCCAGATGCTGCAGCGGATATGCCTTGAGGACAAGCTGGATCTGGTCAACATCGTGCGGAAACAGGAGCAGGTGGACCTGCTCAAGGGGCTGGGGGCGGAATACGTGGTCAACTCGTCGGATGCTGACTACATGGCACAACTGCGCTCGGCGATCGAGCAAACCGGCGCCTACCTCGGTTTCGACCCAATTGGTGGCGGCAATAACTCCGACAACGTCTTCAAGGCGATGGAACAAGTCGCCGTGGCTAAAATGACGGAGTTCAGCCGCTACGGTTCCGACCAGGAAAAGAAGATGTACATCTACGGACGTCTCGACCTCGGCGCCACCATACTGACTCCTTCCTACGGCTTCGGGTTCACCCTCTCGGGCTGGTTGCTGTTCCCCTTCCTGCAAAAAGCCGGAATGGAAACGGTGCTGCGTATGCGCAAACGCGTCCTCGACAATTTGACCACCACCTTCGCCAGCCACTACAAGGAACGGGTCACGCTGGAACAGATGCTGGAAAAAGACGCGGCAATGGATTACCGCGCCATGCGCACGGGCGAGAAATACCTCGTAACGCCGTAGTGGTCTGCGGATGCGTGTCGTGTCGTCAGCAGGGCTGTACGCACCGGCACTGTGCGCTCCGTGTGATAGCTTTTTATCAATCAGGTGAAGGCGGCGCGGCGTTCGGTCACTGTTGAACACGTTGCGCCGCGCATCGGACACGGAGGGCCGTCGACCGGGATGTCATAGCGCTCCGGAGACCAATGTGCATGGAGGACCGAATGCTATCGCTTGGTTACTTCCTGACAGCGCTGGCCGTATTGCTCGCGACGCTGGCCGGTTGGAGACAATGGGACCGGCGCCGCGAGGAGGCAGTGTGGCGACGCCTGATTGCGCTGCACGCCGGTACCCGCCAAGTCTTCCAGGCCGCTATGGTTGACGGCCTGCCGGAGCCTGCACAACGCTACTTCCACTACACCATCAAAGTCGGCACACCGTTAGCCACCGTGGTCGACGTCGACATGGCGGGTGACATCGGCCTGGGTACGCAGGATGCGCCCAAGTACCGCCCCCTGCAGGCGCGCCAGATTCTGGCCTCTCCGCATGGCTTCATGTGGTCGATGACGTCCGGCGCCATCAGCGGCTCCGACGGCGCGCTACCCGGGAAATCGTGGACACGCTTCTGGCTGTGGAACCTGATACCCGTGGTCCGCGCAACGGGGCCTGACCATCTTCGCTCATCCTTTGGCCGACTGGTGGCCGACGCTGTCCTGTGGGCGCCTGCCAGCCTGCTTCCCGGCAACGGCGTTTCCTGGGCGGCGCTGAGCGATGACTGCGCGCGGGTAACCGTGCGCCACGGCGTGCTGGAACAAGCTGTCGATATGCACGTGAATGCGGAAGGTGCGCCAGTGCGCGTCCTGTTCCAGCGCTGGAGCGATGCAAACCCGCAGCGTCACTATCAACTACAGCCGTTCGGCGGCGACCTGTCCGAGTTTCGGGAGTTTGCAGGCTACCGTCTGCCGACCTGCGTGATCGCGGGCAATCACTACGGTACGGCCGCCTATTTTCCTTTCTTCAAGGTCCGGGTCAGAGCCATACGCTTTCCAGACGCCACACCGACATGAGTGCCCTGGACCTTGTCGCAATAGGCACCCGGATCGTACTGCCGGTCACCTTGATCGCGTGGCGCGCATTCACGGGTGAACGGCCATGTCGTGACGCTGAAGCCGACGACAACACGCCAGGCGGACGATCGAGGCCAGTCCTATTCAGAACAGGTCCGCGTTCAGCCACATGTGTGTGGCAATTGAAGTCAGGTAGCCAACCATAATGACCGGTGTCCACCGCAGGTGCGACACAAGCGTGTAATAGCCACGGGCCTGCCCCATCAGCGCAACGCCCGCTGCAGATCCAATCGATAACATGGAGCCACCAACACCGGCCGTCAATGTGACCAGCAGCCACTGGCCCTGTGACATCTCGGGCTCCATGGACAGCACGGCGAACATGACCGGAATGTTGTCGACCACTGCGGACATGAAGCCCACCGCAATATTGGCGCCGGTCGCACTCCAGTCCGCATAAAGCATCTCGGACACTTCCGAGAGGTAGCCGATATAGCCCAAGCCGCCCACACAGAGCACCACGCCGTAGAAGAACAGCAGGGTGTCCCACTCGGTTCGCGCCATCGGGTTGAACACATCAAAGGGCACCGCCTTGTCCAGCCGTTCCAGCAAACGCGTGTTCTGTGTCGCTTCAGCCCAGGACCGCTCCCTGGCAACGCCGCGCGCGAAACTGCGACGCAGGTAATAGCCCAGCAGTTGCAAGTAAGCGAGCCCCATCATCATCCCGACCACGGCGGGCAGGTGCAGGAAATTGTGCCCCAAAACCGCGGTGGTGATCGTCAACAGGAACAGCACTACCGTACGCCGCGCACCGCGCTTCATGATCACAGGCTCCGTGGCGTCTCGCGGCGGCTGGCGCGGTACCGCAAAGCTCATAACCAGGGCCGGCACCAGGAAGTTTACCGCGGAGGGTATGAAGAGCCTGAAGAATTCGGTGAACTCCACGGCGCCCTTCTGCCAGACCATGAGCGTGGTGATGTCACCGAAGGGCGAAAACGCTCCCCCCGCGTTGGCGGCAATCACAATGTTGATACAACCCAGACTAATGAAGCGCGGACTGTCCTCACCCACCTTCATCAACACCGCGCACATCAACAGCGCCGTGGTGAGGTTGTCCGCCACCGGCGATATGAAGAATGCCAGCAAACCGGTAATCCAGAACAGGCTCAGGTAACTGAACCCCTTGCTGACCAGCCAGCTGCGCAACGCATCGAACAACTGGCGTTCCTCCATCGCATTGATGTAGGTCATCGCCACCAGCAGAAACAACAGCAGCTCCGCATATTCCAGCAGATTGTGCTTCAACGCGGCGTTGGCGCTTTCCGTATCGCCATTCAGGGCGGCAAAACCGGCCACAAGAAACCAGATGAGACCGGCGGCCAGTAGCACAGGCTTGGACTTGCGCAGGTGCAGCTTCTCCTCCAGCATCACAAAGGCGTAGGCGATGGCGAAGATGGCCAGCGCCAGGTAGCCCACCGGGTGCTGGGTGAAGCCCGAGGATGCCACTCCCGATTCAGCTGCACTGGCAAGGCTGCTGTGACTCGCGAGCAGCAGGCCACCCAAACCGGCGCGTGCAATCCAGCTCCGGGAGCGTTTGACAGGACGAGGGCAGGCACGCGACCGGGTAAGGCGGCTGCGCTGATGGCGGGTTGCGTTCATGATCTCTGACTCAAATGCGGTTGATAGCGGGCACAGTCTGGAATGCGCGCATCTTACCACAGTTCACGCTCAAAAGATTTGACCTATGTCGCTTGAATGACATTTTGTTAGCAAGTAGGAGCACCATCGCGTTTGCCGAGACGACTGCTGTGGCCTATCCGTGACTGTCCGGCAGCCACCAGCAGTCGTTCTGGTCCTTGCCTATGCCGCATTGGACCGGTGCACTTTATTCGCAGATATGCGTTGTAGGGTTCACATCTCAGGGGGGCATCTGCCTGTCATCCTGCCCGTTATACACGCAAACATCCCTGATCAACACCATGCGGAACATAGAAGTGACTAGCAATGATCGGCAGGGCCTCACAATTGCGAATCTACCGGTAGCAGCCGCAGGAGGTTCACCGTGCTCCGTTGCCAGAAACTCGAATGCGGTTCTACGTCGAATTCCTGCCACACTTCGCCGTCGTAACCGCTCCACCGCAGCTCTTCCTCATGCCCGTCACCTTCAAGTGTGACTTTAAAAGCGACCCGCTGGATGTCCTGATCAAACCACTGCGCCATCGACTCGGCAATCTCTGGCGTATCTATCACCACACCCACCTCCGAATTCTCTACCACCGAGCGAGGGTCTAGATTGAGTGAACCTATAAACACCCAACGGCGATCGATCACAAAGGATTTGGCATGCAGACTGGCTTTGGACCTTCCCAACACCTGGCTGCTGCTCACCCCTGACCCGCTTGTCTGTTGCCGGTTCATCTCATAGATTTCCACACCCGCGCGCAACAGTGCACGTCGATGTCGCGCATACCCGGCATGGACAGCAAGCACATCAGTCGATGCCAGTGAGTTGGTAAGTATGCGAACGCGAACACCGCGTTTTACCAGAGTAGTAAAAAATTCTACGCCCTCTTTTCCTGGCACAAAGTAGGGCGAAAAAATCGTCAGCTCCTGCGAGAGCTCCCGAAAGTAGGGAGCGAGCGCCTTGGTTAGATGCAGGTCGTTCCGGTCACGTGGGACGGCCAGCTTTTCGGGATAGTCAACGACCACATCGGCCGTCCCCCACAGCAACGGAAGCTCCCCCTCGACCAGTTTCGCAGCCAGCGGTGAATTCTCCAGCGCGCGGAAGTACGGGGCGTTACGCGCATCGCTAATCAAAAGTCCGTACCGGGAGCGCAAGGTCTCTATGGACTGATCTTCATGCGAACCGTCCAGCAGGCTGGAGGCCGGATAGGCCAGCGGGTGATTCCAGTAGGCATCGAACGATAGAGACACGTCACGCGCCACATCCCCGATAGCGAGCACATCCAGGTCGCCAAATTCAAGCGCCGCATTGGCCTCGAAGTACTCATCACCAATATTGCGCCCACCCAGCACGGTAACCTGCCCATCAGCCGTGAACGTCTTGTTGTGCATGCGGCGGGTAACCCGGCCGAAGCGCGTGAAAAACTGTGGAAGCCGGCTTACGTTGCGCGCGAATGGATTAAAGATGCGCACCTCGATATTTGGATGCGTAGCGAGCGTCGCTTTGTCCGCCTCTCGGCCCTGAAGCCCCATGTCATCCAGCAAAAGGCGTACACGCACACCGCGATCTGCTGCCATGAGCAACTCTCGTAAGAACAGACGCCCGGTCAGATCGTCATGCAGGAGGTAATACTGCGCATCGAGACTCCGCTCAGCTGCCCGCGCCAATGCGGCGCGGGCCACCAGTGCATCGAGCCCGTTCTTCAGCAAGAGAAAACCAGAGCGCTCTGGATGCGATTCACGCTGCTCAAGAAAGGCTCTGCCAAGCGTTGTGCCCTGCGTATCAGCAAACATCGTCGATGGCTTCTGATTGCTGTTTTCTGGCAATACAGCGCAGGCACCCATCGAGATCAGCACGAAAACCCAGGCAAGCACCCTTACATGCATCGACACAGACCGCCTCTCCCATTGCTTGAGTGAGGTGCAGACAGGCTGCCTCACCACGTGCTGGACGAACCTGGAGAACACCAGAACAGCAGCCAGCGCCATCCGGCATCACATCCAATTCCCACCTGCCGTTCCTGACGATACAGTCCAGAACATCACCGACGAATCCCCCATCACTCGATGCCTATCAACGGTGCCGGGCGCCGACTATCGAGAACGCTACTACAGTGGCCCGAGGCCTTCAATCAAACCTCCAAACCTTGCCACCGGCGTCCATCCACCCGCTCGCTGCGACACCGGCTTCACCGGCCAACGCTCACTTTGCGAGGGTCCCACCCGCCCTGTTCTGAAACACCTGAAACCCTGACTGATCCATTTTCTTGCCCTGCTCGCCCCCGAGGTGACCTGCTGTTCATCAAACAGTACAACCACGGATATTCCAGACGGACACGGCAAGGACTTCGCGCCGCAACCCGGTCAGGCGCTCTGCGCTGGCCGGGTGGGTGATCCGGCGAAATTTCCCGGACTCCGTGCTATTCTGAAAACACCTCGCGGGACGGGATACAATCAACAGGAAAGGTTCGCAGCCAATGCAGCATGCTCCAGTCAGCCCGGCAGAAATCAACCCGCGCCTTGTGCCCCATCTCGAGCCCGGTGAATCGGTCCTCTGGCAGAATCAGCCCAGACCGGGGAGCTTCTTTGGACCCAGGCAGATCGCGGGAGGGCTCTCGCTGATCGTCCTGGGGATATCACTCGCCAGTGGCGTCATTGCTCCCCAGCTGCCGGAGGCATCCAGATATGCACCCGCGGCGGCGGCAGCAGGCACCGGTCTGTTACTACTTATAACCCGTTGGAGCAGACGCGCGGCATTGTGGGCTTATGCGATTACTGACCGTCGGCTGCTGTCCGTTCTGAACGGCAAGGTGATCCGGTCCGTTACACCCGAACAACTCGACCGTTTCGACCTGAGGATCAAGGGAGATACTGTCTACTGGCTGAAACTGATCAAACGCAACCTCAACGGCAGTCCAGGAACAGAGCGCGGGCCTGACGGGATTCTGGTCGGCTTTCATGGACAGAGCGATCCACAGGCCACCAGGGCACGCATCGAAAGCTGGCGGCAATCGTTTTCCGAACGTGCCTCGGCCAGCGCTGCAGCCTTCGCCGAGCAGATGAAGTCGGTGGCGACGCCTGCCCCAGGGGAGGCAGCGCCACCGCCTGCCGGCGTACTGCGGGTCAACCATCCAGGTAGCGGCCTTGGTCTCGATGTCCTGCCGGACTGGAAAGTGACCATCAAGAACCGCCACGACGGCCCGCTGCGCATATTCGGTGTGAAAGTACTGCCGCGGATAATCCGTGATGGCCCCGAACGCCCCTATGGTGATCCCGGCGACTGGAATTTCCTGTCTGTACGCGGAGCGCCAGAGGCCGGACTGGACCTGACAATCCACAATCGACCACTGGAGACCACTCTGGACGCCATCCTGAACGACCCGTTCACCAAGATCACCGGCGCAGAAATCCTCAGCAGCGATCCCGATCTGCAGATTGGCCGGTTCCGGGGCTTCAGCGTCATTCGCCGTATGCCCGGCAAAGAGGTCAGGAACGTGGAGGCCTTATCAGCTCCGGCGATGCTGCGACAGGTCTGGCTTGGCCACGACGGCATGTCCATCGAACTGCAGGGCTATGCCCTCGAAAGCCAACCGGATGTGCAAAACGCGATCGACGCCATGGTCAATTCAATCACCCTGCGGGGCTGATCCATTGCGGGTGCTCATCGCTTCCGGACTCGTGAATGGTTGCCCGCCACATCACCACGCGGTCGCAGCCATCTTGTCGCAACCGAGCTTGGCCTGGGGCATCAGACCCTGGGCCTGGCCGAAGGCTGCCTCGGTTGCCAGGGACGTGCCGTAATTGACGATATCGAACAATGCGCCGCCTGCGGTCCCAACCGCCGCCCCCATAAACCCACCGAAGCCCAGCCCCGCAACATTGTTGATGTTGGCTTCCACCAGGCAGCACATCTTGGCAACATCATTCGCCTGTTTGTCACAGTCCTTCAGTGCCTGCAGCGCCTGCACCATGTTGAATGCGATACCCGTCACCTCAGTCAGGTATTCCACCAGGTCCTGACCGCGCCCATCCCCGGTCATGCCCAGCGTCTCGCCCGTGGTCGGATTGATCCTCCACCAGCCCGCCATGGCCGAGCCCTCCGGAAGCCGCTGGGGCACCAAAACCACGTAACCCTGGCTTAAGTCCGCACTGATAAACTCGCCTGCCCCGGCATCCAGACCAAGTCCGGCGACCGCGTCGCCCTGTCCGGGTCGTACCAGACGAATGGGGATACCCTGTTCGGCAGCCAGTTGAAATGTGCGCAGGGTACTCGACGAACTCTCCGCAGCGACTGAAAGTGCTTTTTGTGGCAGGGTTTCAGTCACCGTGTCCCAGATACCCTGCTGAAGCGCGGCGGATGGCACACTGTCGAGACCGGTTGCTGTGACCCGCACGTGCTCCATACCGTTTGCCACGATATCGACGCTGGCGAAAGCGGTCTCAGCATTGAGGAATCCACGTCGCAAACCCAGCATCGCGGGCCGGGCACGAAAGCTCACCAGGTCACGCTCTGCGAGCGGGTTATCAGCCATGAACCAGAACTGAGCGAGTGGCGGGAAATCGACGGGCAGCGTATTACCCGGCTCGGTGAGCGGGTGTTCCGGATTCAGGAAGTGGCGCACGATGGTCTTCTGCCAGGCGCTGTTTTCGATGGCTGTCGCAAGGAAGCGATCGGCCACATAGTCGAGAGGTTGCCCCCCCGCGTTGATCATGTAGGTATGGTCCGTGATCAATGGCCAGAGCAAGGATTGGCTGGAGGATGAGTGGTCTGCGCGCGGGGCAATGAGGTAACGCCGCTGGGTGAACTCCTCGCCACCCGGGGTGGTGAATGTGAATTCGAGCCACATACTGTGAAGCGCCAGCACCGGCTGCTGATCCTCCCGCGCCATCACCCCACCGGTGGCGTTTGCCATCAAATCTCCCATGGTTTTGAAGACGCCCGTCATACCGCCGCCAGAGGCACCGATGACCATCGGGTCGATGGCGCGACCCTGCAGGTCGAATGCCATCGCACCGGGTGCGCGCACATCATTCAACATGGGTATAAAAATCTGCGAGTCGTTGAGCACCTTGTCCAGGTTGGCCGCATCCTGGAGATTCAACCCGCTGGGAACATTCCGGTAGCGGATAGTGGCGGCATCCAGATTTGCCACGGGGCGGGTCCAGGGTGCCATGACGCGCTGCTGCGTGATCTTGCCGCCACTCCACTGCTCTATCCAGGCCGAAACGGTGATCTTGTGCTGGTAGGTCTCCGGCACTGACTCCGCGAAATATTCCTCTGGCGCAAGCCCCTCAGGCGCCGTCTCGCTGCCAAAGGCGGGATGGGCCTCCTGCCAGGCCTGCGCGGAACCCTCACGATATTGCACCCAGAAATACCTTCGCACCATCGGTAACCAGGCCAACTGGACATCAACCGGGGCCAGGGTCACGCCACCTTGTTCCAACACCTTGCGGAGCTCGGACGTCAGCATCCTGGATGTCTCGGCCAGGGCCGAATCGCCCACGGACACAGTAGCGGGACCAACTGCTGCCGCTGCAGCCCCAAAGTGTCGGGAGATACTGCTGTCCAGATAGGCCAGCGATGAGGGCAACGCCGCCGGCTTCAGGCTGCGCAAAAGACGTATCGCGTCGTCCTCCTCCAGCGTTCCGCGCACAACCCGTGCATCAAACCCCGCAGACTTCAGCAGGGACGCCAGCAAAATGGACTGATCCAGACTGTTGCCTGACCCGGCTCGCAAGGTGCCATCGACACCACGCAACACACCATCGTAAGGTTGGAAGACGATGTCTTCCCGCACAAACCTGACTGCGGCTGCGGCCTCATAGTCCAGCGTGTCGAGCAGCGGTTCGGTTGCGAAACGATCGCGATGGATGTCTTCGCGCACGGCCTCCAGTGCCTTCGTGGTGGTATCGATGCTTTTTGCCATGGCCGGGTAGTCGAAGTCACTGCGCGATACCACTGCCGCGGTCTGCTGACCGGCGGCACCCGATGTCCAGACCATCACCGCCAGGCAGGCGGCAAGAACGCTGTTTCTGCCCATCACTTCAACTCCCGACATAGTCTCGTAGTCCCGCTCCCCGGCTTCGGGCGCTTCATAGCGTCCCTGTCAACGCGCCTTCCAGGGCTGACGCGATGCATTCACCAACAAATCACCACGACAGTCGTACTCATTCACCACGTTTGTCGCCTAGTCAATTCCCCCACCACGGACACCGGACACGGAACCCGGCGGCACCAACTCTTCCTCTGCCCCTTTCATTCCAGCGAGAGCTCAGTGACAGCACCGCCTCTCACCACGACGTTGTCAAAGACGGCGGGGGGCGCGCGCTCGACAACGATGCGATATTCCCCTTGCGGAAGCTCGACGGTATCGCCGTTGAGCTCGCCTGTCGCACGCAGTTCACCAGCGCTGTCGTACACACGATAAGGAACCCGCAGCGCGCTCCGAATCGAGGCGTCAAGCCCAGCCTGGTCATTCGCCGAAAAATACTCGCCATTACCGAGATCGGCCCATCTGGCAAAGCGCGCCTCAAGCTCCGGGTTATCGATCGCAAACCCGACAATGTTGAGGGTGATGTCGGCTACCTGCTCAGACAGCCGCTGGATAACCGTCTCCGGGTCACCGTCGCAGGTCTCCTCGCCATCGGTAACGAGCAATACGACCTTCCGTCCGCTCGCGCCTCGCAGATCCTCGGCGACCTTGCCCAATGAGTCAGCGATCGGCGTGCGCGCCAGATTCTTGGCGTTGATGCTGGCCAGTTTCCCGGTGGCAGTTGCGGGCACCAGCGGCCCGAGCGCGATGTCAAGATCGGTACGACAGCTGTTGGCCTCGAGGTGTCCAAACACCCGCATGGCAAGCGGAATACCCTCTGGAAGGTATTCGCCTACCGCTTTGGTCAGTACCTCACGCGCAATCTCAATGCGACGCCGTCCATCCATGCGCTGTAACATGGACCCCGATGCATCAAGTATAAGCTCCACTGCCCCCAGGTCAGTCGGCGAGCCATCTGCGGAGCGCACAAGCAGACCGCCCGGACCCACTGCCTCCCGATAAGATCCCACCGCGGTCAGCGTATAGGGGGCCGGCCTGCGCAGCATGGTCGCCGCCCTGTCAAAGGCGACCTCCATCTGGATCTCGTCCATCACCTGGTCATAGCGCCCGCCGTTTACGGACGCCCAGTCCTGTTGCAAGTCCTGCTCGCGTGGCGGGTTGCGGCCAAAGGCACCCTCCGAGCTGAGACCGAGTGCAAAGATACGTGGGCGCACCGCCTGCAGTTCCTGCCAGATCAGGGGGTTGCGCCCCGTGGCGGCATCAGTGATCAACACGATGGACTTGCTGCCCGGCCGGCTCCCGAGAATGCGCGCGGCCGCCGCTACGGTGCCCTCGGCATCGCTGGAGCTCTCAGTGCGCGGATAGTCGTTGAGCACCGTCTCAAGCACATAGGGATCGCCATACCAGTCATCCAGCAGCAGCTTGCCGCCGAACGGCATCAGGTTGGCAGCGTCCCGACCGGGCTCGAGACCGCGGGCGTAGCTGCCCAATGCGCTGTAGATGACCGGAATATAGGCACCAACACTGGCGCTGGTGTCCCACAGGAACAACACATTGCGCGGCGGTTCATGAACCCTGACCAGAGCCGTTTCGCCGGGCTCGCCCGTGACTTCCCAAAACATTTCGTCGGGTTGATCAAGCTCAGGCCGGCGCAGAGCGGGGAACATCCCGCCATCCGCACCATGCACATCCAGCGAAGCCTGCACCGTCGGGTCGCCCGCTAGTCCCAGCAGGACTGAATTGCGTTCCTGGGTGAATGAATAGGCATACCAGTGTTCATCGCCGCCAATTTCAACCTCGCCGGACTGGCGCTGCCCGTCGACCAGGAGCACTGCCGCGTCGCTCGTTAGATTTGTCCTTTGCGTCTTGTCGGCACGCGCGGGCAGACCCCGGGCGAGTTCATACGATGCAGCGCGTCCATCAAGGCCCCATTCGCCGAGAATAGAGAAATAGTCAGGAGAGGTCGGGATCTCCCAGACGCCGATGGCCGCCGGCAGGCGGTACTGCCTGGTCTGTTCGGACGCCGGCACAGTAAAGCGAACGAATCTCGCCCAGGTGTCGGCGGGGAACGTGAAGCTGTGCTCTGTGGCGCCCTGCTCCGGGCGCCAGCTACCCATCGAACGCCAGGGTCCGGCCGGCGATTCGAGACTGACGGAAACTTCGACTTCGTTGACAGGCACTGTTCCCTGCCGCTCCTGCGCGGCGGGGGTCCATTCCAGTCGCGCGATGCGGGCGGCCCGGTCGTGGTGAAAACCGATTACCCAGTCCAGGGACTCTCCGGCGCGCACCACAACGGGACGGGAATCCTCACTTTTGACGAGCACGGAGCCGTCCCAGGACTGTGCTTCAAGCGGCGGGAGGGACCACACCACATGTCCGCCCAGGGCAGGATCAGCCAGGTTGTAACCTTCCCCCCCGCTGACATCCACTCCGGGGGCGGCGACGATCTTGAGTTCGCCCAATTTCCCACCCGGCGGCATCGGCTGGTCGGCGAAAAAACGCGCCATTCGCAGTTTCGCGAATCTGGCCGGCAACGGGGTATCCAGTACAAAGGCCTGTTCTGAACGCACGGCCAGCAAGGGCTCACGGGCGGCCAGCGTCCAGTCTTGCCCATCGACTGAAAGGTACAACTCCAGTTCAGCCAATTGTTGCTGGATAGCGTCACTGCCCAGCAGGCTGATGGCGACACCGCGAACCTGGACCGGCTCGTCGTTAGCCAACTCCACAATCAGCTCCGGGGCGCTCTGCACATCTTTGCGACCCCGCAGGCTCAGCCCCTCGCCCTTGACCGCCATACCATCGAAGGCCCGTGCAAAATCGCGCCCCACATCGTCGCCCGGATCAGCGGCCAAACGTCCGCCCAGGGCCGACCAGGCCACATTGATTCCGCCCAGCAGCGCATCGGGCAGACTCCAATAGGATACGGCAGCGGTTCCGGTATCTTCACGTTCGACCTGGATTTCCGCAACGGCCTCGCCCTTCAACCGTGACCCGGTGAACAGTGCGGCGCTGATCCGCACTGGCCTGTCGGCATAGGCGTCTGGCGGCACATTTATCGACACGGGCACACTCTTCACCTCGCCGGGCTCGAGCAGCAAGGTGTCGGCACCGTGCTCGACGCGCCACCGGTAGTCACTCGCCGTTGTCACCAGAGTAACCTCAGCGGCAGACGCGGCGGGATTGGAGAGCTCGACAATACCCTCAAGCCGCTGACCATAGTCGCGGTAGGCCGAGACCCGCGTGTTATCAATAGCAACCCTTATCCCCGGAGCGGCACCTGCCGATGGCTCCGCTGCAGGGCTGGCTCCGTCCACTTCCAGTTGCAGCCGGTAGTCCGCGTCTCCCCAGGCAGGTATTTTCACGTAGGCCTGGGTACCGGCAGGGATCATCCCCTGCCATTCAGTGTTGTTCCTGCTCTTCTCCTGCAGGGACTTTTCCCAGCTGTGGGGCGCAAGCACTTCGAACTTGCGGGGAGGTGCCATGTGTAGCTTTACCGCAGTATCGCTCTCAAATACGGGTAGCTTGAACCAGTCTGCATCGCGCCATTCGTTGGCCCGGCCCTGCACAGGCACGCCCGGGATAAGCGCATTGGCTAGGCCCAGAGTATCATTCGGCTCGCAGTCCGCGCTGCAGGAAAAGCGCGGCAGTGGCTCCAGGCTGACGCTGTACTCAGCCTCACTGACCTGCACAGGGGAGAGCTGCAATCGGTAGTTGCCTGGCGGGAAAACACCCTCAAGCACAAGGGGGTCACCCGGCTTTGAGGAAGCCCCCCGTTTCATCAGCACAGTATCCCAGTACAGGTCAGCGGCAACAGAACCATCGGCGGGAGGAGTAATCTGCAGCCTGATGTGATCGTCGGCGGTCAGCAGGAAGCGGTAATTGTCCGTATCCGCAGGTTCGACCATAAGCCCGGTACGGGGCTGACCCATAGTCAGGGGCAACATCCGGGTTACATCGTCATTGGGCTCTCGTTCGATACCCGGTGCCGGCTGTCCCATCGGACGGGCCAGCACCATATAGTCTCCCTCGCCCTTTCCCGAGACACGGATATAGTGAGTACCCGGCAGCAGGTAAAGGTTTTCGAGCCGGACTCTTTTGTCCCCGCCACGGACGCGCACAACCTGTAACTGCCTGCCCGATTTGTCGTGGAGAGCCACTTCGTGAATGTTGTCGCCGTTGACCTGGAATCGCCAGAGCTGGGGCTCTTCAGCGAGCAGCAGTCGGAAATAGTCATCCTCTTTGCCCGCGAACCGCCCCTTTATCCGCAGTTTCGAAGGCATGCCGGAGGCCTCTGCCAGCGTGTCATTCGGCTCGGCCTCAAAGCCGTCGCGCACACGTCCCTGCGATTCCAGAGTCAACTGATAGTTCTGCTCTGGCGAACCACGACCTACCGACACGCCCCATCTGCCCTCCCCCAGGATGAGATCCGGCAGGCTGATTTCTCCCCTGCCCCGCCGACACTGACGACTCGTTCCGGACTCGTCGGTGAGACACAGTTCGAGCTCCCCATCACCCCCGGTTTCCAGGAGCAGGCGCATGACTTCCGGCGCCGTGGCCTCGCTTGGGGATACCTGAAAAAAATCCTGATCACCGCGCGCGCCGATGCGGCCGGTTACCGGCGTACTGAAATCCACCAGGTTCGCGATTCGCCAGCTATCATTGGGCTCGGCTTCCGCGCCAGCTGTGCGCACGCCGCCCTGCTGCAGGCCTATCACCTGGATGCCGGCGAAGTCATCGCTATCGATTTGAACCGTGTATCGACCCGGCTCCAGCCCAAGGTCGTGAAAAACGAACCGACCCTGCCTGTCTGTATTCCTGCGCGACAACTCCCGGTCGTCCGCTGCACGCAGAATGGCCTGTGCGGTTCGGCCCAGGCTGACCTGTCCCTCAAGCTGCCAGGTCAGCTCAGTTGCTGCCTCGTCGATATCGAACGCGTACCAGGTGACAGCCTGCTGCTGGAAAAAAGCAGCCGGCCTGTTTGGTGATATGGCCACCGCCGCGGACGCTGAGACCGGAGGAGTCGGAACGTTGGCAGCGCGGATATCCCTGCCGCGTGCCACAGACACACGGTAGGCACCCGTGTCCTTCACCACCGCCTGCTCAGCCGCCGGGCCCGCATCCTCCAGTGCCCCTGCCAGCCCCGGAGGACGATAGGCACCGCCGCCGCCCCCGGCCAGCCCCAGAATGTAGGTGCCGGGTTCCAGCAGCAGATCTGTCACAACGGCAGGTTTGCGCCCATCCCGGCTGCCCAATACGAGCAACTTCTCACTGGACGTGACCCCGCTCCCGTCATCGGTGTACTGCACGCGTAAAACTTCTACCAGACTCAAGCGTCCCGGCACACCATCGAAGGTAAGAGTCCAGGTGGATCCTGCGTCGACATCCGATACATCCCAGCTGAAGGCATCCTGATCAGAGGCGTCCAACGTGCCAACCAGCACTGCCGGTCCCCGGAACGCAGTGGCATCCTGCGGCGTATTGTTGGGTTCGCGTTCAAAAACTGACTGTTGCGCTAGCGCCAACTGGGTGATCAGCGCCATCAGGAGAAAGATTACCGGTTGGCGTGGAAGCCAGGTCACCATTGTTATTCTTCTTATCTCACGGGCGTACACCGGCACACCCTACCGGGTACTGTGTGGCGTATCGAACCAGGGCGCCGTTGTGAATCCGGCGCCATGACCGCTGCTGATTGCGGAGCAATCCGGCATAGGGTCCACTACCCTGTATCCCTCGCAGCCTGCCTGGAGTATAGCCGGTTCTTTTACCCGCTCGTAGCCCGCCAACGTATTTTCTTTGGGCTGGCACGTGGCGTCTGGGCTGCCCCTTTTATCGGCCTACGGCTACCAAACAGACGGCGATTGGGTGTACCTTTTCCAGAGTGATCAATGGTGATCTGGGGGGTATTCCATTATGACCGGGCAGAAGCAAGACGCGCTATCAGTCACCGCAGGTGAAAAGCAGCCGGGGACGTCAATGCTACGGGTGCTCACGCTGGGCGTTATCGCAGCGTGCCTGGCCGGCTGCGGTGGCCAGGACGAGCAGGCAGGCAAATCAGCTGAAGATGAGAGTGTCGAATCCGCCCGTGCCACTGTGGGCAAGGTGCTGGAAGCAACCGGGCTGGCAGTCGAGACGGAGGACGGCAGCCTCGCAATGGGCTTCGAGCGTGACGGAGAGAGCGCCCGTATTGGCCAGAACCTGCCGATCCCCGAATGGCTGCCAAAGGACTTCCCCCTTCCTCAGGACCTCGATATCCGCATCGTCACAGTGGACCGCGAGGAACAGAGGCGACTGGAAGGTACAAGTGCCACGGTAAAGCAGGCCACCGCATCGCAACAGGTATCCGACTGGGCGAACCGGGCGGGATGGGAAGTGATCAGCGCAGATGATTATCGGGTAACCGTAGTGAACACCGACGGTCAGGTGATAGACGTGCAGGCAGAGGATGGGGTTGGCATGCAGCTCGACATGTCGAGACGATCGGTCGCATCGGACAGACAGCGCGCCGCGGTGGAGACCGTAAGCCCCGGTACCGCCACCATCACAATGGCGGATACAACATATACCCTGAACGGGGAATGCAGGATCAAGGGCAGCAGCTACGGCTTTGAATACACGGCTGCTGACGGCTCGTCGTACGCGCAATTCACCATCCAGGCCGCGGAGGACGGACCGCAGGGCTCTGCTACCTATCAGGTGGTAACGGGCAACGGCCTCACTCTATACTCGATTAATTTCCCGATGTATAACGGCAAGGAGCCCGTCGCCCAGACCTCCGGCAAGACGTTTTCCGTCAGAGGTGAATTTGGCAGCATGGGTGGCGGTGGGATAGTGCCGGTTCCCGGTAGCTTTGCGGTAAGCTGTGAGTGACCGCCGGGCATACCTGAAGTTCGCGCGCCGACGACAGCTATGGCGAACATTCTGGCAGCGCTATCCGGTTCGGACGCCTGCCTACTCCCACTCGATTGTAAATAGGCCATTTTTATCCTTTATATTCAATGGCTTGTTTTCCCGCTAAACGGTAATACCATGGAAAATACCATGCTAAGAAATTTCTGCTAATCGAGAGAAATTTTTTCATAGCGGCATTACATCCATTCCCGCTTCAGGTACATCTACGCAGCCTTCATCTTCACCGTTTTTCCAATCCGAGCCAGCATATTGACCAGTTTGTCGATGGTAAACTTGTCAATCTTGCCGCGCATCAAATCACTGACTCTCGGCTGGTAAACACCAAACACCTCTGCAGCTTCTTTCTGGCCGAGCCCTGCATCCTCAATATACTGACGCAGTGTGATCATCAATTCTGAACGAATCTTCAGATTCTGCGCCATCGCCGGGTCATCCTCCAGCGCCTCAAATACATTGCGATAACCTTTTGAAATCGTCATTGCTGTTTCCTCTGTTCTGCCAACGCCTTGTACCTGGTTTTCGCCAGTTCTATATCCGCCTTGCGTGTTTTCTGCGTCTTCTTTTGAAACGCATGCAATACGTAAACTGCCTCTTCAAATCGAGCGACATAGATCACCCGGTAAATACCGTCCTTGTCCTTGATCCGGATTTCAACTGCCCCTGTACCAACGGTATTCATTGGCTTCCAGTCACTTGGCTGCAACCCGATCTGGACATTACTGAGTTCAAAGCCCGCTTCCCGACGTGCACCTGCCGGAAATTGCCTGAGATCATCCAATGAACTGCCCACAAAGCGCACGTCTTTCATAACGACAATTATACAATATTTTATATGTATATCACGTTTTATATATTATAGTATGGCAGGTCGGACGCCGGGTAAGATGTGCTCGATCACCGATACCATGAACGGTTCAACATGCATGGCATGGTACCGGATCACTGAATCGTCACCAGTTTGCTAGTTTTCCGTCTGGTTTGCGTATTCCAGACCAAGTCTGCCACTGATTCCAGACGAAGCCTGCCACCCATTCCACGCGAATGCTGCCACTGATTCCACGGCAAAGCTGCCACCCTGGCAGCGCGCCTGAGAGTACACCCGTGAGCCAACCGACGCGGGATAACTAACCGGTATTCTGGCCCCTTCCAACCGGAGGGGATCAGATTGGTGGGCGAAGAAGCACCTCAACATTCTGATCACGGGACTGACCGGTGTCGGTAAAACCTGGTTGGCCTGCGCTTTGGCACACAAGGCCTGCCGGGAGGGGTACACGGTCATGTACTTGCGCTTAACCCTGCTGTTGCGAGACCTGATGATCGCCAAGGGCGACGGGCGCTATCCGAAGCTGCTGGCCACGCTCGCCAAAGTCGATGTGCTGCTCTTGGATGATTGGGGCTTGATGAAGATGAACGCCGAGAACCGGCGTGACCTGCTGGAAGTGCTGGAGGACCGCCACGGCAGGCGTTCGACCATCGCGACCAGCCAGCTGCCCATCGAGGAGTGGCACGCTGTGATCGGTGATCCGACACTCGCTGACGCCATCCTGGACCGGCTGGCTCACAACGCCTACAAGATCAATCTCAGGGGAGAGTCCATGCGAAAACGCCAGGCCAAGTTGACGAGCACCACCGGTTCCGAGTAACAATGCAACCCCCGCTTTATACTCGCAATGACTTTGACTTGACCGTCACGGAGTTCGCAGACCTCAATATCGATAACAAATGTTCATTATTTCGGCCCGGTATGGGTAACACCCAAGGCCTCCAGTCGGCTGGTTAACAGCGCAATGGCTTTGGCATAGCGTTGAGACAACGATGCGGCCTGGGCCTCGGGTAAGTCACGAAGGCGCTCAGGGTCAGTATTGTCCAGCAGATCGCAAAGCTTCACTTGCATTGCACCTATAGTCCCCTGCTCCGCCAACCACTCGATACGTTGCGCGGTCATCATCCGGATTTTTGGTCAGCGCACTGACGATGTCAATGGTTTCGTCCGAGTAACCCCGTTGGTGCAGGTCATCTGCGGTGATACCGCAATCTTCCATCACGTCGTGCAACAGGGCGGCGTGGCGGACATCCTCTCCCGCATCGGGAAACAGCGCCTGCAAGCGCATATGTACACGCAGCGGATGCTGGGCATAAGCGTGGCCAGCCTTGTCGGTTTGCCCGGCATGCAGTTTGATGATCCAGGAAACCGTGTCATGTACGCGCCGCTCTCTTGCCCAGCGATCCCATGTCTCATCCGTGACCTTGTCGTCATCAAAAATGCCACAGACATCGAGTGTATAAATCTGGCCGGCAAGATCCGCATGGAAGTCCTCGTCGACGCCGGGTAGGCCGTTGCCCTCGGTATCGGTGACACACTGGGTCAGCAACAATAATTCATCCCAGAATACCAACTCGACGGGGGGTTCTCCCCAGACGTGCTCCATCGCTTCGCTCAAGGATTCAACCTTCTGCGGACGACGTTCTTCTGGGCCAGGAATAAGGTAATGCAATTCCGTAGCCCAGTAGTGATTAACGCAATACCGTACAATTGCCTTGATCGCCGCCCATTCCTCGATGGAGGCATCGACGGCGGCGAAGGCATAGTCTGTGCGTTCAATGGTGATCATAGCCCTGGCTTAAGACACACTTACTGTTTGATGGAGAGGCTTTCAGCTCTTTTCATGGCACTCTGACCGCGCGACTTGTCGCTGAAATAGGCCTTGAGTAGTGCATCAACCTCATCAAAGGTAGTGAGAGATAATGCCTGGTTTGCCGTGACAGCTTGCTCCAAGATTTTATTGGCCTTTTGCAGCTGTTCCAGCGCGTACTCGTAATACTCAATCTGACGTCTGACGCGCTTGCTATCGCCATGGATATCCCGATGCGCGTGGGCCAGATTCAGCCCCATATCCGCGGCCGTAATATACAGTTCGAGCCAATCGGATTCCTTGGCTAAGACCTGCCTGTTCTCTGCTTTCACCATATTGCTAATCGCTTCACGGGCATCGGGCTTATCGTTATAGGTGAGCCAGTTCCGGTAGGCTGTATCGCGAACCAGCTTCAAATGACCCGCATCATCAATCTTGAAGTTCAATTTATCCGGATTAATCCGTTCATCGGCAATTCTCCCTTCTTCAGGCCTGAATTTCAGCACCAGCAGCTGCTTTGAATGCTGGTTGGCGTTGGGAAAATCAGGGCATATTTGCTTAACCTTAGGAATAATGGTGTTCTTTAAATACGCGGCAGGATTGGCAGCCAGCAGCGAGCTTTTTACCTGGTCATTCTCGTATTCAGCAATCACGCTGACATACGCGTGTTGGCACCAGGCTTTGCCGGCTGAATAGAAATGAGAGTGTGTAACCAGCCCCGGCGCTCTGTGGAGAACGTAATCAGTAAATTCTGGGTAGTCGTCGACCGATTTTTTATCCCGGCTCATAGCAGCGGGTTTCAGCTTTGGCTGATCCTTGGCACCGCACAGTACCGGCAGATCATCCCACTTGCCGCTACTAAAGTCACCGTAGACCGGAAAGAGATCGTCCCATGACACCATCTTGCGCTGGTCCCGGTCATACCAAGAATTGTGTCCCTTTAAGCCCATGTAAGGCGCATCACCAGCGAGCTGACGATACTCCTCGGCAGTGAAGTTGTGGTTATCCTGGGATTGATAGGCTTTGTAGCTAATCACCCCCGGTAGCCTGGAACAGGACGGCCGCTTATCCCGATCAAGGTACTGCTTGAACGAGATAACAAAGACATTGCCGTATTCGGTGGTGATGATGTCCTGTGCATGTGCCGAAGAAATTCCCATTGCTGCAACCATAAGGATCAACCGAAGCGGCCCATACCAACGAAACATCGCAGAGTCCCTTGTCCTGGTTAATGGATAGGATGGATTCCCTCTCCGGCCTGAGGGTAACTGCCAGCCATAAACCTTCACCTACCTTAAACCGATATCATAACCGCATGGAGGGAAGACCGAGCCATTGGGCCCATGAAACCGTCAGGTTTAGACAAAATGCTAGAGCTTCGCCAGTCGTGCGGTGAAATCCATCGGGCTTCAATCTAAAAAGGAAGTGTCTGCTCAGAACGGTGGCGCTGGTAACGACCAGCGCCCTCGTCCTGGGCGGCCACCGGATGGGGCATAATACACACCCTAAAACCAATAGCTTACCGCTCAACTGCGGAATCTCGAAGCGTCAGCTATGATGCCCGACAGTGCCAGACGTTGCCTGCCAATGCCGGTCACTCCCACTCAATTATCAATAAGCCTTTTTTATCTTTTATATTCAATGGCTTATTTTCCTGCTAAACGGAAATACCATGAAAAATACCATGCTCAGAAAATCCTTCAAAATGCTCGCAATGCGCCGATTGAACGCTTCCGCACAACACCCTTAGCCACTTTCTGAGTTTTCATTTCCAAGTGCATGCCCTCCTGCTCCTGAAGGACATATCGACGAAGGGTGGTCGTGCCTGGTTTCAATAGTTAGCGACGTTCATGTCAGGTTAACCAAACCGATCCGCGCCTGGACCGACGTGCTAACGCGTTTTTTATTCACAACCTACCTCTTTCTGGATGGGTGGCTTTCATTTGCCCCGGCAGACCCCGCATCACCTTTCTACAATCCTGGATGATCAAAATACTCCGTATATTGATCCAATGTTCTGACGATATGCGGCAGACCCTGCGGTGATGCCGGTTCGTCCTTCATCCGGGCGGCGCCTGCCAGCAATTCCCCAATAAATACATGCAGTGTGGCATCGGCGGCGGGTTCCAGCTTGCAGTTGGCGATCATGTACGCGATCTGTGTATTGATTTCACTACTCAGCTTGCCGGCCTCGGCGGGCGTCATCGAATCGTTGTGGTAGGCGGGAACAGCCTGCAGCACGGCATCATTGATACGCTGCATACTCTGACGCAATGGCATATCTGTTTGCCATTTTTTGCCATGATCCAGGCTCAATTTTGACGCCTCGGGCGCCTGGTGCGCGTGCTGATCGTGCTGGTGACCCCGCCAGCACACCGGCGGCCATAGAAGTACACACAACGCCGAGTGCGAGTGACACCGCGCGGGTTAATTTCATCATTGACTGCCTCCTGTCTGTTATAACGTGGTTATTGAAATGCCCTGCCTTCACCCGCTTCCTCATGGGTCACGCCATCGCGGATGTGATAGATGCGCTTGAAGGTGGGGATGATCTTTTCATCATGGGTCACAACGATGACCGCGGTTTCAAACCGCCGAGCCATGTCGTTCAGAATCCGTATCACCGTGAGTGCCCGCTCGCTATCCAGCGGGGCAGTCGGCTCGTCGGCGAGGATCACCGGCGGGCGGTTCACGAGGCCGCGGGCAATGGCGACGCGCTGCTGCTCCCCACCGGAGAGTTGCGACGGCATGGCCCTGGCGCGGTGTTCGATATCCAGCGCCTTCAACAATTCGTTGGCCCGCTTGCGTGCCTCGGCGTTTGGTACGCCGGCCAGCATGGGTAACAGGGCGACGTTGTCGGTGACATCCAGAAATGGAATCAGATACGGCGCCTGAAACACGAAGCCGATGCGGTCGCGACGCAAGGCGCGCAGGTCTGGAATCCTCCAACCCTTGTCATAGATCACCTGATCACCCAGCACCATGCGTCCGGCGGTAGGTTCGATCACCGCCCCCAGGCACTTGAGCAGCGTAGTCTTGCCGGAGCCGGAAGGACCGATCAAGCCGACGACCTCGCCGGGAGCGACGTGCATATTGACGCTCTTGAGCGCGTCAACCGCGGTGTCGCCCGTGCCATAGCGCTTTCCCACCCCCTCAATGAGAATACCCTTACCCATCCCGTCAGCCCCCGATCGCTTCGGCCGGGTCAACCTTGAGTGCCATGCGGATGGCGATGAGGCTGGCCAGCACACAGATCATGAGCACCGCGAAGAAGCCCGCAACCGTGTCGAGTGGCATGAGTAAGACGTACTTGGGGAAAAGCGGCGCGGCAAAGGTCGCGGTGATCTTGCCAACGACGAAGCCAATCACACCCAGGGCGATGGCCTGCTGCATGATCATCGCCGCGATGGTGCGGTTGCGCGTACCGATGAGCTTGAGCACCGCGATCTCGCGGATCTTATCCATGGTCAGCGTATAGATGATAAAAGCGACGATCGCCGCACTGACGATGGCGAGAATCACCAGAAACATACCGATCTGCTTGGATGAGGTGGCGATCAGCTTGCCGATCAGGATCTCTTCCATCTGTGAGCGGGTATAAGCGGTCAACCGTTGCCAGCGCCGAATGGGCCGCGCGATCTCTTCGGCACTGTAGCCTGGTCTGATACGCACCAGTACCGCATTGACATAGGGATTGTTGCTCTGGGAAGCGATTACCGCATCGAGTAGTCCAGGCACGCCGGGACGGTTGAGTGATGGATTCTCAGCGGTACGCCTGCGCTGTTGCAGGACGGCGTCGTTGTCCTTCAGGAATTGCGCCTCCTGGGCGTCTTTCAGTGGAATGAACACCATCGGATCACCGCTGGAGGAGACCATGCGCCGAGTGAGCCCGACTACGGTGTAATGGTTGCGGCGCACCTGGATACGCTCTCCGAGCCTGAAACCGGCGGCGATATCGGCCACCGCTTCGTAGTGGCTGCGGGTGATCTGCCGCCCGGCCACGAGATAGGGAGGCCAACCCGGCTTTCCGGGCGATCCTGCAACAACTCCGACCACCATGGCGCGCACATCGCGCCTGCCCTGGCGCACCTGCATGGTGAGATAGGTCACGTTGGCGGCTTCTGCCACGCCAGGCATGGCGAGAATGCTGCGGTAGAGATCGTCATTGATACTGGACGATTCGGCGTAAGGCCCCAGGGTATCTTGCTGCACCACCCACAGATCCGCGCCGCTGTTGTCGAGCAGCGCCTTGCCGTCGTCCACCATGCCCCGGTAGACGCCAGCCATGGTCAAAGTCACACCGATCAGCAGCCCCAGGCCGATGCCGGTGAAAACGAACTTGCCCCAGGCATTGAGAATGTCTCGACCGGCGAGACTGATCATTTTGCTACCCTAGGGAGTTGCTCGACGATGTGGAGACGGCTGCGTTTGCTCAATGCCTTTTCGCTATAGACCACCACTCGGTCACCGATATCGACACCATCAAGTATCTGTACCTGACCGTCGAGATCACCTGTGCCGAGTTTCACAGCAACGAAACGCAACCCTTCGTCCTGCACATGCCACATACCCAGTTGGTCTTCCACTTCGCGTATGGCGGCGTTAGACACGACCGGCATGGCAGGCAGTTCGGGCAAGCTAACGGTCACCTCTGCCAGTTCACCAATGGGTGGAAGGGGATCGGGCAGGTCATCAAACACAATCTTGGCGAGTATCTCTTCCGTCACGGCGTCGGCGAGCGGCTCCACCCGCAATACCCTGCCTTTCAGGCTCTGCCCGTTGCGCGAGCGCAGGGCAATCCTGGCTCGCAACCCCGCAGCCAGACCTGTGGCGCTGATCTGATCGAAACGTACATGAATCCACAGGCTCTGAGGGTCGATAACATCCACCACGGATTGGCCCGCCACAACCGTACTGCCGGGATCCGCGTTACGCGCCACCACCAATCCATCCACCGGGGAGACCAGACGCATGTTGTTTCTCTGGGCAACGACTGCCGCGCCATCGGCCCGCACGCGCACAAGTTCTTCCTTCGCGGCTGCCAGTGCTGCATTGGCAATCTTCAAATCCTGTTTTTTGGTATCTACTGTCTCTTCGCTCGTGGTACGCGCAGCCAGCAGTTGCTCGTAGCGCTTTGCCTGGCTTTGTGCATAGGCCTGGCGCGCTTGGGCTTCGCGCAGAGCGGCCTCTGCGCGTTTAAGTGCCGCCTCCTGTGCATAAATCCTGTCATCCAAATCTATGGGGTCCATTTCCCCGAGCAGTTGCCCGGCCTGTACCCGGTAACCGACATGCACATCCAGTTTTTTTACCCGCCCGGCGAAGGTCGGACCGATGCGATAGGTAAAGCGTGCCTCAACGGTGCCGACGCCAAACAGGGAGGGACTGATGGGCCTGGCCTCCACGGTGGAGACGGTCACCGCCACCGGCGCCAGTGGGCCGGAACGCAGTGCAACGTAAACGAACAGCGCCAGCAACGGTAAGACAACACCGAGAAGCGCCAGGGTACGGCTCTGGAGGGGAATGATCTTCATTGCTTACTCCGAATGCCGCGAAGAAAGATCGCAAATACCCTCGGCGCGTCTTCTCGAATCAGCTCAACGTCGCCGGCCAGCATTGACTGCATGACCAAGCCCTGGATCGTGCCAATAAACAGGATCGCGGCAGCGCTGGTATCCAGCGAGGCCGATAACTCACCAGCCGCCTTGCCCTCTTCGATAAGACCTTGCAGACGCTCGCCGTAGCGGCGAATGAGCGTCTGCGCCATGCGTTTGGGCGCTGTCAGCCTGGCGTGCTGCAACTCCCCGAACAGCATGCGTGGCACACCCGGGTTCTCAACGACGAACTCGATGTGGGTCATAAAAATCGCCTCGATGGCTGCGACCGGCGTGGGTGCCGCGCGTGCGGCATTGTCCACACGGGAGAGCAGACGGTTCGCCACAAACTCCATCACCGTCTGCAAGATGGCATCCTTGGTCGGGAAGTGTTTGAACAACGCGCCCTGGGTTACACCCATGTGTTTCGCGATGGCCGTTGTCGTGATCTCACTGGGATTTTGTTCGGCAGCGAGCTCTATTACGGCATCGACGGTGGCAGCACGGCGCTCATCGGCTGACAGGTTTTTTCGGCGTTTATTCATCATCACTTATAAAGATAGTAAGTTATTACTACCTTATTCATCCGAGGCCAACTGTCAAGACATTACGCTGCCATAGGAGCCCTTCACACAGAGGGGATTACGTTAAAGATGATCAATATCCAGAGATCCACACATAGAGCGAAGTGCAATAGCTCTTTTTATTTCTGTAAGTTAGGTGAGATGCTGGTACTCATAGCCAAGAGACTGGGCTCTTATATCCAGCCCTCGCTTGGTTAAACACCAGCCTCTGGCATCGAAGGCATACTGACTGGCGCGAAGGCAGTCAGCTGCGCATTCCCGCATCAATTGCCCCGATACCATGCCAGCATCAATCCACCTCTCATGGTATCGCTGGTTTTGGTGTTACAGTGCGCGGAAAATACCATGAAAAATACCATTGATGATGTAGATTATATTATCAATAAGATCGTATTTATTATTATATTTCAATTGGTTACAAATTCCTGTCACTCCCACTCAATCGTCGCCGGCGGCTTGCTACTCACGTCATAGGTCACCCGGGACACACCCGAGATCTCATTGATAATCCGGTTGGACACCGTCTCCAACAATTCATAGGGCAAATGTGCCCAGCGCGCCGTCATGAAATCCACGGTTTCCACCGCGCGCAAGGCAATCACCCACTCATAGCGACGCCCATCGCCTACAACGCCGACAGACTTCACCGGCAGGAACACGGCGAAGGCCTGGCTGGTCTTGTGGTACCAGTCCGCGCGATGCAGTTCCTCAATGAAAATGGCATCGGCGCGGCGCAGCAGCTCCGCGTACTCCTTTTTCACTTCACCGAGAATCCGCACCCCCAGGCCGGGGCCGGGGAACGGGTGGCGGTAGACCATGTCGTAAGGGAGGCCCAGCTCCAGGCCGATGCGCCGCACCTCGTCCTTGAACAGTTCGCGCAGCGGTTCAACCAGCTCCATCGCCATGTCGTCGGGTAGGCCGCCCACATTGTGGTGTGACTTGATCACGTGCGCCTTGCCCCTCTTGGCGCCCGCCGATTCGATCACGTCCGGGTAGATGGTGCCCTGGGCCAGCCAGTGCACATCATGCTGTTTGAGGTGATGCGGTCCAGGGCAAGGGCTACGCTGAGTGTTACGGAATACTCCCACTCTGACAGCCAAGGCTGCCCATTGGAGGGCAGCGCACGGGCTTACAGCTTCGGCGCGGCTGTACCCGTCCGGGACTTTTCCGCAACCTGCTGCTGCACCCACTCCCGCGCCTCGAATTCCGATTTCGCCTGGGCCCAGACATCAAACAAGGTGCCGCTCGCGTTGGTCACGGGGTCTCCCCGGAGGGTATATTCGAAAAGGCCGGCACAGTCAGCAGCGTAGTCCGGCGTAACGTCCGCCTCCGCCATTCGCCTACCGTCCCTGACGAAGCGGTCCAGCACTGCATTGCCCACCGATGCACCGAGAACACACGGCGTGTTACCGGTGCCCGCCAACCTCCACTTCAGGGTACGTTCTGCACGGGCACCCACACCGCCGTTATCGATATCTTGCGCCGGCTGGCCGTATTTCTCGAGCAGGGCCTGCACATAATCCGCTTGGGTCAGGGGCTCAGTCGTTTGGCGGTGCAATCGTGTAACCGATACCACGCGTGGCTCGCCAGGGGGATAGGAATACCCAACCGACAGGCCGCCTGCACCACCCTGCATCTGACCGTGTGTCGCCACCAAGAAATCGTCTGTCTTGTAGCGCTTGCCCAATGCGTTATATTCGAAATAGCGACTGGTGTCTTGGATTCGCATGTTGGCGTCGTAGGCTTTCATTGACGCGAGGGCCTCCTCAGGCGTCATGCCGAGGTAAACACCGGCGATATCCGGGGCTGCATCGCGGTTAACGCCGGTTTTGCCTTGCACCCTCGGCGCAGCGTGTTGGGTGGGAGGCGCCGCCTGATGTTCATCCGCAAGCGTATCGGCAACAGGCGTTATGCTCGCGGATGTGCTGTCGCCGCCACCACAGGCGGTTACAAGCAGGCCGACTGAGGCCATCATCAATAGACGTTTGCTGCACATAAATGCGTTCCTCAAAAATAGTCCAAGCTGCCGCCACGTAATTCAAGATTGGATTCCGACACCGTTCGCACGAGACTGGCCGGGCTGGCCCGCTCAGCCTTTTCCTCACCGTGAAACGTGTTAGAAATTAGCGCTGGATGATTATTTGAGCAAGCAGATTTTTTTGGAAGCCGGCGACTGGTCTTGGCGCCCGTCATGGGGGCAGTCGGTGGCGACAGCGACACATAGCCACGCGGGATGTGGCTCAGATGAATGGTATTGTGCTCATTCCGCGCCGGAAATATGCTCCGGCGGACGACTTCTTGTCTCCGTCCCTGAGGGTACTGCCGGTGAGATTACAATTTCCGAGGTGTCTAGCGGTTTTGGGGTTCCTTTCCATTTGCAATTCATCCCATGCACAGAATTTCGACATTTTCGGCCTCAAACTCGGCATGACAGTTGGGGAAGCCAAGGCTGCCTTGCTTGCCCATGGGGTGGAACCCGCCATAGAAGAGCAGCGCCAGTACTACACCTACAGTGACGGTGTGAATCACAATCTTAAAACCGAGGAATTTGTTACTGCCATGGCAGCAGTACGTCAAACGAACAGCAGTGACAACTTTTCCGTGTTCTTTTCACCCGGCCCCCGGGGTGGCAAGGTAGTCGCTGTAATCCGCACCGTATCAAGCCCGAATAATCCACCCATCAGAAGCCAGTATCGTGACGCTCTGATTAGAAAATACGGCTCACCCACCAGCGAGGACACGAGCACGATTCGATGGGACCTTCCCGAAGGCAAAGTCCAATGCATTGCGGGTCCTGTTGGCTCCTACCTCCCGACACAGCCGAGCATCCTGAAAAAATCTATCAGACAAACCTAGGGAGCAGAGACGCGCCATTCCACCATCGGAATGTCCAGTCACTCGCTGACTGCAGCAGTTACCTCACGTACGCCATGCCGAGCGGAGAAGACAGCTTCGTGACCGAGGCAAATGCAGTGATGGTCGACGTGGGTGGCACAGCGGAAGGTGAGTTGGCTGCAAACGAGTGGGTTGCAGGTTTGACAGAGGCGGCGCGCGACGCGCAAACATCGAAGAGTGCCACTCAGGACATTTAGCTTACGTTACCGGTTGCTATTTCTCAAAGCAAAATTCCTGCGAACCTGATGATCGAGGGCTAGCGGCTGGTGCTACGCAGGTGCTGCGGTTTCTATCCCCGGCCTACTCCCACTCAATCGTCGCCGGCGGCTTGCTACTCACGTCATAGGTCACCCGGGACACACCCGAGATCTCATTGATAATCCGGTTGGACACCGTCTCCAACAATTCATAGGGCAAATGTGCCCAGCGCGCCGTCATGAAATCCACGGTTTCCACCGCGCGCAAGGCAATCACCCACTCATAGCGACGCCCATCGCCTACAACGCCGACAGACTTCACCGGCAGGAACACGGCGAAGGCCTGGCTGGTCTTGTGGTACCAGTCCGCGCGATGCAGTTCCTCAATGAAAATGGCATCGGCGCGGCGCAGCAGCTCCGCGTACTCCTTTTTCACTTCACCGAGAATCCGCACCCCCAGGCCGGGGCCGGGGAACGGGTGGCGGTAGACCATGTCGTAAGGGAGGCCCAGCTCCAGGCCGATGCGCCGCACCTCGTCCTTGAACAGTTCGCGCAGCGGTTCAACCAGCTCCATCGCCATGTCGTCGGGTAGGCCGCCCACATTGTGGTGTGACTTGATCACATGCGCCTTGCCGGTTTTGGCACCGGCTGATTCAATCACATCGGGATAGATGGTGCCCTGCGCCAGCCAGTTCACATCGCGCAGTTTAGTGGCTTCGGCGTCGAACACCTCGATGAAGGTGTTGCCGATAATCTTGCGTTTGGCCTCTGGGTCCGCCTCGCCGGCCAGCTTGCCGAGGAACAGGTCCTCCGCGTTGACCCGGATGACTTTCACGCCCATGTTGCGCGCGAACATCTCCATGACCTGGTCACCTTCGTTCAGGCGCAGCAGGCCGTTGTCGACGAAGACGCAGGTGAGCTGGTCACCAATGGCGCGGTGCAACAGCGCCGCCACCACCGAGGAATCCACACCGCCGGACAGCCCGAGCAGCACCTTGCCGTTGCCCACGGTGTCCCGCACCCGGGCGATCGCATCTTCCACGATATTCGCCGGCGTCCAGAGGGCTTCGCAGCCGCACAGTTCCAGCACAAAATGCTCGAAGATGCGCTTGCCCTGCAGGGTGTGAGTGACCTCAGGGTGAAACTGAATGCCGTAGAAGGGCTTGCTGCGGTGCGCCATGCCGGCAATCGGGCAGCTGTCAGTGGCTGCCACGAGCTCGAATTCCGGCGGCAGTTCGACCACCTTGTCGCCGTGACTCATCCACACGTCCAGCAGGCTGTTCCCCGCGCTGTCGAAATGGTCGCGGATATCGTGGAACAGGCCGGTGTTGGTCACCAGGCGAATCTGTGCGTAACCGAATTCGCTGGTGGGGGATGCACTGACCTGGCCGCCAAACTGCTCGGCCATGGTCTGCATGCCGTAACAGATGCCCAGCACCGGCACCCCCAGCTCGAACACGCAGGCGGGCGCACGCGGTGAGCCGCGGGCCGGCACCGATTCCGGACCGCCAGACAGGATCACGCCACTGGGGGCAAACGCGCGGATCTCGCTCTCACTCATGTCGAAGGCGCGAATCTCGCTGTACACGCCCACCTCCCGCACCCGGCGCGCAATCAGCTGGGTGTACTGGGAACCGAAATCCAGAATGAGGATCCGGCTGGCGTGAATATCTGCTGTCATTGCGGTCTGGCCTTTAGCGCACGGGGTAATTGGGCGCTTCCTTGGTGATGGAGACATCGTGTACGTGACTTTCGGACATGCCGGCCGAGGTGACGCGGACAAATTCCGGGCGGGTGCGCATGTCGTCAATGGTCAGGCTGCCGGTGTAACCCATGGCTGAGCGGACACCGCCCATCAGCTGGTGAATGATGGCTGAAACGGGGCCTTTGTAGGGCACGCGCCCCTCAATACCTTCGGGCACCAGCTTCTCCGCACCCTTGCCGGCATCCTGGAAATAGCGGTCGGAGGAGCCCTGTGTGCGCGACATGGCGCCCAGGGAGCCCATGCCGCGGTAGGCCTTGTAGGTGCGCCCCTGATACAGCTCCACCTCGCCCGGCGCTTCCTCGGTGCCCGCAAACATGCCGCCCATCATCACCGAGTGGGCACCCGCCACCAGCGCCTTGGCGATATCCCCGGAAAAGCGGATGCCGCCGTCGGCGATTACCGGTACGTCGCGCTCAGCCAGCGCCGCGACCACGTTGGAGATGGCAGTGATCTGTGGCACGCCCGTGCCGGTCACAACCCGCGTTGTACAGATAGACCCGGGGCCGATGCCGACCTTGACACCATCTGCGCCGGCCTCGGCAAGGGCCAGCGCCGCTGCAGCGGTGGCAATGTTCCCGCCGATCACCTGCACGGACGGGTAATCCGCCTTGATCTGCCGCACCCGTTCAATCACGTTGCGCGAGTGACCGTGCGCGGTGTCCACGACCAGCACATCCACACCCGCGCGGATCAGGGCCGCAACCCGGTCTGCGGTGTCCGGGCTGGTGCCGACCGAAGCGCCGACGCGCAGCTGGCCGTAGGAATCCTTGCAGGCCATGGGGAAGCTCTCGGCCTTGTCGAAATCCTTGACCGTGATCATGCCACGCAGTTCGAACTTGTCGTTCACCACGAGGATCTTCTCGATGCGGTGCTGGTGCAGCAAGCGCTGCACCTGCTCGGAGCTGGCCCCTTCGCGCACCGTTACCAGCTTGTCTTTCGGCGTCATCAGCTCCGAGACGGACTTGGTCGGGTCGGATTCGAACCGGGTATCCCGACGCGTGACGATACCCACCAGGTCCTTGCCGTTGAGCACCGGCACACCGGAGAAGCCATGGGCATTGGTGAGTTCACGCAGCTCGGCCAGGGAGGCGTTCTGCTGAATGGTGATAGGGTCCTTGACCACACCACTCTCGAACTTCTTCACCCGGCGCACCTGCTCCGCCTGCTCCGCAATGGTCATGCTCTTGTGGATGATGCCAATGCCGCCCTCCTGGGCCAGCGCAATGGCGAGGCGCGCCTCGGTCACGGTGTCCATGGCCGCCGACACCAGCGGAATGTTCAGCTCGATGCCGCGGGTGAGACGGGTACGCAGCGACACATCACTGGGAATAACGTCGGAGTACCCGGGCAGCAGCAGTACGTCATCGAACGTGAGGGCTTCCTGGGCGATACGCAACATGGGAGGTCTCCGGCTGGCAGGTGGCAGCTAAACGTGCAATTATAAATCTTCTGGCCACTACAGGTAAACCAAAGTCCGTGCTGCAACACCCCACGTCCGGTAACCCGCCCACACTCACCGTCGGCCAGCTGAACCGGGAAGCACGGCGCCTGCTGGAGAGCCATTTCGACTACATCTGGGTGGAAGGCGAGGTGAGCAATTTCGCGGCCCCCTCCTCCGGTCACTGGTACTTCTCCCTCAAGGACAGCGGCGCCCAGGTGCGCTGCGCCATGTTCCGCAATCGCAACCAGCATATGCGGGTGACGCCGGCCAACGGCATGGCCATCCGGTTGCGCTGTCGCGTATCGCTGTATGAGGGTCGCGGAGAGTTCCAACTGATCGTGGAGCACCTGGAGCACGCGGGTGCCGGCGCGCTGCAGGCCGCGTTTGAGCGGCTGCGGGACAAGCTACAGGCCGAGGGCCTGTTCGCGCCGGAGCGCAAGCGTGCGCTGCCCGCAGAGGTGCGCACCCTCGGGGTCATCACGTCCCCCACGGGCGCGGCCATTCACGATGTGCTGACCGTTTTGCAGAGGCGCTGCCCCGCCATGCGGGTTTTCCTGCTGCCGGTAGCCGTGCAGGGCGAGGCGGCTGCGGGTGAAATCAGCGCCGCCATCGCGCGCGCCAACCGCTGGCAGGCGGCGGGGGACGTGCAATTTGACGCCCTGCTGGTCACCCGCGGCGGCGGCTCCCTGGAGGACCTGTGGGCATTCAATGAGGAGGTTGTGGCGCGGGCGATTGTCGCCAGCGCCCTGCCCGTCGTCAGCGCGGTCGGCCACGAAGTGGACATCAGCATTGCCGACATGGTCGCCGACCAGCGCGCGGCGACGCCTTCTGCCGCAGCCGAGTTGCTCAGCCCGGACCAGCGCGAGCACGCCGCACTGCTGCTCAGGCTGGAACACACCCTGGCCGGCCGTATGCGCCAGCGTCTGGAACGTGCCGGGCGCGACCTGCATTATCTGCGGCAGCGTCTGCGCCACCCCGGGCAACTGCTGCGCGAGCAGGCACAACGGCTGGATGAGCTGGAACAGCGCCTGCTCCGCGCCCAGCGCGCCCAACTTCGCGAGCAGCGAGGCGCACTGGCGCTGCTGGAGAACCGGCTGCGATCCCGCGCGCCCGACACTCGCGTGCGCGCGCTGCAGGCTGCGGTCGGCCAGTTGGAGCAGCGCCTGCAGCGCGGGATGCAGCAGCAGCTGCGCGGCGCGAATTCGCAGCTCGCGCACCTGTCGCAGTTACTGGATTCAGTCAGCCCCCTCGCTACCCTGAGCCGGGGCTACAGTATTCTGCGCGACGCACAGGGCGCCGTGGTGCGCGACGCCGCAGACGTGGCATGCGGGGACACACTGGAAGCCCGACTGGCCCGGGGAGAATTGCGGCTGCAGGTACTGGGGACCCAATAGCCCCCGGGAGGTCAGTACTTGGCGGGGAGCCGGGTGTTGATGATGATGTGGCGGCCCTCGAAGCGGATATATTCACCGATGGTGAGATCCTTCAGTATCCGCGCCACCATTTCCCGCGAGGCGCCCACGCGGTCCGCGATGTCCTGTTGGGTGAGCTTCTCCGGGATGAACAGGGTGCCATCACCGCGCTCTTCGGAGAGATCCATCAGCACGTTGGCAACGCGACCGTACACGTCCTGCAGTGCCAGGCTTTTGACATCGGCGGTAAGCTTGCGCACCCGCTGGGCCAGGTTACTGATCAGCTTGCGGGCAATACTCGGGTGCTCGTCCAGCACACGATTGAAATCCTCCTTGAAAATGATGCAGAAGGAGCACTTCTCTACCGTGCGCACAGAGGCAGAGCGGAGGGAGTCATCCAGTAACGCCAGCTCACCGAAATAGTCGCCGGGCCCCTGGGTGTTCATGATGAACTCTTTGCCGTTCTTGTCGCTACAGTAGACCTTGACCTTTCCGCTCTCGATCACGAACAGAGAATCCGCCGGATCATTTTCGTGGATCACGACCGTATTCTTGGGGAACGAACGGCTGGTACTGCTGCTCGCCAGTGCGTCCAGTTCCTCTCGCGAGAGCCCCTGAAATATTTCTACCTGCTGCAACATGCTTGTTATTCCTGCCTCATGCAAAGTCTGTCCCTGAAGCCATGCCCACATACTACCTCAAGTGCCACAGCAAAACACACCTGTCAGGGGAATTACCACCCGCCACACGGCAACGCCACCCGTGTTCTTATATAACGAATGAAACTCCGATTTCCACAGTAATCCGTGCATCGCTATACTGCAGGCCACTATGCGACCCGGAACCCACACCACGTGAGTCACGACAGCACCAGCCTGCCCGACCTCTGGAGCCACATTCTGCGCGGCGCCGTCACCGACCTGCGCGCACTGGCCAGCGGGCGCGGCGAGCATCTACCGGCCTCCGCCATGGAGGACCTGCAGCGCATCTTCAGCCTCGCTGCGACGCTGGATCAGCAGCTCGCCGCCGCCAGTAACCATCATGACCTGATGAACACCATCACCGGCATCCGTGGCTATGCCGAAATGCTGCAAGAGGATATCGGTTCGCAGCAGCCCGACCTCGCTGACAGCCTGGCGCGGCTGCTGAAAGCGACAGAAAGCGCCGCCACGGGTACCGTCAATCGCAGCTCGGCAAGCCGGGGCACCACGGTCGCCGCTGAACCGGGGTTTATCCTCGCGGTGGACGACCTGGCCGAAAACCGGGAGCTGGTGGCGCGCTACCTGTCCCGTTCCGGGCACCTAGTGGTTACCGCGGCCAGCGGTGCCGAGGCCCTGCGCGCGCTGGCAGAGTCTGACGTGGATGTGGTGTTGCTGGACCTGATGATGCCCGACATGGACGGCCGCGAGGTACTGCGCCGCATCAAAGCCAATCCGGACTGGCGTGCCACACCGGTGATTGTGATCTCCGGCAGTCAGGACATGGACGGCATCATCGCCTGCATTGAGGCGGGCGCCGATGACTACCTGTTCAAGCCCTTCAACCCAGTGTTGCTGCAGGCGCGGATCAAGGCCGGCATCGAGCGCAAGCGCTGGCACGACCGGGAAGAGCAGTATCGACAGCAGCTGGAGCGCAACGAAAAGTTCATCCGTGCCACCTTCGGCCGCTACCTGTCTGATGAAATTGTCACCGACATCCTGGAGCGCCCGGAAGGGCTCGAGCTTGGCGGGGACCTGCGCGAAGTCACCATCATGATGTCGGATATCCGCGGCTTCACCAGCCTCAGCGAGCATCTGGCCCCCGCTGAAGTGGTCGCCATGCTGAACCGTTATCTTGGCACCATGACCGACATCATCATGGCGCACAATGGCACTATCGATGAATTCATTGGAGACGCCATCCTCGCCGTATTCGGTGCGCCGCAGCGTCGCGACGACGACGCCGACCGGGCGGTGCGCTGTGCGCTGGCCATGCAGGCGGCGATGGACGGCATCAACGCGGACAATACCGCCGCCGGTCTGCCGGCGCTCGCCACCGGCATCGCCCTCAACACCGGGTCCGTCATTGCCGGCAACATCGGCTCGGAACGGCGCAGCAAATACGGCTTCGTCGGCCATCCGATGAATGTGACTTCGCGGATAGAGGACCACTGTCTGGGTGGGGAAATACTGATTTCAGAGAGCACCGTCAACAAACTGACCGGGCACTACCGACTGAGCAACCGCCGCGAACTGGATGCCCGCGGGCTCGACCAGACCGTCGTGGTGCACCGTATCGAGGAGCAAACCGATGGCTGAGCAACCCACCATTCTGCTGGTGGAGGACAACGCGATCAATTGCGAGATGCTGGCCAGGCGCCTCACGCGAGCGGGCTTTCGGGTGGTGACTGCAGCAGACGGCGAACAGGCGCTGCAAAAGATGGCCAGCGAGGGGCCGGCACTGGTGCTGATGGACATGAACCTGCCCGTGCTGGACGGCTGGAGCGCCTGCCGTGCGGCCCGCCAGGACCACCAGCTCAGGGACGTCCCGATCATCGCTCTCACCGCACACGCCATGGAAGCGGACCGACAGAGCGCACTGGCCGCCGGCTGCGACGACTACGCCACCAAGCCCATCGACTTTCCCGGGCTGCTGGCGAAAATCCAGCGGTTGTTGCCCGCGTGAGCCTGCGCCGCCGCCTTACCCTGTCGCTGTGCACCATCCTTGTGCTGTTTTCGATCAACGTCGGCACCCACTTCTGGGGCAGCTACGCGCGCCAGGAAAGTATGCTGGCGTATCGCAGCTCGGTCACCGCAGCGCAGTTGTCCACGGATGCGGCACAATTGCTGGAAAACCAGCGCCAGCAGATCCTGGTGCTGGAAACCCTGCGTGAAACCACGGGCGACATGCTGGACGGTGACGAGCTGGCGGATGCGGAAGCCGACATCGCAAGCATCGACAGCAAGCTCACCGAACTCGGCGCACTGACCAGCGAGGTCACCCGCCCGCAGTACGAGAGGCTGCAACAGGCGAGCCGCTACCTGCTGGACAGCTGGCTGGCGTTCTACCGCAATTTCAACGACCCCGACTTCGACAGTGACATTGATGACCCCCTGCCCTTTGTGGAGACGCTGGAGCACCTGCGCCAGCTGGAGCAGCGCCAGGCCTTCATCGCCGCCCAGCGCTCGACCATCATCGACCGGACCATCGCGCTTACCGACCGCATCACCGTCATCGGCTTTGTCGCCACCATTTTCCTCACCGCGTTGCTGGGCTTCTATCTGCTGCGTTACACCAAGCGCTCGTTGAAACGGCTCAAGCGCGGCACCGAGCGCATCGGCATGGGCGACCTCGACTACCGTATTGCCGACTTCGACGACCGCGGCGAACTGGGCGACCTCGCCAAGGCCTTCAACGACATGTCGGACAAGATGCGCCGCGCTATCGAGGATGTACGCCGTGCCAAGGACGACGCAGACGACGCCAACGCGGCCAAGAGCCGGTTCCTCGCCAATGTCAGTCACGAACTGCGCACGCCGCTCAACGCCATCATCGGCTACAGCGAAATGCTGCAGGACGAACTGGAAGACCCCGGTGAAGTGGACCGCGAACAGTTCCGCGACGACCTGGAGAAGATCGTGCGTTCGGGACGCCAGCTGCTGGCCCTGATCAACGACATTCTGGACCTGTCGAAGATTGAAACCGGCAAGATGACCCTGCACCTGGAAACTTTCGCCGCTGGCGACATCCTGCAGCAGGTGTGTGACGCCATGACCCCCATGCTGCGGGAGCGCAACAACCAGCTATACCGGCCCGACTGGTCGCAGCTGCCACCGCTGTACGCCGATGCAACGCGCTTCCGGCAGATTTTTCTCAACCTGCTCAGCAACGCCTGCAAGTTCACCCGGGATGGAGAGGTGCACCTGACGGCGGCGTGTTATCAGAAGGACGGCGCGGACTGGCTGCGCTGCACGGTGCGCGATACCGGCATCGGTATGGATGCAGCCCAGCAGGCGCGCATCTTCGATGCCTTTGTGCAGGCAGAGAATGCCATCAGCGCCAACTACGGTGGCACCGGCCTCGGTCTGGCAATCTGCCGCGAGTACTGCACGCTGATGGGTGGCCACATCAGCGTCCGCAGCACACCCGGGGCCGGTTCCGAGTTTACGGTTGAACTGCCCGTGAAGGTCCGAGAGTCAGCTCCCGCAAGCGCTTGATCGCCTCCTCGCGCTTTTGCAGATCTTCCCGCAGGGTGGCATTGCTGCTCTCGAGGTCGGAGATGTGCCGGTTCAGGAGGGCAAAGGCCGCCAGGGAGTCCCGCATCAGCAGTGCCGTGGGATGCACCTGCATCTCATCGGTAAACTGTGCCACCAGACGGCGGAAGGTGGCTTCCGCCGCATCGTGGTCGTAGAACGGGCTGTCGGGCAACATGCCCAGATAGGCGATCGCGATATCCGCCTCCCACTGCGCCGCAGGCTCCAGCTCGAGGCGCTTGTAGCGCTGGAAATGCTGCAGGGCTGCCACCGCGTCACCCTCGCTCAGGGCGCGATAGCCGCGCTCCAGAAAGGTGTAGTCGCGGCTCGCCGGCTTGCTCGCGCAATCACAGCCGGACTGGGACGGCAGGTTCAAGGTCAGCTGCGGTGCCTCCCGGACGGCGACGTCAGTCTCGGCAGGCGGAGCAGCCTGCGACGGTGCCTCCACCGACTCCGGGGAGACCGCGCAGGCAGATAACCCAAGCAGCGCACCGGCCAGCAGGAGTGGGGACAGGAAGGGGCTCACGGCAGTGTCCTCGGGCTGACTATCATCTGTTCAGTGTACCACCGGGGCATGGGCCTCCCCAAGGTAAACCCGACAACCGTCAGCGTCGGCACTCATTCAGGGCGCAGGTGCGGGAACAGCAGAACATCACGAATGGATGGCGAATCCGTGAGCAGCATGACCAGACGGTCGATGCCAATACCCTCGCCCGCCGTGGGCGGCATGCCGTATTCCAGCGCGCGGATATAGTCGGCATCGTAGTGCATCGCCTCCTCGTCGCCGGCATCTTTCTCGGCCACCTGCGCCCGGAAACGCTCTGCCTGGTCCTCGGCATCGTTCAGCTCGGAAAAGCCGTTGGCAAGCTCCCGGCCGCCGACGAAAAACTCAAAACGGTCTGTCACAAACGGGTCTGCGTCGCTGCGCCGCGCCAGGGGTGACACCTCGGTGGGATAGGCGGTGATGAAAGTCGGCTGATCCAGCCGGTGCTCCACGGTTTTCTCGAAGATTTCGATCTGCACCTTGCCCAGACCCCAACTGTCTTTCAGCGGTATCCCGAGCTCGGCGGCGATGGCGCGCGCGCCCTGCTCATCCGCCAGCGCATCGGCGCGCATGCCGGGGTTGTGGCTGAGAATGGCATCGAACACCGTCATACGGGTGAAAGGCCGCGAGAAATCATACTCCGAGCCCTGATAGGTCACGCGCGTGTCGCCCAGCACCGTTGCGGTGAGCTGGCGCAGCATGTCCTCGGTCAGGTCCATGGCATCACGATAATCCGCATAGGCCCAGTAGAATTCCAGCATGGTGAACTCGGGGTTATGCCGCGTGGACAAACCCTCGTTGCGGAAATTCCGATTGATCTCGTACACCTGTTCAAAGCCGCCGACCACCAGCCGCTTGAGATACAGCTCGGGAGCAATGCGCAGGTACATATCCAGGTCCAGCGCGTTGTGGTGCGTGACGAAAGGCTTCGCGGCCGCGCCGCCCGGGATCACCTGCATCATGGGAGTTTCCACCTCCATGAAGCCGCGTCCGTCCATGTAGTCGCGAATAAAGCGCACAATGCGCGAGCGCAGGGTGAATACGGCTCGGGAGTCCGGGTTCACAATCAGGTCCACATAGCGCTGGCGGTAGCGCAACTCCTGATCCGAAAGGCCATGGTATTTGTCTGGGAGGGGGCGCAGGGCCTTGGTCAGCAGACGGGCACTTTCCATATTGATGTACAGGTCGCCCTTGCCGGACTTGTGCAGCGGTCCCTCGGCGCAGACGATATCGCCAAGGTCCCAGCTCTTGATCTCGGCGAGTGTGTCCTCATCCAGCCCCTTGCGGTTGAGGTACAGCTGGATCTGGCCGGACCCGTCCTGGATCAGCAGGAACGCGCCGCGATTGCGGATCAAACGCCCGGCTACGGCAAAACGCTGGTCGTCCTCCTCGAGCTGCTGCTTGCTGCTGGCGCCGTATTCACGCTGCAGGTCGGCGGCCCACCCGGTGCGCCTGAAGTCGTTGGGGAAGGCGTTGCGCCTCGCTCGCAGCTGGCGGAGCTTGCCGCGCCGCTCGGCGACCAGCTTGTTTTCCTCTTCCGGGCCACGCGCGGCCTGATCCTGCTCTTTCATAAGTCGTCCTACAGCCCTTTCTTCAGTGAGGCTTCGATAAACAGGTCGATATCGCCGTCCAGCACCGCCTGCGTGTTGCTCGTTTCCACACCGGTGCGCAGGTCCTTGATCCGCGACTGGTCGAGCACATAGGAACGGATCTGGCTGCCCCAGCCGATATCCGCCTTGCTGTCTTCCGTGGCCTGCTTCGCTTCGCTGCGTTTGAGCATCTCCAGCTCATACAGCTTGGCACGCAGCATTTTCATCGCCCGGTCGCGGTTCTGGTGCTGCGAGCGCTCGGTCTGGCAGGACACCACCACGCCACTGGGGTTGTGGGTAATCCGCACGGCGGAGTCGGTCTTGTTGACGTGCTGCCCGCCTGCCCCGCTGGAGCGATAGGTGTCGACGCGCAGGTCGGCGGGATTGATGTCGATTTCGATGTCATCGTCGATTTCCGGCGAGACGAACACCGACACGAAGGACGTGTGTCGACGGTTCCCGGAGTCGAACGGCGACTTGCGCACCAGCCGATGTACGCCAGTTTCGGTGCGCAGCCAGCCGAAGGCGTATTCGCCCTCGAAGTGGATGGTCGCGCTCTTGATACCGGCGACCTCCCCCGCAGACACTTCGATCAGGTCGGTCTTGAAGCCGCTGGCTTCACCCCAGCGCAGGTACATGCGCAGCAGCATTTCCGCCCAGTCCTGGGCTTCCGTGCCACCGGAGCCAGCCTGCACATCCAGGTAGGCGTTGTTCGGGTCCATCTCACCCGAAAACATACGCCGGAATTCCAGCTGCTCCAGCTGTTTCAGCAGCGCCTCGATATCCGCGCGCACCTCGGCCACCGTGCCCTCGTCATCCTCGACGGCTGCCAGCTCGAGCAGGTCGGCGGCGTCACCGGTGGCACCGTCCAGGTGTTCGATGGTGGAGACGATTTTTTCCAGTGCCGCGCGCTCCCGCCCCAGTTCCTGGGCCCGCTCCGGCTTGTCCCAGACGCTGGGCTCGGCAAGCTCCAGTTCTACTTCAGCGAGGCGTTCCTTGCGGGTATCGAAGTCAAAGATACCCCCTCAGCACGGCGGTGCGTGCCTCGATGTCCTTGAGGGTCTGTAACAGCGGATTGATCTCTAACATGACGCGCCTGTCCTGCGGGAAAAGGCGCGCAGTGTACCGTAGGGAACAAAAACAGGCCACCGGCGAGCCACAGGAGCCGCCTATACGGCCTCCAGCTGCTCGACGACAAGCTGCAGGCTGCGCCGTCCGCGAAACTCGTTCACATCCAGCCGATAGGCGGCGCGCACCCACTGCGCCTCGTCATCCGGCCAGCGCTCGAGATCCACGTTGAAGGCGATGGCGTCGAGCACCTCATGCGAGCCGGGCAGGCCGAGAACAAGCTTTAGGTGCTTCCCTGCCACCAACCGTTGCTGCACAAGGCGAAAGCGGCCATCGAACAGGGGCTCCGGGAAATGTTGCCCCCAGGGTCCGCCGAGACGCAGGGACTCGGCCAGCGCCAGATCAAAATCAGAGGGCGCGAGTTCGCCGTCCGACTCCAGCACCGCCTCCAGATCGAGGTCGCGGCCGTGCCGTTCCACTTCGGCGACGAAGGCTATGGCAAAGGCTGCATAGTGTGCCCGCGGCAGGGTCAGGCCCGCGGCCATCGCATGGCCGCCGAACCGATTCAGCAGGCCGGGATGCCGCGTTGCCACTGCATCCAGTACATCCCGTACATGAATACCCTGAATGGAGCGCGCAGAACCCTTGAGCTCGTCGCTGTCGGGGCCGGCGTCGGCGAAGACCACGGTGGGCCGGTGCACACGCTCCTTGACCCGCGACGCCAGAATACCAATCACGCCCTGGTGCCAACCGGGCTCATACAGCGTGACGCCGGCAGGCACCTCGTCCGTGTCCGAGAGCGGCGCGAGCTGATCCAGCAAGGCCAGCGCTTCCTCCTGCATGCCGTGTTCAATACGGCGCCGCTCTTCGTTGAGGCGCTGCAGCCGGGCGGCGTAGTCCGCGGCGCGCTCGCGCCCGGGTGACAACAGGCATTCGATACCCACCGACATATCATCCAGCCGCCCTGCTGCATTCAATCGCGGCCCGACGGTGAAGCCGAGGTCCGACGCGACGGTGGTCGCGGGGTTGCGGCCTGCCACTTCCAACAGGGCAATCAGCCCCGGGCGGGCCAGGCCGCGGCGAATACGCTGCAGCCCCGCCGCAACCAGTATCCGGTTGTTGCGATCCAACGGGACAACGTCGGCCACCGTGCCCAGCGCCACCAGATCGAGGAATTCCGCCAGATTCGGTTCCTGCAGGGCGCGCTGGGCAAACCAGCCGCGGCGGCGCAGCTCAGCGCGCAGCGCGAGCATGACATAGAAAATCACCCCCACACCGGCCAGCGCCTTGCTGGCAAAGCCGCAGCCAGGCTGGTTGGGGTTGACGATCACCTCCGCCGCCGGCAGCGTCTCCCCCGCGAGGTGGTGGTCGGTGACCAGTGTGGCAATTCCCTGCGCGCGCGCGGCGCGTACACCGTCGATACTGGCGATGCCGTTGTCCACGGTGATGATCAGGTCCGGCTGGCGCCGGGCGGCCAGCGCGACAATTTCCGGCGTCAGTCCGTAGCCGTACTCGAAGCGATTGGGTACCAGGTAATCGACCTCTGCAGCGCCCATGGCACGCAATGCGCCCAGCGCCAGTGCGGTGCTGGTTGCACCATCGGCATCGAAGTCACCGATCACCAGCAGGCGCTGCCCGGTGGCCAGGGCATCTGCCAGCAGGCACGCTGCGGCATCCGCTCCGGTCAGGGTCTCGGGTGGCAGCAAGTCATGCAGGGATAATTGCAGGTCACGGGCGCTGCGCACGCCGCGGTTGGCATAGACCCGCGCCAGCAGGGGTGGCAGGCCGCCCGCCGCGAGTTCGGGGCTGGGCGCCAGGGCGCGGCGAACTACGCGTCGAATCACTCCGCCGGCGCTCAGGCGCCGAGGTGGTTCGCCATGAAGGCCTGCACGGCGGACAGTTCGCAGGGCAACACTTCAAAGCGCTCTGTACGATCAAACAGATCGGCCAGGTGCAGGGGCAGCGGTGGCTCACAGCCGACCACGGCACGCTGGATAGCCTGCGGAAACTTCGCCGGGTGCGCCGTTGCCAGGGTCACCACCGGAATGCCGTCGCCGATACCTGAGGCCAGGGCCGCTTTGACACCAATCGCGCTGTGCGGGTCCAGCAGGTATTCAGACTCCTGCCAGACGGCAGCAATCTGTGCACAGGTTTCCTCGTCGGGCACGCGGTAACTGGAGAACAGCTGCCGGGCGCGCTGCATCGCGGTGTCGGAGAAATGAATATCGCCCTTGTCGAAGTCACGCATCATGGCCGCCACGGCGGCGCCATCACGATCGTAGAGGTCAAAGAGCAGGCGCTCAAAATTGCTGGATACTGTGATATCCATGCTCGGTGAGAGTGTGTGCTCCAGCGACTGGCGGCCATAGGTGGCGGTGGTCATCACCCGGTGCAGAACGTCATTGCGGTTGGTGGCGATAATCAGCTGCGCAACGGGCAGGCCCATCTGGTGCGCCAGGTAACCGGCGAAAATGTCGCCAAAGTTCCCGGTAGGCACGGAAAACGCCACAGGACGCGCGGGACCACCGAGCGCCAGGGCCGCATAGAAGTAGTACACGATCTGCGCCATGATCCGCGCCCAGTTGATCGAGTTGACGGCCACAAGGTGGCGGTCATCCGGCAGGAAGCTGCGGTCACCGAAGCTGGCCTTGACCATGGCCTGGCAGTCATCGAAGTTGCCCTGCACGGCGATGTTGTGGATGTTGTCCCCCACAACCGTGGTCATCTGCCGGCGCTGCACCTCCGACACGCGGTCGTGCGGATGCAGAATGAAGATGTCGATATTTTTGCAGCGCTTGCAGCCCTCAATGGCGGCAGAGCCCGTGTCGCCGGAGGTCGCACCCATGATGACCACTTTCTGGTGGCGGCGCTCCAGCACGTAATCCAGCAGGCGCCCCAGCAGCTGCAATGCAAAGTCCTTGAACGCAAGCGTCGGGCCATGGAACAGCTCCAGCACCCACTGGTTGTGGCCAATCTGCACCAGCGGCGCAACCGCGCCGTGGCGGAACACCGCATAGGTGTCAGCGATGAGGTCGCGCAGGTCGTCCCGGGGAATGCAGTCACCGACGAAGGGTTCGATGATGCGCTGGGCCAGCTGCGGGTAGTCCATACCCGCCATGGCGGCGATCTCCTGCTGGCTGAAGCGGGGCAGGCTCTCGGGTACGTACAGGCCGCCATCGGACGCCAGGCCGGTCAGCAGGACCTGCTCAAAGTTCAGTGCGGGGGCCTGGCCCCGGGTGCTGATGTACTGCATATCTGCTCCTGTTAGCCGTCCAGCGGCTCAACGCGGATTCTGACGACCTGGCCCTCGATGGTGTCCAGTGCCTCGATTTGCGCAACGGCCGCGTCGACCCGACCCTGGGCTGCGCGATTGGTCAGGACGATCAGCGGTACCGTCGTCTGCCCCGGCGCGGGCGCCTTCTGGATCAACGCCTCGATACTGATACCGTGGTCACTGAAAATGGTGGCAATACGCGACAGCACGCCGGTGCGATCCTCGGCCTCCATGCGCAGGTACCAGGGTGTCTCCACGTCGGCCATGGGCACAATGGGCAGATCGCGCAGGGCTTCATTCGAGAACGACAGGGAGGGCACCCGGCTGACCTGGCCTGCGCTCAGGTCCCGAGCCAGGTCAACCAGGTCGGCGACCACTGCAGATGCGGTGGGTTTGCCACCGGCGCCTGCACCGTAATACAGCGTCGGCCCGACGGCGCTGCCCTCGACCAGCACCGCGTTCTTCACGCCATTCACATTGGCCAGCAGGCGGTCTTCCGGAATCAGTGTCGGGTGCACACGCAACTCCACACCGCGCGGCCCCTGCTTGGCGATACCCAGATGCTTCACCCGGTACCCCAGTTCTTCGGCGTAGTCCAGGTCCTGAGGCGTGAGGCGCGTGATGCCCTCGGTGTACACCGAGGCAAACTGCAGGGGAATGCCGAAGGCGATGGATGCCAGAATCACCAGCTTGTGAGCCGCATCAATCCCTTCCACGTCGAAGGTCGGGTCGGCCTCCGCGTAGCCCAGGGCCTGCGCCTCCGCCAGCACGTCGGAAAACTCCCGACGGTGCTCACGCATTTCGCTGAGGATAAAGTTTCCGGTGCCGTTGATGATGCCCGCCAGCCATTCGATATGGTTCCCCGCCAGGCCCTCACGCAGGGCCTTGATGATCGGGATGCCACCCGCCACCGCCGCCTCATAGCGCACTGCCACATTGTGTTCCGCCGCCAGCGCAAACAACTCATTGCCGTGTTCCGCAATGAGCGCCTTGTTTGCCGTCACCACGTGCTTGCCGGCGAGGATGGCGGCCTCTACCAGCTCGCGGGCCACGGTGGTGCCACCAATCAGCTCCACCAGCACGTCGACCTCGGGGTCTGCCACAACGTCGAAAATGTCCCGGCTGACGCGCACGCCCGCGGTATTGCAGGCCGGGTTATCACGGCGCGCACCGATGTGCACGATGGCCAGCGGCGCCTGGGCGCGGGCCGCAATCGCCTCGGCATTTTCCCGCAGCAGGTTGAACGTCCCGCTGCCCACTGTCCCGAGGCCGCAGAGGCCAATTCTCACGGGTTGCACCACGTTCTCCCCTGTTGCTTCAGCTGTCATTGATCACGCTGCTCCCGTGTGGCCATCGGCGCGAAACATACGCTTGATATTGCGCAGTGCCTGCCGGGTGCGGTGCTCATTCTCGATCAGGCCAAAACGCACGTAGCCCTCGCCATATTCACCGAAGCCGACACCGGGTGACACCGCCACCTGCGCCTCCTGTAACAGCTTCTTGCTGAACTCCAGAGACCCCAGCGGCTGGTAGAACTCGGGGATACGCGCCCACACAAACATGGTCGCCCGCGGTGGCGTGACGGGCCAGCCCAGCGCATTCAGGCCGCCGCACAGCACATCGCGCCGCGCCTTGTACATGGCGTTGATTTCCTGCACACAGGTCTGGTCCCCCTCCAGGGCCGCGATGGCCGCGACCTGGATGGGTGTGAACATGCCGTAGTCGAGATAGGACTTCATACGCCCCAGCGCGCCGACCAGCTGCCGGTTGCCGCAGCAGAAGCCCACACGCCAGCCCGGCATGTTGTAGCTCTTGGACATGCTGAAGAACTCTACCGCCACTTCCCTCGCGCCCTCTACCTGCAGGATCGATGGGGCAACATAGCCGTCATAGCAGAGGTCGGCGTAGGCAAGGTCCTGCACTACCCATATCTGGTGTTCTCGGGCGACGGCGATGACCCGCTCGAAGAACTCCAGTTCCACCACCTGGCCGGTGGGGTTGGAGGGAAAACTCAACACCAGCATCTTGGGCCTGGGCCAGCTGTTGCGGATCGCGTTTTCCAGTTCATCAAAGAAGCTGCTTTCATCTCCCATCGGCACGTGACGGATGTCTGCGCCCGAGATCACAAAACCGTAGGGGTGAATAGGATACGCCGGGTTGGGCACCAGAATGGCGTCGCCGGGTCCGGTTGTGGCCAGTGCGAGGTGGGCCAGGCCTTCTTTCGAGCCCAGCGTGACAATCGCCTCGCTGTTCGGATCCAGAGTGACGTTGTAGCGCCGCTGGTACCAGTCGCAGATCGCCTTACGCAACCGGGGGATACCCTTGGACTGGGAGTAGCGGTGCGTGTCGCCGCGGCGCGCCGTCTCCACCAGCTTGTCAACAATATGCGACGGCGTGGGCTGGTCCGGGTTGCCCATACCGAAGTCAATAATGTCCTGGCCCGCCGCGCGCGCCTGCTGCTTCAGTTCACCGATAATATTGAATACATAAGGGGGCAGGCGCTGAATGCGCTGAAACTGGTCTTCCACGGCACTGGGACTCGGTTGGGCAAACCCCTGAGGGGCTGCAATCTAAAAAAAAGGTGGCAAACAGTACTGAGTCCATCCCGGCCTGTCAACGGAGCAGGCCGGCGAAACGCCGCGTCCGGGCGCTATTCCAGACCGAGGGTACCCATCAGCTCATCGGCGGGCTGGTAGCCCGGGATCATCTGGCCGGTGGCCGTGATAATGGCTGGCGTGCCACGCACGCCCATCGACTGCCCGAGCTGGTACTGATCAGCCACCGGCGAGCCCTGGCAGACGTTGTCCGCCATCGACTCGCCGTTCTTCAGGCGCGTCAGCGCATCGGCCCGATCGTCAGCACACCATGCGGTGGCCAGTTTACGGTAGCCCTCCGATGCCAGCCCGGAGCGCGGGTAGGCCAGATAGCGCACCTCCACACCGCGTTTGTTCAGTTCCGGCACCTCGCGATGCAGCTTCTGGCAGTAAAAGCAGGTGACGTCGGTAAAGACGGTGATGTGTGAACGCGCCTCGCCCTGCGCCGGGAAGATGATCATGTCGGCCGGTGACAGCCCGGCCAGTTGCTCGGCGCGCTGCCCGTCGCGACGTTTCTCCGCCAGATTGACGTAACCCGCGGGCCCCACCGTAAACAGGTCGCCGACAATGAAGAACTGGCCACTGCGATTGGCGTATACCAGCGGACCGTCAACCAGCTGCACTGCATACATTCCATCGATCTCACTGTGCTCAACCGTACTGACCTTGAGACCGTTGGCGGGACTTTCGAGCATCTTGCGCAGGGAGTCCACGATGTCCGCAGGCACCGGCTCTGCGGCCCTGACAGAAAAGACGGACCCGGTCAGCACGCAGGCCAGCACCAGGGACAGGACTCGGTTGATCATGAATATTCCTCGTTTACGGGCGGCCTGTGCCGCCGGGATTCGTGTTCTGCGGCAATTTGGAACGCAGGGCATGCGACAAGTTCCACCGGCCCTCAACCCCGCGGATGGTGGCGCGCGTGCAGCTCCTGCATGCGCTGCCGGGCAACGTGGGTGTAGATCTGGGTTGTCGTCAGGTCGCGGTGCCCAAGCAACATCTGCACCACGCGCAGGTCTGCGCCGTGGTTCAGCAGGTGCGTGGCGAACGCATGACGCAGCGTGTGCGGCGACAGCGGTTTATTGATTCCGGCGCGCAGCGCGTAGAGTTTAATACGATACCAGAACGCTTGGCGAGTCATCATGCTGCCGCGGCGGCTGGGAAATACCGCCTCACTGGGTACACCCCTCAGCAGTTCCTGCCGGGGACCGGCAAAAAACCGCTGCAACCAGCTGAGCGCCTCCTCCCCCATTGGCACCAGACGTTCCTTGCTGCCTTTGCCAAACACGCGCACAACGCCCTGGTTCAGGCTCACCTGCACCAGCTGCAGGCCGGTAAGCTCGGACACCCGCAGGCCGCAGGCGTAGAGCAGCTCCAGCATGGCCCTGTCGCGAAACTCCAGCGCGTCTCCCGTATCCGGTGCCGCCAGCAGGCGCTCGACATCCTGCTCAGACAGGGATTTTGGCAGGGGGCGCCCCAGCTGCGGACTGTCGATATCGAGTGTCGGGTCTGCGTCAAGCCGCCCTTCGCGCAGCAGATAGCGGTAGAAACCACGGACGCAGGACATGAAACGCGCCGTCGAGCGCGGGGATTGCCCCTTGCCGAGGCGGGCCGCCAGATAGGCCTGCAGGTCGATGCGGTCCGCCTCCAGCAGCTTCGCCTGGCGGCCGGCAAGCCACAGCTGGTAGTGGCCCAGATCGCGGCGGTAGGCCTCGAGCGTGTTGCCGCTAAGGCCTTTCTCCATCCACAGGGCGTCGAGATACTGCTCGATGACGGGGTCTGTGGCATCAGTTTGCGTGGGCATGGGGGACTAGCCTAGCACCGTTTTACCACGCACAGAACTGCGGAAACCCGGCGCACAAAAAAGCGGCCGCAGGGGCCGCTTCTGATAGCGAGCACCGGCCTTACTTGGCAGTGAGCTTTTCCTTGATGCGCGCCGCTTTACCAGACAGCTCACGCAGGTAGTAGAGCTTGGCCTGGCGCACGTCACCACGGCGCTTGACCGTCACGCTGTCGACCAGCGGGCTGTACGCCTGGAACGTACGTTCCACACCCACGCCGTGGGAGATCTTGCGCACGGTGAATGCCGAGTTCAGGCCGCGGTTACGCTTGGCAATACACACGCCCTCGAACGCCTGCAGACGCTCACGGTTGCCTTCCTTGACTTTCACCTGCACCACCACCGTGTCACCGGGGCTGAACTCGGGCAGATCCTTTTGCATCTGTTCAGCATCAAGCTGAGAGATAATCTTGTTGGTGCTCATGGTGCGCTCCTGTCATTTAACGTGCGTAGCTTCACAGCTAGCGTATCAACTCAAATTCCGTTCCTGGCGATACAGTGCCAGCAATTCCTGTTCCTCGGCCGTCAGGGCCCTGCCCTCCAGCAGGTCCGGGCGCCGCTCCAGCGTGCGACCCAGCGCCTGCTTGAGGCGCCAGCGGCGGATCTTCTCATGATCGCCGCTGAGCAATACGTCCGGTACTGCCTGCTCCCCATAGACTTCGGGGCGGGTGTAGTGCGGGCAATCCAGCAGGCCGTCTGCAAAGGAGTCTTCCTGTGCCGACAGTGCGTGCCCCAACACACCCGGCAGCTGCCGGATTACCGCGTCCATGACCACCATGGCCGCCAACTCACCGCCCGAGAGCACGTAATCGCCGATGGAAAGCTCTTCATCGACTTCGCGCTCTATCAGGCGTTCATCCACACCTTCGTAGCGGCCCGCCACCAGCACCAGCGCTCTTTCCTGCGCCAGACTGACCGCCTTGCGGTGATCAAACCTGCGTCCCTGCGGCGACAGGTAGATCACGCGGGCAGGCTCCGCTGCCTGCTCCCTGGCTGCGCGTATCGCCTGCTCCAGGGGTGCCACTTTCATCACCATGCCGGGACCACCGCCAAAAGGCCTGTCGTCCACCGTACGGTGGCGGTCGTCAGTGAAGTCCCGGGGGTTGCTGTGGCTGAGCCCCACCAGCCCCTGCTGCACCGCGCGCCCGGTAATACCGTGCTCGCTGACCGCGCTGAACATGTCGGGGAACAGGCTCACCAAAGCAATGTGCATGTGCGCCATCCGCCCCCCGTGAACCGCTCCTAGTCTTCCGGGAACCAGTCCACATCAATCCGTCCCGACTCTACATCAACCTGCCGCACCGTCGTGCCGGGCAGCCAGGGAATGAGCCGTTCCCGCTGGTCAATGCTGCCCTCACAGGGCTTCACCACCAGCACGTCATTCGCTCCGGTCTCAATCAGGTAATCAACCGCGCCGAGCAGCACCTGACCGTTCTCCGTGTGACACCAGACCTGCAAACCCTGCAGCTGGTGCCAGTAATAATCGCCGTCTTCCAGTTCCGGCAGGGCATCACTGTCGACGCTGACCTCCAGGCCCTGGAATGTCTCGGCAAGGTCTCGGCTATCGACACCGCGGATATGGGCCACCAGCCCCTTGCCCTGCCTGCGTCCCTGATCGAACTCGATGGCCTCATAGCCACCGCGGCGCTGCACCTTCACACCCTTGAACTCGAGGAAGTTCTCCATCGGTTCCGTGAATGAATGAACCCGCACCCAACCCTTGATCCCGTAGCAGCCACTGATGCGGCCGATGACGAGGCGTTCGCTGGCGGCTTCATTCATCCTCGGTGGCGCTGTCTCAGGCCGCTGTGGCAGCTTCCTTGACCAGCTTCGCCACACGGTCGGACAGCTGTGCACCCTGGCTCTGCCAGAACGCTACACGCTCGACGTCAACGTTGAGGCGCACTTCCTGACCACGGGCAACCGGGTTGAAGAAGCCGACGCGCTCAATGAAGCGGCCATCGCGTGATTTGCGGCTGTCAGTCACCGTCAGATGATAGAAAGGGCGCTTCTTGGCACCACCACGAGAAAGACGAATTGTTACCATATTCCGTAATTTCCTGAAAATGAGTCGGGATCTGCGGCTAACCTGCCGTCTCACCCACGACAAACACCGGCACCACGGCCGCAAAGGTGGCGTATCATACGGAACTTCAGCAGGATTTAAAAGCCCCGCAGGCGGGAAATTTTCAAGGATTCTGGGGGCTTACCGAAAGGGAAAACCGCCACCACCACCGCCACCCGGCGGCATCATGCCGCCGAGGCCGCGCATCATCCGCTCCATGCCACCGCCCTTCATCTTTTTCATCATTTTCTGCATCTGCTTGTGCTGTTTGAGCAGGCGATTGAGGTCCTGCACCTGGGTACCTGAACCCAGGCAGATTCGCCGCTTGCGTGAGCCGGCTATCAGGTCCGGGTTGCGCCGTTCCTTGACCGTCATGGAGTTGATCATGGCCTCCATGCGCGCAAACATCTTCATGTCGAGATTCTGCTGCGCCATCTGCGCCATGTTGCCCATGCCCGGCAGCTTATCGAGCATGCCGGTGATGCCCCCCATGTTGTTCATCTGCTGCAACTGGTCGCGAAAATCCTCCAGGTCAAAGCGCCCGCCTTTCTTTACCTTGCGTGCAAGGCGCTCGGCCTTTTGCTTGTCGACCTTTTGCTCGGCCTCCTCGATCAGCGACAGCACGTCGCCCATGCCGAGAATGCGGGACGCCAGCCGGTCCGGGTGGAATGGATCCAGCGCCTGGGTTTTCTCGCCCACACCCAGGAACTTGATCGGCTTGCCTGTGATGGTGCGCACCGAGAGTGCGGCACCACCGCGGGTATCTGCATCCACCTTGGTCAGGATAACGCCGGTGAGTGGCAGTGCTTGGCCGAAGGCCTTTGCGGTATTCGCGGCATCCTGGCCGGTCATGGCATCCACCACGAACAGTGTCTCTACCGGTTGCGTCACCCGGTGCAGCTCGGCGATCTCGGCCATCATTGCCTCATCCACCGCGAGGCGCCCTGCGGTATCGATAATCAGCACGTCGCTGAAACGGATGCGGGCGTGCTCCATCGCCGCTTTGGCGATGTCCACCGGAGCCTGCTGCGACTCACTGGGGAAGAAGTCGACACCCACCTCGGCGGCGAGGGTTTCCAGCTGCTTGATCGCTGCCGGCCGGTAAACGTCGGCGCTGACCACGGTCACCGATTTCTTGTCGCGCTCTTTGAGCAGGCGCGCCAGCTTGGCGACCGACGTGGTCTTGCCCGCGCCCTGCAGACCGGCCATGAGGATGATCGCCGGTGGCTGCGTGGCAAGGTTCAGGCCCTCGTTCGCAGTGCCCATGACTGCCTCGAGCTCTGCCTGCACAATGCGCAGAAACGCCTGGCCGGGGCTCAGGCTTTTGCTCACTTCCTGGCCCAGCGCGCGCTGCTTTACTGCCTCTACGAAGTCCTTGACCACCGGCAGCGCCACATCGGCCTCCAGCAGGGCCATGCGCACTTCACGCAAGGTCTCCTGGATGTTGTCCTCGGTGAGGCGCGCCTTGCCGGTGATGGCGCGCAAACTCTGGGAAAGACGGTCAGACAGGCTCTCGAACATCGCTAGAACTCTCAGCAGCAGGCGGCCACTATTGCCAATGGCCGGACAAATCGGTACAAAGGGGCGCAGTATACGCCACCCGGGTCTAACCCCCAACCATGCCACTGCCTCTGCTCGCCATCGCTGCCGCGCTGCTTTACCTGGCAGCTGCGGGACTGCACCTCATGCATATCCTGCAGCGAAAACCGCGCCTGAGCACCTCGGTGATCGCCCTGGGGGGCGTGGCATTGGCGTGCCACGCGCTGGTGGCCTGGTCGAGCATCTTTGACGAGCACAGCGTACACCTGGGGCTGTATCGCATCCTCGCCCTGATTTCCTTCGTCATCAACCTGGTTTGCGTGACCTGGCTGGTACGCTGGCCCTTGCAGAACCTGTTGATCGTGCTTCTGCCTCTGTCTGCCTCCACCGTACTCATTTCCGCCTTTGCCCCGCAGACCAGCACCACACCGGAAGCGCTGGACAACGGCCTGCTGATACATATCGCCTCATCGATTCTGGCCTATGCGGTGCTGACCATCGCCGCCGTGCAGGCCGCCCTGCTGGCGGTTCAGGACAGGCAGTTGAAACAGCATCGGGCCACCGGCATCGTCAGCTTCCTGCCGCCCCTGCAGCTGATGGAGACCATGCTCTTTGAGCTGGTGTGGATGGGCGTCATACTGCTCACCGTGGCAATCGCCACCGGTTTTCTCTTTGTCGACGATTTCTTTGCCCAGCACCTGGTGCACAAAACCGTGCTGACCCTGCTTGCCTGGGTGATCTACTCCACGCTCCTCTGGGGGCGCTACCAGCTCGGCTGGCGCAGTCAAACGGCGGTGCGCTTCACCATCGGCGGCTTCCTGCTCCTCATGCTCGCCTTTCTGGGCTCCAAACTGGTGCTGGAGTTGCTGCTGCAGCGCGGCTAGGCCGGCCGATCACGGAAAGGCCCCCACCACTGTGGTGCCGTCCCGGGGGTTGCCCCAGCGAGCCTTTTTCTTCAAGATACGCGGTCCACTCACGCCAAAGGTTCGCCCCCGCTTTGAACGAAGCCCCGCTGGGTCTCCTGTCGTCCATTCTGGTTGTTCTCATTCTCCTGTCTGGTTTCTTCTCCAGCTCGGAAACCGGCATGATGTCGCTCAACCGCTATCGGCTGAAACACCTGAGAAAGCAGAACCACCGCGGCGCGCGGCGCGCGAGTAAGCTGCTGGACCGTCCGGACAGGCTCATCGGCCTGATTCTGATCGGTAACAACGCGGTCAACATTCTGGCCTCAGCCATCGCGACGGTCATCGCCATTCGCCTGTGGGGCGATGCAGGTATCGCCATCGCCACCATCTGCCTCACGCTGGTGATCCTGGTGTTCGCTGAAATTACCCCGAAAACCATTGCTGCACTGTACCCGGAACGCATCGCCTTCCCGGCCAGCGTGATTCTGCTGCCGCTGATGAAGGCGATGTACCCGGTGGTGTGGCTGGTGAATGGGGTGACCAACGGCCTTCTGCGCCTGCTAGGGGTGGATGCCGGGGCCGCCAAGGAAGAACACGTCTCTTCCGAGGAATTGCGCACCATCGTGACCGAGGCCGGCGCGCTGATTCCACCCCGACATCGGGGTATGCTGCTGAATATCCTCGACCTCGAGGAAGTCAGCGTCGACGATGTCATGGTGCCGCGCAATGACGTCTACGGCATCGACCTGGACGACAGCGATGACGAAATCCTCCGCTGCCTGCAGGCCTCCACCCACACCCGCTTGCCGGTCTGGCGCGACGACATCAATAACATTGTCGGCGTGCTGCATCTGCGCAACCTGAGCCGGGTCATCGACAAGCATGGCCTGGATCGCGGGGCGCTGGAGCGGGAGATGGACGAACCCTACTTCATTCCAGAAAGCACGCCCCTGCACACGCAATTGCTGCATTTCCAGAAGAACAAGCTGCGCCTGGCCATCGTCGTCGACGAATACGGTGAGGTGATGGGCATTGTCGCCCTGGAGGATATTCTTGAAGAAATCGTCGGCGAGTTCACCTCGCGCATGGGCGATACCGGCGACAGCATATTTGCCCAGCGCGACGGCAGCTACATCATCGCCGGCAACGCCAACCTGCGCGATGTGAACAAGGCGCTGGACTGGGACCTGCCCACCGACGGACCAAAGACCCTGAGCGGCCTGATTCTGGAGTACCTGGAGTCGTTTCCCGCCGGCAATGCCTGCCTGGCGATTGCCGGCTACCGGCTGGAGATCCTCGAACTGCAGGGCAATGTTGTGCAGTCGGTGCTGGCCTCTCCGGCGGCCGCCAAAGGCAAGGCCAGGCGCTGATCAACGCAGTTGCGGCTTGTCGTCTGCCTGACGGCGCTCCGCTGCCCGCAGGAGCATCTCGCGCTTTTCCTGCGGACTGGCCATGAACCAGTCGGTGATCTCCTCTGCGCTGCGATAGCAGCCAAGGCAGACATCGTTCTCGTCGAGCAGGCATACCGAAATGCACGGTGATGCAGGTTCAGCGTTCCCCATTACGCCTGCTCCTGCAAGGCGCGTTGAAATCGCGCCGCGTTCTGCACGTAATGCTGGGCATTGAGGCCCACAGCCGCCTGCTGTTCCGCAGACAATGTGCGCTTCACTTTCGCTGGAGCCCCCAGCACCAGGCTGCCATCGGGTATCTCCATGCCCTCGGTGACCAATGCGCCCGCACCGATCAGGCAGTTACTTCCAACCTTTGCGCCATTCAGCACGATGGCTCCAATCCCGACCAGGGTTCCGTCGCCAATGGTGCAGCCGTGCAGCATCGCCTTATGGCCCACTGTGACGCTGGCGCCCACCACCATCGGATAGCCCGGGTCCGCATGCAGTACCGCACCATCCTGAATATTGCTGCCCGCGCCAACCTCGATGCGCTCAGCATCACCCCGTAGCACACAGCTGAACCATACGCTGCTGTTTTCATGCAACGTGACATCGCCGATAACCGCGGCATTGGGGGCAATAAAATGCCCGCTGCCGATCAGCGTTACCGCCTGCCCTTCCAGGCTGTACTTCATTCCCTGTTCTCCTTGAATGTCGACAAATCCAGCCGCGCCTGCAATCCCAGGTTCACCAGCAGCAACAGCGCCCGCGCCGAAGTGCCCCATACCGTATCACGCGGCAGGCGAAAATGCGGCACCGGGGAAACGCGTCCGGTATCCGGCTCAGGCATGTGCTGCACGTGCCAGCCCGCCGGGTCGGTGAAGCGATCGAGCCGCGGCAACAGCAATTCCGCCACCTCACCGGGGTCCGCTCGCAGCGGTAGCGATGCGGGAATAATGGCGACGCAGGGGTGGATGGTATAACCGCTGCGGGTCAGCAGCGGCGGCAGTTCCCCCAGTGGGCACACCGCGCCCGGCGGACAGGCCACTTCCTCGAATGCCTCGCGCAGTGCCGTATCCCAGGGCCCCGCATCGCCGACCTCACGCTTGCCACCGGGAAAGGCAATCTCGCCCGGGTGCAACGGCAAATGCAGAGCGCGGCGCCCCAGCAGGACCCGGGGGCGCTGTTCATCGGTGAGCGCCACCAGCACACCCGCCTGGCGCCCGCTGCCCGTCCACGGTGGTCGCGCCAGCGGCAAAGCCTCCCGCAGCCGCTGAAACAACTGCGCCGAGTCGTTCACGGGTTAAACACCCTCTGCCTGGGCCGCATAAAACGCGGCCGCAAAGCTCGCCAGGGTGCCCTGTTCAATCGCGGCGCGAATCCCGGCCATATGGTTCTGGTAATAGCGCAGGTTGTGAATGGTGTTGAGCTGCGACCCCAGAATCTCGTTGCACTTGTCCAGGTGATGCAGGTAGGCGCGGGAGAAGTTCTGGCAGGTATAGCAATCACAGCGTTCGTCCAGCGGCAGGGTGCTGGTCTTGTGCCGTGCATTGCGCAGCTTCAGCACGCCGCGGGAGGTAAAGATGAAGCCATTGCGGGCGTTGCGTGTCGGCATGACGCAATCGAACATATCGACGCCGCGCAGCACACCCTGCAGCAGGTCTGACGGCGTCCCTACACCCATGAGATACCGCGGTTTGTCGGCGGGCAGACGATGCTGGAGGGCCTCGAGCACAGCAATCATCTCCTCCTTGGGCTCGCCGACAGAAAGCCCACCGATGGCATAGCCATCGAAACCGATCGACTCAAGACCGGCGAGTGATTCAGCGCGCAAGTCCCCGTACATACCACCCTGAACGATACCAAACAGCGCCGAGGCACTATCGCCATGGGCGTCACGGCTGCGCCTTGCCCAGCGCAGCGACAGCTCCATGGAGGCGCGGGCCTCGGCTTCGGTGGCGGGATAGGGTGTGCACTCATCAAATATCATGACGATATCGGAGCCCAGCTTGCGCTGTATGGCCATTGAGGTTTCCGGGTCGAGAAATACCTTTGACCCATCGACAGGCGACTGAAAGCGCACACCCTCTTCCGAGATCCTGCGCATGGCCCCCAGGCTGAACACCTGGAAACCACCGGAATCGGTCAGTATGGGTCCGCTCCAACCCATGAAGTCATGCAGATCGCCATGCTGCTCGATGATGTCGGTACCCGGTCGCAACCAGAGATGGAAAGTGTTGCCCAGAATGATCTCGGCGCCGATATCGCGGATGTCGCGCGGCAGCATGCCCTTGACGGTACCGTAGGTACCCACCGGCATGAACGCAGGCGTCTCGACGCTGCCACGGGGAAACAGCAGGCGTCCGCGCCGCGCCGCGCCGTCGCTACCCAGTTGTTCAAACCGCATATGGCACTGGCGGCTCATCGCGGCCCCACTGCAGCCGGCGTGGGCGTCAGGAACATGGCGTCGCCGTAGCTGAAGAATCGATAGCGCTCCGCGATCGCTTCCCGGTAGGCGGCCAGCATGTTGTCGCGGCCGCAAAAGGCGCTGACCAGCATCAACAATGTCGATTCCGGTAAATGAAAATTGGTGATCATTGCATCCACGACCTGAAAGCGGTATCCCGGGTAGATAAATATGTCCGTGTCCCCGGTAAGTGGTGCAACGCGACCCTCGCCACAGGCGGCGGACTCCAGGGACCGCACGGCTGTGGTCCCCACGGCAATCACGCGACCGCCGCGCAAGCGGGTTGCCTCCACCGCCGCACATACGCCAACATCCACCTCCAGGTACTCGGCGTGCATGTGGTGCTCCTGGATATTGTCCACCCGCACTGGCTGGAACGTACCGGCGCCGACGTGCAAGGTCACCGTCGCGCGCTGAATGCCTGCGGCATCCAGCTGCTCGAGCAGCGCCTCAGTGAAGTGCAATCCGGCCGTAGGGGCAGCCACTGCACCAGCACGTTCCGCGTACACAGTTTGATAACGCTCCTGATCCGCCGCTTCGTCACCCCGTTCGATGTAGGGTGGCAGCGGCATGTGGCCGATGTCCGCCAGCACGCTGTGCAAGGCCACCTGGGGTGGCGATGCAAGCTGGAACAACGCGCCTTTGCGGCCGGTCACCGTCAGCTGCAGCGGGCCGGGCGCTCCACCGGGTTCAGCGGACAGGTGGATGACGCTGCCCGGCTTGGGCGACTTGCTGCTGCGGATGTGTGCCAGGGCGGTATGCTCCCCGGTAATCCGCTCGATAAGGATCTCCACCCGGCCGCCGGTGGCTTTCTGCCCCCAAAGCCGGGCGGGAATCACCCGCGTGTTGTTGAACACCAACAGGTCACCGGGCTGCAAACAGTCCTGCAACGCGCTGAACACGCCATGCCGGGTCGCGCCCGTCGCACCGTCCAGCGCCAGCAGCCGGCTGGCACTGCGCTCCTTGAGCGGATACTGCGCGATCAGCTCCGGGGGCAGTTCGTAGTGGAAATCGTCAAGTTTCATGGAAAAAAAAGCCGGCCTCAAGCCGGCTCTCCACGCAATCGCGGCGCTCAGGCCTCGGCATCGCCTTCCGCTGCATCTGCCTCTACGGCAGCTTCCTCGGCCGCCGCTTCTGCAGGTGCCTCTTCCGCGGGTGCTTCAACCGCCTTTGGCGCCGGCGCCTTCACCAGGCCTTCGGCAGACAGAATGCGGACTTTTTCGTCGCCATTCACCGCTTTGCGATTTGCGTCCTTGACTGCATAGCGCTCATCACCACGCTGGAAAATGCTGTATTCGTCTGTCTTTTTGACCAATTTCATCGCCATGATCTTTTCTCCTTCGATACTCAGAATTTCGGCCCCGGAGGCGCCACCCATGCCCGCACCGCGAACTGCGCGAGCCGGGCGAAGTCTACCTGCAAATCAGCGCGAGGTTAAGGAAAATCATTGCGGCGTGGGCGCGGGTTGCTATAATCGCGCCCTCTCCACGGGCCGCCCTGGGCGACGCCTGCACTCTCTGCCGGAGTGGTGAAATTGGTAGACACAGGGGATTCAAAATTCTCAAGCGATTTTGTATCCCAAGGGAAAATAGTAAAATCTAAGCAGTGCCAGAGTGGTGAAATTGGTAGACACAGGAGATTCAAAATCTCCCGCCAGCAATGGTGTGCCGGTTCGAGTCCGGCCTCTGGTACCATCCCCCCCTTACATAAACGCAACGGATTATTTTATACCCCACAACCTAGATAGAAATTCTGGGATACAACTGGGATACAAATCTGAGTAATGTGAAGAAATCTAAAGCATGCCTTCTAATAAACATTTCAAGCTACACCACACCTATTACCAAAGCTAAAGACTATAGCTTTCTACCCTCTCGAAATATCTCAGTATGTCCATGAGCAATTGACCAGCTTCTTTAGGTTCTACTAACCTTACATCCGTGACCCCGCTCAACAGGGTCAGAACCTGCCAAACTGGGGAAAAACCAACAACCCTTTAGGGACACCCTCCCCTCTACTAGCCGGCAAAAAGGTGAAATGCTGGCACTGGCCATTTTACCGTATCTCTCCCGACACCGCCTAAAGAGATTTCAGTCCTTTCGATGAGTCTGCCGAAACCCTTAGGGCGTGTCCCGGGAGCTCATTGCGCACCAATGATACTATCGTGCCCTCGAAAAACAGCAGGAACAGCTTTAAATGCGCGAACAACTGGAGCGATATCAGGTCTGGATTTATCTGGTTGCCATCCTGGTCGGCATGGCCATCGGCTGGATGTCACCAGAGCAGACCCGTCATTGGGAAGTGTTGCTTTGGCCGGCCCTAGGTGTTCTTCTGTATACCACTTTCACTCAGGTACCACTGATACATCTCAGGTCGGCATTTCGTGATCGCCGCTTTCTGGCCGCTTTGCTGACGGGCAATTTTATCCTGATACCGGTGGTCGTTGGTCTTCTGTTGTGGCTGATACCGGATGATCCCGCTATTCGTCTCGGCGTGCTGCTGGTACTGCTGGTACCCTGTACGGACTGGTTTATCAGTTATACCCATCTCGGTGGTGGGGACGGTGCCCGGGCCATCGCGGCCGCGCCGATCCTGCTGATTGTGCAGCTCATTTTGCTACCCGTTTATATCTGGCTTTTCATGGGCAATATCGCCATTGAGCTGGCGGTCGGCAGCCACTTGCTGCCAGCCTTCTTCGGATTGATTGTCACCCCACTGATCCTGGCCTGGTTAACCGAACAGTTGACGGAAAAGCACCCGCGCGCGCAAACACTGGTGGACTGGCTTGGGTGGCTGCCCGTGCCGTTGCTGGCACTGGTGGTGTTTCTGATTGCCGGCTCCCAGGTCAGCCTGGTGATCGACAGTGGCGCCCTGCTGTGGTCGGCGCTTGTGGTTTTTGTGCTTTACCTGATTGCCGCCGCCATTATCGGCAAGGGGCTCAGTGAGCTATTCGGGTTCACGCCCACTATCGGCCGTACCCTCACCTTCAGCTTTGGTACCCGCAACTCCTTCGTCATGCTGCCGCTGGCGCTGTCACTGCCGGAGCCCTGGCGTGCCGCCATCGTTGTCATCGTCTTCCAATCCCTGGTCGAGTTGTTCGGCATGGTCGCATATCTGCGCTGGCTGCCGCGCCTGATCAGGAATGCCGACTGAGCCGGGAACGCAGCCTTACCCGGCGCAACAGGACAATTGAGTCACATCCGTGGTAAAAGTCTGGGCGCAGAGCTTGAGCCCTTCCACCATGGTCAGGTAGGGAAACAGCTCTTCAGCCATTTCCTGCACGGTCATATTGGCCCGCATCACCATTACTGCCGTCTGGATCAGTTCTCCAGCCTCGGCGGCAACTGCCTGCACTCCCAGCAAGCGGCCTGAATCCTGTTCGGCCACCATTTTGATAAAGCCTTGGGTGTCGAAATTCACCAAGGCGCGCGGCACGCTGTCCAAACTGAGCACGCGAGTATCGACCTGCAACCCCTGCGTGGTCGCCTGTTCTTCCGTCAAGCCAACGGTCGCCACCTGCGGATCGGTAAAAATCACCGCCGGCATGGCGCTGAGGTCAAGCAGAGCGTCGCCGCCGCTCATGTTGACCCCGGCCCGGCTGCCCCCGGCGGCGGCCACATAGACGAACTGGGGGTGATCGGTGCAATCGCCCGCCGCATAGATGCCTGGCACGTTGGTTTGCATTCGCCCATCCACCTGAATCGCGCCACGCACTGTCTTCACGCCAATCTGTTCCAGACCCAACCGTTCGGTATTGGGTGTGCGTCCGGTGGCGATCAACAACTGCTCTGCTCGCAATTCCCCGGCATTGGTATCCAGTATGAACTCTCCATCGGCGTAATCGACCCGGCTGGCCTGGGTCCGCAGCAATACCCGAATGCCTTCCTGCTCAAAGGCCTTCCGAATAACATCGCCTACAGCCGGATCGTCACGGGATAGCAACCGGCTACGCGCCAGGATGGTTACATGACTGCCCAGCCGCGCAAAGGCCTGGGCAAGCTCCAATGCCACCGCTGATCCCCCGATCACCAGCAGGCGCTCTGGGATGATGGATAGCGACAAGGCGGAGGTGGAAGTCAGGTACGGCGTATCGGCCAACCCCGCAATGGGTGGGATCGCCGGCCGCGCACCCGTGCCGATAAATGCCCGATCAAATTTGATCCGCCGCACTTCGCCCTCCGTGGTGGTGACGTCGAGCGCATTGGCCGTCACGAATTGCGCTGTTCCCTGGATCAGGGTAATGGCCGGGTTGTCACGTAGAATACTGGCATACTTGGCCTCGCGCAGTGCTTCCACCAATCCCTGCTGTTGTTCCAGCAATTTGCCACGATCCACAGTTGGCGCCCAGACATCAATGCCCTCGTCAAAGGGACTTTGGCGTCGCAAGTGCGCGATCTTCGCCGCTCGGATCATCGTCTTGGATGGCACGCAACCGGTATTCACGCAGGTGCCACCAATGGTGTCTCGCTCGATCACGGTTACCCGGGCGCCGCGTTCCGCCGCTTTCAGTGCCGCGGCCATAGCGGCACCACCGGTACCGATGACAGCAATGTGTATCGCTTGCGCTTCACTCATGACCGTTTCCTATCCGAAAATTATCCTACAATCTCATTACTTCTGATCCGTCGAGCTTTGTTTGACGGCGGATGGATAACCGGCGTTGGCTGTGGCTTCAATCAACGTTGCGACGGAGGTTTGCGTGTCCTCGAAGGTGACCCTGGCTTCGCGCCGCTCGAAGCTGACATTGACATCCCTGACACCGTCAACCCGATTGAGCGCGGTCTTGACGGTGATCGGACAGGCGGCGCAGGTCATACCGGGCACATCCAGCGTGACGGTCTGCTCCGCGCCCCAGAGGGGTAGGCTGAACAGGGCAAACAGTGAACTTACAAGCAAGAACTTTTTCATTTCTGGTCTCTCAATAAAACAGGGGTAGGACATAGGGGAACACCGCGGCGATGGCAATCAGTAACGCTACGAACCAGAAGGCGGCTTTGTAAGCGCCATGCACCCTGGGTGCAGCGCACCCATCGCCGGGTTCACAAGCCCTGGCCGGCCGGTATATCTGGCGCCAGGCCAACACCATGGCCACCAGGGCGGCGCCCAGAAACCAGGGACGGTAGGGTTCCAATGCGGTTAAATTGCCGATCCAAACACCGGAAAACCCCAGCACCACCAACACCAACGGTCCCAGGCAACAGGCAGAGGCCAGCAAGGCTGCGACACCCCCGGCAAGCAACGAACCGCGTCCTGATTTGGATGCAGGCATGGACAAATCTCCTGTTGTTTCATTCACCACTGTGGCAAGCTTATCTCCGTAGTCGACTACGGAGTCAAGCAACGTGTCCGGTTCTCAAAACACATCCATGACCATCGGCAGTCTGGCCAAGGCCGCAGAGATAAACGTCGAAACTATTCGCTACTACCAGCGGCTGGGGCTGATGACAGAGCCTGAGAAGCCCTTAGGCGGGATTCGCCGCTACGACGAGGACGCGCTGGCACGGCTTCGATTCATCCGCAGGGCGCGATGGCTGGGATTCAGTCTGGAGGAAATCGGAGAACTGCTGAAACTCGAAGACGGCACCCATTGCGACGAGGCCAAAGCACTGGGCGAGCGCAAGCTGGGCAACGTGCGAGACAAGATCCGCAGTCTTCAGCAAATTGAAGGCGTGCTCGACCAACTCGTCGAGGAGTGCTGCACCCAGAAGGACAATGTCACCTGCCCACTGATCGCATCCCTCCACGAGGGGTTTGAGGCAGTTACTCCATGATGGCAGCAGCAGATCCGCATCTCGAAAAGGCCCATGCATCCCTATCTACTCACGATGCAATCATCGAAGATTTGGCAGCGCATCAAAGATCAGGATGATTCCGGCTGGCTACCCTCTGACTTGATTCAACTCCACGGTCACATGAGCAAGCTCTTTGTGTACGCCTAAATACCGTTTGATATCGTCAGGCGCTACGGTTTCATCCACCACGAGCGACAAGATGCACGCGTAGCTCCCCTTCCCTACTCGCCAGACATGCAAATCCGATATTGCCGCCTCTACCGGCGCCGACTTGATGGCATCGTGTATCTCCGCCACCACAGGCGCATCCATTTCTGCATCCAGAAGCACGCGACCGGTATCCCGCAAAAGCCCGTAGGCCCAGGCGGACACCAGGCCTGCACCCACAATACCCATTACCGGGTCCAGCCAACTGGCCCCCCACCACTTGCCCCCAAACAAGGCGACAATGGCCAATAGAGAGGTTGCCGCATCGGTCATGACATGCAGATAGGCAGAACGCAGGTTGAGGTCGTGATGATGGTGATGGCTATCGTGGCTATCCGTGCCATGATGATGAGCATGACCATCTTTCAATAACCAGGCACAGGTGAGATTGACCAACAAACCTACCATGGCAATCAGGATCGCCTGGTCATAGTGAATGGGGCTCGGTGCCAGCAAGCGTTCAACGGATTGAAACAACATCAACCCGGCGACTCCGACCAACAAAATCGCACTGGTATAGCCGCCCAGGATTTCAATTTTCCAGGTGCCGAAGGCGAAGCGTTTGCTATGGGCCAAACGCCGTGCTGCGCCGTAAGCCAGGACCGACAAACCCAACGCCATGGCATGGGAACTCATGTGCCAACCATCGGCCAATAGCGCCATGGAGTTGTAAATCCATCCCCCGGCGATTTCCACCACCATGGTAATTGCGGTGAGCCAAACGGCCCACCGGGTGTTTCGTTCCGCTAACGGATTGCCGTCATCAAAAATATGGGAGTGCTGCCAAGGAATGGTGTTGTCAAATTTTTCCACAGGACTGGTACCTTAATGCATCGCGACATATACTATACCCCAGTATATATTTACACACTAGAGAACAGTGCATATGGCACACACCAACAGGGATCAAAAAAAGCTCTTAACCCGGGTTCGACGCATTAAGGGGCAGGCAGAAGCCATTGAAAAAGCCCTGGATCAGGGCAAGGATTGCACAGCCATACTGCAACAGATAGCGGCCATACGCGGTGCTATCAATGGCCTGATGTCCGAAGTGCTCGAAGGTCATCTGCGTGAACATCTAGGTGCCGAGGACATTTCTCAGGCGCAGCGTCAGCAGGAACTCGATGATGTCATCGGCATACTGCGATCGTATTTGAAATAGGTCATTTAACGATTAATTCCGAAATACCGGTGAAGACATTGCGAACGCAGCTAAAAAGATGGGCCAGACTTATCAGGCAGGACATGTATACGGTGTGGCCGGTTGCGCGGGACTCTCGCACCCCTCTGCACACCAAAATACTGGCCTTCGTCGTCGGTGCCTATGCTTTTTCACCTATCGACCTCATTCCAGACTTCATCCCGGTCATTGGTTACCTGGATGACTTATTGATCGTTCCGGCGGGCATCTGGCTGGTAGTAAAAATGACTCCAAAGATTGTCATTCATGAGAATCGCGAACGCGCTAGACTCCACCACCCAACGCCGATCAGCCGGGTCGCGGCAGGCGTCATTATCAGTCTGTGGCTATCTGCAATAGCGGTATCAATCTATCTATGGGGATATTGATGACGCAATTTAACTATCGCCTCCACTTGATTTGCTCAGGCCAGCGCACCAGTGCCTCACGTAACCCCATGGGGGTCCAGTCGTTTCAATGTGGTTGCCTTTCTGCTAGGCTCACGATCAAATTCCGGGACCACTTGCATGATTAAACGCTGTTTCATAGTCGCAATGACGCTGTTGATTGCCTTGCAGTCAGTGGCGTCTATTGCCTATGAAACACAACCGCACAACCCCGCAATGCCACATTATGATGCGCATTCACACGAATCAGCGGATTTTAAAAGCGAAAATCAGACAACCAAGTCGTCTCCCGACAGCCCCAGTCATTCAGCGGACCATTGCCATCACAGCCATAGCTGCTTTCACATGGTGTTGCTGGGAACCCTCACAGACATTTCCGGCGTGACGGCGGGAATAGTACTGTCCGACTACCAAGCCAACTTCACCACCGGGGTTCAATCCTCCCTTTTCCGCCCTCCCATTTCCTGACCCTGCGAATATCTTCCCCACCCGGGGAACAACTGTCATTTAGACTTTCGTAGGAGCAGTCCCATGCTTTTCAGAATGCCCATGCAAACTGGGCGGCGCGCAATGCCGTGCCACTTTATTATCCATGCCTTTTGCCTTCTAACGCTGGCATTCGGTTCCACCCTGGCACATGCCGGTGACAAACCACTCACTCTGTCCGAGGCCCTCTCGCGGGCCATGGCGCAAAACCCGGGCCTCCAGGTCTTCGATTTTCGCCTTCAGGGCCTTGAGGGTCGCCGCGTTACGGCAGATCAAAATCCTGCCCTGGAGGCCGGCCTGGAAGTGGAAAACTTCCTCGGCAGCGGCAATCTGGAAGGGGTCGACGGGGCGGAGTACACCCTGTCCTTGTCATCGGTCCTCGAACTTGGCGGCAAGCGTCAGGCCCGCGTCAGCGTGGTTGACTCACGATACGGGCGGGTCGAGGCCGAGCGCCGGGCCGAAACGCTGGATGTGCTCGGACAGGTGACCCAGCGCTTTGTCGCCACACTGGCCCTGCAGGAAAAACTCCAACTGGCCGCTGAAGCTGTGGCGCTGGCCGAGGCCACCCACGAGATCGTCGCCCGACGCGCCGACCAGGGTGCCGCGCCTCAGGCCGAAATCTTGCGCGCCAGGGCCGCGCTCACCCGGAGTCGTATTGAGCAGTCCCGTCTGCGGGCCGCCTACGAGAGCCGGAAAATGGCTCTGGCTTCGCTGTGGGGTGATACCAGCCCGGACTTCCAAATGCTGGAAGGCGATCTGTTCCAGTTCGGTTCCTCCGACCACTTCGAGGCCCTGTACCAGCGGGTCAGCGACAGCCCAGCCATTCAAATCTACGCCAGCGAACAGCGTATCCGCGAAGCGGAGATTCAGCTGGCGCGCAGCCAGTCCGAAAGCGACATCCGTTGGCAGGTGGGCGTCCGGCGTTTCGAAGAGACGGATGACACCGCCTTGACCGCTGGTTTCTCCGTACCGCTCTTTTCCGGACGGCGCAATCGCGGCGAGGTGCAGGCCGCCCTGGCGGCGCGGGATGAGGTCCGATTCCGCCGGGAGGATACCCTGCTCCGCCTCCATTCACGCCTGTTCGACGCCTACCACTTGCGGCAACAAAGCATCGAGGCTGTTGAGCAGATTCGCAGCCAAATGCTTCCCGACCTGACCGAGGCACTCACTCAGACCCGCGAAGCCTACGAACGCGGCCGCTACAGCTATGTGGAGTGGACCGCCGCACAGCGGGAGCTGCTCTCAGCACGGGAGGCACTGGTCGACGCCGCCACCACGGCGCTGCTCAACCAGGCGCTGATCGAACAACTTACGGCGCAGCCACTCGCGACTGTTCCGGGCGCCCCGACGCGCTAACCCACAAATTCAGGATTCACACCATGCAACTGATAAAACAACTCTGTCTGATTCTGGTGGCCAGCTGCCTTGCCATCAGTCCCTTGCACGCTGCCGAGGAACAACACGACGAATCGCAGGCCGAGGCCAGGGGGCCTCACGGCGGCATACTGCTGCAACAGAACGACGCCACCGTCGAACTGCAGATCTTCGAGCAGGGGGTCCCACCGGAATACCGGGCCTGGGTCACCAGGGATGGCCGCGCCGTTACTGATGATATTGACCTCAATGTCCAGCTCACCCGCCTGGGCGGGCAAGTGGACACCTTCGACTTCGCCTACCAGGGGGACTACTGGCTGGGGGATGGTGTGGTGACCGAACCCCACTCCTTCGACGTAGAAGTGAGCCTCGCCATGGACGGCAAGAACTACCGCTGGCACTGGGAATCCCACGAAGGTCGCACCCGGATCGCCCCGGCTATCGCAGATAAAGCGGGTATCACAACGGCCGCAGCCGGGCCGGGTGCCATCGAGCGCAGCCTCACCACCTACGGCAGCCTGACCACGGCACCGCAGCAGATTGCCCGGATCCGCGCCCGTTTCCCGGGCGTGGTCAGCCAGGTGAAGGTCAATCTGGGCGATCGGGTCGAACGTGGTGACGTGCTCGCTCAAGTCGAGTCCAACGAAAGCCTGCAAACCTACGCACTGCGAGCGCCCATCGACGGGATCGTCATTGAGCGTCGGATCAGCAATGGGGAAATGGCCGGGGAGCAACCCCTATTCGCCATTGCCGATTTGACCACTCTGTGGGCCGAACTCAAGGTCTTCCCCGGCCAACGGGCCGAGGTTGCCATTGGCCAGAAAGTCCGACTGAAGGCTGACGGCATCGAGCGGGAAGGCACCATCCGCCACTTGCTGCCGGCACCCGGCAACGCGCCCTACACCCTCGCCCGGGTTGAAGTCGACAATGCCGAGGGTCTGTTGACCCCCGGGTTGCTGGTGGCCGGGGATATCGTGGTGGAAACAGTGGAGGCCCCCTTGGTGGTTGACAACCGCGCCCTACAATCCTTTCGGGACTGGACCGTGGTGTTTATTCAGGTGGATGACACCTACGAGATCCGCCCACTGGAGCTGGGCCGCAGCGACGGCAACCTGACTGAGGTACTGGGCGGCCTGCAAGCAGGCGATCGCTATGTGGTGGAAAACAGTTATTTGATCAAGGCCGATATCGAAAAATCCGGCGCATCCCACGACCACTAACCAGGAGGCTATGATGATCAATGCCATCTTACGTCTCTCGGTAGAGCGACGGTTTTTAATGTTATCCCTTATTCTGGTGCTGGTCGGCGTGGGCGTGTGGAGTTTTCAGCGCCTGCCCATCGACGCGGTACCGGATATCACCAATGTCCAGGTACAGATCAACACCGAGGCACCGGGCTATTCCCCCTTGGAGGCAGAGCAACGCATCACCTTCCCGGTGGAAACGGCCTTGTACGGCCTGCCCAACCTGTCCTATACCCGGTCCCTGTCCCGCTACGGCCTGTCCCAGGTCACGGTGGTGTTCGAGGAAGGCACGGACATCTATTTCGCCCGCAATCTGATCAATGAGCGCTTGGGCGCCATCAAGAGCGCGCTGCCACCCGGACTGGAGCCGGAGATGGGTCCCATCGCCACGGGCTTGGGCGAGATCTTCATGTACACCGTAGAAGCCCTGCCCGGCGCCACTCAAGCGGATGGCAGCCCCCTGGGTACTACAGGGCTGCGGGAAATCCAGGACTGGATTATCAAGCCCCAGTTGGCCCAGGTGCCCGGTGTGATCGAAATCAACACCGTCGGCGGCTACGAAAAGCAGTACCACGTCACGCCATCACCCCAACGATTGCTGGAGTTCAGCATCACGGTGGATGAACTGGTCAGCGCCCTGCGGGCCAATAACACCAATCGCGGCGCCGGCTATATCGAACGCAACGGTCAACAGCTATTGGTGCGCTCGCCCGGGCAGCTGGCCACCATTGGCGATATTGAAAAGGTGGTGATTGCCAACCGGAATGGTGCGCCAGTCCGGGTAGCCGATGTAGCTGATGTGGCCATTGGCAAGGAGCTGCGCACCGGAGCCGCCACACGCGACGGCAGGGAAACGGTGATGGGCACCGCCATGATGCTGGTGGGGGAAAACTCCCGGGCGGTAGCACAGGCGGTGGCCGAGAAACTGGACGCCATTCAGCCCTCGCTGCCCGACGGCGTCAAGGTGGAGGCGGTATACGACCGCACGGCGCTGGTGGACAAGGCCATCGCCACGGTGGAGAAAAACCTGCTTGAAGGGGCCCTGCTGGTCATCGTGGTGCTGTTTCTGTTGCTGGGCAACCTGCGCGCCGCCTTGATCACGGCAGCAGTCATTCCGCTTTCGATGCTGGCCACCATAACCGGCATGGTGCGGTCTGGCGTGTCCGCCAACTTGATGAGCCTGGGGGCGCTGGACTTCGGCCTGATCGTCGACGGCGCGGTCATCATCGTCGAGAACTGTATCCGGCGCCTGTCCCAGGCCCAGCACCAGGGTCAGTTGGCTCTCAAGGAACGTCTGCAATTGGTGTTCGAGGCCACCAACGAAGTGATTCGTCCCAGCCTGTTTGGTGTCGCCATCATTACTGTGGTGTACCTGCCGATCTTTGCCCTCACCGGGGTCGAGGGCAAGATGTTCCACCCCATGGCGGCCACTGTCGTAATGGCACTGCTGGCGGCCATGGTGCTGTCACTGACCGTGGTGCCCGCCGCTGTGGCGGTCTTTATGGGGGGCAAGATCAGCGAAAAGGAAAGCCCGGTAATCAGCGGCGCCAAATCGCTCTACAGGCCCGCGCTATGGGTGGCCATGAGGTTCCGCTGGCTGGTGTTGGGCGGCGCGACCGCGCTGGTAGCGGTCTGTCTCTGGCTGGCGACCACCCTGGGGTCGGAATTTATTCCACAACTGGATGAAGGGGATATTGCTCTCCATGCCCTGCGCATCCCGGGCACCGGACTGGAGCAATCTATCGAGATGCAGTCGCAGCTGGAAGAACGGCTGAAGGCGTTTCCGGAGGTAGACAAGGTGTTTGCCAAGATCGGCACGCCGGAAGTGGCCACCGACCCCATGCCCCCCAGCGTGGCGGACAACTTTGTCATCTTGAAGCCCCGCAGCCAATGGCCGAATCCAGACAAAACCAAGGATGATCTGGTGGCGGAAATGGCAGCAGCGGTGGAAATGCTTCCTGGCAACAAGTATGAGTTCACCCAACCCATCGAAATGCGCTTCAACGAGCTGATCTCCGGCGTGCGCGCCGATCTCGGCATCAAGGTATTCGGCGATGACCTGGATCAGTTGCTGGCATCGGCCAACGACGTCCTTGAGGTTGTGGAATCCATGGAGGGCGCCGCCGATGCCCGGGTCGAACAGGTGACCGGCCTGCCCATGCTGTCGGTACACCCCAAGCGCATGGCGCTATCCCGCTACGGGCTGACGGTGGATGATCTCCAGGATCTGGTGGCAGCCGGTGTCGGGGGCGAAAACGCCGGCCTGATTTACGAAGGCGACCGCCGCTTCCAGTTGGTGGTGCGTCTTCCCGAAGACATCCGCCGGGATGTGGACAGCCTCGCGGACCTACCTGTCCCCCTGCCGGACGGTGGCTATGTGCCCCTGTCGGAAGTGGCCGAGCTGGAGCTGGCTCCGGCGCCCAACCAGATCAGCCGGGAAAACGGCAAGCGCCGGGTGGTGGTCACCGCCAACGTGCGGGATCGCGACCTGGGCGGATTTGTCGAGGAAGCACAGGCGCGCATTGCGGACGACGTGGACCTACCCGCCGGATACTGGCTGGATTACGGCGGGACCTTCGAGCAACTGCAGTCCGCCAGTCAGCGGCTTGCCATCGTGGTGCCCGTGACCCTCGCCATCATCCTCGCACTCTTGGTGATGGCCTTCGGCTCCCTCAAAGATGCCTTGATCATCTTCACCGGCGTGCCACTGGCCCTCACCGGCGGGGTTCTGTCCCTGTGGCTGCGAGACATGCCCCTGTCGATCTCGGCGGGTGTTGGCTTTATCGCCCTCTCCGGGGTGGCGGTGTTAAACGGCTTGGTGATGATCGCCTTTATCCGCGATCTGTGGCACGAGCAGGGTGACCTGATGAAGGCCATTGTCGAAGGCGCCCTGATCCGCTTACGGCCGGTATTGATGACCGCCCTGGTAGCAAGCCTCGGCTTTGTACCCATGGCACTCAATACCGGCACCGGCGCCGAAGTACAGCGTCCTCTGGCGACCGTGGTGATCGGCGGGATTATCTCGTCCACCCTGTTGACGTTGTTTGTACTCCCTGTGCTCTATGCGTTGTTGCATGGCAGAAGTGCCAGTAACTCCACGCCCACAGGTGACACTAAGCACGACACTGATAGTTAACCAACACTCCATCATGGGGGAGGGATCTCCCCATGATTTTTTCAATGTTCTTTTATTGCGGTTTATACCCTGGAAAGACTATGAACGATCCACCCAAGCAACGAATAGATGACCCGAAGGAAGCTCCACACTTTCGAACCCATCGCATCCACGCCATCAACAGTGACTGGTATTTTTTAACCCGTGAAGGTCAAAATATCGGGCCATTCCCGAACAAAAAAGCGGCCGAAGACAGCCTTGCGGAACTCCTGAAAACTGTCAAAAAGGATGAGTAGCCAATGGCCCAAAATCCACAAAGTCGCCAAGGTACAGGCGACCAGGCACAGAGTAAGCTGAATACAGCAGATGCCTCTTTATAAATAGCCACCAACTAGGTTAACCCAATGAGTCACGACCATGTGCATATACCCCCCGAGACCAAGGACAAACGCGTTGCCATCGCCATCTGGGCGAACGGGATCCTGACCCTGGCTCAGATTGGGGGAGGTATCTTTGCCGGCAGTCTCGCCCTTATCGCGGACGCCTTGCATAACTTCTCTGACATGGCCTCACTCGTCATCGCGTTCTTGGCGCAAAAAATTGCGCGCCGCCCGGCTGACGCAAGGATGACCTTTGGCTACGGGCGCATTGAAATCGTTGCAGCCCTCATCAACTACACTACCTTGATCATTATCGGGTTCTACCTGGTTTACGAAGGTGGCATGCGGATCATCGATCCTCCAGTGGTAAAGGGCTGGTGGGTCGTCTGGCTGGGTGGTATCGCCCTGGCAGTTGATGCTTTGACGGCGTTACTCACCTATTCGATGCAAAAAGACAGCATCAACATCCGTGCACTGTTTCTTCACAATCTGTCGGATGCACTGGCGTCGGTCGCCGTGGTCATTGGCGGGACCCTTATTTTACTCTACGACATGCGCTGGGTTGATCCTGCCATCACCATCGGCATCGCGGGCTACATTCTCTACCTGGGTCTGACAGAAATCGGCGGTACCATCAGAACACTCATGCTGGGCAGCCCGGTGGATATCGATACCGATGCCGTCATTATTGCCTTATCCAACATCGAAGGCGTTGTCGACCTTCACCACGTGCATTTTTGGCAGATGGGCGAACACGATGCCTCGCTGGAGGCTCATGTGATTATCGAGGAAAGTGCATGGGATCAGCTTGAGAATATCAAGTACAGGATAAAACAGGCTCTGGCGCAGGAATTCAATATCAGTCATTCGACACTGGAATTCGAACACCCGGACCACGTGCACAAGGATGCCCACACCTATGGGCATGGTTGAGAGAGTGTTCTCCGCAAGCGTCGGCGAGAGTGGAGACTATTTCAATAGGCCGCCCAGGCGCGGAATTCTGCCGACATGAATCCGAGCAGCGAGAAAGGACCAGAGACTAATAGCGCAGTTGCAGAATACGCCGGGCGCCATTCAACACAATCAGCCCGATGATCAGACCAATGACCAAGTCAGGATAACGGGAACCCGTCCAGGCGACCAATACACCGGCGAGGATAACCCCCGAATTGGCGATGACATCGTTAGCGGAAAAGATCCAACTTGCTTTCATGTGCGCGCCGCCATGCCGGTTTCTTGCGATAAGCACCAGACACCAGACGTTGGCCGCCAGGGCCACAAAACCAAAACCCATCATTAACGCGGATACGGGTTCGCTGCCGAAGACAAATCGCCGCCCGACTTCAGCCAGGACCCCCAGCGCCAGAATCAACTGAAGCCAGCCTGACAAATGCGCCGCGCGCAGCTTCATCCGCACACTGTGTCCAACGGCATATAGTGCCACGCCGTAGACGGCGGCATCAGCAAACATGTCCAAAGAATCCGCGATCAAGCCAGTGGATTGCGCCAGCCAGCCTACTGTCAGTTCAACCACGAACATAACGCCGTTGATGGCCAGCAACCACTTCAGTATACCGGCTTCGACCTGGGCGGTTGCCTCTTCCTTCTCCCTGGCCAGGACTAGATCCTCTTCCCCCACCGGGGTGGTTTTTTCGAGCGTGGCACCCAGCCCCAGGGAGCGCATCCTTTTCTCGATGGCAGCCCCATTGTCGCCATGGAATACCCGCACCTTCCGATTCGGTGTATCGAACTCCAGTAAAACCCGGGGCTCAATACTGTCCAAGGCCATGCGGATCATCCCCTCTTCCGACGGGCAGTCCATTTTTGGTACCCGGTAGTCACTGACATAGCCATGTTGAAAAGCCGTATCAGTATTCGCTATCCCAGAAGTGGGGGCACTGGCAATCTTGTTGCTCTGGCAGTTGTCATTGCACGGGTCAGACATCGAATAAAGCCCTTGTGGATGTACAGAGGGCCACTATAAACTCTATAACAACTATAGAGTCAATCGGAATATTGAGTGATGAAAATCGGCGAACTGTCGAAAGTGACTGGCTGCTCCGTGCAAACCATCCGCCATTATGAAAAGGAACATTTGATTGCCTCTGCAGAACGCAGTGAAGGCAATTTTCGCCTGTACGATGAAGCTGCCGTTGAGCAATTATTGTTTATCAAGCACTGCCGCAGCCTGGATCTCAGTTTGCCGGAAATCCGGCAGCTGTTGGCTTTAAACCGTTCGCCAGGTGCGCAATGTGATGATGTGAATCGGATGATGGATAGGCATATCGAGCAGGTGGAGGCCCGTATCCAGGAACTCACCAGGCTGAACGAGCAACTGAGAATGTTGCGCCGCAGCTGTTCAAACCGTCGGACAGTGGAGCAGTGCGGCATATTGCGGAATTTGTCGGCTACTCCGGTTTCGAGCGGGTGACACCCGGTTCCAAAAACTCTCCTGAACGTTCTGCAACAGGGGCATTTTTCCGCTGCCTTCTAGCCAGCCCCAGAAAGACCAGGAAAACCACCAGTACCGACAATTGCGCCAGGATCCCCTGCCAGGTGGATTTGACGCCGACCCAATCGAATTCAAAACTGACAGGCAATGGGGTAATACCGATAAGATCCGCTTCCTGAAGTGCCGACATCGCCTTACCCATGAGGATAAACGCCAGGGCCAGCAACAGGTAGGTGGTGACGGAAAAGAATCTGGCAATGGGTAATTTCACCGAGTAACGCACCAACACCCAGGCCAATACGGCCAAGAAAGCAGTACCGGCTACAAAGCCGCTGAATACGGATGAATATTGAGCGGCTGCAGCCTGGGTCAGCAGCGCCTGATAAAACAAGACCGTTTCAAAGACTTCACGATAAACCGCAATAAATGCCAGCAGCGCAAGACCCCACAGGGTACCCGCAGTCAGGTGGGAGTTGATGTGCTGCTGGATATAGGCCTGCCACTGGGCAGCATGGGTTTTACTGTGCATCCAGATGCCGACATAGAGCAACACGACCGCCGCCAAAAGGGCCGCAACCCCTTCCATGACTTCGCGGCTGGCGCCGCTGATACTCACCAGGGACTGCGCGGCAGCCCAGGTCGCAACACCGGCCACCAATGCCGTTACCCAACCCAAATGCACATACCGAAGTCCGTCACGCCGACCGGTTCGCACCAGCACAGTCACCAGGGCAATCACCACGAGCAGGGCTTCGAGCCCCTCCCGCAACAGAATAACCAAGCTGGCACTGAACAGGGTCGCATTGGACAAGGTAGATTCCGAAAGCAATCGATCCGCATCATCCAACCTTGCCAGCGTCCGGCTCACAGCGCTTTCCACCTCACCCGGGGACTGTGCCTGCTTCAATAATTGCCTTATCGCCATCATATCGGCTTCGAGCGTCTGGCGAAGTGCTTTATCCTGCGCATCCAGGCTGTTTTCGACCAATTCAAAGCCATCCAGATAAGCACTGACCGCCAGTGCTTGTGCTGTCTGATAATCGCCGCGCTGGTGCGCCTCTTGTGCTAGCAGCAGTTGGTCGCGGGTGATTTTCAGAGGATTGGTCGATTCCTGGAATAACAGTTCTGGCTTTGCGCGCAGCCGTTCGATCCCCTTCTGCGTCATATCCGGGTGTTCTGCAGCGAGTTGCGCCGGCGTGTGGTTAACCATCTGTGACAAGGTGACGCTGGGTGCCTCGCCTGTAACTTCAGAGCCGGATTGGAATGCCAATCCGCCGACATGGAACGCCAGCGACCAGCGTTCCTCTTCCGTCAGTTGGGTAAATGCCGGCATTGCGGTATCGTCTATGCCATTGGAGATGGCGTCGTACAGGCCCAGAAGTGACCGGTTCAAGGCTCGCTCTTTGCTGGTGAAATCGGTTGGAGCGGGCTCCAGCTGTTCGGCCATCACACCATCGCCCCCACCGGCTGCGCCATGGCAAGAAGCGCACTGGCTCTCATACAACCCTTTGACGGTCGCTTTCGACAACAGATGATCCGGCAGGGACGACTGCGGCATCAGTGCCAACAACGTACCCCGCAGGCTGCCGCTCATTTGCCGAATTGTTTCAATAGCCTGTTTGTTCTGGATGGCTTCCTGTAAAGCCTTGGCCTGATCTGTCAGGTCGCCAGCGTCGGCTGATTTATCCTGAATCTCAGAAATATTCGTCACAATGAGCTGGGAGAACTCCAGCATTTCCTGATATTCACCGTCATTGACCACATGGCCATCTTTGACGGCTTCCACGTAATCCACAGCAATGTATTCGGCCAGCTGTGCCAATTGACGCATCTGAGCCCAGCCGTCATCACTCATCTCGGCCTGACTAGTCGCTGGAAGCAAACACGATAAGCCCAGCAGCAGTACTGAGACATTCAAAACAAATTGCTTCGGGCTTATAAAACGGTATATCCAGTGCGCCTGCATTAACGAGATCTCTACTTGGCTTGTTGCTAATGATAATTAATCTCAATTCTAATGCCTATGGTAGCTATAGAGTCAAGTGTGTGACTGGTTTGTTGGCATTCCTGACAACACGGCTCCTGTCGGCACACGGGATATCCTTCTGCCTCCATTGAGCTGCTCTCATAACCAGTCGTACCCGCAGTCCGGGGCCGTGCAGAATGGCATTACGGTGCGTATCTTCTGTCGGAGCAACCTCACGCATCGCACTCCTCTTGCGTTTGTACACTGGACTGGTTGAGATACACCAGCATGATCATCCTGATCTTCACGGCGACCCCGGACAATGCGATTCTCTAGGCGCCAACAGATTATCGATTTCTTACAAAGTGGATCCTAGCTCTTGGGCTCATTTCATGAAGAAGACCCGCTTCAGAGTGGCTTTTGGGTTGGTGCGGTATCCTTAAGCTGGCTTTAGCGGCTGTTCGATAAGCCCGAGGCGTTCGTAATAACGAATAGTTTCGACACTGACCCGAGCTGCTTGTGCCAGTTTACCGATGGTCAATTGACTCATCACTTTCTCCCGTAGCACTCACCTCTACATCAGCCATGCTGGGTAAACTGATCGTGAAGCGCGTGACGCCGCGTTCGGAGATCACCGCGATGTTTCCTTCATGGGCCTCGACTATGGACTTGACGATAGCCAGCCCCAAGCCAGCACCTTCGCTTTGGCGTTGCCGGGAAGGATCGACCCGGTAAAACCGGTCGAAAATCCTGAGCAAATGCTCGGCTGGAATTTCTGGCCCCGGATTCTGTACGCTGAGTAACGCCCTACCCTCGCCCGATGAATCCAGACGGATCAGCACACTTCTTCCCACTGGTGTGTGGCGTATTGCATTGGACAGCAGATTGGACAATGCGCGACGCAGCATAGCGCGGTCACCTTGTATAATCGGTGCCTTTCCTTCCAACACCAATTGGATGTGCTTTTCCTCCGCCAGGGCCTCGAAAAAATCGAACAGCTCGCGCACTTCCCGAGCCAGATCCAGCGGTTCCCAGACAGGCTTGAGCAGGCCGTGTTCGCTCTGGGCCAGCCAGAGCATGTCGTTGACCATTTTGGTCAGGCGCTCCTGTTCTTCAAGATTCGAGTAGAGCAGTTCGCGATATTCTTCCAGGCTTCTGGACTTACCCAAACCCACCTGGGTCTGGGTGATCAGGTTGGTCAAAGGCGTGCGCAATTCATGGGCAATATCGGCGGAGAAATAGGATAGTCGAACGAAGCTGTCTTCCAAGCGGCCAATCATATGATTAAAGGAACAGACAAGGTTTTGCAGTTCCCGGGGAACGGTGTTAGGGTCTAGACGCACATGAAGGCGATCCGCCTGAATATCACTCATTGTCGCACTCAGCTCGCGCAAGGGCGCGTGCCCCTGGTGCACGCCATACCAGGCCGCCAAGAGAGTCACCGCGCCTGCCAGCACCATAATCATCCACAAACTGCGCCGAAAATTTTCCAGAAAGTGGATATGGAAATCCATATCGATAGCAGCAACGATGCGATAATTCTGGTCTTCAATGCGGGTATGCGTGATAGTGCCACGGTAGGTTTTGCCATCAGTTTGCCAGGTATAAAGATTGTCTACCTGAATACGGCTCACAGGAGAATAGGTGTTTTCTTGTGGCGAAGGTCCACCCTCCTCAGGACCATAGACCAAACGTCCCGCATCATCCCACACTTGAAAGTAGACACCATGGTGACCAGAAACAGCTCGCGCAAGGGCGCCCTCCGGTGCCGAGTCCTGATCTTTCGCCGATTGTAGAGCGTCTTCAACAGCACGAGTAATCACCACCAACTCGTCGGCATCCTGTTCAGCAAAATGGCGCTCTACTTCATTCAGCACGAGATAACCGATCATCAGTAAACTGAAACCGATAGCCATCGCGACAAACAGCATCACCCGGCTGTTGAGTGACAGTGGTCGTCTCCGGACGAGGCTAACCTTCGTCATGGTCGTCTTCAACCTCCAGCTTGTAACCCATGCCACGCACGGTGTGAATCAGCTTGGGCTCAAAATCGTCATCGATTTTTGCTCTTAGGCGCCGTATGGCCACATCAATCACATTGGTGTCGGAATCGAAGTTCATGTCCCATACCTGGGAGGCGATCAAGGAGCGCGGTAATACTTCACCCTGCCGCCGGACCAACAGTTCCAGCAGGCAAAACTCCTTGTGGCTGAGATTGATCCTGCGACCGGCGCGCGTGGCCCGGTGCCGCGGCAAATCCAGGGTGAGGTCGGCGACCCTGATCTGATCCGTCATCACCGGCACCGCACTGCGGCGCAACAGAGTGCGCACCCGGGCCAGCAGTTCGGCAAAAGCGAAGGGCTTGACCAGGTAATCATCAGCCCCCAATTCAAGGCCTTTAACGCGGTCATCCACGCTGTCGCGGGCGGTTAGGAACAGCACTGGCGTCTGACGGCCAGCCTCGCGCAACGACTGCACGATCCGCCAGCCGTCGACGTCCGGCAGCATGACGTCCAGCACCAGTAAATCAAAAGTTTCGGTCATCGCCAAATGATGGCCGTCGAGGCCATTGCGCGCGAGCGTGACCATAAAGCCTGCCTCGGTCAGCCCCTGCTGTAAATAATCGCCAGTTTTGATTTCGTCTTCGACCACCAATAGCCGCATCGCTTCACCGCTCCTACTATCAATATATGCCGGGTTTCCTTCAAGACTATCTGCCTCTTCCCAACAGAAACATGACCATAGGATTACATATATGTAATCCTATGGTCATGTTTAAGACAGGAGCCTACTACTATCATCATCAGAAGGACACCTCAAGCGCTGTTCATTCAGTCATATCAGTCATATAAAGGAGGGAACACCGATGTCAGGCACCAAGACAGCTGAACTGTACCGGATGGTGATGGAGGATCATCTCTGTCCCTATGGCTTAAAATCGAAACATTTATTAGAGACCCAAGGGTTCCAGGTAGAAGATCATCACCTTAAAAATCACGAGGAAACCGAAGCTTTTAAGCACAAGCATAATGTTGAAACCACTCCTCAGACCTTTCTGGGAGGTAACCGAATCGGTGGGTACGACGACCTACTTGTGTATTTTAGGAAAGAACCAAAAGACAAAAATGAACAAACTTACTGGCCCGTTATTGCTCTGTTTTCTATGACCTTTCTGATGGCCACGGGTTCGGCTTCGGTTGTTGAAGGGCAATGGCTGTCTTTACGCACTTTCGAGTGGTTCATCGCTTTTTCAATGTGTGGTCTTGCCTATTTGAAAATACGTGATGTCGAAAGCTTTTCGACCATGTTTCTTAACTATGATCTTCTTGCCCAAAAATGGGTGCCTTACGGGTACGTGTATCCCTATGGTGAAGGCCTGGCAGGCTTGCTAATGATAGCCGGAGTATTGCCTTTTGTATCGATACCAATTGCCTTTTTCATAGGGATTGTCGGTGCCGTCTCGGTATTTAAAGCCGTGTACATTGACAAAAGAGAGCTCAAGTGCGCCTGTGTAGGTGGCGAGAGTAACGTCCCCTTGGGATTTATATCGCTCACTGAAAACCTCATGATGCTTGGCATGGCAATATGGATGCTACTCAAGGCAAGTGTTATGGGGTAGCCGCAAGCTTTTTTCATACCCTGCTCCCCAGAGCCATTCATCAACCCTAAATCGGCAACTCGAATCATCACACCTAGCGACAATTTTGCAGGATTACAAGGTTGTCATCCAGGAGTCATGCGGGTGACAGGCTCGGCTCGCTAGTATGCGGAGTCAGAACGTGGAACAACCATCACTTATCCCAAAAGAGATTGACTCATGACCCATGGTTTCCCCCGACCCAAACAGCCCTGGCAGCTTAGTCGCCGCCGCTTCGTGCAGGGCCTGGCAGCCGGTGGCGTGCTGGCCGCCACACCGTCCTGGTTGCAGGCCGCCGCAAAAGGCGCGACCGCGCTGGACTCAGCGCCAGTGCTCAGCGGCCGTGAAATCGATTTGGTGATTGCCGAAACACCCGTCAACTTCACTGGCGTCACTCGCATGGCGACCACTATCAACGGCTCCATCCCGGCACCGACGCTACGGTTGCGTGAAGGCGATGACGTCACCATCCGCGTCACTAACCGCTTGCCGGTCGCCACCTCCATTCACTGGCACGGCATACTGCTGCCCTATCAAATGGATGGTGTACCGGGAATCAGCTACCCAGGTATTTCACCGGGGGAAACCTTTGTTTACCGCTTTACGCTACGGCAGAGCGGCACCTACTGGTACCACAGCCACTCCGGCTTTCAAGAAATGACGGGCATGTACGGCGCCCTGATCATTGAACCACGGGCAGGCGAAAGACACCGCGCCGATCAGGATTACGTGGTACAGCTTTCCGACTGGACCGACGAAGACCCGATGCGCGCCTTCAGCAAGCTGAAAGTGCAAAGCGATGTCTATAACTTCAATCAGCCCACCTTTTTCGATTTCACAGCCGATGTCTCCAAGCTGGGCTTGCAGGCGGCACTGGAAAAACGCCAGATGTGGAACCAGATGCGGATGAACCCGACCGATCTGGCGGACCTGTCGGCGGCCACCCTCACCTTCCTGATGAATGGCACCACCCCGGCGGGCAATTGGAGCGGCTTGTTCCAGCGCGGTGATCGCGTACGGCTGCGGTTTATCAATGCCGCCAGCAACAGCTTTTATGATGTTCGCATTCCCGGTTTGAAGTTAACGGTGATCCAGGCCGATGGCCAGGATGTCGAGCCGGTCACTGTGGATGAATTCCGCTTTGGCCCCGGCGAAACCTACGATGTCATGGTCGAGCCCCAGGACGACGCTTATACGATCTTCGCCCAGAGCATGGAACGCAGCGGCTATGCCCGCGGCACTCTGGCCGTGCAACAGGGCTTGATCGCACCGGTGCCAGAGCCCGATCCCCCCGAGTGGTTAACCATGAAGGATATGATGGGAGCAATGGGTGGTGGCGCCATGGGCCACGACATGATGAAAATGGACTCCATGGGCCAAACCAAGATGGATCATTCCCAAATGTCCGGCGGTATGGCCATGGACCACAGTATGCACGGCATGCAGCAGGGTTCTGAGAACCCGCTTGCCAAACCTTCATCTACCATACGCCACGCCCGAACCGAATACGGGGCTTCGGTTGACCAACGGGTGGATACGCCAAGTACCAATCTCGACGACCCCGGTATTGGCCTGCGTAACTTAAGCCAGCGTGGGCTGCGCCCACAGGGCCACCGCGTGCTGACGCTGGCCGACCTGAAATCCATCGATGGTGTGCTGGATGACCGCCGCCCGCCCGCAAGAGAGCTGGAACTACACCTTACCGGCAATATGGAACGCTATAGCTGGTCCTTCGACGGGCTTGAATTCGGCAAAAGCACACCAGTCTCCTTGCGTCATAACGAACGCGTTAGAATCATTTTGCAAAATGACACCATGATGACCCACCCCATGCACTTACATGGTATGTGGAGCGAACTGGAAACTGACCAGGGTGAATTGCGAGTGCGCCGCCATACCATTCCCGTGCAACCAGCGCAGCGCATCAGCTACCTGACCACACCCCATGATCTGGGCCGCTGGGCCTGGCATTGTCATTTGCTGTTCCATATGGATGCGGGCATGTTCCGCGAGGTGGTGGTGTCATGAGACTTAATACGGTGAAATATCTCACAACACTGGTTGTTATTGTCGGTGCCCTTCAAGTAAATACGGCCCTGGCGCAAATGGATCACGGCGATATGCAAATGCAGGGTGGTAGTGCGCCAGCCGATGCCCGCGATCCCCACGCTTATTCCGACGGTTACACCTTGACCGAAGGCCCCTATGCACAGCCGGGGCCACGGCAACTGAAACTGGCGGACGAGCACGCCTTCTGGTCCGTTCTGGGCGATCGCCTGGAGTATCAGGAAGACAGCGATAGCACGGTTTACGATATACAGGCCTGGTATGGCACCACCTACAACCGCTTTGTCATCAAAGCGGAGGGTGATATCGCAGACGGCACGCTGGAAGAAAGTTCTACCGAGCTGTTGTGGGGCCATGCGCTCAACGCCTATTTCGACACCCAATTCGGCGTTCGACTTGACCTATATGACGAAGGTAAGGATCGCCAGTGGCTGGCAATTGGTATGCAAGGCCTGGCGCCCTACTGGTTTGAGCTGGATGTGACTGCCTATGTTGGCGACGACGGTCGGACCGCACTCTCTGCCGAGGCCGAGTACGAGTTGCTGCTGACACAGCGGCTCATTTTACAGCCCCGCGCGGAACTGAATCTGTATGGCAAGGATGATCTTGATAATAGATTGGGGTCGGGCCTCTCGGATCTCGCCTTGGGCTTGCGCCTGCGTTACGAATTCAGCCGTCAATTTTCTCCCTACATCGGTGTGGAATGGACAGACACCTATGGCGACACAGCCGATTACCGCCGCGCGGCAGGCCAAGATACGTCAGGCACCCAATTCGTCGCGGGACTGCGATTCTGGTTTTAACAATCACCAAGTTGATATAGAAACTTTTTAAACACCTATGAGGAACACCTTTATGAATATGAAAACACTAGCCACTATCATCGTGTTCTCCACACTGGGCATCGCTTTCTCAGCACAGGCCCATGAACCTAAAGAACATATGAAAGACGCTGAAAAACCGGATTGCACCGCCATGAAAAATATGGATCACAGCAAGATGGACATGAATGATCCGGTGATGCAGGCCATGATGCAGCAGTGTATGAAAGACATGCACCAAGATAATCAAGCTTCAGAAAACGCAAACCAAGAAGACGGCGTACAGAAAGAACACACCGCGAATGATGAATCGATTGAACACAAACACTGACGACCCACGGTCTATCATTTCGAGCGATATTGCTAAGATTCAAACCGGATGGAGATGTCATGGCCGCTTTCAAATTTCTAACCTGTGGTAAATGTCTGCTTATCGCAGCAGCGATATCGATCATTGGCGGTCTGGCGTTTTTGTATTCCGGACTCTATCCAATAGGCGCCGACGTTCCCCACAATCGGCTGACCTACTGGCTGCTGGAAACCTTGCGTGAACGTTCCGTCGCACGCGCCGCCAGTGACATTAAGGTTCCTAGCGACCTAAACGCACCGGAGCGGTTACTGGCAGGTGGCGCCGACTACAATGATATGTGTGCAGGGTGCCATTTGAAGCCGGGTAAAACCGAAAGTGATTTCACCCTGGGGTTATATCCCACACCACCCAACCTAACTCTAGCGGGTGATGAACATGGACACGATCATACCGGTAACACCGAAAATGACGACGAGGCCAGTAAACGACAATTCTGGATTGTTAAACATGGCATCAAGGCCTCGGGCATGCCCGCCTGGGGACCGGGGCATGACGATGAACGTATCTGGAACATGGTGGCGTTCCTGAAGCGGTTGCCGGAACTGTCTCCCGACCAATACCAGATACTCACCGCACGTGGGCAAGACTCGGAAGGGCATGGTCACTGATATGGCACCTCATAATCCATCGGCTTACTGCAAGCGGTTGTAAATAGCCGCCAGCAACCACCCGGCGATACCCGCTGACACTGACCAAGCCACCAGTCCCACAACAACGCCAGTGAATGTCAAATGCCAACCCATCTCATTCAGTTGCATATGCACCATTTCCCCAGACATGGATAACATCATGGCGGGCATTAACATCACCAACAGGCTGCAAGCCAGCCACAGTATCGCCGCGGTAATCGCGCTGGCTATCCCGAATTTGAACGCATTAAGTGTCATGACTATTCCTCCGTTTATGGTGGTGTATCTGTAATAAATTAGTGTCTCTACATATCCCCGAACCGGTTGGCAGACTGCACCATACGCATCATTTCGTGTTCCTCCAGCGACCGGAGTGATTCCATCAACTCCTTGGCAGAGGGGATATCCGCCCTTGAGGCGAGATAGCGATACAGCTCAATCACCTGCTGATGCTGATCGACAATCACCTCCATGATTTGCGCGGCATCAAGCTCGGCAAAAGGCGCGTCGCAATGTGCATGTCGGACGATAGGATGCTTTGCCACATATTCCATACACCAGGTGTTCAGCGCATGTTCATCGCCCGAGGTTTCGAAGCCATTGACAACTTTTGTGAGACTTTTTTCGTGATCGGACAGGTAAGCAAGAATCATCCGGGCCCGTTCATCCGTATTCTTGTCTGCGCAATGGGATAAGCACTGACTGAGATGTTGGTGAAATTCCCGGGTCCAGTGCAGCACATCTTTTAAGGTTTCAATTTGCATAATTTTTTCTCAGTTGTGGATTGACTCATCGATTAGAGTCTCAAAAAGTCACGATAGCTGCGCATACACACCACCAGTTCCTGGTGGGTGTCGATGCCCATATAGATCGCTTTAAGTGTGCTAACTTGATCCATTACCATTCTCCAAAAAACAAAAGTTAACCACTAGAGTCCCGTTCTGTGCCTGGCAGGCTTCCTCCACATGATTTTTAATGATGATGTTCATGCGCCTGACTTTGGGACACAGCTTGCTTTCGTTTTTCAGATCCAAGGAATAGTTGCTCGCCGGCAGCGATTAGGATCATTGTGACAACGGCCACACCCAGCACGAATGGATCTGAATTCACCTTTACCCAGACAAACCCGCTTAGTGCGAGCAAATCCAATATAATTGCGGTAACGGGAACCCAGCTCTTCGCTTTAACATCGTCCAACAAGTAACGCAGAACACCCCAATGAATGGCGATATCCATCACCAGATAGAAAACGATGCCAAGTGCTGCTATACGGGAAAGATCAAAGAACGCAGTGAGCGCAAGACCGAGCACGGCGGTGTATACCAGTGTATGTTTCTGAATGCTGCCCGGCATGCCGAAGTGTCTGTGGGGTACCAACTTCATTTCTGTTAGCATCGCCAGCATTCTGGAGACTGCAAAAATACTGGCAAGAATCCCTCCCGCAGTCGCCAGCATGGCAATCGCAACGGTGAACCACACGCCGTACTCACCGAGTGCGGGTCGAGCGGCTGCAGCCAGGGAATAATCACGGGTTTCAATAATCTCCCTGAGTGATAGGTTACTGGCCACCGAAAAACCAACCAATGTATAGATAACGACACAGGCAGCAATCGAAATAACAATCGCGCGACCAACATTGCGGTGTGGATTGATCACCTCGGAACCGCTATTGGTAATGGTGGTAAAGCCTTTGAATGCCAGAATCCCCAGCGCTGTGGCACCGAGGAAATTACTGGCTGAACCAGTCTCGCTTACATGGTCAAAGTCCACTGCCAGGCTATCCGCTAACCAGATACCTACGAGGCCAAAAATCAGGATGCCACCAATTTTCAGTAGACCGATAAATCCTGCAACCCCTTGAATCAGCCGATTACCCAACAGGTTCACAATGAACGCCGCCAGAATTAGGGAGACGCCGAGTATAGGCGTCATTTGTCCTGATGGGTCACCGCCAAATAATTGCATGGTGTAAGAACCGAACGTACGCGCAAGAAAACTCTGCGCGATGACCATCGAAAAATACATTAGTAGTGCGTTAAACGCAGTGGGCAACCGGTCGCCATAAGCCTTATGCAGATACATGCCAATCCCCCCTGCCGATGGGTAGGCATTGGATATTTTGATGTAAGAGTAAGCGCTAAAACCAACGATGATTGCGGCCGCGAGAAATGCCAGTGGAAATAATGCACCAGTCATCTCTGCCATTTGCCCGGTTAGCGCAAATATTCCTGCGCCGATCATCACCCCAGTGCCGAGCATCACCGTACCCGAAAGAGTGAGGCTACCTTCGTCGTAATGTGTCGAACGGTCGTCTTTTTTCTGCATTCAGGACTCCTTCAAATAATAGTTAGGCCCCTTTCTGGGTATTCGCTGAAAGGTATGCAGGATGCTTAAAACTGCATTCCTCTATTTATCGACATTAATCATGCAGGTATACACTAGCGCTTACGGCTAGCGTCCTGGGGTGTTTGATGACAGCTCCAAGGTTCGTGGCTGGCGTTGTCTTTAACATTCTCATCGATAAATTTGTAATAGCCTTCTTTAAAGTGCGTCAACCAATCATGGCTTACTTCGACGTTATGCTTTTTTAGCACATCTTCGATACCATCCAGACAAATTCTGGATGCGTCATAAGCAAGATTCAGCACATGTCTTTTTTCGTCAAAGCTGATTCCATCAAGACCATAGAGCTGATCGACTTCGGCAATAGCCGCTTCCAAATTGGTCTGATCGACAGGCTCCACTCTCAAATGGCGCACTACCAGATTTACTTCCGATACGCCCAATCGATGCTCTGCATTAGTCATTTTCCTTTTCCTCTAATGGGGCGGGATCTTGTTGCAACAGTGTGCTTCATGCCTGGCGTTATCCTTAATATTTTCGTCAATCTGTCGCTGCCAACCGACCCTTGTGCGGCTCCACCAGTTATCTTTGATTGCCGCGCCATGCTTTTCGACAATGGCGATCATTTCATCGATATTGTGGTGAGAGGCATCGTAGGCAATCTTCAGCGATTGCTTGCGCTCGTTCAGCCAAACACCGTCTACACAAGGAAGCTCATCCAGCTCCTCTGCAATGATTTGCGCGTTGCTTTCATTCACTCCACGTAAACTTAAGCTGTGTTTGGCTAGAAAACCTGGATTGATACCTGACCGATGCTCACTCATAGTGTTTTCCTTCCAACCGACAGATTGAATAAGCGATCCATCTACTTTTTGTGTTTGTGGACAGGTGATTTTTGGGATTCAGACTCATGATCCATCATTTGCCCCATCATCATCTGCATCATGCCCATTCGTTCTTCCATCACATCCATGCGCTTCATCATATCCATGTCGTCCATTTTTGATGACTCACCTTTGGTCATGCCCATTGCCATACCATCACCCATTAGCCGCATGCCTTCCTGCATGACTCGCATATGTTCCTGCATCAGTTTCTGGCGTTTTTCCGAATCGGTTTCGGCTTTGATTTTCGCCATCATGTCGTGCATTTTTTGCATGTGCTCATGCATTGCCATCATTTGCTCATGGCCCATCATCATTCCGCCCATTGGCTGATCTTTACTGTCGCCATGTTCGTGCACTTTTTCCGCGAACGCCGACGAAGAAATCGCGGCGGCTATTACCAAGGTGGAGATTAGTTTTTTCATCGGTTTATCCTCAGACAGTTTCAGTTTCATTGATTTTAAATTTCGGAATCCACGCTGGCGTAGATTCCATATAATGGCGATAAACTTCGCCAAATTCTTCCAGCGCCATCCGCTCCTCACGCTTTGCGAGTCGCACGTAAACCATTACCAGTATCGGAAACATCACCAGCGTTGGAATGGTCGGCCACTGCAACAGGAAGCCGAACATAATCAGGATAAAAGCAACATACTGCGGATGGCGACAACGAGCGTACCAGCCGGTAGTGGCCAGCGACCGGGTCTGCTGTGCCTTGTGCAGTACATTCCACGCTGAGGCAAGCAGGAAGAAACCCAAAATGATCAGGACATTGCTGGCGATATGCAGCGGATCAAAATGAGGGTTACCTTCAAAACCGAAAAGGGTATGCAAAAGATGGCCGTTCTCGTGGGACAAGAAATCAATACCTGGATATTTTTCCGCCAGCCAGCCGGAGAGGAAATAAATGGTTAAGGGAAAGCCATACATCTCGGTAAACAGTGCAATAATAAACGCCGAGAAAGCACCAAAGCTTCGCCAGTCAGTTTTGGTTTTCGGTTTGGTAAAACTGAAGGCAAAGAAAATAAATATTGCTGAATTGAGTATCACCAGCGTCCAGAGGCCGTAAGCGGATTCACCGTGCATACTTCATCTCCTGTTATGTATTGGGTTAATGGTGATGACGATGTTCGTTTTCCCGGCGACCTTCTTCCAAGCCACGTTGATAAGCATCCTGGTCGGATTCATCCTCGTGCTGGCCATGGTCACCGTGGCCGCCGTGCCCCCCATGTCCGCCGTGCATAAACAGATGCATAAACGGGCAGGCCAGGAGAATCAGGAAAGGTAAAAACTGCCAGACGTGTTGCCGGTGCTCGATCAGCAGAAAGTAGCTCGCCGCTGCAATTAAACCCAGGGCGGCCAGGCCTTTGGGGGTCAACCAGAATGATGATTTTTGGGTTGCCATGGAACACCTCACCTGTGAAATTGAAAATCGTTGTCTGTTGCGCTGCGTTTATCATGTATCCAAATCAGATCGTTGACTGGCACGATGCAGACCAGCCCTTCGCTATCGGCATTAACATGCGCCGCATCCACAATCAGCTGCGCAATTTCCCTCGCCTGCTCAGCCTCGGCATAAATCTCCATTTGAATATGCTTGATCAAGTGGTTTTCGTTAAAACTGTCGAAGTAATAACCCCGGCCGCGAACCGGGTGTAAGGTAAAACCCGTCACCCCGTGTCGTATCAAGGCCTCTTCCACGTCTTTCAGGCGAAACTCATCAAAAATGGCCGTGACTTTATTGATGTTCATCAGATCCTTCTACTTATTTCACCGTGATCAGTCCACGGTACATCTGCATCTGGCAATGAAACGCGTATTCACCTGCTGCCAACGCGGGTAACTGAATGGTTTTCAATTTGTTCAGTGGCAGGGTATCGCTGATTTGCAGGTCAGGGATCAGTAAAGTCTCAGAACAGGGTGATTGATCTTTGCGGATAAATTTGATTTCGACAGGTTCTCCGGTCGACACTTTAATCCGAGAAGGGGAATAGGTGCCATTTTCAACAGTAATCACCAGATCGTTTTCCCCCAGCTCAGCTTCTTTCGGCTTGTAAAGCCAGAACCACCACACAATCAGAGCGATTAACGCAAATCCGGCTATATTGATCAGTAACATGTGGTATTTCTCCTGGTGTTGGGCTTAGTGTTCCTGCGCTTTAAACAAACGCAATCGATTGGCGTTGGTCACGACAGTGAGTGATGAAAACGCCATCGCGGCCCCGGCAATCACCGGGTTCAACAACAAGCCCAAGAATGGGTACAGCACGCCAGCCGCAAAAGGCACGCCGGCCACGTTGTAAATAAAGGCGCCGAATAAATTCTGTTTGATATTGCGCAAGGTCGCTTTACTCACTGCAATGGCATCGGCCAAACCATGTAACGAACCCCGCATCAGGGTGATGTCGGCACTTTCAATGGCCACATCGGTACCTGTGCCAATAGCGAAGCCGACATTGGCGATGGCCAGGGCTGGCGCGTCGTTGATGCCGTCACCGGTCATGCCCACCACTTCACCTGTCTCTTATA
>CAJXUQ010000008.1 GCA_913061145.1 uncultured Haliea sp.
AGATTTCTGCCTGTCTCGTGGGCTCGGAGATGTGTATAAGAGACAGGACCAGAACAACCCGCTGTCCGAGGTGACCCACAAGCGCCGTGTTTCTGCGCTTGGGCCGGGCGGTCTGACGCGCGAGCGCGCGGGCTTTGAAGTGCGCGACGTGCACCCGACACACTACGGTCGCGTGTGCCCGATTGAGACGCCGGAAGGGCCGAACATCGGCCTGATCAACTCGCTGGCAACCTACGCCCGCACCAACGATTACGGCTTTCTGGAAAGCCCGTACCGCAAGGTGGTGAACGGTCAGGTGACCGACGAAGTCGAGTTTCTGTCCGCGATCAACGAGGCGGAGCACGTGATCGCCCAGGCGTCCGCGTCGGTCGACAGCAAGAACCGGTTCGTCGATGAGCTTATCGCCGTGCGTCACATGAACGAATTCACGGTCATGCCGCCCGAAAAGGTGGATTACATGGATGTCTCGCCGAAACAGGTGGTATCTGTGGCAGCGGCGCTGATCCCCTTCCTCGAGCACGACGACGCCAACCGTGCACTGATGGGTTCGAACATGCAGCGTCAGGCGGTGCCTACGCTGAAGTGTGAAAAGCCGCTGGTCGGTACCGGCATGGAGCGCTACGTGGCCGCCGACTCCGGTGTCTGCGTTGTCGCCCGCCGCGATGGCGTCATCGATTCGGTCGATGCCAGCCGCATCGTGGTTCGCGTCAACGACAAGGACGTGGGCAGGGATGAAGCACCGGTCGACATCTACAACCTGACCAAGTACACGCGTTCCAACCAGAACACCTGCATCAACCAGCGCCCGATCGTGAAACAGGGTGATGTGGTTGCGCGCGGCGACATTCTGGCGGACGGGCCGTCAGTCGATATGGGCGACCTGGCGCTGGGCCAGAATATCCGTATTGCGTTCATGCCCTGGAACGGCTACAACTTCGAAGACTCCATCCTGGTGTCCGAGAAGGTGGTCAAGGAAGATCGTTTCACCACCATTCATATTCAGGAACTCACCTGTATCGCGCGTGACACCAAGCTGGGCTCCGAGGAAATCTCCTCGGATATTCCCAATGTCGGTGAGAGTGCGCTGTCCAAGCTTGATGAGTCCGGCATTGTCTACATCGGTGCGGAGGTCGAGGCGGGCGATATCCTGGTGGGCAAGGTAACGCCGAAAGGCGAGACCCAGCTCACACCGGAAGAGAAACTGCTGCGTGCCATCTTCGGTGAGAAGGCCTCGGACGTGAAGGATACGTCCCTGCGTGTGCCTTCCAGCACCAAGGGTACGGTTATCGATGTGCAGGTGTTTACCCGCGACGGTCTTGAGAAGGACCAGCGTGCACTGCAGATCGAGAAGCACCAGCTCGACAAGTTCCGCAAGGACCTGAAGGAAGAGTACCGGATCTTCGAAGAGGCGACGTTCTCGCTGCTTGGCAACCAGTTGAAGGGTGCCAAGACCGTCAGCGGCGCTGGCCTGGCCAAGGGCACGGAGCTGACCGCGAAGGTGCTGGCTGACCTGGATCGCGAGCAGTGGTTCAAGTTGAAGCTGGCCGACAGCGACCTCAACGACGCGCTCGCCGCGGCGAAGAAGCAGCTTGATGAGCAGAACAAGCTGCTCGAAGAGCGGTTTGAGGACAAGAAGCGCAAGCTGCAGAGCGGCGATGACCTGGCTCCGGGCGTTCTGAAGATCGTCAAGGTTTACCTCGCGATCAAACGCCGTATCCAGCCCGGTGACAAGATGGCGGGCCGCCACGGTAACAAGGGCGTTATCTCGGTCATCATGCCGGTCGAGGATATGCCCTTCGACGAGAATGGCGAGCCGGTGGACATCGTTCTCAACCCGCTGGGCGTGCCGTCGCGCATGAACGTCGGTCAGATCCTTGAAACCCACCTGGGCATGGCTGCCAAGGGGCTGGGCGTGAAAATCGACCAGATGTTGCAGGAGCAGCGCAAGGTTGCGGAAGTCCGCGAATTCCTCGAGCGCATCTACAACAATGGGTCCGGCCGTACGGAAGATCTCAAGTCCTTGAATGACAAGGAGATTCTGGCACTGGCCGAAAACCTGCGTGCAGGTGTTCCGATGGCGACGCCGGTGTTTGACGGCGCTGCTGAGGAGTCGATCAAGGAACTGCTGTCTCTGGCTGATTTGCCCGAAAGTGGCCAGTTCACGCTGTACGACGGTCGCACCGGCGAGGCCTTTGATCGCCCGGTCACCGTGGGCTACATGTACATGCTGAAGCTGAACCACCTGGTGGACGACAAGATGCACGCGCGTTCCACCGGCTCCTACAGCCTCGTTACCCAGCAGCCGCTGGGCGGCAAGGCGCAGTTCGGTGGCCAGCGCTTCGGTGAGATGGAGGTGTGGGCCCTGGAAGCCTACGGTGCTGCGTACACCCTGCAGGAAATGCTCACCGTGAAGTCGGATGACGTCGCGGGACGCACCAAGATGTACAAGAACATCGTCGATGGTGACCATCGTATGGAACCGGGCATGCCCGAGTCCTTCAACGTGTTGGTCAAGGAAATACGCTCCCTCGGTATCGATATCGAGCTGGAGAGTGACTAACCAGCGGTAAAACGGACTCGGGGCTACAGCGGCAATTGCCGCTGTAGCTGGAAGGAAAACCTCGTGGAGGAAAGACCTTGAAAGACTTACTGAATTTGCTCAAGTCCCAGGGACAGTCAGAAGAATTCGACGCCATCCGCATTGGCCTGGCGTCGCCCGAAATGATCCGCTCCTGGTCATTCGGCGAAGTGAAGAAGCCGGAAACCATCAACTACCGGACCTTCAAGCCGGAGCGCGATGGGCTGTTCTGTGCCAAGATATTTGGCCCCGTAAAGGACTATGAGTGCCTGTGCGGCAAGTACAAGCGCCTCAAGCATCGCGGCGTGATCTGTGAGAAATGCGGCGTGGAAGTGGCGCTGGCGAAAGTGCGTCGTGAGCGCATGGGCCACATCGAACTCGCCAGCCCGGTGGCACACATCTGGTTCCTGAAGTCGCTGCCCTCGCGCATCGGCCTGCTGCTGGATATGACCCTGCGCGACATCGAGCGCGTGCTGTACTTTGAATCCTATGTAGTAACCGATCCAGGCCTTACAACGCTCAACCCCGGCCAGCTGCTGACCGATGAAGAGTACTACGAGGCGATGGAGGAGTTCGGTGACGAGTTCACCGCCAAGATGGGTGCCGAGGCAGTACAGGATCTGATGAAGCAGCTCGATCTCGAGCGCGAAATTCTGACCCTGCGTGAGGAAATTCCGCAGACCAACTCGGAAACCAAGATCAAGAAGCTGTCCAAGCGCCTCAAGCTCATGGAGGCTTTCGCGAGCTCGGGCAACAAGCCGCAGTGGATGGTGTTGAACGCGCTGCCCGTACTGCCACCGGACCTGCGTCCGCTGGTGCCCCTGGATGGCGGCCGCTTCGCGACGTCAGACCTGAACGACCTGTACCGGCGCGTGATCAACCGCAACAACCGCCTCAAGCGTCTGCTGGATCTGAATGCGCCTGACATCATTGTGCGCAACGAAAAGCGCATGCTGCAGGAATCCGTGGATGCACTGCTGGACAACGGTCGCCGCGGTCGCGCGATTACCGGTTCCAACAAGCGCCCGCTGAAATCCCTTGCCGACATGATCAAGGGCAAGCAGGGGCGCTTCCGCCAGAACCTGCTGGGCAAGCGCGTGGACTACTCGGGGCGTTCCGTGATCGTGGTCGGTCCCACGCTCCGGTTGCACCAGTGTGGTCTGCCCAAGAAGATGGCTCTGGAGCTGTTCAAGCCCTTCATTTTTGGCAAGCTTGAGGCGCGTGGCCTGGCCACGACCATCAAGGCCGCCAAGAAGATGGTCGAGCGTGAGCCGCCGGAAGTCTGGGACATTCTCGCCGAAGTGATTCGCGAGCACCCTGTGCTGCTGAACCGTGCACCGACGCTGCACCGCCTGGGTATCCAGGCGTTTGAGCCCGTGTTGATTGAAGGCAAGGCCATCCAGCTGCACCCGCTGGTCTGCGCCGCCTACAACGCCGACTTCGACGGAGACCAGATGGCGGTGCACGTGCCGTTGACGCTGGAAGCGCAGCTGGAAGCGCGCGCGCTGATGATGTCGACCAACAACATCCTGTCGCCCGCCAACGGCGAGCCCATCATCGTACCCTCCCAGGACGTGGTTCTGGGCCTGTACTACATGACCCGCCAGCGTGTGAACGCCAAGGGCGAAGGCATGATCTTTGCCAACGTCTCCGAGGTGAACCGCGCCTACCGCGCCGGCCACGTACACCTGCAGGCGCGAGTCAAGGTCCGTATCCACGAAGTGGTGCAGAACGAGGAAGGTGAGCGTTCCGAGCGCACGGTGGTGGCCGACACCACGGTCGGCCGCGCGCTGCTCTGGGAAATTGTCCCCGAAGGCATCGCCTACGACATGGTCAACCAGGACATGACCAAGAAGGCCATCTCGCGCATCATCAACCAGTGCTATCGCGTGGTGGGTCTGAAGGCAACGGTCATCTTCGCCGACCAGCTGATGTATACGGGCTACGAGTACTCAACCCGCTCAGGGGCCTCCATCGGCGTAAACGATTTCGTGATTCCCGAAGCCAAGGCCGAGCTGATTGCCCGTGCCGACCGCGAGGTGAAGGAAATCGAAGACCAGTACGCCGCCGGCCTGGTCACCCAGGGCGAGAAGTACAACAAGGTCATCGATATCTGGTCCCGGGCCAACGACCTGGTTTCCAAGGCGATGATGGAAGGGATCTCCAAAGAGACCGTGGTCAACCGTGATGGCGAGGAGGAGCAACAGGCCTCTTTCAACTCCGTGTACATGTATGCCGACTCCGGCGCCCGGGGTTCACCGGCGCAGATTCGCCAGCTGGCCGGTATGCGCGGCCTGATGGCCAAGCCGGATGGCTCGATCATCGAGACGCCGATCGTGGCCAACTTCCGCGAGGGCCTGAACGTCCTGCAGTACTTCATCTCGACCCACGGTGCGCGTAAAGGTCTGGCGGATACCGCACTGAAGACAGCCAACTCCGGTTACCTGACCCGGCGCCTGGTCGACGTGGCCCAGGACCTGGTGGTCACGGAAGTCGATTGTGGTACCGATCAGGGGCTGCTGATGACCCCGGTTATCGATGGCGGCGACATCATCGAGTCACTGGGTGATCGCGTGTTGGGCCGTATCGTGGCCCGCGATGTGATTCGCCCCGGTACGGATGACGAAATCGCCATCACCGCCGGCACCATGCTCGACGAACTGTGGATCAAGCGCATCGAGGAAATGGGTATCGATGAAGTGGAAGTGCGTTCGCCGATAACCTGCGAAACACGCCACGGTATCTGCTCAGCCTGCTACGGTCGCGACCTGGCCCGTGGTCACCGGGTCAACATGGGTGAGGCCGTGGGCGTTGTTGCCGCGCAGTCCATCGGTGAGCCGGGCACGCAGCTGACCATGCGTACTTTCCACATCGGTGGTGCGGCCTCGCGGCAGACCGCGCAGGACAACATCCAGGTCATGAACGACGGCAAGGTGCGCCTGCACAACGTGAAGACGGTGGAGCGCAAGGACGGCTTCCTGATCGCGGCCTCGCGGTCCGGTGAGCTGTCGGTGCTGGACAAGATGGGTCGCGAGCGCGAGCGCTACAAGCTGCCCTACGGTGCCATCATCAAGGTGCAGGACCACGCTGACGTGGCTGCGGGTGACGTGGTTGCAAACTGGGATCCCCACACCCACCCCATCATCACCGAGGTGGCGGGTATTGCGCGCTTCTCCGGTATGGAGGAGGGCATCACGATCAAGCGCCAGACCGATGAGTTGACGGGTCTGTCCAGCATTGAGGTCCTGGACGTGGGTGAACGCCCCGCCGCGGGCAAGGATGTGCGCCCGGCCATTACCCTGGTGGATGATAAGGGTGAAGAGCTCTGCCTCGCGAACACCAACGTACCGGCGCACTACTTCCTGCCGCCCAACGCGCTGGTCAGCCTCGAGGACGGTGCCCGCCTGGATGCCGGTGAAGTCATCGCCCGTATTCCCCAGGAAGGCTCCAAGACCCGCGACATCACCGGTGGTCTGCCTCGCGTTGCCGACCTGTTTGAAGCGCGCAAGCCCAAAGAGCCTGCAATTCTGGCAGAGATTTCCGGTGCGGTGAGCTTCGGCAAGGAAACCAAGGGCAAGCGGCGTCTGGTGATCACCCCGACGGACGGGCAGACCCTGCCCGACGGTTCCGACCACTACGAGGTGCTGATTCCCAAGTGGCGCCTGATGTCGGTGTTCGAAGGGGAGTTTGTGGAGAAGGGCGAAATCGTCTCCGAAGGCCCCTTGAGCCCACATGACATTCTGCGCCTGAAGGGCGTTGAAGAGCTGGCCAAGTACATCTCCAACGAGATCCAGGAGGTCTACCGTCTGCAGGGCGTGAAGATCAACGACAAGCACATCGAGGTGATTGTTCGCCAGATGCTGCGCAAGGTGGTGATCACGTCCTCCGGCGATTCCAGCCTGATCAAGGGTGAGCAGGTCGAGTACGTCACGTTCATCGAAGAGAACGAGCGCCTCCTCGCGGAAGGGCTGGTGCCAGCCTCCGCTGAGCGCGAACTGCTGGGTATTACCAAGGCGTCGCTGGCCACGGAAAGCTTCATCTCCGCAGCCTCCTTCCAGGAGACTACCCGGGTTCTGACTGAAGCCGCGGTGACCGGCAAGCGCGACTACCTGCGTGGCCTCAAGGAGAACGTGGTGGTTGGTCGTCTGATACCGGCAGGTACCGGTCTGGCCTACCACGAGGAACGCAAGCGCACTCGCGGCGGTGATGTGGAAATGAGTGTGTCTGCCCAGGAAATCGAGGCGGCACTCACCGAAGCACTGCAGGATACCGAGTAAGGGTATTGCCCGGGGCCTGCGAGGGCCGCGGGCGGCTGGGGCCGGTGGTGTTGCCGGCCGCTACTCTGTTCTTGACTCGCATGGGGGGCGTCTATAGAATGCCGCCTCCTCTTTCCCGGGGTGCTCCGCCGTGTGCGTGGCGCAACGGGCAGTGTGCTGCATCCGGAGCCGTGTAAACGGGCTCCACAGCGGCGCCGCAAGCCCCTGAAACGGCTTGAGGATGGCTGTTATGGCCATGAATTCAAACAATATCTGGAGTTCAAACTAGATGGCAACGATCAACCAATTGGTTCGTAAGCCGAGGAAGCGCAAGGTCGCCAAGAGTGACGTGCCCGCCCTGCAGAGCTGTCCCCAGCGCCGCGGTGTGTGCACGCGTGTCTATACGACGACCCCCAAGAAGCCGAACTCTGCACTGCGTAAAGTCTGCCGTGTGCGCCTCACCAACGGGTACGAAGTGTCTTCGTACATCGGCGGTGAAGGTCACAACCTGCAGGAGCACAGCGTGGTGCTGATTCGCGGCGGCCGGGTGAAGGATTTGCCGGGTGTGCGTTACCACACCGTGCGCGGCAGCCTGGACACCTCCGGTGTTTCTGCGCGTCGTCAGGGCCGTTCCAAGTACGGCGCCAAGCGGCCGAAGTAAACCCCCGGGGCTGTGCTCCGGGTCAACAGTGAAGTGAGTAAGGCTGAACCTCTGCCTCCCCCGCCTGTGTGGCAGGTCGGTGTTCGGATTAACCTGAAGAGAGAAGGGCAACAACATGCCAAGAAGACGCGTAGTCGCCAAACGTGAAGTCCTGCCGGATCCCAAATACGGCAACGTAACGCTGGCCAAGTTCATGAACCACGTAATGATCAGCGGCAAGAAGTCTGTCGCAGAAACCATCGTCTACGGTGCGCTGGATATCGTCCAGGAGCGCCTGAAGAAAGATCCCCTCGAGGCCTTTGACGAAGCGCTTGAGAACATCGCGCCGATGGTCGAGGTGAAGTCCCGCCGGGTCGGTGGTGCAACCTATCAGGTGCCGGTTGAAGTGCGTCCCGCCCGCCGTGTGGCTCTGTCCATGCGCTGGCTGGTTGATTACGCGCGCAACCGCGGTGAGAAGTCCATGCGTCAGCGCCTTGCCGGCGAAATTATCGATGCGTCACAGGGCAAGGGTAATGCCGTGAAGAAGCGTGAAGACGTGCATCGCATGGCAGAAGCCAACAAGGCCTTCTCGCACTACCGGTTCTAAATTAACGCCAGGCAACCTGTTACAGGGGAAATTATCGTGGCACGCAAGACTCCTATCAAGCGATACCGCAATATCGGTATCTGCGCTCACGTGGACGCGGGTAAAACCACGACCACCGAGCGTGTACTTTTCTACACCGGCCGCTCTCACCGCATTGGTGAGGTGCACGACGGTGCTGCAACCATGGACTGGATGGAGCAGGAGCAGGAGCGTGGTATCACCATCACCTCTGCTGCAACCACCTGTTTCTGGCGCGGTATGGACGCCCAGTTCGACGAGCACCGTATCAACATCATCGATACACCCGGACACGTTGACTTCACCATCGAGGTGGAGCGCTCCCTGCGTGTACTGGACGGCGCCGTCGTGGTGCTGTGTGGCTCCTCCGGTGTGCAGCCGCAGACGGAGACGGTCTGGCGCCAGGCCAACAAATATGAAGTGCCGCGCATGGTATTCGTCAACAAGATGGACCGTGCCGGTGCAGACTTCATGCGCGTGGTCGGCCAGCTGAAGACCCGCCTGGGCGCGAATGCCGTGCCCCTGCAAATGACCATCGGTGCAGAGGACGAGTTCAAGGGCGTTGTCGACCTCATCAAGAACAAGGCCATCCTCTGGAACGAAGAAGACCAGGGTATGACCTTCACGCTGGGTGACATCCCTGCTGACATGGCTGACGAAGTGGCAGAAATGCGCGAGTTCCTTGTGGAATCCGCCGCTGAAGCGACTGAAGAGCTGATGGAGAAGTACCTCGAAGGCGGTGAGCTGACCGAGGAAGAGATCAAGGCAGGCATCCGTGCCCGCACCCTGGCCAACGAGATCGTGCCGGTACTGGGCGGCTCCGCGTTCAAGAACAAGGGTGTGCAGGCCATGCTCGACGCGGTGATTGAATACCTGCCCTCGCCTACGGAAGTGCGCGCGATCGAAGGTACGCTGCTGGACAAGGACGGTACTGTCGAAACCCGTGAAGCGGACGACAATGCACCGTTTGCCGCCCTGGCGTTCAAGATCGCCACCGACCCCTTCGTGGGCACGCTGACCTTCTTCCGTGTGTATTCCGGCAAGCTGGAAAGCGGCACCGGCGTGTTCAACTCCGTCAAGGAGAAGAAAGAGCGTATCGGCCGTATGGTGCAGATGCACGCCAACAGCCGTGAAGAGATCAAGGAAGTATTGGCCGGCGATATCGCTGCGGCCGTGGGCCTCAAGGACACCACCACGGGTGACACCCTGTGTGATGCCGACAAGCCTATCGTGCTGGAACGGATGGAGTTCCCCGAGCCCGTGATTTCGGTGGCGGTTGAGCCCAAGTCGAAGCCGGATCAGGAAAAGATGGGTATTGCCCTGGGCAAGCTCGCCCAGGAAGACCCCTCTTTCCGCGTCAAGACAGACCCGGAGACCGGGCAGACCATTATCTCGGGTATGGGTGAGCTGCACCTCGACATCCTGGTGGACCGTATGCGCCGGGAATTCAACGTCGAGGCGAATATCGGCAAGCCGCAGGTGGCCTACCGCGAAGCGATCCGCAACAAGAGCGAAATCGAAGGCAAGTTTGTGCGTCAGTCCGGTGGTCGTGGTCAGTACGGTCACGTCTGGGTGCGCTTCGAGCCAGGTGAGGACGAGAATGCCGAAGGGCTGGAATTCGTCAACGAGGTGGTTGGCGGTACGGTTCCCCGTGAATACGTACCCGCAGTGCAGAAGGGCATTGAAGAGCAGATGCAGAACGGCGTACTCGCCGGCTACCCGCTGCTCGGCCTGAAGGCAACGCTGTTCGACGGTTCCTTCCACGACGTGGACTCGAACGAAATGGCGTTCAAGATCGCTGCGAGCATGGCGACCAAGAAGCTGGCCGAAAAGGGCGGCGCGGTACTGCTTGAGCCGATCATGAAGGTGGAAGTGATTACGCCCGAGGAAAACATGGGTGACGTGGTCGGCGACCTTAACCGCCGCCGCGGCCTGATTTCCGGTATGGACGAAAGCGTGTCTGGCAAGGTGATCAACGCGGAAGTGCCGCTGGCCGAGATGTTCGGCTACGCGACCGACCTGCGCTCGGCAACCCAGGGCCGCGCTACCTACACGATGGAGTTCACCCGCTACGCGGAGGCACCGAACAACATCGCGCAGGAAATCATTTCCAAGAACGCAACCAAATAACCCAGCTATCCCATAGAGGTGACTAACAGTGGCAAAGGAAAAGTTTGAACGTAAGAAGCCCCACGTCAACGTGGGCACCATTGGTCACGTTGACCATGGCAAGACGACGCTGACAGCGGCGCTGACGAAAGTCTGTGCGGAGACCTGGGGTAGCGGTTCAGCGGTTGCGTTTGACGGTATTGACAACGCACCGGAAGAGCGCGAGCGCGGCATCACGATTGCGACGTCGCACGTGGAGTACGATTCACCGACGCGTCACTACGCGCACGTGGATTGCCCCGGACACGCGGACTATGTGAAGAACATGATCACGGGTGCGGCGCAGATGGACGGCGCGATCCTGGTGTGTGGTGCGACTGACGGCCCGATGCCGCAGACCCGCGAGCACATCCTGCTGTCTCGCCAGGTTGGCGTACCGTACATTGTGGTGTTCCTGAACAAGGCTGACCTGCTGGCGGAAGATTGCGGCGGTGCGGACAGCGAAGAATATGCCGAGATGAAGGAGCTGGTGGAAATGGAGCTGCGCGAGCTGCTCGACACCTACGACTTCCCGGGCGACGACACGCCGATCATCTGCGGTTCTGCGCTGATGGCGCTGAACGGCGAAGACGAGAACGAGCTGGGCGTGACGGCGGTTAAGACGCTGGTTGAGACGCTGGACAGCTACATTCCGGAGCCTGAGCGTGCGGTAGACCAGGCGTTCCTGATGCCGGTTGAGGACGTGTTCTCGATTTCTGGTCGCGGAACGGTGGTGACTGGCCGTGTTGAGCGTGGCGTGATCAAGGTGGGCGAGGAGATCGAGATTGTCGGTATCCGCGACACCGTGAAGACGACCTGTACGGGCGTTGAGATGTTCCGCAAGCTGCTGGACGAAGGCCGTGCGGGCGAGAACGTGGGTGTACTGCTGCGCGGTACCAAGCGTGAGGACGTTGAGCGTGGCCAGGTACTGGCGAAGCCGGGTTCTGTGAAGCCGCACACCAAGTTCGAGGCAGAGGTGTATGTGCTGTCGAAGGACGAAGGTGGCCGTCACACGCCGTTCTTCAAGGGCTACCGTCCGCAGTTCTACTTCCGCACCACGGACGTTACGGGTGCGTGTGAGCTGCCCGAGGGTGTTGAGATGGTGATGCCGGGCGACAACGTGCAGATGGTTGTGACGTTGATTGCGCCGATCGCGATGGAAGATGGTCTGCGCTTTGCGATCCGTGAAGGCGGCCGCACCGTGGGTGCTGGCGTCGTCGCCAAGATCATCGAGTAAGCGTAGCGGCTACGACGAAAAGCCCGGCCCAGTGCCGGGCTTTTTCGTTACTGGCGTTGCAGGTTTTTCTCGGATATCTGGCTGTTCAGCGTGAGAAAGTCATACAGGACACCGAGGCCCAGCAGGCCCAGGGTCAACAGGTAGATGAGTCCCGTAACAATCTTTCCCATATAGAAGCGGTGCACGCCGAACACGCCGAGGAAGGTGAGCAGAATCCACGCCAGACTGTAGTCCGTAGGGCCCTCCACATAACGGCGATCCGCGTCACGGGCCATCCCCGGGATCAGGAACAGGTCGATAATCCAGCCGATAAACAGCAGCCCTAGAGTGAAGAACCAGATCACCCCGGTGATCTGTCGCCCATAGTAAAAGCGATGGGCGCCGATAAAGCCAAAAATCCAAAGCAGGTATCCGATAAGGACCGAATGGGTTTCGTTGTCATTGCGCATGGCTGCTTTGCTCCGTGACGAATGTCCATGCATCGTCACTGCTCGCCGGCCCGGCGTCAAGCTCTGGTCGTAGATGACGGGGCGCGACCCGGGGCCCGCTTGTCATGATCTGGATCATGGCGCCGCACAGGGTGTCTGTTCTAGGCTGGTACGCTGCCGGCAGCTGCCGCTACCCGGTGGTTTCACCTCAAATAAGCAAGGAGTTCCCATGTCAGTAGAACACCACGACCTCGTCCACGAATTCCCGGAGTTTCGTGAGCGCATCCACAAGCTGAAAATGAACGATGCCCACTTTCGCAAGCTGTTCGATGAGTACCACGAACTGACGCGGGAAGTGGAAAACATGGAGAATGAAGTGACGCCGGTTGCGACCCACACGGAAGAGCAGGCCAAGGTGCGCCGGCTGCATCTCAAGGATGCGCTGTACTGCATGCTCAACGCGGCGGTTTGACATGACTTCAGACAGCACGGCCGAAGTACGCGCACAGCTCAACGCAACCCTGGCCGAGCTGGAGCGACGCCTGGCCAGCATCAAGCGCGACGTGACGCGCAGCCACTCCGGCGACTGGGCGGAGCAGGCCCAGGAGCGGGAGAATGACGAGGTGGAGGATGCCATCGGCGTGGAAACCAGGCAGTCGATTGCCGATACCCGCGCCGCCCTCGCCCGTCTGGACGCCGGTACCTACGGTAGCTGTGAGCGTTGCGGGGAGCCCATCAGCGCGGCGCGCCTGCAGGTATTGCCGACGGCGGCGCATTGTGTGAATTGTGCAGACTGAAGTCGGCCCTTCCCGGGCAAAATAATCCTGTACGCTGCTTGACAGCCTGTAGGGCGCTCTTTAGAATTCGCGTTCCTTTTTCGGGGGGCTCCATTGCGGACCCCTGGTTTTTTATTGATTGGAGTTAGGTCTGGTGCAGAACCAACGCATTCGCATTCGCCTCAAGGCTTTCGACCACCGCCTGATAGATACGTCTACCCAGGAAATCGTGGAAACGGCGCGCCGCACAGGCGCCCAGGTGCGGGGGCCGATCCCGCTCCCGACCCGCAAAGAGAAGTATACCGTGCTGGTTTCCCCGCACGTGAATAAGGACGCTCGTGACCAGTACGAAATTCGTACCCACAAGCGTTTGTTGGACATCGTGGAGCCTACCGAAAAAACAGTAGACGCCCTGATGAAACTGGACCTGGCAGCAGGTGTAGAAGTACAGATCAGTCTTGGTTAACGACAATTCGTAGCAAGACCTGCCCGTAGGCCCGGTGGCCTGCGGGTGTGTAACGCCCGGTTCTTTAAAGCAAGGCGGGGCGGCCATAGAGGGTAAGCCCCGTACACTGAGAGGTTAGCAAGATGACTATTGGCTTAGTCGGCCGTAAGTCCGGTATGACTCGTGTTTTTACCGAGGACGGCGCATCCATACCAGTAACCGTAGTGGAGGTCACTCCAAACCGCGTTACTCAGATCAAAGAACTCGATAGCGATGGCTATCGTGCGATCCAGGTCACAGCGGGCAGCCGCAAGGCCTCGAAAGTGAGTAAATCAGCAGCGGGTCACTTCGCCAAGGCGGGTGTGGAAGCCGGTACGGGTCTCTGGGAGTTCCGCCTGGCGGACGGCGTCGAGGCCCCCGCGGTGGGTTCCGAGCTGACAGTGGCACACTTTGCCGCCGGCCAGAAGGTCGACGTGGCCGGTAAGTCCAAGGGCAAGGGCTTCCAGGGCGTGATAAAGCGCTGGAACTTCTCCATGCAGGACGCGACACACGGCAACTCGTTGTCGCACCGCGCCCCGGGTTCAATCGGCCAGTGTCAGACGCCGGGTCGTGTGTTCAAGGGCAAGAAAATGTCCGGGCACATGGGCGCGGAAACGGTGACCACCCAGGGTCTGGAGATCGTGCGTGTTGATGCGGAGCGCAACCTGCTTCTCATCAAGGGCGCTGTCCCCGGTGCACCCGGCGGAGACGTTATCGTGCGTCCCGCGGTCAAGGCTTAAGGTTAGGGGGTCTCTAACGTGGAATTGAGTGTAGTCAAGCCAGGCAACGCCGCAGCGGGCACGGTTTCAGTGTCTGATGTCGCCTTTGCCCGCGAATACAACGAAGATCTGGTGCACCAGGTGGTTACGGCTTATCTGGCCGGCGCACGCCAGGGTACGCGCGCGCAGAAAACGCGCTCCGATGTCAGCGGCGGCGGCAAGAAGCCCTGGCGTCAGAAGGGTACCGGTCGCGCCCGTGCGGGCACCATCCGTTCGCCGATCTGGCGCACCGGTGGCGTGACCTTCGCGGCGCGTCCGCAGGATCACTCCCAGAAAGTGAACCGCAAAATGTACCGTGCGGCCATGCGCTCCATTATGTCCGAGTTGGCCCGCCAGGATCGCCTGCTCGTGGTTGAGAGCATGGATCTCGAGGCGCCCAAGACCAAACTGCTGGTCAAGCAGCTGGGCGAATACGGCCTGGACAACGTGCTGATCGTAACGGCAGAACTGGGTGAAAACCTGTATCTGGCTGCGCGCAATCTGCACAAGGTCGATGTGCGCGACGTGGACGGTGTGGATCCGGTCAGCCTGATCGCCTACGACAAGGTGATGGTCACTGTGGATGCAGTGAAAAAGATTGAGGAGATGCTCGCATGAACCAGGAGCGGATTTTCCAGGTGCTGGTAGCGCCGCACGTGTCGGAAAAGGCGGCGGTGCTGGCTGATGCCAACAACCAGTATGTATTCAAGGTCGCCGTGAATGCTACCAAGGCCGAGATCAAGAAGTCGGTTGAGCAGCTGTTCAAGGTAAAGGTGGATGCGGTCCAGACTCTGAAGGTCAAGGGTAAGGTCAAACGTAACAAGTACGGCCTTAGCGCGCGTCCAACCTGGAAGAAGGCATATGTTCGTCTGGAGCAGGGTCAGGACATCGACTTTGCCGTGGCTGAATAAGGAGTAGGTGCGAGATGGCAGTTTTAACAAGTAAACCGACATCGCCCGGACGCCGTCACGTCGTTCGCGTGGTGAGCGAGGATCTGCACAAGGGTGCACCCTACGCTCCGCTGCTGGAAAAGCAGAGCCGCCGCGGTGGTCGTAACAACAATGGCCGTATCACGGTGCGCCACGTTGGCGGTGGTCACAAGCAGCACTACCGGATCATCGACTTCAAGCGCTCGAAGGACGGTATTCCGGCCAAGGTCGAGCGTCTCGAATATGACCCCAACCGTACGGCAAACATTGCCCTGCTGCTGTTCGCCGACGGCGAGCGTCGCTACATCATCGCGCCCAAGGGTGTGAAGGCTGGCGATACCCTGCAGTCTGGCTCGGCCGCACCGATCAAGACCGGTAACTGTCTGCCCCTGCGCAATATCCCGGTGGGTTCGGTGATCCACGCGGTTGAACTGAAGCCTGGCAAGGGTGCTCAGGTCGCCCGTTCAGCTGGCGCTTCGGTGCAGCTGGTGGCCCGCGAAGGTCAGTACGCAACCCTGCGCCTGCGCTCAGGCGAGATGCGCAAGGTGTTGTCTGACTGCCGCGCCACGATCGGCGAGGTCTCGAACTCCGAGCACAGCCTGCGCAAGCTGGGTAAAGCCGGTGCCTCGCGCTGGCGCGGTGTACGCCCGACCGTTCGCGGTGTGGCAATGAACCCGGTCGATCACCCGCATGGTGGTGGCGAAGGCCGCACCTCCGGTGGTCGTCACCCGGTGAGCCCGTGGGGCACGCCGACCAAGGGCTACAAGACGCGTTCGAACAAGCGCACTGACGGCCTGATTGTACGCCGTCGTGGCAAGAAATAAGTTCGGTCGATAGAGCCGAGAGATTAGAGGAAGACACTGTGCCGCGTTCACTGAAAAAAGGTCCCTTTATCGACCTTCACTTGATGAAGAAAGTTGAAGCAGCGATTGAAAGCAACGACCGCCGTCCGATCAAGACCTGGTCGCGCCGTTCCATGATATCGCCGGATATGGTCGGTCTGACAATCGCCATCCACAATGGCCGTCAGCATGTGCCGGTCCTGATCAATGAAGACATGGTTGGTCACAAGCTTGGAGAGTTTGCGGTAACGCGTACGTTCAAAGGGCACATTGTGGACAAAAAGGCGAAGCGCTAAGCGCTGGTCGATAGCGAGGTTTAGGAAAATGGAAGTTGCAGCAAGACTGAAAGGTGCGCGGATCTCGGCCCAGAAGGCCCGCCTGGTTGCAGACCAGGTGCGCGGCAAGCCTGTCGAGGAGGCGCTTAGCCTGCTCGAATTCAGCACCAAAAAGGCAGCTCACATCGTCAAGAAGATTCTTGACTCTGCGATTGCCAATGCTGAGAACAATGAAGGCGCGGATGTGGATGAGCTCAAGGTGTCCAGCATCTTTGTCGACGAAGGTATGACGATGAAGCGTCTGCGGCCACGTGCCAAAGGTCGTGCGGATCGCATTTTCAAGCGCTCCTGTCATATCACAGTGAAAGTTGCAGACGGCCAAGGCTAAGTTCAGGAGAAGACCACATGGGTCAGAAAGTACATCCGGTCGGCATACGTTTAGGTATCGTCAAGGATCACAACTCGATCTGGTATGCGGATAGCAAAAACTATGCGAAAACGCTGATTACCGATCTTGAGGTGCGCAAGTACATCGAGAAGACGCTGGAGCACGCTTCTGTGAGCCGCGTTGTCATCGAGCGCCCGGCGCAAACCGCACGCATCACCATTCACACAGCCCGTCCCGGTATCGTGATCGGCAAGAAGGGTGAGGATGTCGACGGCCTGCGCAAGACACTTGCAGACAAGATGGGTGTGCCTGTGCACATCAACATCGAGGAAATCCGCAAGCCTGACCTGGATGCGAAGCTGGTAGCCCAGAACGTGGCGCAGCAGCTTGAGCGCCGTGTGATGTTCCGTCGCGCCATGAAGCGCGTGGTGCAGAACGCGATGCGCCAGGGTGCTGAAGGCATCAAGATCCAGGTGGGTGGTCGTCTGGGTGGTGCAGAAATTGCGCGCACCGAGTGGTACCGCGAAGGTCGTGTGCCGCTGCATACCCTGCGCGCGGACATCGACTACGCGACCTACGAGGCATCTACCACGTACGGCATCATCGGCGTGAAGGTGTGGATCTTCAAGGGTGAAGTGATTGGCACGGAAAACCATTCCGACAGCGCCAAGAAGACAGCAACTAATTAAGGGTTACGCAGATGCTTCAACCTAAGCGTACAAAATTCCGCAAGATGATGAAGGGTCGCAACCGCGGCCTCGCAGAACGCGGCAGCAAGGTCAGCTTTGGCGAGTTCGGCCTTAAGGCGACCGGTCGTGGGCGCATTACTGCGCGCCAGATCGAGGCGGCTCGTCGTGCGATGACCCGTCACATCAAGCGTGGCGGAAAAATCTGGATCCGGGTCTTCCCCGACAAGCCGATCACCGGCAAGCCGTTGGAAGTACGTCAGGGTAAAGGTAAGGGTAACGTAGAATACTGGGTGGCCCAGGTTCAGCCGGGCAAGGTTCTGTACGAAGTGCAGGGCGTTTCCGAGGAGCTTGCGCGTGAGGCGTTTGCCCTGGCAGCCGCGAAGATCCCGGTAGCCACTACATTTGTTAAACGGTCGGTGATGTGATGAAAGCTAGCGAATTGCGTGATAAGTCCCCCGAGGACCTCAACAAGCAGCTGCTCACCCTGCGTGAAGAGCAGTTCAAGCTGCGCATGCAGAAGTCCACTGGTCAGCTGGGGCAGACACACCTGCTGCAGCAGAACCAGCGCGACATCGCACGCGTCAAGACTGTGCTGAACGAAAAGGCGGGTAACTGAACATGTCTGGTGCAGAGAAGCGTATACGGACGGCAACCGGCAAGGTTGTCAGCAACAAAATGGACAAGACCATCACGGTCCTGATCGAGCGGCGGGTCAAGCACCCGGTGTACGGCAAGTACATCACCCGTTCGTCGAAGATCCACGCGCATGACGAAAACAACGTCTGCAGCATTGGTGACACCGTGAAGGTGACCGAGTCCCGGCCCATTTCCAAGAGCAAGACCTGGAAGTTGCTCGAAGTAGTGGAAAACGCCCAGCAGGTTTAAGCGCTGTAATTTGCGGCCTCGCCGCAGTTTGGAGTAAGAGATGATTCAGACAGAGTCGTATTTGGAAGTCGCTGACAACAGCGGTGCCCGTCGGGTGATGTGCATCAAGGTGCTGGGTGGCTCCAAGCGTCGCTATGCGCGCGTCGGTGACCTCATCAAGGTGACGGTGAAGGAAGCAATCCCGCGCGGCAAGGTCAAGAAAGGCCAGGTCATGACGGCGGTTGTGGTGCGCACGCGCAAAGGCGTGCGTCGTCCCGATGGCTCGCTGATCAAGTTCGACGACAACGCCGCCGTACTGCTGAACAACCAGCAGGCGCCGATCGGCACCCGTATTTTTGGCCCCGTGACTCGTGAGCTGCGCGGCGAGAAGTTTATGAAGATTATTTCTCTGGCTCCCGAAGTAATCTGATTCGGCCAGGAGGAGAGGAAACTGTAATGTCCAAGATCAAGCGCGATGACGAAGTGATTATCCTGGCCGGCAAGGACAAGGGTAAGCGCGGCAAGGTTCGCAAGGTGCTCGCTGACAATCGCGTGGTTGTCTCCGGCATCAATATGGTGAAGAAGCACACCCGGCCGAACCCGCAGATGGGCGTCGCCGGTGGCATCGTCGAGCGCGAAGCGCCGATCCAGGTGTCCAATGTGGCAATTTACAACCCGTCGACCAGCAAGGCCGATCGGGTGGGTTACAAAGTTGATGGGGATACCAAAGTGCGTATCTTCAAATCCAGTGGCGAGGCGATTGACGCCTGATTCGGGGGTCAAGGGTAAAAGACATGGCAACGTTGAAAGAAAGGTACAAGAGCGAAATCGCTCCTCGGCTGCGGGAAGAGCTGGGTTTGAGCAATGTGATGGAGATTCCCCGCATCACCAAGATCACCCTGAATATGGGTGTCGGTGAGGCTGTGGGCGACAAGAAAGTGTTGGAAAACGCGGTCGCCGACATGGAGAAGATCTCCGGCCAGAAGCCCGTGATCACCCTGGCGCGGCGCTCCATTGCCGGCTTCAAGATTCGTGACGGCTGGCCGATTGGCTGCAAGGTCACACTGCGTTCCGACCGCATGTACGAGTTCCTGGAGCGCTTGATCACCATCGCGATCCCGCGGATTCGCGACTTCCGTGGTATCAGCCCGAAGTCGTTTGACGGCCGCGGTAACTTTGCCATGGGTGTCAGCGAGCAGATTATTTTCCCGGAAATCGAGTACGACCAGGTGGACACGCTGCGCGGTATGGACATCACCATCACCACCACAGCTCGTACGGATGATGAGGGTCGCGCCCTGATGCGTGCCTTCAACTTCCCCCTGAAAGGTTAAGAGGCAAGTAATGGCTAAGAAATCGATGATCGCACGTGAGAAAAAGCGCGCGCAGATGGTGGTCAAGTATGCCGGCAAGCGTGCCGCGCTGAAGGCTGTCCTGAACGATCAGAACGCATCCGATGACGCCAAGTGGGACGCGCAGATCGCTCTGCAGAAGCTTCCCCGCGACGCCAGCCCGGTACGCAAGCAGCGTCGTTGCCAGCTCACCGGTCGTCCTCACGGCGTCTATCGTAAATTTGGCCTGTGCCGCAACAAGCTGCGTGAAGCAGCGATGCGCGGTGATGTACCGGGTCTGGTTAAAGCCAGCTGGTAACGGAGAGATTCGATCATGAGTATGCAAGATCCGCTGTCAGATATGCTGACCCGCATCCGTAACGCACAAATGGCCGGCAAGGCCCGAGTAGAAATGCCGGGTTCCAAGCTCAAGGCTGCTGTTGCCGAGGTGCTCAAGCAGGAAGGTTACATCAATGACTTCGCGGCCTCCGCCGAGTCGGGCAAGCCGCGCCTCAGCATTGAGCTGAAGTATTACGAAGGCAAGCCCGTCATCGCCGAGATTGACCGCGTAAGCCGCCCTGGTCTGCGTAGCTACGCAGCCAAGGACGAATTGCCGACGATTCGCAACGGACTTGGGGTGGCCATTGTGTCCACGTCGAAGGGCGTTATGACCGACCGGGCAGCCCGTGCTGCTGGTGTTGGTGGCGAAGTGCTCTGCACCGTTTTCTAGAATTACTGAAGAAGGGCATTCAACATGTCTAGAGTCGCAAAAAATCCGGTTCAGCTGCCGAAAGGGGTTACCGTAACCCAGAGCGGTCGCGACGTGACCGTCAAGGGTGGCAAAGGCACGCTGGCGCTCGAGTTGGGCGTGGGTATTGCCATCAACGAAGAAGATGGTGCTCTCAATATCGCCTATGACGGCGACAAGACCAAGGCGCTGGCCGGTACCACGCGGGCGCTGCTGAACAACATGGTGATCGGCGTCAGCGAAGGCTGGGAAAAGAAGCTGGTACTCAACGGCGTTGGCTACCGAGCCAAGGCAGACGGCAAGTCGGTGAACCTCACCGTGGGCCTGTCGCACCCGGTTGACTATCAGCTTCCGGAGGGCGTAACCGCTGAAACCCCGACCCAGACCGAGGTCGTGGTCAAGGGTATCGACAAGCAGGCTGTAGGCCAGGCGGCTGCCGAGATTCGCAGCTTCCGTCCGCCAGAGCCTTACAAGGGCAAGGGTATTCGCTACGCCACCGAGAACGTGCGGCGTAAAGAAGCCAAGAAGAAGTAGGTAGGTTGAGATGAGTGCAAAGAATGATTCAAGGCTGCGTCGCGCACGTCGCGCTCGCAACCGTATGCGTGAGCAGGGCGTCAATCGCCTCAGCGTGCACCGTACGCCGCGGCATATCTACGCCCAGATCATCGCGCCCGCAGGGGATCGTGTTCTGGCCAGCGCCTCAACGCTGGACAGCAGCCTGCGCGCTGGCAGCACCGGCAACCAGGAAGCTGCGGCAGCGGTAGGCAAGCTGGTGGCGGAACGCGCCAAGGCCGCCGGAATCGAGAAGGTTGCGTTTGATCGCGCAGGCTACAAGTACCACGGACGTGTCAAGGCGCTTGCCGATGCTGCCCGTGAAAGTGGACTGGAATTCTAGGGTAAGGTTATGGCGTTTAACGATCAGAAGAAGCAGCAGCAGGACGGTGATCTCCAGGAGAAGCTGGTACAGGTCAACCGTGTTGCGAAAGTGGTCAAGGGTGGCCGGATCTTCAGCTTTACCGCGTTGACGGTTGTCGGCGATGGCAATGGCAAGGTCGGCTTCGGGCGCGGAAAGGCACGTGAAGTACCTGTTGCGATCCAGAAGGCGATGGAAGCTGCGCGCCGCAACATGATTCAGGTAGAGCTGAGTCACGGCACTATCCAGTATCCGGTCAAGGCCAGCCATGGCGCCTCCAAGGTGTACATGCAGCCTGCGTCTGAAGGTACAGGCGTCATCGCCGGTGGCGCGATGCGTGCGGTGCTTGAAATTGCCGGCGTACACAACGTACTGGCCAAGTGCTATGGCTCTACTAACCCGGTCAACGTAGTGCGCGCGACCTTCAATGGCCTGCGCGACATGTCTTCACCGGACGACGTGGCGGCAAAGCGCGGCAAAACTGTCGAAGAAATTCTGAACTAATTACTGGGTTGGCGAGTCATGGCTAAAGCTACTATTAAAGTGACGCAGACCAAGAGCGTCCACGGTCGGTTGAAGAACCACCGCGCCTGTGTCGCGGGCCTGGGTCTGCGCCGGATTGGTCATACCGTAGAGGTGGAAGATACTCCCTCTGTGCGCGGCATGATCAATAAAGTGAACTATATGGTTCGGATCGAGGAGTAAATCATGTCAGACGTAATGCGACTGAATACCCTGGGGCCGAACCCGGGTGCGCGCAAGGAAGGCAAGCGGGTTGGCCGCGGTATCGGCAGTGGCCTGGGCAAGACCGCGGGTCGTGGGCACAAGGGGCAAAAGTCCCGCTCTGGCGGCAAAGTGCGCCCTGGTTTTGAAGGCGGCCAGATGCCCTTGCAGAAGCGCCTGCCCAAGTACGGTTTTACGTCACGCGTGTCCCGCACGACAGCGCAGGTGCGCCTGGGCGAGCTGAATGCCGTTGACGGCGATGTGGTTGATATTGACGCGCTGAAGGCCGCGGACGTTATTCGTCAGGACGTGCTGCGCGTGCGTGTGTTCCTGTCAGGAGAGCTGAGCAAGCCAGTCACCGTCAAAGGTCTGGTTGTGACCAAGGGCGCTCGCACTGCGATTGAGCAGGCCGGCGGGAAGGTCGAGGAATAAATGGCGACGGGTCAGCTGCCAGGGTCTAACAAAGCAGGACTGGGCGAGCTTTTTGCTCGCCTTCGTTTTGTTTTGCTGGCCATTATTGTTTACCGGATTGGTACCCACATACCTGTTCCGGGGATAGACCCTGCCCAGCTGGCGGCGCTGTTCAACCAGAACCAGGGCACGATACTGGGCCTGGCGAACATGTTCTCCGGCGGCGCTTTGGAGCGCATGAGTATTCTTGCGCTGGGGATCATGCCGTACATCTCGGCATCCATCATCATGCAGTTGATGTCGGCGGTAACGCCGCAGCTGGAAGCGCTGAAAAAAGAAGGTGAGTCGGGCCGTCGCAAGATCAGTCAGTACACGCGCTACCTGACCGTTGTCCTCGCCATCATCCAGGCGACCGGTATGACGGTGGGTATGGCCAACCAGGGCATGTCCTACGACACGTCGGTGGTCTTCTACGTCATCGCGATCACCTCGCTGGTAACCGGCGCGGTGTTCATGATGTGGCTGGGTGAGCAGATCACTGAAAAAGGCGTGGGTAACGGGATATCCCTGTTGATCTTCGCAGGCATCGTTGCCGGCCTTCCCGCAGCGATCGGGCAGTCGCTGGAGCAGGCGCGCCAGGGCGAACTGAACATTCTGGTGCTGCTGTTTATCCTGACGCTGGCCGTAGCCGTCATCTACATGATCGTGTTCATCGAGCGCGGTCAGCGCCGGATCACGGTCAATTACGCCAAGCGCCAGCAAGGCCGGAAGATGATGCAGGCACAGAGTTCGCACCTGCCGCTGAAGGTGAACATGGCAGGTGTGATTCCGGCGATTTTCGCCAGCAGCATCCTGCTGTTCCCCGCGTCCATTGCGCAGTGGTTCGGCTCCGGCGGTTCTGCGGACTGGCTGCAGGATCTTGCGCTGGCCATTGGTCCGGGGCAGCCGCTGAACATTCTGCTGTTCACGGCGTTCGTGGTGTTCTTCTGCTTCTTCTATACGGCGTTGATGTTCAATCCGCAGGAAGTGGCCGACAACCTCAAGCGCTCTGGTGCCTTTGTGCCCGGTATCCGCCCCGGCCAGCAGACAGCGAACTACATTGACGGCGTGTTGACCCGGTTGACGGTTTTCGGCTCTGCCTATATCGCGCTCGTGTGTCTGATGCCCCAGTTCCTGGTGGTGATGTGGAATGTACCGTTTTACCTGGGTGGTACGTCGCTGCTGATCGTGGTGGTCGTGGTCATGGACTTTATGGCCCAGGTGCAGAGCCACCTGATGTCTCACCAGTACGACTCGGTGATGAAGAAAGCGAAGCTGAACAACTATGGTGCTTCCGGTCGCTGAAAAGTGCTGGCCGGTCATTGGAGAAAAGTGAAATGAAAGTACGTGCATCAGTAAAGAAGGTCTGCAGAAACTGCAAGGTGGTCCGTCGCAAGGGCGTCGTGCGCGTTATCTGCAATACCGATCCGCGTCACAAGCAGCGCCAGGGCTGATTGGCCCAGGAAACTGACTGTTGATTTTTAGTAAACATATCGCTAGAATGCTGCGCCTTTCGCGCCACATACCCTCGACCTTGCAGGTTGAGCGGTCAGGTGTTTCTGCCCAGTGCAAAGCGACGATTTGAGTATTTGGAGAAAGTTGGATGGCTCGTATTGCCGGCGTCAACATACCTGATAACAAGCACACCGTTATCGCCCTGACCTACATTTTTGGCGTAGGTCGTACACAGGCGCGCCGCCTGTGCGTCGAGGCCGGTGTTGCCGAGGACGTGAAGATTGGCGATCTCGACGAGGCGCAGATGGATGCGCTTCGGACCAAGGTGGGCGAGATGACGGTCGAGGGTGACCTGCGTCGTGAAGTGTCCATGAACATCAAGCGTCTGATGGACCTGGGCTGCAATCGCGGCCTGCGTCACCGTCGCAGCCTGCCGCTGCGTGGGCAACGCACCAAGACCAATGCACGTACCCGCAAGGGTCCGCGCAAGCCGATTCGCAAGTAAGGGACTCGTACCCGCGAATCCTTTTTAGTGTAGCTGCACCGGGTGCAGTGTTGATATTAAAGCAGGAAATACAGTATGGCCAAGCCAGGTGGCAAGACCACTCGCAAGAAGATTACCAAGACCGTGGTGGACGGCATTGCGCACGTTCACGCGTCTTTCAACAACACGATCATCACTATTACTGACCGCCAGGGTAACACCCTGAGCTGGGCAACTTCTGGTGGTTCCGGTTTCCGTGGCTCACGTAAGAGCACGCCCTTCGCGGCCCAGGTAGCTGCAGAGCGCGCCGGTGAAGCAGCCAAGGAGTATGGGCTGAAGAACCTTGATGTTCAGGTGAAAGGCCCTGGCCCCGGCCGTGAGTCCGCAGTGCGCGCGCTCAATGCCTGTGGCTACAAGATCACCAACATCACTGACGTGACGCCGATTCCGCACAATGGCTGCCGTCCGCCCAAGAAACGTCGCGTCTAACATCAAGACAAGCGCTTAGCAGGAACAACTGACATGGCTCGATACATTGGACCCAAGTGCAAGCTGGCCCGCCGGGAAGGAACAGACCTGTTCCTCAAGAGCGGTGTGCGCGCACTCGAAAGTAAGTGCAAACCCGAATCCGCCCCCGGCCAGCACGGCGCGCGCCGTGGCCGTCTGTCTGACTACGGCGTACAGCTGCGTGAAAAGCAGAAAGTGCGTCGTATCTACGGCATCCTGGAGAAACAGTTCCGCAACTACTACAAGGAAGCCGCTCGTCTGAAAGGCGCCACCGGTGAAAACCTGCTGCAGTTGCTGGAAAGCCGCCTGGACAACGTTGTTTATCGCATGGGCTTCGGCTCCACGCGTGCCGAAGCGCGCCAGCTGGTTTCCCACAAAGGCATTCTGGTCAACGGTGCGGTGGTTAACGTCGCATCCTACCAGGTGAAGGCGGGCGATGTGGTGTCCCTGCGGGAAAAGGCAAAGAAGCAACTGCGCGTGCAGTCTGCCCTGGCACTGGCCGCCCAGCGCGGTGATGCCGAGTGGATCGATTTCAATAGCGATAAGCTGGAAGGAGTGTTCAAGTCAGCCCCTGAGCGCCAGGATCTGTCTTCCGAGATCAACGAAAACCTGATCGTGGAACTGTACTCCAAGTAATCCGGACTTAGGACTAACCTACTCATACAGGTGCCAGAATGCAGACAGCAGTAAACGAATTTTTGACTCCGCGGGTTATCAACGTCGAAGAGAAGACGAGCACTCGTGCGCAGGTCACCCTGGAGCCGCTGGAGCGGGGCTTTGGCCATACGCTCGGCAACGCCCTGCGTCGCATACTGCTGTCTTCCATGCCCGGCTGCGCCATTACCGAAGTCGAAATTGACGGCGTGGAGCATGAGTACAGCGCCATCGAAGGAGTGCAGGAGGACGTTATTGAGATCCTGCTGAACCTCAAAGGCGTTGCGCTGGTCATGAACGGCAAGGATGAAGCCGAGCTGACCCTGAGCCGCAAGGGCCCAGGTGTAGTCACCGCAGGCGATATCCAGGTCGACCATGATATCGAGATCCGCAATCCTGACCACGTGATTTGCCACCTCAACGGCAACTCGGACATCAGCATGAAGCTGACCGTGGCACGTGGCCGTGGCTACTCACCGGCTGATTCCAGAGAGAATCCCGAGGAGGAGACGCGCGCGATTGGCCGTCTGCACCTCGACGCTACGTTCTCACCCATCAATCGGGTGGCCTATGTGGTCGAGGCGGCACGTGTCGAACAGCGCACGGACCTCGACAAGCTGGTGCTCGACCTCGAGACCAACGGCACCATCGACCCTGAAGAGGCGATCCGCCGCGCAGCGACCATTCTGCAGCAGCAGCTGGCCGTGTTTGTCGATCTCGAGAGTGAGAGCCAGAGCGAATCTGTGGTTGAGGAAGACGAAGTCGACCCGATACTGCTGCGCCCGGTTGATGACCTCGAGCTGACAGTGCGTTCCGCCAACTGTCTGAAAGCAGAGAACATTTACTACATCGGCGACCTTGTTCAGCGCACTGAAGTTGAGCTGCTGAAAACCCCGAACCTGGGCAAGAAGTCACTGACTGAAATCAAGGATGTACTGGCGTCCCGCGGCTTGTCGCTGGGTATGCGCCTGGACAACTGGCCACCGGCCAGCCTCCGAAACGACGACCGGGTGTTGAGCATCTAAACACACGAGTTACCAGTTGGCAGTGCTGAGATAGCACAGAGAGTATAGGAAAGGAAAAATGCGTCACCGTCATAGCGGACGTCAGTTGAATCGGAATGCCTCCCACCGCAAGGCCATGTTCCGTAACATGACCGTGTCTCTGGTAGAGCACGAGTTGATCAAAACCACTTTGCCCAAGGCGAAAGAGCTGCGCAGCTACGCTGAGCCGCTGATCACCCTGGCCAAGAGCGACAGCGTGGCGAATCGCCGCCTCGCCTTCGATCGCATGCGCGACAAGGCTGCAGTGGGCAAGTTGTTTGCCGAACTCGGGCCGCGCTACCAGGCCCGCCCGGGCGGTTACATTCGCATCATGAAGTGCGGCTATCGCGCGGGCGACAAGGCTCCCATGGCCTATGTCGAATTGGTCGATCGTCCAGCGTCGGATGACGTAGCAAGCGAAGAGGCGTAAAGCCTCCCATTAAAAAGCCGGGCACTGCCCGGCTTTTTTGTGCCCGCAGTTCGGCACGATGACAACACCCGCTCGCGGTGTTAATCACGACAACCCACCGGCGAACCACCCTCCTACGACAAGCCCACCAGCGTTACCCCGCCACGGTGAACTATCCCCGTACGACAGGCCCACCAGCATTACCCCGCCACGGCGAACCACCCCAGTACGACAAGCCCACCAGCATTACCCAGGCCACAGCGGACCGTCGGCGGCCAGGACGGCCGCCGCCGAGCCCCCATGGACGGGTTCACGGCGTGTCCGCAGTGGCCTGGGTAACGCTGCTGGGCGCCGGCACCACCGCACGACCGCACCACCGCACCGATACAGCCTATGCAGCCGCCTTCTTCTTCCGTTTCCGCACAGCCCCGGTCTTGCCGCGCCCGCCGGCTGCGCGCGTCAACAGCGGCTTGAGGAACATCCCGGTATAGGAACCGGGCGCTTCCGCAACCTCCTCCGGCGTACCTGTCGCGATAATCTGGCCGCCGCCCGAACCGCCTTCCGGCCCCAGGTCTACCAGCCAGTCCGCCGTTTTGATCACATCCAGGTTGTGCTCAATGATCACCACGGTATTGCCGTGATCCCGCAGGCGGTGCAGAACCTCCAGCAGTTGGCGAATGTCCTCAAAGTGCAGGCCGGTGGTGGGCTCATCGAGGATATAAAGGGTCTTGCCGGTATCGCGCTTGGACAATTCCCGCGACAGTTTGACGCGCTGCGCCTCGCCACCTGACAAGGTGGTAGCCGCCTGCCCGAGGCGTATGTAGGACAGGCCTACATCCATCAGGGTTTGCAGCTTGCGCGCGATGGTCGGCACCGGCTCGAAGAAGGCCAGCGCATCTTCCACCGTCATCTCCAGCACTTCGTGGATATTCTTGCCCTTGTAGCGGACTTCCAGCGTTTCGCGGTTATAGCGTTTGCCCTTGCAGACATCGCAGGGGACGTAAATGTCAGGCAGGAAGTGCATCTCTACCTTGGTGACGCCATCGCCCTGACAGGCTTCACAGCGACCACCCTTGACGTTGAAGCTGAAACGGCCGGGCTTGTAGCCACGCGAGCGCGCCTCCTGGGTGCCAGAGAACAATTCCCGCACCGGGGTAAAGATCCCGGTATAGGTCGCCGGGTTGGAACGGGGCGTGCGGCCGATCGGGCTCTGGTCGATGTCGATGCATTTATCGATGTGCTGCATGCCGGTGATCGCCGAGTAAGGCGCCGGCGTCAGTGTGGTGGCACCATTCAGCTCGGTAGCAGCGAGGGGATACAGCGTATTGTTGACCAGGGTAGATTTGCCGGAGCCGGATACGCCTGTGACACAGGTCAGTAGCCCCAGTGGCAGCTCGAGGGTGACATTCTGCAGGTTGTTACCCGTGGCGCCCGAAAGCGTAAGCATTTTCTTGCGGTTCACAGGGGTGCGCTTTGCGGGCACGGCGATCGAGCGTTTTCCGGACAGGTAGGCGCCGGTCAGGGAATCCGCGTTGCCCACGATATCCGCCAGGCTGCCCTGGGCCACAATGCGCCCACCGTGCACCCCCGCGCCGGGGCCTATGTCAATAATGTGGTCAGCACTGCGAATGGCGTCCTCATCGTGCTCAACCACCAGTACCGTATTTCCCAGGTCGCGCAGATGCGTCAGCGTGCCCAGCAGGCGCTCATTGTCTCGTTGATGCAGGCCAATCGACGGCTCGTCGAGAATGTACATCACGCCGACCAGTCCCGCGCCAATTTGCGAGGCCAGGCGGATGCGCTGTGCCTCACCACCCGAGAGGGTTTCCGCGCTGCGGCTCAGCGTCAGGTAATTCAGTCCCACATCGACCAGAAAGCGGTACCGTGCGCGCAGTTCCTTGAGGATCTTGCTGGCGATTTCGCCCTTGCGCCCGGGCAGGGTCAGGTTGCCGAAGTAGACCTCGGCCTCGCCCACCGGCATTTCCGCGATGCTCGGCAGGTCGCGATCATCCACGAATACGTGGCGTGCATCCTGGCACAGGCGCGTGCCGCCGCAATCCGGGCAGGGTTGCGTCGACATGAACTTGAACAGCTCCTCACGCACCGACTGGGACTCTGTGTCGCGATAGCGCCGCTCCATGTTGGGCAGTATCCCCTCAAAGGGATGCTTGCGCTTGTAGACATCGCCGCGATCATTCATGTAGGCGAAGCTGATCTCCTCATCCCCGCTGCCCTGGAGAATGGCCTGCTGATGGTCCTTCTTCAGCTGTGCAAACGGTGTGTCGATGGAAAAGCCGTAGTGATCGGCGAGGCTGGTCAACATGTGGAAGTAGTACACGTTGCGCCGGTCCCAGCCGCGTATGGCGCCCTCGGCGAGGCTGGACTCCGGGTGCAGCACGACGCGTGCCGGATCGAAATACTGCTTGACGCCCAGACCGTCACAGCTGGAGCAGGCACCCGCGGGGTTGTTGAAGGAAAACAGTCGCGGCTCCAGTTCGTCGATGCTGTGGCCGCAGACGGGGCAAGCAAAACGGGCGGAGAACATGATGTCCCCGCCGTCGCCCTCCATGGGGCTGATCGTGGCGAGGCCATCGGTGAGACCCAGCGCCGTTTCGAAGGATTCCGCCAGTCGCAGGCTGAGATCGGCGCGCACCTTGAAGCGGTCTACCACTACCTCAATGTCATGTTTGCGCTTTTTGTCGAGGTCGGGAAGGTCATCAAGCTCGGTGATAATGCCATCGACCCTGGCACGTACAAAGCCGGCGGCGCGCAGCTCCTCAAAGACATGCAGGTGCTCACCCTTGCGCGCCCGCACCACGGGCGCCAGCAACATCAGTTTGCTGCCCTCGGGCATGGCCAGCACGGAATCGACCATCTGGCTCACCGTCTGGGCCTGCAGGCTCTCACCGTGTTCCGGGCAGCGCGGTTCCCCGACACGTGCGTACAGCAGGCGCAGGTAGTCGTATATCTCGGTAATGGTACCCACGGTCGAGCGCGGATTGTGGGATGTGGACTTCTGTTCGATGGAAATAGCGGGCGACAGACCCTCGATATGGTCCATATCGGGCTTTTCCATCATCGACAGGAACTGCCTGGCATAGGTGGACAGCGACTCCACATAGCGCCGCTGCCCTTCGGCATACAGCGTGTCGAAGGCCAATGAAGACTTCCCTGATCCTGAGAGCCCGGTGATGACAACCAGTTTGTCCCGGGGGATGTCGAGGTCGATGTTCTTCAGGTTGTGGGTGCGTGCACCGCGGACGTGAATGGTGTCCATGTGTCTCCGGTCAGGGGGTATCGGTCGAACCCGACAGTATAGGTGGTGTTGTCGTGTCGAGGCAAAAGGTTACCGGGTGGTACGCAGGCGTCTGCCGAGTGGATGCCACAGGGAAAGCGAAGCTGTTACCATAGCGGCTTTTGCAAAGTGCCTGCCCTGCTGTGATTACCAAACATCCCATGTCGTCCGTTGAGCGGCGCTCAGTGGCCTCACTGGCCTTGCTGTACAACGTGCGCATGCTGGGCCTGTTCATGGTGCTGCCGCTGCTGGCCCTGTACGCCGTGGACTTTGCCGGCGCGACGCCCACCTTGATCGGGGTGGCGCTGGGGGTCTACGGGCTCACCCAGGCATCACTGCAGATTCCCCTGGGCTGGCTCTCCGACCGCATCGGCCGCAAGCCGGTGATTATTGGCGGTCTGCTGGTTTTTGCGGCGGGCAGTGTGGTGGCGGCACTGGCCGAGAGCATTCAGGGCATCATTCTTGGCCGCGCCCTGCAGGGTGCCGGGGCGATTGCCAGCAGTGTGATGGCACTGGTGGCTGATCTCACGTCCCGGGAGCAGCGCACGAAGGCGATGGCGGTTGTGGGTGCGAGTATTGGCCTGGCCTTCGCCCTGGCCCTCGTACTGGGGCCGCTGATAGCGGGAATGGGCGGGCTGGAGGCCGTGTTTGGCGTCACCGCGGCATTGGCGTTGGTGGGCATCGTGGTGGTGCTCTGGCAGGTGCCGGACCCGCCTCACAGCGGGGTGACCTACACCGAGGTTGGTACGCGGCCCCGCCTGTTCCGGGCCAGCCTGCGCAACGGCACGCTGCTGCGGCTGGATATCGGCATTTTTGCCCTCCATTTTGTGCTCATGGCCAGCTTCCAGATTGTGCCCGGGGCACTGGAGTCAGTGGTTGGGGTGGCCCGCGAGCACCATTGGCAGATTTACCTGCCCGCGGTATTGCTGTCGGTGCTCGGCATCCTGCCCCTGATGCGGCTGGCCGAGCGCGGCGGCCGTCACCATCTTGTGTTCCTTGTCGCTATCGCCGTATTGATGGTGGCTCTGGCACTGCTCGGCCTGGCGGCCACGCCCTGGTTGTTCTGCGTGGCACTTTGGTTGTTCTTTGTCGGGTTCAACTATATGGAGGCGGTGTTGCCCTCCCTGGTCAGCAAGGCCGTGGCACCCGAGGCCAAGGGTACGGCGCTGGGCATATTCTCCACCGCGCAGTTTCTCGGTATCTTCGCCGGTGGTGCCGCGGGCGGCTGGGTACTCCAGCACTACGGGATCGTTGGCATTACCGAGTTGTGCCTGCTGGTTATCGCGGTGTGGATGCTCGTGGCACTGCCGGCGCCTGTTCACGGCGAGTCCGGGTTGGGCGAAGCCGCGCCCTGAGTGCCGGGCGGCAGCCGCAGGCCTGAACCGATGGGTTTTGGCGTGATGTGCTGTCGCAATTGCACAGGCGGATTGTTATAGTCCCTGCAGTTATGTCCAATCGCCAACCGTCCACGAAAGAGGAGTTACCATGGCTTCACGGGGCGTCAACAAAGTCATACTCGTCGGTAATCTGGGCGCGGATCCGGAAGTGCGCTACATGCCATCAGGTGGTGCGGTGACCAACGTCAACCTGGCTACGTCCGAGAGTTGGAAGGACAAGCAGACCGGCCAACCCCAGGAACGCACGGAGTGGCACCGTGTGGTCTTCTTCAATCGGCTGGCGGAGATTGCTGGTGAATACCTGAAGAAGGGCTCCAAGGTGTATGTTGAGGGCTCCCTGCGCACGCGCAAGTGGCAGGCACAGGACGGCCAGGATCGGTACACCACGGAAATCGTGGCCAGTGAGATGCAGATGCTGGACAGCCGCCCCGGCGGCGGCCAGATGGGCGGCGACAACTATGGGCGCGATGAGTACAACCAGAGCGCGGCGCCGCAGCAGCAAGCTCCCGCCGCATCGGGCGGCGCACGTGCGCCGGCGAGCAACACACCTCCCGGTGATTTTGACGACTTTGACGACGACATTCCTTTCTGAGGCGGGTGTTGCGCCTGCAGGGCAGGGCAGTGATCCGGGGGTGCTCGTGTGCGCGTCCTGTTGATCGGCTCGGACAGCTCTCTGGGGCTGGCACTGGCGGACCATCTGAAGCGCTGGGGCCGGCACGAGCTTGAGAGTGTTTCCAGCTCGGTGTCGCGCTGGAAGAGTGAGCGCCACGCCAAGAAGGTTGTGCGCCGTGCGCGGGCGGACATCGTGGTTGATCTGCGCCTGCAGGGCGCAATCGACAGTGGCGAACTGATCAACGAGCTGGATGTCGAGCGCAGTCACTGGTTGGCCAAGGCCTGTCAGCGCAGCGATGCCAGCTATTTTCTGGTGTCCAGCGCGCGCGTGTTCGCAGGTGATGCGGAGCGCAGCTATCGCGAACAGGACCCGCCAGACAATCCCGAAACGGTGGGGCGTTTGTTGGCGGCGGCGGAAACGCGCGCCAGCGAGACCTGCGAACGGCACGTGGTGCTGCGTCTTGGCCCGGTATTTTCCGCAGCCGGCGTCAACGTGTTGTCGCATATGCTGGAACAGCTGATCGCAGGCGGTACCTTGTCACTGGACAACCAGCTCAGGGGTTGCCCCGTCGAGTCTCTGGACGCCGCCCGGGTTGTAGCAGGCATGCTCGACCAGTTGGGTGCCGGCGCAGAGTCCTGGGGTATCTACCATTACTGCAGCACGGATACGACCAACTGTTATGAGTTTGCAGAAGCGTTGCTGGCTTCCGCGTCCCAGTTCTCGCGCTTCTCTCCCGATGCCGTGCAGTTGCAGTTGCTGGGCGGCCCGGGCCGCGCACTCAACCGCTCACTGCAGTGCAACCGCATCCGCAGCACCTTTGCCATCAAACAGGTTTCCTGGCGCAGTTTTGTCGCCGATACCGTGCGCCAGTACTTTTACCAACGCCAACAACAGCAGGCAAACAAGGAGGCCTCAGGCTGATGTCTGAATCGTCCGCGAGCGGCACAGCGACCGGTCTGTCGATTGCGGTGCTGACGGTATCCGACACCCGTACGCCCGACACCGACACCTCGGGGCAGTACCTGGTGCATGCGCTTGTAGCCGCAGGTCACTGCTGCTTCGCGCACAACATCGTGCCCGATGACATCTACCAGATTCGTGCGTTGCTGTCTGGCTGGATAGCCGAGCCTGCCGTGCAGGTGGTGCTGGTGACGGGCGGTACCGGGTTTTCCGGGCGGGATTCCACGCCCGAAGCGGTGGCACCGCTGTTCGATAAATCCATCGAGGGTTTTGGTGAAGTCTTCCGCGCCTTGTCGTTTGCAGAAATCGGGTCGTCGACGGTGCAGTCGCGCGCCTTGGGCGGACTCGCCAACAACACGCTCATCTTCTGCATGCCGGGGTCCACTGGTGCCTGTCGCACCGCCTGGACAGGCATTATCCGCGAACAGCTGGACAGCGATCACCGGCCCTGTAACTTCGTTGGGGTGCTGCGGGCCCGCGCTACGCTGTCGTGAAGCCGCTACTGCCGGTCGATGAAGCGCTGGCGACCCTGTTGGCCAGCGCCCCCCCACCGCCTGCCAGCGAGCTGCGCTGTCTGCAGACGGCGTGTGGCATGGTGCTGGCCGACGATGTGATCGCCTCCGTCGCGGTGCCACCGGAGGACAACAGCGCCATGGATGGCTACGCACTGCGCGCCCGCGACGCCACCGCCCCGTTGCCCGTCAGCCAGCGTATTGCCGCCGGACAGGCTCCCGAACCCCTGATGCCGGGGACGGCGGCACGGATCTTCACCGGCGCGCCAGTGCCTGCCGGTGCCGATGCCATCGCCATCCAGGAACAGTGTGTCGAGGTCAACGGCACCGTCGTCATACAGGGGGCGGTGCAGCCGGGTGACAATATTCGGCCGTGTGGGCAGGATATCCCTGCAGGCACTCGTGTGCTGGCCCGGGGCAGGCGTCTGCGAGCCGAGGATATTGGGCTCCTGGCCGCGGTGGGGCTTGCGCAGGTGCCTGTTCGACGCCCGCTGCGGGTCGCGCTGCTGGCCACCGGTGATGAACTGGTGGAGCCCGGCGTCGCGCCCCTGCGAGCGGGGCAGATCTACAACAGCAATCGCTATATGCTCGCGGCGCTGGTGCGCGGCCTGGGTATGCAGGTTGTCGACTGTGGCAGGGTGGCCGATGCGCCGGAGGCCACGGCCGCAGCGCTGGTGCAGGCGGCAGGCAGCGCCGACTGCGTAATCAGCTCGGGTGGCGTATCCGTGGGCGACGAGGACCATGTGCGCCATCAGGTGGAGCGGTTGGGTTCGCTGTCTCTGTGGCGCCTTGCCATCAAGCCGGGCAAGCCACTGGCGTTCGGGGAAGTCGCTGGTGTGCCGTTTCTTGGCTTGCCCGGCAACCCGACTTCCAGTTTTGTCACCTTCTGCCTGCTGGCCAGGCCCTTCCTGTTGCGCTACCAGGGTGCTTGCGACGTAGAGCCGCTCTGGCTGCGTGCCCGGGCCGGGTTCAGTCGTGCCAAGCCGGACAGCCGGCAGGAGTATCTGCGGGTGAGCGTGAGCGCCGGGCCCGATGGCCCGCTGGTGGTACCCTTTGCCAACCAGAGCTCGGGTGTGCTGAGTTCGGTGTGCTACAGCAACGCGCTGGCCTGCGTGCCTCCCGCGACCTGCGTTGTGGAAGGGGACTGGCTGGATGTGGCGCTACTGGATTCCCTTTGCTGAGTCCGGTGCCTGCTCAGCCGGTGAATTTCTGGAACACGAGCGAGGCATTGGTGCCACCGAAGCCGAAGCTGTTGGACATCACGCGTTGCAGGTCCACGTTGTCGTGTCGCTGGGTGGCGATCGGCAGGCCCTCCGCTTCCGGGTCCAGGGTCTCGATATTGGCCGAGGCGGCGATAAAGCCGGCTTGCTGCATCAGCAGGGAGTAGATCGCCTCCTGCACGCCGGCGGCACCCAGAGAGTGCCCCGAGAGTGACTTGGTCGATCCTACAACGGGAATGTGATCGCGATCGCGATAGGCTTCACGCACCGCCTTCAGTTCCTGAATGTCGCCGGCGGGAGTGCTGGTGCCGTGGGCATTGATATAATCGATCGGGCCGCTGACCGTAGCCAGCGCCTGCTGCATGCAGCGTACGGCGCCTTCGCCAGAGGGCGCCACCATGTCGTAGCCGTCGGAGGTGGCGCCGTAGCCGACTAACTCGGCGTAGATCCGTGCACCCCGTGCGAGGGCGTGTTCCAGTTCTTCAAGCACCAGCATGCCACCGCCGCCCGCGATGACGAATCCGTCCCGGTTTGCGTCGTAGGCGCGAGAGGCGCGCTCCGGCGTATCGTTGTACTTGGTGGACAGCGCACCCATGGCGTCGAACAGGCTGCTCAGTGTCCAGTGCAACTCCTCGCCGCCGCCCGCGAACACGATGTCCTGCTTGTTGAGCTGAATCTGCTCCATGGCGTTGCCAATGCAGTGCGCGCTGGTGGAGCAGGCAGATGAAATCGAGTAGTTCACGCCCTTGATCCGGAAGGGCGTGGCGAGGCAGGCTGATACCGTGCTCCCCATGGTCTGGGTCACCCGATAGGGGCCCACGCGGCGCAGGCCTTTTTCCCGCAGAATGTCGGCCGCTTCGGTCTGGCTTGCCGATGAGGCGCCACCGGACCCGGCGATGATACCTGTGCGCACATTGGATACGTCTTTCTCGGCGAGTCCGGAGTCCGCTATCGCCTGCTGCATGGCGATGTAGGCATAGGCGGCAGCATCGCCCATGAAGCGAAGCTGTTTGCGATCGATGTGATCAGCGACGACAATATCCGGTGCGCCGGCGATATGGGAGCGCATCCCCATATCAATCTGTTCCTGGCGAATCTTGATGCCGGAGCGCCCGGCCCGCAGCGCCTCGGTGACTGTTTTGGCATCGTTACCCAGGCAGGACACGATACCGAGCCCTGTAATGACTACCCGTCTGCTCATGGGATTAGAAAGACTCCGTTGAGGTGAACAGCCCGACGCGCAGGTCGTTCGCTGTGTAGATATCGCGACCATCCACCGATACCACGCCATCGGCTATGCCCATGATGAGCTTGCGCTCGATAACCCGCTTCATGTGGATGTGGTAGCTGACCTTCTTTGCGCTGGGGACAACCTGCCCGGTGAACTTCACCTCGCCGGAGCCCAGTGCGCGACCCCGCCCCGGGTTGCCGCGCCATCCGAGAAAGAAACCCACGAGCTGCCACATGGCATCCAGTCCCAGGCAGCCGGGCATCACCGGGTCACCCGGGAAGTGGCATTGGAAAAACCACAGGTCCGGGTGGATGTCGAGCTCGGCGACGATTTCCCCCTTGCCGTAGCGGCCACCCTCGGAACTTACGTGGGTAATGCGATCCAGCATCAGCATGTTGTCGGTCGGCAACTGGGCGTTGCCGGGGCCGAAGAGATGGCCGTGGCCGCAGGCGACCAGTTCTTCTTTCGTGAATGCGCTTTGTGCGGTCATAGTGTGTCCAGTCGGGCCCTGGAGTCCGGGCAGGGCGTCAGGCCCCGGTGTCGGCCGCGTGATGATCGGGCAGGGCGTGTGTGTCAGGGCGTCATTCTAAACCCTGCGGGGCACAAGTCCAGCGCTGGCGTGCGCGGGGTGCTGGCGGTGCATGAGTATGCAGACTGGTGAGACCGGAGCCGATGCCGGGGCGCGCTGGCCTCGCGCTTTGTCCATCAAGTAAGATAGTGGGTTCCAGCGAGCATCGGCTGCTTGTAGCCCGTGTCGCCCAACGCAACAGGATCTGCCATGTTGACACCCGTACTTCTTTCCGGCGGCGTCGGAAGTCGCCTGTGGCCCGTTTCGCGGGAGCTTCACCCCAAGCAGTTTCTGCCCCTCGCCGGCGAATTGACCATGCTGCAGCAGACCCTGGCGCGCACCGGTTCCCTGCAGGCACGGGCGCCGGTGGTGGTGTGCAATGAAGAACACCGTTTCATGGTCGCCGAGCAGCTGCGCCAGGTCGGCATCAAGGCCGGCGCACTGATTCTCGAGCCTGAGGGGCGCAACACGGCACCGGCGGTAGCGCTGGCGGCGCTGCACGAATTGGCACAGGATCCCGAGGCGGTGTTGCTGGTGCTGCCCGCGGATCACCTGATCCAGCAGGTGGAGGCCTTTGCCGAGGCGGTTGCCCGGGCCCTGCCGCTGGCCCGCGCTGGCCGCCTGATGACCTTTGGCGTGGTGCCGCATACGCCTGAAACCGGCTACGGCTATATCCGCTGTGGCGCGGCGCTGGGGGATGATCTCTACACCCTCGACGCGTTTGTCGAGAAGCCCGACAGCGCCACCGCCCAGGCCTACCTGGAGAGCGGCAGCTACCTCTGGAACAGCGGCATGTTTCTGCTGCGGGCGGAAACCTACCTGGCGCAGTTGGCAGAATTCCAGCCGGCGATGCTGGCCAGCTGTCGGCGGGCAATGCAGGAGTCGACGCAGGATATGGACTTCATTCGCCCCGAAGCAGAAGCCTTCGCTGCCTGTCCCGCTGACAGTATCGACTACGCGGTGATGGAGCACACCCGGGAAGGCGGCGTGATCGCGCTGGACTGCGGCTGGAGCGATGTCGGCGCCTGGTCGGCGTTGTGGGAAGTGGCAGCGCGCGACCCGCAGGGCAACGTCAGCCAGGGCGATGTGATGCTGGACAACTGCCGTGACAGCTATTTCCGCAGCGAGTCCCGCCTGCTGGCGGCCACGGGTGTCGCGAATCTTGTCGTCGTGGAGACTGCGGACGCCGTACTGGTGGCCGACCGCGACCAGGTGCAGGACGTCAAGCGTATTGTCAGCCGCCTGAAGGCCGAATCGCGTCCAGAGGCATCACTGCATTCACGTGTGTATCGCCCCTGGGGTTCCTATGAAACGTTGGTCAGTGCCGACCGTTTCCAGGTCAAGCGTATTATCGTCAATCCGGGCCAGACGCTGTCGTTGCAAATGCATCACCACCGCGCCGAGCACTGGATCGTGGTGCACGGCACGGCGGAGGTGACCTGCGAAGAGAAGGTCTTCATGCTCGGCGAGGATGAATCCACCTATATCCCGCTTGGCCGCAAGCACCGTCTCGCCAACCCCGGACGCATTCCTCTTGAGCTGATTGAGGTGCAGTCAGGGACGTATCTTGGCGAGGATGATATCGTTCGTTTTGAGGATGTATATGGCCGCGAAAAGGCCACTCAGGCACGCAAGGAGAGCCGCTCATGATCAAGAAATGCCTGTTTCCGGTTGCCGGTTATGGCACCCGCTTCCTGCCCGCGACCAAGAGCATGCCCAAGGAGATGCTGCCTATCGTGAACAAACCGCTGGTGCAGTACGGCGTGGAAGAGGCCATCGCGGCGGGCATGACGACCTGTGCCATGGTGACCGGGCGCGGCAAGCGCAGTATCGCGGATCACTTCGACATCAGCTTTGAGCTGGAGCACCAGATCTCCGGCACCGGCAAGGAAGTGTATCTGGAAAGCATTCGCAACGTTCTGGATAAAGGCGTATTCACCATGGTGCGCCAGCGCGAGATGAAAGGCCTGGGCCACGCGATACTGACCGGCGAGGCCCTGATCGGCAGCGAACCGTTTGGGGTGGTGCTGTCGGATGACCTCTGTATCAATGATGGGCCGGGCGTGCTCAGCCAGATGGCGGAACTGTATCGCCAGTTTCGCTGCTCGATTGTCGCCATTCAGGAAGTGCCCATGGAGGAAGTGCACAAATACGGCGTGATTGCCGGTGAGAGCCTGAAGGATGGCATTTACCGCGTCGACAAGATGGTGGAAAAACCGGATGCCGCCTCTGCACCCTCCAATCTGGCGATCATCGGCCGCTACATCCTCACGCCGGATATCTTCGACATCCTGCGCGAGACGCCGCCCGGCGCCAACGGCGAGGTACAGCTCACCGATGCATTGCAGACCCAGGCACGGCAGGGTTGCGTCATGGCCTACAAATTCTCGGGCCGGCGGTTCGACTGCGGCAGTGTCCCGGGTTTTGTCGAGGCCACCAACTTCGTCTACGAAAACTACTATTCCCAGCCGTAGGCGGAGCGCAGACCCATGGAAAAACTGGACTGTTTCAAAGCCTACGATGTGCGTGGGCGCGTCCCCGACCAGCTCAATGAGGAGATCGCGCGGCGCATCGGCCGGGCCTATGCCGAGGTGGTCAAGCCGCGCAAAGTGGTGGTGGGCCACGATATCCGCCTCACCAGTGAAGCCATCAAGGCAGCCCTGGCGGACGGCCTGCGTGAGCAGGGGGTGGATGTCTACGATATCGGGCTGTGTGGCACTGAGGAGATCTACTTCGCCACCAGCCACGCGCAAATGGACGGTGGTATCGTGGTGACGGCGAGCCACAACCCCAAGGATTTCAACGGCATGAAGTTCGTGCGCGAGGAATCCAGGCCGATATCCGGCGACAGCGGCCTCGCTGAGATCCGCGCGCTGGCCGAGGCCAATCACTTTACGCGTGCGGCCACCCACGGCCGCTACCTGCCGCTGGACACCTCCTCCGCCTACATCGAACACCTGCTGTCCTATGTCGATGTCGATGCGCTGCCCCCGCTGCGTATCGTGGTGGATGCGGGAAACGGCGGTGCGGGGCGCGTTGTCGACCTGCTGGCGCCGCATCTGCCTTTCGAGTTCGTCCGCTTGCACCATGAGCCGGATGGACACTTCCCCAATGGCGTGCCCAACCCGCTACTGCAGGAAAATCGTGCTGTGACGAGCGCCTCAGTCCTCTCCGAGGGCGCCGACCTGGGCCTGGCCTGGGATGGCGACTTCGACCGCTGTTTCTTCTTCGACGAGCGCGGCGAGTTTGTCGAGGGGTATTACCTCGTGGGCTTGCTGGCGGAAATGGCGCTGGAGCAACACCCGGGAGCGGCGATCATTCACGATCCGCGGCTGGTATGGAACACCATCGATCGCGTGCAGAAGCTCGGTGGGCGGGCGGTGGAAAGCAAGACCGGCCACGCATTCATCAAGGAGAGGATGCGGGCCGAGAACGCCGCCTATGGCGGAGAAATGAGCGCCCATCACTACTTCCGCGACTTCGCCTTTTGCGACAGCGGGATGATTCCCTGGCTGTTGGTTGCAGCCCAGCTCGGGCGCCGTGGCATGCCGCTCTCGGCGCTGGTTGCGGAATGCATGGCGGCGTTTCCCTGCAGTGGCGAGATCAACCGCAGTGTCGATGACCCTGCCGCAGTGCTGGCGAAGGTTGCGGAGCGCTATCGCACGCAGGCACTGGAGGAATCTTCGGTGGATGGGCTATCCATGGCGTTTGCGGACTGGCGCTTCAATCTTCGCCTGTCGAACACGGAACCCGTGGTGCGTTTGAACGTGGAAAGCCGAGGTGATGTCGACCTGATGAGGACGCAGACCAGCACCCTGCTGGCGCTGATCGACGCCTAGTCCGTTGCTGTTCGCGCCGCCGCCTGCGCCCTGAACCACTCGGCGATCAGTCGTTCACTGGCCGGGTCCAGCGTCTTGTCTGCCTCGGGGTGGTCCAGACGCTGCAAAATGCTCTGGCCGATATCCTTGCCAAGCTCCACGCCCCACTGATCGAAGGCGTTCACGCCCCACAACTGACTGCTGCAGAAGGTGCGGTGTTCATACAGTGCCAGCAGTGCCCCCAGGGTAAGGGGGGTGAGGGCATCCAGCGTGATAACGCTGTGTGGCCTGCTGCCGGGAATCACCAGATGCGGCGCCAGTTGCCGGGCGGCGCTTTCTTCCATGCCGCGTTCCAGCAGGCTGGCGAGCGCCTCGTCCTGGCTGCGCCCAATCATCAGGGCGCGGCTCTGGGCCAGCCCGTTGGCGACCAGCAGGCGGTGCTGCGCCGCTTCTCCCGTGGGGGTGGTCAGCGGCAGAATCAGGTCGGCGGGGCACAGCCGTGTGCCCTGGTGCAGGAGCTGGTAGAACGAGTGTTGACCCATGGTGCCCGCGGCGCCCCAGAGCACCGGAGCGGTGTCGTAGCCGAGGACCTCACCGTCGCGGCTCACGCGTTTGCCGTTGCTCTCCATGGTCAGTTGTTGCAGGTAGTCGGGGAGCCGTTCCAGGCCCTGGTCGTAGGGCAGGACCACATGGTTCGCGGCCTGGAAGAAATTGCAGTACCACACCTCCAGCAGGCTCATCAGGATCGGGAGATTCTGCGCACTGTCTGCTTCCAGGAAGTGGCGGTCCATTGCCTCGGCACCGGCAAGCAGGGCGCTGAAACCATCCCAGCCAATACCGATGGCGATACTCAGTCCGACTGCTGACCACAAGGAAAAGCGGCCACCGACCCAGTCCCACAGCGGCAGGCAATTGTCGGCGGGAATGCCAAAGGCTGCCGCGGCGTCGAGATTACTGGTAATGGCCAGGAAATGGCGTGACCAGTCTTCATTTCCGGCTCCAGCGGAACGCAGCCAGTGCTGCGCCGCCTCGCCGTTGGCAAGGGTCTCCTGGGTACGGAAGGATTTTGAGCAGAGGATGAACAGCGTGGTTTCAGGCTGCACCTGTCGCAGCGTGCTCTGCAGGTCCGCAGGGTCCACGTTGGCCACGTAGTGGCAGCGTATGGGACCCTGCCAGGCCGGGAGCGCAGCGGTGACCAGTCGTGGGCCCAGATCGGAACCGCCAATGCCGATGTTTACCACGTCTCGAATGGCCTGCCCGGAGTATCCGGTAAGCTCACCCGAAGCGATGCGTTCGCACCAGAGGCGCATACGGTGCCGGGTATCTTCCACGCGGCTGAACTCGGCCTCCAGTCCTGCGGGTGCCGTGCGTGCGCGCAACAGGGTGTGCAGCGCGGGTCGCGCCTCGGTGTTGTTCAGCGCGACGCCGCTGAACAGCTGGCGGGCGCGGCGGGGCAGCTGCGCCTGTTCGGCGAGTCGCAACAGGGCTGCGCGGCTGTCCCGACAGAGCAGCTGACGGGAGTAATCCAGCGTGAGCCCGGCTGCACTGGCCGTGAAATCGCCGGCCCGCTGTACTTCACGGTTGAACAGGGCACTGACAGATGTGCTGCGCATCCCCTCGGCCAGGGTCTGTAGTTCGTGCCACGAGGGAAGGTCCGGGAGTTGCAGAGTGTGTGCCATGGTGCGCGCCGCTGTGTCTGGCGACCAGTATAGGCAGGGCTAACCCGGCCTGCAATTCAGGCGTGCGCTCAGTGATCGCGTTCGATGGATAATCGCGTCAGTTGCTGCAGGGCCTCCAGTGCCGGGCCCGCGGGCAGCCCGGCGAGGGCGGCCACCGCCAGGTCGTGATGCTCGCGCGCGCGCTCCCGCGTGTAGTCGATAGCAGCGCAGCGCCGTACGGCCTCGCTGATGGCGTCCAGCTCTGCGGCGGAGCGCTCAGTGATGGCCCGTTGCACCAGAGCCTGCTCGTCGGCGGTCCCGGTACGCAGGATATGAATCAGCGGCAGCGTGACCTTGCCCTCGCGCAAGTCATCGCCCACATTCTTGCCCATGGTGTCCGCATCGCCCGCGTAATCGAGCATGTCGTCAATCATCTGGAATGCCAGCCCCAGGTGCAGACCGAAACGGCGCAGGCTTTCCGTCTGCACCGCGTCAGTGCCGCTCAGCACGGCGGCGCCGTAGCAGGCCGCCGCGAACAGCACAGCGGTTTTGCGCGTAATGATGTCGATATAGTCCTGCTCGGTGGTGCCTGCATTGCCCGCGCGGGTCAGCTGCAGCACTTCGCCCTCGGCAATGGTGTTTGTGGTGTCCGCCATGTGCCGCAGTATCTCGATGTTGTCGAGCTGCACCATGAGCTGGAAGGCCCGGGTATAGAGAAAGTCGCCGACCAGGACGCTGGAGGCATTGCCGAACTCTGAGTTGGCCGTAGGCCTGCCCCGGCGCAGCTGCGAGACGTCGACCACGTCATCGTGCAGCAGCGTTGCGGTATGGATGAATTCAATGACGGCAGCAAAGGTCACGTGTCCCGCTGAGCAGGCGCCGAGTGCTTTGGCGGTCAGCAGTGTCAGCAAGGGGCGCATGCGCTTGCCGCCGGCGTCCACAATATAGTGGCCGACATTTTCGACCAGGGGCACGTTGGATTGGAGTTGCTGGATGATCAGCTGGTTGACCTGATCGAACTCCCCGGCAACGCTGGCGCGGATTTGCTGCATAGTATGAGGGCGTTGAAAATGCCCGCGCATGCTAGGTGGGTCGGGAGGGGGTGTCAAGCTTGGCGCCATCTGCTGCGCCGCCCGTGGAGTCGACAGAGGGCACAAATAATCCTTGCTCGAGCGGGGTGAGTTGAGTAAAATCGCCGCCCTCCGCGGCAGTTGCGCCTGATGCGTATGCCACGGAATTATGAGAACTGTTAGTGCCTGGCTCTGCCCCCTCGATAATCCAGGGTTATTTTCTGTCGCGAGCAGGCTAACTGAACGGAGAACGCAATGTACGCAGTGATTGAGAGCGGTGGCAAGCAGCATCGCGTGGTGGAGGGGGAGACCCTGAAGCTGGAGAAAATTGAAGTGGCCACCGGTGACACGATCGAATTCGACCGTGTATTGATGGTCGGCGGCGAGCAGGTCAAGATCGGTACTCCGCTGGTAGCGGGTGGCAAGGTCACGGCTGAAGTGGTCAGCCACGGTCGCCACAAGAAGGTTAAAATCGTCAAATTCAACCGCCGTAAACACTATCGGAAAGAAACGGGCCACCGCCAGTGGTTCACCGAAGTGAAAATCACTGCAATCACGGCGTAACGGAGGCTAGCGACTATGGCACACAAGAAAGCAGGCGGCAGTACTCGTAACGGTCGCGATTCCGAAAGCAAACGCCTTGGCGTCAAGCGTTTTGGCGGTCAGCTGGTGCAGGCAGGCAACATCCTGATCCGCCAGCGTGGCACCCGTTTCCATCCTGGAGCCAATGTGCGTTGCGGCCGCGACCACACGCTGTTCGCGACCGCGGAAGGTCGGGTAGAGTTCGTGACGCGAGGCCCGAAAAACCGGAAATATGTGCAGGTGGTGAGCGCCTGATCAGGCGGACCACCTGGCCGGATAGACAGAAAGCCTCGTCAACTGACGGGGCTTTTTTTTTAGAGTAACTGACGTTCGCAAAGGCGAACGCGCTCCGGCAAGGGGCGCAACGGCCAAACCATGAAATTTGTAGACGAAGCAAGCATCAAAGTGTTCGCGGGCAACGGCGGTAACGGCTGCCTGAGTTTCCGCAGGGAAAAGTTTGTGCCGCGCGGCGGCCCCGATGGGGGCGACGGTGGCGATGGTGGCAGTGTCATCATGGAGGCAGACGAAAACCTGAACACCATGGTTGACTACCGTTTCGTGCGCAGCTATCGCGCCGAAAACGGTGAATCCGGCCGCAGCCGCAATTGCACCGGCAAGAGCGGGGAAGACCTGATTCTTCGGGTCCCGGTTGGTACGACCATCATTGATGAAGACAGCGCCGAGGTGCTCGGCGACCTGGCGGCGCACGGTGAACGGCTGGTCGTGGCCCAGGGCGGCTGGCACGGCCTCGGCAATGCGCGCTACAAATCCAGTACCAACCGCGCGCCGCGGCAAACCAGCCCCGGCACTGAGGGTGAGCAGCGCTCGCTGAAGCTGGAACTCAAGGTCCTTGCCGATGTGGGCTTGTTGGGGTTGCCGAACGCCGGCAAATCCACGCTGATCAGGGCAATCTCCGCGGCGCGACCGAAAGTGGCCGACTACCCGTTCACCACCCTGGTGCCGAATCTGGGTGTGGTCAAGGTTGACGCCCACCGCAGTTTTGTCGTGGCGGATATTCCCGGCCTGATCGAGGGTGCCTCCGATGGCGCGGGGCTGGGTATCCGCTTTCTCAAGCACCTGACGCGGAACCGGATTCTCCTGCACCTGGTGGATATGGCGCCGGTTGACGACAGTGAGCCGGCGGATGCGGCCCTCGCCATCGTGCGGGAGCTGGAGCGGTTCAGTCCCACACTGGCCGCCCGCCAGCGCTGGCTGGTGTTGAACAAGGTGGATCTGGTGCCCGAGGATGAGCTCCCGGCCCGTCGCGCAGCCTTGCTCGAAGCGCTGGATTGGCAGGGGCCGGTCTATGAAACCGCCGCCATCAGCGGCGCGGGCACCAAGCGCCTGTGCCAGGATCTGATGGTGGCGCTGGAAGAGCAGAAAGCGCTGGAACTCGCCGACCCCGAGGTGGCAGAAGCCGAGGCGGAGCAACAGTCCCGCATGCAACAGGAAGCGCGCGAACGCATTGAAGCCCTGCGCGCCCGTCACCGCCGCCAGCCGGAGGATGACGCCAGTGACGACGATAGCGACGATGTTGAAGTGGAATACGTGCACTGATGGCTGAACAGGATCGCGAAACAATTGCCGCCAGCCGGCGCTGGGTCATCAAGGTGGGTAGCGCGCTGCTGACCAACGATGGTCGCGGTCTGGATGCGGCGATGATTGGCAGTCTGGTTGCCCAGATTGCGGCACTGCGGGAACGCGGTGCAGAGGTGGTGCTGGTCTCCAGCGGCGCGGTCGCAGCCGGCCTGGTGCGGTTGGGTTGGCCGAGGCGTCCCACCCGCCTGCATGAGCTGCAGGCGGCCGCCGCAGTCGGTCAGTCCTCGCTGATACAGAGCTATGAAACCGCGTTTCGCGGGTACGATATTGTCTCGGCACAGGTGCTGTTGGGTCACGACGACATCACCGCGCGCGATCGCTACCTGAACGCCCGCAGCACACTGACCACCTTGTTGCGCCTCGGTGTGGTACCCGTCATCAACGAAAACGATACCGTGGTCACGGATGAAATCCGCTTTGGCGACAATGACACCCTGGCCGCCCTGGTGGCCAACCTGATTGATGCCGATGCCCTGCTGCTGCTGACCGACCAGCAGGGGCTGTACGAGGAGGATCCGCGCCTCAACCCCTTCGCGGTGCTGGTGGATAGCCGCGACGTGCACGATGAGGCGCTGGATCGCATGGCGGGGGAAGGCGGGGCGCTCGGCCGCGGCGGTATGATCACCAAACTGCGCGCTGCGCGCCTTGCAGCGCGTTCGGGCACCGAGACGGTCATCGCCAGCGGGCGCCATCCCGATGTGGTTGCTCAGGTAGCGGCGGGGAACGCGCTGGGCACCTGGCTACGCTCCGGCAGGCAGTCGGAAAACGCCCGCAAGCAATGGTTGGCGGGCATGGTGCGCATCCCGGGCAGCCTGGAACTGGATGCCGGCGCGGTGCGTGTGCTCAAGGAGTCCGGCCGTAGCCTGCTACCCGTGGGTGTTCACGCCGTGACAGGACAGTTTGAGCGCGGTGATATGGTGCTTTGCGTAGACCAGGAGGGGCGCGAAGTGGCGCGCGGCCTGGTGAATTACAGCGCGGACGAGGCGCGGCGCATAATGGGCAGGCCGTCTGTTGAGATAGCGCCGTTGCTGGGTTATCAAGGTGATGAAGAGCTGATTCACCGCGACAACCTGGTATTGTGCTAGCGGCGCTGGAGGCCGGGAAAACCCATGAGCCTGACACCCGAACTGCTGTTGGTTGCGTACTGTGTGGCCATCGCGCTGCTGTCCCTGGCCGGGGGTCTGCTGCCGAACTGGGTGAGGATGACCCACACCCGTACCCAGCTGGTGATGAGTTTTGTCTCGGGGCTGATGCTGGGTGTCGCGTTCTATCACCTTCTGCCACACAGTATCGCCCTGCAGCCGCGTGAGTATGGCGCGGATGCGTCGGTCTGGTGGCTGATGATCGGCCTTATTACCATGCTTCTGTTGCTGCGCATGTTTCATTTTCACCAGCACGACTTCAGTGAGGAAGAGCATGAGCATCATGATCATGACCACAGCCACGCGCACGACCATGAACACCATGGCGATGCAGCCGCAGCGCCCACTGCACTGGTGCCCGCGCAGGCGGTTCCCGCTGCACACCGCCTCAGCTGGGTTGGACTCGCGCTTGGACTGGGTGTACACACGCTGATTGATGGCGTTGCCCTGGGGGCGGTGATGCAGGGTGAGGTTGGGCGCAGTGCGGGGCTGCTCGGCGTCGGGGTGTTTCTGGCTATCCTTCTGCATAAACCGCTGGATGCCATGTCCATCACCACCATCATGGAGGCAGGCGGTTGGAGCCGGCGCTCCCGTTCGCTGGCCAATCTCGGGTTTGCGCTGCTCTGCCCGTTGGGCGCGCTGCTGTTTTTCTTCGGGGTGGATCTGCTCGGGGATGCCCGTCATCACGCCGTGGCGGGTGCGCTGGCGTTTTCTGCCGGCGCCTTCATCTGCATTGCCCTGAGCGATCTGCTGCCCGAGGTGCACTTTCACAGCCACGATCGTGGCAAATTGACTCTGGCCTTCCTTGCCGGGATTATACTGGCCTACGCGATAGGCGGGCTGGAGCCCGCCGGTGTGCACATGCACGGCGTCTGAACAGAGGAAAGGAGAGGACCATGGTCAAACGCATTATCTATCCGCCCATGTGGATGGTTTTCGGGGTTTGTGCCATTTTTGCCTTCAATGAATTCTACCCGGGCCCCCGTTTCACCAGTCAGGCCAGCCAGTTGCTGGGCGGGGCCATTTTACTCGCGGGTCTTGCCATGCTCGTGGTGGCAGGCGGACTTTTCAAACGCGCCGGCACGGACCTGATCCCCTTCCGCAATGTGTCGGCGCTGGTCACTACAGGCGTCTACCGTTTCACCCGCAACCCCATGTATCTGGGTATGACGGCCATTCTGCTCGGCGTCGCGGTGACGGTGGGGTCCAGCATGGCGTTGCTGGTCCCGCCGTTGTTCATGGTGATTGTCGAGTGGCGCTACATTCGGCCCGAAGAGGCACTACTGCAGGGCCTCTTTCCCGAAGACTACCCTGCCTATTGTGCCCGTGTGCGGCGTTGGCTGTAGCCAACGCTGAATGTCACGCGCCCAGCGCCCTGGCGCGGGCGCGGGTAGCCTCTGCGTCGAAGGGCTTTTCTGACCAGCCCAGCATCTGCTCCTCGATCAGCGTGGTGAGTGCCTCGATGTGTGCCGGCTCACTGTTCAGGCAGGGAATATACTCGTAGCGTTCACCGCCGGCCTCCATAAAGTAGCCGCGATTCTCCACGCCGATTTCTTCGATGGTTTCCAGGCAGTCTGCAGAGAAACCCGGACAAATGACCTGAACGGACTTCACACCCTGTGCGGGCAAGCCCCGCAGGGTGTCGTCCGTGTAGGGTTTGAGCCAGGGTTCACGGCCAAAGCGCGATTGAAAGCAGGTCAGGTAGTCACCGGCGTCCAGCTCCAGCGCTTCCGCCAGGAGGCGGCTGGTTTTGTGGCAGTGGCAGTGATAAGGATCACCATTGTGCAGGTAGCGCTCAGGTTCGCCGTGGTAGGACATGATCAGGCGGTCGGCGCGACCGTGCGTCTGCCAGTGCGTGCGCACGCTCGCGGCCAGTGCACGGATATAGGCGGGATGGTCGTGATACTGCGCGACGAAGCGTAATTCTGGCAGCCAGCGGCGCTGCCGGAAGTCGGCCGCGAGGGCGTCAAAGGTGGAGCCGGTTGTTGGCCCGCTGTATTGCGGATATAGCGGCAGCACGACCAGCCTCTGTACGCCACGGTCGAGAAGTGATTGCAGCTGTTCCGACAGGGGATGGGAGCCATAGCGCATGGCAAATTCCACCAGCACGGAGTCGCCATGGGTTTTCTGCAGCGCCTGGCGTAGTGCGCTGGCCTGCTCACGGGTGTGCAGCAGCAGCGGCGAACCTTGTTCGGTCCATACCGTACGGTAGGCCTTCGCAGAGCGCGCAGGTCGAACGTTGAGGATGATGCCGTGCAGGATGAACAGCCAGAGCAGGCGGGGCACTTCGACCACCCGTGGGTCGGACAAAAACTCCTTCAGGTAGCGGCGCAACGCTCCCTTTTCAGGAGCATCGGGTGTTCCAAGATTGGTGACCAGTACGCCGATTCGGGGCGCCTGACGGTGGTCGTAGTCCTGTTGTCCGCGGTATCGCATGGGGTTGCATTATCCTGTGGCTACGCTCGAAAGCCAAGCGGCGGTGCGTGTGAAGAGTCGGTTACGCAAGCCACTCGTCGCTGGATTGATGCATTTCATCGCTGGCCCCCTGCAACTCATCGAAAGCCCCTGTCGGCAGGCGCACGGGGCCTCTAATCTGTGTTCCATGGACAGCGCGGGACACCACCTAGCGGGTCCTCAAACCAACAACAACGCCACATTTGGCCAGGAGAACGACCATGCAATCATCTATCAAGAAGTACATCGCCACACTCGCTTTCGGTGCGTGCAGCACAGTAGCTCTTGCAGCAACCGCTGCCACTGTGCACGAAGACACGCTGGTACTGGCCAAGGGAATGGAAGCCGCCAGTGTGCGGGTAGAGCTCAGCGATCTCAATCTGGACACCGCGCAGGGCCAGCAAGTGCTGCACCAGCGGATCAGCGCGGCTGCTCGCGAAGTCTGCGGTTCTACCGATTATCGTGCCGCTGGTGGCCTGCGCCAGGCCGCGAACAACCGCGCCTGTCACGCCTCAGCGTTTGCCGAGGCTGTGAGCCAGGTTGGCGCCGAGCACGTTGCCGGTACCCTGCGCTAGCGAGGTCAACTCCCGCTACCCCTGGTGGGAGTCCCGGGGAGTCACCGTCAGGTGGCTCCCTTTTTTTTATAACAGCGTATCGAGAAGCACGCCGGCTAGGAACAACGGCGTGAACTGGCGCGTGTGGCGGAAACAGGCTGCGGAGAACCAGAGTGGCCAAAGCGTCGCAGAGTAGGCTGGCGGCCGGCTCTCGGGCTTGCTTGCGCGCAGCGCCCGCAACGTTTTCTGCAGGGCCGGGACGCTGGCAAAAACCAGCAGCAGCGGCCAGCCAAATGCCTGCATGAGAACCAGCCCCAGCGTCAGCGCGTATTGCGCCAGCAGCAGGGCGGCGGTTGTCCTCCTCGCGCGATTTTCGCCCAGCAATACCGGTAGGGTGTGGACACCCTTGGCGCGGTCGGCGCCGAGTTTGTCGATGTGCTTGCCGAACAGCACGGTAGTGGGGCCCAGGGCGAACACCAGGCTGAGCCATGCCACTTCGTTGCTCCATTCGCCGGATACCACGAAGTAGGTGCCCCCCACCATCAACGGCCCCCAGACCAGAAGCACGGCGGGTTCGCCAAGCCCGACATACTTCAACGGCCAGGTATAAAACAGCACAAAGAAGGCACCGGCCAGCAATAACGCCAGTGTCGGCCCGCTACGTTCGCTCACCAGCCAGAGGCCCAGCGCCAGCGCCACCCCGGCGGTGAACGCGAAATAGCGCCAGAATTGCGCCTCGCTCATCAGGCCGTCTTCCAGCACGTGCACGCCATACTGATTGCGATAGTAATTGCCGCGGTCAATTCCCCTGCGGGAATCGGTGTAATCGTTGAGCAGGTTGTTGCTGGCGTGTGCAAATAACAGGCCGGTCGCACAGGCGAACCAGAAGAGCGGGTCGAAACTGCCGGCACGCCAGGCCAGCAATCCGCCGAGCATGGCCGCGGTCAGTGTCATGAACAGCACGGACGCCCTGCAAGCCAGCAGCCACCGAGCCACGGGGTCCAGCTGCGCCCATTGCTCGGTGGTCACACCGGGCATTCCATTCAGGGCTGCCGCCCACAATTTGAGGTTTACCACATCCACAAGCCTTGCTCACGACCCTTTGGCCTGCAAGCATATCAGGCATTGTGTCGCCTGCGATGGTAAGGTGGCGAAATCCCCGATTCAGCTCACGGAGGCAGATACCATGCACAGATTCACCGCCATTGCGGCGCTCACCACAGTCCTGATTGCCAGTGGAGCGCAGGGCGGCGACGAGGAGAGCATGCTCACCAGACTTGATCGTGAACAGCCGCACTACGCCAGTCTGGCACTCGCGCTCTGGGACAAGGCCGAGCTCGGCTACCTCGAGAACGAGAGTAGCGCCCTGCTGCAGGACACGCTGGCCCGCGAGGGGTTCAGCATTGAGACCGGCGTGGCCGGACTGCCCACGGCTTTTGTCGCCAGCTATGGCAGCGGCGCCCCGGTCATCGGTCTGCTGGCAGAGTTCGATGCGTTGCCCGGCATTTCCCAGACCACAGCACCGGTAAGGGAGCCCGCAGCGGAGAAGCACAGCGGTCACGCCTGCGGTCATCACCTGTTCGGGGCTGGCTCGGTGGCCGCGGCGGTCGCCGTGCGTCACTGGATGGAGGAAAACGGCGTGAGTGGTACCCTTCGGCTGTACGGCACGCCGGCGGAAGAGGGTGGCTCCGGCAAGGTGTACATGGTGCGAGCCGGACTGTTTGAGGATGTGGATTCAGTGCTGGTGTGGCACCCGTCTGACCGCAATCAATCCAACCCCGCCACTACGCTGGCCAACAAGTCTGCCAAGTTCCGGTTTCGCGGCGTGTCCTCGCATGCCGCCGTGGCCCCGGAGCGCGGGCGCTCCGCGCTGGATGGCGTGGAGGCGATGAATATCATGGCCAACATGTTGCGCGAACACATGCCACAGGAAGTGCGCATGCACTACGTGATCACCAGTGGTGGCTCGGCGCCGAACGTGGTGCCGGACTTTGCCGAATCTTTCTACTACTTGCGTCATCCCGAGGCGGCAACCCTGGAGGCGCTCTGGGAACGGCTTGTCGCAACGGCTGAAGGCGCCGCGCTGGGTACCGGCACCGAGGTGAGCTACGAGGTGATTCACGGCAACCACAGCGTGCTGCCCAACGAAACCCTGGCGAGGACCATGCACGAGCGCCTGTCGCAGGTCGGGGGTGTTCAGTACAGTGCGCGCGATCTGGCCTTCGCCAACACGCTGGCGGAGTCGCTGGCCCAGAGCGAGGCGGACCTGGCTGCCGCCGCGGCACGCATAGAACCCTTCGCACCCTCGCGGAGTATGGGCTCGACGGATGTGGGAGATGTGAGCTGGGTGGTGCCGACAACCGAGATGCGTGCGGCGACCTGGGTGCCTGGCACTGCGCCCCACACCTGGCAGGCGATTGCCGCGGGCGGCACTGATATCGGCGTCAAAGGCATGATGGTGGCTGCCAAAACCCTCGCACTCACGGCTGCGGACCTGTTCCAGCAACCGCAGCTGTTGCATGCCGCACGCAGCGAATTCGAGCAGCGTCGGGGAGCGGATTTCAGCTATCGTCCGCTGTTGGGTGATCGCGAACCGCCGCTGGACTACCGCAAGTAGCAGGCGGGTGGCTTTGGGGAATTTGGTTGCATTGGAAACCACTTTCCCCGGGCGTATACTCAGGGCCTGTCTCTGCCTGCAGGTGCCCCATGCCGAATTCCCTTTCCCTCGCGCGATTCCTGCCTTACCGCTGTAACAGCCTGGCGCGCAAAATCAGTGTTTCCCTGTCGCGTATCTACAGTGACCGCTTTGGCCTGAGCATTCCCCAGTGGCGTGTGCTGGTCACACTCGCCGAATACGGTGAGCTGCAGGCACGACAGGTCACGGAACTCACGACGCTGGACAAGGTGCAGGTCTCGCGGGCGGTCGCCGGCCTCGCGGAACGCAATCTGCTACTGCGTCGCAGTTGTGACCGCGACAGCCGGGCATCACTGCTGCGCCTCAGTGCGTCTGGTCTGGCGCTGTTTCGTCGTATCGAACCGGAGGCACTGGCCTGGGAGCAGGCGTTGCTGGCTCCCCTGCAAGCCGGGGAGCGGGACACACTGTTTAACCTGCTCGACCGACTGGATCTGCAATTGCAGGCGATGTCTCCAACCTCGGACAGCACAGAACGCCCGGAGAGTGCCGCATGACACAGGAGGAGGTGGTTGCCAGTCTGCCGACGCATCTACGGCCCTTTGTTGCGGTCCAGGACTATCGGCAGCAGTACACGGCGCAGGACCAGGCACTGTGGCGTTTCATCATGCGGCACCTGGTGCGGCAGCTGCGCGACACTGCGCATCCGGTGTATCTGGAGGGTCTCGCCCGCACCGGCATCGCACTGGACCATATTCCCTCAATCGACGAGATGAACGCCTGCCTCGAGCAGTTGGGCTGGCGCGCTGTCGTGGTCGACGGCTTTATTCCGCCGGCCATCTTCATGGAGTTTCAGGCGCTGCGGGTGCTGGTGATTGCACTGGATATGCGCAGTGTTGAACACGTTGTTTACACCCCGGCGCCGGACATCGTGCATGAGGCGGCCGGGCATGCGCCCTTTATCGTGGATGTCGATTACGCTGAATTCCTGCAGCGCTTTGGCGAAATCGGCATGCGTGCCATCGCCTCCCGGCGCGATCACGCACAGTACGAAGCGATTCGTGAGCTCTCGATACTCAAGGAAACACCGGGCGTGGAGCCGCAACGCATCGCCGCCGCGGAGCAGGCGCTGAACGCGCTGCAGGCGGTCGAAGAGGCGCCCTCCGAGGCAGCCCTGCTGGCGCGCCTGCACTGGTGGACGGTCGAGTACGGCCTGGTCGGTGATGTTGCAGATTACCGGCTGTTCGGGGCCGGGCTGCTGTCCTCCCTGAGCGAGGGCCGCCATTGCCTGGACGACCTGCGGGTGCGCAAACTGCCGCTTACGGTGGACGCGGTGTCGCAAACCTACGACATCACCCGGGAGCAGCCACAGCTGTACGTCACTCGCAGCTGTCGGCATCTGAGCCAGGTGCTGGAAGAGTTCGCCGCGACCATGGCGTATCGCGTAGGCGGCGCAGCGGCCCTGCGTCAGGCTATTGCCGCCGGCACCGTGTGCACGGCGGAATATGACACGGGTGTTCAGGTGAGCGGCTGCTTCACGTCGGTGTTGTGCGATGCGGTTGGCAAGGCGGTTTATATGCAGTGTGTGGGGCCGACCCAGATCGCTTTCCAGGGCGCGGAGATCTACGGACACGGCACGACAACGCACGCCGAGGGCTTTGGCTCGCCGATTGGCAAGCTGAAGGACTTCACCCGTTGTCTGTCCGAGTACTCGGTGGATGAGCTGAAGGCGCACAACATACGCATTGAAAAGCCGGTTTGCCTGGAGTTTCTGTCGGGCATCACCGTGCGCGGATACCTGCAGGATGTGCTGCGGCAGGAACACCGCAATCTGCTGCTCAGCTTCAGCGACTGCACGGTGACCGACCTGCAGGGTGAAGTGCTGTTCGAGCCGGCATGGGGGCGTTACGACATGGCGGTGGGCGGAGCAATCTGCTCGGTGTTTGGCGGCAGCGCGGACCGCGCTAAGTATCCGCTCTACCAGCCCGTCAGCAGTGCGCGTTCCCCGCGAGCAACGCCCGATGCCGAACTTGAGGCAGCCTACCACGCGGTGGCGACGCTGGCGCTGGGTGCTGATCAGGCCCCGGTGGTCAGGGCACTCGATGCCCGGCCTGAGGACTGGCTGCTGCGGGCAGAGGTGTTGGCCCTGGGTGACCGCGCCCCTGCGACCCTGGCGCAGCGTGCGCGTCGCGAACTACGCGACATCGGCGCCGCGCATCCGGAGCTCCAGGAGGTCCTCGCACTGGTCTCCTAGCGGATCGGCGATGGTGCCTGTCCGTGGGCTGCGCCGCCTGCAGGGCATGCATCCCGGCGAGGCTTACCGTACTATACCGGCTCGCCTGAAATGACCGCCCGGAGAGGACCGATGTCCCTGGATTTTGACAGTGCACGATTACCCAACCCCTGGTTCACCGAGGAGCACGAAGCTTGGCGCACGCAGCTGCGCCGTTTTATCGACAGTGAAATCATGCCGTTTGCCGATGATTGGGACGAGGCGGGCGAGATTCCGGCAGCGCTCTGGCCCAAGGCCGCGGCTGTGGGGTTGCTGGGGCTGGGCTATCCGGAAGCCTATGGGGGCACCAGTGAGGGTATCGACAGCTGGCACGCGTGGATCACCCAGGAGGAACTGGCGCGTATCGGTGCCGGCGGTATCCCTGCCAGTCTCATGGTGCACGGTATTGGCCTGCCGCCGGTAATCCACTGGGGCTCCGAAGAGATGAAACAGCGGGTGGCTCCGCCGGTGCTGGCCGGCGAGAAGCATATCGCCCTGGGGATTACTGAACCCGGAGGCGGCTCCGATGTGGCCAGCCTCACCACAACGGCGGTGCGCGACGGCGACGTCTACGTGGTTAACGGCTCCAAAACCTACATTACCGGGGGCATGCGCGCCGACTGGGTGTCCACCGCGGTGCGCACGGGTGGCGAGGGTGGCAAGGGCGTCTCCATGCTGCTCATTCCCACAAACGCAGAGGGTTTCAGCCGCACCCCGCTGAGCCGCAAGCAGGGCTGGTGGGCATCGGACACGGCAACCCTGTATTTTGACAACGTGCGGGTGCCCGCAGACCAGCTGATCGGGCCGGAAAACCAGGGTTTCTGGGTTATCATGACCAATTTCAACGGCGAACGCATGGCGATGGCCGCCGGCATGGAAGCGATGGCACGTGTTTGCCTGGAAGAGGCAGTGGCCTGGGCCCGCGAACGCCGTACCTTCGGCAAGCGCCTGGCGGATCACCAGGTCATTCGCCACAAGATTGCGCAGATGAAGCAGAAGATCAACGCCACCCAGGCGTATATACGCTTGTGCTATGAAACGATTGAAGCGGGCACCGCGAACCCGGGTGATATCGCCCTGCTCAAGGTGCAGGCCAGTGAGACGGTGGAGTTCTGTGCCCGCGAGGCGATGCAGATCCTCGGTGGCATTGGCTACATGCGCGGTAGTCGCGTCGAGCGGATATACCGTGAGGTTCGGGTCAATGCCATCGGCGGCGGCTCGGAAGAGATCATGCGTGACCTGGCGGCGCGCCAGTACGGAGTCTGAGATGAAGTTATGGCACTGCGGTGGCGCCCGCTCACTGCGTCCCCTGTGGACGCTGGAAGAGCTGGGGCTGGACTATGAGCTGGAGGTGCTGCCGTTCCCTCCGCGGGTGATGCAGCCGGATTACCTCAAAGTGAACAGCCTGGGCACGGTGCCCTATTTTGTCGACGGCGATACCGTGATGACGGAATCGGTGGGGATTTGCCAGTATCTGGTAGACCGCTACGAGGATCGGGGCCTGGGCCTGCGCCCGGAGCATCCCGAGTACGGCGCCTACCTGAATTGGCTGCACCACAGCGATGCCACGCTCACGTTTCCCCAGACCATCGCCCTGCGCTACTACTTTTTTGAGCCTGATCCGGCGAAGCGCGCGGTAGCGGATGACTACGCGAAGTGGTTTCGGGCCCGCCTGCGGCGCCTCGATGAGTGCCTCGAGCGCCAGGCGTACCTGGTGGCGGAGCGCTTTACCGTGGCGGATATCGCCATCGGCTATGCACTGTATCTGGGTCAGATGCTGCACCTGGACAAATATTACAAACCCGCCACGGCAGACTATCTGCAGCGGCTGATGGCGCGCCCGGGCTTCCAGCGCGCGAATGCCCACGCGGAACCCCTGGTCCTGCCCGATGTGGTTTGAGAGCCGACTGTTGACGAGGAGTACGCTGTGAGTCAGGTGAGTGATCGGGAAAAGGCAGAGTTTCGGCAGCAGGTGGGAGCGTGGATGCAGGCCAACCGCCCGGCGGATCCCGGGTTCCTGCTGCCGCAATCCTTTATGGAGGTCGGCAGCGAGCAGCAGCTGGAGTTCCTCCGTGAGTGGCAGCACAAGGTGTGGTCGGCAGGGTATCTGGGCATGGCCTGGCCGCGGCAATACGGCGGGCAGGGCGTGGATCCCGTCTACCAGTCCATCGCCGATCAGGAGATGCGTCGCCATGGCGTTCCCATCTGCTTCAACGTGATCGGCCTGGGCTGGGCCGGGCCACTGATCAACGACATCGGTACGGAAGCCGAGAAAGCGCGCTACCTGAAAGGCATTCTCTCGGGTGAGGACATCTGGTGCCAGGGGTTTTCCGAGCCGGACCACGGTTCCGACCTCGGCAGCGCGCAGTTGCGGGCCCGGCGGGAAGGTGATGAATACGTGCTCAATGGCACCAAAATCTGGACCACCATGGGCAACTTCGCGAAATACATGATCCTGCTCGCGCGCACCAATCCGCAGGCGGAGCGCAAGTACGATGGCCTGTCGTTCTTCCTGGCGCCGATGCAGGTGCCGGGTATCGACCCGCGGCCGATACGCAAGCTCACCGGGGAATACGGGTTTACCGAAACCTTTTTCACCGACGCGCGCATCCCCGCCAGCTGTCTGATGGGGGAGGAGGGGCAGGGCTGGAAAATCGCCATGCGCACGCTGCAATACGAGCGCGGCGCGGAAGCCGGTGCGGCGGGTGGTCTGGCCTTTGTGCGCATTGCGATCGACGACATGATTGCCGAACTGGCGGACGTCGAGCGCGACGGCGAACCCGCACTGCAGGACCCTGCGGTGCGCGACCAGCTTGTACAAATGATCATGGAGGAGAAAGCGGTGGTGCTGTGTGACCGGCGTGCCGCTATACCGGCCCTGACCACAGACTACCCCTTCTCGCTGCCACTCTCGAACAAGCTGCGTTTCACCGAGAGCACCCGGCGCATGCGCCAGATGGCCATCAACCTGCAGGGCGCGGACGGTGGCCTGTATGTGGGCGACGCGGCGGCGCGCCAGGGCGGCTTCTGGCAGCGGGCCTACCTGAACAGTTTTTCCGCCACCATCGGCGGCGGCACCAGCCAGGTGCAGGCCAATATCATTGCAGAGCACATCCTGGGTTTGCCCAAGTAAGGAGAGAACGGTGTCGGTGATTGGGAATACAGCGCTGGATTTCACTGACGACCAGGCGATGATCCTGGATGTGGCCCGGGGTTTCTGTGCCGACAGGTCACCGCTGGAACGCGTGCGGGACTTGCTGGAATCAGACCTCGGCTACGATCCTGCGGTCTGGGGCGAGATGGTCGACATGGGCTGGCCGGGGATGGCTCTGCCGGAAGCCGTAGGCGGTTCAGGGCTGGGCGTGTCGGTGGCGGTTCCCGTGTGCGAGGCGCTGGGGCGGTCCCTGCTGGGCGGCCCCCTGCTGGCTACGCTGCTGGCGGGCCAGCTCTTGTTGCGCGCCAGCGCGGGACGTGACGGCAGCGCTGTGCTGGCGGCGATTGCCGCCGGGGCGCCGGCCACCATCGCCTTGTTGGATAGCGCCGACTGGGGCACTGAGCAGATCCGCTGTGAACTGGGCAGCGACGGCGTCCTGCGTGGGGTCAAGCAGCAGGTCATGGAAGCCGCCGCCGCGGAGTGGTTGGTGGTCGTGGCGCAGGAGCAGGGAGAGCCCGTGCTGGCGGTGGTGCCGGCGGCGGCCGTTGCGCCGGCAGCGCGGCGCGACCACGTACTGATCGATGCCACGCGTCGCGCCCAGACCATCGACTTCAGCGGCGTGCAGGTTGCAGGGGACGCTGTGCTGCGCGGCCCCGACGTTGCCCGCGCACTGCGGGATGTGCGTCTTCTCGGGGGGTTGTTGTTGGCGGCGGAAGCCGCTGGCAGCGCTGCCAGCTGCCTGGACACAACGGTGGAGTACCTGAAGACCCGTACACAGTTCGGCAAACTGATAGGCTCCTACCAGGCGCTCAAGCACCCCTGCGTCGAGATTCTGATGGCGCTGGATGCCACCCGGTCGTTCGTCTACCACGCGGCCACCCTGGTGGATGATGCGCCGCTGGATGGGGATGCGGAAATCGCCTGTCGCATGGCGAAGGCGCAGGCCACAGAAACGCTGAAATACGCTGGCGATCGAGCGGTGCAGTTCCACGGCGGCATGGGCTTTACCTGGGAGTGCGACGCGCAGCTCTATGTGCGCCGCGCGCAATGGGTGCAACAGGCCTTCGGCGATGCGCAGCATCACCGGAAAAGGCTCGCGCGGCTGCTGCTTGATCGCTGAATCCGGTCTGTCTGGCTTCTGCCCGATCTCCCGTCAGTCCGGGGGCCACATCACTGCGTATCAGGCCCATGGGTAAACGTAAGCCAACGTCATCTCTACGCAGCGGCGGTCTGGGTCGTGGTCTGTCCATGTCGTTGGCCGGTTTGCGCGCCGGCGGTGCGTTCGCCCTCGATGGCGCGCTTACCCGGCTCCGTGCCGGCGGAGAACAGCAGCCCGATGCGGGAGACTCGGAGTTCCTGCGCCGTGAGGCGCGTCGCTTCGTCGCCGAGTTGGGTCGCCTGAAGGGCACCTACGTGAAAATCGGGCAGATGTTCGCACTGCTCGGCGAGCACTTTCTGCCGCGTGCCCTGACCGAGGCCCTGCAGGAGCTCAACGCCGCCACCCAGCCGCTACCCTGGTCCGAGATTGGCCCTGCGCTGCGCGACAGCCTGGGCGCCCGCCTTGACGAACTCGATGTGGAACAGGAAGCCCTCGCTGCCGCCTCGCTGGCGCAGGTGCACCGGGCCACGGTGCGGGCCACAGGCGAGCGGATCTGTCTCAAGGTACAGTACCCGGGCCTGCGCGATGTGATTGACAGCGATTTCGATACGGTCGTGCGCATGCTGCTGCTGGCGCGCTGGCTGCCTGCCGGACGTCAGCTGGATGACTGGCTGGAGGCGATGCGGCTGCACCTGCACCATGAAATCGACTATGAGCGCGAGGCGCGCCTCGGCGATGCCATGGCACAGCACGTGCAGGGTGCGGCTGCGGCTGCGGCTGCGAACGCCTGCCGCTACCATGTGCCCCGTCGCTACGCGCGCTACTGCGCGGCAGACGTACTGGCGCTGGAATACATCGAAGGGCACCTGGTCACGGATACTGCGATCAGCGAACTGCCGCAGCGCCGACGTAATGCGCTGGGGCGCGCCATGCTGGATCTGTTTTTCCGCGAACTCTACGCCTGGGGCCTGCTGCAGACGGATCCGAACTTCGGCAACTACCTGATCCGCAGCGGGCCACGCAGCGACCAGCTGGTGTTGCTGGATTTTGGCTCGACACTCGAATGCGAGGCCACGTTTCTGCAGCACCTCGGGGGGGCCATTGCCGCCGGCCTGGAACAGGATCGCACGGCGCTGCTGGAAAGCCTCGTGGGCCTGGGATGCCTGAACGCGCGCAGTAGCGCCTATGCCCGCGATACGTTCACCGATTTCTGTTTTGCCTTGCTCGAGCCCCTGCGTTCCCCTGCACAGCTGCCCGCGGAGTACCTCAACGCGGACGGAGATTATTGCTGGGGCCGCTCCCAGTTGTTGCGCCGCGCAGGAAAACGCGCCGCCAGTTCTGCTGCGTCGCTGGATTTTGCCACGCCCTCCCGGGATTTCGCCCTCATTGCCCGCAAGCTCACAGGCGTTTTCACGTTCATCGCGGTACTTGACGCACAGTTTAACGGACACGATCTGGCCGCCGGGCATATTGCCCGCTGGCGGGAGGCAGGCTGATGGCAGAGCGTGACAAGGAACGTCCGGTTCCCGCCGGTCGCCTGCGGCGCCTGGCGGGTATGGCGCGACTTGCCGGCGGCGTGGCCGGTGGCATGCTGGCGGAGGGTGAGCGGCAGCTGCGCGCCGGCAAGCGGCCCAAAATGCGCGACATGCTGCTGACCCCGGGCAACGCGCGTCGCGTAACCCGCGAGCTGTCGCGCATGCGCGGTGCAGCCATGAAGCTGGGGCAGATCCTGTCCATGGATACCGGGGACTTTCTGCCCCGGGAGCTCGCCGAGATTCTTGCACGTCTGCGCGCGGACGCCGATGCCATGCCGCGATCACAGCTGGAGGCAGCATTGCAGAGTGCGTACGGCAAGCGCTGGGATCCTGCTCTCTACGATTTCCAGTGGCAGCCGCTGGCAGCAGCCTCCATCGGCCAGGTACACCGTATTCGGGCGCCGGACGGCCGTCCGGCAGTGCTGAAGATCCAGTATCCCGGTGTGGCGGACAGTATTGAGAGTGATGTCGACAACATCGCCAGCCTGCTGCGAGTGTCGGGACTGCTGCCGCGGCATCTGGACGTTGAGCCGCTGTTGGCAGATGTGCGTGTGCAGTTGCGGGAAGAGGCCGATTACCTGCGCGAGGCGAAATTCCTGCAGCGTTTTCGCGACGCGCTGTCTGAGGACACCAGGTTTGTGCTGCCTGAAGTGCTGCCCGACCTGACGCGGCGCACGGTTCTGGCCATGACCTATGTGGCGGGCGAGCCTATCGAGACCCTGGCGCTACAGCCCGCAGCGGAACGCGACCGGGTGATGACGGCGCTGCTTGAGCTACTGCTGACGGAGCTTTTCTCCCTGCGTCTGGTGCAGACAGACCCGAATTTTGCCAATTACCGGTACCGCGACAGCGACGGCGCGATCGTGCTGCTCGACTTTGGTGCCACGCGGCGCTTTCGCGCCGGTTTCGTGCGGGATTACGGCAAGCTGGCAGCGGCGGCCATGGCGGAGGACCGGGAAGGGCTGGCGCGTGCGGCACAGCGCGTCGGCTACGCCATGGGTGACCCCGGTTCGCATTACCGCGAGCTGGTGCTGGACATGCTGTTGCTGGCGCTGGAGCCGCTGCGGCACCCCGGTGCCTATGATTTTGGCGCGTCGGACATGCCGGCACGGCTGATGGAACTGGGCCAGTCTGTCACCGGGTTTCGCGATTTCTGGCAGGCGCCGCCGACGGATGCCATTTACTTCCACCGCAAGCTGGGCGGTTTGTTCATGCTGGCACATCGGCTGGGTGCGCGTGTCGATGTGGGCGCGCTGATGGCGCGGCACACTGGCACAGCCTAGGGGCTGGGGGCGTGATCCTGGCGCACACCACCGAGCCAGGTGGCGCTCACCGCAAGCGTATCGTCAAGAAGGGTCATGTCCGCCCGGGCGCCCGCAGTGAGGTGGCCCCGCGAGGCATCGCCCAGCAGTTGCGCCGGGTAGCATGACGCCATGCGCAGGCATTCATCCAGTGTCAGCCCGACAACCTGGTGACAGTAGCGTACCGCGTCCACAAGGCCGATGGCGCTGCCGGCAAGGGCGCCTTCCGCGTTGACCAGTCTGCCTTCATGCTCCTCGATGCGCTCGCCATACAGCGTGAACCAGCGCTGTTCGCTACCCACGGTCGCCATGGCATCGCTGACCAGGAACAGGCGCCCGGGCCCGGCACAGCGCTGTGCGAGGCGAATGCTGGCAGGATGTACGTGGTGGCCATCGGCAATGATGCCCAGCCAGTCCGTGAGGCTTTCCAGCGCTGCTCCGGTGACGCCGGGTTCCCGTGCCAGCAGTGGACTCATAGCATTGAACAGGTGGGTGAAACCGCTGAGTCCTTCGCGCCGTGCTGCCTGCACCACCTCGTAACCGGCATCACTGTGGCCGGCAAACACGATGATGCCGGCCTCACACAAGGTGCGGATTTGCCCCGGGGCCATGATTTCGGGTGCGACGGTGAGCAGGCAACGCAGATCCGATAGGCTGCACAGCCAGTCGATATCCGCCTGCGTGCAGCGTCGCAGTTGATCACCGCGATGCGTACCGCGCCGCGTTGCAGCGAAAAAGGGCCCTTCGATGTGCAGCCCGAGTACGCTCGCTGCAGCGGGGTTGTCGCCCGCCTGAACGGTGCGCACCGCGTCGGCGCCTGCGCGCAGAACGTCGGGCGCGTCACTGATCAGGGTGGGCAGCACGGCGGTGGTGCCGTAGCGGCGATGGCTCGTGGCTATCTGCAGCAGGCTGTCCACGGTGGGCGCGTTGTTGAACTGCACGCCGCCACCGCCGTTGACCTGAAGGTCGACAAAACCGGGTACCAGCATGCCATCGGGTACGGTCTCGCGGGGCAGCTCGGGAGGCAGGCTGGCAATCGGCACCCGGTTGACGATGCGCTCTCCCGCGAGCAACAGGGCACTGTCTTCATGCCAGCGCTCGCCGTCAAACAGGCGGGATACGCAGATTGCGCGATCGGTGCTGAAAGTGTTCATGCGGTGCGCTCCTGTCCCTGTTGCGCCCCGAATTTTGAGCGTCGGTGTGCGCGAAACTAGCGTTCATTAGTGTTATGCTCGCAGCAATCCGGCGACGCCGTTAGCGCGTAATCTCAACCCATAATAAGAGGTTTTGCATGCCCTCACGTACAGTTCTCGCGGCGTCCCTGTGCATTGTGCTGGCCGCCTGTTCCGACTCCAGCGACCAGCTTGTGCCCCCGCCTCCGCCACCTGAACCGGAACTCACCTATTCTGCTGAAATCCGCCGTACTGAGTATGGCATACCGCACATCCGTGCCGAGGATTGGGGCAGCCTGGGCTACGGCTTCGGTTACGCCTACGCGCAGGATAACTACTGTGTGGCGATGCGTGAAATCGTCTTCGCTGCCGGCCGTTCGGCTGAGCTCATGGGGGAGGAGATGGGCAATGTCGAATCGGACTTCCTGTTTCGCTTTCTCAACGGTGACAAGGACGCTTTCGCCGAGGAGTTTGTCTCGGCCCTGCCACAGTTTGCCCGTGATCTCGCCGAGGGTTACAGCCGGGGCATGAATCGCTACCTGGAAGAAACCGGTCTCGATAACCTGCCCGAAGGCGATTATGGCTGTCGCAACGCGGACTGGGTATACCCCATCGACAGTGTGGACCTGTTCCTGTTCCTGCGCCGAGAGGCGCTGCGTGGCAGCTCGGAGCAGGGTTTGTTCCGGCGCGCGATTCTGGCCACCACAGGCCCTGATGAAGGTGCCGCACCCGCCCCTGATGCGCTGGACGATGCCGTGCGCGCGCTGCAGGATGCCGCCGTAGCGCTGCGCGATATTGACCGCGGCAGCAACGGTTTGGCCCTGGGTCGCGATGCCACCCGCAGTGGCAAGGGCATGTTGTTGGGAAATCCGCACCAACCCTGGTTCGGCAGCGGTGCCTGGTATCAGGCTCATCTGACGCTGCCGGGGGTGTACGATGTCGCCGGTGCTGCACTGCACGGCTTCCCCTTTATCGGTATTGGTTTCAACCGGGACGTGGCATGGACGCATACGGTGTCACTGGCCAACCGCTTCAGTCTCTACGAACTGAAGCTCAACCCCGACAACCCGCTGCAGTATGACTACGACGGTGAATGGCGAGACATCGTACCGCAGACCGTGACCATCCAGGTGCGCCAGCCTGATGGCAGCCTGCAGGATCGTGAGCAGGTCTTCTATGTGTCGCACTATGGCCCGGTGGTTAACCTGAAGGGGGTGACGTCGCTGTTGGACGGCTGGCCGATGTTCAACGGCTCTGTACTTGCGTTTCGCGATGCCAATATCCTCACCGGGATTCGCGGTATAGAACAGTGGATCACCAAGGGGCAGGCGGGCTCAATCGAAGAGTACGTTGATGCCCTCCAGAGCATCGGTAATCCGGTGTTCCATGAACTGGCGGCTGACCGGGCGGGCCAGGCGTTCTACGGCGAGCTGTCAGCGGTGCCCTTTGTCACCCAGGCCCAGCTCGATCGCTGTATCAACGGTGTGGTCGGGCCCCTGCTGGCGGCTGCGACCACCAACGTCATCCTGTCGCTGGACGGCTCCGATCCGGCCTGCGAGTGGGGTACGGACCCCGAAGCCCCACCGGGCAGCAACCTGTACGGTGGCTCCAGCCTGCCGCAGCTGCTGACCACAGACTATGTAGGCAACAGCAACAACAGTTACTGGCTGTCCGATGCCAACAATCCCCTGGAGGGCTTCCCGGTCATCATGGGGCCAGTCGGGTATGAGCGGCAGCAACAGTTCCTGCGCACCCGCATTGGCCACATCATGGTGGAGGAGCGCAAGCAGGCCACCGATGGTCTGGATTCGGAGCCGCTGTTCAACCTGGAGACCCTCAAGGGCCTGATGTACGCAAACCGCGTTTATGGTGCGGAGGTCGTGCTGGATGACGTGCTGGCCATTTGCGCCACTGAGGCTGCCGCGCCGGTCCTGCAGGCCTGCAACGTCCTTGCCGGCTGGGATCGCCGGGTCAACGTGGACAGCCGGGGTGCACAGATTTTCACCGAGTTCTGGAAAGAGATCAGCGATGAACTCGGCAACAGGTTCCAGAACATTGTACAGAGTGACGAGTTCTGGGCAGTGGATTTCAATCCGGAGGATCCGCTTAACACGCCATCCGGCATTGACCTGGGCGTACCGGCCAACAGCGCGCGGGTGGTCAATGCACTGGCCGTGGCGGGCGAGAGGCTGGCAGCGGCCGGTGTGCCGCTGGACGCGCCCTGGGGCGAGGTGCAGGTACTGGAACGCAACGGTGTGCGTGTGCCTATCCACGGTGGCTCGGGCACCATGGGCGTGTATGGGGCCATCAGTGCGGCCTTGCGCGACACCGGCTATGTCAATCCGGGCAGCGGCAATTCCTATATCCAGGCGGTAACCTGGGACGATTCGGAGTGCCCCATTGCCGATGTGATCCTGGTTCCCTCGCAGTCCACCAATCCCGAATCGCCGCACTTTGCCGACCAGACCGAGCTCTATGCGAACAAACAGTGGGTGCGCTTCCCCTACTGCGAAGCGGATATCGCCGCCCAGCAGATTGGGGAGACATTGATTCTGCAGGAATAGCCCCGGAGCGCATCCGGGCGTGGTCCGTGCGCCACCCGGGTGCGTATTGTGTGCATGCCTGCATCGCGCCTTGTTCTCGTGCTGGGAGACCAGCTGTCCCTCGCCAACCCCGCTATCGCCAGCGCTGATCCCGGGGAGGATCTGTTGTTGCTGGCGGAAGTCGCTGAGGAAGCGAGTTACGTGCCACACAACCGGCACAAGATCGCGCTGATTTTCTCTGCGATGCGGCATTTTGCCGAGGAGCTGCGGGCGCGCGGTTTTCAGGTGCACTACATTCGCCTCGCGGACGGCGTGCCCTCCCTGCAGGCGGCGCTGGCGCAGGTGATGGAGCGCCACCCCTGCGCAACTGTGCGGGTCTGCGAGCCCGGTGAGTACCGGCTGCGCTTGGCCATGGCCGGGTGGCCGCAGGCGCTGGGTATCGAGCTGGAAATGCTGGAAGACAGCCGGTTTCTGGCCAGTCATGGCGAGTTTCGTGCATGGGCGCAGGGCCGCAAGCAGCTGCGGATGGAATACTTCTACCGTGACATGCGGCGCCGCTACGGCGTATTGCTGGAAACGGATGGGCAACCCGCGGGTGGTCGCTGGAACTACGATCAGGAAAACCGCGTTGGCTGGCGCCAGCAGCGCGAGATCCCGCAACGCCGCAGGCTTCAACAGTCTGCCCTGACCCGCGAGGTGCTCGCCGAGGTGGCAGAGGCTTTTCCCAGCAATCCCGGCGATCTGCAGCAGTTCAACTACGCCTGCACGGCCACAGAGGCCCGTAGCGAGTTCGACTGGTTTTTGCGGCACGCGTTGCCCGATTTCGGTAGGTATCAGGATGGGCTGACAGAGGCGTCGCCCTGGCTGTTTCACAGCAAGATTTCCATGTACCTGAATATCGGCCTGCTGGAGCCGCTGGAGCTGTGTCGCGATGTGGAACAGGCATGGCACGACGGCCACTGCAGCCTCTCTGCTGCAGAGGGCTTCATCCGCCAGATTCTCGGATGGCGCGAATATGTGCGAGGCGTGTACTGGCTGCTGATGCCGGACTACGCCGAAGGTAATGGCCTGGACGCCCGGATGCCGTTGCCGGCGTTTTTCTGGAATGCTGAAACCGACCTGCGGTGTTTACAGCGCGCATTGGCACAGAGCCTTGATCTCGGTTACGCCCACCACATACAGCGTCTGATGGTCATCGGCAACTTCGCCCTGCTGGCAGGCCTGGACGTGAAGGCAGTGTGCGAGTGGTATCTGGCCGTCTACGTGGACGCCTTTGAATGGGTGGAACTGCCCAACACACTGGGTATGGCCCTGCATGCCGATGGGGGTGTCATGGCCAGCAAGCCTTATGCGGCCAGTGGTAAATATATCCAGCGCCAGGGTGACCATTGCAAGGAGTGTCGCTACACACCCTCACGCATGACTGGAGAGGGCGCCTGCCCCTACAACGCGCTGTACTGGCGTTTTATCGACCGGCACCTTGATGCGTTGTCGGAGAACCCGCGCATGGGCCTGATCACGGCGAACTGGCGCAAGCGCAGTGCCGCGGATCGCGAGGCTATCGTCGCCTGGGCCGATCAGGCTCTGCAGCAGCTGGTGGGTCCGCCAGGCTGACGCTGTTGCGCCGGCTTGCGCAGCGTCGGGAGCAGTAGCGAACCTGTTCCCAATTGAGGCGCCAGCGCGCTCGCCACTGGAACGGCCTCGCACACACCGGGCACAGTTTGCTGGGGCGCTCAGCCCGGCCCACGATCGCCCTCCGGTGCAGTCGGCATCAGGGGCCAGTCGGCGGCATCGGTCACGTACAGCGGCTGTTTTGGCCGCTGTCCGCCCCATTTGGTCGTGAAAAGCCCCTCCGGGTCGTGCTCTGCCGCCTGCTTCGCCTGGTTGAAGCGGCGCCCACCGCGCGGGTCGCAGCCGACTCCGGCGATGTACTGCCAATTGCCGTAGTTACTGCCCACATCGTAGTCGATGAGGTGCTTCTCAAAGAACGCGGCGCCGTAGCGCCAGTCCAGTCCCAGCTCGTGGATCAGGCAGCTGGCGCTGATCTGCCGACCGCGGTTACTCATCCAGCCGGTCGCCAGCAGCTGGCGCTGCAGTGCGTTGACCAGCGGAAAGTCAGTATCACCCTGGCACCAGCGGGCAAAGGCCCTTGGATCGAAGGTGCAGAAGCGATTGTTGCGCCCGGTGCCGAGTCCCTCAAATCGAAACAGCAGCTGCCGGTCCTCCAGGGCGCGCCAGTGAAAAAACTCACGCCAAAGCAGTTCAACGACCAGCCAGTGTGTAGACTCGTTGGCCCCCTGCGCGGCCTCGAAACGGTACACGGCGTGCGCGACTTCCCGCGGAGAGAGCGCGCCTCCGGCCAGCCAGGGCGAGAGGGTGCTGGAACCGGTCAGTGGATCCAGGCAATTCCGGGTTTCCTTGTAGCGTGCGAGGGCCTGCTCACCGAACGTGAACTGCTGCAGTCTGCGTTGCCCGGCGCGGCTGCCACCGCGCAGCGGCAGGGCGGTGTGCGGCGCAACGGGTGCAGCGGGCAGCGGGGCGAAGGTCAGGCCCGCCGGTGGGGGCGGCAGTTGACCAGGGGCTTCCAGAGGGTGATCGACGGTCAGCGCTTCGACCGCCCTGCGAAACGGTGTGAACTGCATGGGCAGGTCTTCCAGTGCAAAGGGCAGTTGCTGGCGCCGGAACAGGGTGTTGCCACCGTGCACCTGCAACGGAATCGACAGGCGCTGGCGCACGCGCTCCAGCTGCTGATCCTCATACACGCCAGCGCAACGGCTGGTACCTACCCGGTCAATACGCCACTGGCGCACCAGCTCGGGCAACAGGGTCTCCGGCTGACCCTGGAGCACCAGCACGTCCTGCCCGAGGGGGCCGAGCTGTTCCCGCAGGTCCTGCAGGTGCTCCAGCGTGACACGCTGGCGCTGCTTGCCAATGCCGCGCAGATTGCACCACGGCCGGGGCTCCTGCCAGATGTAGATCAGCAGGAGCTCTGTGGCTGCCGCATGGGCCATGAGCCCCGGGTTGTCCTGCAGACGCAGGTCGTTCTGTAGCCAGTAGAGTTCGCGCATGGTTCCGCCGTCTGGGTCTGTTCCCTGTGTACGCAGGCGGGCTCTACGCAGATTGAAAGCCTCTTCTGCGCGTCTTGTCCGGGGCCTGCAGTGCAGGTCCGGGATACCGTGGTGGCCGCCATATTTGCTTTTTCGCGGCTGGTGTTGGGCTATCGGCTGGTATACGCTGCCGCGCAGGTTTGAATCCCCTCTGGAGCCCGTATGCCTGCGACCAACGCCCTTCTGCAACCCATCAACCTCGGTGGGCTTGCGCTGCGTAACCGGGTCGTGATGGCACCAATGACCCGCAATTTTTCCCCGGGGAATGTCCCGGGGGACGCGGTGGTAGAGTACTACCGTCGTCGTGCCGAGGGCGGTACAGGCCTGATTATTACCGAGGGTACCTGCGTGGGCCACATCGCGGCCAACGGCTACCCGGATGTACCCTATTTCCACGGTGAGGCGTCCCTGGCGGGCTGGCGGCGGGTTGCCGACGCCGTCCACGCCGAGGGTGGAAAAATAGCGCCGCAGCTGTGGCACGTGGGTGGCATGCGCAGCGCCGGAGTGATGCCCGAGGGCGATGTGCCGGGCTACACGCCCTCAGGTATGAATGTCCCGGGCAGGGTGAACCGGCATGCGATGACGCAGCAGGACGTCGACGACGTGGTTGCCGCATTCGCGCGGGCTGCTGCGGACGCCAAGGCCTGTGGTTTCGACGCCGTGGAGCTGCACGGCGCCCACGGGTACCTGATTGACCAGTTTTTCTGGGAGGGCACCAATCAGCGCGAGGATGCCTATGGTGGCAGCCTGGCAAAGCGTTCCCGCTTTGCGGTAGACATCATCCAGGCGGTGCGCCGCGCTGTCGGGGACGGCTTCCCGATCATCTTCCGCTTCTCGCAGTGGAAACAGCAGGATTTCAGCGCACGGCTGGTCAAGGATCCCGCTGAGCTCGATCAGTTTCTGGCGCCGTTGACAGCGGCGGGCGTGGATATCTTTCACTGCTCGACGCGTCGCTTCTGGGAGCCGGAGTTCGCAGGCTCCACGCTCAACCTGGCCGGCTGGACCCGTAAACTCACTGGCAAGCCGACCATTACCGTGGGCAGTGTTGGCCTCAACGCGGACTTCATACCCAAACCCGGTGAAACCACGTTCCGGGAGGCGGAGCCTGCCAGTCTCGACGAGTTGTTGCGGCGGCTGGATGCGGGTGAGTTCGATTTGGTGGCAGTCGGCCGGGCGCTGATCGCCAACCCAGACTGGGTACAGCAAGTCGCCGCGGACAACCTGGCGCAGGTGCGTGCCTTTCGTAAAGAAGATCTTGCAAGCCTCGCGTGAGGGGGATGCGCTATGTATAAAACCATTATTGTCGTTGATGAAGACGATTTCGCCCTGGCCTCGGATGAACTGGAGGTGGTCTCCTTCGAGCGCTACCTGGTCGACTTCCCCAAGCGCAATGAGCCCAAGACCCGCCTTATCAACCTGTGTGACACCGAGTACTACCTGAGCCGGGGATATTATTGTTCCCTGCTCGCGGAAGCGCGCCAGCACAAGGTGTTGCCCAGCGTCAGTGCAATCAACGATTTGCGTGACCTGACACTGGGGCCGGATGACGACGTCAATCTGACGGCATTTGACGTGGCCTCCCTGCAGGAAGGCGAGACGCGGGAGTTTCTCGCCTATTTTGGCTGGACCGAGGATGAGCGCTGGCGCAAGTCCGTGCGCAATCTGTTTGAGCGCTACCCGGCACCGATACTGCGGTTTCGTCTGGCGCTGGAGAACGGCAGCCCCCGCCTGACCGTGCGCCGCCACGGATACACACATCTTACCGATGTCGAGCGCGGCCTGTTCCAGCAGCGCCTGAAGACCTTTACCGAACAGGTGTGGCGTACCTCGTCGAATCGCAAGCCCCTGCGCTGGGATCTGGCAATTCTGGTCAACCCCGACGAGGCCATTCCGCCCAGCGATGCCGAGGCGATCAAGCGCTTTATCAAGGCCGCGGCGAAGCTGGGAATGCACGCAGAAACCATCACCGCACAGCAGGCCGGCCAGATCGCGCAGTACGATGCGCTGTTTATCCGCGAGACGACGGCAATTGACCACCATACTTACCGGCTGGCGCGCAAAGCAGAGCGTGAGGGCCTCGTGGTGATTGATGACTCGGCGTCGATTCTGCGCTGCTGTAACAAGGTGTTCCTGCACGACGCGTTCAGCTATCACCGGGTGCCCTCCCTGAAAACGCGCACGGTGATTGGTACGTCGGAAGCCGAGCTGGATGAGATCGAAGCCCAGTTCAGTTACCCCTGCATTCTGAAGTTGCCCGAAGGCGCCTTCTCCAAGGGCATATACAAGGTCGCAAACCGGGAGGAACTGGCCCACCGGCTGCGCGAATTGCTCAGTAATACTGCGCTGGTGCTGGTGCAGGAGTACATGTACACCGATTTCGACTGGCGTGTGGGAGTGCTCGCAGGACGGGCTATCTATGCCTGCCGTTACCACATGGCGCGGGATCACTGGCAGATCTACAACCACGGCGCGAAACGCTTTTCCTCAGGTGGTTTCGAAACCCTGCCCACCTTCGAGGTCCCCAAAGTGGTGCTGGACGCGGCCCTGAAGGCATCGCGTGTGGTCGGCAAGGGGTTATACGGCGTGGATATCAAACAGAAGGGGCAACAGGTCTACGTGATGGAGGTGAATGATAACCCCAGCATTGAGCACGACGTGGAGGATGCCTATCTCGGCAAGGAACTGTACATGTTGATCATGGCAGAGTTTCAGCAGCGTCTGGAGCAGCGCGGCCGGTGAGTGCCCTAGTCGCCCACACGGCCGAGGCCACGCCGCTCGTCGACCCGCAACTGTTCGTACGCATTGCCGGAGACCTGCGTGATCGCGGCTACAGCGTCTGCCCGGGCGCCTTGCCGCTGGCGCTTGCCGGGGGCCTGCTGGACCACCTGCATACGATGAGCGCAGCGCGTTTCACTGCGGCCGGCGTTGGACGCGAGAACGACCACACACTGAACAGTTTCGTGCGCACCGATGCGATCTGCTGGATCACCGGGGAGTCATCCGCCGGGCGGGCGTGGTTGGCGTGGGCCGAGGCACTGCGTGAATCCTTGAACCGGGAGCTGTTACTCGGCCTGTTTTCCTTTGAAAGTCATTTTGCGCACTACCGCCCCGGGGATTTCTACCGCAAGCACGTGGACGCTTTTCGCGGTGAGGCCAACCGGGTGTTGTCCGTGGTTGCCTATTTGAATCCGGGTTGGCAAGGCGACAATGGGGGGGAGCTACGCCTGTTTACCGGCACCGACGACGAAGCCGCGCTGCTGGTGCAGCCGCTGCATGGCACTGTGGTGGTGTTTCTCAGCGAGGACTTTCCCCACGAAGTGCTGCCGGCCAACCGCGACCGATATTCCATTGCCGGGTGGTTTCGGGTGAACGGGTCCACGGCGACCCGGGTCGACCCGCCGCGATAACCGCCGGTGTACCACACACAGGAGCCACGACAGTGAACGCACAGCACGCTGACGCATTACAGAGTTTCATGGAAGAAATCGAGCGCCGTAATCCGGGAGAGCCAGAGTTCGCGCAGGCCGTACACGAAGTGGCCATGGATATTGTGCCCTATATTGCGGACAAGCCCGTTTACCAGGAGCTGAAAATCCTGGAGCGGATGGCGGAGCCGGACCGCATTGTCACCTTCCGCGTTGTCTGGGAGAACGATCACGGTGAGATCTGCGTTAACCGCGGCTTTCGCGTGCAGCAAAACAATGCCATCGGCCCTTACAAGGGCGGCATTCGCTTCCACCCCTCGGTGAACCAGTCGGTATTGAAGTTTCTCGCCTTCGAGCAGGTGTTCAAGAACAGCCTGACCGGCCTGCCCATGGGCGGCGGTAAGGGAGGCGCCGATTTCGATCCCAAAGGCAAGAGCGAGCGCGAGATCATGCGGTTCTGTCAGGCATTCATGACCGAACTCTACAAACATATCGGCCCCAACACCGATGTGCCCGCCGGAGACATCGGCGTGGGAGGGCGCGAGGTGGGCTACATGTTCGGCCAGTACAAACGCATCGTGAACCGCTTCGAGGGTGTGTTGACCGGCAAATCACTGGAGTTTGGCGGCAGCCGGATTCGTGCGGAAGCGACCGGTTACGGCGCTGTGTACATGATGGAGGAAATGCTCTCCCACCATAAGGAGAGCATCGAGGGTAAAACCTGCCTGCTGTCCGGTGCCGGTAATGTGGCCACCTACTGTGCAGAAAAGTTGATAGGCATGGGCGGTAAGGTGGTAACCATGTCGGACTCGGGTGGCTTCATCCACGACCCGGAGGGGCTGACCCACGAGAAACTGCAGTGGATCATGGAGCTGAAGAACCGGCGTCGCGGACGCATCGAGGAGTACGCCAGAGAGTTCTCCGGTGCGACCTTTCACGCGGATGAGCGCCCCTGGAAAGTGCCCTGTGACCTGGCGTTCCCCTGCGCCACGCAGAATGAAATCACTGCGGATGATGCCAGGCAGCTGGTGGAAAATGGCTGCCGTGGCATCTCCGAGGGCGCCAACATGCCGGCAACGACGGAAGCAATTCGTGTGATTCAGGGGGCCAAAAATGTGCTGCATGCCCCGGGCAAGGCGGCCAACGCCGGCGGAGTGGCCGTGTCCGGCCTGGAGATGAGCCAGAACAGCCTGCGGCTGCAATGGAGCCGGGCCGAGGTCGACCAGCATCTGCGCAGCATCATTCGCGGCATCCACGACCAGTGCGTGGAGTTTGGCACTGCGGCGGACGGCCACGTGGACTACTTCAAGGGCGCCAATATCGCCGGGTTCAACAAAGTGGCGGCCGCGATGATCGCCTACGGCGTCATGTAAGGCGCCGCACCGCGGCGGACCCGCAGATCCTCAGACCCTTGGCACGGCGGCCAGCAGTGTCCGGGTGTAGGGGTGCTCGGGCGCGGTGAGAATCTGCTCTGCGGTACCCTGTTCCACCAGTTTGCCTCGCTGCATCACACCCACCTTGTGGGCGAGTCCGGGAACGATGGAGAGATCGTGTGTGATGAACAGGTAAGAGACACCGAATTCGCGCTGCAGCTCTGCCAGCAGGTCCAGCACCTCAGCGCGAATTGACACGTCCAGCGCGCTGGTCGGCTCGTCGCAGATGATCAGCTCCGGATTCACCGCAAGGGCGCGGGCGATCGCGATGCGTTGCAACTGGCCGCCGGAAAATTCATGCGGATAGCGATGGGCGTGCTCCGCAGCGAGCTGCACCCGCTCCAGTAGCCGCTGAATGCGCTCCTTGCGTTCTTCCGGGGAGAGCGCCAGACCGAGGCTGATCATGCCCTCGGCAATGATGTCGCCTACGGTCATACGTGGATTCATGGACGAAAACGGATTCTGGAAAATCACCTGTATCTGCTTGCGGTAGGGCAGCATGGCGCTGCGCCCCAGACCACCTATGGTCTCGCCCTGGAAGCGGATTGCACCCCCCGCGATCGGCTCCAGGTTGAGCACCGCACGTCCCAGCGTGGACTTGCCACTGCCGGATTCACCGACCAGGGCATAGGTTTCACCGCGCCCGATGGCGAGGGATACCCCGTCGACGGCGCGGGTGTGGTCAACCACCCGCTGTAGCAGTCCACGGCGAATGGGAAACCAGACCTTCACATCCTCAAGCTCCAGCAGCGGCGCCTCGGCAGCCGCTTCGCGGAAATGGGTCAGGTCCGGCAGGGCATCGATCAGGCGCCGGCTGTAAGCCTGCTTCGGGTTGTGGAAAAAATCTTCCACGCTGGCGCGTTCAATCAGCTCTCCGCGATACATGACCGCAACCTCGTCGGCGGTATTCTTGACCACACCCATGTCGTGGGTAATCAGCAGAACTGCGAGTTGCCTTGAGCGTGTGAGTTCGCGTATCAGGTTCAGCACTTGCAGCTGGATGGTAACGTCCAGTGCCGTAGTAGGCTCGTCGGCGATCAATACATCGGGCTCACAGGCCAGGGCCATGGCGATCATGACCCGCTGCTGTTGCCCACCGGACAGTTGGTGAGGAAAGAAGTCGAAGCGCTGCTCGGGGTCGGGAATGCCGACTTCGTGGAACAGCGAAACTACGCGCTCACGCAGAGCCGCGCCCCGTAGGCGCGTGTGCAGGCGCAGTGTTTCGGCAACCTGCCTGCCCACAGTCTGCACAGGGTTCAGGGCACTCATCGCGTTCTGGAAGATCATCGCCACACGGCGCCCGCGGACTTCCTGCATGCGCGCTTCGGACAATCCAAAGAGATCCTGCCCCGACACCTCCACGCTGCCGCCGCTGATGCGCAGCGCATCCGGCAACAGGCGCATGGCGGCCAGGGACGTGACCGACTTGCCGCTGCCGGATTCGCCGACCAGCGCAAAAACCTTGCCGGCCTGCAGTTCCAAGCTGATGCCCTTGACGATCGCCTCGCCGGTCTCGGCCAGGGTGACCGTGAGGTCCTGGACCCGCAGGCAGACGGTGCCCGCTGCAGGCTGCGTTTGGCGTTCCCTGCTCATGCGCTTGCCCTCCGCAGGCTGGTGCGCGGGTCGAAGGCATCGCGTACCAGGTCCGAAAACAGGTTGGCGGCCAGCACCAGAACAAACATGAAAAAGAACGCGCCGGTGAGCGTCCACCAGATGGTGGGCTCCCGCGACAGCTCTGACCGCGCACCGTTGATCATGTTGCCCCAGCTGCCCATGGAGGGGTCGACACCGACACCGATATAGGACAGCACGGCCTCGGCGAGAACCAGTGCACTGAAGTCGAGTACGAACGTGATGAGAATGATGTGCACGACGTTGGGCAGGACATGCCGACCCAGAATACGGCTGTGGCTGACGCCGAAGGCGTGTGCTGCCTGTACGTAGCCGAGCTGGCTGATCTTCAGGGTCTCCGCACGAATCAGCCGACACAGTGTCGACCAGCTCGTCACCCCCAGGATGAAGCACAGGGCGATGAACTTGGCATCCGCCTTTTCCATGCCCACGGCAAAGAAATCCGGGTTCAGATCGATGTAGACCTGGAACAGCAACACGGAGGCGGCAATCAGCAGAATCCCGGGAATGGAGCTCAAGGTGGTGTAGAGATACTGCACGACATCGTCAACCCAGCCCTTGAAGTAACCGGCCATGACGCCCAGCGTGACCGCGATCGGCAGCATGATCAGTGTGGCCAGGGTGCCCAGCAGCACACCGGTGCGAATACCCTTGAGTGACTGGAACAGCACGTCTGCGCCGCCCTGGTCCGTGCCGAGAATATGGTAATGGCGACTGAGGCTCACCATCCACACGGCGCTGCACAGAATCACCGCCTGTGTCGTCCACGACGCCAGCCAGGGGAAGCGACTGCCGCGCAGCAGCAGCCACTGTGGCGTGATCACCAGTGCGCAGAGCAGCAGGCCCCAGAGTAGTGCGCGGACACTCTTGCCCAGTATATCGGCGGCGCGTTCGTCGGGGTGGCTGAGGTGCTGTCCGGCATGGCGCAGGGGCGGGAAATCACGGATGTCGCGCCCGTCCGCGTCCTTGATATTCTCCTTTTCAAAGGATAACAGTGCAAAAGGCGCGGAGTAGGTGCGCTCGAAACGCTCCCCCATACCGCCAGTGAGCACGTCGAAGACGCTCGTAACCTTGTTGTCGTAGAACACCTCTTCGGTGGCGAGGTTCTCCGGGTTTTCCAGTGCGCGCCGGAAATGCAGGGAGTCGAGCAGGGCCACCATGATATAGGCGGCGATGACTGTAAACGCCACCATGCCCAGTCGCGAGCTGAAGACCTCCGCCCAGCGCTCCCGGGTTTGTGGGTCACGTCGCAGGCGCCAGAAAAACAGGGTCAGTGAGATCACCAGCAGGAAGATCAGCGCATCGGACCAGAGGATAACGGGTTTCATCGTTGTCAGGCCCTCAGGACAGCCGTACCCGGGGATCGGCCCAGGTATAGGAAATATCAGTTAACAGCAGGCCGATGATGTACAGAATAGAGCCGATAAACACCATGCTGCGCACGATGGCGAAGTCCTGGGAGTTGATGGCGTCCAGCATGTAGCTGCCAAGGCCGGGTATGCCGAAGAACGATTCAATCAACAGGCTGCCCATAAAGAGTGAGGGAATCAGTACCACCACACCAGTGAGAATGGGTATCAGCGCGTTGGGCAGGATATGCCGGAACAGGATAGACAGCTCGCTGCAGCCCTTGGCACGGGCGGTGCGGACGTAATCCTGGTTCGCCTCCTCGAGGAACAGTGTGCGGTACCAGCGGGCGCCGGCGCCGATGCCCGCCACCACGCCCACCAGGACGGGGAGGATGAGGAACTTCCACACCTGGCCCTCCGTATGAAACCCGGATATCGGCACCAGGCGCCAGGTTTTGGCCACCAGGAACTGCCCGCCGATAATGTAGAACAGGTAGGAAATCGACATCAGCGCGACAAAGACAAATACGGCGCCGCGGTCCAGCCGGGTGCCGCGGAACATGACCACCATCAGCGCCACGCAGATGTTGACGCCAATACCGACCAGAAAGGTGGGCAGGGCGACGGCGAGGCTGGGCCACATCCGGGTGGCGACATCCGTGGTGATGTCCCGGCCGCTTTCCGAACGGCCAAAGTCAAAGGCGAACAGCCGCACGGACTTGTCGAAGAAAATGGTATCGGTAAGCTGCGCCACGCCCGCTGCGTCCGGGTTCAGGAACAGGGGTTTGTCATAGCCGTTCTTCTGCTTCCAGTTCTCGATAGCCTCGGGGGTGACGTATTTGTCGCCGAGTTGGGAAGCTGCCATGTCATCGGGCGAGTTGACCACGAAGAACAGGGTGAAGGTGAGCAGGTTGACGCCCACCAGGATCGGGATGGCATAGATCAGGCGGCGCACGATATAGGCAAACATGGTCGCTCCTGTTATTGGCGGGCCGTCGCGCGCAGGCGACGGCGATAGGCGATAATGCCGGGAAGCAGCAGTGCCACCAGCAGCGCGCTCATGGCATACAACGGCCAGATCACGGGCTGGTTCCACTCCTCGCGCTTGCGCTCGCGCAGGTCATCGTCAATGCGCACGTACTTGAGGGTGTTTTTGGAAATGCCGTGGCGTTTGTTGTTGTGTACCCAGGGGTTATTCAGGTAGATGTCCTTCGGGTAAAAGCCGTACAGCCAGACGGCGTCCTCGCGGTAGAGGTCGACCATGCGCGCGACCAACGCATCCCGTTCCTCGCCGGCAGGAAGAACGCGCATCTGGCGGAACAGGTCGTCGTATTCGGGGCGCTCGTAACTCGCATTGTTGGCCCCATCGCAATTGCAGATCAGCGGACTTTCCGGTCCGTAGAGGAGAAACAGGAAGTTCTCCGGGTCCGGGTAGTCGGCCAGCCAGCCGTGGGAAAAAATCTGTGTGTTGCCCGTCAGCAGTTTTTCGCGGGTGCGGTTCCAGTCAGCCGGGCGGTATTCGACCTGCACACCAATGCGGCCGAAAGCGCGGTCCATCCAGTTCATGCTGGTGCTGGAGATGGCCTGGCTCTGCACGTCAATGAAGATCTTCAGCGGCTCCCCGGTGCGCGCATCGCGACCGTTCGGGTAGCCGGCCTCGGTCAGCAGCTGTTTTGCGTGCTCAATTGACTTGCGCTTGGGTGCGCCGTCTACCCAATCGTACACGTAAGGGTTGATGCCGGCCTCGCCTTCGACAAAACCCGGTATGCCTGGCGGTATCGGCGACTGGGCAGCAATGCCGTTGCCCTTGTAGAAGATGTTGAGGTATTCCTCGGTATCGAAGGCAATCTGCAATGCACGGCGCAGTTTCCGGCGCTCCTCGGTGTAGCCGCCGAGCACCGGGTCGCGCATGTTGAAACCGTAATAATAGATCGCCGGTTTGACATCGGGCGATACCGTGATGCCATGGTTGGCCAGTTCCGCACCCAGTTCCACCCCATTCGGGCCGACCACGAAGGCCTGGTCAAACACCCGGTTGGTGTTGCCGTGGCTTTCACCCGAGCGGTCGTAGTAGCCCTGCAGGAACTTGGTCCACAGAGACAGCACTTCCTTTTCCAGCCGGAACACCGCGCGGTCAATCAGCGGCAGACGCTTGCCCGCATCTTCCAGCAGCCCCTGCTCGGCGTCTCCCGGCGCGCCCTCGGTGGGGAAATAGTCCTCGCGGAAGTTCGGGTTGCGCTCCAGAACGATTTCACTGTTCGGGTCATTCTTCACCATCATGAACGGCCCGCTGCCTACCGGCCACCAGTCCAGGGTCAGGTTGCGGTCCAAAAAGCCCGGATTGTGGAAAAAGCGGTCCACCTCTGGCGCGATCGGCGAGAAAAAGTGCATGGCCAGCCAGTAGCTGAATTGCGGGTAGCGTCCCTTGATGGTGATGCGGAAGGTGCGCTCGTCAACTACTTCCAGACCGTCCATCGGATAGTCGTCCAGGTTGACCCAGCCGTCCCGCGGCACGTCTTTCAGGCGTGCCGAGAAGTCCTCCATACCGACAATGTACTGGGCCATGAAGCCGAGCATGGGTGAGGCATTGAACGGGTCCGCGAGGCGTTTGATGGCGTAGACGTAGTCGTTGGCGGCTACCGGCCGCGAACCCAGCTCCGGAAAATCGCTGATCTGGCGATACGGGCGGCTTTCGCTGGCGTCCTCGAACAGGTAGTGCGGCGCGCCACGGTCGTCCACGGCAAAGGCCGGGTGTGGCTGGTAGCGCGCATCGGCGCGCACGGTCAACGCATACACCGAGTAGGCGACGTCCTCTGCCTCCGGGTCAATAATCTCGCCTTCGGCGTTGATATAGGTAATCTGAGGGAAATCCTCAACGCCCAGGGGCAACAGTTCATAGGGCCGCTTGAGGTAGTGGTAGCCCATGGGGGGTTCATAGATCTGCATCAGGAACAGCGACTCATCGGACGCGTAGGACAGTGCCGGGTCCAGATGCTTGGGCGGCAGTGGTGTCATCACCGACTGGTAGGTAACAAGGCCCGGCGGGCTCTCCGGGTTGGGGTTATTCCAGGGGCCGTCGGTACAGCCGGCCAGGAGCGCGGCGCTGGTCAGCAGCAGTGCAGCGCGCGTGCGCGGTGCGGCGAGTCTGGAGAGCATACGGGAGGATCCCTGTGACAGGCAGCGGCCTATGTTAACAGCAAACACACCGGCGGTTAACTACAGGTCGCCATGGAGGGTAGAATGGCGGTCAGGAGGCACCATGCCAAAATTCTGTTTCACCCTCGTCCTGGTCCTGTTCATGATGGCCTGTAGCCGCACAACGGCACCTCCGGAGTCCGGTCCGGTCGAGCCTGGGGTCTCACTGGCGCTGGCAGAGGAGCGCGCACAGCGCGTGTCCGACGTCAGCTACCTTGTTCACCTGGCCGTCCCCGAGGCCGCCTCGGAGGCGGTTGCGGGGCGCATGGAGATACGCTTCAACCTGGCCACTGCAGAGGAGCCGCTGGCGCTGGATTTCCGTGCCGCCAGCGAGGCGCTGCACAGTCTGCAGGTCAACGGTGCTGCCCTGCACACGGCCGTCGAGGCTGAACATGTGCTGCTACCGACCAATACCTTGCACATCGGCGAGAATCACGTGGCGCTGCAGTTTACTGCAGGGGACAGCGCCCTGAACCGCAATCCGGATTACCTCTATACCCTGTTTGTGCCGGACCGGGCGCGCACAGCGCTGCCGGTGTTTGACCAGCCGGACCTGAAGGCCATCTGGGAACTTAGCCTTGACCTGCCCGCCGCCTGGGAGGCGATTGCCAATACGCCAAGGCTGTCGGTAAGCGAAGCGGACGGCAGGCGGGTACACCGCTTCGCGGCAAGCGAGCCGATCAGTTCCTATCTGTTCGGTTTCGTTGCAGGTCGCTTCCAGTCGGTCACGCGGGGGTGGCGGGGGCAGGGCATAACGATGCTGCATCGGGAAACTGACCCGGAGAAGCTGGCCCGCAATCTCGACGACATATTCCGTCAACACCGCGAAGCTGTGGCCTGGCTGGAGGACTACACAGGTGTGCCGTTTCCCTTCGAAAAACTGGATTTCGCGCTCATTCCTGCGTTTCAGTATGGCGGTATGGAGCACGTGGGGGCGATTCAATACCGCGCTGAGCTGCTCTTGCTGGATGAAAACCCGACGGATGACGAGCGCCTGCGTCGCGCCAGCCTGATTGCGCACGAGGTTGCTCACATGTGGTTCGGCAATCTGGTGACCATGCGCTGGTTCAACGATGTGTGGACCAAGGAAGTCTTTGCCAACTTCATGGCGGCAAAAATGGTGAATCCGCTGTTCCCTGAGATTGACCACGAACTGAACTTTCTGCTGCGCCATTACCCGGCGGCCTATGCGGTCGACCGCAGCGCAGGGGCCAATCCGATCCGGCAGGCGCTGGGCAACCTCAACGAGGCCGGGCAGATGTACGGGCCTATCATTTACAACAAGGCGCCCATCATGATGCGTCAGCTCGAATCACTGCTGGGTGCCGATGCACTGCGCGAAGGCCTGGCGGCGTATCTGGAGCGTTTTGCCTATGCCAATGCCACCTGGCCGGCACTGGTGGAGATTCTTGATCAGAAAACCCCGCTGGACCTTGCGGCCTGGAGCGATACCTGGGTGCACAGTCCCGGTTTCCCCCCGGACAGCCGGCAGGCGGAGGATACTGCCCTGTTTTATGGTCCGCAGGCGGCGCAGCTTGAGGACATGGCGCGCTGGCCGCAGTTGTCTCCCGTGGCGCGCGGACGCCTGCTGCTCAACCTCTTTGAGGGGGTGTTGCAGGGTGGCGCTGTTGCGCCCGAAGCCTATGCTCGCGAACTGCTGTCGCGCCTGACCGCCGAGCCGAACCAGCTGCTGTTGAGCCAGATGCTGGATCAGCTCGCAGTGCTGCAGCAGCTGTTGCTGGCCGACCCGGCGCGCGAGCGGATTCAACCCGACCTCGAAGCGACTCTGTGGCAGGCACTGGCGCAGTCCACGGATGCGGGCCGTACACGCCTCCTGTTCGACAACCTCACGCAACTGGCACGGCAGCCGGAGACCTTGCAGCGTCTGCACGCCATCTGGCGCGGGGAGGACTCGATCAGCGGGCTGGCGCTGGCAGAACGGGACAGGATACGCCTCGCTGAGCGGCTCGCCGTGGCCATGCCCGAACGCGCCAGCGCGCTCATTACCCAGCAACTGGCGCAGGTCGAAAACCCCGATAACCGGCGCCGTCTCCGGTTTCTGGCGCCCGCGCTGTCCGCCGATGCCACGGAGCGCGATGCGTTTTTTGCCAGCCTTGCCGACCCCGCCAACCGGGCGACGGAGAACTGGGTGCTGGATGCGCTGGGCTACCTGCACCATCCCCTGCGGATTGCGCACGCCGAGCGCTATCTTGAGCCGAGCCTGGAATGGTTGCAGGACATCCAGGTGACCGGCGACATCTTCTTTCCATCGGCCTGGTTGAACACGACACTGCGGTACCACCACACGCCCGAGGCGATTGCCACGGTACAGGGCTTTCTGCAGGCCCGGCCAGCGTATAACGCCCAGTTGCGGATGAAGATTCTGCAGGCAGTGGATCTGCCACAGCGAGCGATGCAGCTGCGCGAATAAAAAAGCCGCTGGAGTCGCCTCCAGCGGCCGGGACCACGTGCGGCGTGCAGAATCAGGACCCTACGATGCCACCGTCCTTGCGGGTGATGACCAGCGTACAGTCGCGGGGGATAGCGCCGCTGCCCAGGGCGGCAGGGAAGTTCGTCACTGCAGGATCGCCGTTGCCGGGGTGCTGCAGGTTGACGAACAATGTGCGCCGGTTGGGTGTGACGGTTATGCCGGTGACTTCACAGTCGGTGACACCGGTGAGCAGGCGCCTGATCTCGATGTCATCGCCGGACTGATTGCCGTTCGCCACCAGTAACTGGTCGTTGAGGCCATCTTTCTGTGCGCCATCGGTCTGGATGAAAACACGGTTTTCGGGGTCTACCCAGAGTCCATCGGGTGAGGCCAGGCTGCGTTCACCACCGTGCGTTGACGAGGCAAGCAGGAATATCTCCCAGGTGAAATGGCGGCCGACATGGCGGTTGCTGTCACGCCAGCGAATGATGTGACCGTCCGGATTCGGCGCCTGCGGATTGGCGGCATCCGCCTCCTCGCGGCGGCTGTTGTTGGTCAGTGTGCAATACACCGTGCCATCCCGGCCGACTGAGGTCCACTCAGGGCGGTCCATTGGTGTGGCGCCGGCGAGGTCGGCGGCGATTCTGGCGTAGGTTAGTACTTCCGCCTCAGAGCTGAAGCGCGCTGCGATGGCGGGGTTGCGCAGGCTCAGTTCCAGCCACTCACCGCTGCCGTCATCGTTGAATCTGGCGGCGTACAGCGTTCCGCTGTCCAGCGGGCTCAAACCCTGCGAGCGCATGAAGCGCCAGTTGCCGGCAGAAACGAACTTGTAGATATAGTCGAAGCGCTCATCGTCACCCATGTAGCCTACGACGCGGCCACCGCGGCCCTCGACCAGAGCCACCCCTTCATGTTTGAAGCGCCCCATTGCCGTGCGTTTGACCGGCAGTGCATCGGGGTTGAAAGGGTCGACCTCAACGATCCAGCCAAAGCGGTTATCTTCGTTCGGGTGGCTGCCGCCGGACAGGTCAAAGCGTTCGTCAAAGAGGTGCCAGCCATAGCCGAAGCCGTTGGCGCTCAGACCGTAGCGCGCCTGCTCTTCGCTGGGTGTCCAGTTCGGGTCGCTGGTCCCGAAGTAGCCGTTGAAATTTTCCTCGCAGGTCAGGTACGTGCCCCAGGGTGTGTAGCCGTTGGCGCAGTTGTTGAGCGTGCCCATCGCGCCGGCTTCGGGTCCGATGAACTCGCTGCCCGCCGCCGGGCCACTGAATTCCACCGGGGTGCGGCCGTGCACACGCCGGTTGTACATGCTGTCCTTTACCAGCTCCCAGCCGCGGCCGGTTTTGCGTATCTCCACGACGGAGATGCCGTGCGCATGCTGTGAGGTCATCACGTCTGCCAGGCTCTCTGGGGCCGCCTTGCCGAGTACCGTGCTGTTGGTGCCAAACTCGTGATTAATGGCAAGCAGGCCGCGCGTGCTGCTGCGACGGAAGGGAAAGAACCACATGCCGTCGTGACCGATACCGATTTGCTGGGCCTGTTCGCCGGCGCTGGGTCTTGCGTCCGGCGCGCCGCTGTAGTCCACGACGTTATGGGTCAGTGAGGTGCCCCAGGGGATCAGCACCTGGTAGTCATAGTCGGGAGAAATGGCGGGCAGGGGGCCGTTGCCCTCGGCCAGCGTCACGGGCTGGAAGTCGATCAGCCGGCTGCCGATCTTGCGGCTTGGCGCGGCCGGGGCACTGCTGGCGGCCGCCGACAGGGGCCCCGCCAGAAAGCTGCCTGCGGCCAGCGTAAGGCCGCCGCGCAGGACCTGCCGACGCGAGGCGTAGTCCTTGAGTACATCGCGAAAGGGACGGTTGTTTGACGGGTTGCTGGTGCCTTCATCGTGTTCCATGGTTGTCTCTACCTGCGCTGTGGGAAGTGAGCGGCACTCCGGCGACAACCGCCGGGGGCCTGTTGCCGGTGCAGGGGTGCATCGGCTATCCATGCAGGAGGGTAGAGAGGCTGTGTTGCAGTGATGTGGCGCTTGCGTGGCGAAACCAAGAACTTTTTATTGCGGCATGAAAAAGGGCCGGTAGCGAATCGCTGCCGGCCCTCGGGAGGAAGAGAAACCGTTTAGAAGGAGTACACCGCGTCAAAACCGAAGGTGCGTGGCTGGCCCCAGGTGTTGCCGGCCCATCCCAGTGTACCGAAGTCGATGCCCCACTCCCGGTATTCCTCATCCGTCAGGTTGCGCACCCAGGCCGAAAGACGCAGGTCGCCGCTCTCGCCCATCGTCAGCTCGTCCAGCGTGACACGCGCATTCAGCAGCGTGCGGGCGTCCGAGGAATCAAACTGATTCTGGAAGGGGTGGAATACCATGCTGTCGGTGTAGGACACATCCAGGCGTGCGCTCAGCCGCCCCATCCCCGTGTTGGCGGTGGAGTACTGCAGGCCAAGCGATGCGGTGTTCTCCGGTGCTCGGGTGACAGTGACAACGTCCTTGATGTTTTCGATCTGGTTGGTCACCGGGTTGCGCGCGTTGTATTCATCGAATTCGGCGTCCAGATACCCGTAGTTCAGGTCAACGGACACGTTCTCGCTGAGCAGCGCAATCACCTCCAGTTCAAGACCCATGTAGGTCGCCTCACCCGCGTTGGTGATGCGGCTGGATGCACCGCCGCTGCCCGCTTCGAATACGGCAATCTGCATGTCCTTGTAGTTGTTGTAGAACACCGCGCCGTTGACCCGCAGGCGGCGATCCAGCCAGTCGGACTTCATCCCCAACTCGTAGGAGTCGAGGGTTTCTTCCTCGTAGGGCTCTTCCCAGGCTGTGGCGCTGGACGCGCGGCTGTTGAAACCGCCGCCGTTGTAACCCGTGGAGTAGGTGGCATAGACATTCATGTCCGGGCTGATCGAGTAGTTGGCTGTCAGCAGGTAGCTGATGTTGTCCCAGGTGTCCTCGTTGGTAAACCGGTCGTCGAAGCTGACGTGGTTCAGTCCCTCATTGAACAGGAACGCCTCGCGATCATCCTCCGTATAGCGCAAGCCCGCGGTGATATCCAACTGATCGGTGAGGGAGTAGGTCGCCTGGCCGTAGACCGCGGTCGATTCCGACTCCTGCCCGTAGATGAAATCCTGGAAGCCGTTCAGGTTCGGATCGGCGCCCGGGAACGGGAAGGGCAGGGGAAGCCGCTGGCTGCCCTGACAGACCGGGCCGGTGCCGAAGTCGTTACAGAAACCGGCGCCGATAAAGGCCGGCCCGATCGCGCTGTCCACCAGGAACTGGATGGGCAGCACAAAGCTCTGCGGGTTGTCCTGATACACTTCTTCGTCAAACAGGAATACGCCTACCGTGTACTGCAGGCGGTCATTGAAGGCATCGCCGATCAGCTGGAATTCGTGGCTTTCCATTTTAATCCAGCCTTCGGGAATGCCGGCCTGGAAGCCCTGTGTCGGAATCTCTGCGCCGCCACCGTACAGCAGGTCACGCATCGTGTAGGCTCCGCCATCAAGGTCGGTGGAGTCGTAGCCGGAGTCGGTGTCGCGGTTGGCGTAGATATATTTGAGAGTGAAGGGGTCAAGTTCCCAGGCAACCGTCAGGTTGTGGCCCTGCACTTCCAGCCATTCTTCGCTGGACCCCTCGAGCATGAAGGTCTCACGACGCTTGGTGGGGTCGCCTACCGTGGCCGCCATCTGCTGGAAGATTTCGCCGCCAAGGAAGGTGTAGGGGAAGGGGGTGGTGGTGAAACCGTTGTAGATGGAGTCCTTCACCTTGGTCACCTGATACGGTGTGGGTACCCCGGTGTTGTCAGTGTCGTCATAGGAATAGTCTATGGTCAACCCGTCGGTGGGCTCCAGTCGCAACGCCACACGGTAGGAGGAGTTGTCTTCACTCGCCAGGTTGGGGTTGACGCCAGGGAATTCGTTGGTCGCCCAGCCGTCATATTCCATCTTGCTGCCGGAAACCTTGACCGAGAGCATGTCCGCAATTTGCGGCAGGTCGACGGAGCCCGTGAGGCGGCGATAACCATCATTGCCGACGCTCACCTCCACGCGCCCACCCAGTTCGCCGGTGGGCTTGCGTGTGGTGACGTTCACAGCACCGCCGGTGCTGTTGCGGCCGAAGAGTGTGCCCTGTGGGCCGCGCAGTACTTCGATGGACTGCAGGTCAACGATATCGAAAATCGCGCCGACGGTTTTGCTCATGTAGACGCCGTCGAGGTAGAAGCTCGTTTTCGGGTCGGTCATCAGCGAGGTTTCACCGCTGCCCACCCCCCGGATGTAAATCGACATGTTGGAGTTGGACGAGGGCTGCTTCTGTACGTTGGTGTTCGGCACCAGCCCGTTCAGGTCCGTGACATTGTAGATGCCGAGGTCGGCAATCTGCTCGGCATTGAACGCGGTCACCGCGATGGGGGTTTCCTGCAGCAGCGTCTCCCGACGTTGTGCGGTGACCACGACTTCCTCCAGTGCCAGACCCTGGGCCTGAACTGCGGAAATGAAGGGGATCGACGTGGCCGCGATCAGCGCGGCGGCGATGGGTGTGTGCATATATCTCGGCATGGTGAGGCTCCGTAATCGTTATTATCAGCGCTCCGGAGGGGCGCCGGGGTAACCTGCCAACACAGTGTGTTGGATTGCGCAGTGATTGTATGTTATCGAAAACCTGCAACCGCAGTTTAACGTTGTCGGGGCCTGCTGCGTCAAGTGTCGTGAGGAGAAATATTCACGCGTGTGTAGCGACTTGCCCCGATTTTGCCCACCGTCAACGACAGGGTACCGGTGGCCGGGGAGGGAATTGTATGAATTGCACCAAGAGTGATTGCGGGACTATTTTCCTCATGCTTACATGGACCGTATGAGGGTCGAAACCGGAAATAGCGCCGCGTCGCGGCAAAACACATGAAGGCTGTCAGAAAATACCGCTTTGCCAATCTGGTGCCAGCACTGTTATCCGTGTTCGTGCTGTCCCTGGGTATGGCGCTTACGATCGCCACCTGGCAGCAATACCAGCAACGTGAGCAGGCGCTGCTGTCTGCAGCTTTCACTGCCGAGTCACAACGCCTGATTGCCGTAGCGGAAAAGCAGCTGCACACCTACTCTGTGGTGATGCGCGGTCTGCAGGGTTTTTTCCAGGGCTCGGAAAGCGTTGAGTATCCCGAGTTCCTGGCCTACGCGAGGGCCCTGAATGCCACGACGGAGCTGGCAGGCCTGCAGGGAATCGCCTGGGTGCAACTGGTGCGACGCAGCCAGCTGGACAAGCACCTGGAGGAGATGGCTGCACAACTGCCGGTGGACTACAGCATTCGACCGGAGAACCCGGGCGAGGTGCTGGCGCCAATCATCTACATCGAGCCATTGGCGGGTGCCAACCTGCGCGCCATCGGCCTTGATGTCTACCAGCTTCCGGTGGCTCGCGCCGCCGCAGAGAAAGCGCGTGACCTCGGCGATATCGTCATCACCCGCCCGCTGCAACTGGTGCAGGACCAAGGTGATGCACCGGCGGCGGAGAATCCCGAGTCTCCGTCCTTTGTGATGTACCTGCCGGTGTACGGTGCGTCGGCAGTGCCGGACACACTGGCGGAGCGCAGGGCCAGAATCACCGGCTATGTCGACGTGCCCTTCCGCGTCAGTGACCTGATTGAGGGTATGGCGAGGGAGATTGATGCCGACCTGGATTTTGACATTTACGACGGCGACCCGCGCGATCCGGGTAATCGGCTGTATCTGTCGGACGCCGTATCCCATGCGGCCCGCGCCGCCGCGGGTGAGGTGCAGGCGGAGCACAGCGTCACGGTGGGTACCCGCAGCTGGACGTTCTATATTAGCTCCACGCCCGCCTTCCGCGCCGCGTCGCGGGCGCCGGGGGGCTCCTCCGCGATGTTTGTGGCGGGTGGTTCCGCCAGCCTTGCCCTGGCGTTGCTGGTGCTGGTGATAGCCCGCGGCCGCGACCGCAGCGACCGGCGCGCGGAACGTCTCGCCAGCCTTTATCACGCACTCAGTGAAGTCAACCAGTCCATTGTACGCATGGACAGCGAGGCGGAGCTGATGCCCCTGGTCTGTAATGTGGCGGTTCGTTTTGGTGGCTTTACCCTGGCCTGGGTCGGTCGCATTGATGCCGCAAGTGGTGCGATTGTCGGCGTCGCCGGTGCCGGGGAGGGACGTGAATACTTCGACAGCAAGTCCCTGTCCATTGATGCCAACCATCCTGGCGGAGGCGGATCCATGGCCACCGCAGCGCGGGAGAACCGGCCGGTGATCATCAACGACTACCTCGACTCTTCACTGACCGAACCCTGGCACGATCGGGCGCGCGAGTTCGGTTGGCGCTCATCGGCCGCGTTTCCGGTTCCCCGGGGCGGCAAGCCGTTTGCTGTGTTCAGTGTCTACCATGCGCATCGCAACGTGTTTGACGAGGAGGCGACGGCGCTCCTGCGTGAGATGAGCGCAGATATCAGTTTCGCACTCGACAACTTTGATCGGGAGGAACAGCGTACGCGCTATGAAAAGGCGGTGCGGGAAAGTGAGTCGCTGTTGTCCACCATCCTTGAGAATGTGGGTGCCTGCATCTACCTGAAGGATCTCGAGGGCAAGTACCTGTTCGTGAATCGACAGGTGCTTGCGACCTGGGGGGTCGAGCGCGAGGACATTATCGGTCAGGGCGACGAGCGCCTGTTTGAACCGGATAGCGTGGCCCGTATTCGCGAGAACGACCGCAAGGTGCTCACCTCGGGTATTTCCGAGGAGCGCGAAGAGGTGGAGACCATCCGCAGCAGCGGCAAGACCTCCGTATTCTGGTCGGTGAAAATCCCGCTGTATGACGCTGAAGGCAAGGTCTACGCGCTCTGTGGTATCTCCACCGATATTACCGAGCATCGCGACAACCGGGACCGCATCCGCTTCCTCAGCCACTACGACACGCTCACAGGCCTGCCCAATCGGGAATTGCTGCACGAGCGGACGCGCCTGGCGGTGACCGCCGCTGCCGCGAGTGCCACGCCGCTGGCACTGCTCTATATCGATCTCGACCGTTTCCAGCTGATCAACGAATCGCTCGGGCTCGCGGTGGGGGATGCTGTGCTCACCGCGCTGTCGAGCCGCCTGAGCGCCGAGCTGAACCTGGAGTCCACGCTGAGCCGCATGGGGGGAGACGAGTTTTTCCTCCTGCTTCCCGGCGTTGGCGAAGCAGGCGCCGTCCAGGTGGCGGAACGCCTGCTCAGTCGCATCGCCGAGCCCCTGCAGCTGGAGGCGCAACGGCTCAGCGTTACCGCGAGCATCGGCATCGCCTGCTTCCCGGAGCATGGCCGAGACCTCGATCAGCTGACGCAGGCCGCAGACGCAGCGCTCTCGCGTGCCAAGCTCGCCGGGCGCAATGTATTCTGCGTGTTCGAAGACGAGATGCGCGTGCATGCCAATGAAACGCTGCAGATCGAGAACCAGCTCAGGGAGGCTCTGGCCAAAGGCGATCTCAGCCTGCACTACCAGCCGCAAGTCAGTCTGACGACAGGAGAGATCACCGGCGTTGAGGCCCTGATCCGCTGGCAGCACCCTGAGCTGGGTTTCGTGCCGCCGTCACGGTTTATCCCCATCGCCGAGGAGAGCGGGCTGATCCTGGATATCGGCAGCTGGGTGTTGCGTACCGCCATAGCCCAGCAGGCGCTGTGGCAGTCAGCGGGGCTGCCTGTTGGGCCCGTCGCTGTGAACCTCTCCGCCATGCAGATCTACCGCGAAGACTTCGCCGAGATGGTAAGTCAGATGCTCGCCGACGCTGGCGTGCCGGCGGAACTGCTGGATCTCGAGCTCACCGAGCGCATTGCCATGGAGAGCTCCGGCAAGACACTGGCAACGCTGGCTGACCTGCATCGGCGCGGCGTCGTGCTGTCGATTGACGATTTCGGCACCGGTTACTCCTCATTGAGTTATCTCAAGCGCTATCCGGTACAGAAGCTGAAAATCGACAAGAGTTTTGTCGACGGGGTGGCAGAGGACGCCGAGGACCAGGCTATCGCGCTGGCCATTATCGGCGTGGCTCGCGGACTTGGGTTCCGCACCATCGCCGAGGGCGTGGAGACGGAGGCGCAGTGGCAGTTCCTCAAGGACAACGGCTGTGACGAGTTTCAGGGATATTACTTCAGCAAGCCGCTGCCGGCCGAAGATTTTGAGGCCCTGCTGCGCAAGCTCGGATCATGAGCCGCTGGAGACAAGCACCCAACTGGTATAACCGACAAAGCACAGGATAAGCAGGGCGCCCTCCAGCCGGTTGATGCGGCCCGGTCCGCGGCGTCGATAGCCCATCACACACAACAGCAGCGCCAGGGCCCCCATGCTCAGTACGTCCCGGCCAAGCACCTCCGGCGGCACGTCGATCTCGGCAATACCGCCCGCGATGCCCACCACCGCCAGCGTGTTGAACAGGTTGGAACCGATCACGTTGCCCAGCGCGATGTCGCTTTCACCCTTGCGCGCGGCAATCACCGAGGACGCGAGTTCGGGAAGCGACGTGCCAACCGCCACGATGGTGAGCCCGATCACCAGGTCGCTGACCCCCAGGCCCTCGGCAATCAGCACCGCGCCCCACACCAGCAGGCGCGAAGCAGCAATCAGGAGCAGCAGGCCGGCGAGCAGCCAGAACAGCGCGCGTCCCAGCGGCATGTGCTGGGTAGACGCGTGCTCCGCAGTGACCTCAATGGCCAGCGTATCGCGGTCGCCCCGCAGGCCCTGGTGGATAGACCAGCCCATCAGCAGGACGAACAGGCCAAGCAGCAGGAATGCCTCAAGGTGGGTGATGACGCCGTCGACCACCTGCCAGGCTGCCAGCGCCGTGACAGCGAGCAGTATCGGCAGCTCCTTGCGCAGGATCTGCGAGTGCACGGCCAGGGGGCTGAGCACAGCGGTGACGCCGATAATCAGCGCGATGTTGGTGATGTTGGAGCCGTAGGCATTGCCCAGTGCCAGGCCCGGATTCCCCTGGCTGGAGGCAATGGCGGAGACGACCATCTCGGGCGCCGATGTGCCGAAACCGATGATGACCATGCCGATCAGCAGCGGCGGCACGTTGAAATGCCAGGCCGTTGCCGCCGCGCCCGATACAAAGCGGTCGGCACTCCAGACCAGCAATACCAGGCCGATGAGTACGGCTCCCAACGCCATCATGAGTCAGCTCCTGCAAAACGGTTGTACCGGACTTGCGCCGGTGGTCGTGAGCAAGATACTGATCTCCCGGGCCCCTCGCCAGTGCCCCGCGGCACCACTATTACCGTTTCTCCCCTGCCGCCTGCCCTGGCGCAGGTTTTCAGTGCCTTCGGTTTACATCCTCATTGCAGCCGTTAAACTGGAGCATTCGCGAGTTACTGCGCCAGGCACTGCGTAGTTTCCCCTGTCCCTACGCAATCAGGAGCACAATATGAGCGCAGCCAAAGCAGGCGACAACGTCAGCATTCATTACACCGGTACCCTGGACGACGGCACCGTATTCGACAGTAGCGATGGTCGCGACCCATTGCAGTTCGAAGTGGGATCCGGGCAGATCATTCCCGGCCTGGATCGGGCCATCGAGGGCATGGCCGTCGGTGACAAAAAGCAGGTCAATGTGCCGGCAGACGAGGCCTACGGCCAGCCGGCTGCCGAGGCCCGGCAGGAAGTGGCCCGGTCGCAGATCCCCGAGCATATTCCGCTGGAACCGGGCTTGCAGTTGCAGATGCAAACCCCCGACGGTCAGGCGATCCCGGTGCGGGTCGCCGAAGTCAGTGACGAGGTGGTCGTGCTGGATGCCAATCATCCGCTGGCCGGAAAAGACCTTACGTTTGACATCGAACTGGTAGCGATCGCCTGACGTGGCTTTGTGATTTACTCCGCCTGTGATAAATAGGCAGGCGGAACTCCAATTCTAAAGATAATAAACCGGGAGCATCATGAAGATATTCGCCAGAAACTCTGTTCTGTCCACTCTGCTGTTGCTCGGGTTGGCGTCACTGACGGCTTGCTCGGATGGCGGCGGGTCTGCTGCGCCACCGCCACCTGAGGTGACGCCCGAGGAGGTGCCGGACCCCGACCTGGTCGTCATCGAGCCCGGCGAAGATTTCCAGCGGCGGTTGATAGAGGCCTTTATCAACGTTGAGCCCGGGCAGACCATCGAACTGCCCGCTGGAGAATTTGAGCTGGACGCCCAGCTGTCGCTGGATGTGGACAATGTTACCGTACGCGGCCAGGGTCATGGTGAAACCCTGCTCGACTTCGGCAGCCAGGTGTCGGGTGGCGAGAGTATCCTGGTCACCAGTAACAACGTGGTGTTGGAAGATTTCGCGGTGATCGACGCGCCGTCAGATGGCATCAAGTTCAAATTCTCCAACGGTGTGACACTGCGTTCGGTGCGCGTGGAATGGACCTGTGGCGCCTGTGAGAGCAATGGTGCCTACGGGCTGTACCCGGTACAGACCAAGAACGTGCTGATCGAAGACTGTGTGGTCATCGGCGCCAGCGATGCGGGGATCTATGTCGGCCAGTCGGACAAGATCATCGTGCGCCGCAACAATGTCTCCCTGAACGTGGCGGGCATTGAGATCGAGAACTCCACAGACTCGGATGTGTACGACAACGTTGCGGAGAACAACACGGGCGGCATTCTGGTATTCGACCTGCCGAACCTGTCTGTGGACGGTGCGCGCGCGCGGATTTTCGACAATACCATCCGCGATAACAATACCCCCAACTTTGCGCCAGCGGGCAATATCGTGGGTGTTGTGCCGGCGGGCACCGGCATACTCGCCATGGCGTTTGACGATGTGGAGATTTTTGGTAACCGCATTGAAAACAACCAGTCCATGGCGGTGGCCATCGTCAGCTACGACATCAGCGGCCTGACCACGAATGATGTGCGCTACGATCCGGATCCGCGCCGCATCCACGTGCACGACAACCTGTACGCCAACAATGCCTACGCACCCGCGGACCTTGCGGCGGATGTTGCCGGGCTGTTCGCCGCGCTAGATGGCCTGCCTGAGGTGGTCTATGACGGGCTGGGTGAAGCGGAAGGTGCGTTCCCGGATGCGGACCGTATCTGTGTTTCCGAAAAAGCCTCAGTTCGTCTGGGCGTTGTGTTCCAGCCCGGCGGCGGTGGCCCGAGCGTGGATCCCGCCTTCTTTGATTGCGCGCATGCATCACTGACCGCGGTAGTACTGGATACCCCGGAAGAGATTGCAGAGGGCGAGCGCCCCCTCACCGAAGATGAAATCGCGGCACTGTGTACCCCCGAGGGCAGCGACCCCAATTTCGATGCGGCGGAAGTCAGCTGTCGGGAGCTTGCCGGTTACAACCTGTTTGCGGATGCGCTGGAGCCGCGCTCAGCCGCCAACGACGGTATCGGCTACGAGCTGACCAGCGCACTGTTTACCGACTATGCCAGCAAGTACCGCTTCATCTACGTGCCAGACGGTCTGCAAGCTGCTTACAACAGTCAGAACGTATTCGATTTTCCGGTGGGCACCATCATCGCCAAGACCTTCGCCATGCCCAACGACTTCCTGAATCCGGCGGCGGGCGAGGAGATTATCGAAACCCGTCTGTTGATTCATCGCCGGGATGGGTGGGCAACACTGCCCTATATCTGGCGCGAGGATGGCAGCGGCGCCGACCTGGCGGTGGCGGGAGGCCGCCGCTCGCTGGAGTGGATTCACAGTGACGGCAGCACGCGCAGCACCGAGTACGTGATTCCCGATGCCAACAGTTGCAAAACCTGCCACGGCATGACCCGGGCGGAAACGGGCAGTGGCGTGAACACGGAGACCGTCAACCTGCCTATCGGGCCCAAGGCGCGGTTCCTTAACCGCGAGCGCTTGTACGACGGCACCCTGAAGAACCAGTTGGCGCATATGGCGGATCAAGGTGTCCTGGTGGGTTTGCCGGCAGATCTCGCGGCCATCGATACGGCGCCTGATTGGGAAGACGTGGGCAAGCCACTCGAGTCACGCGTGAAGGCCTACCTGGACATCAACTGCGCCCATTGCCATAGCCCCGGCGGCTTTGCCAGCAACTCCGGCATGTTCACCGAGTTCTGGCGCGAGGTGAACGCCACCTACGGTGTCTGCAAGCCCCCCGTTGCTGCCGGGGCAGGCTCAGGTGGCCTGCAGTATGCTCTTGTGCCGGGCAATGCCGATGCGTCCATCACCGTGTTTCGCATGAACTCCAACGAGCCCAATGTGCGCATGCCGGAAATCGGCCGCAGCATTATTCATGACGAAGCCGTAGGACTGGTGCGTGACTGGCTGAACAGCCTGAGTGGCGGCTGCGACTGAGTGCGTCGCGCGCGGTAACACAGGCCCGCCGCAGAGACTGGGGCGGGCTTTTTCCTTCTAGATCATGGACTGCTGGTAGTTCTGTATACCGACGCGCTCGATGAGCTCGAGTTGCGTCTCCAGCCAGTCGACGTGCTCTTCTTCGCTCCTCAGGATCTCGGAGAACAGGTCGCGGGTGCCGAAATCAGAGACCGATTCACAGTGCACGATGGCCTCGCGCAACAGCGGAATGGCCAGCTCTTCCTGTTTCATGTCGCATTGCAGGATTTCTGCAACGTTTTCACCAATGTACAGTTTGCCGAGGTCCTGCAGGTTAGGCAGCCCCTCGAGGAACAGAATACGCTTGATCAGCAGATCGGCGTGCTTCATTTCATCGATGGATTCCTCGTACTCTTTCTCATTGAGCTTGTTCAGCCCCCAGTTTTCAAACATTCGCGCGTGCAGGAAATACTGATTGATGGCCGTGAGTTCGTTTTTCAGTGCCTGGTTCAGGAAGGCAATGACCTGCTTGTCACCTTTCACGCTCTGCTCCTTGTGTGGTGGGTTTCCCCTGCAGTGTAGTCAACTTGGCGTCGGGAGACCACGGATTCCGGCCGTCAAGCTCGGCGGCCCATTTCTGTGTTCGAGACTGACAATTAATACCACACGCAATTGACAATTATTCGCATTCGTCTACACTGGGTGCAGTCAGGAGGTTATTGCATGTTTATTTGTCTGTGCCGCGGAGTGACCGACTCCGCCATCCGCGCCGAAGTCCAGCAGGGCGCCGTCCGCTATGAAGACATTCAGGCCCGCCTGGAGGTGGGTACATGTTGCGGTACCTGCAAGGACAGCGCTGAAGAAGTGATAGCCGAGACGGTTGCTGAATCCCTTTTCTTTGAACTCAAGCCCACATCGGAAACCGCCTGGGCCTGATCCTGGAGTAACCTATGAACACCATGCCCTCGCGCCCACCGAAACGGGTGCTCACCCTTGCTGTTGCCGCCATTTTGCTGCCATCCGGCCTTGCCGCGCAGGAGGGGGGTGAATTTCCCATGCCGGTGATCGAGGTTATCGGCAAAAGCGACGATGCCGTGTCGCGGCAGACGGGTTCGGTGGTGCTGATTGACCGGGAGGCGCTGGAGCTGATCCAGCCGCTGTCCACCGATGACGCGCTGCGCCGCGTCGCCGGCATCAATGCGACAACGGAAGACGAGACGGCGATTGTAGCCAATCTGGGAATTCGCGGGTTGTCGGCCAGTGAGTCAAAATCCCTGATTCTTGAAGACGGTGTGCCTGTGGCCCCGGGCCTGTTTATCGGCAACGAGCGGTATTTCAACCCCCGCATTCAGCGTGTCGAACGCATCGAAGTGCTGAAAGGGTCGGCGTCCCTGCGCTATGGCCCCTCCACCATCGGTGGCGTGGTGAACTACCAGACGAAGACACCGGACGACGGTGTTCTGCTGTCGGGTCGGCTTGGCTCTTTCGATACCCGCGAAGCCTCCCTGGAGGCGGGAGGTCGCAGCGCCTCTGGCGATGCCTTTGCCGGGCTTGTGGCGACCCGCGCAGAAAGCGACGGCTTCATGGACAAGGACTACGAAATGACGGACATTCTCGTCAAGTCCGGCATGGCGCTCAGCGACAGCCAGGAGGTGGGTGTGAAGTTCTCCTGGTACGAAAATGACGCCAACATTTCCTACCGCGGCCTGTTGCTCGGTGACTATGAGGCCGGCGCAACCTACAACCCGGCGCCAGATGACTACTTCCTGACCGATCGTGTGGCCTTCGACCTCAATCATGCCTGGCGCATCAACGATAACGCCAGGCTGCAAACCGTGGCCTACTGGAGCGAGGTGTCGCGGGATTACTGGCGCTACAATGTCGATACAGCGGCCTCCAACGAGGCGGGTCGCTGGGTTTATACCGACACCCTCACCGGCAACAACCGGTCCTTTGAGCGGCTCGGCCTGGAGACACGCCTGCAGCTGGATCACCAGCTTTTCGGCCTGGAAAATGCCGCGGAAATCGGTTTCCGGGTGATGAGCGAGGAGTCGGACGACACGCGCATACGCGCCACTCGGGACGCCGATCGCACCGGTATCAATGACCGCCATATCGTGGATAGCGCCGACAGCATCGCAGTGCACGTGCAGAACCGTACCGAGCTGACCCAGCGGCTGGCAGTGACACCGGGGCTGCGAATCGAATCCTATGAGCAGAAGCGTCGGGTGCTGACCGAGAACAACGCCTCGGCCAAAACTTCCAACACTGAGCTCCTGCCCGGGGTCGGCGCAACCTTCGAACTGACCCCCACGGCCCAGCTCTACGGCGGCCTCTACCGCGCGTTCTCGCCGGCGGCAAATGGCGTGGCGCTGGACGGCCTCACGGACCAGAGCCTGGACGGCGAGCGCTCTAACAATTATGAGGTCGGCATTCGTGGCTTGCAGGGCAAGCTGAGCTATGAAGTCGCTGCGTTCTATATGGATTTCGACAACCAGGTGGTCACGGGCAACAGCGATCCCAACCTGTCCCAGTCCAATGCCGGCGAAACGGTGCATAAAGGCATGGAGCTGATCCTCGGCTATGAGTTGGGCGCGGGCTTCAGCGTGGATGCCAACGCGACCTGGGTGCCTGAGTCGGACTTCCAGACTGGGGAGTTTGCGGGGAACAGGCTGCCCTATGCACCGGAGCATCTGGCCAATCTGGCCCTTAACTACCGTGGCAGCCAGTGGAATGCCGCGCTGACCGCCCACTACCGTGGCTCGCAGTTCGGTGATGCAAGCAACCAGGTTGATATCCCCGACAACGCAGCCGGCGGTATCTGGGGTGGCAAGATGCCTTCCTATACGCTGCTGGATTTCATGGCTGAGTATGAATTCAGCAGCAGCCTGACGGTGTTCGGTGCGGTGAAAAACCTGACAGATGAACGCTATATCACGGGCCTGCGCCAGGGTATCTACGTGGGGCCCGAGCGCTCTTTTGAAATCGGCGCGCGCTTCCGCCTCTGATGCCAGGGCCCCCGCCGCGGGTGCCAGGGCTGCCCGGTGGTGTTGGGTCCCCCCACTGATGTAACCTTTTCTTTGTCGCATGGCCAGGCATGACACGGCGGGGAGGATGGCGTGGCGCGAACAACCGGGAAAGTCGTTGCACTCCTGCTACTGCTGATGTCAGTGAGCTCGAGGCCACTGGCACAGGAGCTTTCTCCCCGCGCCTACTGGCCCGCACCACAGGGCACGCAGATCGGTGCCCTCGGGTTTGCGCATACCCGGGGCGACACCATTCCCGATCCCTCGTTGCCGATTGCCGGCCTTAACTCGTCCATTACCACGGCACAGCTCAGTGTTCGCCAGACCTTCTCCCTCGCGGGGCGCACCGCGACCTTTGTGGTAGATGCGCCTTATGCCAGCGGCCGCTCCTCAGCAGAGATTGATGGGCTGGGCACGGTGTCTCGCGACTATGATGGCCTCGGGGATATCGCTGCAACACTGTCGGTCAACTTTTCCGGTGCGCCCGCCATGGATCGTAAGGCCTTTGCCGAGATGCTGCGGTCGCCCCGCCCCCTGCTTGGCGGCAGCCTGCGCATTGTGGCACCGACGGGCCGCTACGACCCTGAGCGGCTGCTGAATGTCGGTGCGAACCGCTGGGCAACCAAGCTGGAGCTGGGTTACATCCTGCCTATCGGAAACCAGTGGATATGGGAGCTTGAGGCGGGCGGCTGGTGGTTTCAGGACAACGACAACTTTCTGGGCTTGCGGCGGGAGCAGGCTGCGCTGTACTCGGTCGAGACGCATCTCGTGCGCCAGATCCATCCGGGACTTTGGGTATCGCTGGATGCGAACTTCTATCGCGGAGGACGAAGCACGCTGGGCGGCCGGCGCCTGGATAACCTGCAGCGCGACAGTAAAGCGGGATTCACCCTGGTATTCCCCTTCAACCGGCGCAATGCGTTTAAGCTCGCCTATGAGCAGGGCTCCCTCAACGACAGCGATGAAAACTTTCGCGCCTACTCGCTCAGCTATCTGCGCACCTTCTAGCCGGTGCGTTCCGAACGTCGGCCCGTATCAGATGGGGTAGGTGAATCCGGTACAGTCTTCCGTATACGCCCACAGCTTAGCCGCGGCCGCATCGTCTCTGGCCCAGGGACGCGGACGCACCCGCTTGCAGTTGGCAAAATACTCACCGCTGGTGTCTGCAACGTCATCGCTGGTGCACAGATACACAGATGTCTCGGCACCCTTGTCCGGGGAGCGGAAGAATATCTTCATGAACGCCGGTGCAATGTTCTTCAGGAAGCCGTCATTCTGCTGGCCCAGTGAGGTGGCTACCGCGCCGGGGTGCAGGGCGTTGACCGTGATCGGCTGCCCCTCGAGACGCTGTGCCAGGGTTCGGGTGAACAGAATGTTCGCCAGCTTGGAGCGGCCATATTCGCGAAACGCCTTGTAGTTCTTCTCCGCCTGCATGTCATCGAAATGCATGCCGCGGACAAACGCGTGCGCGGCAGACGCAACGTTGACGATGCGTGCGCTGGGCGCTTCCATCAATGCGGGCAGCAGCAGGCCCGTGAGCAGGAAGGGCGCGAAGTGGTTCACCGCGAGCGTCTCTTCGTAGCCGTCCACCGTCGTCTTGCGGCTGGTATTCATCAGGCCCGCGTTGTTGAGGAGTATGTCTATCGGCCGCCCCTGGGACAGGCACGTTTCGCCGGCGGCGCGAACGCTGGCCAGGCTTGCCATGTCAAGCTGTACCACGCTGGGCTCAGCCCCGCCCGCTGCGACGATCTCCCGGCTGAGCGCCGCACCCTTTTCCAGATTGCGGCACAGCAGCGTGAGTACCGCTCCCTTGCCGGCAAGGGTGAGGGCGGCGCTGCGGCCAATGCCCGCCGTGGGGCCCGTGATAGCGATATGCTTGTTGTTGATATCCATGGTGTGCTCTTCCCTCGTTGACCATTAATAGTGGTATGGGGTGGGTCATTTCGGACGTCGGCTACAGGCTCTCTGTAGACCAGACCAGCGCCAGCAGCTTGCCCTCGGCCAGCTCCTCCACGGGTGCATCGTCGTTGATGACGCGCAGTTTGCCGTCAGTTGTCAGGGTGAACAGCGGGATCATGCTGGTGCCATTTTTTTCTTTGTAGGCGACGAGGTCAAACTCTGCATTGAGGTTGATCGCCCGTATCTCCGCGCCACGCGCCAGCAGGCTGGCCAGCTTCTGGTAGGTGACTTCGCTGCCAAAGAGACGCGGTGCGCGGAATTCGTCCGCGGGCCGTTCACGCTCGCTGACTTCACGCTCTTCCGCGTTGCGCAGGCTGAAAACCTTCTTCGGGCCGAACTCGCTGCGGTATTTCAGGCAGGCCAGCGTGTTCCAACGCGCGCGCCGGGACATGGCGAAGAGTCTCCCAATGCCCACGAGTTCCAGATACTGGTCGGCGTGGGAGGAAATCGGATCGCCGTAATAGGTTTCCAGTCCCGCCATGCGTGCGCTGCGAATCTCTTCATAGGAGGTGTCTGCGAGTTTTACCCGGAAACCCTGCCGTACCAGGGCCTGGGCCACGGCCCGAGCCACGGCATTCGCGCCGACAATCAGTACGCCGTTCGGCTCCGCTTCGGCGAGGCCCAGTGCACGGGTCGCCGCGCCGGCGGTGAGGCTCTGCAGCACGACGGTGGCGATGATCACCAGGAACGTGTAGGCCACCAGGTCCGAGGCGCCAGGGTAGTCGATGCCTTCGAGTCGCAGCGCAAACAGTGAGGAGACGGCTGCGGCAACAATACCGCGCGGTGCAACCCAGCTCAGCAGCGCTTTCTGGCGCCAGCTGTAGTTGCCGCCGATGGCGGATGCCCATACCACGACCGGCCGCGCCAGTAGCACCACCAGCAGCACGATCACGCCGTTCCAGCCGGTGGCGAGAATATCCTGGGGATCAACCCGCGCGCCCAGCACAATGAACAGCACCGAGATAATCAGCACCGACAGGCTTTCCTTGAAGCTGAGTATTTCACTCACGCCCACGTCTTTCATATTGCCCAGCCAGATGCCCATCACGGTAACGGTGAGCAGGCCGGATTCGTGGGCGACGTAATCACTGCCGGCGAACATCATGATGACCCAGGCCAGGGTGACCACGTTGATGAGGTATTCCGGAACCCAGTGTTTGCGCAACACGAACCCCAGGCTGAGGGCGCCAACAAAACCCGCCACCAGGCCGACGCCGATGCTCTGGGCAAACACGGCCCACGAATCCACGCCTGAGAGGATGTACTGGAAGACCAGAACGGCAAGCAGCGCGCCCACCGGGTCAATCAGAATGCCCTCCCAGCGCAGCACCTGGCTGACCTCCGGCTTGGCGCGCATGGTGCGCAACAACGGGTTGATTACAGTCGGCCCGGTGACCACGACCAGTGCCGCAAACAGCAGGGCAACAGGCAGGGAGAAGTCGGCCAGCAGCCAGCAGCCTACCGCCATCAGCACCCAGTTAAGCAGGGCCCCCCAGCTCACCAGGTTGGTGACTACCCGTCCGTGGCCCTTCAGGTCTCGGAACTTCAGCGTCATGCCACCTTCGAATAGCACCAGTGCCACCCCGAGAGACACCATGGGGAAGAGCAGGTCACCGAACTGTTCATCGGGTCGGAGCAGTCCGGTGACGGGTCCGGCGATGATGCCCAGCACCAGCAGGGCAAGGATAGAGGGCTGCTTCAGTCGCCAGGAGAGCCACTGGGCCCCCACGCCCAGTACCAGTACGGCGGCGATGATGTACAGCAGGTTCTGATCCACGCGAGACTCCTGTCGGTATGCGATGCCAGCGCAGCATAGCGCAATTGTTGGTGTCCGCGCGCGCACGGTTGGCGAGGGGCACGTCCGGGTGCGAGAGTGCGCGTGGTGTCAAGAGAGCGCCGCACCCGCTGAAACGGTGCGACGCTTGTACGTTGCCTAGTCGATGACGCCCGGCTGGCTGTAGTCGCAGACCCCATCGGGGAAGATGGCCTGCAGCTTTGCATACTCCTCGGCGGACGGTTCCCAGCTGCCGTAAAGGCCCGCATCAATTGCGTCGTCAAGGGGCTGCAGTGCGCAACGGAAGACGTCACCGGTGATGGGCGCACCGGCGACGATGCGCGATGTGCTGTAGGGTGGAAAGCGCTCTGTGCAGCTGCCGGCGGGCCGGTCATTGAGGATGCCGTCCCATACCGTCTCTCCGCTGGCGATCAGTTCGCCGTCGCTGTCAAAGCAGCTGTCCACCGCAGCAGCAGGGCGGTTGGCGCCCACCGGGCTATCCGGGTTGGCATGAATGTTGGCCACCCACTCGTCGAGCACGGCAAACGCCTGCATGGTGTTGTCGTAGTCGCTGCCGTTCGGATTGCGGTCGATGAACCAGATCACCTGGTTGGAAGCATCACCATCGTGATTCAGGAGGCGCTGTCGTGTGACGAAGGACTGGATCGTGTTGTGCATGTCCAGCTCGTCCTCCAGGTAGTGGCGCAGGTCGATGAAAGGTATTTCCGCCTCGCCCCGTTGCACCATCCCCGAATCGAATGCGGCCCGGATCGCGCCCGGGTCGGCGCGCTTGCGTGGCGCCGGTGTGTCCTCCGTCGCGGTTGTGGCATTGCGCCAACTCCAGGGGTCGATCTGGTTGGGGTACAGCGGCTCGTCGTCGGTCAGGGCAAAGCACAGGTCGATGATAAAGGGGCAGCCCTCCTGCACCATGTCCGGTTCGTTCTTCCAGCTGCCGATATTCCAGTTCAGATCGATGAACTCGTCAGGGCTGATGTTGCCGTCAAGCAGTGCCTGCAGACCGTACTGCACGCCGACGTTGTCCCAGGTGGTGGCGGCAAAGCCGTCCTCGGCACGACCGTAGATGTTGATCACGTCAGCAAAGTGTGTCCATTCCACCTCGGCCTGCTGCTCTGGCGTGATGCCGGGAGCCTCGCCAAAGTGAGGGTTCAGCGCCAGCGGCGAGAGGCCGCGCCAGGAGGCTGTGCACTCGCTGGAACCCTGCGGGACCCAGGGTGTGAGCCCGAAACTGACGACGTCGTTAGGTACATCGTTAACTGCATTCAGGCCTATCAGCCAGCTGCGGTTGTTCCAATCCGCCCACTTGCCGCCGGGATCTTCGCGCAGTTGCAGATCGATCCAGCGTTCAATCAGCTCGCAGTCCCCGATGTGTATGGTTTGCGTGACCATGTCTGAATAGGAGTACTGGGGGACGCCAGCGTCAATCAGCCCTGGATGATTCTGGGCGTAAACGTACTGCTGAATGCCACCACCAGAGCCGCCGACGCCAACGGTGTACTCGGGTGCACCATAGGCCGAGACGAAACGGCTCTTGACCATGATGGCGGTCTCGCCGCCGAGCTCGAGGTTGTAGTGAGTACCCGTTTTCGTGCCAGTGGAATAGGCCACCGCGTACCCGGCGGCCAGACCGTCCGTATACAGTGCCCGGCTACGGCTGGGGCCACCCTGGTAGTGGCCAATGGCAACGCCCCCTTGGAAGTAGTAGATGAGCCGCTGGTTCCAGACGCTCAGGTCGGGGTCGTCGTCCTCTTGGGGCGCTGGCGAGAGCATGGCGATTGAGTAGAGGAAACGGTTCAGGCTGCCGCGTTCCCAGCGTACGATGAAGTCGACTTCGCGGTCGTCAATCGTGGTCGTGGTGGCGATGTCGGCGGGGCGTTCGCCGTTTTCCGGGTAATCCATCCAGGCGCCACCCTCGGTCAGGTATTTGTAACTGACTACTGTTTCCACGCTGCAGTTTTCATCAATCACCGGGCCCAGCTCAAGATCGGCCAGGTGACGGTCGGTTGCGCAGAAAAAAGGTGCCTGTTGCGGTCCGGAGAAGATTGGCCCACTCGCAGGATGATTGCTCAGGGTGATGCTGGCAGCGGTGACATTGTTTGCGCTACTGCTGACTTCCAGTGCGTTGTCACCCACCACCAGCCCGACAACCCGGCCCTCCAGGCCGTGGCCGTCGCTGCGTGCTTCGAACTGCCCGGTGATATCCTCTCCATCCAGCATCACCACCACGTTCTCCAGTGGCAGCGCGGCCGGCACTTCTATGCCGACCCGCGCCTCTCCCCCGCTGACCATCTCGGGTGGGCTGGACAGTACGGAGACGGCGAACGCACCGAGCAGCTCAGGTTCACCTCCGTTTCCATGGTCGGTGCCGTCGCTGCAGGCGGTCAGCAGCAACGCCAGCGTGAGTAAGTGGGCGCGCAGAGCGCCGCTTTGGCGCGGCGCTGAGAACGGTAGCTGCATCGTATTCTCCTTATTTTTTACCGTGCAGACTTCACATACTAGCTGCTCCCGGTGTGGCTGCCAGCGCGGCGGTCCAACTATCTGGACGACACATCCGGAAATGCCGCAAGTCTGCTAGACTCCGCGTTCACGAAAAAGCCTGCTGCCATGTGGCGCCAACTGACCGGGCCCCAACCCGCAACCGCTCTGGGAGTGCCAGATACATGAAGCAGACAATCGCGCGCTGGCTGCTGCGCGCCGCGGGTTGGAGCCTGGAGGGTGCTCCTCCGGCACATGCGCGCTATGTCCTGATCGCGGCGCCCCATACCTCCAATTGGGACTTTCCGTTGATGCTGCTGTACGCCGCCGCCTTCGACATCAAGGTGCGATGGATGGGCAAGCACAGCCTCTTTGTCTGGCCCTTTGGCGGGGTCATGCGCGGCCTCGGCGGAATGCCCATCGTCAGGCATCGCGCCGGTAATCTGGTGACGTCCATGGTTGCAGCCTTCGAGCAGGTAGACCAGCTGGTGCTGGTGGTGCCGACGGAGGGCACGCGAGACCGCACCGACTACTGGAAATCGGGTTTTTACCACATCGCTCGCCAGGCCAACGTCCCCATCGTGCCTTCCTTTCTGGATTTCTCCCGCAAACGGGGAGGGTTTGGGCCCGGCCTCTCGACCACCGGCAACGTGGTAGCCGACATGCAGTATTTCCGCGACTTCTATGCCGGTATGGTCGGCAAGTTCCCGGCCAACGTGGGGCCGATACGGCTGCGGGAAGAGGCGGACCTGTAGTCTTGGCCCCCGCGTCCTGCGGGGGCCTGCGCCAATGTGGTGGAAAGGCTTGCAGCGGCCGGCCCTGTAAAATAATATATATAATATATTTAATGGGATTGCAGGGAGTGTACGCTTGAACATCGACTTTTCACCCGCGCAGCGGGAGCTGCGTGACGCGTTCAGGGCCTATATGCAGGTGCTGATGACACCGGCGCTGCGCGAGGAACTTCAGCAGCCTCTGGCGACCGAGGGTGGTGGTCCGCTCTGGCGCAAAGCCATGCAGCAAATGGGCGCCGATGGCTGGATCGGTCTGGGCTGGCCAACAGAGTGGGGCGGACGCGGGTATGGCCCGATTGAGCAGTACATTTTTATCGAGGAGGTCACGCGCGCCGGCCTCCCGTTTCCCTACCTGACCACGGAGTCGATCGGCCCCGCCGTCGCAGAATTTGCCGACCCGGAGATTCGTGACGCCCTGCTGCCGCGCATCCTCGCGGGTGAGACTGTGGTCGCCATCGGGTACTCCGAACCCCAGGCGGGTACCGATATGGCGGCGCTGCGCACGACTGCAGTACGCGAGGGAGACGAGTACGTGATCAACGGGCAGAAGGTCTATACCTCGCTCGCACATTTTGCCGATTACGTGTTTCTCGCCGTGCGCACGGGAGATCCGGAAACATTGCCGCGGCATAAGGGCATTTCCATTCTGCTGGTCCCGACCAATTCCCCAGGCTTTTCCGCCACCCCCATCTACACCGTGGGTGACGGTGAAACCAATATCACCTGGTACGACAACGTGCGTGTGCCTGTCAAGAACCTCATCGGCGCCGAAAACGGTGGCTGGCGCGTGGTCACCAGCCAGCTCAATCGGGAACGGCTGACACTGATGAACCCCGGCACAGCCAATCTGCTCTACCAGCAGACGTTGGAGCACGCGCGCACCACACTGGCGGCGGATGGCCGGCCCCTGCTGGAGCAGCCCCGGGTGCAGCGGCTGCTTGCCTCCGTCTACAGCCAGCTCCGTGTGCTGCAGCTTGCCTGTCGCAAACAGGCCTGGGCGATCGCCAATGGCAGCCTGGAAACCGCTGATGCCTCCGCCATCAAAGTGTCCGGCTACGAGATTTTTCTGAGCTGCTACCGCAGCCTGCTCGAGGTGCTGGGGCCCGACGGTATCCTCAAACGCGGCTCCACCGGTGCGCTGCTGCAGGGACAGCTTGAGCTGATTTACCGCTCTGTACCAGTGTATGGCTTCGCTGGCGGCACTAATGAAATTCAGCGCGATCTTGTGGCCCAGTTCGGACTGGGCCTGCCGCGCGCCAAACGCTAGGAGCAGGGGTTATGGATTTTGCATTGACGGAACTGCAGCAACAGGTGCGCGAACTCGCGCGCGAGATTCTGACCGACGGCAGCACCGTGGAACGCTTGCGGGAAATAGAGGAAAGGGAGCAGCGCGTCGATCAGGAACTCTGGCAAACCCTGCGTGAGGCCGGCCTGTCTGCGGTGGCTGCCAGTGAAGAGGCCGGTGGCGGTGGGCTGGGCCTGCTGGGGTTCGGCCTGATTCTGGAGCAGGTCGGCGCGACGGCTGCGCCCATACCGCTGTTGGCTCACGGTCTGGCGGCTTTGGCTGTTGAGCGCAGCCGGGGGGCTTCGGCGCTGGCGCCGCTGCTTGCTGTTGACGGTTGGATGGCGGCTTCCACACGTACCGATGGCAATACGCTGCGCTGTGTGAACGGTCGGCTCAGCGGGTCGCTGGGTGGCATTGCCCATGGGCGCGGCTGCCATCACCTGGTTGTTCCCGCCCGCGACGAGCAGGGCTGGTGCCTGTGCCTGCTGGAAGTCTCCAGTGACGAAGTCACCTGGCAGGCTCAGACAAGCACCGCTCTGGAGCCGCTGGGACTGCTGCAGGTTGACGCCGTGGCCGCGCAGCGGCTGGGTGGCGCCGAATTGCTGGCCTGGCTGGACCAGTGCGGGGCGATGGCCTCTGCCATGGCGCAGACCGGTGTACTGGATGCTGCACTGCAGCTCGCCCGCAACCATGCCTGCGAGCGGGAGCAGTTCGGTGTGCTTATCGGCAGTTTCCAGGCAGTGTCCCAGCGCCTGGCGGATTGCTGGATCGACCTGATGAACCTGCGCCTTGCTGCCCTCGCGGCGGCAACACAGCTGGACAATGGTGAGGACGCCGAGCTGGATGTGCTCACGGCGCGCATCTGGGCGGCAGACGCCGGCCATCGGGTGCTGGCGGGCTGCCAGCATGTGCATGGTGGTTTGGGGCACGACCGTGACTACCCACTCTGGCGCTATGCGGTATGGGCGCGGCACTACGAGATGCTGTCTGGCGGTGTTAATGTCGCCCTGGAGCAGTTGGGCCAGGCTATCGCGCTGAACCCCGAGCGGTCCTGTTTGTAATGAGCTCGATCAACTACGATCGACCAATGACACCACGAGTGACGACACTATGAAAACGGTGCTGAGACGACAGCTGGCAGAGGGAGTGCTTGAGGTCAGCCTGAACAGGCCGGATCGCCTGAACGCCCTGAATGAGAATCTGATCGGCGAGTTGCTGGCTGTGTTTCGCGGCCTGAACAACGATCGCGAAACGCGGGTGGTTATTCTCACGGGGCGGGGCAAGGGCTTCTGTGCGGGAGCAGATCTCAAGTCCAGTGGATCCCGGCCCGGTTCGGTGCCCGGCACCGAGGGCATGGGCCAGTTGGGCTATGTCTACAAGTACCAGGAGTATCTGGCGGAGTTGGTATTGGCCATTCAGGAGTGCGACAAGCCTGTCATTGCGGCCGTCAACGGGGCCGCGGTGGGTGGCGGCCTGGCGCTGGCGCTGGCCTGCGATATCCGCATTACAGCCGAGGTGGGCAAGTTTGGCTCGGTATTCATCAAGACGGGCCTGTCCTCCTGCGACGTGGGCACCAGCTATCTGCTGCCGCGTATTGTCGGCGTTTCCGCCGCGACAGAGCTGATGCTGACCGGAAGGGTCTTCCCCGCCGCGGAAGCCCGTGAGCTTGGCCTGGTATCCCGGGTGGTACTGGCTGATGAACTGATCCCGGAAGCCACCCGTCTGGCACAGATGATTCTCGAGAACAGTGAGTATGGCGTTTGGATGACCAAGAAAGGCATTCGCGCCAATCAGGACGCCCCCAGCCTGCGCCATGCCATGGAATTGGAAAACCGCACGCAGGTTCTGGGGTACTTTTCCGGGTGCATGGAAGAATCCATGCAGGCGTTCCAGGAGGGTCGCGCACCCGTATGGAGCAAACTGTGAGCACTCCGGTGACACGGCGCGGGAGGCCGCCAAAAACGTCGCTGGAGGACATCGTCGACAAGGCCGTCGAACTCATGGCCCGTGAGCCCGAAAAAGACCTCTCACTGAACGCCATTGCCAAGGCCCTCGGTATCACGCCGATGGCGATCTACCGCTATGCGAGTGATCGGGATGAGCTGATGGAGGCGGTGGCCGATCGTATGTTGCGTGATTTCAAGCCTGAAATTCCGGATCAGCCCTGGCAGTCGCAGATCCGCCACTGGGCATTCGCCACACGCGACTATTTTCTGGCCAATCCCGCCCTGTTCACCATCATCGGCTGGCAACAGCATATCGCCAGTGCATGGCTGGCCCAGATAGCAATCCTGGCCCGTATATTGGCGCAAACCGGGCGGACGGATGAGCGCCTTGCGGACACGGTGCAATGGGTCTCTACAACTGTGATGAGTGCCATTTTAATGGAAATCGCCAGCAAGCGTTCAGGCTCGCGCGTGAGCATGAGCGATGTCGACAAGTTGCCCGCGGAGGACGCCGCGCTGGTGCGCTCCCTGATGCGGCACCTGCTGAAGAAGAATGCGCGAACGGTATTTACCGAATGCGTTGAGAACATGATTCTGACGATAGAGGTCTCACAATGAGTTCACTGAAACTGGGTCTGCAACTGGGTTACTGGGGCGCACAGCCGCCGCCGGATTTTGTCGGTATGGCACAGGAGGCGGAGCGCCTTGGTTTCGATTCCGTGTGGACGGCGGAGTCCTGGGGTAATGACTGCTTTACGCCGCTGGCCTGGGTGGGCGCACACACGTCCCGTATTCGCCTTGGAACCGCGATCGCACAGCTCTCTGCGCGTACGCCGGCGTCCTGCGCGATGGCGGCGCTGGCGCTGGATCACATGTCCGGTGGACGCATGATGCTTGGCCTCGGTGTGTCCGGGCCGCAGGTGGTTGAGGGGTGGTACGGCCAGCCGTATAGCAAGCCTTTGGCCCGCACCCGCGAATACGTCAGCATCATCCGCAAGATCCTGCGTCGCGAAGAGCCCGTGTCCAACGATGGTGAGCATTATCCGCTGCCCTATCACGGCCCCAACGCCTGGGGGCAGGGCAAGCCGCTGAAGTCGATCACCCACCCCCTGCGTGCCGACCTGCCGATTTTCATCGGCGCCGAGGGGCCCAAGAACGTGACGCAGACGGCGGAAATCGCCGATGGCTGGTTGCCGCTGTACTACTCACCCTGGCGTCATGAGGTCTACGAAAGCCAGCTGGTGGCGGCGAAGCCAGGCTTCGAAATTGCCCCCATGGTGATGGTCAATATCAACGATGACCTGCAAGCGGCCCTGCGCCCGGTCAAGGCGATGCTCGGTTTCTACGTGGGCGGCATGGGCTCCAAGACCAACAATTTCCACAAAGACCTGATGGCGCGACTCGGCTTTCCGGATGAGGCGGACCAGATTCAGGAGCTGTTCTTTGCCGGTGAGCGTGAGAAGGCGATCGACATGGTGCCGGACACCTTTGCCGACGAGATCGCGCTGTGCGGCCCGCTGGACCGCATACGTGAACGGCTGCAGGACTGGAAGCGCTCACCGGTAACCACCATGCTGGTCAATGGTGACCGCGAGTTCCTGCGCCAGATGGCTGAACTGGTGCTTTGATTGAGAGGCCAGGGAGGCACTGGTTGCGGGCTGGGCGGTCAGAGTGCCGCCTTGCCCTTCACAACACCATATAGCCGCCGTCAGTCACCAGGGTATGCCCGGTGGTGAAGCTCGACAGGTCGCTGGCGAGGTAGAGCACGGGCCCGATGATTTCCTCGGTTTCAGCCACCCGTTTCTGCAATGATGCCGCAATGGCCCCGTCCAGATAGCCGGGGATATTCGCTGCACTGTCGAACAGGTCGGAGTGGTAGCTGCCGGGCGCCAGGCTGTTGACCCGTATGCCCTTGCCGGCCCATTCCGCAGCCATCACTTTGGTCAGTGCGTCCAGGGCCGCCTTCGTGGCGGCGTAAAAGCCCTGTAATGCGGAGGGCTTAAGGCCGCCCACGGAGATCACGTTGATCACCGAGCCGCCGCCGTGCTCTGCCATTCTCGGAGCCATTCTTGACGCCAGGTACCAGGGTCCCTTGGTGTTGACATCGAACAGCTTCTGGAACAGATCCGGCTGCAGGTCGGAAAGCTCGCCAATCATCGGGTTCATGCCGGCGTTGTTGATCAGAATATCCACGCGACCGAAGGTTTCGTAGGCGGCCTCAATGACCCTGTCGAGGTCCTCAGTGCGACCCATGTGTGCCGACAGCGCCAGCGCCTTGCGCCCCTTGGCGCGCAGCTCATCCGCGACAGTCTCGCAGTTTTCCAGTCGCCGGCTGACGACGATGATGTCGGCGCCGACCTCGGCGAGGCCGTGGCACATGGCCTTGCCGAGGCCGCGACTGCCGCCGGTTACGAGTGCGACCTTGCCGGTCAGATCAATGTTATGCATGGTTTGAAGTCCTTGTTGCGTACTCGGGCACCCACTCCAGTGAGTCGTGTTGGCCCATAAAAAGTCTTGCACGTTTACCCGCTGGCCCCCCAGCGCCAGTCGCGGATCTCCGGTTTGTCGACACCGTGTTCATAGGCGTAGGCCTGGCAGTCGAGCTGTAGCTCGCGCATCTTCTGCCGCACATGGGCACCCGCCACCAGCAGGCCAGGCACGCGGTTGATCACGTCGATCACCAGGCTGAATCGGTCAATTTCATTCTTGATGGCGAGGTCCAATGGTGTGTTGATGCTGCCCTTTTCCTTGTAGCCGCGCACATGCAGGTGGGCGTGATTACTGCGCTTGTAGGCGAGCCGGTGGATCAGCCACGGGTAGCCGTGGAAATTGAAGATGATCGGCTTGTCCACCGTGAACAGGCTGTCGAAGTCGCGGTCCGAGAGGCCGTGGGGGTGCTCCTGGGGCGACGTCAGGGTGAACAGGTCGACCACGTTGATAAAACGGATTTTCAAGGCGGGGAAATGTTCCCGCAGCAGTTCAACGGCCGCCAGCGCCTCCTGCGTGGTCACATCCCCGCAGCCGGCCAGCACCACATCGGGCTCCTCGCCCTGGTCGTTGCTGGCCCAGTCCCAGATGCCAATGCCCTGGGTGCAGTGGCGAATTGCCGCAGGCATGTCCAGATACTGCAGGTGCTGCTGTTTGTCGGCCACGATCACGTTGATATCGTTGCGGCTGCGCAGGCAGTGGTCGGCCACGCTGAGCAGGGTGTTGACGTCCGGTGGCAGGTACACACGCACAACGCTGGGGCTCTTGTTCACCACCAGGTCGAGGAAGCCGGGGTCCTGGTGGGTGAAACCGTTGTGATCCTGGCGCCAGACGGTCGAGGTGATCAACAGGTTCAGCGATGAGATGGGTGCCCGCCAATCGATATCCTCCGCGCCGTCCAGCCACTTCGCGTGCTGGTTGAACATGGAGTCGATCACGTGCACGAAAGCCTCGTAGGTTGACAGGAAACCATGCCGCCCGGTCAGCAGGTAGCCCTCCAGCCAGCCCTCCAGCGTGTGTTCAGACAGCAGCTCCATGACGCGACCATCTGCGGCCAGCTCGCCGCCATCGTCATCTCCCGGCACCCGGTCGGCCATCCAGGTCTTCTTACTGGCCTCGTAGACGGCGTGCAGCTTGTTGGATGAGGTTTCGTCGGGCCCGAACACGCGGAAGTTCGTCGGGTTGGCGCGCAGGATATCGCGCAGCAGCTCGCCCAGTGGAAACGTGTTGCCGGCGATACTCGCGCCGGGCTGCGGTACCGCAACGGCATAGTCGCGGAAGTCGGGCAGCTGCAGAGCCTTGCGCAACAGGCCGCCGTTGGCGTGCGGGTTGGCGCTCATGCGGCGGTTCCCCTGCGGTGCGAGTGCCCTAAGCTCGCTGTTCAGCCGACCCTCGGCGTCAAACAGCTCATCGGGCCGGTAGCTGCGCAGCCAGTCTTCCAGGCTCTGTAGTTGCCCGGCATCCTCGCGCACCTTCGCCAGCGGGACCTGATGTGCTCGCCAGCTGCCTTCAATGGCATGGCCATCGACGGTTTTCGGGCCGGTCCACCCTTTCGGGCTGCGCAGCACAATCATCGGCCAGCGTGGGCGTTCCGGCGCAGACGTTGTCGAGCCGCGCGCGTCCGCCTGAATGCGGCGTATCTCCGCCACGCAGTGCTGCAGTGCCGCCGCCATCGCCTGATGCATCAGCTCGGGGTCGTCGCCCTCCACAAACAGCGGGGACCAGCCATACCCCCGGAACAGCGCATCGAGTTCCTCATGCGATATTCGCGCGAGCACGGTGGGGTTGTTGATCTTGTACCCGTTCAGGTGCAGCACGGGGAGCACCGCGCCATCGCGGCGCGGGTTGAGAAACTTGTTGGAGTGCCAGGCGGCGGCCAGTGGGCCGGTTTCGGCCTCGCCGTCACCCACCATCACCGCAACCAGCAGGTCGGGGTTGTCGAAAGCCGCACCGAAGGCGTGCGAGAGGCTGTAGCCCAGCTCGCCGCCCTCGTGAATCGATCCCGGGGTCTCTGGCGTGCAATGGCTGCCGATGCCGCCTGGAAAGGAGAAATCGCGGAAGAACTGCAGCAGGCCGGCGCTGTTTTCTCCCTTGTGCGGGTAGACCTCCGAGTACGTGCCTTCCAGGTACACCGGTGCCAGTACGCCAGGTGCGCCGTGGCCCGGCCCTGCCAGGTAAATGGCGTTGAGATCGTGCTTGCGGATGAGCCGGTTCAGGTGCACGTACAGGAAACTCAAGCCCGGGCTGCTACCCCAATGTCCGAGCAGGCGCTCCTTGATGTGCTCAGGCTGCAGTGGTTCGCGCAGCAGCGGGTTATCGCGCAGGTAGATCATGCCTGCCGCGAGGTAGTTGCAGGCGCGCCAGTAGGCGTCTATCTGGCGCAGTTCGTCGGCCTCCAGAGGCGATATGTTCCCGGGCCTGTCCATAAGTCGCATCTCCTGTGGGTGTTTGCTGGGTCGGTTTCCGCCGATCAGTGCGTTGCTTGTGCGGCCAGCAGGGTAGCGGCCTGCCTGGCCATCAGCGCCTGCTCGTCTGCCTTCAGCACCCAGACGCTGACCGGGCTCTGCAGGTTGCTGATGCGGCGTTCATGACCCGTTGTCGCGCTGTTCGCGGTCGGATCGATATGCACGCCTGCCCAGTCCATATCGCTGAGGATGCGTGCGCGCACCTCCGGGGCGTTTTCGCCTACACCGCCGCCGAATACGATGCTGTCTGCGCCACCGAGTACCGCGAGGTAGGCGCCAACGTATTTCCGCACGCGATAGCAGTATAGCCCCACCGCCAGTTTTGCCGCTGCACTGTCGGACGCCAGCAGCACGCGCATGTCGGCGCTCAGGCCCGATACACCCAGCAGTCCACTCTGGCGGTTGAGCAGGTCGTCCAGGTCACCGGTGCTCCAGCCGTGGTGCTGTTGCAGGTACAGCAGCAGGCCTGGATCAATGTCGCCGCTGCGGGTGGCCATCATCAGGCCCTCGAGCGGGGTGAACCCCATGGAGGTGTCCACCGGCCTGCCATCGCGGGTGGCGGTGATGGAGCAGCCTGAACCCAGTTGCAGCGTCAGGATACGCCCCGTGCTCGCCCGCCGCGCTGCGACCGCCGACCAGCGCTGCCACAGCGCTTCGTGGGCCAGCCCATGGAAGCCGTAGCGCCGCAGGCCCAGGCGCGTCGTCAGTTCTGCCGGCAGGGCGTAGTGGCGTGCGAACGGCGGCAGGCCTGAGTAGAACGCGGTGTCAAAGCTGGCGATGTGCGGTGTGTCGGCGCTGAACAGCGCCCGGGCGGCGCGAATCAGCGACAGCGACCGCCCGGTGTGCAGGGGTGCCAGCGGTGTGAGCTGCGCGAGCTGCTGCTCCGACGCTGCGTCAATCAGGCTGGGCCCGGAGAAATGCGGCCCCCCGTGGACGATGCGATGTACCACGGCCGTGATGTGCCCCGGTTGGTATTGCGCCAGGAAGTTGCGGAGGAGCTCCGCCACCGATGCACCCTGCAATTCGTAACGCGCGCTGGCAATCGCTTCCGGTTCGCCGCCGCTTACGCTGTACGCGGCGAGGCGCAGGGAGGAGCTGCCGGCATTGACGGTGAGTAGCATCATAGTGTCGAGTATGGCGTTTTCCTCGATGGCCGACCAGACCATGGCCCGCGCAACGTCGCCTGAGGCGCCCTCTGGCCTGCTGGCCACGAGCAATCCGTGGTAGATTTGGCCCAATTCTTGGCCCAACAGTGAGTACACAGGATGAAACGTTTTCAAGGGAAAGTGGCGTTTGTGACGGGAGCAGCCTCGGGCATCGGCCTGGCAACCATGGCGCGTCTGGGCCGCGAGGGCGCGCAGGTGTACGCTGTCGACATCAACGCTGAACAGCTGGCGCGCGAAGCCGCGAGCCTTGCCGGGGAAGGGTTGGCTATTCGCAATCTCGCCCTCGACGTCAGCGACGAGACGGCCTGTCGCGCGGCCATTGCAGCGTGCGTGGCCGAGCTCGGCAAGCTGGATGTGCTGTGCAACATCGCGGGTATGGCGCTGACCAAAAACTTTGCCGACGTGAGCGCAGCGGACTGGGACCGCGTGATGACGGTAAACACCCGCTCCGTTTTTGTGCTGTGCCAGGCCGCCATGCCGCACCTGCTGGAAACCGGCGGCAACATTGTCAATATTTCCTCTGCGGCGGGCCTGCAGGGCCTGCCCTATAACAGTGCCTACTGCGCCAGTAAGGGCGCGGTGTTGCTGCTGTCGAAGTCCCTCGCTGCGGAGTTCGCGGGCCGCGGTGTGCGGGTCAATGCCGTATGTCCGGGTGCGGTGGATACACCGCTGGTCAAGGACGTCCAGATACCCGAGGGTGCCGATATGTCGCTCTATGGCCGGATGTTCCCGCTGACCCCCTACTTCGCGCAGGCGGAGGAAATCGCCGGCGCTGTGGCTTACCTGGCCTCGGAAGAGGCGAGGTTTATCACCGGCTCAGCGCTGGTGATTGATGGCGGGCAGACCACGATCTAGACAGGAGGGTGCCATGACGCAGGCACGGCATCACTGGCATTCTCTGTCCGCGGAGGACACGCTGGCAGCGGTCGAGGGCTCTGCCCAGGGGCTCAATGCCGCGGAAGTAGAGCGTCGCACAGCGCTGCACGGCCCCAATCGCTTGCCGGAACCGCCACCTCGCCACCCCCTGTTGCGCTTTCTGGCGCACTTTCACAACCTGCTCATCTACGTCCTGCTCGCCTCCGCCCTGGTGACGGCTGCCCTGGGGCATTGGGTCGATACGGGCGTCATCCTCGCTGTCGTGCTGGTGAATGGCGTGATCGGCTTTATTCAGGAGGGGCGCGCGGAGCAGGCCATGCTGGCCATTCGCGGCATGCTGGCACCACGGTCGTCTGTATTGCGCGAGGGTCGACGCGTCACTGTCGACGCCGCGGATCTGGTCCCCGGTGACATCGTGCTGGTGGAGCCCGGAGACCGCGTGCCCGCTGATATCCGGCTTATTGAAGCGCGTGGATTGTCTGCCGAAGAAGCCATTCTTACCGGCGAATCGGTGCCAGTCGAGAAGAGTCTCGCAGCTGTGCCGACCGAAGCCGCTCTGGGCGATCAGAGTTCAATGCTGTTCAGTGGCACGCTGGTGGCCGCGGGCGCCGCCCGCGGGGTTGTCGTTGCTACCGGCGCGCAGACCCAGATAGGCCGCATCAGCGGCATGCTGGCGCGTGTAGAGACCCTGACGACCCCGCTGGTGCGGCAGATGGATATGTTTGCGCGCTGGCTGACGGTTTTCATTCTGCTGGTTGCGGGGAGCCTGCTGTTCTACGGCTACGTGCGCGAGGCGCTGCCCTTCGCCGAGTTGTTCATGGCGGTGGTAGGGCTGTCCGTGGCTGCGATTCCAGAGGGGTTGCCGGCGGTACTCACCATCACCCTGGCGGTGGGTGTGCAGGCGATGGCAAGGCGCAACGCCATCGTGCGCCGCTTGCCGGCTATCGAAACACTGGGGTCTGTCTCGGTGATCTGCTCAGACAAAACCGGCACGCTGACGCGAAATGAAATGCTGGCCTCGACCCTGGCGGCGCGAGGTTCAATCTATGTGGTAGAGGGCGACGGCTACACGCCCGAAGGTCTGGTGGAGCGAAAAGATGGCGCAGACTGCCAGGACGATGCGGTATTGCTGGAGTTTGCCCAGGCTGCTGCGCTCTGCAACGACGCTGTGCTGCACCAGCGCGCCGCAGGCTGGCAGGTCGAAGGCGACCCGATGGAGGGGGCTTTGCGCGCACTGGCGGGCAAGATCAGCCGCGAAGGGCCGGACCCGTTTCCACACTGGAAGCGTACTGATGTCATTCCGTTCGACGCTGCACACAGGTATATGGCCGTGCTGAACCATGACCACGACGGGCACGCCTGCATCTTCGTGAAGGGTGCGCCCGAGGCGGTTCTGGCGATGAGCGTGCATCAGCGCACCGCGTCTGGCGGCTATGAGCCGCTCCAGGCTGACTACTGGCACGACATGGTGGAGCGTCTGGCGGCGGATGGCCAGCGTGTTATCGCGGTTGCGACGCGCTCCGTGCCCCAGGCACACACGGTGCTTAATAACGCCGATGTCGAGGGGCAGATGACGCTGCTCGGGCTGATAGGGCTCATTGACCCCCCGCGACCGGAAGCGATCGAGGCGGTCGCCGAGTGCCATGCGGCGGGGATCCGCGTGAAGATGATCACCGGTGACCACGCGGCTACGGCCAGGGCGATTGCCGTGCAGGTGGGCCTGCAGAATACGCAGCGGGTGTTAACCGGTGCAGAACTGGAGAAGCTCGACGACGCCCAACTGGCCAGCGTTGTGGGTGAGACGGATATTTTTGCCCGTACATCACCCCGGCATAAATTGCGCCTCGTCATGGCGTTGCAATCGCACGGTCTGACGGTGGCGATGACCGGGGACGGAGTCAATGATGCCCCGGCGCTCAAGCGCGCGGATGCGGGAATTGCCATGGGTCTGAAGGGCAGCGCCGCCGCGCGGGAAGCCGCCGAGTTGGTGTTGGCGGATGACAACTTTGCCTCGATTGCGGCGGCGGTGCGCGAAGGCCGCACCGTGTATGACAATATCAAGAAGGTCATCAGCTGGACGCTGCCCACGAATGCGGGTGAAGCCATGACCATTGTGGTCGCGTTGTTCTTGGGGCTGGCCCTGCCGATCACCGCCGTGCAGATTCTCTGGGTCAACCTGGTCACGGCGATTACGCTCGGGATGGCGCTCGCCTTTGAGCCGAGCGAGCCGGGCACGATGCGCCGCCCGCCCCGTCGGCGGGACGAGCCACTGCTCAAGGGCGAGCTTGTCTGGCACATCGTTCTGGTTTCCACACTCTTTCTGATAGCGGTGTTCGGCATGTTCACCTACGCGACCGGCCGCGGCTATGAGCCGGCACTGGCGCAGACGATGGCGCTGAACACGCTGGTGGTGCTGGAGATCTTTCACCTGTTCTTCATCCGCAATATCTACGGGACGTCACTGACCTGGGCTGCAGCCCGCGGCACCCGAGTGGTGTGGGCCTGCGTGATCGCAGTGACGGGCGCCCAGTTCGCGATCACCTATGCGCCGCCGCTGCAGTCCGTCTTCGGGACACAGTCGGTGCCGCTGCTTGACGGTCTGCTGATCATTGTGGTCGGTGCCGTGTTCTTTGCCATCATCGAAGTCGAGAAGCAGCTGCGACTCGCGCTGCAGCGCAGGTCCTAACCTTCATTAGCGAACGGTGGGGTGAAGCCCTAGGGTATGCGGGCGAGGACCTAGCTGTCGCTGTGCGCCGGGAGGGTTTCGGCTGGATAGCTTTGAGATTCCTGTCTACGCTTCATGTATGAGACTGGCTTCCCTGGGGACTGGACATGCTTCGATCACTCAAGATTGCAACAGCGTTCTTTGTGGCACTACTCGGCCTTTTGCATGTGCTCGGCAACCTTGCCAATCTGGAAGCCGCAATCGGGTTTGTAGGCGCCGTTACAGCAGGAAGTGAGCAGCCGTTCTATACGCTCTATGGTCCCCCTGCGATGTCGCGCGTCCTTCATGGGCTTGCGCTGGCGCTGATACTGGTGGGTGAACTGGCGGTCGCAGGCCTGGCGAGTGCGGCGGTGTTCATGATGCTGAAGAACCGTTCCGCCGACGCGCAGCTGTTTGCCGCGGCCACGCGGCCCGCAGTCGCCGCATGCGCGGTGGGAATGCTGGTCTGGTTTGGTATCTTCATCGTGGTCGGCGAAGGCTACTTTATGATCTGGCAGACCGCAGCGGGCGCTGGCCCGATAGCTGGCGCGATGCGCTACGGTACGGTGTGCGGGTTGTTCATGGTGTTCCTGCTGCTGGCCCCCGACAGCGACCCGTAAGCACGGCTTACAGATACTGGCGCAGTGTCAGGCTGTCCCCGCGCTGGGTAAACTCGATGTGTTTCAGGAAGCTCATACCGAGCAGCACCTCATCGGTTTGTAGCCCGGGCACAATGCCGGCACGTACATCGGGAAGCCGTATGTCGGCTACCGCCACTTCGTCCAGCGTTGTGGCGTAGCTGATCGCCGTACCGTTGGCGGTTTGCGTGCGGTAGGCACGCCCACGCTGCAGCCCCAGCCGGTTCGCCAGCGTCTCTGGAATGGCCACGCCTGTGGCTCCGGTATCCAGCAGGAAGGTAACCGGCTGGCCGTTGATTTCTCCGCTGGTCACGTAGTGGCCGAACCGGTTCCGCTGCAGGGTGACTTCGCGAACGCCCTCGTCGGTGTAGAGGGTCTCCAGCTGCCGGTTGGGGTTCAACTGTCTGTCCAGCACATCACTGAAATAGAGCACACCCAGCCCCAGCAGCACGACCCACGCGAGGGCCTGCATCGCCAAGCCCATGCGTTTCTGTTCACGGATTTCGTGTTCTTCGTTCATTTGGTCGCTCCAGTGCCCGAAGCGTGCTCCACAGAAGGCCCGCATTGTAACGCACTTGGACGGCAACCCTTTATGACAGGGGGATTGACGTTTGCCGCCCCGGCGTGGGCATAATCGGGGCGCTACCCTCAGAGTGAGATCAACTGCATGCCCTTGCGAGGACTCCACATACTGGCAATGTGCCTTGTGTCTTTACTGTTGAGCGGCTGCAGCGGTGACAAAACGCCGGATTCGGACGCGGGGGCTCCGGGAGACGAGCTGACAGCCCCCGAAGACTCTGCTGCGGCACGGGCGACCAGCGACGCAGAGGTGCTCGTGTCTGCGTCACTGCAGGACATGATCGCACTGTTGGAGAAGGAGAGCTGGTGGGGTGAAGCCAAGGCCGATGAGCCATTGGACGTGCCGCGCCTGCTGATTACCGCGATCAGGCCGAGTTGGCAGGAAGCGTCGAAGAGTATCCCGGTGCAAGACAAGAAGGCCCTGTTCTATCGCCTGATGCTGCCGCAGGTGCTGCACGCCAACCATATGGTGATGGAATTTCGCGCCGGGCTGGAGCAAGCACAGCGGGAACTGGCCAGCGAGGGCCGGGTGTCGGAGCAGAGCCTCGCCCTGCTGCGCCGACTGGCACTGCTGTTGCCCGGTGAGACGGCAGAGCATGTCGCTGCACTGCGGGAGAACACCCCGGAGTTGAAGGACATGATCGGCAGCCTGCTCTACCGTGTTGATGCTGTCCCTGCAGGTCTTGCGCTGGGGCAGGCGGCCTACGAGAGTGGCTATGGCACCTCGCGTTTCGCGGTGGAGGGCAATTCGCTGTTCGGTCAGTGGACGTATCAGGGTGACGGCATCAAGGCGAAGGAACACCGCGCCTACAAGGGCGACTACTCCATCAAGGCTTTTGACTGGCCCTTCGACAGCGTGCGTGGCTATTTCATCAACCTGATGTCCCACCCCGCCTATGAGGACTTCCGGCAACTGCGCGCTGACATGCGCGCGCGTGGTGAGCCGCTCTCCTCATTGCCGCTGGCCGACGGCCTGCTGCGCTACTCCGAGCGGGGCCAGGATTATGTGGATTCCCTGAAAGGCATGATCCGCCACAACAAGCTCGATCGCGCTGATAATGCGGTGCTGCGCGATGAGCCGGTACGCTTTCTGTTGGGAGCCGAGAGCCCGGAGGCCGCGGCAGACCTGCGTGCAGAAATCGAGGCCATGCGCGCGAACGGCAAGTTGCAGGAGTTGATCGACAGCATGCGCCTTGAATGAAGCAGGGCTTCTGTTCGCTGTTGCCACCGGCACTGGTATCTGCGTCGTCTCGCTCGCCGGCGGCGTGACACCATTCGGTGAGACGGCGTTGCACCGGTAAATGCGCTATGCTCTCAGCTCCAGGTCCAGGTCCACGGAGTCGATGTCATGGAAACCGGTAAGGCCCTGCGGGGCAGCACACACCTGGCGTTTGATGCCGTCGATGGCGTTACACACATTGTCGAAGGCATGTATCGGAACATCGCGGCGGGCGCCTGGCCCCTGGGCAAGTCCCCGGAGGGGCCGGCACCCGGCATCGCAGGCTTCGTGCATACAGCGATCCGCCAGGTCAGCGGCATCAGCCGAAGCAGCCTGGATCTTGTGCTCAAGCAGGTTGCGCCGCGACTTGACAGCATCGCGCCACCGGGCCCGCGCAGGGAGGCGATCATCGCCGCGCTGAATGGTGTCTGTGGCGATCACCTGGCGCGCACGGGCAATCCGCTGGCGATACCGACGCGCCTGCGTGTCGGCCGGGCAGGGCCCAGCGACAACATCCGCAAGCCGGGTGGGCGCCTGCTGATTGCTATCCACGGCCTGAGCATGAATGATCAGGAATGGACCTCGCAGAACCTGAACCACATCGAGACGCTGGCCAACCAGCATGGTTTCACCCCCGTCTATGTGTCCTACAACTCCGGGAAGCACATCTCCGACAATGGCCGGGAGCTGTCCGCGGCGCTCGACGCACTGGTGGCCGGCTGGCCGTTGCCGGTGGAGTCCATCACCCTGATTGGATTCAGCATGGGGGGGCTGGTTGCCCGCAGCGCCATGCTCCGTGCACAACAGCGGCAGTTGGGCTGGATCAACCAGGTCGACAAGGCTGTCTACATCGGCACGCCCCATCATGGCGCGGTGCTGGAGCGCGGCGGCTTTTGGCTACAGAAACTGCTGACTTACAGCCCCTATACCGCCCCATTCGCCGTGCTGGGCAGGATTCGCAGCGACGGTATTATCGATTTGCGCCACGGCAACCTGCGCGATGAAGACTGGCAACACCACGACGCGGACAGCGACAATGGCGATTATCGCGTTCCCACGCCACTGGCTGAGGGCATAGAGCACTACGCAATCGCAGCAACCCTGTCAAAAAAACCCGGAGAACGGCTAGGCAGGTTGCTGGGCGATGGCCTTGTGCATCCCTCAAGTGCCACCGGCAGGCACGCCAACCCGCGACACGATCTCGGGTTGAACCGTGAGAACACACGCATCCTGTACGATCTTGGTCACCTGGGCATGTTATGCGACCCGCGCGTTTCGGATCAGCTCGCCAGCTGGCTGGGCAGGGTGTAGGGGGTATTGGCGGACCTGGCTGCCTAATCCGGCTGGTGGGGCGGGTCGATGTCCGGCGCCGGCGGCGCCGCACTGTTCTCTCGCTGCAGCGTTGCCAGCCTCGCCTGCAGGAGGCTAGCGTGCTCGCGCTCCTCCGCCGCAAACTCCGCGGCGTATTTCACGATCTCCGGGTCTGTTGAGCGGGCCGCAACGTCGGCGTAAAAATCCGCCGCTGCGGTTTCCTGCCTGATCATCAGGCCCAGTGCCGTCTCCGGCTGCATTTCGTAGCGCAGGTCGGCATAGGCGCCGGTCTCCGGCGGCTCTTCGTCGGGCCAGGCGAACTCCCAGGGCTTGAGACGCGGCAGGTCCTGGCTGGCACAGATGGCGGCGACCTCTTGCGCGTGCAGGTCACTGTAGGTGGCCAACTCGTCGAACAGTGCTGCCAGGGCCTGCTGCCGGTGGTGACGCATCGTGTCGGCAAATTCGCGCAAACGCTCGGCAGATTCCTGTTCCAGTTCCAGGCTGTGGGCGAGGAACAGGGACAAATCCGTGATCAGATCGTTATTCACAGTGCAAACCCCGCTCGTGGATCTTCCCCCCCGCCAGCCTGTGGATGCATCCGCGGCCATACGGGCCGCGGATTGCGGTACAGAATACCCTTGCCGAAACCGTCGTCCGCGTGAATCAGCGCTGCAGCCTCCGCGGCGGTTGCAGGCGTGCCCTCCACAGGGTGCACGCGCTGTTTCCAGGCAGTTTGCTCTGGTACAAAGGTCACGCACTGGCTGAGCACGTGAATGAAGGCAAAGCCGGGAAAGGCCATGGCCTCAAAGATAAGCTGTGCCAGGCCGTTGGGATCCCCGCTGTAGCCACGGGCGATAAAGCCGGCACCGCTGGCCAGGGCGATGGCGCAGGGCTGGAAGGCGCGCATCTCGGTGCCGTGAGGGGTCAGTTTGCCATCCAGCCAGGATTCCGGACTGGTGGGAGATGCCTGCCCCTTGGTCATGCCGTAGACCTCGTTGTCCATTGCAATGTAGACAATATTCACGTTGCGGCGGCAGGCGTGGAGGAAGTGGTTGCCGCCAATCGAAAAGCCGTCGCCATCGCCGCCCACTGCGACTACCTCGAGATCGGGGCGCGCCACTTTCAGGCCGGCGGCCAGGGGTAGTGCCCGCCCGTGCACACCGTGGAAACCGTAGCTGCTGACGTAGGCGGGCAGGCGCGAGGAGCAGCCAATGCCGGAGACGATCGCCGTATTGTGGCTGGCAACCTCGCGCGCAGCCATGGCCTTGGTGATTGCGTTGAGCACACTGTAGTGGCCACAACCCGGGCACCAGATAGGCTTGATCCCGGATTTGTAGTCTCTCGCTTTAAGTGGCATTGGCCGCCTCCAGTGCTGTGTAGATGTCCCGGGGTTGGATCGCTGCGGGCCCGGGCAGCGCCAGGCTCTCGAAGGCGAGTTGCGGCAGCAGGGAGCGCAGGTAGTGCCAAAGCTGTGCCCCATGGTTGTGCTCTACCACCAGAAGTCGGGTGCCGGACGCAAGCAGGGTTGCCAGCTGTTTCGTGGGCAGCGGCGCCAGCAGGCGCAGACTGAGCACCGCGACCTCGCGCCCAGCGGCTGCCATGGCCGCCTGCGCCTCCAGCGCGGTGGCGGTGACCGACCCCATACAAAGGATCACGGGGCGCTGGTCCACCTGGCCGACGAGTTCGGCCCAGTGCCCACCGAAGTCCCAGTCGGCGAGCTTGCGCCAGCGTTTATCCAGCTGCATGCGGTGGTCCCGGGCACGCGGTGACGGGATGGCATTCTCGCCGTGTTCGAGTCCATCGGCGGTATACATGTGGCCCGGCTCACCGGGCAGGGCCAGCGGCGACACACCCGAATCCGTGTCGCGATAGCGCAAGTAGGGTTCTGCCTCTTGCGAGCTGTTGACGGCGGCCCGTGGGCAGTCGCTCCCGGGCGCATCAATCACCTGAATGGACTGGCCAAGGGACTGGTCGCTGAGCACGATCACCAGGGTTTGCAGGCGGGTTGCCAGATGCACCGCCCACGCGGCGGTGAAGTGGCAGTCGGCGATCGACTGTGCCGCCAGCACAATATGCGGTGCGTCACCGTGCATGCCGTAGAGCGCCAGGTTCAGGTCGCTTTGTTCGCTCTTGGTGGGAATACCCGTGGAGGGGCCGCCGCGCATGACATCGACCACCACTGCCGCGGTCTCGCTGGCGACTGCGAGTCCCATGGCCTCGCTCATCAGCGCCATTCCGGGGCCAGAGGTGGCGGTCATGGCCGGCACGCCACCAAACCCTGCGCCAATCACCATGTTGATGGCCGCGAGTTCATCTTCGGCCTGCACCAGGTGGCCGCCGTAGTGATCGATATGGTGGGCCAGCCACTCCAGCAGGTCGGACGCGGGTGTGATGGGATAGGCCGCGACAAAACGTACCCCGGCCTCAAGCGCGCCCAGCGCCGCCATCTGGTTGCCGCTGGCTAGCCAGCGTTGGGGCTGCCCGGGGGCAGTCGCCGCGGGCACCGGTAATGTGGCGAGGAGTTCCCGTAACGGATCCGGCAGTGCCTGGGCAAACCCGGCCTGCAGTGCCCGGCAGGCGGCATCCAGCACTGCATCGTCGTGTTTTTCGAGGCGCGCGCGCAGCAGCGTCTCCGCCGCGGCGCATGTGCAACCCAGGCCGCTGGCGAGCATCCCGAAAAACACCATGTTCAGCCACCCCGAGTCCGCGGCGGCAGCAATCCCTGGGGCGTCAACAGTCAGGAGATTGTCGGGGGTGACCCCGGGTGGAGGGACGTCGGTGCCGGTATGCAGGACCAGGGTGCTGGCGCTGATCGGCACTTCATCGGCAAAGCGTGCAAAGTTCTGCCAGTCCAACGCAACCAGCAGGTCAATCGTAGCCGGTATCGTCGATACCGGCGCGTCGCCCAGGCGCAAGATTGCGGCTGATTCGCCACCGCGGATCTGTGGGCTGAAGGTCTTTTTCAGCATGCCGTAGCCGCCGACCTCCGCGAACAGACGCAGGAGCAGTTCACCGGTCGAGATTGCGCCAGCGCCGCCACTGCCGCTGATCGCCAGGGTGAGAGTCGTCATAATCGCTGCGTTCCAGAGTCATCGGGTTGTCGTGTCATTCGGGTCACGCTTAAGTTGGCCCTGAAGGGGCTAGTTCCACAGTCGCCTGCATGCCGAAGGCTCGTCGAATCCTTGTTGTGGGGCAACACGCTGCACGAACTGGTCGACCGTCTAATCGGAGCAATGGCGGGGAGGCGCACTGCTGCCGCGGGTCGAGCCTGATTCCACGTCCAGAACCAGCTGTGTCATTTTCAGAATACTGTCGGGATTCAGCGCGATGGATTCAATGTCCTGCTCTACGAGCCAGCGAGTTATCTCGGGAAAATCAGACGGCGCCTGCCCACAGATACCGATGTATTTCCCCGCCTTCTTGCAGGCCCGAATAGCCATCCCCATAAGTGCGGCAACGGCGTCGTTGCGCTCATCGAACTCCGTCAGGAGTTCTGAATCCCGGTCTACCCCGAGTGTGAGTTGTGTCAGGTCATTTGAGCCAATCGAAAAGCCATCGCAATGCTCCAGAAAGCGCTCTGCCAGCAATGCATTGGCCGGGATTTCGCACATGAGATGAATACGCAGGCCATTCTCTCCCCGGCGCAGACCTTGTCCCGCCATCAGTTCCATGACCTTGATTTCCTCTTCCACGCTGCGGACGAAGGGAATCATCAACTCCAGGTTGGCAAGCCCCATGACGTCGCGGACTCGCTTTACCGCATCGCACTCCATGGCGAAGCAGTCCGCGAAGCGTGGTGAGTGGTAACGGGATGCCCCCCTGAAGCCGAGCATCGGGTTGTCCTCCCGTGGCTCGTAGTCCACACCACCAAGCAACTGCGCATATTCATTGGACTTGAAGTCGCTCATGCGCACGATCACTGGCTTCGGGTAAAAGGCAGCCGCGATAGTGCCTATTCCTTCGGCGAGACGACCGACATAGAACTCCCGGGGACTGCCGTAGCCTGTGATCCGTTCGCGTATCTCTGACTGTAGCGACGGCTCAAGCTTGTCGATATCCAGCAGGGCCTGGGGGTGCACGCCGATGTGATCGTTGATGATGAACTCGATTCGGACCAGGCCGACACCATCATTCGGCAGCCGACTGAACTCGAGGGCACGTCCGGGGTTGCCAACGATCATCATGATTTTTGTGCGTGGGCGTATACCCGCCTCAAGATTGAACTCCACAGTCTCGAAGGATAGACGTCCGTCATAGACCTTCCCCGTTTCGCCCTCGGCACAGCACACCGTTACCGCCTGCCCGTCGCTCAGTCGATCCGTTGCATCGACAGTTCCGACGATGGCAGGAATACCCAGTTCACGGGCAATGATAGCCGCGTGGCAGACGCGCCCGCCGCGATTGGTGACAATCGCGCTGGCACGTTTCATGATGGGCTCCCAGTCAGGGTCGGTCATGTCAGTCACGAGTACATCGCCGTCCTCGATATCGGCCATGTGCGAGGCATCGAGTATCGTTTTCACCGTGCCGCTGCCAATGCGCGCGCCCACGCTTTTGCCGGTGAGCAAGACCTTGCCCTTTTCCGTCAGGCGGTAGCTCAGCTGTTTGCTGGCGTCCAGGTTTGAGTGCACAGTCTCCGGGCGAGCCTGAACAATGAACAGTTCGCCACTCCGGCCATCTTTGGCCCACTCAATATCCATGGGTCTCCCGTAGTGGTGTTCGATGCTGATTGCCAGGTGGGCCAGCTGCAGCACTTCGTCGTCGGTGATCGCAAAGCGCTCGCGATCCTCACGACGCACCTCGACGTTGCGGGTAGCCACGCCGGTAACGTCGTCTTTGCTGTACACCATCTTCAGGGCCTTCGAACCCAGCTGCCTGCGAATGATGGGCCGAAAGCCGTCCGCCAGTGTGTTCTTGTAAACCAGGAATTCATCAGGCGTAACCGCCCCCTGGACCACGTTTTCACCGAGGCCGTATGCGGCGGTAACCATGACCACGTCGGTAAAGCCACTCTCCGTATCGATGCTGAACATGACGCCGGATGAGGCAAGGTCGGAACGCACCATGTTCTGTACACCGACGGACAGTGCCACTGCCATGTGGTCGAAGCCCTTGTGCACGCGGTAGGCGATGGCGCGGTCTGTGAACAGTGACGCGAGCACCCGTTTGCAGCTGCGCTGCAGGTGCTCTTCGCCCTGTATGTTGAGGTAGGTCTCCTGTTGCCCCGCAAATGAGGCGTCAGGCATGTCCTCGGCAGTTGCGGATGACCGTACGGCGACCTCGGGGTCCATGCCGCCGTTTTTCTGTCTCAGGATGTCGTAGGCGGCGTTGATCTCTGCGGCGATTTCAGGAGGCATTTCACCATCGACAATCCAGCCGCGGATGCTGGCACCCACAGTGGCCAGCGCGCGGACATCCGCGATATCCAGCTGGGCCAGCGCCTCGGTGATCTTGTTGCGCAGATCGTTATGATCAAGGAATGCGTAGTAGGCTGCAGCCACCGTAGCAAAGCCATCCGGCACCTGTATTGTCTGGCCGGACAGTGTGCTGTACATCTCGCCCAATGAGGCATTCTTGCCTCCTACCAAAGGCACATCACCGATGCCCAGTTCAGAGAACAGTCGAACGTAACTGAAGTTACTCATGACATTGCCTCCCACGTCCCGATTTCAGTGTGTTCGCAACGCGGGCCAGGATAATTGACCTGCCTCAAGATTCAGTGGGATTCCGCCGGCTTCACTGGCATTTTTGCCGTTCGGGGTGTCGTCCGCACAAATTCTTCTACAGAATAGACGCGGTGATAAGAATACGGGTTTAGCCGCGCAGCACTTCGCAGCGCCGGCGTGTTGACCCGATACTGGAAGGCCATGCTTATGCAACGCTGGACTCCAAGGGATTTACAGGCGCTGATCGACGGCTTGCGTGCCGAGGGGGTTCGCGTACTTGGTCCCAGGGTGGGCGATGCGGCCATACTCTACGATGAGATTGAAACTCTGCCCATCGGATGTGGTGATGAGCAGGCCCCCGGCCACTATCGTCTGACCGCGAGACACGATCAGAGTCGGTTCGGTTACAACCTGGGCCCGTCGACCTGGAAACAGTTCCTGTTTCCGCCAGAGGAGGCGATATTTCGTGTGCAGGACGGGGAGTTTATCAGCTGCCGTGAGCAGCCCGATAAAATGGCTTTTTTCGGTGTCCGAGCCTGCGAGCTGGCCGCGATTTCGATTCAGGACCGGGTATTCATCGGCGACTTTGCCGACCCTGGCTACGCCTCGCGCCGTGAAAACCTGCTGCTGATTGCGGTCAACTGCTCCCAGGCTTCGGGTAACTGTTTTTGCGCATCTACCGGTGATGGCCCTGCAGTGGGTGTCGGCGCCGACCTGATCCTGACCGAGCTGCGGCCGGAGGATCCCTACTACCTGGTGGAGGCTCAGACCGAAGCTGGCCAATTGATGATGTCGGCTATCGGTGGCCCTGCGGCGGCAACCGGGGAAATCGACGCCCGGGATGAAGTTCTGGCTGCGACCCGACTGCAGATGCAGCGCGAGTTTGCCACCGAGGGCATTGCCGAGGCACTGTACTCCGCCCTTGATCATCCGCATTGGGATGTGGTCGCCGAGCGCTGTCTGGCCTGCGGGAACTGCACCCAGGTCTGCCCGACCTGTTTTTGTAGCTCAACCCGGGAGCATGTAAACCCTGTCGGTCTTGGGGTGACGCACATGCGCCGCTGGGAATCCTGCTTTGCTGCCGATCACTCCTATCTTTCCGGTGGTGTGGTACGCCCGAGTGTGAAGTCGCGCTATCGCCAGTGGTTGACGCACAAGCTGGCAGGCTGGGAGCTACAATTCGGCGTGTCCGGCTGCACGGGATGCGGGCGCTGCATCAGTTGGTGTCCGGTTGGCATTGATTTGACGGAGGAAGTTGCCGAGATCAGGCGGCCGCTATGAGAACTGTTGGCGACGAGTTGCGGGCCCATCCGTTCTTCGCTGGACTGAGTGAGGACTGCATGCAGTTGATCGCAGGCTGTGGCGAACATGTGGTGTTCCGGTCAGGTGCGACGATAGCCAGCGAAGGCAGTGCGGCCAATGAGTTTTATGTCATTGAGCGAGGGCGGGTCGCGTTGCAGCTACACACGTCGGCAACGGGCGCTTTACTCATACAAACGCTCGATGCCGGCGATATTCTGGGCTGGTCCTGGCTGTTTCCGCCGTTTCGCTGGTCGATCGAGGCAAGAGCAATGCAGGATGTGCATGCCATTCGACTTGACGGAAAATGTCTGCGCGGCAAGTGTGATACTGATCCTGCGATGGGGTACGCGCTGATGCAACGTTTTTCCTACATCATGAGTCAGCGAGTAGAGGCCACTCGCCTGCAGGTGTTGGATGTGTACGGTAGAGCGAACCGCTCGTGAAGGACCCACTGCTGCCGCACCTTGTTGAGATGCAATCCTGGCAGCAGGAAAGCGAGCTTGTGTTTACGTTTCAGGTCGCACCGCCGGAAGAGTACGGGAGCTTTCGTGCCGGTCAGTTCAATATGCTCTATTTACCCGGCATGGGTGAATCGGCGATATCTATCAGCGGTGACCCGGCTGACAGGAATCACCTGACACACACAGTCAGGGCAGTGGGCAACGTGACGCGGGCTCTGCACGGACTCAGGCCACCTGCCCGCATCGGTTTGCGCGGTCCTTTCGGTCGAGGCTGGCCTCTGGCCGCCGCCGAAGGTCGGGAGCTGCTGCTAATGGCTGGCGGAATCGGACTGGCGCCGCTGCGACCGGTACTGTTTCAGGCGCTGGCTGCGCCGGAGCGCTACCAACGTGTCACTCTGCTGCTGGGTGCCCGTTCCCCGGAGGAGATTCTGTATTCTGAACAGCTGTTGCGCTGGAAATCAGATGCCGGCCTGCAGTTCCTGGCAACCGTTGACGTGGCCTCCGCTGCATGGCGCGGCGATGTCGGTGTTATCACGGATCTGGTGCAGAGGGCTGCTATAAACCCGCAGCAAACAGTGGCGATGGTCTGCGGCCCGGAAATCATGCTGCGCTTCTGCGCAAGGCGGTTGCGGGAACTCGGCGTCGCCAGCGACGCGATTCATGTCTCCCTGGAACGCCACATGCAGTGTGGCACCGGCTTCTGCGGCCATTGTCAGCTGGGACCGTATTTTCTCTGCAAAGACGGGCCGGTGTTTGCCTATCCCGCTGTGGAGCCCTACCTCATGACGCAGGAATTCTGATGGCTATGCCTGCTCGGCCGCGACTGGCTGTTTTCAAGTTTGCCTCCTGCGATGGCTGCCAGTTAAGCCTGCTCGATTGCGAGGATGAATTGCTGAGCATCGCTGAGCGGCTCGATATCGTGCATTTTCCCGAGGCATCCAGGCGGATGCTGATCGGTCCCTACGATATCGCCCTGGTCGAAGGTTCGATTACTACCGCGCACGATCGTGAACGTCTCACTGAGATTCGCGAGCAGAGTGGCTTCCTGGTCTCTATTGGTGCCTGTGCCACAGCGGGTGGCCTGCAGGCTATGCGCAACTTCGCTGATGTCAGTGACTATGCCCGCACGGTCTATCCCCATCCGGAGTACCTTTCGACGCTGGAGACCTCTACGCCGATCGCTGACCATGTCGCCGTCGATTACGAGCTGCATGGCTGCCCCGTCGACAAGTATCAATTGCTGGAAGTGGTGCTGGCTTTCGCCAGCGGGCGCCGTCCCCAGATCGCCCGCGAAAGCGTTTGTATGGAGTGCAAAGCCCGGGGCAATGTCTGCGTACTCGTTGCCCAGGGGCAGCATTGTCTGGGCCCGATTACCCAGGCTGGCTGCGGTGCATTGTGTCCTGCCTATAACCGCGGTTGCTATGGTTGCTTCGGGGGGAAAGAGCAGGCTCAGGTGGGTTCGCTGATTGACCATTTGCGAGTGCACCATGGTATGACCCTGGACCAGGCCAGGCGCAGCCTGCGAGCCTACAATCCTACAGCTGAACCGCTGCAGATCATCGCCCTGCAGTGCGACAAGGACGATGTTTCCGGTAGCAAAAGAGGGAGCGGTGGCCATGACGGGTAAAGACATTCCGGTCAGGGCCGGGTTGAAAACCCGGCGTATTGATGTGGGTTATCTTGCCCGGGTGGAAGGCGAGGGTGCCCTGATGGTGGATGTGGTTGACGGTGAGCTCAGGGACGTCCAGTTAAAGATTTTTGAACCGCCGCGCTTCTTCGAGGCTTTTTTGCAGGGCCGAGAACTGACAGAGGCGCCGGACATCACCGCGCGCATTTGCGGAATATGCCCCGTGGCCTACATGATGAGCGCCGTGCATGCGCTGGAGGCGATGCTCGGTATCCGCCCCGACGAGGGCATCCGCCGATTACGCCGGCTGCTGTACTGCGGTGAATGGATTGAAAGTCACGTTTTGCATATCTATATGCTCCACGCACCGGATTTCCTCGGTTTCGACGACGCAATCACACTGGCTCGGGAGCATCCGGACGTGGTGAAACGCGGCCTGCGCATGAAAAAAGCGGGTAACGATATCGTCAAGTTGCTGGGTGGTCGGGAAATTCATCCCATCAATGTCCGCGTGGGCGGGTTCTACAAGATTCCCGAAGTCGCGGTATTCAACGCGCTGCTTGATGAACTGAAGTGGGCCCGTGACGCGGCCGCAGAGACGGTGTTCTGGGCAGCCGGTCTCGATATTCCGAATATGCATCGCGACTATGAGTTCGTCGCACTGCGCCACGATAGCGACTATCCCTTCAGCGAGGGGCGCATTGTGTCCAGCCGCGGGCTTGATATTGCGATGGCACAGTACCCAAACCATTTCTCAGAGCGTCAGGTGCCCCACAGCAATGCCCTGCACTCAGTGCGCACGCCTGGCAATACGCCTTACTTTGTCGGTCCCATGGCTCGATACAACCTGAATCGCGACCGCCTTTCGAACGCGACCCGGAACCTCGCATGCGAAGTCGGTTTTGATCGCACGGTGGATAACCCCTTTGAGAGCATCGTGGTGCGCGCGCTGGAAGTTTTTCAGGCATTCGACGAAGCCATTCGGCTGATAGACGATTTTATCGTTCCAGCACGGGCGGCAGAGGTGGTTCCCGCGGGTGGCGGTGTGGGGATGGCGGCCACAGAAGCGCCGCGTGGGTTGCTTTTTCACCGCTATGAAGTCGGTGAGGACGGGCTTATCACCCTGGCCAATATTGTGCCGCCAACCTCACAGAACCAACTGACGATCGAGCAGGACCTGCACGAGCTGGTAGCGGGCAATCTTCATCTCGCCGAGAGCGAGCTGACTGTGCTCTGTGAACAGGCGATTCGAAACTATGATCCTTGTATTTCCTGTGCGACCCACTTCCTTAAGCTACAGTTACGTCATGGCTAGAGGGGGCAGAATTGTGACTGTGGGTAATTCCTACCGCGGAGATGACGGTGTTGGACCCTACGTCTTCAGCAGATTGTCCGAGGCGCTTCCCGGGTTGGATCTGGTGGCATCTGACGGCGAGGTCAGTGGACTTATTGCCGCGTTCCAGGGCTGTGATGAATTGCTGCTCATCGATGCCGTGGATGCTGTTGGCGCGGGGTTATGCCCGGGCAGCGTGATCTGGTTGGAGGCGAATGACCCGGCGCTTGCTGACGTCGGGCTGCGCGCCAGCACACATGCTATGGGCGTGGCCGAGGCTATCGCGTTGGCTCGATCACTCGGTTCCCTGCCTGACCGTTTCACCGTAATTGCTATTGCCGGCGCGTGCTTTGGTCAGGGGCAGGGCCTTTCCGCTGACGTGATGGCGGCCGCGGACCGCCTTGTCGCAGAACTCAGCGGACGGTATGGCCATGCATGAGGCTGGGTTGATCAGGGATTTGCTCGAAAAAATCAACGAGTTAGCCAATCGGGAAGCGGCGACGTCGGTGACACGGGTAACGGTCTGGCTGGGTGCCCTGAGCCATATTTCGCCGGAACATTTTGCCGAGCATTTTCGCAACGAAACTGTCGGCAGCCTGGCGGAGGGCGCTGACCTCACAGTCGAGACATCGACAGATATCCACCATCCGCAGGCCCAGGCAATTCTCTTGAGGAGTATAGACATTGCCGAGGCCTGAGTGCCGCCATATTCAGGTTACCGGCCTGGTCCAGGGGGTGGGTTTTCGGCCTTATGTTTACCGGCTGGCGCAGCAGCTGGGCCTGCAGGGTGAAGTACGCAATCGTTCGTCAGGCGTGCGTATTACGGTACAGGGTCACATGGCGGCGCTGGACCAGTTTTTGACTGAGCTTCGCCGGAATGCTCCCGGACAGCGGCAGGAGTTTTCGGTAGAGGTGGCCGCAGCAACAGCGTGCAGCGACTTTGTGATTGCGCCGAGTCAGTCTGACGCTGGTGTCGCCAGCACGCTGCTTGTGGATCAGGCAATCTGCGATGACTGTCGTCGTGAGTTTCACGATCAGAGCGATCGGCGTTATCACTATCCGTTTATCAGCTGCACGTCCTGTGGTCCGCGCTTTTCCATTTGTAGGCGGCTGCCCTGGGATCGGAACAATACCAGCTGGCGCCGGTTTTCCCTCTGCGCAGCGTGTCGACAGGAGTACGAGTCGCCTCTGGACCGTCGCTTCCACGCTGTGGGTATTTCCTGTCCGGACTGTGGTCCGGTGTTGTTCACTGCTGACGGTCTGCAGGGCGATGCGGCATTACAGGAGGCCTGTGCTGTTCTGGAGCGCGGTGGTGTGGTTGCCGTCAAAGGTAGTGCCGGATTCCACTTGCTGGTGGATGCGCAGAATCAGGCGGCCGTTGCGGGCCTGCGCGAGCGCAAGCGACGCAGTAAACCACTCGCGGTGCTGGCTCCCACGTTCGAATGGGTGCTTGAAAATGCCCATACCGAGGCTGCAGAGCGTGCTGCCCTGAAGGGAGCTGCAGCGCCTATCGTGTTGCTCAGGGCGTATGGCGAGATGCAGGAATTATTGGCGCCTGGCCTGGGTACACTGGGCGTCATGTTGCCCAGCAGTGGTATTCAGCTATCCATAATGCGGGAGCTGCAGCGCCCTCTGGTCGTTACGAGTGCCAATCTTTCCGGTGCGCCGCTGATTTATGAAAATGACACCGCGCTGTCTGCGTTGGCTGACATTGCCGATGCGTTCCTGTTGCACGATCTTGATCTGGTACAGGGCCTGGATGATGCCGTACTGCGGGTCATGGCTGGCCAGTCGGTCAGTCTTCGACTTGGGCGAGGCTTGGCGCCCCAGATACACACTGTACCGGTAGCCCGCTCATCGCTGGGTTGTGGCGCGCATTTGAAGGTCAACCTCGCCATGCAAGAGAGGCATACGCTGATCGTTGGCCCGTACATCGGCGATCTTCAGGGAGCTGGCAACAGGCAGCGTTATCTCCAGCAGAAGTCCACAATGCCCGCTTTTTTCCAGATTGATGCAGGGACTGAAGTCACTGATCTGCACCCCGATTATGGTTCTAGCGTGGAGGCGGATGATCACGCGCTCACGGTGCCGCACCACGTAGCCCATGCCATGGCTGTTTGGCTGGAGCATCAGCCGGACCCCCCTTTTCAGGCGCTCACCTGGGACGGTGTTGGCCTGGGTCCCGACGGCACGGTCTGGGGGGGAGAGTGCCTGCAGTTTGAGGCGGGAATGGAGTGGCAGCGCCTGGGTAGCATTCGCCCGTTTCAGTTGCCAGCGGGGCACGATATCGCCCGGTTTCCAGGCAGGATCGCCAGAGTCCTGAGCGGCGAGACGTATCCCGGCAGGTCGATTGCCTGCTCAAGCATGGGCCGATTAATCGAGGGTCTCGCCGCTCTGGCCGGGCTTCGGGAGGAAAACCTGTTCGAGGCCCAGGTCGCCATGGAGTGGGAAGCGCTCGGCCACCGTGCAACCAACGCGTCGCACATGGATTTCACCTTGGTTGGCGCTGATCTGGACTGGCGCCCGCTGTTGCCGGTGGTTGCTGACCGTAGCGTCAGTCTGTCTGCCCGTGCCCTGGGCTTTCATCAGGCATTGGCCAGAGCGGCGCTGCGCCAGTGCCGTCTGGGGCGTGGTGATAGCGTTCTGCTGTCTGGTGGGGTTTTTCAAAATCGCCTGTTGGTAGAGCTGATGGTTGCTGGCGCCAGGGAACTTGGATTGAAGCTATTGCTGCCCGGGCGACTCCCGCCCAACGATGGAAGTATTGCCGCTGGGCAGTGTGTGGCCCTCGCCATGGGTGCAAAACAGACCGGAGTTTCTCAGCAATGTGCCTAGCGATACCCGGAAGAGTCATCAGCATCAGCGGCGTCGGCCTTGAGCGACAGGCCCTGGTTCGCTTCGGCGATGTTGAACGTGTCGTTAACCTGTGCCTGACGCCAGAGGCAGTAACAGACGACTACGTCATTGTGCACGTGGGTTGCGCGATCCGGGTATTGGATCAGGAGGAGGCACAGCGCGCCTTGTCCCTGCTGCATGAGCTGGCCTCGATGGAGCGCGGTCATGCGGTTTCTTGAGGAGTTTCGGGACCCTGTGCTGGCTGAGGCGATCGTTGCCCGAATCGCTGGCCTGGTAACTCGGCCGTGGGTCCTGATGGAGGTCTGCGGCGGTCAGACTCACGCCATTATCCGGTATGGTATCGATCAATTGCTGCCTGATTCAGTAGAGCTGATTCACGGTCCGGGATGTCCCGTCTGTGTCACGCCAGTAGCCTGCATTGATGAGGCGCTTGAGTTGGCTCGAAGGCAAGACGTGATTTTCGCGACCTTTGCCGACATGTTGCGAGTGCCAGGCAGCGATACGGATTTACTGGCCTGCAAAGCCATGGGAGGAGACGTCCGCACGGTTTACTCACCCCTGGACGCAGTGCAGTTGGCGCGTGAGAATCCCGGGCGCGAGGTCGTTTTCTTTGCGGTTGGCTTTGAAACCACGGCACCCGTAAATGCGCTCAGCGTTGTGCAGGCCAAGGCATCCAGCGTCGACAACTTTTCCCTGTTGGTCAGTCAGGTTCGGGTACCACCGGCTATTGAAGCAATAGCCGGCTCGCTCGGTAACCGGGTACAGGCCTTTCTTGCTGCGGGACATGTGTGTGCTGTGATGGGCTATTGGGAGTACGAGGCGGTAGCAGCTCGTTTGGGAGTGCCTGTGGTTGTGACCGGCTTCGAACCACTGGATGTTCTCCTCGGTATTGAGGCTGCGCTGGGACAGCTTGAGCGCGGTGAGGCCCGGGTCGAAAATCAATATGCCCGCTGTGTGGACCGGGATGGGAATCGCGAGGCACAGAACTTGATGAAGCAGGTCTTTCGCGAGACCGGACAGTCCTGGCGGGGTTTGGGCAGGCTTGAGGCCTCCGGACTCCAGCTGCAGGGTCGTTACGCCAGCTACGATGCCAGGGAAAAATTCGCCTTGAGTGGCGTACCGTCCAGGGAGTCAGGTGAGTGCCTCGCCGGAGACGTCCTCACTGGACGCATCCGCCCCTATGAGTGTCCACGTTTCGGCAGGGAATGCACCCCGGATTCCCCACTGGGAGCTACCATGGTGTCCGGTGAGGGCGCTTGCGCGGCGTACTATCGCTACCGCCGAAATGCAGGAGCACACCGTGCCTGAGTGTCGTTTCCCCTTCACCAGATATCCCGTCGTTACGCTTGCTCATGGTGCTGGTGGTCGTTTCACCCAGCAACTGATACGGGATATTTTCTCTGCGGCCATGACCGATGTGCAGGCGGATCAGGATGGCGCTGATCTCGTATTTCAGGACCCGCCCGACAGTCGCCTGGTGTTCACCACGGATTCCTACGTCGTCAGCCCGCTGGTGTTTCCAGGTGGGGATATTGGCAAGCTTTCGGTGATCGGCACCTGCAACGATCTCGCCGTGTGTGGCGCCGAGCCTGCGTATCTGAGCTGTGGCTGGATCATCGAAGAGGGTTTTCCGACCGAGTCATTATTCGCGCTGGCACAGTCCATGGCCCTGGCTGCAGCTGACGTCGGCGCCAGAATCGTAACCGGCGATACGAAAGTGGTAGAGCGCAGTCACGGTGACGGTGTGTTCCTGAACGTGTCCGGTATCGGTGTGCGCAGGTTTTCCTGCCATCCCCGGCGTATTCAGCCCGGTGACGTGGTGATTGTCTCCGGTGACCTGGGCCGGCACGGTGCCTGCATCCTCGCCCAGCGAGAGGATTTGCAGATTCAGACGCCAATAGAAAGTGACTGTGCCCACCTGTGGCCTGCCGTCGCGCGTTTATCGCCTTTGGCTGAGTCTGTTCACTGTATCCGCGATCTCACTCGCGGTGGCCTGGCTACGGTTTTGGCGGAGCTCAGTGAAACGGCTTCCCTGCAGATAACCATCGAACGCGACCGGGTGCCCGTCAGCAAGAAAGTGGCTTCGGTCTGCGAATTGTTCGGTATGGATCCTCTGTATATGGCCAATGAGGGTCGGATGGTGGTGTTTGCCGAGCCGCGGCGTGAAAAACATATTCTGGAGAGTCTGGGTGCCGGCGCCCGAACGATTGGCGTCGTGTCTGAAGGTCGCGGCGTCGTCGCCAGCAGTCATTTGGGCGGAAGCCAGATGCTGGACATGCTCAGTGGTGAGCAATTGCCGCGGATCTGCTAGCGCTGATAGTCATTTGGCGTGTGTGAAATCTACGGGATCGAACGTGTTGAACTCGCCCTTGATCTCCGTTTCACGGCTTGCAGTTTCTTCGGTCTTAGTGGTTTAGGCATCAACAGTACATTCAGCGGCGGCTATCTAGGTCCTGCTGTTTCTGCTTAAACTATGCCCCGCCGACCGGCGACTCACATTTATTGCAGGAGATGGACTTTGGAAGCGCAACACATTACACGACGCAAACTTATCGCCGCGGCACTCGCTGGAGCTGCAATGAGTACCGGTTTGCTTACAGTTTCCCCAGGGGCGCTGGCCGGTGTGAGCCTGAAGATGTCCAACAAGCGGGGGTTGACCAATATCAAGCGTGTCAGGTTGGGGAGTGTCGCGCTGGCCTGCCTGACTGAACGCAAACGCCAAATTTCGGTAGGCGGCGGGTTTCGCAGTATGGGTGGGGCCTCACAGGCAACCGTGCAAACCAACCTCACTGGCTTGACGGAAGCGGACTTTCAAGCAGCGGCAGACGCGGCTTATAACGCCGTCTTCGCCGCGTTGGCTGCCAGCGGGGTAGAGGTACTGGATAACAGTGCACTGCTCGCAGCTCTCCGGGAGAGTGAGCCCCCGCAGGCCAATGGCACCGAATACTCTTTTCCTGAAGGCAACAAGCAAAGTAGCAAGGCGGTGATATACGGCGCGAGTGTGTTTGGCGGCTACGTACCGCTTCCTGAATGGACACCTGCTTCGCCCGGTCTTGCGGGTATTGGCTCCATGGGACTGGTGATGTCGGCAAATCGCGTCGCCACCCTCTTTTCCCAGCAAGCGGGCGAGGACGGGGTGCCCATACTGGGTGTGTTGATTGGCGTAAGCCCAGTGCGTATCGAAGCAGATTTTGGGTCCGACTGGCGTGTTCCGGATGCTTTTGGCAATGGCGGCCTGGCGCGTACGGGAACGTTGAGCACAGAAACCGGGCTCTCCTCTCATCCCCTGCTCACCAAGTTGGAGGTTTTCCCCGCGAGCGGAAAACCGGCGCAAATCAGAACAGAAGACGAAATCGGTATCCAGGGAGGCGTAGGCAGTTTGGCGGATACCACGGATGGCGTGACTCAGGCAGCACAGGGCATTGGCAATGTCTTGTCTGCTTTTGGTGGGTCGGGTCGTCAGTCCAAGACAACCCGTTACACGCTGGAGGCCGATGTGCCTTCCTACACTGCAGGCGTGGCCGCACTCGCGAGCGATGTGACGACGGCGCTGGCGGGTGGCTTGTCCTGAACGTCTTGCACTGGCCTCGCGAGTTGTCGGAGAAGATGTGTGCTACTTTGCTTATACGCTGAAGAGTAAACCGGTGAGGTCAGTGAAGAAGATCAGGTGTGAAACAAATACCGTACGCGGGTACCAGTCCTGCAATGGCGCGATCTCGTGATTGAGGATTTCAAGGGCGATGAGTCCTGGCGAGTCTTCCGCATTATCAGTGAATTCACTGAGGGCATAGACAGGTTGTCTTCTTTCGAGGAGATCATCACTATCTTTGGCTCGGCAAGGCTTGCCCCTGATTCCTTTTATTACCAGCGTACCGTCGAGCTGGCGTCCAGGCTGGGCAACGATGGCTTCGCGATCATGTCGGGCGGTGGGCCGGGGATTATGGAGGCGGCAAACCGCGGTGCAGCGGAGGCGGCCACGCCCTCCATCGGCTTGAATATTGCGTTGCCGGCAGAGCAGCAGTCGAACCCCTACCAGACAACCTCGCTGAACTTTCGCTATTTCTTTGTGCGTAAAGTGATGTTCGTCAAATACTCCATTGGCTATGTTTGCATGCCGGGCGGGTTTGGCACCCTGGACGAGCTGTCGGAAGCGCTCACCCTGATGCAGACCCATAAAGCGTATCCTCTGCCGATTATCTTATTTGGTGTCGACTTCTGGTCCGGCCTGGTGACGTGGTTCAGGGAGCAACTGGTTGGCGAAAAGCTGGTTAAAGAGCAGGATCTCGACCTTCTGCATGTGACTGACAGCATTGATGAGACTGTGGCTATCCTCCTCGCGCATCGGAAGTTGAAGCGAGCTTACCGGCACCGTTGAGTCGCTATGGTAGAGGCGGAAGCAGAGCGTGCGAGGCTCCCTGCCCGTTGGTCGCTAGTTCACAGCTTGCAGTTTTTCTCGCCGGCCATGACGCGCCTGAACTTTTCAGCTGGCGTCATCCTTGAGCGTGGCTTCGCGCGTGCTGACAATTGCCATGGTAATCAGGCCCGTAGGTACCGCGAACACGCCAAGCCCGATCATAAGGGTAAAAAAGGTGAATATCTTGCCGCCCACGGTGACAGGGTACACATCGCCATAACCCACGGTCGTGAGGGTGGCCAGTGCCCACCAGAAAGAATGGAACACGGACGCGAAGGTTTCGGGCTGTGCGTCGCGCTCGAAGAAATAAATTCCCACAGCGGCGAGATAAAACACAAACAGCGCGCCAATGCCAAATACGGCGAGGTCAACGCGCACAAGGCGAAAGGCATCGCCAATGCGCTTGGCGGCATCGACGTAGCGAACGAGCTTGAATAAACGGAACAGCCGAAACAACCAGAGAATGCGCAAGCTGCGCAAATCCAGCCCGAGCTGCAGATAAAATGGCAGAATCACCAGCAAATCGATAAGGCCATAAAAACTGAAGATGAATGCCAGACGTCTTTCGCTAAGCCAGAGACGCAACAGATATTCGATGGTGAATACGGTTATCACGAACACTTCAAACCTGCGCAGGTTGGTGCGTACCTCCTGCGGCAGGTCGGGCAGGGTCTCCACGGTAAACGCCACAATAGAGAGCACAATCAGGGCTTGAATCAATATTTGGCAAATTCGCCCGAAGAGCGTTTTATTACCGGAAAAAACTGTCTGCAGCCGCCTCCGCAGGCTGGTTTTCTCTGCCGTCAACTCTTCCTCCTCCTGTGAATCACCCTCGTGCATCAGCCGGGATAGTCAAAGCGCTGCACGGCGGATTGCTCGCCACTTTTGTAGGTCAGTTGCACGGTCACATAGTCTGTACTGCGCGGCACGATGATATACATAGGCGTCTTGGCGTCGATGGGTGCCATCCCAGCCTTGTTCCAGGGCTTGAAGCGAAAGTTCTTGTTTGGCTGAGCACTGTTTAATCCGTACTGTATATTCCTGATACTGCCGCGGTAGCTCATCAGGTGCGTGAAGTACAGCAGGCGCTTGCCCTCGTAATCCCGAAAACTCACCCAACTTGTTGTGGTCGATTCCAGAATTCGCTGGTTTGCGTCTTCGCTTTGCTGCTTGCCCTTGAACTCAAAGCTATAAGGCCCCTGCACAATGCCTTTGATATCGCGGTAGCGGATTTCAAGGCGTGTATCACGCTGGCTGGCAGGAAGGGTGAAAAACATTTGCGGCATGGGCTTGCCCGTTTGCGGGTTGATGGCACTGCTATCCCCGGTGCTGCGCGGTTCGGTGCTGCCCTGCACATTCCACAGTATTTCGAGCGCCGGCTCGGCGATGCCGACGGTGACGGTGTAACCGGAATTGTTGACGCCAAAGGACAGAGAAACAGGGTTCTCCAGAACACCTTCGCCTAAGCCGTTCAGAGCCTGAAGCCGCGCTGCCGCATCGTTGCGCCATTCTTCCACCAATGCCTGATCGATTATGTGCTTGAGCAGGCCGCCGGCTTCGTCCGCCGTCTGAAACTTCTGCAGGTAACGCTGCTCTTCGCGTTTGTCGGCTAAAGTTTGAAACCCCAGGCGGCGCGCGGAAACGTCTTCGCTGAGATGATAGTAAGCCGGTGCAAATTGCGGGTGCTGCTCTGCATAGGTTTCAAGCGCCATTACACGTTGAGGGGCTGGCAGGAGCAACAGTCGAACATAGGCCGGCATGCCGTCTTCCTTGCCCGCCATCAGAGTTGTGTAGGTTTCGCGAGCCCCCGCGGTGCCTTCCTGCACTGTCAGAAACGCCAAAAACCGGAGATGCGGATCGAGAAGCGGTAAATCACTGCGAAAATAGCTGATATACGAGCGGCGCGCGGCAGAATAATCGCCACCGAGTTCCTGCAGCCTCGCGTTGTGATAGTAGTCTTCCGGCGAGCGCGGCTTGTCGATTAACCCGCCGCTGGCGAAGTTCTCTCTCATCTCCTCCAGCGTACGGAGCACCTGAGCGGAATTATCCTCAAGGCGTGCGGCGCTTTCACGCAGGCTTTGGGTATCTTCGGCAATGCTGTCGAGTTTGGCGTCGATGATACCGAGGCTGGCCTGCAATTCAGCAACGCCGGGGATGGCTGCAGCGATAAACCCGCTTTCTTCCGCGTCCTCACCGGATTGAAAGAAAACAATCAGGCCAAATACACCGGCTGCAATGCCGCTAAAGGCCACGCTGCCCAGAAGCTCTTCATTGCCACGACGATACAGAATGAACAGAAGCACGAAGGCAAGTATGGCAATAGCGAACATATAGAATGCGAATGGCGCTATTGGCTGCAGGACATCAGCGATGAGACCGCCGATGGTGCATGCTGAGCCAGTGATTGTGAGTGTGGTGTTGCGTAGGCTCTGGAAGACGGCACGATTAGTGAGGGACTGAAGAACAGGCATAGGCGGCGGTCACGGCTTTTGTTTCAATACTACACTGTGATATTCCGTTCGGCTATTTTGAGTAAAAAGGCCGCGCGGGGCCGCGCAGAGCTACTACAAGCGGGTGGCCACTCGAATGAAAACACGTTCATGGGCAGTCCGGTTCACGACTAAACCAGAAAGTTGAGATGATCCCTGAGGTCGCCCTTCAAATCGAACAACGAATAGTCACGATAACGGAACCGCCAGAGACCCGCTACCCGCTCGAATTCGTCGTGATAACGCCCCGCAGCAACGACCTGTAAGGGCAAGGTATCAGTCGCCTGCAGGACAGTGTAATAGGAGCGACAAGTTGCCGCATCGGCCTCTTCGTTCACTTCAATAATCGGATTGGTAATGACGTGTTTGGTGAGCGGTGTACCATTGGGGTGGATTTTCACCCATTGCTGCCATTGCTCTAGTAGTCCTTGGCTGTCCAGGAGGGCACCTTGGCTCTTGATCGTTGCACTATCAAACAGAGCGGCAACCGCTTCCAGTTCGCCGCTGTCCATTAACTCAGCGTAGCGATACAGCAAATTAGCGATCTCAGTAGCACTGTTACTCACTGTTTCTCTCCTGGGGCGGCAACCGCCTGTAATCGTCAACTGTAGCCGGCGTCAGGCTGGAGGTCGCGTGCGGCCTGTGGCAGTAACTTCGCCAGTATCAAGATGCGCATCTTAGCCTTTTCTTCATTCAGCCCCCGTTACACCTGGCAAAGAGGCTCAGGGAACCAACCATTGGAATTTATCGGGCGTCAACAACGCTCGTCGATGCCCTTCAGCGCCCAGTTCCAGCCAATCGATACTGAGGACGCTGGCGATAATGAGGGCGAAGGCAGACTCCTCGGCAGGCTTTCCAGCATGGGCGGGCATTGGTGACCCTGGGGTTTGTGGCGAGAGATAATCAGCTGCAGCGGCAGTTTGACGTACGGTTTCCCAGGCCTTTTCTACCTTTTCGCCCCGGGTTTCAATCCGGGCGCTCAACGACACACGTAGTTGCCAGCTCAGTGCTTTGCTCCAGAAGACCAGTACCGACGACGGATTGACGGCCAGAGCCAGCGCCTTGGGGCTGCGATGATCGGTGTAAATCATCAGGCGCTGGGACGCTTCCTGCACCTCGCGCAACACCACAGTGCGCGCCTGCGGTGAGCCATGTTCGTCTACATTCGCCAGAACGGGCAAGCGCCACGCATGATGTCGGTCAATAGTCGCGCACTGCAGTTGCTCCCAGATTGCGCGCCGTATTTCCGCTTCAGAATCCACTCGCAATTCTCTTCCGGCTATTGAGCTTCCGCGGCTTCACCTGCGTGTCCCCGCTCTACTGGTTAGGCACTGCCGCTGCTTTCTTTGCCATAACTCGCATGCCTGCCCACAGCAGGCCGACGAAGTAGATGAAGGCCAAGCCCAGTGAGATGAAGGCGTCTGCAAAGTTGACGTGTTCCTGCACGGCGGGAATCGTACCGGCGGTTAGGAGCAGCATAGTGGCCAGATTGATCGCCACCGACAGCCAGCCCATCACCTGGCAGTAGATCAACGCCAGGATGAGTGCGAGGAAGACCAACCCGCCAGCATCACCTAGCCAGCCCGGCAGAGCGAAGGCCAACCAGGCCATCAGTAACCCCACAATGGCGCCCACCACACAAGCCGCCAGCTTGTCCCAGGCAAACTGTTCGATGCCCGCCCAGTAGAGCAGGAACAAAAATCCTGCCCAGAATTCGTGTAAACCGAGGGCCGTATTCAGCGCGATGAATCCCCCGACCACGATGATGATGCCCAGCAGCACGAGCAGCCCCTTAACGGGCGTCATGGGATCGGTGGTCTCGGCCTGAGCGGTTGTGCTGTTGTCATTCATTATAAATCCCTTTGAAATGGGTTTTCTTTATCGAGTTATAGCTTGTAGAACCGTGCTGCCTTGACGATGCTAAAGCAAGCTTCGCGCAGGCGTTATGAAACAATACCGTAGGGTGGTTCAAATTTTTTTCGGTCCGCGAACTACTAGGCTGCCCTTGCTATGATTCGGGTAGCTAGCGTGTGGTTTAGAGCGACTAAGCCAGGGGCGACAGGCAACTTTCGCCCGCAACGCTGGCCCCGGGTTGTAATCACCCGGCATCCCAAGATCATGAGGAGCAGGGTTGAACCATGAAGATCGACTACACAGGTAAAAGTGTCATTATCACTGGCGCGGGTGGAAGCATCGGCCGGGCCAGCTCGCTGCTCTTTGCCCGGCTTGGTGCATCGGTGATTGCCAGCGATATCAACGAGGAGCGCTTGCAGGAGACAGTTAACCAAATCGCTGATGCGGGCGGTTCCGCCATGTCGATTGTTGCTGATGTCACCGATCCCGACGAGGCCGCTGGCATTGTGAAGGTTGCCTGTAACAAATTCGGTGGTATCGACGTGCTGTTTAATAACGCGGGCGGTTCGTTCCCGACCCCAATGGAAGCGATCAGCAAAGCAGAGTTCCAGCGACTCAGATCGCTCAACTTCGATGCCGTATACCACGCGTCGATGGAGGCACTTCCGGTCATGGTTGCCAAGGGGGGCGGGGTGATCCTGTCGACGACCTCGGGAGCAGGCACCGGCGCGGTGAACGGGCTCGCGGTCTACGGCGCGGCCAAAGCCGGAGTCAATAGCCTGATGCGCAGTATCGCCATTGAGTATGGTCGCAAGGGCATCCGGGCGAACGCGATAGCACCGTCTGCTGCCAGCACAGGCATGATCCAGTGGCTGGAGTCGACACCGGGTGGGGTCAAAGGCTTTGCCGAGGCACAACCAATGGGGAGATTGGGCACGCCGGAGGATATCGCATCGGTGGTGGCGTTCCTCGCTTCAGAGCATGCCGGCTTCGTCAATGGTGTGGTGCTTCCCGTCGACGGCGGCGTTGAAGCGATGCTTGCCGTGCCCGGTTGACCAATGTGGCGCACCGCGTTGGTGGACATTGATGAACAATGAAAAACGCCACACGGGCCCTTGTGGGGTGCGGCGTTCCAGGCATACCTGGCGGCGCAGATCACGCGCGCTGCCGTGAAGCCTGGTCTATGAAACTCAGTAAATGCTCGAAGATCAGAGGACGCGAGAAATAATAGCCTTGGAAATACGTACAGTGGCGAGCAATCAGAAAGTCGCGCACCTCGACTGACTCTACGCCCTCCGCAACAGTTGCCAACCCCAAGTGCTGAGCCATTGAGAGGATCGCCCCAACGATGCCCGCATCGTTATGATCCAGCAGCACATCACGCACGAACGACTGGTCAATCTTAATGTTATCGACTGGCAGTTTTTTCAGATACGCCAACGATGAATAACCTGTGCCAAAATCGTCAACGGAGAACTTCACACCAAGCGCCCGCAGGGACTCCATGGTGCTGATGGCACGCTCCACGTTATCCATCAGGCTACCTTCGGTAACCTCCAGACACAATTTTGACAGTGGCGCGCCTGCGTCAGCTGCAATCGCCACAACCGTATCGACCAGGCTTGGCAAGCGGAACTGGCGCGCGCTTAGATTGACAGAAATGGACGGGGTTGCATCACCGAACCGCCGCAGCAACCGCACGAGATCACGACAGGCTGTGGATAGAACCCACTCGCCCAGTTCAAGAATAATTCCGGTCTCCTCCGCGATAGGGATAAATTCCGCCGGGGGAATCATGCCGCGTTCAGGGTGATTCCAGCGTAGCAATGCCTCCAAACCACTAATCTGTCCGTTCTGATCCACCATCGGCTGATAGTGCAAGCTCAGCTGACCGCCCCGCAATGCAGCACGCAGCTCCCGGTCTAGCTGCAGGCGCAGGCTGGCAGCCTCGTGCAGCGCACCATGATAAAAACTGATAGCGTTGCGACCACTCGCCTTGGCGTCATACATCGCGGTGTCAGCCTGTCGCATCAGATCGTCGATATCCGTTCCGTTCCCGGGGAACACAGTGATCCCTATGCTGGCAGACATGTGCAGAACATGCTCTTGTGTTTCGTAGGGATGGTCGGTAAGCACATGCTGGAGGTCTTCGGCAAAGCGCATCGCCGCAGCTTCAGCGGTTTGTACATCAACACTCAAATCCGAAAGCAACACCACAAATTCATCACCACCAAGACGCGCCGCGATATCCTCTGTACGCAACCGGGTGCGCAGTCGATCCGCAACCTGTCGCAGCACCTGGTCGCCTACTGGATGGCCCAGTGAGTCATTAACGGTCTTGAAATTATCCAGATCCAGAAATAGCAGAGCACCCCCAATGCCGTGACGTCGCGAGCGCGCCAGGTTCCGCTGGGTCTGTTCGTGCAGGTAACGCCGGTTTGGCAGCTCTGTCAGATCATCAAAGCGCGCTTGATACGACGCCGAGTTCTCGGCCTGCTGGCAGTCATAACGTGTACGCAAAGAGTCGGTAATCGTTGTATTCAAACGCCGGGCGGTGACATACAGTGCAATCATGAACAGCAGCGCCATGCCTCCCATGAGCCAGCCCACACGTCCCCCCTCAAACAAGAAGCGAAGGATCAGTGGGGACAGCGAGATAACCAGGAATGCGTTGACTGCATAACGAAGAGAGGACAAAACCGACAGCGCACCCGCTGCCATACCCGCCAACACAAACGCGAGAATAACCTGCTCAACAGGATCGTGCGGAGCAAACAACACCCAACCGGCGGCACCCCAAACGGTACCCGCAACCACAGCCCCCAGAAAGGCTCTGCGCTCCCAGACTCGGGCATCGTGCTGAGAAGGTGCGCGCTGATAAGCCAGCATGTCTTGCCATCGCAGGGCAGATATCAGCAGCAGAACAAGATACCACGGTCCTACCCTCGCCAAGCCAAGAGCAGGGGACATAATTGCCGCCAGAATGAAGCCATTGAGAACGCTCATCGACAAGGACAACCTGAGCGACTCGTACAACAGCTTGACCAGCCCCTCACGGACGGTTTCGGTTTCAATTGCTGTGTCGGACGCGCGGGACGCTCGCACCATGCTGGGCTCTCCCGCCATAGTATCCTCGATAAGAGTAGAAGAACCCGTTGAGGTTAACGGGGCAGTTCAAACCGAGTCAACCGATCTCTGCGACATAGACGACCCCGCCGGACCAATCCTGATGTGGCTGAGAGTGAAGCGAGGTTTGGACGGTCCTGCAGCCAGTCGTCGTCGATCTCTTGCTCTCAGCGTGCCTCCAGCAACGCCTCGGCATCAAACGCTATCTGCCGCAGCTGCTGCGGCGCGCGACC
>CAJXUQ010000009.1 GCA_913061145.1 uncultured Haliea sp.
AGATTTCTGCCTGTCTCGTGGGCTCGGAGATGTGTATAAGAGACAGTCCCTGGACCGCATGGAGTGGGAGCATCTACAGCGTGTACTGAACGCAAACGATGGCAACATTTCTGCCACGGCGCGCGCACTGGGCATGCACCGCCGCACGCTGCAGCGGAAACTACAGAAGCGCCCGGTACGTCGCTGAGCGCCGATCGGCTAGCGATCGCGAAACACCGGCGGGCGTCGCTCGACAAAGGCCAGCCCCGCTTCCGCTGCATCCTCGCTCAGGCCAAGCAGGGTCTGGTGACGATCTTCCATGGCCATGGCCGCCTGCAGGCTGGGGGCATCAATGGCGTAGTTCAGCGCCTCTTTGGTCAGGCGCAGGCCCATCGGCGTCGCCGCCAGCATGTCGTCGATATAGCCCTGCGCCTCGGCCGCCAGCCCGTCCTCTGCCACCACGCTGGACACCAGGCCGGTGGCAAGCGCGCGCGGAGCGTGAATGAAGCGTGCGGTCAACAGCAGCTCTGAAGCCAGCGCAGCACCGACCAGGCGTGGCAGGAAATAGCTGCTGCCCATATCGCAACCGGTCAACCCGATGGACAGGTACGCGGCATTCATGCGTGCCGACTCAGCGGCGATACGTATGTCGGATGCCAGCGCCAGGCTGAAACCGCCACCACAGGCGGCGCCCTGCACCAACGTGATAACAGGCTGCGGGCAGGCACGCATGGCCTGGTAGATACTCGCAATGCGACGCTGCACCTTCCAGATAGCGCGCGGGGAACGCGGCTGCGGATTGAACTCGGGCTCGGTGAGATCCAGCCCCGCACAGAAGTTGCGTCCGGCGGCCCGCAGCACGACCACCCGTACCTCCTCGCGGTCACGCAGTGCGGTAAAGTAGGTCAACAACGCATCAACCAGCGCAGCATTCAACGCATTGCTGCGCTCCGGACGGTTCAGGGTCAGCCATTCGACCGGGCCATGTTGCTCAATCAAAAGTGGGGTGGCTGTCTCCATGGGACAGGGATCCTCGCAATTTTTCCCGTTAGTTTACCCGGCGATGGCAGCGCTTGCCCGCCTGCAAAGCTCACGCAGCAAGACGTCTCCCGCCGCTGCCATATCCAGTGCGCCAGCGGCGACAGCCTCCAGATGTGTGTCGGCAGCTCCCGAAGCAAACAGCTGATCCAGCTCTGCCTCCAGACGTGCGTCGATCAGGCCATGCAACTCGGCCCGCAGCTGTTGTTGACGACGTGACGCCAATTCCCCGGACAGGGTGATGGCTTCGCGGTGTGACGCAATCGCTGCCCAGAGATCCGCCGCGCCACGACCCTCACTTGCCACCGTCTCGACAATCGCCGGCCGGCGCTCCGCCGGCAGGGAGGCAAGCGCACTTTCCAGATCCCGCCTGGTCGCCTGCAGGCCAGCCTTGTCGGCTTTGTTGATCACGAATATATCCGCGACTTCCATGAGCCCCGCCTTGTTGGCCTGAACCTCATCGCCCCAACCCGGGTTGAGTACTACCACAACAGTGTCCGTGGTGGATGCCACGTCCAGCTCCACCTGCCCTACCCCAACCGTCTCGATAAGAATCAGTGGCCATCCACAGGCTTCCAGCAGGCGCCGGGCACTGCGGGTTGCCACGGCAAGCCCTCCGAGCTGGCCACGGGACGCCATCGAACGGATAAATACCTGGCTTGATGCAGCGTGCGAATGCATGCGCACGCGGTCGCCCAACAGGGCACCACGACTCAGAGGCGATGTCGGGTCCACTGCAAGCAGGGCGACACGCCCCGCATCCGCCAGCGCTTCACCCAGCAGCGTATTCACCAGCGTGGACTTGCCGGCACCGGGCGCCCCGGTGATACCCACGGTATAGCCCCCGGCGCCGCGAGAGGATAACCCCCGCTCTACGGATGCCGCGGCGTCACCGCCGCGCTCCAGAACGCTGATCAGACGCGCGAGCGCACCGCGATCGCCGGCACGTGCCCGCTCCAGTAGCTGGTCTGTGTCCTGCGCTGATAGCTGGCTCACCGCCATTCCCCGTCGCTCAGGCGGCACCCGTCAGGCGCATGGCGGCTGCGACGATGTCGGGCAACTGGCTACCCGGCGGGTAAACTTCAACGCCCAACCCCTCGAGCTTGCGCTTGGCATGGGGCGGCACCACACCACCGACAAAGATGGGCACTTCCGGCCTTGACTCACGCACCATGCCGATGGCGCGCACAGCGACGTCTACGTGGCCCCCAATATTCAGGCCGACAAGATCGACATCTTCGTCAATGCTCGCCTGCATCACTTCCTCAGGGCGCGCCATGCCGATCATAATGACTTCAAAACCCGCGTCACGCAGCGCCTTGGCAACAACGGTAGGGCCACGCCAGTGTCCGTCGAGGCCGGTCTTTGCCATCAATATGCGTTTTCCTGCTGTGCTCATGTGTATCGCCTCAGGTCTGAATTGGAGTCGCCCAGTCACCAAACACGGAGCGATAAACATCGCCGATTTCGCCCAGAGTCACCTCAGCGGCCAGGGCATCCATCATCGCGGGCATGATGTTTTCGCCGTCACGACAGACTGACTCCAGCGCCCCAAGCGCTTGCGAGGCGCCTTTCTCGTAACGCGTTCTGCGTACCTCGTGCAACCTCTCCAGGGCGACATCGTAGGCGTCGTCGACACCCATAAACCCGTCCACATCGAAGGGCGACACATCATCTTTGTGGTCGGTAACGCCGATGATGACCTGCTCTCCACTCTCCTGCTGACGGAAGTCTTCGCTCTGGTTCTCAGCGGCACGTTCATGCAACCAGCCGGAATCGAGGGAAGCGAGGAAGCCACCCTGCTCCATAATCTCGTCGAAGAATTCCCAGGCGCGCTCGACCAGTTCTGCAGTCAGTGTCTCAACGTAATAGGAGCCACCCAGCGGATCGGTCACTGCCTGGATATTGGTCTCTTCCTGCAGGATCTGCTGAATCCGCACGGACATCTGGTGGGCATGTTCGGAAGGGATGGACAATGCCTCATCGTAACCGGAAACTCCGAGGGACTGGACTCCGCCAAGCGCCGCCGCCAGGGCCATCACCGTGCCGCGTACGATATTGTTCAGCGGTTGCTGGTAGGTCATCCGTGAACCGGCGGTCACGCAGTGGATGCGCAGGTTGGCGACCTTGGGGTTGGTAATGCCATAGCGGCGTTCCAGAAGCTGCTGCCACATCAGGCGAGCCGCCCGCATCTTGCTGGCTTCCTCGAACAGATCCATGGACGCACGAAAATTCACACCGCCACAGGCGCGAGCCGCGTTCTCCAGTGACATGGTGTTACGGCGCTTGATTTCCTCGAGGTACTCAACGGCGTTGGCAAACAGGGCTCCGAGCTCCTGATAGGCGTTGAGCCCCGTGTCGGCGCCGTTATAGCCGGCGATGGAGACAGGCACCCAGCGGGGCAGATGTTTGTCACAGAATTCCATGATATCGGCATTGAAGCGCAAGCCGTCCCGGGTGGGAATCTGTTGCTTGGTGACGCACCCGAGGTAAGTCAGGAAGAAATCGCTCTGGCCGGTGCCGGGAAGACGTGCAAGGTCAACACCGCGCTGCTTCGCCACCGTCCAGTAGCCTGCAAGCGCAAAGGGTGCGTGTTGCACAACGGCGCCACCCGCATGGCCGTAGCTGGTCGCCAGGGGCAGATCCTTCATGCAGATGTCGATGTCGCGCACGCTCTGCATGACCGCCCCCGTCAGGCCTACATCCTCGCGGCGTGCCACGACATCGGGATGATCCACGTTGTAGCAATGGTCGCCCGTGTTGCGATCATGCTCCATGATGAACCCGGTTTCGCCTTGCTCCAGCAGGAAACGGATACGCTCGTTTTCGTCCTCTGGCTTGCCGAAGCCACTGAGCTGAAAGATACGCCAGGGCTTGGTTCGGTAGCCTGTCGGATAAGCTCCGCGGTGAAATGGGGATTCGCCGGGTGGTACAGCGACATGCTTGCGGTGAGACTCGGGAACGTCTTCGGGCGCATAGAAGTTCTTCAGATGCAGACCCGAAGCCGTGTTCCAAACCCTGCCGTTACCATTATTTGAATTCATAGGCGATTGCTGCAGTCGGGGTTAGAGGTCGCCAAACAATGTAGTACCGCCCCCAGCCTTTGTCTACCATAAATATTTTTTCCTTGACGATCAGTAAAAAAAGCTTACTCTTTGGCTACGCATGCCTCACCCAAAAAATAATGAGCACATCGGGAGCAGCTATGGCCATACAACCGAGCGTGGTGGGCCTGACCACAACGGAAAAAGTCTACCTCGGCGAACCCGCCGCAAAGGCGGTGGCGGCAGAAGCCGAGCGACTGCAGGCTGAGCGGGTGTTCCTGCTGGTCAGCCGCACCCTGAACACCCAGACAGACGAAATTGAACGCATCCGCAAGGCGCTGGGCCCTCGTGTCGCGGGGCTGTATGACGGCATGCCACCGCACGCCCCGCGCAGTGCTGTGCTGGCCGCTGCGGCCATGGCCCGCGATTCGCAGGCCGACATGATTGTCACCGTGGGTGGCGGCTCGATTACCGACGCCGGCAAGATCGTCAGTCTCTGCCTGAAGCACAACCTCCGGGAGCACGATGACCTCGAGCCTTACCACGTCTATGTCAACGACGAGGGCGAGGTCATAAAGCCCGAATTCGAGGGGCCCGATATCCCCGTCGTCATCTGCCCGACAACGCTTTCGGGCGGCGAGTTCAACCCCCTGAGCGGCGCTACGGATGAGAAGATCCATCACAAGCAGGGATTTGAACACCGTGATATGGCACCGGTTGCCGTGATCCTTGATCCCGCGCTCACCTTGCATACGCCGGAGTGGCTTTGGCTGTCCACGGGGGTTCGGGCACTCGATCACGCACTTGAGACACTGGGGTCACTGCAATCGAATGACTTCTGCGATGGTATGGCCGACTCTGCCCTGCGGCTTCTGATTGAGGGCTTGCCCGGGGTCAAGAACAACCCCGGGGATCTGGCGGCACGCCTGAAGTGCCAGGTTGGCGCGTGGCAATCAATGATTCCGGTGATTGCCGGCGTCCCCATGGGCCTGAGCCATGCGATCGGCCACATCCTGGGGGGCACCTGTGACGTGCCCCATGGCTATTGCTCATGCGTCATGGCGCCCGCCGTGCTGGCCTACAACGCCCCGGTCAACGGCGAGCGCCAGAAACGCATCAGCCAGTGCTTTGGTCAGCCGGACAGACCGGCCAGCGAACTGGTCGACGTATTCATTCGCAGCCTCGGCATGCCGCGCTCACTGCGCGAGGTCAACGTTGACAGCGACCGTCTGCAGCAGGTTGCCGAATACACGATGCTCGACCTCTGGGCGCGAACCAACCCGCGCCCCGTTACCGGCGCAGCTGATGTGCTGCCGGTACTGGAAATGGCGCTATAGCGCGTCGGAGGAATGCACAAGTGACCGCCGCCCGACCCGGAAAGAACCTCAAAGCGGAGCTCGCACTGTTCAAGCGGCGCCGTATCCGCGATGAGGCAAGTCATCTGTTTTTCCGGTTCGGGTACGAGGGCACAACCATCGATGCCATTGCCGACCAGCTGCAGGTCACCAAGCCTTTCATCTACAGCTACTACAAGAACAAGGGCGAGATTCTCTACGACATCGCCGAGGTTGGCATCAGCGTCTCTCTGGAGGCGCTGAACAAATCCCTGCTGTCGTCAGGGTCGCACTGGGACCGACTGAAGCTGGTCGTCGATCAGGTAGCGCGCCTGATCATCGAAAACCAGGAACACATCGTTGTGTATCTGCGCGAGGAGAAAAACCTCGAACAGGGCGCCGCGCGCCGGGTGCGCGAGAAGCGTTCCCTGTTTGACCACCGTCTCGCAGAACTGCTGACCAATGGTCACGCAGAGGGTGAATTTGACGTTGAGGATCCCGTCCTCACTGCCACAACCATTGGCGGAATGATGAGCTGGGTCGCGCTCTGGTACCAGCCGGGGGGAAGCTGGTCCGAAGCGGAAATCATCACGCATGTCATCCGCAGCGTTGCGAGGCTGGTTCTGCCACGCACCATGCCCACGACCAGAACCGCCGCCGGCAAGCGGCCCGCCACCCCGCAATGAACCGTTGATGGAGCTACGCCAATGACTGGCCACCAATGCGCCGATCCGAGGGTCCCAGACAGAGAAACCTGCGTGGTCAGGTATCTCATCGATCGTTGGGCAGAACAACAACCCGACCACGTGTACGCGATCTTTGACGATGGCAGACAATGGACTTACGCCGAACTGCGCGACCGGGTCAGACAGGTTGCCGGCGGCCTGCATGCCCGGGGAGTCCGTCAGGGCGACCACGTGGCGGTGTGGCTGTTTGGAGGCGCCGAGGGCATTCTCAGTTTTTTTGCCATCAATTACCTGGGGGCAGTTTTCGTGCCCTTCAACACGGCCTACAAGGGCAACCTGCTGGCCCATGTACTGGCCAACTCCGATGCCCGTCTGCTGATTGCACACGGAGAACTGGTCGAGCGGCTCGACGACATCGACACGGCGCTGATCGAAAAGGTACTGACCACCGGAACCACAAGCCCACAGATAAAACTGCCCTGTGAGCCGTTTTCTGCCCTGGCGTCGACACAGAATCAGCCCCCCGAACCCGACAGCCCGATAGAACCCTGGAATACCCAGTCCATCATTTACACCTCCGGCACAACAGGGCCGTCGAAAGGCGTACTCTCGTCCTATCTGCATTTGTTTACCAATGCAGGCCCGGAAACCTGGCACTTTATTACCGGCGAGGACAGGTTCCTGGTGAATATGCCGCTGTTCCATATTGGCGGCATGGGCATTATCTTCGTGATGCTGGCACGCGGCGGTTCGATCGCAGTCATGGAGAACTTCAGCACCGAGAGTTTCTGGCCTTTCGTGCGCGAAACCGAGACGTCAGCAGCCTTCCTGCTCGGTGTTATGGCCACCTTCCTGCTCAAACAGCCGGCGACAGAAGACGACAGAAAGCATGGACTGAAAAAGGTGTTCATGGTGCCACTGACCGAAGCGGCCAGCGAGCTGCACCAGCGCTTCGGTATCGACGTCTACACCATTTTCAACATGACAGAGATCTCTTCTCCCATCGTCTCCGAACCGAATCCCACCCGGCGCGGCACCTGCGGCAAAGTTCGCCCCGGTGTGGATGTGCGTCTGGTCGATGAGAACGACTGCGAAGTGCCGTTGGGCGACGTTGGAGAAATGCTGGTGCGCACGGATCGTCCCTGGGGCATGAATCACGGGTACTACAAGAACCCCGAAGCGACCGCCGAAGCCTGGCGCAATGGATGGTTCCACACCGGGGATTGTTTCCGTCAGGATGAGGAAGGCTTTTTCTATTTCGTCGACCGGCGTAAAGACGCCATCAGGCGCCGCGGTGAGAACATTTCATCCTTCGAAGTCGAAGCGGAGGTGGTCGCCTACCCCGCGGTGCGCGAAGCCGCTGCCTACGGCGTTCCCAGCGACGTCGGTGAAGACGACGTGATGGTGGCAGTCGCCGCAATTGAGGGGTCTGCGATTGATCCGGCTGAATTGCTCGATTTCCTGCAACAACGCATGCCCTACTTCATGGTGCCGCGCTACATCAGGATTCTACCTGAGCTGCCCAAGACACCTTCTGCGAAGGTGCAGAAGCACATCCTGCGTAGCGAAGCTGTGACGAAAGACAGCTGGGACAGAGAACAACACGGCGTATCGATTCGCCGGGAAAAACTCAAATAGAAGGCAATAACAAACTATTCAAAAACATCCACGCGCGAGGAACAAACATGCATAACACGATAAGAACAGGCATTTATGCAGGGCTGCTTGGCGCCCTGGCACTCTCACAAACCACCCTGGCGCAGAACACCCTCGAGGAGGTCGTGGTCACTGCGACCAAACGTTCGGTCAGCCTCGACGACTTTTCTGGTGGCGCCAACGTGATTGGTGCCGATGAACTTGGCCCCGGTGGCATCGAAAACGTTCGCGACATGCTGGTCGCGGTGCCCAACATGTCCATCGGCGACCAGTTTGGCTTTGCCCGCGTGTTCATTCGCGGCATCGGCATGACCAGCATCGATATCGGTGGCGAGGGTGCCGTCTCCTTCCTGCAGGACGGCGCCATTATCCCGCGTCCCGCCGCCCAGTTGGCGGGCATGTTTGATCTCGCACAGGTGGAGGTGCTGCGCGGCCCACAGGGCACACTCTACGGGCGCGGCGCCACGGCAGGTGCTATCAACCTGGTGACCAATAAACCCGGTGACGAATTTGGAGGCTACGCAAACCTCACGGCGGGCAACTACGGTCTGGGACTGTTTGAGGGCGCGGTCGATATGCCCATGGCGCCCGACTTCTCAGTCCGTCTCGCCACCAAGCTGGAAAAGCGTGACGGCTACGGCGACAACCTGTTTACCGGCAATGATGTCGACGACCGTGACGCTCAGGCCTACCGCGCGACCTTTGCCTACAATCCAGATGCCGCCTGGGATGCCACTCTGTCACTGCAGTATTATGAAGAAGACGATAACAACTTCGCCTTCCACTACTTTGGCCCCTCGCTGGGCACTGCGGGCGGCCTGCCGCCCGCAGTGCCTGTGCTTGGCGGCCGCACCGTGTTCGATGTCGGCGGCGACTTCTATGACATCAACTCGGACCAGGAAGCCATCAACACGCGCGAGGGCTACGGCGCCACACTGCTGCTCAACTTCGAACTCAGCGACAGCCTGAACCTTCGCTCAGTAACGTCGCTGCAGGGGCTTGACCGCTTCCTCCGGGATGACCTCGACTCCACCGATGCCGACCTGTTCGGGCGCAACGACTACACGGAGGAAAGCGACTCCTTCGGTCAGGAATTCGTCTTTAATTACTCGGGTGACGGCTACGACCTGCTGGCGGGTGTCATGTACCTGCAGGAAGACCTGTATGGCAATGTTTTCGTACCCCTGAACAATATCTGCTTCCTGCTCGCGCCTGATCTCTGCGGCACACCGATTGGCGATGCCATCAACAGCGGCCGTTATGAACAGAATGGTGACGTGGATATTACCGCCTACGGTGCCTTCGCGGAGTTGAACTACCCGATCACCGACACCCTCACCGTCATCGCGGGGCTGCGCTATAACTATGAAGAGAGGGACGGCACCGGCTTCTTTCGCTTCGATGCTGCCGGCATCGACATCAGCACCGACAAATCCGCTGATTGGGACGACATTACACCGCGCCTGACGCTGGAGTATCGCAGTGACGATAATTCACTGCTCTACGCCACCTACACCCAGGCCTTCAAATCCGGCGTCATCAACACCGGCAGCCTCAGCGACCCGCTCGACCCCGAAACGGTCGATGCTTTCGAAGCCGGCTACAAGTGGAGCGCGCCGGACGGTTCGCTGTCCTATGCGCTGTCCGCCTTTTACTACGACTATCAGGACCTGCAAATCTCCTTTGTTGATGAAACCAGCACCGTTACCACCATCAACGCCGCGAAGGCCGAGAACTACGGCATTGAACTGGAAATGGACGCCCAACTCGGTGGCGGATTCTCGGTTGACCTGTATGCAACCTACCTGAGCGCAGAGTACAAGGAATTCCTGAATGGCGACTATGCCAATGCCTTTGAAGTCACCGACCTCAGCGGCAACACCCTGCCCAACGCACCGGAATACACCGTCAAAGCGGGTGTGAATTATGAGGTCCCGGTGGGTGACGGACTGCTGCATCTGCGCGGCGAAGCCTACTATCAGGACGACATCTACTTCACCGAATGGAACCGCAGCGACGCCTTCCAGGAGGGCTACGGTCTGTTGAATGCACGGGCGGACTACGCTTTCCCGGGGGACAGCTGGATTGTCAGCCTGTGGGCGAGAAACCTGTCCGATGAGGAGGTGATCTCGAACAACATCATTACCGCGCCGCTCTACAACTCATTGCGCGTCGGTTCCATGCTGCCGCCCCGCACCTACGGCGCCAGCGTGTCCTACCAGTTCTGACGCGGTTTCTCTGCTCCCGCCGCCCCCTGGGGCGCGGCGGGCGTGGGCGCGTTAAGACAGTAAAGTCCGATGGGGTAGCGGGGAATGGCTTCTTCAGAAAAACTGCAGCTGGGCGTCTTTATGCCCAACTGTTCGAACATGCCCTCCATCTCGACACACGCGGTTGTCGCGGATCAATGGCATTACGAGAACAACGAACGCATTGCGTTGCTTGCCGAGCGACTGGGCTTCCGTTACCTCTTCCCAGTGAGCCGCTGGCGTGGCTTTGGCGGTACAACCAATTTTCTTGGCATATCACTGGAAACCAACACCTGGGCCGCGGCCCTGCTGCGGGCCACGCGCAGCATACGGGTCTTTTCCACAGTCCACGTTCCGCTGTTTCATCCCGTTGTGATGGCCAAGATCGGCGCCACCCTGGCACACATGAGCGGTGACCGGTGGGGGCTGAACGTGGTGAGCGGCTGGAGCGAGCGCGAGTTTGGCATGATGGGTATCACCCTCGCGGAGCACAGCCGACGCTACGAGCGCACGGGGGCATTCGTCGATATTCTGCGCAAACTCTGGGACCCCGGACAAGCGCCACTGGACCACCATTCAGAGTGGTACACAATCACCGCGGGCGTGTCCTTGCCACGCCCGGCTCGCATGCCCGAGATCGCCAACGCCGGCGTTTCAGCAGATGCCCGTGCCATGACTGCAGAGTATTGTGATTGGTCGTTCATGTCAGGCGCCAGCATCGAGGCCCTGCCGGCACTGGTAAATTCGGTCCACGCCGATGCGGAGCGCTTCCAGCGCAAGGTCCGTACAGCCATATTTCCCTTCCCGTTATGGCGGGATTCCGCCTCACAGGCGGAGGACGAGCTGGCCAGAATCATCGAGCACAAAGACGCGGAGGCCACTGGCAACTGGCTGCGGGATATCGGTGCAGGCAGCGGCTCCTTCGACACCTTCACCGAGAATATGCTGGCTGCCAGCGGCGGTGGTTTGAACCTGATCGGCACCGCAGAAGATGTCGCGGAACAGCTGCAAGCGGTGCATCGCTCAGGGGTCAATGCGGTGATGCTGACATTCCAGGATTACGAAAGGGACCTGCAACGCTTTGCGACGGATATTCTCCCGCTGTTGAAACGGATGCAGATTGTGGATACCAGCGAGGCATAGCGCCATGCGACCAACACCCGAGTCGCCCGACTTCATGGTCGGGAAATTTGCAATCCATAACATCGAAGAGTGGCAGGGAGAGTTTGCCCGGCCGCAGGATCTGTTTGCCGGTTTCGACGCAAAGGACTTCGCCACTTTTTCCGCCCGGATTCCGCTCGACTACTACCATCCACAGAGCGACCGCATCTACGCATTCCTGCAAAGCTGGGTTATATGCGCCAACGGTCTCACCATTCTCTACGACACCGGGGCGGGAAATGACAAGCCACGACCGGGAATACCGGTTTTTGGCGACCTGCACACCCCGTTTCTCGGCAACCTCGCCCGCGCCGGGTTCGCCCCTGAGGATATCGACATTGTTATCTGCTCTCACCTGCATATCGACCATGTAGGCTGGAACACTCGCCTTGAGAACGGTGCCTGGGTGCCTACGTTTCCCCGCGCGCGCTACCTGATGTCGAGCATTGATCGCAACTACTGGGATCCTGCGGGCAGCGGTGATCGACCCAGCCTCACGGGTAGCCAGGTGAACGCACAGGTGTTCGAAGACAGTGTGCAGCCGATTCTGGACGCCGGACTGGCGGAGCTTGTCGACGGCACCTATGAAATCGCACCGGGAATAACACTGTGGCTGGCACCCGGCCATACACCCGGCCATCTTGTGCTCGAGCTGCAGAGCCAGGGTGAGAACGCGCTGTTCGTTGGTGACATCCTGCACCATCCGGCCCAGGTCTTCAGGCCGGACTGGAACAGCGTGTACTGCGAAGACCAGGGAGCGGCGCGACAAACCCGGCGCAAGATTCTCCAACAGGCCGCCGATCGCCAGGCACGCGTTGTCCCGGCGCATTTCGGCGGCGGCCATTCGGTCTGGATCGAGCACTGTGATGACGGCTTCCGGCCCCGATTCCCCCACAGCGAGCCAGACGTATCCCGCATCGGACCGGAGGGCGCCGGGCATGAGTGAGCAGCGCAGTGTGGCAGCGAACCGACCGACTGTTCACTTCGACCCCACCAACGCCTCGTTGATCGAGAATCCGCACCGTGTGTTTGCGGAGTTTCGACAGCGGTCACCGGTGGTATGGAATGAAGCAGGCTTCTGGATCGCCACCGGCTACGACACCGTGCGTTCAGTCATCATCGACAAGCGGAATTTCGGTCAGGGCGATTTCATTCGCAACATACAGCTCTACTACGGCGACGGTTTCGATGTGTTTGCGCATTCTGCCTATCGATGGCTCTCCGAAGTGTTCGTCTACCAGGATCCGCCACGCCATACACGTATTCGCGGCCTTGTATCGCAGGCGCTCACCGTCAGGCGGGTGCGGGAAATGCGCCCTGATATTGAAGCCATAACCCACGGTTTACTGGACCGCGTTGCCGATCAGGGGAGCATGGAGTTGATCCACGATTTCGCCTACCGTCTGCCTACCCTGGTTATGTGCAACATGCTGGGCATTGGCGCAGACGAGGCCGATGAAGCCCTGCTGACGCGACTGAACCAGGCCATCGCCGACGCCTTTCTGGTGCTGGAAATGCGGCCCTTGACTACCGCGGAACTCGAGCTGGCCAACCGTCAGACCGACTTCTTGGAATCCTTCTTTGGTGAGATTTTCGAGCGGCGACGCAAGCAGCCCCGCGACGACCTCGCCACAGCCCTGCTACACGCCCGTGACGGCGACAGCCAACTCACCGAGCGCGAGATGATCACAGTGGCCATCGCCCTGTTCGGCGCTGGATTCGAGACCACTGCCCACATGATCGGTAACGGCGTTCTGGTGCTCAGGCAGAACCCACAGGAATGGCAGACGCTGGTCGCCACACCGGAACTGGCCGCCCGCGCCACGGAAGAGATTCTGCGCTACGAGAGCTCGCTCATTGCCACCTACCGTACCGCGTTCAACGACATCGAGGTGGGCGGACAAACCATACAGGCCGGGGAGCGGGTGCTGGCCGTGCTGGCGGCGGCAAATCGCGACCCCGGGATGTTCCCGCAGCCTGATACCTTTACGATTGAGCGCGAGGGCGCGCATCACCTCGCATTCGGCGGCGGTATACACTTTTGTGTGGGGGCCGAACTGGCAAGGCTGGAAGGGGAGATTGCACTGCGTGCACTGGCCACCCGGATGCCCGCCCTTGAAGTGGTAGAAAGCACGCCGCAGTGGCGTCCGGGCTTTATGTTTCGCGGGCTCAGCGAACTCCGGGTGCGCTGGTAGCCGCCTCCAGCTGTTCGCGAAGCGCCTCGAGCAGCGCATCACCGACATCCTCCATTGCCGGCGCGCGCGCTTCCGGAAGGCACTGCACCATGGACGTCACCCGCAGGCCCTGGTGGCCGCAGGGATTGATGCGCAGGAAAGGCTCCAGATCGAGATCGACATTCAGCGCCAGGCCATGATAACTGCAGCCGCGGCGCACGCGCAGGCCGAGCGAGGCAATCTTGTCACCCTGCACATAGACCCCGGGGGCATCAGCGCGCGGCGCGCCTTCGATACCGTAAGCTGCAAGCACCTGGACGATACCCTGCTCAATGAGGGTAACCAGTTGCCGGACGCCGAGACCGCGGCGCCGCAAATCTACCAGCAGATAGAGTACCCACTGGCCGGGTCCGTGGTAGGTCACCTGTCCGCCACGGTCGACCTGGATCACCGGAATGTCGCCAGGCGCCAGCACATGCTCCGCCTTGCCGGCCTGCCCCTGGGTGAAGACCCTGGGGTGTTGCAGCAGCCACAGTTCATCCGGTGTGGCGGCGTCACGGCTGTCGGTGAATGCTTTCATCGCCTCGAGCGTCGCCAGGTAGTCAGCAGCGCCCGGCAAGCGACGACAGAGTATGTCCATCGGACTAAATCACCATCTGCACCTGCCCGGTCGCCATCAGGTCCTGGTGCAGTGCGCGCAGCTGCTCCGGACCTGTCGCCGTGATGGTGATCGTCAATGAGGTAAACGTGCCTTTGCTGCTGCCTTTCACGACGATGGTCTCCTGGTCAAACCCGGGCGCATGACGCTCGAAGACGGTCACGATGAGGCTGCGGAAATCCTCCGAGCTGCGCCCCAGCACCTTGATCGGGTACTCACAGGGAAACTCGATTTTAGGCGGCTCCTGCGCTGTCATGATGAACTCAGCCCTCGACGCTGAACAGTTGACTGAACCAGAGGCGGATACTGTCCCACACGCGGGCAAAGAACCCCGCCTGCTCAACAGATGCCAGCGCCACAACCGGTGCCTCAAACACGGTGTCATCGCCCTGGGTCAGGCGCACCGTACCCACCTGGTCACCGCGGGCAATGGGCGCCACGAGCGTGGTGTCCAGCTCGACCACCGTCTCCATTGCCTCGCGCTGTCCACGGGGCAGTGTGACCCGCGCAGCCTCCAGCACACCGACTGCGACGCTATCCTGCAACCCTTTCCAGACGCGCGGCTGCGCCAGTTCCTGCTCGGCGGTGAACAGCTCCACCGTCTCGAAGAATCGGAAGCCGTAGTTCAGCAGGCCCCGTGTCTCGTTTTTGCGCGCCGTTGGACTGCGCGTTCCCAGCACCACGGAAATCAGGCGCATGCCGTCACGTTCCGCCGAGGCTACCAGACCGTATCCCGCTTCTTTCGTGTAGCCGGTCTTGATGCCATCCACCGAGGGATCCTCGCCGAGCAGGGAATTCCGGTTGTACTGGCGAATATTGTTGTAGGTGAACTCGCGCTTCTTGTAGAGCGAGTAGTGCTCCGGAAAATCATTGATCATGGCGGCGGACAGTTTGGCCAGGTCCCGCGCCGTCACCACTTGCCCTTCGGCAGGCAGCCCGTGGGAGTTCGCGAAATGCGAATTGGTCATGCCCAATGCCTTGGCATAACTGTTCATCATGTCGGCGAAAGCCTCCTCGCTGCCGGCGAGATGCTCCGCCACCGCCACCGTGGCGTCGTTGCCCGAAGATATGATGATGCCGTGCTCCAGGTCCCGAATGGACACGTCCTTGCCGGGTTCAATCCACATCAGCGAGGAACCATTGAATACCGGATTCTGCGACCATGCATTCCGGCTGACCGTCACCATATCGTCTGCCGATACACGACCGGACTCTATTTCACCGGCGAGCACATAAGCTGTCATCATCTTGACCAGGCTGGCGGGTGGGCGCGGCTCGTCGGCATTGCCCTCCGCCAGCACCGCACCAGTGTCGGCATCAATCAGCAAATAGGCCTCGGCCGCCACCTGCGGCGGCGCGGGAACAATGGCCGCCTGCGCAAAACCGGAAGCAAGAACAAGCAAAAGAGAACATACAAAACGCGTCATAACGTATCAGGCCTGAAAGGTTGGAACATGGATGGAGCAGAACGCACCGTGAGGACGGCGCGCCCCGCCTCGTCAGGGCAGCAATTGCGTACCACTGTAGCCGCTCGCCTCAAGGCGCTGCTGCAGTTGCAGGATATCGTCATTGGCTGCCACTGGGCCAATGCGCACCCGGTACAGGCGGCCACTGCCGGTTTCTACCGGGCTCACCGCGATAGGCGAGGTCACCAGCGCCGCCAGCTCAATACGCAACCGCTGCGCTGCCGACTCTGAACCGAACGCACCCAGCTGTACGTACCGATAGTGCCCGGCAGGATTGTTGCGGCGGTCGTCAATGCCCGCCAGGTTGATAACCTCCACCTCGACCGGCGCGGTGCCCACCTCCATGAAGCCGAGCTTGACCGCTGCACCGTAGGACAGGTCTATCAGGCGGTCGCTGTGAAAGGGGCCGCGGTCATTCACGCGCACGATCATGCTGCGCCCATTGGCCAGATTGGTCACGCGGGCAAAGCAGGGAATCGGCAGGGTCTTGTGGGCGGCCGACGCGGAATAGAGGTCGAAAATCTCGCCGTTGCTGGTTTTCTGGCCGTCGAACTTGGTGCCGTACCAGGACGCTATACCGCGCTCGCGGTAATTCGTGAAGCTGTCGAGCACTTCATAGGTCTCGCCATTCACGGTGTAGGGACTGAAATTCCCCACGATAAGGATCGGGTCGGGACGTGGCACGGCATCGAGCACATCATCGGGGTGAATCGTGCGCAGGGGCGCACCGTCCTTGATCAAGGCACCTGTCGGCGCGGGTGGCTCGCCGGGCACGGTGACCACCTCCGGACCCCGCGTGGCGCAGCCAGCCAGCACCAGGGCCAGACCCGCAACAACCAGCAGACCACCCCGGCTCACTGAACCAGCCCTGCCGCCAGGCGCTGACTCAACTGGTACACGCTCATGGCGTACATGGCGCTGTGGTTGTAGCGCGTGATGACGTAGAAATTGTGCAGACCCAGCCAGTATTCATACCCTTCCTCCAACTCCAGACGTACCGGTGTCACCAGTGTCTCGTCTTCCAGCGGTGCCCTGGCGCGCAGGCCGCCGACCTTCAGTTCGTCCACGCGGCGCTTGGGCACCAGACCCAGCCCAAACCATGCTTCAGGTACCTCGGCGGAGGCCGCCGCGGGCACCACGACACCCTCGCCGCTGCGCCAGCCGTGGCGACGCAGATAGTTGGCCACGCTGCCAATACCATCCACCGGGTTATTCCAGATATCAATGCGGCCATCAGCGTCAAAGTCAATGGCGTAACTCCGATAGCTGCTGGGCATGAACTGCCCGTAACCCATCGCGCCGGCATAGGAGCCCTGCATCGCCAGCGGGTCCAGCTGCTGTTCGGCGGTCAGGATCAGATAGTTCTTCAGCTCCTTGCTGAAATACGAGGAGCGACGGGGGTAGTCGAAGGCCAATGTGGCAAGCGCATCCAGCACGCGATAACTGCCGGTGATGCGGCCATAGGACGTTTCAACACCGAGGATGGCCAGCACAATCTCGGGCGGAACACCCAGTTCCGCCTGCACGCGGCGGAATGTGGCCTCGTGTGTGCGGTAAAACGCCAGGCCTTCGGTCACCCGCTGTTCGTTCAGGAAAATCTGCCGGTACTCATACCAGGGCTTGACCCGCTCCGCAGGCCTCGACATGGCCTCCAGGATGCGTTCCTGGCGCTCTGCGCTGGCCATCACCTGAAGCAGGTGATCGCGATCCAGGCCGCGCTCTTCCACCAGCTCGTCCACCAGTGCCCGCGCGGCCGGGAGGTCCCCGTAGCCCGCGCTGGCAGCTGCCGCCTGCCACCCACACCACAGGGCCAGCAGCCGAACGGCCATCGCTTTCGTCATGCGCTGATTCTCACCAATACACTGCCTTGTCATCGCCGGCCCGAATCGCTGGTAGCCACGGCCATCAGCACGCCAAAACCGGCCATCAGTGTGACCACGGACGTCCCTCCGGCGCTGACCAGGGGAAGCGGCACACCCACCACCGGCAACAGGCCGGCGACCATGCCCATGTTAACAAAGATGTAGACGAAAAACGTCAGGGTGATGCTGCCCGCAACCATACAGCCGAAATTGCTCTTCGCGTTCACGGCAATCCAGAAACCGCGCAGGACGATCAGCAGATACAGCGCGATCAGTACCAGCACGCCGCGCATGCCGAACTCTTCCGCAAGCACCGCAATGATGAAATCGGTATGGCTTTCCGGCAGAAAGTCGAGTTGGGACTGGGTGCCGTTGAGCCACCCCTTGCCCTCCCAGCCACCGGAACCTATGGCGGTTTTCGACTGGATAATATTCCAGCCAGCGCCCAGCTTGTCGCTCTCCGGGTTGAGCAGGGTGAGGATGCGCTGTTTCTGGTAGTCCTTCAGCACATACATCCACACCGGCCATGCGGAGAGACAGGCCAGGACGAAGGCCCCCACGATGTATGCCCAGCCTATGCCCGCCATGAACAGCACAAAAAGCCCGCTGGCGGCTATCAGCAGGGCGGTGCCGAGATCCGGCTGCAGCAGGATCAGCACCGAGGGCAGGGCCACCAGCAACAGGCAGGCCAGCACGTACTTGAAACGCGGCGGTAACGCGCGGGATGACAGGTACCAGGCCACAGTCAGCGGCATCACCAGCTTGAGGATTTCCGAGGGCTGAAAACGGAATCCACCCACCGACAGCCAGCGCTGGGCTCCCTTGGCCCCCACGCCAAAAAATATCACCCCCACCAGCAACAGCACACCCAACAGATAAAACCAGGGGGACCAGCGCTGGTAGCGCTTGAGGTCGATCTGCGCCGCCGCGAACATGACACAGTAGGCGAGCAGGAAGTACTGCCCCTGGCGGATAAGCGCCGGCATTTTCTGGCCCGACGCACTGTAGAGCACAAACAGGCCGAAGCCGGTGAGCAGCGCCAGCAACAGCAACAGCGGCAGGTCCAGGTGCAGGCGCAGGGCCAGGGGCTGTCTGCGTGAGAAATCAGAACTCTCACCCGGGAGCTGTAGCTGGCGGACGTAATCACCCATCGGTCTGCTCCTCTGCCACCCCGTCGACTGGCTCGGGGTCATCGACCAGCCAGGCGTCCAGCACGGCCCGGGCGATGGGCGAGGCCGCGGAGGCCCCGCCGCCATTCTCCACAATCACTGCGACGGCAATGGTGGGCGCCTCGTAGGGCGCGAAGGCGATGAACAGCCCGTGGTTGCGGTGCCGTTCGGCCACATCGGCCTCCACGTAAATCGCATTCTGCGCAATGCCGATGACCTGTGAAGTACCCGTTTTACTGGCCATTTCGTAGCGTATACCCTCGCCGATCTTGCGCGCCGTGCCCCGGGCACTGTGCACGACTGCCCGCATGGATTCGTGCACCGCCTCCCAGTAGGCCGGGGGGGCCGATAGTGTCTCGACAGGTTCATTCGGCAGTTCCTGGCCCGCCACGCTGCGCAGCAGGCGCGGCGTGCGCCACTGCCCACGGGTGGCGAGAACACTGGTCGCCGCCGCCAGTTGCATGGGTGTCGCCAGCATGTAGCCCTGACCGATCCCGGCACTCAGGGTTTCTCCCGGGTACCAGGGCTGGTTCATGGCGTCACGCTTCCAGCGGGTGGAGGGCAGCACACCGGGGCGCTCGTTGGTTGTGTCCACCTGGGTGCGCTTGCCGAGGCCATAACCAGAGAGGTACTCGTGCATGCGGTCTATCGTGAGACGCCGGGCGAGGTCGTAAAAGTAGACGTCGCAGGACTCTGCAACGGCCATGTGCATGTCCACACGGGGGGCATGCCCTGTGCCACGGATCTTCAGGATCCAGTCGCGATAGCGGCGGGAGTCTCCCGGGAGGCTGTACCAGCCGGGGTCCGGGACGGTGGTTTCCGGCGTCACCAGCCCCGCCTGCAGCCCTGCCATGGCCATCATTGGCTTCACCGTGGAGCCCGGCGGGTACTGGCCCTGTATGGCGCGGTTGAACAGGGGCACGTCCGGGGAATTGCGCAGCGCCTGGTAATCCGCAGAACTGATGCCGTTGACGAACAGGTTGGTATCGAAGCCCGGGGTGGAAACCAGTGCCAGCACGCCGCCGGTCCAGGGATCGATGGCGACCACGGCGCCGCGTTGTTCACCCAGCGCCTCCAGCGCGGTCTGCTGCAGCTCAAAGTCCAGGTGCAGCGTGATATCCGCACCCGGCACCGGGTCGAAGCGCTCCAGCACCCTCAGCACACGTCCATGCGCATTGGTTTCCACATTCTGATACCCCACCTCCCCGTGCAGCAGGTCTTCGTAGAATTTCTCCACCCCCACCTTGCCCACATGAAAGGTGCCGCGGTAGTCGCGCTCATCCAGGCTTTGCGCCTCCTGCTCATTGATCCGCCCGACATACCCCACCGCATGGGAGAACAGGGGGCCATGCGGATAGTGCCGCACCAGCTGCGCATCCACTGTGACACCCGGCATGCGGTGCCGGTTCACCGCCAACAGGGCGCGCTCTTCCTCGGTCAGCCGAAAACGCAGGGGCACCGCCTCGTAGGGACGACGACGCTGCAGCTTCTGCTGGAAGTTTTCGAGGTCGGACTCCGAAATGGGCAGCAGCGTCTGCAACTCCGCCAGCGTGGCATCGAGATCCTCCACGCGCTCGCGGACGATGGACAGGATATGGCTGGGCCGGTTGTCGGCCAGCAGCACGCCGTTGCGGTCGTAGATCAGGCCGCGTTTGGGGGGCAGGGGCTGCAATTGCACCCGGTTGCGGTCGGACTGGGTACGATAGATCTCGTAATCATTGATTTGCAGGTCGTAGTACCGCGCCAGTATCACGCCCAGCAAGGCCAGCACCAGCAGCACTGAAAACAGGATCCGGGTAATGAACAGGCGGGCTTCACCGCCGGGGTCCTTAAGAGGAATGTGCTGTGGCATGTCGTGCAGGGCCCGCGAGGTGGCTGGCTGGTGCGTCAGGCGCGATGATACGGGTGCCCGGCAGTGATTGTCCAAGCCCGGTACAGCTGTTCTGCAAGCACCACGCGCACCAGAGGGTGCGGCAGGGTGAGCGCGCTCAGTGACCAGCGCTGCTGAGCGCGCTGCAGGCAGTCCTGCGACAGACCGTCTGGACCACCAATCAGCAGGCTGACATGGGTCCCCGCCATCTGCCAGTCACTGAGTTCCTCTGCGAGTTGCTCAGTGCTCCACGCGGCGCCACGCACATCGAGTGCAATGACCCGGTCGCCCTCGGGCAGCGCCTTGAGAATCTGTTCGCCCTCGCGCAGCCGGAGCTGCTCCGGGCTGGTATCGCGTCCACGCCGGGCCAGGGGCAACTCACGCCACTCCAGGCGAATCTCCCGAGGCAGCCTGCGGCTGTAGTCCGCGACACCTTCGTTGACCCAGGCAGGCATTTTGCCGCCCACGGTAATGACCGTCAGACGCATCAACCACTCTGCCCGGTATCGACCCAGAGCCGCTCAAGGTCATAGAAATCGCGGGTCGCGGGCAGCATCACATGCACCACCACATCACCGAAATCCACCAGAACCCATTCGCCCGGGTTTTCGCCCTCAACCCCCAGCGGGCGGATGCCTTCTTTTTTGGCTTCCATGCAGACATTATCCGCGAGGGACTTGACGTGCCGGTTGGAGGTGCCACTGGCGATGACCAGGTAATCCATGACGTCAGTCAGGTCTCTCACATCCAGGGTGACGGTGTTGACCGCCTTCAGCTCATCCAGGGCATTGATGACGAGTTCTTTCAGGTTTTCGGCTTGCATCCGGTGTTGTTCTCTCCAGTTCAGAAATCGATGCCAGCCGCGTACAGCTGGTGCTTTTCAATATAGTCTAGTACCGGCTCAGGGAGCAGGTAACGCGGGGAACGCCCCGCAGCGCACAGGGCACGAATCTCGGTTGAGGAAATGTCCAGGGGCCGCAGTTCCAGCACCAGCACCGCTCCGGCAGGGTGTTGCTGCACTGCCGAGGGCTCCGCCGCCCTGTGCCGCGTCAGCCAGTCTGCCACTGCACCCTGCTCGGGCAACTGCCAGCCGGGCCGCGCGATCACCACAATATGCGCAAAGTCGAGCAGCGCCTGCCAGCGATGCCAGCGGTCCAGGCCGAGCAGCGCATCGCAGCCCAGCACCAGACTCAGGCTGCGCTGTGGCCCATATTCAGCGCGCAGTTCCTGCAGGCTGTCGACCGTCCACGAGGGCCCGCTGCGCGCCAGTTCACGACGGTCACAGCACAGGCGGGGTTCACCCAGGATCGCCAGCTCCACCATGTCGGCACGGCGCGTCGCCGGGCAATCCGGCGCATCGCGATGCGGCGGCGTGGCGCAGGGCATCAGGTGCAGCCGGGCAAAGCCAAGGCGCTCGACCAGTTCCAGCGCAGAGCGCAGGTGCCCGTTGTGTATCGGGTTGAAAGTCCCGCCAAGGATGGCAACCGGAGCGACACTGGCCTCGGGCAGCGTCAACAGCGAACCTGCCCCTCGCCAAATACCACGTACTTGCGCGATGTCAGGCCTTCCAGACCCACCGGCCCGCGGGCGTGCAGCTTGTCGGTGGAAATACCGATTTCCGCACCCAGTCCGTATTCAAATCCATCGGCAAAGCGCGTTGAGGCATTGATCATGACAGAGCTGGAATCCACTTCTCGCAGGAACCGCATGGCGCGTCCGTGGTGCTGCGTGACGATGCTGTCGGTGTGCTGTGACCCGTAATGATTGATGTGCGCAATGGCGTCATCAAGCCCGTCAACGATGCGCAGGGCAAGCACGGGCGCCAGGTATTCCTCAAACCAGTCCTGTTCAGTGGCGGCCTGCACGCCCGGCAGGATGGCGCTGCTGCGGGCACAGCCCCGCAGTTCGACACCTTTGGCGGCGAAGGCCTCGGCCAGGCGCGGCAGCAATACCGGCGCCTCTCCCGCCGCGACAAGCAGCGTTTCCATGGTGTTACAGGTGCCGTAGCGGTGAGTCTTGGCATTCACCGCAATGGCCACCGCCATGTCGTGGTCTGCGCCGGCATCGATGTATACATGGCAGACGCCGTCGAGGTGCTTGATCACCGGCACGCGGGCGTCGCGGCTGATGCGCTCAATCAGGCTCTTGCCACCGCGGGGGATGATCACATCCACATACTCGGGCATGCCGATCAGCGCACCCACCGCAGCCCGGTCGGCGGTTTCCACGACCTGCACCGCGGCAGCCGGCAGACCCGCCTGCCTGAGCCCCGAGGCGATACAGGCGGCGATCGCACGGTTAGAGGCCAGCGACTCGGACCCGCCGCGCAGGATCGTGGCATTCGCCGACTTCAGGCAGAGACTGGCCGCCTCCACGGTGACGTTGGGGCGCGACTCGTAAATGATGCCGATCACCCCCAGCGGCACCCGCATGCGGCCGACCTGGATGCCGCTCGGCATGCGGTTGACGTCACTGATGCTGCCCACCGGGTCGGCAAGCGCCGCCACCTGCTGCAAACCCTGCAGCATGGCATCGATCCGCGCCGGGGTGAGCTCCAGGCGATCCAGCAGCGGCGCATCGAGCCCGCGCTCGCGACCCCGGGCGAGGTCCTCGGCATTGGCTTGCGCCAGGCTGTCGCGGGCAGCATCCAGCGCCTCGCAGGTCGCCAGCAGGGCGGCATTGCGCTGCGCCGTACTCGACGCCGCCAGCTGTCGCGAGGCGGCGCGCGCCGCGCTCCCCAGCTCCTGCATGTAATGCTCAATGCTCATTCCGCTTCCCGTGCCTGTTTCGCCGCCGATTATACCTGAAGCCCGGGGCGGGTGTGCTAATCTGCTGACAGACCGCACAGGAGCCCCCATGAACGACTTGCCCACCCTCGAATGCTTCTACGACTGTTCCAGCCCCTGGACCTACCTCGCCTTCCACCGCCTGCAACCCCTGTGCCGCGACCTGGGCATCGCGGTCGACTGGCGCCCGATCCTCGTCGGCGGGGTGTTCAATGCGGTCAACCAGGGGCTGTATGCGGCCCGGGAAAGCATGTTCAACAATCCCCGCCGCCTGGGCCACTACCAGAAAGACCTCGCGGACTGGGCGGAGTATTGCGGCCTCACCATCCGTCACCCGGACGTGTTCCCGGTGAACTCGGCAGGCGCGATGCGCGGCGCCCTGTTCGCTGCCGAACAGGGGCTGCTGGTACCCTGGTCAGAGGCCGTGTTCGCCGCCTACTGGGGCGACAACCAGGACATCTCGCAGCAGGACGTACTCGCGCAGCTGGCTGCGGATGTGGGTCTGGACCCGGCAGCGACGCTGGCTGCGACCCGCGACCCTCACTACAAGGCGCTGCTGCGCACCAACACCGATGAGCTGGTGGAACGGGGCGGCTACGGCTCTCCGACGCTGTTCATCAACGGGTCGGACATGTATTTCGGAAACGACCGCCTGCCACTGGTGGAGTACCGCATCAGGCAGTGCCTCGCCGGTGAAGGGCGCTGAGGCCCGGGGCCCGGGCCGCGCCCGGCGTCAGCTGGCGCTCTGGGCGGCAGCGGCTTCCTTGACCAGCGCCAGCAGTTCACCGCTGGCGTGCATCTCGGTGACGATATCGCAACCACCGATGAGTTCGCCGTTGATCCACAACTGCGGGAAGGTCGGCCAGTTCGCGTACTTGGGCAGGTTGGCGCGAATATCGGGGTTGGACAGTACATCCACGTAGGCGAAGCGCTCACCGCAGGCCATCAGGGCCTGTACAGTCTGCGCGGAAAACCCGCACTGCGGCTGGTTGGGGGAGCCTTTCATGTACAGCAGAATGCTGTTGCTCTGAATCTGCTCCTTGATCGTGTCGAGAATATCCATAGTGTTCCATGCCTGTGTTGGGGGTGCGTGTTGGACCCATTGCGAAGGCGGAAGTTTACCCGATCCGGGGAGAAAACGCAGGCACGATGCGGGCAGGCTGTACGGGGCGCGGTAGGCTGACCGGGTCGCGGCAAGGCAATTGCCAAGCTCTCGCAATGCCGCTAATATCACGGTCTGACAGGCAGCTAGCGCTGCCTTTTTGCGTTTCTGGGCCCCTGAGCGGGCCCTGCCATTGGGGAGAAAAGCCGGTGTCCGCGTTGATGCAAACCTATGCAAGGCTGCCCGTGACCTTCAGTCACGGCGAAGGTGTCTACCTGGTGGACACCGATGGCCGACGCTATCTGGATGCATTGTCCGGCATCAGCGTCACCAACCTGGGCCATGCACATCCCGCCGTGACCGAGGCCGTACGGCGCCAGGCGGGGCGCCTGCTGCACACCTCGAACCTCTACCACATTGCTGCGCAGGAGGCGCTGGCCGACGCCCTGACGGCCGTCTCCGGCATGGAGACCGCCTTCTTCTGCAACTCCGGCGCGGAAGCCAATGAAGCCGCCATCAAACTGGCCCGGCTGTACGGCCACCAGCGCGGCGTGGAAAAGCCCGCGGTCATCGTGTTCGAGAACGCCTTCCACGGCCGCACCCTCGCCACCCTCAGCGCCACCGGCAACCGCAAGATCCAGGCGGGCTTTGAACCGCTGGTATCGGGCTTTATACGGGCGCCCCTGAACGACCTGGCGGCCGTGCAGCAAATCGCCGCCAACAACCCGGACGTGGTGGCAATACTGGTGGAGCCGATTCAGGGCGAAGGCGGTATCAGGGTCGCGGACACGGCGTTCATGCAGGGCCTGCGCGCACTCTGCGACGCTCGGGGCTGGCTGCTGATGCTCGACGAAGTGCAGTGCGGCAACGGCCGGGCCGGCCACTATTTCGCCTGCCAGGGTATGGGTGTGGTGCCGGATGTGATCACCACCGCCAAGGGGCTGGGCAATGGCGTGCCCATCGGCGCCTGCCTGGCCCACGGCCCGGCAGCAACCGTGTTCAGGGCAGGCCACCACGGCTCCACTTACGGCGGCAACCCGCTGGCCTGTGCGGCCGGGCTTGCCGTGGTGAATACGGTGATCAATGAAGGGCTGGCGAAACGGGCCACCGCGGCGGGCGCACACCTGCTGCAGCGGCTGGAAGCGGCCCTGCAGGGTTGCGACAACCTGGTCGAGATACGCGGTCGCGGCCTGATGATCGGTGTGCAGTTGCGCCGTGAATGTGGCGACCTGGTACAACGTGCGTTGGCAGCGGGGCTGCTCATCAACGTCACAGCGGGCGACACCATCCGCCTGCTGCCGCCGCTGATCTGCAGCGACGCACAGCTGGACGAACTGGCCGCAGGCCTCAATACATTGATCCGGGACTTCGATTGAAGCCCGGACCAGCGCTTTAGCAGGAAACTCTCATGGCGTCACCCCGGCACTTCCTCACCCTGCTCGATTTCAGCCCCGACGAATTGCAGTCACTGATCAATCGCGCCAGCGAATTGAAACAGGGGCACCGCGCGGGCGCCGACCAGCGTCGCTTCCCGGGCAAGGTGCTGGCGATGATCTTTGCCAAGTCCTCGACCCGCACCCGCGTCTCCTTTGAGGCCGGCATGGCACAGCTCGGCGGGCATGCCATGTTCCTGTCACCCCAGGATACCCAACTGGGCCGCGGCGAACCCGTGGAAGACAGCGCACGGGTGATCTCCTCCATGGTGGATGTGGTGATGATCCGCACCTTCGGCCACGACATCGTGGAACGCTTTGCGGCCCACTCCTCGGTGCCCGTGATCAACGCGCTCACCGATGACTTCCACCCCTGCCAGCTGCTGGCGGATATGCAGACCTGGCAGGAGCACCGGGGCCCCATGGCGGGCAAGACCGCCGCCTGGGTCGGCGACGGCAACAATATGTGCCAGTCCTATATCAACGCCGCACGGCAGTTCGACTTCAAGCTGCGCATCGCCTGCCCCCCCGGATTTGAACCCCGCGCCGACCTGCTGCGCGACAACCGCGACCGGGTGGAGCTCAGTCATGACCCGGTTACGGCAGTGCGCGGCGCCGACCTCGTGGTGACCGATGTCTGGGCCTCGATGGGCCAGGAAAAAGAACAGCAGACCCGCGCGCGCCAGTTTGCACCCTACCAGGTGAACGAAGCCCTGATGGCGCACGCCGCCAGCGATGCCCTCTACCTGCACTGTCTGCCGGCCCATCGCGGCGAGGAGATCAGCGCGGGGCTCATGGATGCGCCGGATACGGTGATCTGGGACGAGGCGGAAAACCGGCTGCACGCCCAGAAGGCGCTGCTGGAGTTTCTGCTGCAGGGCGGCTAATAACCGGGGCGCCTAAACGCAAAAATTCTTAGAAGAATTTATTTACTCGCGCCTCTGAACCGCGCTGCTTCACGTCGCGCAAGGGCAACTTCAAGCTCATTGCGGCCTGCGGGGTAAGTGGGTACAGACCTACCGCTTCACCCACAACTTATCCACAACATAAACCCAGCCTTGCGGCCTTGCATTGCCGGCAGGGTCGCTTTATCTTGTGCTTTATCCTCCCGGATACCCCAACATGTGGGGCCTCGACCACACAATAAGGCTGCCCGCCCCGCGCCGTACGGAGACGCTATGCACACCGAAACCACCCTCACCAGCACCACCGGCACCCAGACCGGTGCCGAGACCACCCCGGTTCCCGCCAGTATCGCTGCCACCGCCCCCGGCCAGCTGCGCGTCATCAAGCGCAACGGCATGGTGGTGTCGTTCGAGGAGAGCAAGATATCCGTCGCCATCACCAAGGCCTTCCTTGCCGTTGAGGGTGGCACTGCGGCGGCGTCCAGCCGCATCCATGAAACCGTGGCGAAGCTGACTGACCAGGTGGCGGCCACGTTCCGCCGCCGTATGCCCTCCGGCGGCACCGTGCACATCGAGGACATTCAGGATCAGGTGGAACTGGCGCTGATGCGAGCCGGAGAGCACAAGATCGCGCGCGACTACGTCATTTACCGCGAAGAGCAGGCGCGCAAGCGGGCCGCGCGCAAGGCACTGTCGCCGGCGGCCCAGGAAGCCGCCGGGAATATCACCGTAATCCAGGCCGACGGCAGCCGTGCTCCGCTGGATCTGGAGCGTCTGCACACGGTGGTCACCGAGGCCTGCAGCAACCTGACCGACGTCAGCAGCACACAGATCATTGATGAGGCGCTGCGCAATCTGTACGACGGCGTCACCGCTGCGGAACTGGCCACGTCCCTGGTGATTACTGCCCGCACCATGATCGAGAAGGAGCCCAACTACACGTATGTCGCCGCGCGCCTGCTCTGCGACAACCTGCGCGCCGAAGCCCTCAATTTCCTCGGCGTTGCACAGTCTGCGACCCAGGGCGACATGAACCAGCTCTACGCCCGGGCACTACCCGCCTACATTCAACGCGGCGTGGAACTGGAACTGCTGGACCCGAAGCTCGCCCAGTTCGATCTGGAGCGCCTCGGTCAGGCCCTGTTGCCGGAGCGCGACCTGCAGTTTACCTATCTCGGTCTGCAAACCCTCTACGACCGCTACTTTATCCACAGCAACGATGTGCGTATCGAATTGCCCCAGGTGTTCTTCATGCGCGTTGCCATGGGACTCGCCGTTGCCGAGGCCGACCGGGAGGCACGGGCCATCGAGTTCTACCAGCTGCTCTCGTCCTTCGACTACATGAGCTCCACCCCGACCCTGTTCAATGCGGGCACATTGCGGCCGCAGCTGTCCTCCTGCTACCTGACCACGGTGCCCGACGACCTGCACGGCATCTTTGGCGCCATCCAGGACAATGCCATGCTGTCCAAATTCGCCGGCGGTCTCGGCAACGACTGGACACCGGTGCGTGCACTCGGCTCCTATATCAAGGGCACCAACGGCAAAAGCCAGGGCGTGGTGCCGTTCCTGAAAGTGGTGAACGATACGGCGGTGGCCGTCAACCAGGGTGGCAAGCGCAAGGGCGCAGTGTGCGCCTACCTGGAAACCTGGCACCTGGACATCGAGGAGTTCGTCGAGCTGCGCAAGAACACCGGCGACGACCGCCGCCGCACCCACGACATGAATTCCGCCAACTGGATCCCCGACCTGTTCATGAAGCGGGTCTTCGACGATGGCGAGTGGACCCTGTTCTCGCCCAACGATGTGCCAGACCTGCACGACCTGTATGGCCGTGCCTTCGAAGAGCGCTACACGTGGTACGAGGAGCAGGCACGCGCCGGCAAACTGAAACTGCACAAGACCCTGCGCGCGCAGAACCTGTGGCGCAAGATGCTGGCCATGCTGTTTGAAACCGGCCACCCCTGGATGACCTTCAAGGACCCCTGCAACCTGCGCTCACCGCAGCAACACGTGGGTGTTGTGCACTCCTCCAACCTGTGCACGGAAATCACACTGAACACCAGCAAGGACGAGATTGCCGTGTGCAACCTCGGCTCCATCAACCTGCCACAGCACCTCGGCGAAAACGGCCTCGACCTCGACAAGCTGCGCAGGACGGTGCGCACTGCCGTTCGCATGCTGGATAACGTGATCGACATCAACTACTACTCGGTGCCGCAGGCGGAACGCTCCAATCTACGCCACCGCCCGGTGGGCCTGGGACTGATGGGCTTCCAGGACGCGCTCTACCGCCAGCATATCGCCTATGGTTCCGAGCAGGCCGTCGCCTTTGCCGACCGGTCCATGGAAGCCATCAGCTACTACGCCATCGAGGCCTCCAGTGAGCTGGCGGCCGAGCGCGGGGCCTACTCCAGCTACGAGGGCTCGCTCTGGAGCCAGGGCATTTTCCCCATTGACTCCCTGGATATCCTCATTGAACAGCGCGGCGCCGATTACATACAGGTCGACCGCAGCACATCCCTCGACTGGGACAGCCTGCGTGCAGCGGTGAAGGAGCGCGGCATGCGCAACTCCAACGTGATGGCCATCGCACCCACCGCGACCATCGCCAACATCACCGGCGTATCGCAATCCATTGAGCCCACGTACCAGAACCTGTACGTCAAATCCAACCTGTCCGGCGAGTTCACCGTGGTCAATCCCTACCTGGTGAACGACCTGAAGGCGCGCGGACTCTGGGATGGCGTCATGGTGAATGACCTCAAGTACTACGACGGCAGCGTGCAGGCTATTGATCGCGTACCAGCGGACCTGAAGGCCATTTACGCCACCGCGTTCGAGGTGGAGCCTCGCTGGCTGGTGGATGCCGCCAGCCGTCGCCAGAAATGGATCGACCAGGCCCAGTCGCTGAACCTGTACATCAACAACGCCAGTGGCAAGAAGCTCGACGTCACTTACCGCATGGCGTGGTACAGCGGGCTGAAGACCACCTACTACCTGCGTTCGCTGGCGGCCACGGGGACCGAGAAGTCCACCATCAGCACCGGCAACCTGAACAAGGTGTCGTCCGGCAGCCAGACCGTGCAGGCGGCACCCGCCGCGGTGCCCACGGCGTGCTCCCTGGACGACCCGGACTGTGAAGCCTGCCAGTAGGCCGGGCCCACAGATATCCTGAAACAACAGAGACGGCAAAAGGACAACAGTACATGCTGAGTTGGGACGACTACCACCAGGACGAGACGCAAACAGCACCGGCACCGGCCAAGGCACCACCACCGCCGCCGGCGCTGGAGGCCACGCCCGTCGCCGCTGTGGAGGACACGGCTCCTGTCGTGGCACCGACGGCCGCGGCCAACGTGGCCGCCGCCGCGCGCGCCGTGGAGGCGCTGGATGTCGCACCCGGGCTGGAAGAGCTTGAGATGGGTGCAGCGCGGGTGTCAGTCGACGAGAAGGCCATGATCAACTGCCGAGCGGACCTCAACCAGCTGGTGCCCTTCAAATACGACTGGGCCTGGCAGAAGTACATCGACGGCTGCGCCAACCACTGGATGCCACAAGAGATCAACATGACGGCGGACGTGTCCACCTGGAAGAGCGCCGACGGCCTGTCCGAGGACGAGCGGCGCATCGTCAAACGCAGCCTCGGCTACTTCTCCACGGCCGATTCACTGGTCGCCAACAACCTGGTGCTGGGCATCTACCGCCTGATCACCAACCCCGAGTGCCGTCAGTACCTGCTGCGCCAGGCCTTCGAGGAAGCGATCCATACCCACGCCTACCAGTACTGCATCGAGTCACTGGGCATGGACGAGGGCGAGGTGTTCAACATGTACCGCGAGGTTCCCTCCGTGGCCAAGAAAGCCACCTGGAGCCTCAGTCACACACATCACCTGTCGGACCCCAGTTTCAAGACCGGCACCGTGGAGAACGACCAGACCCTGCTACGCAACCTGATCGGGTTCTACGCCGTCACTGAAGGCATCTTCTTCTACTGCGGCTTCACCCAGATCCTGTCGATGGGCCGGCGCAACAAGATGACCGGCGTGGCGGAGCAGTTCCAGTACATCCTGCGAGACGAGTCCATGCACCTGAACTTCGGCATTGACGTGATCAACCAGATCAAGCTCGAGAACCCGCACCTGTGGACTGAAGCTTTCCAGCAGGAAGTGATCCAGATGATTCTGGAAGGCACACAGCTGGAAATCGAATACGCGCGGGACACCATGCCGCGCGGCGTGCTGGGCATGAACGCAGCCATGATGGAAGAGTACCTGCACTTTATCGCCAACCGCCGCCTCTCGCAGCTTGGTCTGCCAGAGCAATTCCCCGGGGTACAGAATCCCTTCCCGTGGATGAGCGAGATCATGGACCTGCGCAAAGAGAAGAACTTCTTTGAAACCCGCGTGATCGAGTACCAGACCGGCGGCGCGCTGAACTGGGATTGATCACCCCGGGGGCGGCCCGCCTGCGAGTCGCCCCCGTACCCGAGGACTGCCAATGGACCAGCAAGACGAAGCAGAGCGCAACAGCGAAAAAGTCCTCATGGCACTGGATCAGATCAGCCAGACCATTGATGTGATGAGCAGTGTCGTGACCCGGCTGCGCAAATACGTACAACAGCAGTCAACGGCCAAGCAGGGCGAGCTGCAGGCCGAAATGCGCCCGGATCGGGTGCTGCACTGACGTGATGCGGCGTCGGGCAGCCTCCCGCCAGACGCCCTAACGCATGCCGCGCCGGCGCAGGATCTCCAGTTGCTCGTCATCGTGACGGAAACAGGGCACGCAGTCCGGAGGCCCCTCCAGGGTGACGATATCGGCCACTTCACCCAGCACCACCTCGGTAATCAGCGGCAGGTCCAGGCTGCAGGCCTGCTCCAGGTCAATCCACTGCAACGCTGACAGCTCGTCAGAGGCGCGTGAAAAATCGTCCGGGTCCCCTACAACGGCGCTGGCATCAACCAGAAAAAAACGGGCATCAAACCGCCGGGGCGCGCCCGGCGGGGTAATCGCCCGAAACACGTAGCGGAAGTTTCCGGCACAGGGCAGATGCGCCCTGGCACTGAAGTCGGCCCAGTCCGGGGGCACTGTGCCCTGCCAGTCACCCGGTGCACCCAGCAACAGGCCGGATTCCTCCCACACTTCCCGCACGGCAGCAGCCTGCAGGGCGTGCACCCGCTCCGGCGGTGCAGCCTCGGCCAACCGGCGTGCGCACACCGGCCCCACCCGGCCCGCCATGGGCACACGGGCATCGGCGGGGTCCACGGCGCCACCCGGGAACACGAATTTGCTTGGCATGAAAACGGCGCGGGAGCCTCGCTTGCCCATCAAAACCCGCGGCTGTGACAGGCGATCACGCACCAGAATCACGGTGGCCGCATCGCGTATGGGCACCTGTGTCTTGCCCGCTGCAGGCTGCCCTTCTGGCACTCTCGTCAATTCACTGGTCTCCTGTAAGCCTCGCCCCTCGAGTATAAACGCTTGCTCACGCCGGGTCTGCCGCGGCGGACCCTGAAGTCGCCCCGCAGAGGGAAGCACACACTCTCCTTACCCGGGCGGCGGTTTTTGCCTATACTCAGAGCGGAATTCATCCCGCTAAGGATACGACATGCTGACTTCACGATTGCTTGTACTGTTGCAGATTACCGCGTTTCTGGTGGCAAGCACGGTGGGAACGGCGCAGGCCGCCATCATCGGTACGGCAGAACACCTGGCCGACCAGAGCCGGAGCGAGCAGCTGGCGCAGATCAGCGCCACGCTGGCCAGCGACACCGTTCAACAGCATATGCTGGAGATGGGCGTGAGCCCCGCAGACACCCTTGCGCGCATCAACGCCCTGTCCGATGCCGAATTGCAGCAGCTGGCGCAGCAGCTGGACGCGCTGCCCGCCGGCAGCGGTGCGCTGGGCGTGCTCGGCGCCCTCTTCCTGGTGCTGCTGGTATTGGAACTGATCGGGGTCACCAACGTCTTCAGCAAGCTTTGATTCGCGGTGCGGCGCTCGCGCTGGCCACCCTGCTCAGCGCCTGCGCCACGATCACCACCCGACCGCCAGACGAGGCTGCGAGCGAACTCACCACGGTGCCGTTCTTTCCCCAGGAAACGTATCAGTGCGGTCCGGCTGCACTGGCCACCCTGTTGGTGCACAGCGGTGTGGCCATCACCCCGGAAGCCCTGGTCCCGCAGGTCTATCTGCCCGGCCGCGAGGGCAGCCTGCAAGTGGAACTGCTGGCCGCTACGCGCCGTTCCGGGCGTATCCCCTTCATCCTGCGGGGAGGGGCCGAGGCTCTGTTCGAGGAGCTCGAGGCCGGCAACCCGGTACTGGTGCTACAGAATCTGGGGCGGGCATGGCTGCCACGCTGGCACTACGCCGTGGTCGTCGGCTACCAGCCCGACACCCAACGTGTTTTGCTGCGCTCGGGAACCGAACAGCGCCGGCTGGAGCGCTGGAGCCGGTTCATCGCCAGTTGGGCCCATGCCGACTACTGGGGTCTGGTCATTCCCCGTCCCGGGGAGATTCCGGCCAGCGGCCCCGCCGACGACCTGGCAGGTGAACTTGCCGGGCAGGAGGCGCTGCTCGAGCCGGCGCTGGTCGCGGCCACCTGGGACGCGGCACTGGCACGCTGGCCCGACAATCTGAACCTGCTGTTCGCGGCAGCCAATGCCCGCCGCGCGAACGCAGACACCGAAGGCGCTGCGCAGCTCTACCACACACTGCTGATGCAAGCGCCACAGCATATGCCGGCGCGCAACAATTTTGCCGACCTCCTGGTGCAGGCGGGCTGCCCGGTCAGCGCAGAAAGGCTGATCGCCCCGGCACAGCAGGCAACCCCGGCGCTCTCTCCCGCCGTTGCGGAGGCCGTAAGGCAAACCGCGGCGGACATCGCGCGCCAGCGCGCGCAGGTCAGCAACGACCCGGGCCATTGCCGGGCGCTCACACAGGATCCAACGCTGCCATGACTGACGTTCTACGCACGCCCGATCACCGTTTCGACCATCTCCCCGGCTTTCCCTGGGCACCGAATTACCAGCTGGTGTCTGATCAGCACCACGGGCAACTGCGCATGCACTACCTGGATGTGGGCCCGCGCGACGGACGCATCGTGCTCCTGCTGCATGGGGAGCCCAGCTGGTGCTTTCTCTACCGGCACATGATCCACGCACTCAGCAGCCGTGGGCTGCGCTGTATTGCCCCGGACCTGATTGGCTTTGGGCGCTCCGACAAACCGACGGCACGCAGTGCCTACAGCTATGCCGGCCACGTCGCACAGGTTGGTGAGCTGTTGTGTGCGCTGGATATCACCGGCGCGGTATTGGTCTGCCAGGACTGGGGAGGCCCTATCGGGCTGTCCCTGCTGGCGCGAATGCCAGAGCGTTTCTGCGCGGTGGTGGCCGCGAACACCCTGCTACCCGGCTGTGAGCCACCCCCCAACGGGGTCGCACCCTGGCCGGGCGAGATCGTGGAGCAATGGGTTGCAGCCACCCGGGACGCCGATGACCTCGATGTGTCCGGGGTGATAGCCGCCGTCTCCTGTACCCCACTCAGCCCGGACGTGCTGGCGGCCTATGATGCGCCGTTTCCGGACCCGCGCTACAAAGCCGGTGCACTGGTGTTCCCCAGCCTGATACCCACTCACGCCGATATGGCCGGCGCGCCTGAAAATCGCCAGACCTGGGCCTTCCTGAGCCAATGGCAGCAGCCCTTCATCACCGCATTCAGCGACAGCGACCCGGCGACCGCCGCCTGGGCCCCGGTGTTCCAGCGGCGGGTTCCCGGCGCCCGTGGCGTCGAGCACCCGGTGATAGCCGGCGCCGGGCACTTTCTGCAGGAGGAACAGGGCGAGGCCCTGGCCGCCGTTGTGGCGCAGACCGTCGACAGTCTGCCTTCCGTGCAGCCAGGCTGATCCGCCACCCGTCGCGATGAGTGTCGACCAGGGCCTGATACTGCTGATACTGCTGACCTCGGTGGGCATGTTCCTCTGGGGCCGGTGGCGCCATGACATGGTCGCCCTGGGCAGCCTGCTGGCCTGTGTGCTCGCCGGCCTGGTGACGCCAGACGCGGCATTCAGCGGCTTCGGTCACCCCGCTGTCATCACCGTGGCCTGCGTGCTGGTGCTTAGCCGCGGTCTGCAGGCCACGGGAGCCGTGGACGTGATCGCCCGACGCGCACTGCCCGCCAGTGCCGGGCCCCTGGTCAGCCTGGCGGCACTGGTCGGGCTGGGTGCGCTGCTCTCGGGCTTCATGAACAACGTGGGCGCCATGGCGCTGCTGATGCCCGTCGCCCTGCAGATGGCCCGCCGCCACAACCTGCCGCCGGGACAGACACTGATGCCGCTGGCGTTCGGCACCATACTCGGTGGCATGACCACCATGATTGGCACACCACCCAACCTGATCGTCTCCGGTTTTCGTGCCGAGGCCGGCGGCAATGCCTTTGCCATGTTCGACTTCACACCCGTGGGGTTGGCGGTCGCGCTCTGCGGCGTGGCGTTTATCGTGCTGCTGGGCTGGCGTCTGGTACCGGCGCGCAAGCAGCAGGCCGCGGGCGATTTCGACACCGGGGCCTACCTCACCGAGGCACGTGTCCCAGAAAGCAGCAAAGCCGTAGGCATGAGCCTGCGACAGGTGGAAGCGGCGCTCGACGATGCCGGCGCCCAGGTGGTCGGCCTGGTTCGCAATGAGGTGCGCCTGCACACCCCCTACGGCGGCCGGCAGATCCGCGGGAATGACATTCTGGTACTGGAAACCAACGCCGATACCCTGGGAGAGGTGCTGGCGCGGTTGGACCTGAAGCTTGAGGAATCGGTGAAACCGGCAGCCACAGAGTCCACAACCGGTGACAGCGGCGGGCCGGAAGCCGCCGCACCCAACAGCGAAGCGCAGGAGGAGGTCGAGCACGAGGGCGAGCAAGGGGACAGGCGGGAGGACATTGTACTGACGGAGCTCGCCGTCATGCCGGCCGCCGCAGCCGTCGGGCGCTCTGCCAGAGACATCCAGCTGCGCACGCGTTACGGCCTCAACCTGCTGGCCGTATCCCGCGAAGGCCACCGCTCCCGCAGTCGGTTGCGCGCCCTGCCCCTGCGACCGGGTGACCTGCTGCTGATCCAGGGTCCGCTGAACGCCACCTCGGAATTCGCCAGTGACTTCGGCTGCGTGCCGCTGGCCAAGCGTGACCTGCGCATCCCCAGCCCGCGCAGGGCGGTCATGGCAGCGGTCATCATGACGCTCGCCGTGGGCGGCGCAGCCTTCGGGCTGCTGCCCGCGGCCATCTCATTCGCCCTCGGCGTACTCGCCTCCATGGCGCTGCGCACGGTGCCACCGCGCTCGGTCTACAGTGCCATCGACTGGCCGGTTATTGTGCTGCTGGCGGCCCTGATACCGGTTGCGGGCGCCATGGCCTCAACCGGCACCGCAGACCTGATCGCGCGCTTCCTGCTTACGTCGGTGGCCCAGGGCAACGCCATACTGGTGCTGGGCATCATACTGGTGACCACCATGTTCCTCTCCGACCTGATGAACAATGCGGCCACCGCCGCCGTGATGTGTCCGATTGCGCTGGGCACCGCGGCTGCCCTGGAGGTAAACCCCGACAGCTTCCTGATGGCTGTCGCCATCGGCGCCTCCTGCGCCTTTCTCACGCCCATTGGCCACCAGAACAACACCCTGATTCTGGGTCCGGGCGGCTTTCACTTCGGCGACTACTGGCGCCTGGGGCTACCGCTGGAAGCCCTGGTGGTCGCCGTCAGCCTGCCGCTGCTGCTCATCGTCTGGCCGTTGTAGCGCCGCGGGATGCCCGGCAAGCGGCCCCTGCTGGGGCGCGAGAGGCGATGGCTTTTCAGTGTTATCAGCGTTAACATTGCGGTTCACGCCTGCGGCTTTCACCGCTACAATGGCGCCTCGCATCGACTCTGGCCCGGCGCCGGAAAGGCCGCAGCCAGCCCCGTTCATCCCACACAGGACAGCGACATGATCTACCAGAGTGACGCGCTCACCGTGACCCGCCTTGACGGCGACATCGCCGAGCTGCATTTCGACCTGAAGGGTGAGTCTGTCAACAAATTCGACCAGACCACCGTCAACAGCCTCACCGAAGCGCTCGACGCGCTGGAGGCACAGAGCGGCCTGCGGGGCCTGCTGGTGACCAGCGGCAAGCCCGTGTTCATTGTCGGCGCCGACATCACCGAATTCACCGGCATCTTCGGTGCCGGCCCCGAGGAGATCAAGGGCTTCACGGCGGCCAACAATGCCAACTTGAACCGCCTGCAGAATCTGCCCTTCCCGAGCTGTGTTGCCATCAACGGGTTTGCGCTGGGGGGCGGCTTCGAAATCTGCCTGGCCTGCGACTTCCGGGTCATGAGCACGGCCGCCAAGGTCGGCCTGCCGGAAACCAAACTGGGTATCCTGCCCGGCTGGGGTGGCACCGTGCGCCTGCCGCGTATCATCGGCGTCGACGAGGCGGCCACCTGGATTGCCGGCGCGACTGAACAACGCGCGGACAAGGCGCTTAAGGCGGGCGCCGTCGATGCGGTCGCCGCACCCGAGGAACTGCGTGCGGTGGCACTGTCCACGCTGAACCACGCCATCGCCGGCAAGCTGGACTATGCCGGTCGCCGCCAGGCGAAAAGCAGCCCACTGCCGCTCAACGATACCGAGGCCATGATGGCCTTCTTTACCATGAAATCCCTGGTGCAGCAGCAGGCCGGCAAGAATTACCCGGCACCGGTAAAGGCCGTTGATGTCATCGAAAAAGCCCGCGGCATGGGCCTGGAGGACGCGCTCAAGGTCGAGGCCGAAGGCTTTGCCGAGCTCGCCGTGACACCGGTGGCCGCCGCGTTGGTAGGCGTATTCCTCTCCGACCAGTTGCTGGGCAAGAAGGCCCGGGACTGGGAAAAACAGGCCGACCGTAAAGTGCAGCGTGCCGCAGTACTGGGTGCCGGCATCATGGGCGGTGGCATCGCCTACCAGTCCGCCTACCGCGGTGTCCCCATTCTGATGAAGGACATCAACCAGGCCGGCCTCGATCTGGGCCTGTCGGAAGCCAACAAGCTGCTGTCCAAGCGTGTAGAGCGCGGACAGATGACGCCGGCGCAGATGGGCGATGTGCTCAACAGCATCGACCCCACACTGACCTATACCGGTTTCGACGCGGTCGACATCGTGGTGGAAGCGGTGGTGGAGAATGCCAAGGTAAAACACGCCGTGCTGGCCGAAACCGAAAAGCAGATCGGCGAGGACACCATTCTGGCGTCCAACACCTCGACCATTTCCATTACCCACCTCGCAGAAGCGTTGCAGCGCCCCGAGAACTTCTGCGGCATGCACTTCTTCAACCCGGTGCATGCCATGCCCCTGGTGGAGGTGATTCGCGGTGAAAAAACCTCAGACCGCGCGGTCGCCCGGACAGTCGCCTACGCCAACAAGATGGGCAAGAAAGCCGTCGTAGTGAAGGATTGCCCCGGCTTCCTCGTCAACCGGGTGCTGTTCCCCTATTTCGATGGCTTCTCCAAGCTGGTACGCGATGGGGCCGACTTCCAGGCCGTCGATAAGGTCATGGAGCGCTGGGGTTGGCCCATGGGGCCGGCTTATCTCACCGACGTGGTGGGCATCGATACCGGCGTGCATGCCTCTGCGGTGATGGCGGAAGGCTTTCCTGACCGCATGCAGCTGGACTTCAAGCCTGCGGGCCAGGTGATGTTCGAAAATGAGCGCTATGGCCAGAAGAATGGTAAAGGCTTCTACGACTATGTGCCGGACAAGCGCGGCAAGCCGAAGAAAACCGCCAGCGAGGAGGTTTACCGCCTGCTGGCTCCCGTCGCCGCTGAGCGCACGGAGTTTTCCAAGGAAGAAATCATCGCCCGCATGATGCTGCCGATGGCAACAGAGATGGCTCGCTGCCTCGAGGAAGGCATCGTCGGCACGCCCGCAGAGGCGGACCTCGCGCTGCTGTACGGTCTGGGCTTCCCTCCCTTCCGCGGCGGCATCTTCCGCTGGATGGATACGGTGGGCCTCGCCTTCATCGCCGACGCCTCGAAGCAGTTTGCCCACCTGGGCAAGTCCTACGAACTCACCGACGGCATGCAGGCCATGCTGGCCGATGGCAAAACCTACTATTGAGCACCGGGTGACAACAGGAGAATTATCGTGAGTCTGAATCCAAGAGACGCCGTTATCGTCGACTTCGCCCGCAGCGCCATGGGCCGCTCCAAGAATGGCTGCTTCCGCAACGTGCGCGCGGACGACCTGTCCGTCGCTGTTATTCGTGGCCTGCTGGCACGCAACCCCAAACTGGACGTCGACGAAATCGACGACCTGATCTGGGGCTGCGTGCTGCAACGCGGCGAACAGGGCATGAACCTGGCACGCAATATCGTCCTGCGTGCGCAGCTGCCGTTCACCATTCCCGCCCAGACCGTCAACCGCCTCTGCGGCTCTTCCATGTCGGCGTTGCACACGGCAGCGGCCAACATCATGGCCGGTATTGGCGACGTGTACCTCGTGGGTGGTGTGGAGCACCTCGGCCACCTGCCGATGATGGACGATGTGGACATCAACCCAAAGCTGGGCCTGAACGTGGCCAAGGCGGCGGGCATGATGGGCATGACCGCCGAGTACCTGGCCATGATGCACGGCATCGGGCGTGAGGCCCAGGACAAGCTGGGCCTGCGCTCACACCAGCTGGCCCACAAGGCCACGGTGGAGGGCAAGTTTGCCCGGGAGATCATTCCCGTTGAGGGGCACGATGCCTCAGGCGCGCTGGCGCTGATTGAGCAGGATGAAACCATCCGCCCCGAAACCACGCTGGAAGGACTGGCCAGCCTGCCGCCTGCCTTCAACCCCCAGGGTGGCACCGTCACCGCGGGCACCTCGTCGCAGATCTCCGATGGTGCGTCTGCCATGCTGGTGATGTCCGCCGAGCGCGCGCAGGCGCTGGGCCTTGAGCCGGTGGCACGCATCCGCGCCATGACTCTCGCCGGTGTCGACCCGTCCATCATGGGCTATGGCCCGGTGCCCTCCACACAGAAAGCACTGAAGCGGCTCGGCCTGACCATCAAGGACATTGAGATGGTGGAACTGAACGAGGCCTTTGCGGCACAGGCCCTGCCCGTGCTCAAGGACCTCGACCTGCTGGATGACATGGAAGACAAGGTGAATGTGCACGGCGGAGCCATTGCCCTCGGGCACCCCTTCGGCTGCTCCGGCACACGCATCACCGGCTCACTGCTGACCGTGATGCAGGACCGTGACCTGACGCTGGGCGTGTCCACCATGTGCATCGGCCTGGGCCAGGGCATCACCACCGTGGTGGAGCGGGTCTAACCGCGCCGGTACCGGGGGTGGCCGCCGCCTGCAATGGGCGACGGCCACTTTCCGGACGGATCAGAACGCGAGAATAACGTCGGTGGAGAACACCCAGCCGTTGCCACCGAGGGCCATTGGCACGCTGCTGTAACCGACCGGGGAATCATTCAGACGCAGAGCCTGCACACCCAGGCGCAGCTCACGCCGCGACATCGGGAAGTAGTTCAGGCCCAGGCTGACGTCCGAGGGGTTGCCGTACTCGCCGTCAATGTAGGAATACGCCGCATAGCCCTGTAGCACCTTGGGAATCAGCATGGCCGAACCCTGCAGCTGGAAACCCTGGTCTTCCAGCTCGGTGACCGGTATTTCGCCAATCACCACGAAGTCATCCACCTTGCGGTAGTAATATTCGCCCTCCAGCGACAGGCCCCGGTATTTGAAGCCCGCGTTCAAGGCCAGCATTTCATAGGTCGCCTTGCGCACGTTGCCGCCAGTGAGGAAGGGATCATCACTGAAGATCCGTGTGCCATCGGAGAGGCGAATCTGGGAATTCTCGAAGCCCTCGACCTCGGACTGCCCCTGGGCATCCTCGCGGCTGTGGGTGAAGTGCACACCAAACAGCGTTGCGACCTCTTCGTGGTACTCATAATCCCCGAAACCCTGGCCGGGGCCGTATTCACCGGTCGTCGGCATCCACCAAAGGGCTCCCGAGAAAGTGTTGAGTTCGTTGTCCAACTGCACGGCATTAACACCCAACTGACTCAGGTTGTTCCCGATCATAGCGCGGTAGCCCACGGTGGGTGACAGCGCACCGGAAGCCCACAGGCCGGTGGTGTAGGAGCCGCGGAAGAACTCATCGGCGATGGTGCGGTGATCGTTCTTCAACCAGTTGGGAAAGGTGTAGTTGGTCGAACGCGTGGAGGGCAGCGCACCGATACCGGCATACAGCGAAAACGCCTCGTCAAACTGATAACCGAGATTACCCGCGACAACCACCTGGGCACCGTCTCCCTGGCTGGTATTCGCCGTCCAGGTGTAGAACAGGTAGCGGAACTTCGGGTCGAACAACCAGCCCTTGAAATTCATGGTCAGTTTCTGGAACTGGATGTCGTTGCGTAAATCCAGCGTGGTGGTGCGACCGAAAGCATCGGTGTAGGTGCTGTCCAGTCCCTTCTGGTTGAGGTAGCGCGCGTAGGTGAACGCGCTGAAATCCAGCTCACCCATGTCGGTGCGGGCCAGCACAAACCCCTTGCCGGGTTCGAAGCGGCCCCAGGTCTCGGGCGCTTCCTCCTCGGCGATACCCGCAACTGCCGGCGTTTCCTCCGGGGCGGATGCCAGTGCCGGTACTACTGTGACCGACTGCTGCGCTGCATCAGCGCCCTCACCCGGCATGTCCTGCAGGCGTGCTTCCAACGCCTTAATGCGCTGGTCGAACTCCCGTGTCTTGCGCTCCAGCTCGTTGCGCAATGCCTGCAGCTGTCGAATTTCCTCCTCGACGCTCAGCTGCGATTCCCCGGCGGACGATGCGGGTGAGACCAACCCCGCGAGGGCGAGCGAACAGGCCAGGGCAACGCCCCACAACGGTTTATTCATAGTGGCATGTCCTTGCTAAAGCAGGTCAAATTCGTAATTCAGAATAATGCGGAAATCGAAAAAATCGTCGCCGCCCAGGTCTTCATCCTGGTCGATGTAGGCTCCACGTACGCGCATCCACAAGCCCTCTGCCCAGCTCTCGCGCAGGCGATAATCCAGCGTCAGATCGTACTCGGTTTCATCCGGGCTGGCGCTGCTCCCCGAGTCTGGGGTGTCACCCGACACCACATTGGCAAACAGGCTGAGGTCGCCCGCGCCGACACGCTGGAAGTCATAGGAGAGACCTGCCAGCCAGGCATCCTCACCGGCGCGATCGAAATCGTCAACGATCACCGACAGGTAGTTGGCGGGGTTGCCGTAGGGTTTCTGTATACCCTTTTCATCATCCGTGCTGCTGGCTGCCAGTCGCCAGGCCCACAGCCCGCGCCGCAGCTCCAGCTTTGCTGACACCATGGAGGTGTCGAAGTCACCGATCAGGGCATCGCCGTGGCTGCCCTGGTCAGTGTATTGCAGGAAGGCCTTCAACGTCGTTTCGTTATCCAGCACGAACGGATACTCTGCCGTGGCATAGAGGGTACTGAAGGTTTCAAAGGAGTGCTGGTAGATCGCTCCGAGGTTTCCCCCGGCGGCGGTCTTGTAGCGGGCGCCGGCAAAGCCGAGACCCTCGTCGCTCCCCGCCGCGCCGGCCGCCTCGGACATGCTGACGAAGTCGTCGTCGTTCTTGCGCTTGATGCGGTCAACGTAGCCCGCCATGTAGGCGAGGCCGGTATCCGCCACATTGCCGATGGCCAGCGCCTCAAAGGTATTCGGCACCATGCGGATGTCGTGACTGCCGAGGTAGGGCAGCTCAAGGCGCTGGCGGCCGAGCCGGATGCCCGTGTCTTCCGCGAGGCGCAGTGTCACGTTCGCCTCGCCCAGCACGGAAAACGATTCCTGGCCGGGCTTGAACAGCAGGGTACCGTCCTTGTCGCTGGGCCCGTAGAGCTTCTGCGAGGTGTAGCCCGTCGCCGCGAAGCGCAGCCGGTCCAGCCACCAGCCAGACTGGTAGGCCAGCGCACCGCCGAGGGCGAGGCCGACACTGTCCTTGCCAGAGTCGCGGTTCCGGTCCAGCAGATAGCTGCGCGGACGGAGCACCAGCTTGCTGCCGTCCAGGAACGACGAGCGCTCGCGGTGTGCCTCGATTACCGGCACCACGCCACTCTGCTGGTTGGGTTCGTCGTCCAGGCGCCCATGTTCGGGTTGCGCAGACAGGCCCGGCGCGGCAGCGAGCAGCGCACCGCAGCACAGGGCCCTGGCAGCGCGGGCGCGCGGCCCGCAACCGGCTGGCACCTTACTCACTCGCAGCGCACACCATGGGAGCGTGATAGTCGAGCTTCATCAGGCGGAAGTAGTTCTCACCCAGTGCGATATTGCGGAACGCCGTGTCGTCGAGCGCGCGCAAGGCGCGACTGGTGACCTCAAGTTCCTTCGCATAATTGGCATACTCCTTGGCATCCGCCGCCACGAAGTCAGAGCCGGGGAGAATACGGCTGGAGTAGGCATTGAAGAAATCAACAAAAATATCACCCCACTGGTGGTAGGCGTTGAACAGCACGTCCCAGGAAATATCCAGCATCAGGTTCGGGTAGGCGTCCAGCCGCTCCTTCATCAGCGCCACATGCCGGTTGGGATCCATCGTGGTCAATTCCTTGGACAAGCCCATGTGCGCCCACACGATCGGGTTCTCCGGGTAGGTTTCCAGGATATGGTCCATCAGGTAGAGGAACTCCGTCGGATTGGCATCGTTGCCCAGGTCCGAGTGCAGCGTTACGGGGATATTGCGCTCCTGCAGGATCGCCATGAACGGCGCCCAGGCATCAATGGACTCGAGCGTGGCCGGCTCATGCAGATTGCCCAGCAGCGCCTGCTTGACCACATTGAGCTCTCCGGCCCAGGCGAACATGCCCGGGTATTCCCGGTCGTAAAGCTCAATGGTCTCCACCACGTTCTCGGGATGCGCGAGATCCATGAAGGTCATCGAGAGAACGATATTCAGGTTGTCGTTGGGGTAGGCGACAGCCTCCATGCCGTTGACGAAGTCATTCTTGATGCTGGGCATCGCTCGCACACCGGGGCAGTCCAGGTAATAGGTACACCCGGAGTCCATTTCCAGAATCTGGCCGATGCCAAAATAGTTGACGAAGCGAACACCCAACTGGTCGAAGTAGCCGAACAGTTCCTGCGGGGGAATCGCCGCCCCCCCGAAGGGCCGTGGGTGGAAGTGCGCATCCACCACCGGCGTGTAGGTCTCGCTGCTGCGATCAAAACAGGCCTGCTGCTCGGGCGGCAGGGCGAATGAGGCGAGGTCTCGCTGCGGTTTGGGCAGGGCCGCCACGGGATCGTCGGTAGTTTCCTGCAGGGCCGCACAGCCCGCCAGCAGGGTGAGCAGCGAGCCGCCAGCCAGCGCCCTGGCCACAGTGCGCAGGGAGAGCTGTTGAGAAGGTTTCAGAAATGCGGTCATGGCGTCCAACTCCGGGATGATAGTTGTTATGGGGGGGATGCGCTGCCGCCCTCACCGTCATCCTGACCTGCATGTGCAACGCGAACGACCGGAACACCCTTCACCTGAGAATAAACAAGGCTGTTACAAAAGCAAACACTGCGTGCTTGCACTGGCAGACAGAATCTGGACAACCCCCACGGAGCAGCGCGGGACGCGCCTACTCCACGGTCAGCAGTACATCCACGCGTGCGAGCGCCGCCAGCAAGCCTGCCGTGGCCAGCGATGAGCCGCGAAAAAACTCCTCCGCCATGGGCGTGATGGCGCAGCGCCCGGGCAGGGGCTCACCCTGCTCGAGCATCCGATACAGGGTCGGCAGGAAAATGAACTGCAGCCACTGCGGTAGTGTCAGCGTGTCGACGGCGAAGGGCTCGGTAGAGGCCAGCGCAGATGCCGGCGGCGGCACCGTCTCCCACAGGGCCAGTTGCCGCAGCTGGGCCTCGATGTCGATCAGGACTTCGGCGACTTCCGTGCGCATGGGCTCTCCCGGATACTCCACGGCCGCTGCTAGAACTTCTCCGGGCGCAGCACATCCACATCGCAGGTGTAGAGGATCATCGCGTAGTTGTCGTAGTAGTGCTCGCGCAGGCCGGCGGCAATGCGATCCGCCGTGGCGTCATCACACACCACCTCAATGCGCAGGTTGCGGTTCGCCTCCCAGTTGCCCTCGCGCACACCCCGGGCCCCCTTGCCGCGGGCCTCGGTGATGGTGTAACCGTGCGCGCCCCAGCGTTCGATATGCCGCAGCAGGTGCGACTCGATAGAGGATTCAGTCACGATGGTGAGCAGGCGTCGCGGGTGTTGTTCCATGGTCAGGCGGCTCCGATCAGTGCGTACAATTGGCCAGCAAGCCAATGGTACAGCGGAATGCCGACCAGTACATTAAACGGGAACGTCACACCCAGCGATGCCGCCAGCGACAGCGCAGGGTTGGCCTCGGGAACCGAAATACGCATCGCGGCGGGCACGGCGATATACGATGCACTCGCCGCGAGGGTAGCCAGCACCACCGCTCCGCCAACGGACAGGCCCAGCAGCCAGCCCAGCCCGAGGCCGATCATTGCCGAGAACACCGGGGTCAGCACACCGAATGCCAGCAGGAAGAAGCCATAGCGGCGCAGGGTGCCGATCTGGCTCGCGGTCACCAGGCCCATTTCCAGCAGGAACAGGGCGAGCAAGCCCTGGAAGGGGTCGAAGAACAGCGGGGCGAGCTTGGCCAGGCCGTCGGCGCCGGCAATCCAGCCGATCAGCAGGCCACCCACCAGCAGGACGATGCTCTTGCCCAGCAGCACCTCATGTGCCGACTCGCGCAGCCGCTCACCGCCGACCAGCCCCTTGGCGAGGACAATGCCCACCAGGATGGCGGGAATTTCCAGCAGCACGACAAACAGCGGCATGTAGGCTTCGAAATCAATGTCCCGTGAACCGAGATAGGCGACGACCACCGCGAAAGTGCCAACGCTGACCGAGCCGTAGTGCGCGGCGATAGAGGCCGCATCCGCCCGCGGCAGGCGACCGAACCGGAGCAGCACGGGGAAGCTGAGCAGGGGCAGGATGAATCCCATGGCGACCACCGCAACCATCTGCCCAAGCAGCTCCAGAAAGGGCTGTCGGGCCAGCTCGATGCCGCCCTTCATGCCAATGGCGAGCAGCAGCAGGATACTCAGCAGTTCATAGACCTGCACCGGCAGCCGCAGCTCTGAACGCAGGATCCCGGCGGTGACGCCCAGCAGGAAAAAGAGAACAACGGGATCCATGCTACGCGGTACCCTCCACGCCCACCAGGCACAGGAGCTCGGCGGTACGCTGGCGCAGCGCCGTGGCGTCCTGGTCGACCAGGGTAATGTGGCCCAGTTTGCGGCCCGGCGCGGGCGACTTGCCGTAGTCGTGCAGGTGCGCGCCAGCAACCGCCAGGATATCCCGTGCGGCGGGCCACTCACCGATAACGTTGACCATCACGCTGGGCGCTACGGCGGCAGTGACCCCAAGGGGCAGGCCGGCAATGGCCCGCAGGTGATTCTCAAACTGGGAGGTCACCGCGCCCTCGATAGTCCAGTGGCCACTGTTGTGTACGCGCGGTGCATACTCGTTCACCAGCAGCTGGTCGCCACACTGGAACAGCTCCAGCGCCAGCACACCGACGTAATCCAGCGCGTTGAGCAAGCGCTCACAGTAGTCGCGGGCGGGACCTTCCATGGGATCGTTCGCGAGGGAGCGCGAGACACGCAGAATGCCGTCCTCGTGGCGGTTTTCGCTGAGCGGCCAGGTACGGCACTCACCGTCACGGCCGCGCACAGCAATCACCGAGAGCTCGCGATCAAAAGGCACGCGGGCTTCGAGGATACAGGGTACGCGACCCAGGGCTTCCCAGGCCGGCAGCAAATCCCCAGCCGCAGCCACGGACGCCTGACCCTTGCCGTCGTAGCCCATGCGCCGGGTTTTCAGGATCGCGGGAGTACCCGTCTGGGCCAGCGCTGCGGCCAGGTCCGCCTCGGAATCAATGGCAGCGTAGCGCGCGGTGGGCAGGCCCAGGCGCGTGAACAATGACTTCTCCTGCAGCCGCTCCTGGGAGAGGAGAATCGCCTGGCTGCAGGGGGCCAGCAGACCGCGCCGCTCCAGTGCATCAAGCGCAACCGGCGCAATGTGCTCGAACTCCGCCGTGGCCACATCGATGCGCTCTGCAAAGGAGGCCAGTGCAGCGGCGTCTTCATAGCCACCGCGAAGATGTTCTCCCAGGGGTGCGGCGCAGGGCATCTCCTCGGGCGCCAGGAAGGTACAGCGCAACCCCAGCGGGTAACCTGCCAGCGCCAGCATCTGCGCCAGCTGGCCTGCGCCCAGGATCCCGATATTCACGGTGCGGTGACCCGGGGGTCGGGGTGCGCCGCCACGTTGGCGGTCTGGCGCTCACGGTAGGCGCGGAGACGCTCGCGCAGGGCGCTGTCCTGATTGGCCAGCATCGCCGCGGCCAGCAGCGCTGCATTCACGGCCCCTGCGCGGCCTATGGCCAGCGTGCCGACCGGAATGCCCGCCGGCATCTGCGCGATGGAAAGCAGCGAGTCCATGCCGTTGAGGGCACGGGATTGCACCGGCACACCCAGCACCGGCACCAGGGTTTTCGCCGCCAGCATTCCCGGCAGGTGCGCTGCACCACCGGCGCCAGCGATGATCACCTGCAGACCGCTGGCTTCAGCCGCCTCGGCGTAACTGAACAGGCGGTCCGGCGTGCGATGCGCGGACACCACTTCAACGGTGTGCGGCACCTCCAGCTCAGCCAGGGTGTCTGCAGCGCCTTGCATGGTCTCCCAGTCGGAACGGGAGCCCATGACAATACCGACGAGTTCATTCATTGTGAGTCTTTCCCCTTGTGTCCTGCCATTGCGGCCGGTGGGCACTTCTGTACCCGGACATGAATCCTTGTGGCGGGGGCCGGCGGGATAGAAAGCGCACGAATCCTACACAAGACGCCAGCCATGATATATTCGATTTTTATAAATAATCAATTCGACTATTTCTGAGATGACGCCGCTCAACTACAACCACCTGTATTATTTCTTCCATGTTGCCACCGACGGCAGCATCACGCGCGCCAGCAAGCGCCTGAATCTGACCCCGCAAACCATCAGCGGACAGATTGCCGCGTTTGAGGAACAGCTCGGCGTCAAGCTGTTCCGCCGCGAAGGAAGGCGCCTGCGGCTCTCCGAACAGGGCCGACAGATTTATGCCCACGCCGATGAAATTTTCCAGCTCGGGCGGGAAATCCGCCAGATGCTGCAGAACGAGAGCGCTCATACCGAGACGTTCCGCGTCGGCATCACCGATTCGATCCCCAAGATTCTCGCCAACCGGTTGCTGCAACCCGCGCTGAAGGCCGTCGACAACCTGCGCCTGCAGTGCCACGAGGGCGACCAGGAGACCTTGCTCGCGGAACTGGCGGTAAGCCGCCTCGACTGCATCATCACCGACCAGCCCCTGCCATCCGGCAGCCACATCAAGGCCTGGAACTACCGCATTCTGGAGTCCGGTTTCACCTTCTTTGCCGTTCCCGGGCTCGCCGAGACCTGTCGCAGCCAGTTCCCGGCGAGCCTGAGTGGCAAGCCGTTTCTGGCCCCTGGCCGCAAGGCGGGGAGCCGCTCCTTTCTCAAGGCCTGGTTTGAAAAGCACCGCATTACCCCAGAAATCGTGGCGGAGTTTGACGACAGCGCACTTCTGAAGTCCTTCGGCCAGACCGGGCTGGGCATCTTTGCCGCGCCGACCATCATTGAAGCATATGTGATCTCCCAGTACGGCGTTGCGGTGATTGGCCGCACCCAGGAATTCGTCGATGTGTTTTATGTGATATCCCCGGAGCGCCGCCTGCAGCATCCGGCCACGCTGGAGATCGTCAATACGTCACTGGGCGGGGCCGCGGACGGCTAACGGGCCAGCTCTCGGGTAAACGGCGGCAGGGAATCCAGTATTGCCTGACCGTAGCGCCGCGTGAGCAAACGCCGATCCATCAGGGTCACCCTGCCGCTATCGCTCTCCGTGCGCAGCAGGCGGCCGCTGGCCTGTACCAGCCGCAGCGCCGCATCCGGCACGCTTATTTCCATAAAGGCGTTTCGCCCCTGGGCTTCCACCCATTCGGCCAGCGCTGCCTCAATAGGGCTGTCGGGTACCGCGAAGGGAATCTTCGCAATCACCACGTGGCGGCAGTAGGCGCCGGGAAGATCCACGCCTTCGGCGAAGCTGGCCAGCCCGAACAGAATACTGCCACGTCCGGCGTCAACCGCTTCCCGATGCAGGCGCAGGAGTTCCTGCTTGCTGCCATCGCCCTGCATCAGGAGCCGGTCGCCAAAGGTCGCGCTGACGCCTGCATGGACGTCCTGCATCTGCCGCCGCGAGGAAAACAGCACCAGGCTGGCCTCGGCGGGATCCAGCAATCCGGGCAGCTGCTCGATCAGCGCCGCGGTGTGTGCCTCGGCGTCACCGGGGTCGCAGGACATGGCGGGCACGTGCAGGGTGGCCCGGGAATAATCGAAGGGACTGGCCACCACCTTGAAGACGCCCTCGGCCGGAGCGCCGGAATGGAGCCTGAAGCGATCGAAGGAACGCAGCGCAGTAATGGTCGCCGAGGTGACCACGACACCGGCAGCGCGTGACCACAGGTACTCCTGCAGGATGTCCGCCGCGAGGATGGGGCTACAGCGCAGGTCGAAGCCGGTTTGCCCGCCCCCGTCCAGCAAGGTCACCCAGCGCGCCATGGGCGGCACCTCACCCTCACCACTGACGGCATAGGCCTGCCACAGGGCCAGCGTGGACTCCGCGCGGCTCAGCAAACCACCCAGGCTCAGGTGCCAGGTCTCGACATCGCTCTTGTGCAGGCCGCAGTCTTCCTCTTCCAACGCCTCCGACAGGCGGGCCTCAATCTTCGCCAGAGCGGTGCTGATCTGCTGGAACTGGTTGGCCAGGCCGGCGGCCAGCGGCTGCAATTGCGCGGGCACCCGGCCATGGGCGAAGCGCAGTTGCTGCTCGTCACTGCGCCCGCTCCCGGGCACACGCTCGGCAAACAAGGCGGCCACCGCCTGCTCCGCCACCTGCAGCGCGCCCTGGGCCTCCTCCATCAGCCCCGGCAGCGCAGCCAGCGGCCGCGCCAGGTCAGTCAATGGCGCCAGGGCCGAGGCCGCCTGCAGCAGCAGCTTGCGATTGTCCTGCAACCACTGGCCGGTGGTGTGCAGGCGGCAGAAACTGGAGAAGTGCCCCAGCGCCTTGTCCGGCAGATGGTGGCCCTCGTCAAACACATAAATACTGTCTTCCGGCGGCGACAGGATGGCACCGCCGCCGAGCGCCAGGTCGGCAAGCACCAGGTCATGGTTGGCCACCACCACATCGGCGTACTGGAGTGCATCCCGCGCACGAAAAAAACTGCACTGACTGATATTGGGGCAGCGACGGCCGCTGCACTGACTGTGGTCGGTGGTGGCACCGAACCAGATGGCGTCGGGTATCTGTCCCGGCCAGTTGTCCCGGTCACCGTCCCAGTCCCCGCGGCCCAGGGCCTCCAGCATGGCGCTGTACACGGGCAGCGCCTCGGCGTTGTCTGGCGCCTGGAACTCGTCCGGGTACAGCGGCAGTACATCCCCCGCGCCGCTGCCGCCGAGATGGTGGTCCAGCCTGGACAGGCATATATACCGACGACGGCCCTTGGCCAGGGTATAGCTGAATTCCAGACCACTGTGCTCGCGAATATCCGGGAGATCCTTGTTGACGAACTGCTCTTGCAGGGCAACGGTTGCGGTCGCTACGACCAGCCGCTTGCCCAGGGCCTGGGCCAGGGGGATCGCCGTCACCGCATAGGCGATGGTCTTGCCCGTCCCGGTGCCCGCCTCAATCACGCACACCGCGGGGGAATCCGGGCTTGCCCGACCGGTTTCCGGTTTGATGCGGGCCAGGGCGTTGGCGATTTCGGCGATCATCTGCCGCTGTCCCCAGCGCGGCTTCAGCCCCTTGGCGGCCGTGATGGCGGCATAGGCCTCGCGAATCTGGTCCTTCAGCGCCTCGCTCAGCAAGAGGCCGGGGGCTCCGCCGCCGCACGCAACGCCAGTTTACTGGCCACCGCATTGGCGTAGGTCGCCAGCGCAAAACTGCGCTGCTCTTCGGGCAGGCTTTCGATCCGGGCACGAAACTGCGCGTCCGAACAGCTCCCCGCCTCGCGAGTCAGGGTTTCGGGCACCGCCGCGCCTGGCCCGTGCAGCATCTGCCAGGCCTGCAGGTTGGTGGGGTGCAGGCAGTAGAGTGAGATGATCTGCCGATCGATTTCAGCAGCGACCGCGTCCGGGCCATCGAACTCGCCCGCCAGCGGCGTGCCAAACGCCACATGCACCCGGCCCTTCTGGCCGGAAATGCCGCGCGCGATGGAGGCGACATCCTCCTGTTCGGCCTTGGCGTAGGTGCCGGTCGTGCTGCGCAGGTGCATTTCGCGCGCCTTCATGCCATCGCAGGGATCCAGCTCGTAGGCAATGGACACCGGGACGATGCCGAGCGCATTGATCAGGTCACTGAAGCTTTCTGTCTGCTTGTCACGGCTCATGGCGAGCATCTTGATGACGGCGGGCTCGGTGCGGTCGATGCCGTCCTTGGCCCGGCCCTCGCGCTGGGCAATCCAGACCGGTGAGCGCTCTTCCTGCAACGACAGGCGAATGTAGTTGGACAGATGCCGGGATGCGGCCAGCAACGCCCGCCCACTGCCCACCGAGCGTTTGACGATAAAGCTCTTGTTCAGCCGCATCAGGTCGGACACCCAGGGCTTGGTCAGCAGATTGTCACCGATGGCGATGCGCACGGTCTGGTGGCCGCTGCGATGCAGCGCGTAGTTGGTGAATGCCGGATCCATCACAATGTCGCGGTGGTTGCTCATGAACAGCCAGGGGCGCGATACATCCAGCTGTTCCAGACCCGAGACACTGAACCCGGCCGTGGTGTCGTCGATGACCTTCTCCACGTAGTGCTTGATCACCATCTGCATGCCGTGCACATCGCGCACACCGCGCAACTGTCGCCCGAGGTACCAGCGCACGACGGGGCGCGCGAGCCCGGGCAGAGCCCGCGCCAACGGGCCCAGGCTCAACCGGGCAATTGCATCGAGCATTTCCCGGTCCTCGAGCAGCCGGGCCAGAACTTCGGGCACCTCGTCATCGCGGTACGGGCGGATATCCGCAAAGGGGTCACTCAAAGCAATATCCTCACGAAAAACAGCGCCACACGATACCCAAATTCCCCCGGCACGTCATCCGCCAGATCCCGCCACACAGGGCAGCTCCCGCGCGCTGACACGGCCCCGCGCTTCTGCTAATCTGCAGCCCGCTCCACCGGAGCCATGTGCCTATTGGGAGGAATCATGGAAGCCACATCTGCATCACTACTCACCTTCGGCCTCGCCACGCTGTTTCTCAGCTGGGTGTTGTTGCTGATCCAATCCTGGAAAGAAGATTACGCATGGGGCCTGTGCACCCTGATTCTTCCCCCATTCGCCTACCTCTATGCGCTGTTCCGGCTGGACAAGGCCGGGCAATCGGTGTTGCTCGCGGTTGCCGGGCTGGTAATGATCGGCCTGGCCTGAGGTTGTTACCCCGGGTCCGGCCCATTAAACATTTGTAACCTTTTGGCGCCCGCAGGACGGGCGCTCGCATTTTTATAATTTGTTTATATAAAACAGTAGCTTAACTCAAAGGGTCGAACTCGAGACTGAATACCTGTTACTTTTTCGTGTACAGGGTTACGAATCTGTAACTGTTTTACACACGTATTCAGCTCGTACACTGACACCATCCTGCCACCGGTATACCACCGTCACAGGCTGGCCAATCACTTCTACCGTCCGTTGAGGAACTACTATGCAACTCGTCAAAATCGCCACCGTCTCCGCCCTGCTGGCCCTGTCATCCGCTGCCTTTGCCGCCAAGCCGACCAGCATCGTCTTCCAGGGCAACCACGAATCCAACACCGGCGCCGCCTATTCCGAGTACCTCGTAAAGTGCTCCAATGGCAAAACGGCTACGCTCACGGCGTGGGAAAACCGTCGCAAGTGGTGCGCAGGCAACGAGCTGAACGACAGCTGCGAGCGCAAGCAGATCAAAGCCGCGAAGGCCGCCTGTAACGCGCTCTGATCAGTCCTCGAGATAGCGCCGACGCAGTTCCTCGCGTTCGGCGCTGCCGACCCCCAGCTCACGGGTGAGGTAGGTATCGACATCGCCGTAATCGGCAATGGCCTGCAGCGCCCGCTGCAGATAGGCCTCGTGCACCTCCAGCATCGGCATGATCGCCTCGTCCTCAACTGACTGGAAACCGTACTTGATGCGCAGGCGGTCTATCTCCTGCCGCGGATCGAAGAAGCGACGCGTCAGCAGGTAATCCGCCATCACCTGATCCACCGACACCCCCAACGCCATCAGAATGATGGCGGCAGCGAAGCCTGTGCGATCCTTGCCTGCCGCGCAGTGCACCAGGAAGCGGGCGTCGTCCTCGGCGAGTATCTCGGCGAACATGCGCCGATACATAGGGCTCTGCGCCTCAACAAAATCCCGGTTGATATCCACCATAAAGTTGAACATCGGCTGGCGCCCCCCGCGATCGAGCTGCCCGTTGGCGAAGGCCGCATCGTTGCTGCCCGGCGTGATCGGCAGGCTGGCGACGCGTGGCGCGCGCTCCCGCGGCAGCCGGTTCGGGCTGGCACTCTGCTCCTCTTCGCGGCGAAAGTCGCACAACAGATCCAGCTGCAGATACGCCAGCAGCGCCAGATCCCGCTCCGTCAAACCCGAGAGCTGCCCCGAACGGTACAGGTAACCCCAGCGCACACGCCGGCCATCTGCCGTGCGATAGCCGCCAAAATCGCGGAAGTTGGGCGTGCCCTGCATGCCGAGGCGACGCTCCATCGCAACCAGTTCATTGCCGTGCTGGTCCTGTAGCCGAAAGGTGTGACGGCGGTCGGCTGGCAAGCCAGAGATACGCAGCCGTGACGCCGCGTCCGCGTCCTCGTAGTGCAGTTGCAGATCCGGCGCCGCGGCGTCCAGGGGACTGACGGTGACCCGGGTCTGGGGGTGGGAGGCCTCCCATTCCACATGATAGTCGCCCTCTGGGGCGCGCCAAATGTGTACTGTGTCAGCCAGCAGCGGCATGCGATCTCCGAATCAGGCAGGTGCGGCAGCGGGGGTTGCGATCACCGCCTGCACCAGGGTTTTTATCAGGGTGAGTTGGCGCTCCAGCGCTTCCTCGCTGAACGGGTCCTGGCCGAGCAGGTCGCGATACATCGGCGCCATGGTCACGTAGGACATGATGAGGTTGTTGAAGGCCATCACGGCCCAGGGGCGCAGACCGGCATTGCCCAGAGCGCGCAGACCGGGCTGCAGCAGACCGTCATCGTCGTGAAACATGGGCCGGAAAAAGCGCTCGATCAGGTCGTTGGTGCCGGGGCCACCGGACAGCGCCGCGTGCTGCAGCAGGCGGGCGAGGTTGGGATTGGCGTGATGCTTGCGCACTATCGCTTCCAGCCATTGATACAGGCGCTCATCGGTGATCGGCGCCGTGTGCAGCTCCTCCATGGGCGCGGCGAACTCATCCAGTAACCGGCTCAGGACCGCCCGGTAAAGGGCTTCCTTGTTGCGAAAGTGATTGTAGAGGCTGGGGGAGCGGATGCCCACGCGCTCTGCCACCTCGCCCAGCGAAGCGCCCTTGTAGCCTTTCTTGGCGAACAGGTCCTCGGCGGCATCAAGGATGCGCTCGGCGGTACCGCCCCCGAGTTCGGCTCTGTGTACCTGGGTCGCAACCATGGCGTGTATTTCCAGCACTGACGGGTTAATCCCGCAGTATACCGCAGCTTCACCTTATGACGCAGCAGGCCCCTCGGGAACCGGGCTTGCAGTTGACAACTCATGGGCTTATGTGAATAATCTCGCCTCCTTAATTTTGCCAACCCACGAGGACATCATTGTGGCCAACTCCCCACAAGCCAGAAAGCGCGCCCGCCAGGCGGAAAAGCGTCGCGCCCACAACGCCAGCCTGCGTTCACTGGTTCGCACCAACATCAAGAAAGTCATTGCCGCTATCGCTACCGGCGACGCCGAGCAGGCCAAAGCGGCCTATGCCAGCGCCGTTCCGGTGATCGACCGCATGGCTGACAAGGGCATCATTCACAAGAACAAAGCCGCCCGGCACAAGAGCCGCCTGAACACCCAGATCAAGGCACTCGCCTCTGCCTGAGCCCGGGCACTGACTTCCACAAAAAAGCCGGCTCAGAGCCGGCTTTTTTGTGTGGCAAACTATCCGCCCTCAGCTCGCCTTACGCGGCTCTTCCGGGGCATCCTGCAGCTTGTGGAACTCCGCCAGCATACTCTGCTCGTAGCCCTGCGCTTCGTTGGTGTCCAGCGGGCGTTCGAGCAGCGCCCAGTCGATATCACCATCCGTCGCCAGATTCTCGAACTCAAGGATCCCCAGCGCCTCGAACTTCGGCCGGATCTTGTCAGTCAACAGGCCGATGCGCTTCAGGTTGGGGATCACGCGCTGGAACAGCAGGTTGCGGAAGGTGGACATGACAAAACCTTCCAGCACCTGCAACCGCGCCTCTTCCACGTCCCAGCCGAAGTGCGCAAAGACGTCTGTGGCCACCAGCCGCTCACGACTGACCACGCAGGCCTCATAGGCAAACTGCGCGCGCTCTTCGCGCTCCTCATCGGAGAGGGTTTTGACAAACTCTTCCAGATAGTTGACCCCGAAGGTGACATGCCGCGCCTCGTCGCGCGTCACGAGGTACACCACGTCCTTGAGCACCGGATCCGGCGTGGTTTCGCGGGTCGTGTTGAACGCCGAAAGCGCCAGGCCCTCGATGACCAGCTGCATGCCGATGAATTTCATGTCCCAGCGCGCATCGGTGAGGATCTTGTCGATAATCGCTTTCAGGTGCGTGTTGATCGGGTACATCACGCCAATGCGCTTTTGCAGGTATTTGTTGAATACCTCCACATGGCGCGCCTCATCAAAGGTCTGTGACGCGGCGTACAGCTTGGCGTTCAGGGTAGGCGCACAGGAACACAGCTGCGAGGCCACCAGCAGCGCACCCTGCTCTCCGTGCAGGAATTGCGACAGGCTCCAGGCGTTCATGTGCAGCCAGAACTCCTTGCGGGTCGCCTCGTCCATGTCGAGATAGGGCTGGTAGGTATGCAGGTTCATCAACTCGGGCATACGCTCTTCATCGGGCCAGGGACGATCCCAGTTGATATCCATCTCCGGGTCCCAGTTCAGCTGCTTGCCCAGGTCGTACAGTTTCTTGATGCGATCGTCCTGCACCTTGTAGTCCCAGTTGTAGGACCCGGTCAGCGGCGTGTTGAAGATCTCCGCAATGTGGTCGACATCGCCGGCAGTCAGCAAATCCTCCAGATCCGGATTTTCACGCGGATAGTCAGCGTTGGCGAAGCGCTGGATCTTGCGCGGGGTGGAACTCCACTCGACTTTCATAACCGTACTCCTGACATCGACATTGCACCAGTCTGTACTATGTTCGAGCCACCTCCGGCTCACAAGGTGAAGTCTTGTCAAAATAAGGTTATTTGTGGCCAAATGAAGCCATGCCCCGAGTCAGCGCGCCAGCACAGTACATCCTGATCCTGATCGACATGGTCGAGAGCTGGGGCTTTGACCGTGAGGACATGCTGGTCGGCACCTCCCTCGCGGACTCCGGGCTCGCCGGTATCGGTGCGCGCGTCAGTGAAGACGACTTTTCCCGACTGGTCGCCAACGCCCTGGCCATCACCGGCAATACGGCGCTGGGCCTGCAGCTTGGCATGCGCCTGAACCTGAGCGCACACGCCATCCTCGGTCAGGCCTTCATGACCTGCCGCGACCTGCGTCAGGTGATGGATCTGTTCATGCGCTACTACCACCTGCTGTCCTCGCCCACGCTGCAACTCGAATTCACCGAAACCGAGGGCCGCTGCGTACTGACCACCGTCGCCGCACCCGCTGACAATCCACCCGAATTCGGCACCGAGCTGATGTATGCCGCCATGCTCAATACACTCCGCGGCCTGCTCAACCGGCAGGATCTCGTTGTGCGCGTGGAACTCCCCTACCCGCCGCCACCGCATGCAGACACCTACCGCGAGGTGTTTGGCGAGGACGTGCACTTCGACAGTGCGCTGGGGCGCATCTCGTTTGACGCCCGCCTGCTGGATGTGGCCCTGCCGCTATCCAATCCTGCACTGCGTTCGCTGTATGAGAACGAGTGCGCACGTCTACTGGCGGACCTGGAAGAACATGACTCCGTGTCGGAGCAAACCCTGCGCCTGCTGCGCAAGCTGGAGGGCCAGTATCCGCAGATGCCCCAGGTGGCCAACATGCTCAACCTGAGCCCCCGCACCTACCGCCGGCGCCTGGAACATGAGGGCACCGCGTACCAGCAGCTGCTGGACAAAGTCCGGGCAGAACATGCCACTCGTTACCTGAAAAACGGTCGCCTGCCCCTGTCCACTATTGCCTACCTGGTCGGTTTCAACGACGCCTCCAATTTCCGCCGCGCCTACCAGAAATGGACCGGTCGCACACCGCGGGAGGTACGCTCTGAGCGCTGAACAGGCACTGTCGGTCTACCTCGGGCGTCGCGCCGCCGGGGTGCTGCGCGATCAGGGCTGGCACCCGGATCACTTCAGCCTGTTACTGGGTGCCTCCGGGGGACCGAAGTGGCTGGTGCTGGGACAGCTGGACCGCGTGTTGTTCGGCGACTTCCTGCAACGCGGCGGGGAACCGATGTCGCTGCTGGGGTCCTCGATCGGCTCCTGGCGCCACGCCTGCCTGGCGCAGACGGATCCTGTGGCGGCGCTGGACCGGTTCCAGAACGCCTACCTGGAGCAGGCCTACAGCGCGCGTCCACCACCCAGCGAAATCAGCGCCGCCAGCGCACACATCCTCGCCCAGCTGCTGGGCGCCGAGGGCGCCGCCGCACTGAGCGATCACCCTCGCTGGCGCACCCACATTGTGACCGCACGCGGCAGAGGGCCTGCGGGCGCACGACAACCGGCCCTGCTCGGCGCCGCCATGGGCGCGGCGGCGCTCGGCAACACCGTCCACCGCCGACTGCTTGGTGCCGGCTTCCAGCGAGTGGTCTTCCACAGCGGCGAACGCCCGGCTCCGCAGCTCTCGATGGCTGACTTCAATACCGCCTACACGCCCCTGCGGCCGGCGACGGTGCCTCTCGCGTTGCAGGCCAGCGGCTCAATTCCCTTCGTACTGGCCGGCGAACGCAACATTGGCGGCGCACCACCGGGACACTACTGGGATGGTGGCATCATCGACTATCACTTCGACCTGAGACAGTACCGCGGCGAGGGACTGGTGCTGTACCCACACTTCCGCCCTGACCTCACCGCGGGCTGGTTCGACAAGTTCCTGCCCTGGCGCAGATCCGGCCTGGAGAATCTCGACGACCTGGTGCTGCTGTGCCCCAGCCCGCAGTTCGTCGCCACGCTGCCCGGGGGGAAAATCCCGGACCGCAGAGATTTCACCCGCTTGAGCACCGCTCAGAGGGTGGCGGTCTGGCGCGAGTGTGTGGCGCGCAGCGAGGCGCTGGCGGAAGCGTTCCAGGCATTGATCGATGGCCCCGACCCGCTGGCGGGCGCCACGCTGCTCAGCTGATCATCTCGTCGAGGTAGCGTTGCACTTCGGCACGCAGCGGCCCCTGGAACGCCGAGGCCAGCAGGCCGAGGCGCACCGACACGTCCACCAGCCCGTCGTGAAACGACAGCTTGCCGTCGATACCGCCGCCCTTCATGCGCACGCTGTCACCCTCCCAGCGCGAGCGCACGCCGTGTTCGCGCTCCAGCTGGTCCGCGAGACGCTGCGCCGCCTGACGCAGGTCCTCTTTGGGCATGGTGTAAGGTTTGGTCAGCCGGAATCCCGCCATGGTCGAATGCCTGTATTTTTGTGCCCAAGATTACGCCGAGCCGCGGCGCATGACCAGCCAGTTGCCCGCCAGCACCAGGGCGAAGCCCAACACCCCCAGCAGTGTCCAGTGGTAGCCCTCGAATACGGTCGAGATCAGCAGCGCTACCACCGGGAACAGCAGCGAGCTGTAGGCCGCCCGTCCCGGACCAATATTGCCGATGAGCGTGACATAGGCCCAGAACGCCACCACCGAGCCGAACACCGCAAGATACAGCAGGGAACTCAGGTAACTGAACTGCCAGTCGACCGTAATAGGCGTGCCCAGCAGCAGCGCGGTGCTATACAGTGCAAGCGCACCGTAGAGCATACCCCAGGCGTTGCAGACCAGCACCGGCAAGCCATCGCGACTGTTGCGCGCCGCGAAAATATTGCCAAAGGACGCACAGCAGGTGCCGGCAAAACACAGCAGCAGCGCGCGAAAGCCAGCATCGTCGAAGGTAAAGCTCTCCAGCTGCGGCATAAACACACCGACCATCCCAACCAACCCGATGCCGGCGCCCAGCGCCACCATGCCGCTGATGGGAAGTCGCAGGAAAATGGCGCCATTGACCATGTTCAGCACGACCTGGGTAGAGAACACCACGGCCACCAGGCCACTGGCCAGATGCTCACTGGCGGGATAAATGAACAGGTAATTACCGCTGAACAGGCACAGTCCCTGAAAGAAGACCATGAGGTGGTCGCGCCGCGAGAGCGGCGTCAGGCGACGGCGCAGCACCAGATACAGAAAGATCAGCAGCGCGGCGAGCATGGAGCGATGGGCAATAGAGACCATCGGCGCCACTGTCCCCAGCTGGAATTTGATGGCGATCCAGGTAGAGCCCCAGATCACCACCGTGATGGCATATAACAGCAGGTTATTCATGGCGCGGGCCGACGAAAAGCGCGCACTTTAGCGCATCCGCCGGCTCGCGCCTACAGGACCGCTGGCAGGGGTCAGCGCTTGATAAACTCGCTGGCGTACCAGTTCAGCATGGCGATCTTCTCGTCCAGGGGCTTGTCTTCCTCCATCTCGTAGACGTTGCGGAAGCCGATCACCACATCGGTCACGCCAATGCTTTCCAGTTTCTCGATACCTTCGCGGGTAAACGCGTCCTGACCGGTAGTGAAAATACGGAAAGGGCGATCGCTGGTACCGTGCTCATCGCGCAGTTCGTGCAGGCGACGTATATAGCCTTCCAGCTGCTGCATGTCCGCACCGGCACACATCCAGCCATCACCGACCTTGGCCGCGCGACGCAGTGCCGGCTCGGCATGGCCACCCACGAGTATGGGGGTGGGCGCGGTAGGCTTGGGGGTCATTTTGATCGCCGGCAGGTTGTGAATCTCGCCCTTGTAGCCGAAGAACTCGCCGCTCTCCAGGCCACGAATGATGTCGATCTGCTCGTCCAGACGCAGACCGCGCTTTTCCCACGGCACATCGCAGACCGCAAAGTCCTCTTCCCAGGGGCTGATACCCACCCCGAAGTCAAAGCGGTTGTTGGACAGCGCCTGGATGCTCTGCACCTGCTTGGCAACAATCGCCACCTGGCGCACCGCCACCTTGTAGACGAACGTGGCGAAGCGAATCTTCTCGGTAACGGTTGCCATGCCTGCGACGGCGATCAGGCTTTCGAGAAACGGCACGCTCTCCAGAAACTCGCGGCTGCCATCCTTGTTGTACGGATACTTGGAGCTGGCCTCCTGCGGGTAACAAATGCTGTCGGGGATGGTCAGGCCGTCGTAACCGGCCTGCTCCGCGGCTTGCGCCAGCGGTACGTAGTGATCGGCCTCACACATACCGATCTGGTAACTGAATCTCATCATGCTGCTCCTGTCTATTATGGCGCGGCCGCCACCGCAGCCACCTATGAACTACGGCCACTGTACTCCGGCGGATGACCCGGGTCACCGTAACCATTAAAATAGATGGGAGCGGCCTCAAATGCTAAACCTTGCCAACCGAAGCACCCGTACGCCGGCGCACCGTCGGAGCGAAACATGGATGACAGCACCCTCATGACCGACACTGCAGATACCCGGGACACGGGCACCGACTACAGCCGACGCTTTCTCTTTGACGATGCTGATATCCGTGGCGAACTGGTGCAGCTGGATCGCACACTGGCGGACCTGCTGGCCGTTCACCAGTACGCGCCGGGGGTGTGCCGGTTACTGGGTGAATTCCTGGCCGCTGCGACCCTGCTCAGCACCACCCTGAAATTCGAGGGGCGACTGGTATTGCAGGCACGCAGCGAGGGCGAGATTCCCCTGCTGATGGCCGAGTGCAGCGACCAGCTGCTGGTGCGGGGTATCGCACGAGGTGCCCAGCATGCCACCTCCGAGGCGTTTACCCAGCTGCTGGCGGGCGGGGTGCTGGCGATCACCGTGGAGCCCCTGAGGGGCAAGCCGTACCAGGGTATTGTGCCCCTGTCAGAGAACTCACTCGCCGCCAGCCTGGATGCCTATTTCGAGCAGTCGGAACAGCTGCAGACCCGCCTCTGGCTGGCCAGCGACGGGCGACAGGCCGCCGGGCTCCTGCTGCAGCAACTGCCGGCCCAGCTGCAGCGCAGCGCCGAAGAGCGGGCCCGGCAATGGCAACATGCGAGCACGCTCGCCGCCACCGTGAGCAGCGACGAGTTGCTGCAGCTGCCCGCGGAAACCCTGCTGCACCGCCTCTACCATGAAGATCCCGTGCGCCTGTTCGACCCGCGCGCGGTGCGCTTCCACTGCAGCTGTTCAGAGCAGCGCAGCCGCAGCGCGCTGGCCGCCCTGCCGCCTCACGAACTGGAGGACATTCTCGCCGAGCAGGGCCACATTGCGGTGGATTGTGAGTTCTGCAACCAGCAGTACCGTTTCGAGCGCGAGGCACTGTACGACCTGCTGGCGGATGGCCGCGGTGGGACCGTGCATTGAGACTCGCCGACGATCGCCGAAATTTTGCATAATCCGGTTCGCATACCCGGGGGATTCTGACATAATGGCGCCCCCTGAAAGACCCCTAGAGGCAACTCCGCCCAGCGTGGCGGGCTGCACTGAGCAGCAGGAACACAGGACTCACCATGACCCTTGAAAGCAACACGCCCCGGGAATACATTGACCTGGGTACGGCACAGCTGGTTGAAGAGGCACTCAAACGCGGTGAAGGCATTCTTGCCGATACCGGCGCCCTTCTGGTTACCACGGGCAAGCGCACCGGCCGTTCTCCCGCCGACCGCTTCATCGTGCGTGAACCCAGCACCGAGGACAGCATAGACTGGGGCCCGGTCAACCGCCCCTTCGATGCCGAGCGTTTTGACACCCTCTGGGACGAAGTTGAAGCCTACCTGGATGAGCGCGACCGCTTCGTCTCCAACCTCCACGTTGGCGAGCACAGCGACCACTACCTGCCGGTGCGGGTTGTCACGGAAACTGCGTGGCAGAACCTGTTCGGACGCAACATGTTCATCCGCCCCAAGCAATACAACATCGGCCGCAAGCCGGAGTGGACCGTGATGAACGCACCCGGTTTTGTCTGTGACCCGGCGCGCCACGGCAGCAACTCCGATGGCATCGTGATCCTCAATTTTGCCCGGCGCAAAATTCTGCTGGCGGGCATGCGCTACGCCGGTGAAATGAAGAAAGCCATGTTTTCGGTGCAGAACTTCCTGCTGCCGGAAAAAGACGTCATGTCCATGCACTGCTCGGCCAACGTCGGTGAAGACGGCGACACAACCCTGTTCTTTGGTCTCTCCGGCACCGGCAAAACCACCCTGTCCGCGGATCCGGATCGCTACCTCATCGGCGACGATGAGCACGGCTGGGCCAAGGGCTCCGTGTTCAATATCGAAGGCGGCTGTTACGCCAAGACCATCGATCTGAGCCAGAAGAATGAGCCGGTGATCTGGGATGCCATCAGCTTTGGCGCCATCATCGAGAACGTGGTGCTCGACACCCAGCGCCACGCCGACTACAGCGACACCAGCCTGACCGAGAACGGCCGTTGCTGCTACCCGCTGGAGCACGTTGCCAAGCGCACCGAGGCCAACGCCGGCGGTGAACCCAGGTGCGTGATTTTCCTCACCTGCGACGTATCCGGCGTACTGCCCCCCGTTTCCATACTGTCCAAGGAAGCGGCCGCGTTCCACTTCCTGAGCGGCTACACGGCACGGGTTGGCTCTACCGAACTGGGTGCGGAAGCGGGCATTCACCCCACCTTCTCCACCTGTTTCGGTGCCCCTTTCATGCCGCGCCCGGCCAGTGACTACGCCGAATTGCTGATGAAACGCATTGAGGACTTCGGCAGCCAGGTCTACCTGATCAACACCGGCTGGACCGGCGGCTCCGGCGCCCCCGGCGGCACAGGCTCACGCTTCCCGATCCCGGTGACTCGCGCCGTCGTTGCGGCGGCACAGAGCGGCGCACTGCTGAACGCGCCCCGCGAACACCTGGACATTCTCAATCTGGATTTCCCGACGGCCATTCCCGGCGTCGACGCCAAGTACACCAACCCCCGCAACAGCTGGGGCGATACGGCAGCGTATGATGAGCAGGCGCGCACCCTCGCGACCCTGTTCCAGGAAAACATCAAGAAGTTCGACGTGTCACCGGCCATTGTTGCCGCAGGGCCAAAGCCGAACTGAGTCTGCGTGCCGGTACGCAGTGTACCGGCGACCTTCTTCCCACTACGCGGGATCACTCAGGTCCTGCAACCGCTGGCGCCGGTGTAGCACCCTTGCACCCACCTGCTCGCCCGCAAGGTAGAGGCAGGGCACCAGCAGCAAGGTCACACCCGTGGCGAACAGCACGCCGAATGCCAGTGAGGTCACCATCGGGATGAGGAACTGCGCCTGCACGCTGGTTTCCGCCATGATCGGCAGCAGACCGACGAAAGTGGTCAGCGAAGTGAGGATGATCGGACGAAAACGGTCCTCGCCCGCCTGTAGCAGGGCCTTGAGCACCGGGTGTCCCACCGCACGCAGCTGATTGATGCGGTCAATCAGCACCAGGTTGTCGTTCACCACCACGCCCGCACAGGCAATCACGCCAAGGAACGAGAACATGCTCACTTCCCAGTTCAGGATAAAGTGCCCGAATATCGCCCCCATCACCCCAAAGGGCACGGCGGTCAGCACCAGTAGCGGCTGGAAATAGGAGCGGAACGGCACCGCCATCAGGGCGTAGATAACCAACATGGCCAGTACCAGGTACTTCAGCATGGCATCCATGAAGGCCGATTCTTCCTGCAACTCGCCGTCCAGCGACAGGGTCAGCCCCGGAAACTGCCGCTTCCATTCCGGCAGGTGGTCATTGAGGATGGCATTGACCACGGCGCGCGGCACCACACTGCCGGGCACCACCTCCGCCGACACCTCCAGCGTGCGTTTGCGGTTGAGGCGTTCAATGGTCAGATAGCCGGGCTCATACTGCACCTCGGCTACTGTGGCAAACGGCACCTCGCCTCCGGCCGGGGTGCGTACCCGCATTTCCTGCAGATTATCCACGGACAGGCGCTCCGACTCCGGGTAGCGCACCATCACGCGTACGTCCTCACGGGTGCGGGGAATACGCTGCACTTCAGCGCCGTAGAAGGCCTCACGCACCTGCCTCGCCAGGTCAGCCAGCGTAATCCCCAGGTTCTCCGCCGCCGGTTTCAGCCCCAGCACGATCTCTTCCTGGGGATCCTGCAAGGTGTCGTTGATATTGTAGACCCCCTCATAGGACTGCAACACCTCCCGCAACGCCAGCGAGACCGCCTTGAGATCGTCCAGCGAGGTCGCGGTGGCCACCAGGCGGATGGGCTTGCCGGTTTCGTTGATGGTGTAGTCCATGCGGAAGTCCTGCACCGGCCCCAGTTCGCCGATGGCTTCGCGCCAGCGCTCGGAAAGCTCTCCGGTATCCACCTCATCCGACACGGTCTCGATGATCACCTCAATCGCGTTGGCGTTACCGCTGGAGTCTATGTGGCCAATGGCCGGGCCGAGCACGTTGTAGCGCGGATCCTCATTGTATTCACGCTTGATCTGCAGCGCCGCCGACTCGACCTGGCGCAATACCTTCAGCGTATCCTCAAAGGCGCCGCCTTCCGGCAGCTCGATCTCCGCGACGACATAGTCCGAGTTAATGGAGGGGAAGAAGGCGGAGCGCAACCAGCCACCACCATATAGCGCCAGGCTGACCACGAGCATGACGAAAAACACCGCCATAATCAGCAGGTTGTGGCGCAGGCAGAGGGCCAGAAAAGGCCTGTAGCGCTGTCGCGCGATGCGCGTCATGCCGTCCGCAAAGCGCAATCGCTGCTGTTCGAGCCGGCGCAGCAGAGCAAACCGACTGGGTTTCACCGGCGGCATATGGGCCAGGTGCGGCGGCAGGATCAGCAGGCACTCCACCAGCGACAGGGCCAGCGCCAGAATCACCACGGAGGGAATGGCCATTGCTGCCTGGGCCATGTCGCCGGGCATGAAAAACATCGGCACAAAGAAAATCATCGTGCTGATCACCGCGTACATCACCGGCTTGATGACGGCCTGGGTGCCATTGATGGCACCGGCAATGCCCCGCTCCCCAGCCGCCTGCCGGGCGTGCACCGACTCTCCGACGATGATTGCATCGTCCACCACAATGCCCAGGATCAGCAGGAAAGCGAACAGCGAAATCATGTTCAGGCTGGTGTTGGTGTATTGCAGCAGGAACAGGGTACCGATAAAGGCCACCCCAATGCCCACGCAGACCCACATCGCCAGCCGCGGGCGCAGGAACAGCACCAGCACCATGAACACGAGTATCAACCCACCAATCCCGTTCTTCAGCAGCGTATCAACACGACCCTTGAACGGCACTGAGGAGTCGCGCCACACCGACAGTTCAACACCCGGAGGCAGCCCCGGACGGGTCTCCTCCACCCAGCGGTGAACGGTCTCGCTGGTTTTCAGCGTGTCGGGGTTGGAGGTGACGAAGACATGCAGGGTGTGTGAGGGCTTGTCATTGAAGCGGGTGCGTACATCAACGTCCTCAAACCCGTCGACAACCGTCGCCACATCGCGCAGCAGGACCTGCGTACCGTCGCTGCCCGTCATCACCGGAATCCGCTCGAATTCAAAGCGATCATAGGCCTGGCCGCGGGTCTGCAGCCGAATGTCGCCACCGGCGTCCTTGATCGCGCCCGCCGGCAGGTTGAGCGACGACCCCCGTATCGCGGCCACCACATCAGCGAAAGTCAGTCCGTAGCGACGCAGGGTGTACTCGGACACCTCGACCGAGACCTCATAGGGTCGCGGGGTATCCAGTTCAACAACCGACACGTGCGGCTGCGCCGCGAGGTCGTCACGCAGCCGCTCGCCGAGGCGTTTGAGATCCCGCTCCCCGAGATTGCCAGCCAGAGACACCGCGGCCATGTAGTGTCGAAAGGCGAGTTCCGTGACGATGGGGCGCTCCGCCTCGACAGGAAAGGTATTGATGGCATCCACCCGGGTCTTGATTTCCGCGGACAGGCGCTGCATATCGTAGTCGGGTTCAGCCTCAACCAGCACCGTTCCCATGCCCTCTCGCGCGGTACAGCGTATCTCCCGCACGCCGCTCAGGTCGTGTACGGCCTCCTCGACCCGCACACAGATCTGTTCCTCCACTTCGCGCGGGCCAGCGCCCGGGTAAACCAGCGAGATACTGACCCGGTTCAGTTCGATCTGCGGGAAAAACTGTTTGTCCAGCGCCGGCACACTGAGCAAACCGCCGACCACCAGAAAAAGCATCAGCAGGTTGGCTGCAATGGGGTTGTGAATAAACCAGCGAACCGGACCACCCACGATCAGTTCCCCGCTCCGGCGATGCGCGCCACTTCATTGACCTCGACACGCATGCCCGCAACGATTGCCGCGGGCTCTCGCACGACCACCCGGTCACCGCGCTTGAGCCCCTGGACCCAGACCCGTCCGCCTTCGCTTTGCAGTACGGAGACCGCCCGTGGCTCGAGCTGCTGCCCCGCATCCACCAGCATCACCGTATCGTCGCTACGCAGCGCCGAGCGCGGCAAACCAACCACCGCCGGCAGGCTGCGCCCTTCTATCGTCGCGTGCACAAACAGGCCGGGCACCAGCGGCGGGCGTTCACCCGAGGGCCCTGGCGCGAATGGCTCAGTGACTTCGGCAACCGCGTAGACCACCCGCGTACTCTCATCCACGCTGGCATCAGTCCGCACGATACGGCCCTGCCACGTCCAATCCCGTCCGCCGAAGGTCGCACGCAGGCTCACCGCAGGCATCTCCGGGCTGTCGCCACCGGCGCGGTAGTGCAGAGGCAGGTCAATGAGCGCGACTTGCCGGTCGGTCAGGGGCAGGCGCACCTCCATGGAACGGGTGGAATAAACCCGTGCGATGCGGGCCCCCGGTGTGACGTACTGCCCCGCGTCGACAAACTTTTCACTGATGCGTCCGTCGAAGGGCGCTGTAATGCGTGTGCGCTCAAGATCAAGCAGCGCCGCCGCCAGCTCCGCCTCCGCGGCGCGCAGTGACGCCTGCGCTGAGGCCAGCTGCGGCTCGCGCAGGAACAGCGCGTTAGCCTGGGAATTGCCCAGATCCCGCCACTCGCGTTGCGCCTGCAATGCACGACCCTCTTCTTCGGCGACGCGCTGCCGCGCAGCGGCCACCTGGGACTCCATGCGGGCAATCATGAGTTCGTAGTCAACATCCTCAATGGCCACCAGCAGGCTGCCCTCACGAAAAAAGCTGCCCGCGGCAAAGTCCTTCGCCACGGATTCCACCTGACCGGCCACCCTGCTGACCAGGTCGATTTCCCGCTGTGGCTGGACCGTCCCCTGTGTAGTCACCGACAGCGCCGCCGGTGCTGGATCCACGGTGGCAACATCGACCATCGGCACGGCCCGGGGCGGCAGCTCCTGTGGCTCCGGCGCCGGCTTCCCGGTAAGCAGTAGCCAGGACAGCGCGAGGCCGCCGGCGAGCACACTGCCCGGAGCGAGCATTGACCGAGCTTTTTTCCAATCCATGAATCACCTGATGACTGACTGGGCGGCCTCCGGGCCACCGAAAAGAAGACGTTCTCTGGACAACACAATGGTACGCCTGTTCCGCACTTTACGCAGAAGAGCAGCCCGCGGATCCGGAAAATGGGAATTTGCCACTTCTAGTAGGATCATTCTAATTTTGTTCGGTACCTTCCGTTTTGTCCGGTGCGGGAAGCTAGCGCACCCCAAACGTGAGGAGTAGAGACATGGCTGACGAAACCACCAACACCACGACCAACACAGCAGCAGGCACTCAGGCTGCAGCACCCAAGCGCGCGACTGCCAAGCGCAAGGCTGCCCCCAAGAAGGCCGCCACGGCCGGCAAAACCACCACCAAGCGGCGTGCGACCAGCAAGAGTACTGTCGCCAAGGCAGAAGCCAAGGTCCGCACCTATAAGCGTCGCGCCACCAAAGCCACCAAGGAAACGGAAAAGACCGCTGCACGCCTCGGCGAGCGCGCCCGCACCGTGAGCCGCAATGCCTTCCTCGCCAGCCTCGGCTTCTACGGCAAGGCGTTCGATGAAGTGCAGGAGCGCCTCGACAAGCTGCAGGCTCGCCTGGATGCGCGTGGCAAAGCCGCTGAAGTCGCCTACGCCGAGCTGGTCAAGCGCGGCACGAAGGTCGAAAAAGACGCCAAAGACATGCTGGGTGATATCGAACTGCCCAAGCTGGAGCTTGATGCCCTGAAGGATCGCAAGAAGCTGGAAGCGCGTATTGAGAAGGCCCGCAGCCGGTTTGCCGAACTGCGCGGCTCAGTGGGCTTCCGCACTGCGGCCTGAAGAGTGTTCCCTACTCCCTGCCTGGCAGGGAGCTTTTCGGGCCACGCTGTGGCCCTTTTTTTGCCCGAAGATCAGTCCGGGAGGCTACCATGCCGCAGCGCGGACCCCCCGGCGTCACCCGTTACCAGTTGTAGGTTGCCGAAAACATGTAGGTTCTCGGATCCTGCCAGGCACCGTTCAGGAACATGCTGAAATCGATACCCTGGATCTGCTTGTCCTCGTCCGTCAGGTTGCGCACGAAGAACGAGAAGTCCATGGTGCCGTCACCCACCGGCACGTCAGCCAGTTGCAGCCTGGCGTTCAGGTTCTGGGTGTCCGGCACTTCATCAATGCCCTGCACATAGCTGCCACCCGCATTCGGCGCGGTCAGGCTCTTGTTGACCGCGTACAGATACACCTTGTCGGTGTAGGTGTAATCCAGCAGGAAGCGCAGCTCACCAAAACCAAACTGTGCCAGGGTCCCCTCCAACTGCAGGGCTGCGGTATTTTCAGGCGCGTAAGGTGCCAGACGGTTCGATGCGGTATCGATAATCGGGCGACCCGGCGCAAAGGAGTTGTCCAGATACTTGTCGAATCCTGCGTCCAGGTACCCGTAGTTACCGGAAATCCGCCAGTTGTCCGTGATCTGATAGGCCATTTCCAGTTCGAAACCCTGATACGTGGCCTCCCCCGCGTTGGTGAGCAGCGACTGGGTCGTGCCTGGCAGCAGCTGGGTGATGTGCAGGTCGTCAATCGCGTTATGGAACAAGGCGACGTTCAAACGCAGCGCACCGTCCAGCCAGAGCGACTTCATGCCCACTTCCGTGGACAGCGAGGTCTGGGGTTCGAAAGGTGTACTCACCGCCGGGTCGGCCACTTCAGAGCTGAACCCGCCGCTCTTGAAGCCATTGGCCACGCGCAGATAGAAATTCAGGTCAGGCGTGAGCTCATAGGACAGCGCCGCCATGGGCGATGTGTCATCAAAGGTCTCACTGTAGCTGATGAACGGCAGCAATCCCGGGCCCACATCGGTGATAAAGGAGCCGCCAAAGCCGTCCGTGGTGTAACGGTGGGAGAAACCGGAGCGTTTTTCTTCCGTATAGCGGACACCCAGCGTTGCGGTCCAGCGCTCGGCAAAGCGCCAGTCCATTTGCCCGAACAGGGCCCAAGCCTCGGTATCAGCCCCGTAGTTCACCTGCTGCGGTACGTTGCCGAACAGGGTGAACAGCTGGCTGCCCAGCGTTTCCCCCTCATCCTCGAAGTAGTAGGCGCCCAACACCCAGTGGAAGTCGTCACGATCGGCAATCCACTGGAATTCGTGGGAAATCTGCTCGTAGTCGGTCAGGCGGTTGAAGTTCGCAGACATGCCCCAGGACAGCGCACCGGGGATGACCACAATTGAATCCAGCGGCATGCCGTCGATATCCTGGCTGTCGTTGTAGTCCATGGTCCGCAGCGCGCCGATGTACTTCAACTGATCCCTGGACGTCAGGTCGTATTCCAGCGTGAGCGCATGTGCACGCGTGCGGCTGCGCTCGAACAAACCCGGCTGCCCCGGCACGGTATTGGTGGAGACGGTGTCCGGGCGGCCGGACACGACATAGGGCGCTGCCGCGCTTTCAATGGCGCTACCCAGGAAGGGACCGAACACACTGGGGAAGGTGCCGGCCCAGCCCTCCAGCGACACCAGCGACGAGGGTGCTGGCGTCTGGTCGGTGTAGGAATAATCAAAATCGTAGATGGCCACCAGCTGCTCGCTGGGCTCCAGCATGATCGACGCGCGGAAGGCCTCGTTATCCACAGAGCCGAGATCGGGGCCGGTGAGGTTGTCTGCCCAGCCGTCGGCGCGCTCCTTGCGCATCCCCACGCTGGCAGAGGCGATTCCCATCTGCGGCAGATCCACCTGCAGGCGGCCGACGCGCCGGTCGTAGTTGCCCACCTCGGCCAGAGCTGAGCCGCTGAACTCCCCCGTGGGGCGCCGCGTCACGAAATTGATTGCGCCACCTTCCGTGTTGCGGCCGAACAGTGTGCCCTGGGGACCGCGCAGCACCTCAACGCGCTCGATGTCTACCACATCGAACACAGAGCCCTGGGATTTGCCGAGGTAGATGCCGTTCAGGTAAAGCCCGACGGGGGCATCAATCCAGATCGCCGGTTGCCCGGTTACACTGCCGCGAATAGATACCACCGAAACCAGGCGCGCTCCGGGATTCTGGCGAAACATCACGTTGGGCGCGACCGCGTTGAGATCAGCCAGACTCTCCATACCGCGCATCTCGAGCTCCGCTGAGGACAACGCAGAAATCGCCAGGGGGACCGACTGCAGGTTTTCCTCGCGCTTCTGGGCGGTAACAATCACTTCCTCGAGGGCCGCGCGTTCTGCCGCGTAGAGCCCTGCCGAGGCGGTCGTGCCAAGGGCCAGACACAGCGCGCTGACCAGATACTTTTGCTGTTTCATGCACCATTTCCTCTTTATATTTATAATCGCCAAGGTGTCACCACGCCAACCGTGGCCGGGCTGACAGCAAATACACTACCCCGGTAAAAAAATAATATCCATGCATTTTTGCACAGATTCCGGGGCGCAGAGCGCCTGCCTGTTCCGAGTCCCGCGCCCCCGTTCCGCCGCCCCCGGACAGCGGCCGCCTGTCGACCGTGCCACAGCTGGCAAAGGGCGCCCGCTTTCTGCTTAAATGACCGCCCGATGGCCCGATGCGCCCTGCGCAATGGAGGACGACGTGAGCGATGACAAAAGCGATAAGAGCAAGGTCACCGACAAGGCGGGGGAGATTGCCCGCAACATCTGGCTCGCTGGGGTGGGTGCCTACGGGCGCGCCGTGGACGAAGCCCAGGACCGCATGGAGAAGGCCGGCGTGGAAACACCCAAGCTGTTCCGTGACCTGGTCAAGGCGGGCGCCGCGCTGGAGGACGAGGCGCGCAAGGGCCTGAACAGCGGTCGCAATGCACGCAATTCCGTTGAGGAACGCATTCATCGCGTGCGCGAGAGCTTTCAGATGCAACTGCCCGCCCGCGGTGAAGACCTGCTCGCACTGCACGAGAAAATCGATCGCCTGACCCGCAAGGTGGATGATCTCAGCGCCGCTCTGGCCGCCCAGGGCAAACCCGCGAGAAAGCCCGCCGCACGCAAGAAAACCGCCACGCGCCGCGCCGCCGTGAAGACCAAGCCCGCCACCGGCCGCAAGCCCGCCTGACACGGTAGCTGACGGCGGCGAGGTGAAGACACGCGACCGCATACTGGTGACCAGTCTGGCCCTGTTCAACGAGGAGGGCGAGGCGCATACGACCACCATTGATATCGCCAATGAGCTAGATATCAGCCCCGGCAACCTGTATTACCACTTCAAGGGCAAGGACGAGATCATCGCCGAGCTGTTCCAGCAATACGAGCTGGCCCTCAGTGGCACCCTCGCAGCCCCCCTTGAAGGGCCGCTGGGCACGGATCCGAGCCAGGTGGAGGACAACTGGTTCTACCTGTATGTGGTGCTGGAGGAGATGTGGCAGTACCGCTTTCTCTACCACAACCTGGACGATCTGCAGCAACGCTATCCGGCCATCCGCAAGGGCTTCCGCCGGCTGCTGCAACTGCAGCGCTCGGCACTGCTCGCCATCTGCCACAAACTGCTGGAACAGGCGGTTATCGATACCGATGATGACCAGCTGCTCAGCCTCGTGGACAACATGACATTGGTGCTGACCTTCTGGCTGAGCTACGACCAACTGCTACATGCACCACGCTCGCCGCATGTCGTGATCCATCAGGGTGTGCTGCAGCTGCTGACCATGGTGGCGCCGTATCTGGGTGACGCCCAGCTGACTTTTTACCGCGATTGCCAGGCCATCTTCGAAGGCATGATTACATCACCGGATAAACCCTGAGGCACAGCACTAAGCGCGGGTGGCGACCGGTTTCCGCAGCAGAATCACGTCCGCGCCCTCGAATACCGGCTGGCTGCCGCGGGTCTGCGCCCACCACTGCCAGGTGCTGCGGCTGAAGAAACACACATGGGTGGGGTCGTTCTTGTAATGCCAACCGGCGAACGCCCCGGCATCCGTCACCAGCTTGGTCATGATACCCAGGACACCACCGGGAACCAGCAACTGCCAGAGCCGGTCCAGCTCGGTAGCGGGTGCCCGCAAGTGCTCCACCACCTCGGTGGCCGTGATGAAGTCGTACCCCGGGCGGAGGGCATCCTCTGCGGGGAAATAAAAGGGGTCGTACACGCTTATCCGGTGCCCCGCTTCACGCAGCATGGCGGCCAGTGCGGGACCGGGGCCGCAGCCGAAGTCCAGCCCGCGCGAACCCGGCGCCAGCTCGGCCAGTAGCGGCGTGGCAAGACGAGCCAGGAAGGCGCGGTACTGTGGGTCATCCACACGGTTCTGATGAAGGTCGTACTCGGCCTTCTCGTCGTCCGGCGACAGGTGGAATTCAGGAGGCACGAAGACCAGCAAACAGTGCTCACAGCGACAGTAGCGACGCCTGCGATCCTCATGAAAGGGGTCACTGACGGCGCCACAGAGAGGGCAGTGCAAGTGACGTTGCATCTGGTATGATCCCCGCTTCATGGCAAACCCGTTCCGGACAAGGAGAGTAACATGACCATCAAGGTTGGCGACAAAATCCCCTCAGCAACTCTCAAGACCATGGGCGAGAAAGGCCCGGTCGATATCAGCACCGATGAGCTGTTTGCCGGCAAGAAAGTGCTGCTGTTCGCCGTGCCCGGCGCATTCACGCCTGGCTGCACCCTGACCCACCTGCCCGGCTACGTGGTCAACGCCGACAAGATCAAGGCCAAGGGTGTGGACACCATCGCCTGCATGGCGGTGAACGATGCCTTCGTCATGGATGCCTGGGGCAAGTCACAGAACGCCGAGGAGTTGTTGATGCTGGGCGATGGCAACGGTGACTTCACCGCGGCACTGGGTCTGGAACTCGACGGCACCGGCTTCGGGCTAGGCAAGCGCAGCCAGCGCTTTGCCATGCTGGTAGACAACGGCAAGGTAACGCACCTGAATGTAGAACCGGGCCCGGGTGTTGATGTCAGCTCCGCCGAGAGCATGATGGCCCTGCTGTAACCACCGGCGCCTGTGGCGGAGACACGTCGCAGGCGCTAGCTCACCAGCACATAGCACAGGGTGCTTATAACCACTGCTCCAAGCAGGTTCAACAGCAGTCCCTCCCGCGCCATTTGAGCGGTCGTAATCAGGCCGCTGCCGTAGACCACGGAGTTGGGCGCCGTCGCCACTGGCAGCATGAAGGCACAGCTCGCGCTCATGGCCGCGGGCACCATGATCAACTCCGGCGGCAGATCCGCCGCCAGCGCGGCAGCTGCGAGCACCGGCATCAGCAGCGTGGTGCTCGCTGTATTGGATGTGGTTTCCGTCATGAAGGTTACCGCGAGGCAGATCAGCAGCAGCAACAACCAGACAGGCATGTCGGTCAGGCCGGCAAGCGCCTCTCCCATGATATCGCTGAGCCCCGAGGCAACAAAACCGCTGGCCAGGCAGATCCCACCGGAAAACAGCAGCAGCACCCCCCACGGAATCGTGCTGGCCCGTTCCCAATCCAGCAGTCGACCGCCGCTGCCATTCGGCACCACAAACATCACCACAACCGCCAACAATGCCACCGAAGCATCGTTGGCCTGGGGCAGCCCCAGCCAGGCCTGCCATCCGCCGAAGGGCTCACCCCGCGTAATCCAGGCCAGGGCTGTCAGGCCAAACACTGTCAGCACCCGCTTCTCTTCGCTGCGCCAGGCGCCCGTGCTCGGCACCTGCACCGCGATCGGGCCGGACAGGTTGCGGGTGAGGGTCAGGGCCATCAGCGGAATCATCAGCACCACCACGGGCACCGCCCAGCTCATCCACTGGCTGAAACTGATCGACTGCCCTGTCGTCTGTTCATAGACCTGCATGAAAATGAGGTTGGGGGGCGTTCCGATGGGTGTACCGATTCCGCCCACACTCGCGGCATAGGCCACACCCAGCAGCAGGGGCACGGCCAGTTCACGGCGCCGGTCGGTGGCCTCCAGCACGGCCAGCGCAACGGGCAGCAGCATGAGGGTAGTGGCGGTGTTGGATATCCACATGCTCAGGCTGGCCGCGGCGATCATGAAACCCAGCACCAGCCGTGGGCCGCTGTCCGCACCGACCAGCCGCACCATGCCCAGGGCAATTCGCCGGTGCGCGCCGGAATGCTCCATCGCCTTGGACAGCAGGAAACCACCCAGCAAGAGCAATATCAGGGGAGATCCGTAGGCCTGGCCCACTTCGGCGGGAGTCAACACACCCAGCAGGGGCAGCAGTGCAATGGGCAGCAGGGACGTGACCGGTATCGGAACCGGCTCGAATACCCACCACAGCACACACCAGAGCGCCACCATGGATACCACCGCAATGTCCTGACTGTAGCCGGCGCCCTGCAGCAGCAGTGCCAGGCCGACGGACAGCAGTGGCGCGGCCCACAGCAGAAAACGGCGGAAGCGGGTCATGGGCGCTGCAGCAGCGACAGGGGCACACGCAGGATACGGTCGCCCACGTAGGAACCGATATAAAGCGACTGGCCCCGCTGCAGCGCCACGGTGCCGGCGCCCATCGGCGGCCCCGAGCGCTGCAGCAGCGTGGCTGGCTCAAGCGTGACCGAATCCAGCGCAACAATGCTGAACGGCAGTTCGCTGGGTCGCTGGTGCCCCTGTGACAGACTGCGAAACACCTGCCACAGCGTGCCTTCGTGGGAGGCCACCAGAAGCCGTCCGTCTTCCGCCCAGCTGGCGTTGTCCGGCTTCGGCACGGGCACCTCCGCCAATAGTTCGCCCCCGGGCAATGCGCGGTGCTGCACAACGTTGCCGAGGTAGACATTGAGGTAAAACGTCTGCTCGTCGGGCGCCAGCAGAATACCATTGGGGTGTCGCGCACGGGTGGCGGGGAGCGGCGTAAAGCCGGCTTCGCGGGTCCAACGGTAGACAAACCCGGTATCCCGCCCCAGGGCCGCCAGCACCGCATTGACCAATTGCCAGCGCCGGTCTGCCATGTGCGTGACCAGCAGGCTGCCGTCGGACAGGCCGGCAACATCGTTGAAATTCGCCGCCGGTGGCCCCTCTGCGCAGCCGCGCCAGTGGGCACGCGGGCGATCGCCGAGTGGATTCTGCAGTTCGAAAAACTCAACGGATTCGCGCTCTGCATGGTTCACCACCAGCAGCTGCCAGCGTCCGTCCAGGCGGCGACGGATGTCCAAACCATGCGCCTCGAGCCGCGGCAGAGGCCGCAGGCACTTTGGGTCGCCCCACAGCTCATCCGGCGGGGCGGACACCGGCTCCGGCAGCAGGGAATGCACCGAGTCGTCGCGGGTGTCCAGCAGGTACAGACCACCCGGCCCCGCCATCTGGCCAAAAATGAGATCGCGCCCATTGGGCGCCGGCACCAGGTCTTCCGGCGCGGTAAGGCCGCAGATGGACTGGATACCGTCAACCGGTTCACAGGGAGTGCCGGCCGCCAGGGGCAGGACGGAAAAGCCAAACAAAGCGAAAAGCCACCGCAGGCGGACTGTCAGGTGCATGATTATTTTTCCATGGTTGCTGTTCGCATCCTGCCCAGAGCTAGGCGCTGTGTAAAGGCCGACCGTACCCCGTGCACCATGACTAGAGTGAACCCGCCACAGACAGTACACTGGGCCCATGACCCCCAGCATCCCAGCTCATCTGGTCGACCCCTTCCAGCGCCGGATCAACTACCTGCGCTTGTCGGTTACCGACCGCTGCGATTTCCGCTGTGTGTACTGTATGGCCGAAGACATGCAGTTCGTGCCGCGGGCGCAGGTGCTGTCGCTGGAGGAGTTGTACCGCGTCGCGCAGGCGGCTGTGGGCCTCGGCATCAACAAGATACGACTGACCGGGGGCGAGCCGCTGGTGCGGCGCAATATCCTCTGGCTGGTTGAGCAACTGGGCGCACTGCCGGGCCTTGAGACCCTCGCGCTGACCACCAACGGCTCGCAACTGGCGCGCCTGGCGCAGCCGCTGCAACAGGCCGGTGTCAGCACCCTCAATATCAGCCTGGACAGCCTGCGCCCCGAGCGGTTTCGCGAACTGACCCGCACAGGTGACCTGCAGCAGGTTCTGGCGGGCATAGACGCCGCAACCGCCAGCGGCTTTCAGCGCATCAAGTTGAACGCCGTTATCCTCAACGGACGCAACGACGACGAGGCTCTGGACCTGGTGGAGTTTGCCCGCCAGCGCGGCATCGACATTGCGTTCATTGAAGAAATGCCTTTGGGGCGCATCGACGAACACAGCAGACGGTTGAGCTTCTGCAGCAGTGCAGAACTGCGCCGGCGCATAGAGCAGCGGTACACCTTGACGGCTCTGGGTGACCCTGCGGGCAACGCGGGGCCGGCCCGCTATTTCAGCATGCCGGACAGCGCAACACGGGTGGGCTTTATCTCGCCCCACAGCAACAACTTCTGCCACCTGTGCAACCGCGTGCGACTCACAGTTGAGGGCCGACTACTGCTGTGCCTGGGCAATGAGCACTCCGTGGACCTGCGCCCGCTGCTGCGCCGCCCGGGCAGCACCCGGCAGGAACTCGCCGAGGCGATTGTCGCCGCGCTGGCGCTGAAACCGGAAAAGCATCATTTTACCCACGACGACGAACCGGAGATTCTCCGCTTCATGAACACCACTGGCGGCTGACCGCCCTGACGAGGATACCGCGTGCACACCCAGGATTTTCCGCAACTGGCTTCCATCGAGGCCATAGAGCAGGGCTTCGAATCGTATGGCTACATCTGCAGCCCGAAGATCGCCACGGCGGTTTACCTTGCGTTTCAGCTGCGCAAGCCCATTCTGGTCGAGGGCCCGCCAGGCGTGGGCAAAACGGAACTGGCGAAAACCACGGCGCTGCTGCTGGACGTGCCCTTGATCCGCCTGCAGTGTTATGAGGGGCTCGATGAGGCCAAGGCGCTCTATGAGTGGAAATACGGGAAACAGCTGCTGTACACGCAGATTCTGAAAGAAAAGCTGGGGGATCTGCTCAAGGGCGCCCAGGGGCTGGCGGAGTCCGTGGACCGCCTGCACCAGTTCGGCGACACCTTCTATTCCGAGGAATTTCTCGAACCCAGGCCGCTGCTCAAGGCCATGCAGCAGGAACGGGGTGCCATACTGCTCATTGATGAGGTGGACAAATCCGACTACGAATTCGAGTCCCTGCTGCTGGAGATTCTCTCCGACTACCAGGTCTCCATCCCCGAGATCGGCACCGTTCAGGCACAGGTGTCGCCCATGGTGTTCCTCACCAGCAATAACACTCGGGATATCAGTGACGCACTGAAGCGACGCTGCCTGCACCTCTATATCCCCTTCCCCAGCGTCGAACTGGAGGAGCGCATTGTCCTCAGCCGCGTGCCGGATATCGATCAACAGCTGCGCCACCAACTGGTCGAGTTCGTGCATTCCCTGCGCGACCTTGACCTGAAGAAATCCCCCGCCATCTCGGAGACCATCGACTGGGCGCGCAGCCTGCTGCTGTTACACGCGCGGGAGCTGGACGCGCAGGTCATCCACAGCACACTGAACGTGTTGCTCAAATTCGAAGACGATATCAATACCGCAGAATCTGCACTGCGGGACCTGCTGCCGCGTCATGCCCATGGCTGACGTGGCCCCCTCCCAGGCCATGCAGCGCCACCTGGTCAACTTCATCAGCCTGTTGCGCAGTCACGACGTACGTGTGTCCCCGGCGGAAACGCTGGATGCCATGGACGTCGCAGCGACCCTGGGATATGCCCGACGCGAGCGGCTGCGCGACGGCCTCGCGGCGGCGCTGGCGAAAACGCCGGCAGAGGAGGCGGTTTTTCATCATTGCTTCGCGCGCTTCTTTGATCGCAGCCTCGCCGACTTCGCCCGCACGCGCGAAGAGCGCAGCGCCGAAGGGGACGCCGAAGGGGACGCCGTGGGCACGGACGCCGTGGGCACGTACGCCGTAAGCACGGACGCCGCAAGCACGGATGCAGCCACAGAGAACCACCGGGCCAGCGTCGAGCAGTTGCTGGACGAGGCTTCCCGCGACGACGCAGCGCTGGCCGAGCTGCTGGCAACACCGCTGCTGCAACAGCTGCGCAACAACGACAGCACCGCGCTGAATCTGGCGCTGGCTGAGGCAGCGGCGAGTATCGACCTGAGCCAGATCCGCATGTTCACCCAGAAAGGCCAGTTCACCCGGCGCATGCTGGATGCCATGGGTGAGGAGCAACTGCGCCGTACCCTTGCCAGACTGGAGCAACAGGGCAGCCCGGCGCTGGAGCCGCTGCGCCGCTACCGTGACATCCTGCGCGAACAGGTGCGCGACTATGTTGAGCAACACTACCTGCTGCAGGCGGAGGGCCAGAATGCCCGTTTCATGGACGACCTGCTGAGCCGGACACGGCTGAGCCATCTGGAGCAGCGCTACCTGCACCGGGTTCATGAGCTGGTGCGGCAGATGGCGCGCAAGCTCGCCGAACGCCACGCACGCAAGCGACGGGTCTACCGGCGCGGCAAGCTGGATATGGGGCGGACCTTGCGCAGGGGTATCGCCAACGACGGCATCCTGTTCCATACTCACTGGAAGCGGGTCCAGAAAACCAAGCCGCAGCTGTTGGCGATCTGCGACGTCAGCGGCTCGGTGGCGGCCTATGCGAAGTTCCTCCTGCTGTTTCTCTACAGCCTGCAGGATGTGCTGCCCAAGGTGCGCAGCTTCGCGTTCTCCAGCCACCTCGGCGAGGTGAGTGACCTGTTCGCGCAATACCCGGTGGACAAGGCGATTGAGCTGGTCAACTGGCGCTACGGGGGAGCGACGGACTACGGCAGGAGTCTGCAGGACTTTGCCCGGCTTGCGCTGGAGGATATCAATAGCAGCACGACCGTTATCGTGCTGGGTGATGCGCGCAATAATAATGGCGACCCACAGCTGGAGATCATGCGCAGTATTTACCAGCGCAGCCGCCGGGTGATCTGGTTGAATCCGGAATCGCGGCGGGCCTGGGGCACGGGTGACTCGGAGATGCTGCGCTATCTTAGCACCTGTCACTTCGCTGCCGAGTGCAACAACCTGACACAGCTGGAACGCATTGTGGATCAACTGCTGAAACTGAATCGGTAGGGCGAACATGAGTTATCACTGCAGGCAGTGCAGTTACCGGGGGAACCGGCTGGATGAGCGCGGCTACTGCCCCGCCTGCGGCTCGCCGGACATTCACATCGGCGGCAAGGCCGCGGTCAAAGCGCCGCCCAAACCGCGGAAGCGGCAGCTGGCGCTGGTCATTGCCCTGTGGGTGATATTCGCGGGGTTGCTGGCCTCCAAGTTAGTGTCCTGAGCGGAAGCAGCCGGGCCCTAGAAGACCTGCGGGGGCTCATCCTCATCGCCAAGCCCTTCCACGCTCAGCTTGAAGCCTCCGGTCGGGTCGCGGAGCTGCCCTTCGCGGGCAAACTTGATTTTCAAACGCACGTTGTTCGGTGAATCGGCGTTGCGCAGCGCCTCCTCCTCCGATATGAGGCCTTCCTGGAACAGCTCCAGCAAAGCGCTGTCGAAGGTTTTCATACCCTGGTTTTCCGATTTCGCCATCACCTCCTTGATGCCGTCGATCTCGCCCTTGAGGATCAGATCGGCCACCATTGGGGTACCGAGCAGAATCTCGATTGCGGCACAACGCTTGCCATCCACGGTGGGTATCAGGCGCTGTGACACGAAGGCCTGCAGGTTCAGGGACAGGTCCATCAGCAGTTGCTGGCGTTTCGCCTCAGGGAAGAAGTTGATAATGCGGTCCAGCGCCTGGTTGGCGTTGTTGGCGTGCAGGGTGGATATACACAGGTGGCCGGTTTCGGCGAAGGCGATGGCGTGCTCCATTGTCTCGCGATCCCGAATCTCGCCAATGAGGATCACGTCCGGGGCCTGACGCAGGGTATTTTTCAGCGCGTTATGCCAGCTGCGCGTATCGACGCCTACCTCGCGCTGGTTGACGATGGATTTCTTGTGGTTGTGCACGTATTCCACCGGGTCTTCGATCGTCACGATGTGGCCGGCACTGTTGCTGTTGCGGTAGTCGATCAGGGCGGCCAGCGAGGTCGACTTGCCCGACCCTGTCGCCCCGACAAACAGCACCAGACCGCGTTTGCGCATGACCACCTCGGTCAGGCTCTCAGGCAACCGCAGGTCTTTCCAGTGCGGAATTTCCGCCACGATATTGCGCGCGACGATGCTCACCTCGTTGCGCTGCATGAAAATATTGATGCGAAAGCGACCAAAACCGGGCAGGGAAATTGCCAGGTTCATCTCCAGCTCCTGGGCAAAATCTGCCTGCTGCGTGGCGTCCATCAACTCCTCGGCAATCGCGCGAATCTCGCCGGGCTTCAGCGTTTCCCGCGCGATCGGACGCAGCTTGCCCTGGAACTTGGCGCAGGGCGGCGCGCCGGTACTCAGGTACAGATCCGAACCCTGCTCTTTCGCCAGTATCTTCAGCCATTCCGCAATACGCACGCTACACCACCCCCCGAACATCGCCGCGCGACCGGCAAACCAACCGCCTGTAGTAGTGCCCTCCGCTCAGGCACCTTGCCACTCTAGCATCCCCGACACCCACAACGAAAACACGCTGTGCGCCCCTCGCGCGCGGTAATATGAGCGACTCAGAATCGGTCCTTGACCGTAAGCAGGATCTGCGGGCTGCTGACCGTCTCATCGCGCATGAAGGGAAAGGCAATATCCACGTGTACCACCGAGCTTTTCTCCGCCCGGCTGGAGTTCAGACGCAGGCCAAAACCGGCATTGGCGAGCACCCCACCATTGGCGCCGTTGTCTTCGCCCTCAAACCACGCCCGCCCTACATCCACAAATGCCGCGAGCCCCACCTGGAACAGGCGGAACGGATGCCAGTCGGAGTAGTAGCGCTGCTCCAGGTTCAAGACAAAGGCACGATCACCCACTTGATAGAACAGGTCGTAACCGCGCAGCCCGTTGTCACCCCCAAGGGTCAGCTGGCGCTCGCCGGTCAGCCCCTCTGCCACGTCAACCCGCAGCCGACTGAAGGCGACCCACTGCCGGGATTGTTTGTGGTGGTAGCGGCTCTCACTGCTCCAGAGGAGGTTCTCGAAACCGCTACCGTCCACTCCCAGAAAACCGCTGAGACTGGTGTCAAGCTGCCACAGGCGACGCTCGTCCACCAGCAGCGTGTTGCTGTAGCCACCGCGCAGCATAAGCTGGTCGCGACTCGCACCCAGGGCTTCAGCCGACCAGCCCAGCGCCCAGGCGAAGCGCTCCCCGACGTAGACATCCTCGGTGCGGCCCAGGTAGTTGAAGTTGTGTAGTTCGACAAAGCGGTCCTCGGTCGACTCGTAACCGATGTAAGGATAGCTATACTCGCGATCCTCCGGCAGGACGGCAGGTGGCAGAGCGGAATCACTGAAGTCGAAGCTGTGGGTTTCCAGCGTGTAACCGAACAACCAGCGCCCCACACGCCCATGGGACCTGCTGTCCGGGGCGATACCGCCAAACACGTTGGCGAACTCGATTTCATGGTCAAACTCGGTTTGCTCGTCACCCCTGAACCAGAGGGTCTCCTCGAGCTTGGTGCGGTTCAGGTTGGCTCCCGCCGACCAGCGCTCGTAGACGGAGAAAAACGGCCGCACCAGGCTTACGCCCTGTTCGAAGCCGTCATCGTTGTCGGCGACTGACAGCCGCAGTCGCCAGCGGGACCCGCCGAGGGCCGGATCGAAATAGCGTACGGTGGTACCCGAACGCTCTTCATCACTGTCGCGCTGCACCACCACCTGCTTGCCGGTACCGAGGAAGTTGGCATCGCGAAAACCGAAGGCAAAGGTGTTTTCACCGCCGCGGCGGGACACTGACAGCATGGGGGTGAAAGTCCAGATATCCCGGGTGATCACCTCGAGGTCAACGATCTCACCGCACAGCCGCCAGGGCCGCACCCTGGCATCGTAGATAAAACCCAGGTTACGCAGGATGCGCTCGGACTCCGCAACACGCGCTGCGCTGTAGGCCTCCCCCGGCTCCACCAGCAGATGATCCTCAATCACCCACTCCCGTGTCACGCTGTGGAAGTCGTTGGCCCAGCGATAGAGCGCGTTGTCTTCCCGAGGATCCTCAACATCAAAGACGGCGAACCGCTGCTGGCGGATGCTGCCGATGCGGGCGCCCTCTGGGATGCCCTCGAGAAAGTCCTCCATGTGAGGCACAGGCTCAAAGCGAAACCGGGCGGAATCGCTCTGCGTGGGGGCCAGTACGCAGGCCGCTTGCTCCTCGTCGCCGAGCGCGCTCCCGACCTGCACGCACAGCAACCAGCTGCACCAGAACACGGGGCACAGCCTGCGCAGGCGGGTGGCAATGTCGCTGCGACGTTTCATGTACCCAAGATAGCCACAAACCGCGGGCTACGACAATCATCGACCGGGCTTTTCGCGACATCGCAGCACAATCTGTACTCGCCCCCCATTGGCGGCTACACTTTCACCGCCCTGGCGGCGGGACACACTCCCGGCGTGCCCCCAGCCATGACAAGGAGTGCCTCTTGACCCCTCATCTGCTCAGCCAATTACAAGCCCTCAAGGGGCCCGGCTATGACGCCCTGCTGCGACGCATCCAGCGTGGCCTTGAGAAAGAGAGCCTGCGCATCACCGGCGAGGGCCGGCTCGCCCAGACACCGCACCCCGCCAGCCTGGGTTCGGCACTCACTCACTCATCAATCACCACGGACTACTCCGAAGCGCTGATGGAGTTCATCACGCCGGTGGATACCAGCATTGAACAAACCCTGGATACGCTGGCGGACATCCACAGCTTCACCTACAGCAAGCTGGACGACGAGATGCTCTGGGCGACCAGCATGCCCTGTGTGGTGAACGGCGATGACAGCATTCCGGTGGCCGAGTACGGCAGTGCCAATGTCGCCCGCATGAAAAAAGTCTATCGCTACGGCCTCGGCCACCGCTACGGGCGGCTGATGCAAACCATTGCGGGCATCCACTACAACTTTTCGCTGCCTGCAGAGTACTGGCAGCGCGCCTGGGATGATGCCGGCAATCCGGGAACCCTGCAGGACTACGTGACTGACCGCTACCTGGGGCTGATCCGCAATTTCCATCGCCATTCCTGGTTGCTGATCTACCTGTTCGGAGCGTCACCCGCCGTGTGCGCCAGCTTTCTGCGCGGCCGCGACAGCCACGGCCTGGAGCCCTTCGACGCCACTGGCCGCACCCTGCATCGCCCCTGGGGCACCGCACTGCGCATGGGCGATCTCGGTTACAACAGCGAGGCGCAGAAAGGCCTCAACGTCTGCTACAACTCGCTGGACAATTACGTTCTGGCGCTGCGCGATGCCATCATGCACCCGCACCCACCCTACCAGGCATTCCCTGCGGGACAGCAGGGCGACTACCAGCAACTCAACGACAGCCTGCTGCAGATCGAGAACGAGTTCTACAGCACGATCCGCCCGAAGCGGGTGACCCAGCCCGGCGAAGCGCCGCTCGCGGCGCTGCGCCGGGCCGGCATCGAGTACGTCGAAGTACGCTGCATCGACGTCAGCCCGTTCGCGCCGCTGGGCATCGACGCCAGCCAGATCCGCTTTCTGGACACCTTCCTGCTCTACTGCCTGCTGGAAGACAGCCCCGCCTGCGACGACGCAGAGCGCACCCTGCAGGCGGACAACCTCAGCACCGTGGTCAATCGCGGACGTGAGCCCGGCCTGCGTCTGCGCACTGCGGCGGGCGATGAGACACTGCAGGCGTTGGCCGGCACACTGCTGGGAGACATGGAAGGCATCGCCGACCTGCTCGATGCCGCCCACGGCGGCGACAGCTACCGCGGGGCACTGAAGGCGCAACGGGCCAAGGTCGAGGACACCGCACTGACACCCTCCGCGCGCGTACTGCAGGAGATGCGGGACCGTGACCTGCCTTTCTTCCGCCTCGCCATGGCCTACAGCGAACAGTGGGCACGGCACTTCCGGGAGCGGGTGCTGTCAGAGAGCACACAGCAGCGTTTTGAGCAGGAAACACGCGAATCGCTGGCGGCGCAGAGGCGGCTGGAGGCCAGCGACGACCTGAGCTTCGAAGACTACCTGGCACGCTTTTTTGGCCAGTACCGAACACTGTTCTAAACGCCGGCACAGGCCGCAAAAGGAATCTGAAACCATGCTCCACACACTGACCCCACGCCTCGTCTACTTCGGGCTTGCCGCCCTGGCACTGTTCGCCATGCTGTTCGCCTGGTACCTGGAGTACCAGGTGGGGCTGAACCCCTGCCCCCTGTGCATGACCCAGCGCGTGTTCGTGATCGCCGGCGGCGTGGTTGCCCTGCTGGCAGCACTGCACAATCCGCGCGCCTGGGGCCGCCGCGTGTATGGCCTGCTGTGTGCCCTGCTCGCCATCGGTGGCGGTGCGGTGGCGGCACGCCACGTCTGGCTGCAGCACCTGCCGCCCGACCAGGTGCCAGCCTGCGGCCCCAGCCTGGAATACATGCTGGAGACGCTGCCCTTCAAGGACACGCTGAGCATGGTGCTGATGGGCGATGGCAACTGTGCGGAAACCCACTGGACGCTGCTGGGTCTGAGCATCCCCGAGCAGACACTGCTGCTGTTTATCGCCCTGGCTGTCATCAGCCTCTGGCAAACACTGCGCCGCGGCTGACCCCCGCGGCGTGCTTGCGACCGGCGTCCGCCTGTGCCTATAGTGGGCCGCCGAAATCACCGCCACTGCAAGAGCACGCCGCATGCCATCACGCAATCAAGATCCCGCTGAACAGTTTCAGGCCGTGGACAGCCTGCTCACCACCTGGCTGGCGGAGCGCCGTGCCGTACTCGCACGCTACACCGCACTGGTGGTCGCCAGCGACGATGTGCCAGGCTCGGCAGCCATCACCCAACGCCAGCGGGATCTCTGCGAGCTGCTGGTGGACTACGTGTCAGCCGGACACTTCGAGGTCTACAACGAATTGCTGCATGAGGCAGAGGCCTTTGGCGACACGGGCGCAGCGCTGGCGACCGCATTGATCGCGGAGATCGCGGACACAACCGACGTCATTCTGGCCTACGAAGAAAAGTACGGGAGCGGTGACCAGTACCCGGAAACCATGCTCAGGGACCTGTCCGCGCTGGGGGAACTGCTGGAATCACGCTTTGTGTTGGAGGACCGGCTGATCGCCGGCCTCCACACCCAGCACCGGCGCCAGCTGCAGTCGGCGCCGGAAGAAGCTCGCTAGCGCTTAGCCTTCAGCGCCGTCTGCAGGGGCTTCGGCGTCTTCAGCCGCCTTGGTTACCGAGATCAACTCCACCTCAAACACCAGAGCCGCGTTCGGGCCAATCAGGTTGCCTGCGCCGCCGGGCCCGTAGGCGAGATCAGCCGGAATAAACAGCTTCCATTTGGCACCGGGTGACATCAGCTGCAGCGCCTCGGTCCAGCCTGCAATCACCTGGCTGACGCCAAAGCTGACGGTTTCGCCGCGCTTGTAGGAGGAATCGAACTCAGTGCCGTCCACCAGCGTGCCACGGTAGTGAACTTCCACCATATCGTCTGCACTCGGGCTTGCGCCTTCACCTGCCTCAATCACTTCGTATTGCAGGCCGGATTCCGTCACCACAACACCGTCGCGCTGGGCATTTTCTGTCAGGAAGGCCTCTGAAGCTGCCAGGTTGGCCTCACCGGCAGCCGCAATCGCCGCCTGCTGCTCGGCCATGGCGCGCTCCTGATACGCCTGCATCTCGGCCTGAATTTCTTCCGGCGTCATGCGTGGCTCGGCACCTTCCATGGCGTCGCGCAGGCCCGCGCTGAAAGCATCGACATCCATCGGCACACCGTCTGCGGCCATGCGCTGGCCCAGGCCGAACGCAATACCGTAGCTGAGGCGCTGATTGCTGTCCTCCAGCATCACGGTGGCGGCAGTGTCTGCAGCTTCAGGCGCAGACTGCTGGTTACAGGCCTGCAAGGTCACAGTCGCGACCAGGGCAAGCGGCAATGCGTATTTCTTCATAATGGGTTCCATGGGTAAGAGAAATGGACATGCGGAAAAACCGACAGGCGGCAGATCATACTACCGCGGGCCACCTCTATGCCACCCCCGGCCCCGCGAGCAGCCCGGCGAGCCGCTGTACCAGCGCCTCCTGCTCCGCAGCCGCACAACCCCCGGAAGCCAGCAGGCACCCCAGCGCGGCGACCAGCGCCGCGTCCAGCGCCGGGGCTGGCACACACGCCGCACAGCGCTCATGCCAGGCCCATATGGCCCCCTGCTCAGCCTGCTCCGCCATCAGCTCAAGCGCCTTGACCTGCTGCCGAAGCTCGGCCGCCTGTGGCAGGTCGCGCCAGTCGCGACGCAGGGCGCGCAGCGGCTGCACCACCCGCTGGCTCCAGGGGGCCACACAGGCCTGCAGCTCCGGCCATTGCGCGCTGGGCAACTGCAACCCGCTGTGTGCCAGCCAGGCCGCATACAGGAGCAGATTCACATCGGCGCCACACCGGTCCTGCGCCTCGATACACGCCTCGGCCACGCCCGGCCGACCGTAGCAGTGCAGGGAGAATGTCCACAACGGATGCGTCATCGCGTCTCCGGCTGGTGAGAGCTTCAGGCTGCGCGTAGAATGCGCGTCCTGATGATCATACTACGCGATATTGAACTGCGGCGGGGCAGCAAACTGTTGCTCGAGGGCGCCGGCGTCACTTTGCAACCGGGGCAAAAACTGGCCCTGATCGGGGCCAATGGCAGCGGCAAATCCAGCCTGTTCGCCATGCTGCTGGGCACACTGCAAGCGGACAGTGGCGATATCGAGGGCATGAACAACCTGCGCCTCGCCCACATGGCGCAGGAAGTGGCCACCACCCATGAAACGGCCGGGCGCTACGTACTGCAGGGGGACACCGAGCTCGCGCACCTGTGCAGCGAACTGGAAAGTGCCGAGCGCACGGGCGACTTCCAGCGCGCAGCGGCCCTGCACACCGCCATGGAAGAGGCCGACGGCTACAGCGCCGACAGCCGCGTGCAGCGACTGCTGCAGGGGTTGGGTTTCGCACCCGATGCCGCAGCGCGCCCGGTCAGCGACTTTTCCGGCGGCTGGCGCATCCGGCTCAATCTGGCCCGCGCGCTCATGACGCCCTCCGATATGCTGCTGCTGGATGAGCCCACCAACCACCTGGACCTGGATGCGACCCTGTGGCTGGAACAGTGGCTACAGGCCTACCCCGGCACCCTGCTGATGATCTCCCACGACCGCGACTTTATCGACGCCACCTGCGAACGCATCCTGAGCATTGAGCACCAGCAATTGCACACCTGGAAGGGCAACTACTCCGACTACGAGCGTCTGCGTGCCGAGATGCTTGCCAACCAGCAGGCCAGCTTCGAGAAGCAGCAGCAACGCATCGCCCACATCGAGGATTTCGTGCGCCGCTTCCGCTACAAGGCGACCAAGGCGCGCCAGGCGCAGAGCCGGCTGAAAGAACTGGAGCGCATGCAGCAGCTGGCGCCTGCACACATCGACTCACCGTTCAATTTCATGTTCCCGCCGGCGGGCAAGAGCAGTGATCCCCTGCTGCGCATTGATGAGGCCGACCTGGGTTACGCCGGTAAGCCGGTGCTGCACAGCGTCAACCTGGTGCTGCGCCCTGGTTCACGCATCGGTCTGCTGGGGAAGAACGGCGCGGGCAAATCCACCCTGCTGAAGAGCCTCATCGGTCGCCTGCCGCTGCTGCGGGGCGCACGCCAGGCCGGGGAGCACTGCCGCATCGGCTATTTCGACCAGCAACAGCTGGAAGCGCTGGACCTGCAGGCCAGCGCCGCACTGCATGTGCAGCGCCTGAGCCCGGAGGCACGGGACCAGGACATCCTGAACTTCCTCGGCGGCTTCAACTTCCGCGGCGACAGCGCCACCCAGCCCATCGCGCCCTTCTCCGGCGGCGAAAAGGCCCGCCTGGCCCTGGCTCTGGTGGTCTGGCAGCGCCCCAACCTGCTGGTGCTGGACGAACCCACCAACCACCTTGATCTCGATATGCGCAACGCCATGGAGATGGCGCTGCAAGGGTATGAGGGCGCGTTGATCCTGGTCAGCCACGACCGTCACTTGCTGCGCAATACGGCGGACGAGCTGCTACTGGTGCACGATGGCGTCGTTGAAGAATATGAAGAAGACCTGAGGGCCTACGAGAAGTGGATCCTCGGCAGCTACCGCACTGGCGACAACGCAGCCACCGCAGGAGCCCCGACTGCGCCGGAAGCCTCGGCCAAGGAACGCCGGCAGCAGGCGGCTGCCCAGCGCGAGCGGCTGCGGCCACTGCAGCGTGAAATCGCACACACCGAAAAGGCCATGGCACAGGTGGAACAAGCGCTGCTCGCGCTGCAGGCGCGACTTGCCGACCCGGAAATGTACGCCGGTAGCAGCACCGGTGAAGTGGCGGATCTGGTCAAACAGGAAGGCGTCCTGAAGGCAGAACAGTCACAACTTGAGGAACGCTGGCTGACGCAACAGGAAGAGCTGGAAGCGATTACGGCGCCGGGATAACAGCGTCCAGCTGGCACAGGGCGAGCTTGGCATCGCGCGACAGGCGTTTGATGGCTGCTTCCCGGCGCTGGGCTGTCGCCCGGTCCGCCGCCGGCTCACTCCAGAGCAACTGCACAGGGCGCCGCCCGCGAGTGTAACGCGGCCCACCGCTGCGCTCGCCGTTATGCTGGGCCAGCCGCCGCTGCATGTCGACGGTGACGCCGGTGTATAGGCTGCCATCGACGCACTGCAACAGGTACACCACCCAGGTCGATTCAGTCGCGATCACGCGGCTCTCACCCATACGCAAGGCATAAGGTCATAACGAAAAACTCCTGAGCGCCGGTTGTACGCACATTGCCCAATGGTATCATTGCGCCTCATCGACGGGCGGTGAACCGCGGCGGATGTGCTGCCGTACCAACGCCACAGCAACTGGAGAGCACCATGAGCGAAAACATCGTACACGTCAGCGATGCAAGTTTTGACGCCGACGTCCTCAACGCCGACCTGCCGGTACTGGTTGATTTCTGGGCAGAGTGGTGTGGCCCCTGCAAGATGATCGCCCCCGTGCTGGACGAGATTGCCAGCGAATACGCGGGCAAACTCAAGGTCTGCAAAGTGGATGTGGATGCCAACCCCGAGATTCCGCCGAAATTCGGCATTCGTGGTATCCCGACGCTGATCCTGTTCAAAGGTGGCAGCGCCGAAGCGACCAAAGTCGGTGCCCTGTCCAAGAGCCAGCTCGTGGACTTTATCAAGGAAGTCATCTAGGACACAGTGGCCTGGCCCGCCTGTCGCGCTGTGCAGAACAGGCGGGCCAAAAATCCTAGACGCCTCCAGCACAGCGTGCTACATTCAGTTTCGTTGCACGGCCCCGTGCCGCGATAATAACTCTGCCACCCAACGATTTAACGCTGCATTCACGTCGCCTCTGGCCGGCCTTCCGGCAGCGCGTTCGTTTGCATTGAACGTCTTCCCCGAACAACAACTCAGCGCTCCTCTATGAATCTAACTGACCTAAAAACCAAATCCACGCAGGAACTGATCGATATTGCGAAAGAGATCGGCCTCGAAAACATGGCCCGGTCCCGCAAGCAGGACATCATTTTCGCCATTCTCAAGCGCCACGCCAAAAGTGGCGAGGACATTTCCGGCGATGGTGTTCTGGAAATCCTGCAGGATGGCTTTGGTTTCCTGCGCTCCGCCGACAGCTCCTACCTCGCCGGGCCGGATGACATCTACGTATCACCCAGCCAGATCCGCCGTTTCAACCTGCGCACGGGTGACAGTATTTCCGGCAAGATACGCCCGCCGAAGGACAGCGAACGCTACTTCGCGCTGCTCAAGGTCAGTGAGATCAACTTCAACCGCCCGGAGAACGCGAAGCACAAGATTCTCTTCGAGAACCTGACGCCCCTGTTTGCCGATCAGCGACTGAAGCTGGAGAAGGGCAACGGCAGCACTGAAGACCTGATTGGTCGCGTCATCGACCTGGTCGCACCCATTGGCAAGGGCCAGCGCGGTTTGCTGGTGGCGCCGCCCAAGGCGGGCAAAACGGTCATCATGCAAAGTATCGCCCAGGCCATCCTGACCAACAACCCCGAGTGCTACATCATTGTGCTGCTGATTGATGAGCGACCGGAAGAGGTCACCGACATGCAGCGCACCGTGGGTGTGCGCGGCGCCGAAGTGGTTGCATCCACCTTTGATGAACCCCCCTCGCGACACGTGCAGGTGGCCGATATGGTCATCGAGAAAGCCAAGCGGCTGGTCGAGCACAAGCGCGACGTCGTGATCCTGCTGGATTCCATTACCCGTCTGGCGCGTGCCTACAACACGGTAGTACCGAGTTCCGGCAAGGTCCTTACCGGCGGTGTCGATGCTCACGCCCTGGAGCGCCCCAAGCGGTTCTTTGGCGCGGCGCGCAACATCGAAGAAGGCGGCAGCCTGTCGATCATCGCCACAGCGCTGGTCGACACCGGTTCAAAGATGGACGAGGTGATTTACGAAGAGTTCAAGGGCACCGGTAATATGGAACTGCACCTGGACCGCAAGATCGCCGAAAAACGGGTCTACCCCGCCATCAACATCCGTCGCTCCGGCACCCGCCGCGAGGAACTGCTCACCGGCGAAGAAGAGCTGCAGCGCATGTGGATTCTGCGCAAGCTGCTGCACAGCATGGAAGATGGCCCGGCGATCGAGTTCCTGCTCGACAAGCTCCGGGACACCAAGACCAACGACGAATTCTTCATGTCCATGAAACGCAAATAAAGTTAATGCGGAGCCGGCGTTGGCCGGCTCCGCTGCGCGCTATACTGTCCCCTCGCCCGCAACACCCGCCAGGACAGCCTGTGACCTACAAAGACCTACGCGAATTCATCACAGCGCTTGAACAGCGTGGTGAACTCGTGCGCATCCACCAGGAAATCGACCCGCACCTTGAAATGACTGAAATTGCTGACCGCACGCTGCGCGCGGGTGGCCCTGCACTGTTGTTCGAGAACCCGAAAGGCAGCCGTATTCCGGTGCTCGCCAATCTGTTCGGCACACAGACCCGGGTTGCCCTGGGGATGGGCGCGGAGAATGTACAGGCGCTGCGGGAGATAGGGGAGATACTCGCCTACCTGCGCCAGCCCGACCCGCCCAAAGGACTGCGCGATGCCTGGGAAAAAGCGCCGCTGTTAAAGCAGGTGATGAACATGGGACCAAAGCTGGTTCGCAACGCGCCGTGCCAGTTCCACGCCAAGAGCGGCGACGACGTGGACCTTTACCAGCTTCCCATACAGACCTGCTGGCCCGGCGATGCCGGGCCACTGGTCACCTGGCCCCTGGTGATTACGCGCGGGCCGAACAAGACCCGGCAGAATCTCGGCATCTACCGCATGCAACTCATCGGCCGCAATAAATTGATCCTGCGCTGGCTGTCACACCGCGGTGGTGCGCTGGACTACCGCGACTGGCAACTGCAGAACCCCGGCAGCCGCTACCCTGTCGCCATTGCCCTGGGCGCGGACCCGGCCACCACACTGGGCGCGGTCACGCCGGTCCCGGACAGCCTGTCGGAGTACGCCTTTGCCGGCCTGCTGCGCGGCGCCAAAACCGAACTGACCGAATGCTACACCGAGGGCTGCCGGAAACACGGATTACAAGTTCCGGCCAGCGCCGAGTTCATCCTGGAGGGCTATCTGGAGCCGGGAGAGATGGCCGATGAAGGCCCCTTCGGTGACCACACCGGCTACTACAATGAGGTCGAGCGCTTTCCGGTGTTTACCGTGGAAGCCATTACACACCGCGAAGACCCGATATACCACAGCACCTACACCGGGCGGCCGCCGGACGAACCCGCCATTCTCGGCCTGGCGCTGAATGAAGTCTTCGTGCCGATCCTGCAGAAACAGTTTCCGGAGATTGTGGATTTCTATCTGCCGCCCGAGGGCTGCTCCTACCGCATGGCGATCGTGACCATGCGCAAGGAATACCCCGGGCATGCGAAACGCGTGATGCTGGGTGTGTGGTCTTTCCTGCGCCAGTTTATGTACACCAAATTTGTCATCGTAACAGATGAGGATGTGAACGCACGCGACTGGCAGGACGTTATCTGGGCCATGACCACGCGTATGGATCCACAGCGCGACAGCGTTTTCATCGACAACACGCCCATCGACTATCTCGACTTTGCCTCGCCAGTGGCAGGGCTCGGATCGAAAGTGGGTTTTGATGCCACCAACAAGTGGCCGGGCGAGACCAGCCGTGAATGGGGCACACCCATCGTCATGAGCAGCGAGGTGAAGGCGCGCGTTGACACCCTGTGGGATGAGTTGGGCATTGAACGACCCGATACCGCGCGGCGCTAGACGCCCGGGCTAGCGCAGGGCTGCGGGACTGGCGTCGGCCCGTTTTGGCTGGGGCAAGAGCGGCAGGCTGGTTTCCCGCAGCAACAGACCCTCGCGGAAGTACCCGGCGCTCTCCCGGTCCTCCCCCAGTGCGGCCAGCAAACGTCCCAACTCCGCGCAGACTTCAGGGGTGCGGCGCTGCCGGTAGCTGCTCTCGAAGTAATCCCGCGCCTTGCCCCACAGCTCATGCCGGCAGGAAAGTCGCCCCAGGGTCAACAGCAACTGGTAGTCGCGGGGGTGATCCGCCAGCCACGCCTCTGCCTGGGCCAGCTGACGCCCCGCATCCGGCAATTCCACGTAACCGAACAATCGCGCAAGGTCGCCGTCCCAATCCTGTTTCAATGCCCGCTGGATCACCTTGGCCGCGCCGCTGACATCCCCCGCGTGGATCAGGTAACCCACATAGCTGCGCAGCACCACCTTGTCCTGCCGCAGTGCCGCAGGCGTCGCCTGCCAGCGCTGATGCAGAGCCACCGAGGCGGAGTCACCACCGGCCGTCGCGCAGGCCTCCAGCAGCTGCGTGTGCACGGTGCGCTCCAGATCAAGCAGTGCAGCATCGTCCAGCACGGCGTGTTTGCGCAACTCTGGCAACAATTTGAGCAGCGCATCCCAGTCTTCCAGCGCACGGTAGGCTTTGTGCAGCAACTTCAGCACATAGGGGTGCCGCCCCGCGTTGCGGCGCGCGCGCTCCAGGGTGGCCACCGCCTGCTCAAACTGCCCACCCTGCAGTTTCAGCTCAGCCTGGGTCAGTTCCACGGCAATACCGGCATCAGAACCCGCCTGCTCTGCCATGCCCAGGTACTCACGCATTTTATCCGCTTCATCCAGCTGAAAACTGGCGCGAGCCGCAATCAGGTAGTTGAGCAGGGGAACTTCGCTGTGCTCGGCGCCGCCCACCAGCTGCCGCCGGGCACGCTCCCAGTTACCTTCGATGAAATTGATCAACCCGCGGTGCGTCAACCGGGCCGCCCGCCGCGTCTTGCGCTGCCCCAACCAGCCGGCAATGGATCGCTGCCCGGAAAACACTTTGCGCAACAGCGCTATGGCGGCGTACAGCAACAGTGCGATCAAGGCGAGCAGCACCAGGCCTACCCACAGGCTGGTTTCCACGGTGTACTGCCCATAGGCTATCAACACATAGCCGGGGTGGTTTTCGATCAGGGCAACCACCCCGACACCGAGCAGCAGGGCGAGCAGCGCCAGTATCAGCAACCCACGCATGGCTACTGCGCTCCGTCGCGCTGCAGGCGCGGCTCGGTATAGGTTTTCAGCGCAGCCAGCGATGTGGAGATATCCGGCAACGGCACGGCAATCACCTCATCCGCCAGATCGTCCAGCTCACGCACTGCAGCGGCCGCCGCCGCCTCATCGGCGAGGAAAAACTCCATCAGCCAGCGCCTGGCGCGCTGCAGGCTGGCGGTGTAAAGCGCCTGATTCCCGGACAGCAATGCCACCTGTGCCTGCTGGAGCAGCATCACCAGGTTCTGGCGCAGCAGCCCCTCCCACTGCGGGTCCACCAGTGCCTCGACAGGCACTTCGCGACGGCGCACCACGATATAATTCGACAGTGTGGACAACGCCTGTTGGTAGCCCTGCTGCAGACGCTGCTGCCAGGTATCGGCGGGCGCTGCCTCGTCCTCCCCGGCGCGCTGCGGCAGTTCAAAGATCACCAACCCCGCGACCTGGTCGACCAGCGCACCGAGGCGCAGGTAGAGACCCTCAACATCCAGTTCAGGCAGCGCGCGCAGGGCCGCGAGATCTTCGGCCACGGCGCGACGCACCGGGTGCAGGCCCACGCTGTCCAGTTGCCGCAGGATACCGTCCGCGCTCTGCAGCAGGCGCTGGGCGGAGGCCGTATCGCCGGCCATGATCAGGCGCTGATTGGCCAGACGCAGCAGATATTCGACTTCTGCCAGCAACCAGCTGTCCCGGTCGCCACCCCGTAACTGCGCGAGCTCTGCGCGCTGCTCCGCCAGCCGCGACTCCAGGGCCTCCAGCCGCGAGGCCTGGGCCTGCATCGACTGCACCTGGCTTTGCAAGCGGGGCTGCAGCGCGTCCAGCCGTTGCTCCAGCGTATCCTGCACATCGCGCTCAAGCGCGCGCAGTTCAGCGCGCAGCGCCGAGTCATCAGCAGCCACCGCCTGTGAGGGTGTATCGGACGCTTCCAGCTCTGCGAGACGCTGCAACAGAGCTGCTTCCCGCGCCTGAGCCTCCCAGAATGCCCAGCCTGCGGCAGCTCCCAGGCCCAACGCCACCAGCAGCGCCAACCACGCCACCGCGCCGCCGGAACGGGTGGCAGGCGGGGTCTGCATCGGCGCGACGGGCTTGTCGCTGGTGGCACCCTGTGCCGCGGCTGCGGTGTCCTCCACCGGCGCCTCGACAGCCGGTGTGGCAGGCGCTTCGGTCAGATCTTTTTCTTCGCTCACGTGTTCTCTCCCTTAGCCGGGGTCCAGCGCTCCAGTGCGCGCAGCATCGCGCCATCAGACGCATTGTCCGCAATCAGGCAATGCCGGAATCCCGCTGCCATCGCCGCATCCGCGACGCGGCGCGAGGGCAACAGCAAGGTGACTGTCTGTAACTTAGTGGTTTCTGCGGGGCTAAGCAACGCCAACATGGTCTCGAGGCCTTCGCCGCTGCTGATGCAAATCAGGTCCACCTGCCACCGCGCCAGCAGTGCGGCGAGTTCGCCCGGCGCCATGCGCGGGCGGACACGGCGGTAGCAGGCCAGGGTTTCAACCTGTGCACCGCGACGCTCCAGTTCCACGCGCAGCATATCGCGCCCGCCCTGCCCCTTGACGATCAGCACACGTTGTCCGGCGCAGTCGCGCAGCCCGGGCAATTCCAGCAACCCTTCACTGCTCATATTCTCGCCGGGGGTCTGGGCCAGCACATCGAAAGCAGCAAGCGCGCGGGCCGTGCCCTCACCCACCGCGTACCAATGCAGACCGGCGGGCAGTTGCGGCCAGTAGCCCTCGATCACCGGCAGGCTGAAATTCACCGCATTCGCACTGATAAAAATGACGTGCTGTACACGGTCGAGGTCCAGGATGCGGGCCCGCTCGACTGCCGGTAGCGGCGCCACCGGCTCCAGGGCCAAAAAAGGCAGGTGGTGTGCTGTGAACCCGCGCGCCGTCAGCGCATTGCACAGCCTGTCACCCTGTCCCGCCGGGCGGGTAACCAGCACCGACCTAGCGCCCATAGACCTCAGCCAGTATGGCGCCCGCGCCCTGCGCCAGGAGGTCCTCGGCCACCGCGACTCCCAATGCCTCGGCCTCCACAACCGGCGCGCGCCCTTCGGCACGCAGCAGCCGCGCACCATCCGGCTGCCCGACGAGGCCGCGCAGCCACAGTGTTTCACCGCCGGACTCGAGTTCTGCATAGCAGGCAATCGGGACCTGACAGCCACCTTCCAGACGGCGATTCAGCGCGCGCTCCGCGGTCACCCGCTGCGCGGTCGGCGCGTGGTGCAGGGGCTGCAACAGCGCCAGCAGCTGTTGGTCATCACTGCGCAGCTCGATACCCACCGCACCCTGCCCGCCCGCGGGCAGTGAATCCGCCACAGGCATACGCTGGCGGATCCGATCGGCCATTTCCAGACGCAGCAGGCCGGCAGTCGCCAGGATAATCGCGTCGTACTCACCGGCATCAAGCTTGCGCAGGCGGGTGTTGACATTGCCGCGCAGAAAGCGGACTTCGAGGTCGGGGCGCGCGGCACGCAGCTGACACTCCCGGCGCAGGCTTGAAGTCCCCACCACACTGCCCGGCGGCAGCGCGGCAACGCTGTCGTAATAATTGCTGACAAAGGCATCCCGGGGGTCTTCCCGGGCACAGATCACGCCCAGACAGAGCCCCTCGGGGAACGCCATGGGCACATCTTTCATCGAGTGCACCGCGATATCCGCACTGCCGTCGAGCAGTGCGGTTTCCAGCTCTTTGACGAACAGGCCCTTGCCGCCGACCTTGGCCAGCGGCACATCCAGCAACTGGTCCCCGCGCGAGGTCATGCCCAACAGCTGCACATCAAGGCCGGGGTGCGCACGCTGCAACGCGTCACGGACAAATTCAGCCTGCCACAGTGCGAGCGGGCTTTCTCGGGTAGCGATGGTAATGGTGCGAGGCATGAACAGCTTCCTGGGGCTCGAGCCGCGATGATACCAGCCGCGCCCCGGCGCCGCGACTTCAGCTACCGCGCGCTCAGCCTTGCTGCAGCCGGGCCTTCACGTCGGCGAGATGACGACGGCTGACCTGTGGACGCAGCTCCACGCCGTCCAGTTCTACTGACCAGCCACCGCCTGCATCCCGGCGCAGGCGCCGGATGTGCCGCCGCGCCACAAGGGCATTGCGATGCACACGCAGGAAGTCCGTTGCAAACTCCTGCTCCAGATCCTTCAGCGCGTCCTGAATCAGCAGCTCGCGCTCCGGGGCAACCGCCGTGACATACTTCTGCCCGGCGATAAAGCAGCGCACGTCGGCGATGGGCAGGGTCTCCAGACCGCGATGCCCCTGGCTACTGACCTGGGTGCGGCCCGCCGGCTCGCCATCCGAGAGTGCAGCCAGCTGCACACGGTTCACCCGCCCCGCTGTCGCCAGGGCCCGCGCGAGCTCCGTTTCGCGCACCGGCTTCAGCAAATAGGCAACCGCCTGATGACGCAGCGCATCGAGCGCGTACTCATCATAGGCCGTACAGAAAATCACTGCGGGTGGCGCGGGCAGACGATCCAGCGCCTCAGCCACCTCGATGCCGTCCATGCCAGGCATGCGCACATCCAGCAACACCAGCGAAGGGTCCTCGCGTGCCAGCAGTGCCAGGGCATCCTCACCCGAACCGGCTTCGATGACCTCTGCTTCGGGCCGCAGCCGCTGCAGCAGTCGACGCAGGCGGTCCCGTGCCAACGGTTCATCATCCACCAGCAGGATTTTCATACCGCAGGCCCCGCCGGATAGCGCAGCGCGACCTGGAACGCCCCACTACCGGCTCGCTGGCGCAGGCTGGCGGCATCGCCGTACAGCGCCTGCAAGCGCTGCTCGATGTTGCTCAGGGCCATGCGCTCACCTCGACTGGGGGCTGGCGGGTCCGGCCGTGGATTGTCAATCACCACCTGTACATCGCTTCCTTCGCGCTGCACGGAAATCCGGATCACGCCCCCCGCCGGGAGCAGCGATACACCGTGGTACACAGCGTTTTCCACCAGTGGCTGCAGGATGAGACTGGGCATCGGCAGACTGGCAACCGCCTCGGCCACCTCCCATTCCACCTGCAGGCGATCACCCAGGCGCAACCGCTCAATACCCAGGTAGAGTTCACAGCGGTGCACCTCTTCCGCCACGGTATCACCGGGGCCAGCCTGGCGCAGGCTGGCACGGAACAGTTCCGCCAGGTCCTCCACGGCGGTCTCAGCCCGCTCCGGGTGTGAGGCGATCAGGCTGGCAATGCTGTTCAGAGTATTGAACAGGAAGTGCGGGCGGATACGGGCCTGCAGGGAATCGATACGCGCCTGCAGCTCCGAACGCTCCCGCAGGGTCAGTTGCTGTTGCAGATAGAAGTAGCGCAGCGTGATACCTGTGACCAGCGCGGCAACCAGCATGTTGCGCAGTACCCACCAGCGATCATCCGCATCCGCCATCAGGCCGGGGTAGAAATGCAGAATCAGCTCGCCGGACAGCCCCGTGACGGCGACGACCAGCACGATGCTACCCACCGCGGCAAGCCACAGGCTGTGCCGCGAGAACCACCCCCGCAAGAGGCAGAGGGTCACCGCGCTGGCCAGCACCAGCCACTGCACCAGCACCGAACCGGTGGCGAGTACGGTCCATTCGAAACGCGGCAGGCTGCTCACCGCCAGTGTATACATCAGGACCATCAGCTCAGCCAGCAACACCAGGAACAGCAGCGGACGCGGCGCGCAGAGATCGGGGATGAAAAACGCACCCGAGGCCTGTGCCCGCGCCCTCAGTTGCTGCTCCCCCATCTCCCGCATGTACACAAACCCTCGTCCACCCAGTGGTATACTTGCACCCAAGAGCGGCGGGTACAAGCGCCAGAACCCCAGCCTCAGCCTGCCGCGGGCCTTCAACCAGACATGGATCAACATGAGCAAGCAGACAGACACCAATACACTCTGGGGTGGGCGTTTCGCTGAACCCACTGACCAGTTCGTCCAGCGCTTCACTGCGTCCGTGGAATTTGATCAGCGCATGGCGGCCGAGGACATCCAGGGGTCCCGAGCACATGCCGACATGCTGTGCGCAGTCGGTGTGCTGTCCGAGGCCGAGCGCAAACAGATCCAGAGCGGGCTCGACCAGGTGGCAGCTGAGATCGCGGCCGACGAGTTCCAGTGGTCCATCGAGCGCGAAGACGTGCACATGAATATCGAGGCGCGCCTGACCGAGCTGATTGGCAATACCGGAAAGAAACTGCACACCGGTCGTTCGCGCAACGACCAGGTCGCGACGGATATCCGCCTGCACCTGCGTGCAGCCATCGATGCCATTGGCGCGGAGCTGACGCGCCTGCAGCGGGGCACCATCGGGCTGGCAGCCGAGCACTGCACAACCATCATGCCCGGCTTCACCCACCTGCAGACCGCGCAGCCCGTGGTGTTCGGGCATCACCTGCTGGCCTGGAATGAAATGCTGGAACGCGATTATGGCCGGCTTATGGACTGCCGCGCCCGGCTCAACCAGTCTCCGCTCGGTGCGGCTGCACTGGCCGGCACCACCTATCCCATTGACCGTGAGATGACAGCGCACGCGCTGGGCTTCGATCGGCCGACGGCCAACTCGCTGGATTCGGTCTCGGACCGGGATTTCGCCATCGAGTTCTGCAGTTTCGCCGCGCTGCTGATGACGCACCTGTCGCGCATGTCCGAAGAACTGGTGCTGTGGACGTCAGCCCAGTTCAACTTCGTCGAGCTGCCGGACCGTTTCTGCACCGGCTCGTCCATCATGCCGCAGAAAAAGAACCCGGACGTCCCCGAACTGGTGCGCGGCAAGGTCGGTCGGGTCAACGGCCATCTCATCTCCCTGCTCACCTTGATGAAAAGCCAGCCTCTGGCCTACAACAAGGACAACCAGGAAGACAAGGAGCCGCTCTTCGATACCATTGATACCGTACTGGGCAGCCTGCGCGCCTTTGCCGACATGGTGCCTGCCATCCGGCCGCGCGCGGCGCAGATGCGGGAGGCGGCACGCCGTGGGTTTTCCACCGCGACCGATCTCGCAGACTATCTCGTGCGCAAGGGGCTGCCCTTCCGCGACGCCCACGAAGTGGTGGGCAAAGCGGTCGCCCACGGCGTGGCCAGCGGAGCCGACCTGGCCGAAATGTCGTTGGCTACGCTACAGGGGTTCAGTGGGGAGATCGATGCCGACGTGTTCGACGTGCTGACTCTGGAGGGCTCGGTGGCCGCGCGCGATCACCTGGGGGGCACTGCGCCACGGCAGGTACAGGCGGCCGCGGATGCGGCGCTGCAGCGGCTGTCAGCCCGCCCGCAGTAGGCCCGGCGAGGCGTGCCGGCGGACGCCGGCCCAGTCAGGGCACAAAGCGCAGGCTGGCCTGAAAGGTGATATCCGGCGCCGTCTCGACCCGGATGTCCTCTATGAACCCGGCTTCCAGCGCCCAGCGGTCAGTCAGCTGCCAGCGCGCACCCACATTCAGCAGCAGGGCGCTGGCGCCCAGGGCCGTCAGGTTGCTCTGCAGCGGCGCGGCGTGGGCATCGACCTGCGCCAGTAAGGTGACGCGCTCATGCACGGCCAAGCTCACCCCCATACCGGCAAACCAGAGATTGCGCTCCTGCGCGGCGCGCAGCCCCGGAATCTGCCCCGCTCTCAGATAACCCGCTTGGCCAAACAGCTGCCAGGCGCTCTGCGGGGGCAACCCGTTGGCCCGCAACACCAGGAAAACATCCTCCGCGCCACTGCCCAGCAGCTCGCGCTCGTCTCCGGTCGCCAGCTTGTACCCCAGTCCGGCACTCAGGCGCCAGTTACCCTCAGTACGCAGTGCACGATGCAGGCCCAGGGTGACATCACCCGCTCCGGAGACGCTGTCCTGCAGGGCAAACGCCGCCGTCGAGTTCAGATAGCGGAAGTCCAGCTGGTCGCGGGGCACCGCATCACGTCCCCCATCCGGCATTCCCCACAGGCTGTGCCAGCTGTCGATCAGCGCATCCAGCGAGCCGCCGCTGTGGCTCAGCCAGGGCAGCTCCACCTGCAGCTCCCAGCCGGGTGCCAGGCCATAGCGCCACTCGAGGGCGAGGCGGTGGGTTTCACCATCCAGGCGCAGCGCCTCCCCGGCGACGCTGTCGAACACGGCATGGCTGGCCATCGCGCCATGCACGGCGAAAGCCATGTCCTGCGCAGGCACCAGCGCGGCACTGCGCATCGAGGGCAAGCCCAGAAGACCGCTGACCGGTGTCAGGTTCTTGCCGTACAGCGGCTCCACTGCCTGGGCCGCACCGGCCAGGAGCAGCAGGGCGGTCAGGCCGCAAATGGCACAGCGACGCAGGGACACCTGGAGGGAAACACACGCTCGCACGGGCAGGGCCTCAGTAAGAAACCACTGATCCTGCCATGATCCCGCGCGCAATTCGAGCCTTTGCCGAGGCGCCGCCTCCGGGCCTGTCCGCCCCGCGTTGTGCAACGCAGAATCCTGCGTCAATTCGGGTATACTGCGCGCTTTATATGGACGGAATCCCAGCCATGCCCATGACGCGCCCTCACTGGCTGTTTGCCCCACTACTGGCCCTGCTGGCCGGCTGCGGGCAGACCGGCCCCCTGCAGTTGCCGCCGCAGGCAGCAGCGCCCGCAGCTGCGCCGGAGACGAGTACGATACCGCCAGCGACGACGGTTCACGCTTCCGCAACCTACTGAGTGCCCACAGATCCATGAGTTTCTTCGAGTTTCGCGCCGGCACCCTGTACGCCGAAGAGGTCGCCGCTGATGCCATAGCCCGGCAACACGGCACGCCGTGCTACGTGTATTCACGCGCCGCCCTGGAAACAGCCCTGCGCGCCTACCAGGGCGCACTTGCCGACTGGCCGCACCTGATCTGCTACGCCGTCAAGGCCAACTCCAACCTCGCCGTCCTCGATGTGCTGGCCCGCCTCGGTGCGGGCTTTGACATTGTTTCCGTGGGCGAACTGGAGCGCGTGATTGCCGCCGGTGGAGATCCCGCGAAGACCGTATTTTCCGGCGTGGCAAAGACCGCCGCAGAAATGGCCAGGGCTCTGGAGCTGGGCATTCACTGTTTTAACGTTGAATCGGCGGCGGAGCTGGATGTGCTAAACCGCGTCGCCGGACAGATGGGCAGGCAGGCACCGGTGTCGATCCGGGTAAACCCCGATGTGGATGCGCGCACCCACCCCTACATCTCCACCGGTCTGCGGGAAAACAAGTTCGGCCTCGGCGTCGACGAAGCCCTGCCGCTGTACCGGCGCGCCGTCGCGCTGCCGCATATCGATGTGCAGGGGCTGGACTGCCACATCGGCTCACAGCTGACGGAGCTGAGCCCCTTCATTGACGCCCTGCGGCGCCTGTTGCTGCTGGTCGACACACTGGCGGACGAGGGTATTGCCATCCGCCATCTCGACCTCGGTGGCGGCCTCGGCGTGCGCTACCGCGACGAACAGCCCCCCGCCATCGCCGACTACATCGCTGCCATCCGCCGGGAGCTGGGCGAACGCCGGCTGCCCCTGGTGTTCGAGCCCGGCCGCTCCATCGCTGCCAACGCCGGTGTTCTGCTCACCCGGGTGGAATACCTGAAGCAGACACCGGAACACAATTTTGCGCTGGTAGACGCCGGCATGAACGACATGATCCGTCCCGCACTGTACCAGGCGTGGCTGGATATACAGCCCAGTCACCCTGCGGCCGACGGCATCAACGCCACCTGGGACATCGTCGGCCCGGTGTGCGAAACCGGCGACTTCCTCGGCAAGCAACGCACACTGTGCCTGCGGGAGGGCAGCCTGCTGGCCATGTTCGGCGCCGGCGCCTACGGCTTCAGCATGAGCTCCAACTACAACACCCGGCCACGCGCTGCGGAAATCATGGTGGATGGTGACGCGATGCATGTCGTCGGCGCCCGTGAAACCCTTGACGACCTGTTGCGGCGGGAACGCCGTCTGCCGGACTGAGGAGCACCCGCCGATGCTGCTCAAATTCACCAAAATGCACGGTGCAGGGAACGATTTTGTTGTCATCGATTTGATAACCCAGCGCTATCGCCCCCGCACCGAGGACATCAAGCGTCTCGCCGACCGGCACTTTGGTATTGGCTGTGATCAGGTCCTGCTGGTGGAAACGCCGGACAGCCCGGAGGTGGACTTTCGCTATCGCATTTTCAATGCGGATGGCAGTGAAGTGGAGAATTGCGGCAACGGCGCACGCTGCTTCGCCCGTTTCGTACGCGACAAGCACCTGACCGGCAAGCGCGTGATCCGTGTGCAGACCGCCGGTGGCGTGCTCGAACTGCGCCTGCGTGACAAGCAGCGGGTGGAAGTCGACATGGGCGCGCCGGTCTTTGAGCCAGCGCGTATTCCACTGCTGGCCGATCACGAGGCGCCGAGCTACACACTGCAGGTGGCGGACCAGCAGCTGGAAATCGGCGTGCTGTCGATGGGCAATCCGCACGCGGTGCTGCGTGTGGAAGACGTAGACAGCGCCCCCGTTGCCACACTGGGTCCGGCGATCGAACACCACCCCAGCTTTCCGAAACGCACCAATGCCGGTTTCATGCAGGTGCTCTCGGCAGGAGAAATCCGCCTGCGTGTTCACGAGCGCGGGGTCGGTGAGACACTGGCCTGCGGCACAGGTGCCTGCGCGGCAGCCGTGTACGGCATGATACGCGGCTGGTTGCAGGACACCGTGACAGTTCACCTGCCCGGCGGTAAGCTTGAGATTCGCTGGCCCGGCCCCGGCAACCCGGTGACCATGACGGGTCCGACCGCCGTCGTGTTCGAGGGCAGTATCAGAATATGACGCCGGCGCGGCGCGCCGGAAATGTGGAGCACAGACCATGTCAGCCAGAAATGAACATGCAGTCACTGCCGGCGGGGCAGCATTAACCGACGACAGCGTTCGCGAATACCTCAAGAACCACAGCGATTTCCTGCAGCGCCATCCTGACATGCTGGATTTTCTGCACGTAAATCACGCCTCCGGGAGTGCCGTATCCCTGGTAGAGAAGCAGGTGAGCGTGCTGCGCGAACGCAACACCGAAATGCGCCAACGACTCAACGCCCTCACTGCAAATGCGCGCAGCAACGACAAGCTCTACGAACAAACCCGGCACCTGGTGCTCGCCATGCTGGACGCCGACTCCGTCCCGGCATTGTGCGCCGCCTTCCAGCGCGCCATGCAGGCGGATTTCGGTGTTGAACACGCAAGCATCATCCTGTTCGGCGATGCGACCGCGGCGGATGGCGTACGTGTGGTCCCGGCGGAAAGCGCCCAGTCCACCATCGGCGCCCTGCTGCGGGGACGCAAGGCCGTCTGCGGCCCGCTGCGCCGGGAAGAGCTCGACTTCCTGTTCGAGAACGCCGGTAGCGTGGGGTCTGCGGCCGTCATGCCACTTACCGGGACAGAGGACCTGGGGGTCATCGCGGTGGGCAGCTCCGATGCACACCACTATACAAGCACCATGGGCACGCTGTTCCTGCAGCATATTGCCGAGGTGATGGTGCGCCTGCTGCCCCGCCTGCAAGCAACGGCACAGACGTGATGCCGGAGGCCACACCGCTGCAGGTCGCCACTGAGGCCTTTATCCGCTACCTGCGCGAAGTGCGCCAGCTGTCGCCACACACTGTCAGCAACTACCAGCGAGACCTCGCGGGCCTCGAGCGCTTCTGCACGGATCGTGGTCGGACCGATCCTGCCCGGTTGCACGAGTCCGACATACGTGCCTGGGTGAGCCAGCTGCGCCGCCAGGGCCTCGCCAGCAGCAGCATCCAGCGTGCATTGTCGGCGCTGCGCTCCTTCTTCAATTATCTCGGTCGGGAACAGGGTCACACGCGTAACCCGGCCGCCGCGGTACAGGCGCCGAGGCAGCCCAGGCGCCTGCCGCGAGCCCTGGATACCGATCAGGTAAACCGCTACCTGCAATTCAGCGGCGATGACCTGACCGCACGCCGGGACAGCGCCATGGCGGAACTCTTCTACTCCTCAGGCCTGCGACTGGCGGAGCTGGCCGCTATCAATCTCGGTGACATAGACCGCCATGAGCAGTTGCTCACCGTCACCGGCAAGGGCCGTAAAACGCGCACCGTACCGGTGGGCTCGGTGGCACTGGCGGCACTGGATCGCTGGCTGGAGGTGCGCCCCGCAAGCGCGGATCGCGCGCTGTTCCTCAGCCGTCGTGGAACACGCGTCAGCGCGCGCACCATCCAGGATCGGCTGCGCCTGCAAGGCAGGCGGGCAGGCATGTACCAGGACGTACATCCACACATGCTGCGCCACTCGTTTGCCAGCCACATGCTGGAATCCAGCGGAGACCTGCGCGCGGTGCAGGAGTTGCTGGGGCACGCGAACATTGCCACCACCCAGATCTACACCCACCTCGACTTCCAGCATCTGGCCAAGGTCTATGACGCAGCGCATCCGCGTGCGCGGCGCCGCAAGCCCGGTGGAGAATGAGTACATGCCACTGCGGGTGATCACCTTCGACCTGGACAACACGCTGTGGGACGTGGAGCCGGCCCTGTTGCGTGCGGAGCAGGCACAGCGGGACTGGCTGCTGCAGCATCGCCCCGGGAGCATCGAGCACCACGACCATGACAGCCTGTGGGAATTCAAGAAGCGGGTCTGGAAGCAGCATCCGGAACTGGCGCATCACGTCAGTCAGATGCGCATACGCACACTGTTTGAGCTGCAGCGCGCGGCGGGCTTCAGCATCGCAGAGAGCGAGGCCGGCGCCCGCGCGGCGTTCGCCGCCTTCCTGGAAGAGCGGCACAAGGTCGAGCTCTACGCGGAGGCGCTGGACGTGCTGCAGACGCTGGCCAAAACCTACCGACTGGGAGCGCTGACCAACGGTAACGCCAACATCTACAAGACCGATGCAGCGGAATACTTCGATTTCGCCTTTCTGGCAGAAGAGATCGGTGCCAGCAAGCCTGCGCCGGACATGTTTCACGCCGCACTGGTGGCGACCGGTGCCGCCGCTGAAGAGATTGTGCATGTGGGTGACAACCCCGAACACGACATTCTCGGGGCACAGCGGGTGGGCCTGCGCACTGTCTGGGTGAATCTGGCGGGTGAAGCCTGGCAACCTGAGAGTTATCGCGCCGACGAGGAGATCACAGCGCTGCGCGACCTGCCCGCAGCCATCACCCGCCTCCACGGCAGCCCCTAAGCAGGAGCCCCGGGCCGTTCCGGCTCAGATCGCGTTTTCGCCCGTCTCGCCGGTGCGAATGCGGATGACCTGTTCCATCTCGGTGACAAAGATCTTGCCATCTCCGATCTTGCCGGTATTGGCTGCCTGAATAATGGCATCAATCGTCGAAGCCAGCTGGGACTCACCGACGGCGATCTCCAGTTTCAGCTTGGGCAGGAAGTCCACCACGTACTCGGCGCCCCGGTACAGCTCGGTGTGGCCGCGCTGACGACCAAAGCCCTTGACCTCAGTCACAGTAATCCCCTGAACACCTATTTCCGCCAGTGCGGCACGGACGTCGTCCATCTTGAACGGTTTGATGATGGCAGTGACCAGTTTCATGCAGGCATCTCCGAATTTCAGCGAAGCCCGCAGTATACGCCATAGAATCGCCGGTGGGCACAGGCCCTCATGCCATTCCGCTGCCCTGCAACCAACGCCGCCAGCCACCGTGGTGCGTGATCTCCTCCGCTGCCGTCAATACACCCTGCGGTTCGCAGATGAAGCCACTGACCCAGCTGCCGTCCGCCAGCTCCACTTTACCGATCCCCAGCGGTGCGGGGATGCCGGCGACAAAGCCGCCCAGTTCGGCAGTCGGGATGGACCACACCTCAACCTCGATATCGCGCCCCTGCGCTTCGTCACGCACCATACCCGGGCGCAAGGGAGGGCCTCCGGCCAGCAGGTAGAGTCGGTAGCAGGCGGCGCTCTGCGTGCGGGCCAGCAGGGTAGCGCCGCGCTCGCGGAGCTGCCAGTTCAGGGGCAGGCCGTCGAGATGCGCACCGCATACCGCAATCTTCGTGTGCGTCGTGTCAGCCACTGCCGGCGTCGTGCTGCCGGTCGCGGCCACCTGCAGGGCACCCAGTGGCAGCGGCAGCAGGGCACGCAGGCGATTGGCCATCGACAGCAGTGCGCGGTCACTGAAAGCGCTGCCCGCCAGGGTCACACCAAAGGGGCGCCCGTCAGCCGTAAAGGCCGTGGGCACCGCGACCGCTGCCATATCCAGCAGGTTCATGAAATTGGTGTAATAGCCGAGCTGGGCGTTGTACAGCACCGGCTCGGCGAGCAGGTCGGCAATACTGAACAGGCGTCCCGCCGTGGGTGTGAGCAGGCAGTCGAGACCCTCCAGCGCCGCCTCGCACTGCTGCCGCAGCGCTGCCAGCCGGTACTGGGCCTGGAACAGCGCGGTTGCTTGCAGCGTGTCACCCTGCGCCACAATACTCCGAACCACCGGATGGATGGCTTCGGGATTCGCGGTCAGCATGGATTCACAGGCGATGTAGCGCTCCGCCACCCAGGGGCCATCGTAAAGCAGGCGCGCCGCCTGGTCGAAAGGCGTGTAGTCCACCGGCACCAGTTCCACCCCCGCGTCAGCCAGCGCCGCCAGGGTGTGTCGGTAGGCCGCCGCGTAGTCACTGTCACCAAAAAATTTCAGGTGCTCCTCGCCGAGTACGCCCATTTTCAGCGGCCCCGTGCGCAGCCCGTAGTGGCGTGCGCTGTTGGCGAAGACGTTGCGGCGACTGAAGGCATCCTCCCGGTCGAACCCTTCCGCGCAGCTCAACACCCGGTCTGCGTCGTCGGTATCCAGCGCAAACAGGCTGATGCAATCCAGGCTGCGACAGGCGGGCACCAGGCCACGGGAGGACAGGAGGCCGCGGGTGGGCTTCACGCCCACCAGGTTATTGAAGCAGGCCGGCACGCGGCCCGAGCCCGCCGTGTCAGTGCCGAGACTGAAACTCGCGAGACCCAGCGCCACAGCCACTGCCGAGCCTGAACTGGAGCCGCCGGAGATGTATTCCGGGGCGAAAGCGTTGTGACAGGCGCCATAGGGCGAGCGGGTGCCATTGAGCCCGGTCGCGAACTGGTCCAGATTGGTCTTGCCCACCGGAATCGCACCCGCATCCAGCAGTTGCTGCACCACCCGGGCAGACTGCGCCGGCGTGTAGGCAAACTCGGGGCAGCCCGCCGTGGTGGGAATACCGGCGAGGTCAATATTGTCCTTGATGGCGAAGGGCACGCCCCACAGGGGGTGGGTGGCCGGGTCACGCTCGGCGAGAGCCTCCAGCCAGCCTGCCTGCTCTTGCGCACTGAGCACATGAATCCAGATATTGTGCGCAGCATACTCTACGGCACGCTGGCGAATATTCTCCATCACGGACGCCGGTGTCAGTTCACCGGCCGCGTAGGCCGCCTGCAACCCCGAGATGGTCATAGTGTGGCTCATGGTGCAGCTCCTGCGCTGTCCGTCGTGTCCTCAAGCACCACCAGTGCCTGCCCCGCGGCGACGCGACCTCCGGCGGTCGGCAACACCTGGGTGACCGTGGCGTCGCAGGGGGCAGATACGGCAATCTCCATCTTCATTGATTCCAGCACCAGCAGCGGATCGCCGCGGCGCACGGTATCCCCCACCTGCACGCGCAGCTGCCAGACACTGCCGGATACTGGGCTGTCCACGACGGTGGCGCTGTCGGGCCAGCTCTGCTCCTCCACCGTCGGCGGCTGCTCTTCTTCAGCGAAGTTGAACTGCCCGCTGGCGTGCCACTGCGCCAGCTCCGCCGCAAAGGCCTGCTGGCGGCGGCTACGGAAGTCGTCGATGGCGCCTGCATGGTCGGCCAGCAGCTGCTCGTAGTCGGCCAGTGAGAACTGGCTCTGTTCAATGGTCAGCGGGTAGCGCCCCTGCGGGAAATCACGACGGATTTGCTGCAACTCGTCGTGGCTGACTTCATAAAAGCGGATCTGGTCGAAAAAACGCAGCAGCCAGGGCTCTTCGAAGGCCTCGGTACGTCGATAGCGGTTCCACATCTGCAGGGTGCGCCCGACGAACTGGTAGCCTCCCGGGCCCTCCATACCATACACGCAGAGATAGGAACCCCCGATGCCCACAGAGTTTTCTGCCGTCCAGGTGCGCGCGGGATTGTACTTGGTGGTGACCAGACGGTGCCGAGGGTCTACCGGCGTAGCCACCGGCGCCCCGAGATAGACATCACCCAGACCCATCACCAGGTACGCGGCCTCGAACACAATGCGCTTGACCGCCTCAATGTCCTCGAGACCGTTGATGCGGCGAATGAATTCCAGGTTACTCGGGCACCAGGGCGCATTTTTTCGCACGGACTGCGTATATTTTTCGATGGCGAGCCGGCAGGCCTCATCATCCCAGGACAACGGCAGGTGCACGATGCGTGAGGGCACGCTGAGTTGCGCCAGCTGCGTGGCCAGCTCGCGCTCGCCGCGCTCGAGGTGCGCAAGCAGGGCATCGTGGCCCAGCACCTGGCTGTCGTAGTGAATCTGCAGTGAGCGGATCCCCGGGATCAACTCGCGCAGCCCCGGCAGCGAGTATTGCTGCAACCACTGCATGAGTGCATGTGCCCGGAAGCGCAGCCGAATATCGAGTTCCTGCTCGCCATATTCGACCAGCAGAAAGTGGTCTCCCGCGCTGCGGCAGACGATTTCGTCACCAAAGGTCTCGGCGGGGAAGCGCGCCAGCACCGGCGACAGCGGTGCCGCCGGCTGCCACTCACAGGCGACCGGTGCAAGCGCGGCGATAGCCTCGCTCTGGGCCGCCTCGAGCGCCACCGCCTGCGGCAGCGAAACGGGCATAAAACGCAGCCTGTCGCCCGCCCGCAGCTGCCCGAGCTTCCACAGATCCGCGGTAATCACTGTCGCCGGGCACACGAACCCACCCAGTGAGGGACCATCCGGGCCCAGAATAACGGGCATATCACCGGTGAAATCCACCGTGCCGAAGGCGTAGCCATTGTCGTGAATGTTGGAGGGGTGCAGGCCTGCCTCACCACCGTCGGCACGCGCCCACTGCGGTTTCGGGCCAATCAGGCGCACACCCGTGCGGCTGGAGTTGTAGTGAACCTCCCAGTCGGTGGCAAAGAATGTGGCGATGTCGTCATCCGTGAAGAAATCAGGGGCACCGTGGGGGCCGTAAATTACCCTGAGCTCCCACTGCCGGTGGATATCTGGCTGCAGTGCAGCGGGAAGCTGTTGCGGTGGCGCGGGGAGCACAGGCTCCTCACGCAGGTGCAGCACGTCACCTGCCCTCAACGCGCGGCCGTTGTGGCCGCCAAACTGGCCGAGGGTGAAGGTGGAGCGCGAACCAAGATACGCCGGACACTGAAAGCCGCCGCGTACCGCGAGGTACGCACGCGCCCCGGCTTCACGCACGCGCCCCAGTTGCAGTGTCTGGCCCGCGCGCACGGCAACCACCTGCCACGGAAAGACAGGTTGCTCATCGAGGGTGGCCTCGATTGCCGCGCCGGCAATCACCATTTGCGTATCGACAGCGAAGCGCAACAGCGGGCCCTGCAGGGTAATCTCCAGGGCGCTGGCATCAGCGTCGTTGTTCAGCAGACGGTTCGCGAGGCGGAAAGAGTAGCTGTCGAAGGGACCGGACGGCGGCACGCCAACATCCCAGTGCCCCTGCCGACCAGGGTAGTCCTGCAGCGTGGTCTGTGTACCACCCTGCAGCACATCAACCCGCGCCGGGCGATGGCTGAAGCGGTTCAGGTAACGGGTGGTCACCCGTCCCTGCAGCAGCGTGGCATCGCGGCTCAGGGCCCGCAGGTAACCGAGATTGGTCTCACTGCCGTAGAGTTCGATCTCGTCCAGGGTGCGCTGCAGCTTCTGCAGTGCCGCGCCGCGGTCCCCGGCATGCACAATCACCTTGGCCAGCATCGGATCGAAGAAGGGAGGCACCTCAACACCGGATTCAATCCAGTGGTCGATGCGCACCCCGTCACCGGAGGGAAAACTGACATGACTCAGTAGGCCCGCGCAGGGCTGAAAGTCCAGCCACGGGTCCTCGGCGTAGACACGCACCTGCACGGCGTGACCCCGTGGCCGCAGGGCGCCGCGCTCGGCATCCAGGTCGGGAGCGCTGCCGGCGGCAATGCGCAGCATCCACTCGACCAGGTCTATGCCATACACTTCTTCCGTCACACCGTGCTCAACCTGCAGCCGCGTGTTGACCTCGAGAAAGTAAAACGCCGCCGTGTCGGCATCGTAGATGAACTCCACGGTGCCGGCGTTGCGGTAGCCGATACTCGACAACAGTCGTTCAGCCGTACTGTGCAGGGCAGCACGGGTGGCCTCCTCCAGGTTGGGGGCGGGGCATTCTTCAACCACTTTCTGGTTGCGACGCTGGCTTGAACAGTCGCGCTCCCCGAGCGCCAGCGCCTTGCCCTGGCCGTCACCGACAACCTGCACTTCAATGTGCCGGGCGCGCCCGATGAATTTCTCCAGAAACACGCTGTCGTCCGCGAAGTTGTTGGCGCCCAGCCGACGTACAGAGTCAAACGCACCGGCCAGTTCTGCGGCATCGTGGCACAGCTGCATGCCTATGCCGCCACCGCCAGCCGTGCTCTTGAGCATCACCGGGTAGCCAATGCGCAGTGCCTCTGCTTCCGCCGCCGCCAGGGTGTCGAGCAACCCGGAACCCGGCAACAGCGGGACACCCGCCGCCTCCGCCAGGGCCCTTGCCCGGTGCTTGAGCCCAAAGGCCTGCATCTGCTCGGGAGTGGGGCCGATAAAAGCGATGCCCGCCGCTTCGCAGCGCCTGACGAATTCAGCGTTTTCGCTGAGAAAGCCGTAACCCGGATGAATGGCCTGCGCGCCGCTTGCGCGCGCCACCTCGAGAATGCGCTCCATATTGAGGTAGGTCTCTGCAGCGCCACCTTCACCCAGGCAGAATGCCTGGTCCGCCTGCCGCACATGCAGGCTGTCGGTATCGCAATCTGCATATACCGCCACAGAGCGGATATCCAGTCGACGCAGGGTGCGCAGGATGCGGGTGGCGATGGCCCCGCGGTTGGCTACAAGTACAGTGTCAAACATCGTCAAACCTGGCGCGGGTCGTCCCGTCTCATCGTTGCCGGCTATGGTCGTCCACGCCGGGGTTATCTGATTCAGCGATCCCAGACCAACACCTCAACCGGTGTTGGATTAAAACCATTGCAGGGATTGTTCAGTTGGGGGCAATTGGAAATCAGCACCAGCACATCCATCAGCGCCGTCAACTCGACATATTTGCCCGGCGCGGAAATACCGTCCTCAAAGGTCAGGCCGCCCTCCGCGGTCACTGGCACGTTCATGAAAAAGTTGATGTTGTGGCCGATATCGCGTTTGTGCAGGCCGTACTCGGGGTGTTCGGCAATCGCCAGCATCCAGCTGTCGCGGCAGGAGTGCATGCAGCGCTTCTCGAGGTCGTAGCGCACCGTATTGCTCTCACTGGCACAGGCGCCGCCCAGCGTGTCGTGACGACCACAGGTGTCCGCGACAATTTCCAGCATCGGGCGGTTGCGGCTGGAGCGCAGTATGGACCCCGCACTCAGGTACACATTGCCCTGCTCACGCAGGGTATCGGTCGCACTGTAGCGCTCTGCGCTGTCCTCTGCGTTGAAAAACAGGGTATCAGCGGCCTGGTTGCCCTCGAGATCCAGGATGCGCAGTGTCTGGCCCGCGTTTAACCGACCCAGGTAATAGTCACCGGCGGGCACGGTCGTGCGGGAATGCGCTTCGTCGGGGCGCCGTACACTTTCAGTCAACATGGCGGACTCCTCAGCCTCCCAGGTGATACAGCAGGTTGTTGTGGAAACCGCGCCGGTTCTCATCGCAATGATTCAGGCAGATATCGTCCTCGGCCACCGGAGCAGCCTTGCCCAGTGCGATGTGCACGGGGCTGCGTGGATAGGACGGCGCACGGTGCAGTGGATGCGGGCAGGCGTGGAGCAGTACCAGCGTGTCCATCTCGAAGCGCAGGGTGACGTAACTGCCCGCAGCGCTATGCCCCTCCACCCGCTGCAGGTTCCCGCTCTCGTCGGTGGAAACGCGACTGAACCAGTTTATATTCGCAGCCATATCCGCCGCACCGAGCCCATACTTGGCGAGCTCGACGAGAAACGCATCGTGGCCATTCTGGTGCCAGTCGTTGCGGTCTCCCTGGTAATCGCGGCAACCCCACTGTTGCGCAACATGTTCGGCATGGGAATTGCCACATACCGTCTCATGCCACCCCAATGAGTCCTCCACGATAGAAGCGAAAATACGACCCATGTCCGAATACAGGCAATGGCCCCGGGTGAGTTTGAAGGTATGCTGGCATTTCAGCGTATCGGGCGCGTTATAGCGCTCCAGCAGGTTTTCGGGGTTGTAGAACAGCATCCCCAGATTGGCATTGCCACGGCTGTCGGTAAGCCGCATTTCTGTCCCCCTGCGCAGGCGCAGTGACCAGTGGCCACCGGGAGCAATTTCGGTTTCATACTCGCAAGCGTTCATGATGTCATTCCGTTTCGTTTGCCGTGCGCGCCAGGTCGCGATCAATGTCAGACAATGTGTCCCGGTCAATCTTACCCACCGGCAGGTCATAGGTGATGGTGGCGCCGTAGGCGTTGGGCGCCTGGGGATCGTGGCGTGTCTTGTCGAATACCCAGAGCCTGGTACCCAGGTAAAACCCCTCTTTGAGATCGTGCGTGACCATGAATACCGTGAGCCGGTACTGGCGCCAGAGGCGCAGTACCAGATCGTGCATATCGGCCCGGATGCCCGGGTCCAGGGCGCCGAACGGCTCGTCGAGAAGGAGAATGCCGGGACGGCCAAGCAGCGCCTGCGCGATAGCGAGACGCTGGCGCATGCCACCGGACAGCTCGGCGGGATAGAGTCCCTGCGCATGTGACAGGCCCACCTCCTCGAGCAGGGCCAGGGCCTCCTCCCGCGCCGCGCGCCGCGCGCTGCCAAAGAGTGCTCCTGTCAGATTGCGGCGTGCGAAACCGCGGGCAGCCATCACGTTCTGCAAAACGGTCATATGCGGGAACACGGAGTACTGCTGAAACACGATACCCCGGTCCGGGCCCGGTTCGCCGGACACCGGCTTGCCGTGCAGCAGTAACTCACCGCTGCTGACGGGTTCGGTGCCCAGCAGCATGTTCAGGAAGGTGCTTTTACCGCATCCCGAGGTGCCTACGAGGGTGATGAACTCCCCTTCCTCTACCCGCAGGTTGACGCGTTCCAGCACGACATTGTCGCCGTACTTCTTCCACAGATTGCGCGCTTCAATCATCAGTGGCCCCCCTGGTGATGCCACGGAAACAGGCGACGGCTGAGCGCGGCCAGCAGCGCATCAATCACAAACGCCAGCAGGGTAATCCAGGCCACATAGGGCAGGATGACGTCCATCGCCATGTAGCGGCGCACCAGAAAGATGCGATAGCCAAGGCCCTCGGTCGCGGCGATCGCTTCGGCCGCAATGAGAAACAGCCAGCCGGCGCCCAACGAAAGACGCACGGCGTCGACCAGTCGCGGCATTAACTGCGGCAACAGCACGCGGCAGATGATCTGGCTGGTATTGGCTCCCAGCGTTTGCGCTTTGACCAGCTGCTCCGAAGGTATTTCCTGCGTGCGCCGCTGTATGTCACGGGCAATGAACGGAGTGATGCCAATGGCGATCAAGGCCACCTTCGACAGTTCGCCCAGACCAAACACGATGAACAGGACGGGAAGAATCGCCAGCGGGGGAATCAGCGACACCACGGTCAGCAGGGGACTCGCCGTCGCCGCCACCAGCGGCAGAGCGCCGGTGAACAAGCCCAATGCGAGACCGATAACTGCCGCAATCACCACCCCCAGCCCAAGCCGGGTAAGGCTGCTCAGCGTGTCCTCCCAGAGCAGGTAGTCGCCGCTGCGCTTGCTCGGCTCGAAAGCCATGCGCTGTATGGCATCGCCGATCTGCGCGAAGCTGGGCAACAGTTTGTCTGCGGGGTTTTCCGCCAATCTGGCATCCGAGGCCAGCATGTACAGCAGCACCAGAGCCACAAAAGGCAACAGGGTAAGCAGCACGCGCAGCATCGGCGCAGGTGTCTGGTTAATCAGGCGTTTCATGATCCATCCTTGCTGGGGCGAAGCACGGGAGCGCAACGCTCCCGTGCTCCTCCGTGAGCCTAGAGTTCGCCGTCCAGGGCCATTTGCATATAGGTCGGATCAAAACGCAGCTTGATGTTATTGCTATCACCGTAGACACCCGCCGGTGTCTCCACGCCGATAAACGTGGCATCGGGCGCGCCCTCACCCAGCAAGCCGTGTTTGTGCGAGAACTCCGCCACGGTCTGCATGGTCGCCTTTACCTGTTCGCTGTTGGTCAGGGCCAGTGCTTCCGCCGGGGTGTAGAACATTTCCGTGCTGGCCAGTTGCGACTCAAAACCTGCAAGGTCGGTACCGGACAGTTCCGCCAGGAAGGTCTTGGCGGCGGTCGCGCGCTCATCACCACCGTTCATGTGTGCCATGATTTCGTACCACGCCCCGGTCAGCGCCTTGCCCAGCGCCGGGTAGGCCGCCAGCGTCTCGGTGTTGATGATCAACAGGTCGATCACCTCGCCGGGGATCTGGGAGGAGTCGAATACGAGGTGGCTGTCTGGCATGGCGGCCACTTCACTCAACAGGGGATTCCAGGTCGCGACTGCCGTCACACCGGGTGTCGCATAGACCGCCACCATATCGGCGTCCGAGGTGTTCACCACCTGGACATCGCGCTCGGTAAGACCCACGCTTTCCAGGCCGCGGGCCAGCAGATAGTGGGACACGCTTAGCTCGACCAGATTCACGGTCTGCCCCTTGATGTCCGCCATTGAGTCCTTGCCTTTGAGCACGATACCGTCATTGCCGTTGGAAAAGTCGCCGACGATCAGCGCCGTGCTGTCCACACCGCCCGCCGCCGGAATGGTCAGCGCATCCATGTTCGTCATGGTGCAGGCATCGAACTCGCCCATGCTGTACTGGTTGATGGATTCGATGTAGTCGTTGATCTGCACCACTTCGATATTGATGCCGTATTTGTCGGCCCACTTCTTCACGATGCCCTGTTCGGCACCGTAGGCCCAGGGCACCCAGCCGACGTAGATCGACCAGCAGATCTTGAAGCTGTCGCGGGCCGATGCCGTTGACGACAACATCACAAGGAGCAGGAATAGGGTAAATCGCTTCATGGTGTACCTCTCAGTCGGGTTGGGTCGGTTGATCACAGAGTACCCCCGGCATTTCGCCTTCAGTTCTCCCGGGCTTTTATCCCGCCGTGTAACCCTTCACCGAAAGGTCGAGTGCTCTCGGACCAGTCACCACCGGTACAGTGGTCGGAACCCTAGCGCTCTATTGGTTTTCATGTCACGTCATGTCAGGAGTACGGACAGGTAAGGCAAAGCAGGAACCATGCCAGAACCGTCAATCCCGCCGACAGCGGCCACACTGCGACCCTGAGCGCGGTACGCTGCACCGGAAAATGCACCAAATGCATGCCCTGCGCCATTCTGGTGCATCGCGCCAGGGCGCCCGGGCTGGCGGACGGAGTGACCCCGAACGCCGCTCGCCGCCACCGCCGCGACCTGCACCAAAAAGGACGCGGGATGCACACCTCGCGGTGCATCGCCCCGCGACACACCCGAGTCAATCTTTACCGATCCGGTATTTTTTTCTTATTTTTCAATAGGTTGTGATTATACATACATCTTGGCATGGAAGTTGCTCCTCGGTATAGAGCACGCTATCCAGGATCAGATCATGCAATTACGCACCTTTAAAACCTTGTGGGGCCACACAGGCAGCATCGGCCAGGGCGCCCTGCTCGCCCGCACTGCAGGGTGTGCCGGCTTAGAGGCACCGGCAATACACAGCGCGCCCGGGCACCTCGAGCAACTCGCCAGTGCGCTGCAGACACATGAGCTGGAGTGGATCCAGGAAATCTGCACCGCGGGCTCCTACGTTCCCCGGCGAGACGCCAGCGTCAGCGAACACCTCGAGGACCTGGAGGCACAGATTGTGCTGGGCAAACCCCTCGCGCCACGCTTTATCAACGTGATGGGCGGCTGCGATGCCTGGCCCGTTCAGGACAGCGTGGACTTCTTCAGGGCGGCCATGGATATCGCCGACCGGCACGGTGTGCTCTGTTCCTTTGAGACGCACCGTGGACGCAGCTTCTATTGCCCCTGGAACACTGTGGCGATTCTGCAGGCGCTGCCGGCACTGAAAATCACCTGTGACTTCAGCCATTGGGTGGTCGTCTGCGAACGCCTGATGGACAGTGAGTGGGACGCCGTCACCCTGGCCGCGCAACACGCACACCACATTCACGGGCGCGTCGGTTATGACCAGGGGCCCCAGGTGCCCCACCCCGGCGCACCCGAGTATGCCGACGCACTGGCCAGTCACCAGCGCTGCTGGGAGGCCATCTGGCAGGCGCAGCAGGCGCGGGGCTACAGCGAAACAACACTGACGCCGGAATTCGGGCCCGATGGCTATCTGCACCACCTGCCGTTTACCAACGCCCCCATCGCAGACCTCTGGGAACTCAACCGCTGGATTGGCGCCGAGGAGCAAAGGCACTTCGCGCGCTGGTCGCATGCCAACGCCACCAAGGAGGCCCGTCATGCGTGACGCTCTCAAACTGCGCGACCCCGCGGGCGCGCACTACACGCTGCTGGTGCTCGCCTATATTGCACTGACCTATACAGGCGGCTGGGCGGCGCTGTTCCAGCCCAGTGCGGCGGTCAACGCGCTGGGCGTTGTCGTGCTGGCACACAGCATGCTGATCGCCGCCTACCTGCTGCACGATTGCGGACACAACGCGGTGTTCATGTCGGCGAAGACCAACGCGGCACTGGGCAAGGTTCTCAACTGGATAACCGGCAGCTGCTACGGGCGCTTTGAGGATATCCGCTACAAGCACATGCGCCACCATGTCGACAACTACGACCCCGTGGTGTGGGACTACCGCAGCTTCCTGAAACGCCACCCCGGCCTCGCGAGGCTGGTGCATGCCGCGGAATGGGCCTACATACCCGCCGTTGAAATCATGATGCACACCATGCTGGTCCTCGCACCCTGGGTGATCGAGTCCAAACGCGCTCAACGCGGTCGTGTGCTGCGCGTATTGCTGGTTCGTGGTGCACTGCTCGGGCTGGTACTGTTCATCAGCCCCGTTGCCTTCCTGCTGTACGCGCTGGCGCAGCTGTTGCTGCTCACTGCCCTGCGCTTCATGGATTGCTACCAGCACAACTACGAGGTGATCTTTAATCTCGACGACCCGGATACAGTGTTTCCCCACAAGGGTGATGCCGAGTACGAACAGCGCAACACCTACAGCAACCTCCTGTCACACCGCTTTCCCGCCATCAACCTGCTGGTGCTCAATTTCTGCTATCACAATGCACACCACGAGAAGCCCACGCTGGGCTGGTACCGCCTGCCAGAGCTGCATCGCAGCATGCAGCCCGACGTCGAGGCACAGACACTGGGTTTTGTGCCGCAGGCGCGTGCCTTTCACAAACACCGGGTGGCACGCATTTACGCTGAAGAATACGGCGCCGATGAGGTAAAGACCTCACTCAACGAGGGGCGCGCGGTCGGTGTCGACGCGCTCAGCTTCCTGACGGCGTTCTAGATCGCGATGCATCAGGCCAACCCGCTATTCAGTTCCGCCCGCAGAGTCGCTGCCGTCGCCGGCTCCCGAACTGTGCTGGGCATTCTGGGCTGGGCGCTGTTCATCGGCGGCTGGTGGCTTGCCGCGCATGCCGAGATCGCGCCACCGCGCCTGTTTCCCGGGCCGGAAAAAGTGTTTACCAGTTTGTATGAATTACTGGTGGAGAAGGATTTTGCCAGCGATATCTGGGCGAGCGTGAAGCGCATTCTGCTCAGTTTCGGCATCGCCGTGGCGATTGCCCTGCCGCTGGGTCTGCTGATGGGCGCCTACCGTCCCATCGATCGCGTACTGGGCCCGGTAGCCAGCGCCTTCCGCTACCTGCCGGCACCGGCGTTCATCCCACTGTTACTGATGTGGCTGGGCACCGGGGACGAGCAGAAAATCGCCCTGTTGGTGATCGGCGTGCTGTTTTTCCTCATCATCATGCTCGCCGACGTTACCCGCCAGGTGCCCAGGGTATACATCGAAACCGCCCGCACCCTCGGCCTGCGCGCGCCCCAGATTCTGCTTTCGGTCACGTTCAGGGCCAGCCTGCCAGGCTATCTGGATGTGCTGCGACAGATGCTGGCGGTGAGCTGGACATATCTGGTAATCGCCGAAATCGTCGCCGCCACCGATGGCATTGGCGCCATGATGATGCGCGCCAAGCGCTTTGTGCATATTGACGACATCATGGCCGGCATTCTGGTCATCGGCCTGCTCGGCCTGCTTTTTGACGCACTGTTCAAACTGCTGCATCGCACTGCGTTTCGTTACCTCGAGTCCCACTAGCAGCACTCAACCGCAAAGGAGCACCACTATGCGCTATATTCGATCCGGTATTGCCATCCTGGCCCTGGCCCTGGGGTCGGCCACCCAGGCCGCTGACCCCGTGAAACTCTCACTCTTTTCCTGGCCCGGCTACGGGTTCTGGTTTATCGCCAAGGAGAAGGGCCTGACCGAGGGGTTGGAGCTCGACATCAGCATCATCGAGGATCCCTACCAGAGCTTCGCCCTGATGACGGCGGGGGAACTCCACGCCACCTCAAGCACCGCGGAGTATGGTCCCATTGCGGCCGACAAGGACGTTGGCATCAAGCTGGTGACCTACACCAATCCGTCCTACGGCACGGATAAAATCATCCTCGCACCCGGCATCACCAGCGCGGAGCAGCTCAAAGGCCAGACAGTCGCAGTGCTGGAGGGTGGCCTGACACAGATCTTCATGGCTGAATGGCTCACCGACAACGGCGTGGGAATCAATGAAGTCACCTTCACCAACCTGATCATGGACGATGCCGTGGGCGCGATGGTGGGCGGCACCGCGGCCGCCGCGGAATTCTGGGAACCCTTTGGCTCCCAGGTGCTTGAAGCCATGCCAGGCGCCACGGTGGCAGCAGACTCCACCGAGGAAAAGTACATCACCACGGCGCTGCTGGGCGACGCCCTCTACATGAGCACGGCCTTCCTGGAGCAGCGGCCTGAAGACGCGGCCAAACTCACCCGGGCCTACTTCAACGCCGTGGATTTCTGGAAGACAAACACCGCGGAAGCCAACCAGATCATCGCAGATGGCCTGCAGTTCACGGTGGCGGACGTCGAGCAGGTGCTGGGCAGCACGGGCGACATTCTCAAGGGCGGTATCTTCGTCTTCGACCGCGACCAGGCCGCGATCTTCATGGGCCTGAAAGACGGTGAACTGCCCCTCGGAATTGCCGCCGACGGCATGCAGAACCACTGGGATATCACCACGGACTGGTGGTTGAAGTTTGGCTTCATCGACAAGGCCATGCCGATGGCGGCCGGGGTCGACACGACGCCGCTGGCGGCAGCGCTGAACAAATGACCGCAGGCACACACAGCGGACTTACCGTCTCGGGCGTCAGCAAGCGTTTTCTGCTGCGCTCGGGACAAACCCTGACCGCGCTGGACAACATCAACTTCGAACTGCCGAAAACCGGGGTTGGGGTGTTACTGGGACCCTCCGGTTGCGGTAAATCCACCTTGTTACGGATAATTGCCGGCCTGGAAACGCAGGATGAAGGCGACATCACCGTGGATGGCAGCACCGTCCTCGGTCCCGGCATAGACCGCGGCATGGTCTTCCAGAACTACAGTTCCTTTCCCTGGCTGACAGTTGAGGAGAACGTCGCGTTCGGCCTTAAAGCCCGGGGCGAAGCGCTCAGCCTGCGCGAGGGGGTGGTGCCGTACTTCATCAAGGCAGTCAAGCTGGATGGCTTCGAACGCGCCTACCCACACCAGCTCTCGGGCGGCATGCAGCAGCGCGTAGCCATCGCCCGCAGCCTCGCCAGTAACCCGTCACTGCTGTTGATGGATGAACCCTTCGGCGCGCTGGACCCGGAAACACGCTGGCAGATGCAGAGCCTGCTGCTGGAAATCGTCCACCAGGAACGCACCACCGTACTGATGGTGTCCCACGACATCGAGGAAGCGCTGTATCTGGGTGACGTGGTGTTTTTTATGGGCACGCGGCCCGGGCGCCTGCTGGAGACCATCCGTCCCGGCCTGGAGAAGAGCAGCACCGATCGCGATGCCATACTGGATTTCGATGAATACCGCTTTCTTGAGCGAAAAATTCGGCAGATGATGCGTGCGCAGTCACTGGACTGTGCGTAGCAGGCGCAGAAACTCACCGACAAAGAAGTCGAGATTGTTATCCAGGTCGGTGATGCCGGAATCGAACAGCCAGCTCTGGGTCAGTCCCATCAGGTAAGCATACATGGACAGCGCCACCGTGCGGCTCGCAACACCTCCCTGAACGCCCTGCTCCCGACGGTAGCGCTCCACCCAGGCCGCAAAGGTCGCAATCAGGGAGGCCGTCAATGCGCGTTCGCGCGCCAGTGTTTTTGATACCGCCTCGGTAAACTCGGTCTTGTTGAGAAAGATCTCGAATGACTGCCGAAAATAATGATCATCCAACAGCATACGCAGCCACTGGCGAGAGAAGTCCGCTGCGGCCGCGAGCGGATCGCTGGCCTCGTGGTGCAGCGCAACCAGCCGCTCCAGCGGCAGCTGTGAGTAGGCAAGGATTTCTTCAAACAACTCTTCTTTGCTGGCGAAATGCCAGTAGATGGGCCCGCGGGAGCACCCTGCTTCCTCCGCAATAAGTCGCAGGGTGGTGCCGCTGTAGCCTCGTTGGCCAAAGAGTTTGAGCGCCGCGTCCACCAGGCTCTGCCGGGTTTTCGCTGCATCCTCCTTGGTTCGTCTCATGATCCGACCCGAGCAATGGAAAACCTACAGTGTATGGACGCGACAGGCAAAGGCAAGTCGCGACAACCGGCCCCGGCGCTTACCCGAACAGCCGCAGATAGCGCGCCACTTCCCAGTCCGATACGGTATTGTGGTAACTGTCCCACTCCGCCCGTTTGAAGTCGACAAAGGCTTTGTGCATTGAGGGGCCCAGCACCTGGTAGGCCAGCTCATCACCGGCGATAGCCTCTGTCGCCTCGGCGAGGGTCTTGGGCAGGCACTGAATGCCGGCCTTGGCGATCTCCGCATCACTGTAGTGGTACATGTTTTCCCGGTGTGGCTGACCGGGGTCAATGCCCTGCTCAATGCCCTCCAGTCCTGCAGCGAGCATCAGGGCCGCACCGAGATAGGGATTGCAGGCAATATCTGGCGCCCGGCACTCGACCCGTGCACCGGCACTGGGGATACGCAACATATTGGTGCGATTGTTGTTACCGTAACAGCAGAACACCGGTGCCCAGGTGGAACCGGACATGCTGCCCTGCCGCACCAGTCGCTTGTAGCTGTTCACGGTGGGCGCAACCACTGCACTGATGGCCTTGGCATGGCGCAACACGCCACCGATGAACTGGTAGGCGAGGTCGGAAACACCGCAGGCATAGCGATCGGCATCCGGGCTCGCTGCGAACAGATTCTGCCCGGTGTCCACACTCGCCAGGGACATGTTGTAATGGGCGCCGCTACCCGTGCGGTCGGCGAAGGGTTTGGGCATGAAACTGGCGAAGGCACCATGCTTGCGCGCAATTTCGTTGGCCAGCAAGCGGAAATACACCAGGCGATCGGCCATGGTCAGCGCATCCGCGTAATTGAAATCAATTTCGAACTGGCCGTTGGCGTCCTCGTGATCGAAGGAATAAACACCCCAACCCATGTCAGTCAGCGCCTGAACCAGTTCGTCGATAATCACGATGTTATCCATCATGCTGGGGATGTCGTAACAAGGCTTGCCCAGGGTATCGCGCTCACTGAAAGGCACCGGGCGCCCGTCAGCCCCCTTGCGCAGGATGAAAAACTCGGTTTCTATCCCCAGGTTGAAGGTAAACCCCATGGCAGCGGCTTTCGCCAGCTGACGCTTGAGAATCGTGCGGGAGCAGGCCTCGAAGGGTTCTCCCTGCAGATACAGATCGCTGGCAAACCAGGCCAGCTCAGGGTTCCACTGGCACTGCTGCATGGACGCCATGTCGGGCATGGCGGCCACTTCATCATCGGCAATGTCCTGCGGCACGCCGTCGAGGGCCGCGCCGGTAAACAGCTCCGAGCCGGCAAACATCTGCTTGAAATGGCCGACAGGCACAAACTTGCCCTTGCTGGCGCCGTGAATATCCACGTAGGGGTCCTAGGGATTTTGCCTCCAAATATTGCAAAAACCGCTGCAGGCCGCGCCA
>CAJXUQ010000010.1 GCA_913061145.1 uncultured Haliea sp.
GGTCGCGCGCCGCAGCAGCTGCGGCAGATAGCGTTTGATGCCGAGGCGTTGCTGGCGGTACGCTGAACGGAAGAGCTTGAACGCCGATTCTCATCCATCACTGCGCGGGCTCCATTCAGGCGCAGCTGGAGCGCCGACTTCCAGAGATGCCGCTCCATGAGCTTAGCCATTCAGCGCAAAAGAGCGCTGCACGCGTGGGGAGACCTGCGGAGAGCGGTTGACTCGGTTTGAACTGCCCCGTTAACCTCAATGGGTCTTCCACTCTTGGTGAGGACACTACGGGGGTGAGTGCCCGGCACGGTGGGAGCGTCCCGCGCGTCCGACACAGTACAAGCCTGGTCGATACGGTTGCGGCGATGGCAGCTGGCTCAGGTGCGCCACTGTCCAGGCGGTATCTGGAAGTTACCGAAGGTAGCCTGATGGAGGAAGAATCGGCATGCGCGTAACGCTTCAGCGGGCACTGTTCATACCGCTGCTTTTTTGTACCCTGTGCGCCTGTGATGATGCCAGTCAAGCGAACGCGCAAGATGCGGACGTCGCGCAGTCATTCAGGCAGGTGCTGACAACGCGGTTTGAAGGCATTGTGGCGGAGAGAACGGCCTACCGTCCAGTAAGCCTGACACTGCAACAAGAGGGGGAAGCCGTCGCCGGCACGTTGCTCTTGGGCGACAGCGTTGACCCGGGATACCTGAAACTCCCGCTTGCCACCGCGATTCCGGTGCAGGGCACATTTGATCCTGTGCTGGGGTACCTGCGCCTGACAACACAGTCGGGGGCGCGCACGGGCGAAGTTCTGCTGGAAATTGCGCAAACGCCTGATGGGGCAGTGGGCGCTTTTGCAGAGATCAGCCGTCACGGTACAAAGGGCGCCAGACGCGGGAAAGCGGTTTTTGTCCCGGCCGCGCAGGTTGAGCAGCTCAAGCACCTCACGGAAACCCTGGCCGGTTTGAACACACGTGAGAAGCTCGAGGCCGCTGCGGCGCAGTGTCCGCGCGCTGTGGAGCGATGGATCGACAAGTCCAGTGACATCCGCCAGAACGCCAGACAACCGGCGGATAACCTTGCTGTGTTGAGTATCCCGGAATTCGGAGATGCATTTGGCGCGACCTACGACAGGATTGACGCAGCAGGTTTGAAGCAAGCCCGTGCATTGCTCGGGGATGTGTGCAATGCCCGGCCCCTGTCGCACCTCGTGCACGATGCCAAAACCTATAAAGACGTACACTACAGGCGCCTCGAAGCCCCTATCGTCACGGCGTGGTGGGATGCCATCAAAGCCCTTGTTGCGAGTGACACGAAACTGCATCCCGCCAGGCTGGACGCCATACAGCCCCATTTTCAGACCTTTCAACTCGGCCAGTACCATGCGAATTACCGCACTGAGCTCGCGCCGCAGATCGCAGCACGGAAGAAAGACCTTCGCGAGGAAGAACTGCGGCTCGCCCGGATCGAGAACATGGACAAGCACCAGGATCGTATTGATCTCCTGTTCATTAATGCGCGCGCGCAGTTGCAGGAGTATCCCGAAACGAAGGATCTTGTGACCGATAAACTCGATGCCTATGCACTGCAGGCTGCGCAGGCCTATGTCGAGAGCGCCAAACGCATTGATGAATTGCAGTACATGGTCTCGTTTTCCACCATGGTCGACAACGGTGTCGATTGCCTGATGTCCAGCCAGCGGCGATGTCGGGCCATTGCCAGCATTTTTGAAGACAAGGCCGATGCACTGTCCCATGAACTCGATGATCAGCTCGAGGAGAGAGCCGCAAGGGCCATCTCCGATCAACGTGATCTGCACGCATTGGCCGAGCAGGTGACCTTCGCACAACGGATGCAGAGCCGATACGGCAACGCGCTCGACATCGGCGGCCTGGCAGACGTGTGGCAGGACATCACGGAAGAGCGCCGCAGTCTGCAACGGGAATTGTCTGATGAAATCCTTGCGCTTGTCGAGCAGAGCAACAGCGCACGACCTGTCGTTCAGATCGAGCAGCAGTATTTCTTTCAGGATGATATCAAACAGATGAAAAAGCTGGATGCGCTGCTCTCGGAGAAGCTGGAGCAACTGGCGCCGTTCCGGCATTTGCGTGGTGGGGATTACCTCAATGCGCTGATTTCCAGAGATTATCCAACCCTCAAGGAACTCGATCAGGACTATACGCAAGCCTACAAGCCCTTTTTCGCGCTGGCTGGCGAAGCCATGTCGATGATCAGCCCGTCTGCCAGACAGGACTTTTCCTCTCTGGCCAACGACCTGCGCGCTGTAAATGTCGTGTTCGCCACGTACCTGCTGGACTACCAGAGCAGATATCCGGATTGCCTGGGCGCGAACCCTGTTACCGCAACGGTAAGCACAACGACGACCGAAACCCGAAAAGACGGGTATGGCCTGGTTCTGTCACGCACGGCCTGGACGAGCGAGGATCAATACACGGTGCCGGCCCGTCTGGCGCCTCATCTTGAAAAGCTCTGGCGCGCGGATTTCGAAGGCGATTCCGTTGCCGTGGATGCGCTCGTCAATGATCAGAAGCTCGGAACACTGGTGAGCGCGATGCGTGAGGTCACAAAGACGCTGCCGTGCGACCATCCGCATGTCAGGGCACTGGAAGCGGGGATGATTGCCTACTACTCCCGATAAACAGTCCCTGTCACCCAGCTGTCCGGCCCACTTTTTGCCTCCAATCCAGGGCTTGGTAAAACCGGACGCAAACCTGGCTTCGCAACCGGACAGAATATGAGCTACCAACACCCGGATTATCGACTGCTTGACAGTCTCGCGGTGGGAACTAACGTAGTCTCTCGACACTCGGGGCTGCCATGGGGCAACCCTTCCCGCGGATACGTCGCCATCGAGGGCGACAGGCAATAAGGAATCGCCATGAACGGTGCAGAGAGTCTGATTCAAACCCTTGTCAACGGTGGTGTGGATGTCTGTTTCACCAACCCGGGCACGTCCGAAATGCACTTTGTGGCTGCCCTGGATGAAGTGGATGGCATGCGCTGCGTGCTGTGCCTGTTTGAGGGCGTCGCCAGCGGGGCAGCGGCGGGTTACGCCGCGATAGCGGGCAAGCCTGCATCCACCTTGTTGCACCTTGGGCCGGGGCTGGGAAATGCGCTGGCCAATGTGCACAACGCGAAAAAAGGCAACCTGCCCATGGTGAATATCGTGGGCGATCACGCCACCTACCACCTGCAGTACGATGCGCCGCTGACGTCCGATATCGCAGGCGTCGCCGGCCCGGTGTCGCACTGGGTGCATACTTCCTGTGCATCAGCAGACATCGCCCGGGATGGCGCCGAGGCGATTCGCCAGGCCGGTCGAGGCCAGGTAGCTACCCTCGTGCTGCCGGCTGATGTGTCCTGGGGTGACAACCTCTCCGGTGCAGCTGATGCGCCGGTTCTGGATGCCGCAACTCCAGTACCTGAGGACCGGCTGGACAAGGCCGCCAGCATGCTCGAGAACGGCAAGGCTACCGTCATCATGCTGGGCGGCCGTTGCGTCAGCCAGGCGCAAGGGGAACTGGCCAGCAGATTGGCTCAGGCCACGGGCGCCCGCGTGCTGACCGAGACTTTCCCGGCCCGGGTGCGCCGCGGTGCGGGAACCGCGGTGATTGAGCGTCTGCCCTATCTGGCGGAGCTGGCGATCGCGGAACTGGAGGGTACTGAACAGTTGCTCCTGCTGGGCGCCAAAGCGCCGGTGTCCTTTTTCGCCTACCCGAATGTGGCCAGCGTGCTCTCGCCGGAGGGTTGCGACATCCTCAGCCTCGCAGGCCCCAACGACGATATTGAGGGCGCATTGCAGGCCCTCGTCACGCGTGTTGGTGCCGCCAGTCAGGCGGCGCCAGCGCTGCGCGAGCTGCAATTGCCCGAGGCGCCCACGGGCGAGCTCAATGCAGGCACCGTCGCGCAGGCGCTGGCCTGCTACCTGCCGGAGGACGCCATCGTAGTCGATGAGGGCATCACCTCCGGTTTGGCCTGTTTCCCTGCGACGGCGCAGGCCCGGCCCCATGACTGGCTGAATCTGACCGGTGGCTCGATTGGCTGGGGCTTGCCGGCTGCGGTGGGTGCCGCGGTTGCCGCGCCGTCGAGGAAAGTGGTTTGCCTGGAGGGTGACGGCAGCGCAATGTATACCGTGCAGGCGCTGTGGACCATGGCACGCGAGGAGCTCGATGTCACCGTGGTGCTGTTCAATAATCGCAAGTACAGCGTGCTCGAGGTGGAATTTGCACGCACCGGCGCGCGCGGTGGCAAGCCTGGCCCGAAAGCGGCCAGCTCACTGGCCATCGGCAAGCCCGACATGGATTTCCAGGCGCTCGCTGCCGGCATGGGCGTGCGGGCGAGCGTGGCCACAACGGCGGAAGAGTTCAGTCAGCAACTGGCGTCCGCGATGGCGGGTAAGGGCCCGTGCCTGATCGACGCCCGCATTCCACCGCTGGAACTCAACTGGTAGCGCCTCCCGGCGTCAAACTGGCGCATGGGCAAAAGGTCTACAGGGCAGGTCCGTGCCCCCTCGCTGCTCGTAGGTTGCAATGATGTTGAGTCGCCGACTCGACACATCTGGCAACCTGCGAGGCTTCATTATGCGATTCGTCACGAAATATCTGTCCCTGGCGGCCCTTGGCGGTCTGCTGCTAACGTCTTTCGCTGCTACGGCCGGCGATCATGGGCATCACGAGTCAACGGCCAAGCCGACCATCGTCGAGATAGCGGTCGGCAATCCCGACTTCTCCACACTGGTGGCTGCGCTGCAGGCGGCTGACCTGGTAGACGCTCTCTCGGGCGAAGGCCCGTTCACCGTGTTTGCGCCGACCAATGCCGCGTTTGCAGCCCTGCCCGCCGGTACCCTGGACGATCTGCTCAAGCCCGAGAACAAGGACCAGCTGACGGCTATCCTCACCTACCACGTGGTATCGGGCAAGGTGATGGCAGCTGATGTAGTTGCCTTGACGGAAGCCACCAGCCTGCAGGGCGACACCATTGCCGTGTCGGCATCTGAGGCCGGCGTGAAAGTGGATGCCGCAAACGTCACAGCGACGGATATCAGCGCCTCCAATGGCGTGATTCATGTCATCGATGCGGTGATCCTGCCCAACAGCTAGCATCTGCTGCTACCGATGGTCTGTCGGGACCATCGGTAGCGCACCCTCCCTGTTCACTGGTCGCTCGGCGAATCGACGTTCCCCGTGCATCAGGGCATTTTCCTCTGGTTTTGTGGTCAAGCGCCTCGCGGCGTATCATGGGGCGTCGCAACACGGCTGGAGGGAGAAGGATGCCCAGACCCCGATATCTCCTTGTTTTACTTTGTACTGCCGTATTAGGTGCGTGCAAGATCTCCATCTCGGTGCCTGAAGGGGGTTCCGTCACCACCCGCTCCGGTTCACTCAGCTGCCCCGGCGGCGATACCTGCGTGGTGAACGTGGTGGACCTTCTGTTTGACGAAACCTTTGTCGCCCGGCCTGCGGACGGCTACCGCTTCGAAGGCTGGCGCAAGCAACACCGGGGTTTATGCGGTGGCTCGATGGCCCCCTGTCGTCTGTTCACCTCGGGGTTTGCGGGCAATGATGCGCTGATGGCCTTCCTCGCCAGCGACGAGGTCTTCTTCCTCAACCCGGTGTTCGAGGCCGCCTCAGGCAATGACTACGGTACACAGCCGCTAAGTGCCTGCTTCAGCCCGGATTTATTCAGGCAAGGTACGCGGTTCGTGTCTGAATATCGCAGGCCGGGCCCCGGTGGCGGCCAATTTGTTGCCGAGTTCGATCAGGTGATTGACGGTACGGGGCTGTTCCAGGGAAACCCTGCCATCCGCATGCGGCTGGAGCAGCGCAGCGGGGGGGAGTTATTGGCCACCAATTTGACCTGGTTCTCGATCAACGCGGGAGCCCAGCGTTTACGCTACTACGGCAGCGAGGTGGAAACCGCTCGGCCTCCACTGACGTCGGCGACAGTGACACTGGCGCCGTTCAAACTCAACCGTTGGGATTTGGCCGCAGGGCAGAGCTTTCAGCAGAGCTATTCGTCGACGCTGCAGGACAGTCGAGGCAACTCCTCCAGTGACACCGTCGAACTGAAGACCACTTACCTGGGCACCGAGACCATCACCGTGCCGGCAGGCACGTACACGGCCTGCCGGGTACTCGAGGAGTCGGTGGAAACGGGCGGTTCAGGCGTTCCCGCTCGCTCCTCGGAAACACAGTGGTATGCAGTGGGCACCGGAATATTGTTGCGCTCGGAATCCGAGGATTCGTATCAGGAGTTTTTACGCGGCGCGATCAATGGGGTCCCCCAGTGAGTCGTTCGCTTCCCACGGGCCGCATCGGCTGAGAGGGCACCGTGTGCGCACCCCGTTGCGCGGAGGCGAGTGCCCATGCCTCACGTTTGAGAAATTTTTAAGCATGCTTTGCATCTTTTGGTCCCGCGAGGGACGTAACCCCGGTGAAACCCTGGAGTTAGAAGGAGAGGCACATGCAAAAACTGATACTGGCGGCTTCTGTCGCCATGACCCTATCGCTCCCCGCTGGCGCGTCGAGCCACCGCGAGGCCCCGTTCATCACGAAATATCCGCAGGTCGACGCGACGGATTTTTATCTCTTCATGAGTTACGAGCCCGATCGTTCGGGTTACGTCACGATGATTGCCAATTACATACCGCTGCAAGCGGCGTATGGGGGACCAAATTACTTTCCCCTGGACAGTAACGCACTCTACGAGATTCACATCGACAATGACGGGGATGCGGTCGAGGACAGGACTTTCCAGTTTCGCTTCAGCAGCAATGTGCCCGCTGGTGGCGTAGTTCCCCTGACCATTGGTGACAAATCTGTCACTTCGGTACTGCGCAATATCGGGCCGGTATCCGCTGACAACTCGCCCGGTTTAAGCCACTTCGACACGTATAGCGTCGATGTTGTGGAAGGCGCGCGCCGCACCGGCGGCGAGTCAGTCATTGATGCACGCAACGGTAGCGCAGAGTTTGGCAAGCCATTCGACTACGCGGGGACCAAGACGTTTGGCGGTCCCGGCAATTACGAAACGTATGCGCGCAGCTTTGTGCACATGATTGATATCCCGGGCTGCAATCAACAGGGACGGGTGTTCGTTGGACAGAGGTACGAGGCCTTCAAACTGGCGCTGGGGGAAGTTTTTGATCTCGTCAATTTTGTGCCCGTGGAGGGCGACAGTGCACCGGGAGCCGGTGATGGCGGGGGATTTCCGGGTGGCATAACCCAGGATCCGGCGCGCAACGTCCTGTCACGCAACAACGTCACCTCTATCTCGCTGGAGGTGCACCGCGACTGTCTTGCAGGAGACGAGGGAATCATTGGTGCATGGACGACGGCGAGCCTGCCTCAGGCAACGATCCTCAATCCCCAAGCGACGCTCGAAAAACCCGAGGTTGGTGGCGGGGCATGGACCCAGGTTTCAAGGCTCTCAGCACCGCTCGTGAATGAACTGGTCATCGGTTACGACCAGAAAGACAGGTTTAACGGTAGCCAACCTGCTGACGATGGACAGTTTGCAGACTTTGTCACGAATCCGGTGCTCCCCGCGATTATTGATACGCTGTTTCGCGATGCCGTCAACGCAGCGCTGGGCACATCGCTGACAACCCTTGCGCCGGTCAATCTTCCCCGCACAGACCTTGTCGCGGCTTTCCTCACCGGATTCGCCGATGTGAACCAGTTCTCCGATGGCGTGCCCGCGGAAATGCTGCGGCTCAACACCATGGTTGAAGCCACGCCGCGTTCGCAGCAGCAGCCACTGGGGCTCGCAGCGGGTGATCTTGCGGGGTTTCCCAATGGCAGGCGGCCTGGCGACGATGTGGTGGATATCGCATTGCGCGTGGTGATGGGCGCGCTGTGCCACGACTTGCCGCTGGGGCCTGATGGTTCAGGTGTGAACCTGGGGTTCTGTATGCCAGAGGACGCGGCCATCGGAAATGTCGCCCTGACCGACGGTGCGCCGCTTTCTGCGTCGGAACTCGACAACCGCTTTCCGTATCTGCTGGAACCGTATCCCGGTAGTCCCGCTGACGCGCCGCTGCCAACCCCAACGTCCTGACAGGCAGAAGGAGTTATGTTTATGAGACATTCATGTGCGATTCTGCTCGTTTCCCTGTTCCTGGTTGCTTGCTCAGACGGCGGTGACCGGGTGGTAGTCCCGGCTCCACCGCCGGGCGGACAGCCGCCCGTGGCGCCCGAGCCGCCGCGCCTGCAGAGTTTTTCCGCCTTTGTGCGCGATGTGTTTGCCGATCCTGCAGACGCGTCGCCGCGTGACATCAACGATCTGGAGTTTGTTTCTGATGCTGAGGATGACGATTTCGCCGACCTGTTGCGTTAGCCTTGTCGCGCTTCTCCTGCTCGTTCTCGTCCAGCCGGAGGCTGATGCGCACAGTGTGCATCGACACACTGGCGCGGAAGCAGACTCGACGACCGGTGCGGCTACGCCACGGGATCTGCTGCAACGCTACTCGGTGTCTGGTGACGATCATTTGCTGGCCGTGGCCAGGCAGGCACTGGCAGACAGCACGGGTGCAAGTGCCGCAGAAAAACTGCTGTACCTCGCCTGGCTGGCGCAGGCGGAACACGATTTTAAGCAGGCCAGCGTTCTCCTGGGACGTTTGCTGGCCGAGCAACCCGGCAATGGCCAGGCATGGTTGTTGGAGGCTGCCGTCGCCCAGGTTGTGGGGGATATTGATCGGTATCGAAGGGCGTGTTCGCGAGTGGCACTGAGTGTTTCGCCCATGGCCTCGGTCACCTGCTTTTCGCGTCAGGCTGTTTCGCTGGAAGAGTGCAGACGCGCCTACGAGAGGCTGCAGGACCTGAACGCAAACACCGATGACGTCAACCTTATGGCGTGGCACTTTTCGGTGAGAGCTGAACTGGCGTGGAGTCTGGGCGAGATGGCTGCGGCAGAGCGGGACCTCCGCTACGCGATCGCGGCAGTTCCCTCAGTACAACGGCGTGCCGCACTGATGGATTTGTTGTTGCAGCAGCAGCGCTACACAGACGCACTCGCGGTTGATCCCGCGGCACACGCCGTCCCGGCGATTGCGGTGCGACAGGTGCTCGCAAAGCGCGGCCTTGGATTTCCCGTTGATCTCACTGTGCGCACTATGGATCTGCGCTTCAAAGAATGGCTGGACGCAAGCGATTACCGGCACGCTCGTGAGATCGCGATGTTTTATCTGGATGTCCTGCCTGATCCGGAGCTGGCCTATGATGTTGCGCGCAGAAATGCGAGACTGCAGCGCGAGGCCGAGGATATGGCGCTTCTCGCCAGGGCAGAGGGCATGCAGTAGCGGATGACACATCAGGCTGAGTTGGAAGTCATGCTGGCGCGGAGCGCGCTGGGGGACAGAGACGCCTTTCAGAGGCTCTACGAGGCGACGGCACCGCGCGTCTACGCCGTGCTGCTCAGCATGCTTCGTGACTCAGCCCTGGCCCAGGATGTGATGCAGGACGCTTACGTCAAGGTGTGGGGGCAGTCGCGCGACTACCACGCCGACCGCGGTCTGGTACTCTCCTGGATCATCGCCATCGCTCGCTATCGTGCGCTGGACTTGCTCCGGGCCTCGAAGCGACGGGATGCCCTGGAAATGGAAGCTGTACAGCAGCAGTCGCTGACTGAGCCCACTCAGGAAGGGTTTTCGGACCTTCTTCAGGAATGCCTCGGCAAACTGGCAGACTTGCAGCGCCGGAGTATAGTCGCCGCATTTGTTAACGGCTTCACCCATGAAGAACTGGCGGCCAGGGAAGCGACCCCTGTGGGTACGGTAAAGAGCCGGATTCGGCGCGGCATGCAGCGGCTGAGAGAGTGTTTGCAACAGTGAACTACGATAGCGCAAGGCTGGTCGACCTCCTCGCTGGTGAATATGTTTTGGGGACTCTCCGCGGTGGCGCACGACGCCGTTTTGAGCGCCTGCTGCACCAGCGGCCGGATGTGCGTAGCGCTGTGTGGCGTTGGGAGTCCTCTCTGGGTGAACTCGGCCTCACGCTGGCTCCCGTGTCACCACCCTCGGCTGTGTGGTCGGCCGTTGCGCGCCGCATTGAGCCTGCGGATCTGCACCCTGCCTGGTGGCGATCAATAGGACTCTGGCGTGCCTGGAGCCTGGCAGCCAGCACAGCGCTGGTTGTTCTCCTGGTGGTGTCTTCCCCGTTCACCACGTCACCGCCGCCTCCTGATTCTGCGCCCGATCACGTCAGTGTGATCGGGGATGGCAGCGAGCCCCTCTGGTTACTCAGTGCAAACCTGGAGACAGGGGCAATCACAGCACGTGCGGTAAACGCCGTAGCGGCCGATGTCGATAAAGTCTTCGAATTGTGGATGCTGCCCGAGTCCGGACCTCCAATTTCAATGGGGCTGCTGCCGGTGGGTGGTGAATCAGTGACCCGCTCGCTGCCCGCGGGACTGCGAGCGCTGCTCAGGCAGTCCAAGGGTATTGCGGTTAGTATCGAGCCTGCCGGGGGTTCGCCGACCGGCGCGCCGACCGGCCCAGTGGTGCACACGGCCCGGGTAGTCTCTCTGTAGCCCTTGGAACCCGTGGTGCACCAAAAGTGTGCAATTCGGGTCGATAAAGCATACCGCCAGTGGGCATACACATGCGCTGATAGGCAGAGCGGAGTGCTACATTGAGTCCCGTTGCCGTCCGCTCACCGAGGGTCGCAACAGACACTGTTAACGAGACCCGGTTTGTAGCCGGGCGAGTGAAGGGATCTCTGTATGCCACGCCCCAACAACCCTATCAGCACCGACGAACAGCGCGCCCACGAATTGCTGGCGCTGGAGTATTTCGACCACCCGGAGATTGTCAGCGCACGTGAGGCGGTGCGGACATTCTGGTTGGAGCACGCTGCACCCAGTGATGCCATGCGTCGCGCATTTGCATGGGCGTTTGAGGAAGTCATGTTCGGCGCCACGGTCTGGGCGCTGAACCAGGACCCACTGTATCCCAAGGTCATCACCATCAGCCGCCTGCCGCACACGGTAGCGGGAAAGCGTATCCCCGGCAGCCGCTGGGGCATCGACAATCCTGACTCGGTGTACCGGGTGATTCCCATCAGCGGTGCGGAGCGCTACGTGATTCGAGGCCGGGTTTCCGAGCCGCGTCTGGTGGAAAACTACTTCACACTGTGGGATCCCACCATGAAAACGGTAGGACTGCTGGATGGCAAACAGCTGAAGGTGGATCCGGAGGGATATTTCGAGATCACCGTGGACGGGAGTCCGGCGGATGGGCGTGCCAATCACGTACAGGCGCCGCCGGAGAGCCATGAATTCTACATACGCGATGTGATCGCCCGCTGGGGAGAAGACCGCGTCAATGAGTTGTCTATCGAGCGGCTCGGTTCGCCGCCCGCGCGGGCACCGTTCAGCGAAGCGGAAAACCTCGAGCGCATCAAGACCTACATGCGTCGCTGGGCCACAGAGACCACACGCTGGAATCGTCAGGCGATGGACAAGCCCGCCAATGGTTTTGAGTTCACGATTGATCGCGACAGTGACGGCGCGTTACGCAACCAGATTTATATCATGGGCTACTTCCGGCTGCCGGACGCCGAAACCGCCATGGTGCTGGATATCAACCTGGGTGGCGCGGACTACTTCATCGCACCCATCACCAATATCTGGGGCACGACCAATCGCATCACCGACCGCAATGGCTGCCTGAATCGGCATCAGTCCCTGGCCAATCCGGACGGCACCTTGACCTATGTCCTGAGTCTGACAGACCCGGGCGTACACAACTGGCTCGACCCCTCCGACCTTGACGAGGGTATTCTGACCCTGCGCTGGGCGGAGTTCGCCGGTGGGGAGCCAGGTGCTGATCTGTCTGTGCAACAGCGGCTGGTACCCCTGGCCGACGTGCAGCAGCATGTCTGTGAGAATCAGCGCATGACCGCGGCGCAGCGCGCGGAGCAGCTGCGCGAGCGGGCCGCGAGTTATGCCTGGCGCCTGGAGGAATGAAGATGCCCGTATTGCAGGATTCAGTGTGGTTGATTTCCGGGTGTTCCACCGGCTTTGGGCGTGAAATAGCGCGGACGGCTCTGGAGCGTGGTGCACGCGGGGCAGTGACGGCGCGGCGCCCCGAATCGGTTGCCGATCTGGTGAACGCCTGGCCGGAACGCGCCATTGCGCTGGCGCTGGATGTGACCGATGAAGGTTCCATTGCCGCAGCGGTTGCGGACACCGTCAGCACCTTTGGTCGTATCGATGTGCTGGTCAATAACGCCGGCTATGGCTATGTGGCGGCCGTGGAGGAGGGCGAGGATGCGGCGGTTCGCGCCATGTTTGAGGCCAATTTCTTCGGTGCGCTCGCGCTCACACGGGCTGTGCTTCCCCATCTGCGCGAGCAGGGCAGCGGCCATATCATCAACAACTCCTCCCAGGCTGGCATCATGGCCAACCCGGGCACGGGCTACTACAGCGCCTCAAAGCACGCTCTGGAGGGTTTGATGGAGGCGCTGGCGAAGGAAGTGGCGCCGCTGGGGATCCGGGTGACCTCGGTGCAGCCGGGCGCATTTCGCACCGACTGGTCCGGCCGCTCCATGCAGCGCAGCAGCGTGCGGCTGCCCGCCTACGAAGAGCATGTGCACAGCCGCCTCGATATGATCGCGCAGATGGATGGCAAGCAACCGGGCGATCCCGTGCGCGCTGCCAGGATCATGGTCGACCTGTATGCAATGGAGGATCCGCCGGTGCAGCTGCTGCTGGGCGCTGGTGTACTGGCGGCGTACCGGGACAAACTTGACGCGCAGCACGCCAATCTGGAGCGTTGGCAGGCGCTGACTCAGGCGGCGGATTTTCCGGCGGATGAGGGTCAGGGCACATAGCGTCAAAGGTGTCCGGGAGTTGGCGGCACCGCAAAGCTGTATTAAGCTGGAATTAGTCCATTCACAGGAGAGCAGTGCCCCATGGCCGGTAAATTTGACCTGAAGAAAAGCCCCAGTGGAAAGTTCATGTTCAACCTGAAGAGCGGCAATGGGCAGATTGTCCTCACCAGCCAGCTCTACGACAGCCGCGCCGCGGCGGAAAAAGGCATTGCCTCGGTGCGCAAGAATTCACCGGAGGATGGCCGCTATGAGCGCAAGGTGGCGACCAGCGGCGAAACCTACTTCGTCCTGAAATCCGGCAACAGCCAGGTGATTGGCAAGAGCCAGATGTACAAGAGCAAGGCTGCGATGGAGAACGGTATTGCCTCGGTGAAGAAGAACGGCGCCGAGGCCGGCGTGGTCGATAATACCGCCTGAGGCTACTCCAGCCCGGCCTGGCGGGCGGCGATATCGGCCCATTGCACGGCTGACATGTAAATGTCGGCCAGCTCCAGCGCGTCCAGGTTGCGAAAATCCACGGCGCCCGCTTCACCGGCCTCCAGACTGAGGGCGCAGCTAACGGCTTCTCCCCGATCGCCAAGGCGCTGTACCAGCGCTTCCTGCAGTTCCTCGGGCAGGGGCAGGTATTTCAGCGCCTCTTCCAGCGGAACATCAAGTAGTGCGTCCAACACGGAAAACAGGCCGACTGTGAAGTAGCTGTCGGCGTTGGGCAGGCCACAGTGCTGCGCCAGCAGTTCGCAGAGCCGTCCACGCACCAGACCCATGGTGACAATCTCGTCGGCTTTGCCCTCAACCCCGCTCATGATGTAGAGCACCACCCAATTGCGGATGGTGCCGCGTCCCAGGTATACGATCGCCTCCCTGATGGAGTCGATCTTGCGGTTCAACGCGTTGGCGGCGGAGTTCACGTAGGCCAGGGCCCTGACGCTGAGGCCGACGTCCTGACTGATCAGGGTCTGCAACTCTTCCAGGTCGGTGTCCGGGTCGCTGATACGCGACAGCAGGCGCAGCAGCGCAATCTTGTTGGTGGGCAGTCGCTTGCCGCTGACGATGCGCGGGCGCGCAAAGAAATAACCCTGGAAGTAATCCACCCCCAGCGCCTTCAGGGTCTGGAACTCCTCTTCGGTTTCCACCTTTTCCGCCAGGACCTTGCAGCCATATTGCTTGATGCGATTGATCTGCGTTTCCCAGTTCGCCTCCGGCATGGCGCGAATATCGATCTTCACGGTGTCGATGTGCGGCATCAGGCGGTCATAGGCTTCCGACTCGACGACGTCATCGAGGGCGATCTTGAAGCCGGTTTCACGCAGGGACTGGACCCCCGCCATAACATCATCGTCAGGCACGACATCTTCGAGAATCTCCAGCATCACCCGCACCGGGTCGATAGGCAGCAGGTCGGGGTCCAGCAGGAACTGGCGCGGCAGGTTGATGAAGGTGATGTGCCCGCGTGACAGGCGATCAATGCCGATTTCCATGGCATTGGTGAGCACCTGAGCGGTGGCGACGTCGTCGTCGAGATCGCTCGGGGCGCTGTTCTCCTCCGACGAACGGAACAGCAACTCGTAGGCGTAGAGCTTCAGATTCCGGTCCAGAATGGGCTGTCGCGCGAGGAAGAAATGATTCTTCAAGAAACTCCTCCCTGTGTTTCCGTTGGCGTAAGGTGCGGCGAAGTATAGCTCAACGGGGCTGTCTGCGCCGTTGGCGTGCCGGGACTGCGACACAGATCACGCGCCGGGGCTGCGCCCTTCAGGGCGCGGGCCCCGTGACGATCTCGACGCGGCGCAGGCTGGCGCCCGCAAGCGGGTAGCCGATGGGACTGTCGGCGGGGTAAGTCCCGGCGGGCGAGCCGGTATCTACACCCACATCGAAGGTCTCATCGATGGAGAAGTAGCTCGGCGGCGTTGCAGCAATGCGACCCTGGTCGACGCGCTGTCCGTCAACCAGCAGGCTGAATTCACCTCCGCGGGCGTAGCCGCCACCGTCGTAGGCGAAGTCCACTGACAGCTGCACATCACCGTCCACAGCGTTATCGCCCTGCAGGATGATCTCGCCCACTTCAAAGCTGCGATAGCGGAAAACCGGCCGCGAGTGATTGTCGAGATACAGGCTCCATCCCGCGACGGTGCCCCCCATGGTCGCGATAACGCCCCGGGGCGCGGGCCCGGTCAGGGTGGCGTCCAGTGTCCAGGAGCGATTGAACAGCGGTGGACCCTGTGCTTCAGGTATGCCCACGGCATCGGGCCCGTAGCTGAACGCGCTGCGATCGCCGCGCAGGTTTGGCAGTGGGTGACTGTTCATGGTGTCCATGGCGCTGCGCAGTGGCAGTATGCCCAGGCGCTCCGCCTCCTGCTGGAACAGGGCCTGCAACTCGACCAGCTTGCCAGGCTCGGCGCTGGCGAGGTTGTTTGCCTGGCTGAAGTCTTCATTGAGGTTGTACAACTCCCAGCGGTCGTCTTCCATGGGGCTTGGCGCGGTGCGCACGCCCACGGTCCAGGGCAGGCGCTGGTGAAACGCCGAAGCCATCCAGCCTTCGTGGTAAATGGCCCGGTTGCCGTTCACCTCGAACAGCTGGGTGCTGTGGTGCTCTGCTGCATCGGCCCGTGTGAGGCTGGCCAGGAAGCTGCTGCCGTCCATCGGCCGCTGGGGGACGCCTCGCACTGTTTCCGGGACGCCGATGTTCAGTGCATCGAGTATGGTGGGTACCACGTCGTTCACATGGGTGAACTGCGAGCGCAACCCGCCCGCCTCATCGCCGATCACCCGCGGCCAGCTGACTACCGCGCCGACGCGCGTGCCGCCCAGGTGTGACGCCACCTGCTTTACCCACTGGAAGGGGGAGGTCAACGCCCAGGCCCACCCCGCGGGATACTGCGGGTAGGTTGTTTCATCACCGATGCGCTCCAGGGCGGCCAACTGCTGTTCCAGGCTCTCGGGCAGGCCCTGCAGCGCGCCCATGTAATTGATGCTGCCGCCCAGTCCGCCCTCGGCGCTGCTACCGTTGTCCCCGGCGATGTACACAAACAGCGTGTTATCGAACTGCCCGCGCTGCCGCAGCGCACTGGCGAGTCGGCCGATCTGGGCATCCGTGTGTTCCAGAAAGCCGGCATAGGTCTCCATCAGTCGTTCAGCCACCCGCTTTTGGTCTGCGCTCAGGCTGTCCCAGGCAGGCAGTGCCTCCGGGGCGGGGGTCAGCACGGTGTCGGCGGGCACCACGCCAAGCGCCTTCTGCCGGTCCAGAATGGTCTCGCGCATGCGGTCCCATCCGTCGGCGAAGCGGCCTTCGTAGCGGCGAATCCAGGGGGCGGGTACCTGCAGCGGCGCATGGGCTGCGCCGGGTGCCAGGTAGACGAAAAACGGTTTGCCGGGTGAGATGGACTGCACGAGGTCGACCCAGCCGATCGCCTCGTCCACGATGTCCTCTGTCACATGGTAGCTTTCCCCGGCCGGGCGCCGGACAGCGGCTGTGCCGCGGTAGAGGGTGGGTTCGTACTGGTCTGTCTCGCCGCCGAGGAAACCGTAGAACGTATCGAAGCCGACACCCGTCGGCCAGCGGTCGAAGGGCCCCAGCGGGGAGGACTCCCAGTTCGGCGTCAGGTGCCATTTGCCAAACGCGCCAGTGCTGTACCCCTGCTCACGCAGGATCTCCGCGATGGTGGCGGTTTCTGGGCGCAGCACACCCTGATAGCCCGGGATGGTGCTGGCAGAGTTCAGCACAGCGCCGACGTTCGCGGCATGGGCGTCGCGGCCGGTGAGCAGAGCGGCCCGCGTGGGGGAGCAGATCGCGGTGGTGTGAAAGCGGTTGAAGCGCAGGCCAACCTGGGCCAGTGCGTCGAGTGCGGGCGTATCCACCGGGCCCCCGAAGGTGCTGGTGGCACCGAAGCCCACATCATCCAGCAGTACGATGACAATGTTCGGGGCATTCTCAGGGGGCTCTGGCAGGGTGATTGCGGCGGCGGGGTTCGGGAACAACAGTGCAGTGACCAGTAGCCACGCTGCGGGAGAAAAGACGTTCAGATCTCTAGCTTTCATCGTGAACACTGACGCTGGCCACATGGCATTGGAGTCCTCAAAAATGTGTTTCTAGGTTGGCTAGCCGGCATCCGGCTGATAGAGCTCGCGCAGAAGCTCGGGCGGGCTCTCACACACCTCCGTGAGCAGTGTGCTCGCCAATTCGATGCCTGCCGGTGGTGCGCCCGGTGTCGGAGGTTCCTCGCTTTCCAGCCAGAGGCTCAGCAGTGCCTGGTAGGGAAAGGCGTTGTCGCCGCCCGGTAGCGGGCTCATGGTCTGGTCCAGGGTCACCCGCAGCACACTGCCATCTGCCGCAAGCTGTTGGCCCCAGGCCGCTACGCTGGCGGCGAAGTCGCCACCGGCGCCCGTGATGGGGTTCAGGAGCAGCATCAGGCGCAGGCGCCCCGGTGCCTCCACGCCACGCGGTGCGCCTGTCACCAGTGTCTCCTCGGCGCCCGCCGGCCGGATCAGCCGCTGGTCCATGAAGCGGCGCTCGTCGGCGTCCAGTATTTCCCGTACGCGGCCACTGTGCACGCCCGCCACATCCAGGTCCGGTGCGAAGAAAAACTCCGTGATGACATCAAAATTCACAGCAGGTGACGCCGAGACGACGTGGTTGCGCACGTATTTCACGAAGGGGAAGTAGCGACTACCCAGCCGCGAGTGGTTGTTCTCGTAGTAGTCTCGGAAGCCCTCCGGTGTGGTGCCCGGCAGGCGACTCAACAGGCATACTGATTTCATGGGCAGAGCGGGGCGCCTTAGCGTCCCCCCTCCCGGAATTTCTCCATTTCCTGGTCTATCGTGAACGATGCCGGGCGCTGCCGAGGGGGGAATTCCTCAAACGTTGCGAGAAACTGCCGGACCAGGATGGCGCCGGGAATACCGCGTGCTGCGATCTTTTTGTCCCACCAGCTGTTGTACATGTTGGAATCTGTATCAGCGCGCTCGAAGGGGTCCTGCCGCAGGTTGAACACCTTGGGGATGCGCAGGGAGACAAACGGATCCCGCCAGACATCGAAGGAGTGCGCGCGCTGCTCGGCGAAGACCAGTTTCCAGTCGCCATCCCGCACCGCGAGCATGTCGCCGTCGTCACTGGCGTAGAAAAACAGCTTGCGCGGGCCCTGCTCCTCGCTGCCGGTCAGGTAGGGCAGGAAGTTGTAGCCATCCAGGTGCACCCGGAAGTTTTTGCCGCCCACGTTGTGGCCCTTCAGCAGCTTGTTTTTGATCTCGCTGTCGCCGGCGGCGGCCATCAGTGTGGGCACCCAGTCGAGGTGTGACATGATGTCGTTGGAGATGGTGTTGGACGGTACCTTGCCGGGCCAGCGCACAATGGCTGGTACCCGGAAGCCGCCTTCCCAGTTGGTGTTTTTCTCGCCGCGGAAGGGCGTGATACCGGCGTCCGGCCACTGATTGTAGTGCACCCCGTTGTCGGTGGTGTAGATGACGATGGTATTGTCGGCAATGCCCAGTTCGTCCAGCTTGGCCAGCAGTGCGCCCACGTGGTTGTCGTGTTCCACCATGCCGTCGTTGTAAAAGCCCTGGCCTGACAGGCCGCTGCTTTCGCTTTTCAGGTGCGTGTAGTAGTGCATACGCGTGGAGTTGAACCAGACGAAGAAAGGCTGTTCCCTGGCGTGGGCGCGGTCCATGAAGTTGAGTGACGCGGCGAGGAATTCCTCGTCCACGGTCTCCATACGCTTGCGGTTGAGGGGGCCGAGGTCCTCAATCTTGCCGTCGGCGCTGGAGCGGATAACCCCTCGCGGCGTCACCAGGCGCGTGATGTTGGGGTCGGTAGGCCAGGCTGGATCCTCCGGCGCTTCCTCCGCGTTCAGGTGGTACAGATTGCCGAAGAACTCATCGAAGCCGTGGTTGGTGGGCAGGAACTCGTCGCGGTCGCCCAGATGGTTCTTGCCGAACTGCCCCGAGGTGTACCCCAGGGGTTTCAGCAATTCGGCGAGGGTCGGATCCTGGGGCTGGATGCCGATTGCGGCGCCGGGTACGCCGACCTTGGTCAGCCCGGTACGCAGCGGGTGTTGGCCGGTGATGAATGCGGAGCGGCCGGCGGTGCAGCTCTGTTCACCGTAATAATCGGTGAACATCATGCCCTCGTTGGCAATACGGTCGATGTTGGGCGTTTGGTAACCCATCATGCCATGGCTGTATTTGCTGATGTTGGTGATGCCGATGTCATCGCCCATGATGACGAGAATATTGGGTCGCTCCGCCGCTGCCGCGCTCATGGCAAGGGACAGGGCTGAGCAGAGCAAAAGCAGATAGCGGTAAGGGCGCTGGCGACGCGGATTCATTATTGTTCTCCTGATGCGTGAGCGGTGAATAGCCGGCGCTAGGCTACCGGAAAGATGCAGCGGCTACCCGTTTGAGGTTATGGGCAGATCCCCCGGGTGTCAATGCGGCGGCGGCCCCGGGTGCGTGGTCACCAGTTCCTGTAGGGCCACGCCGAAGGCGCGCGACAGCGCTGCCGTGGACACGCCGATCATGAGTGCGCCGTTGATGGCTTCCAGCGGGCCGAGTAGCCGATGCTCCGCTGACATCACAACATCGCCATAGCCCAGCGTGGCGAAATTGACCGCAGAGTGATAGATGGCCTCATTGAGGGTGGAAAACTCTCCCAGCCAGTAGAACAAGAGCGCCCAGGCGGTAAACTGCAGCGTGTTGCCGGCAATGAGAATCAGCATCAGCGCACCGGTGACCCGCATGGAGGCCAGAAACCGCGAGGGCATCGCGTGCCGTTGACGGGCGTAATAGCGCAGGGCAGCGACGACCAGTATGCCCTGCAGCAGCAGGCAGATACTCATCATCGTCAGGCCCAGCAACAGATTCTGCAGCACTGGAATACTCCTTTCAGTTTCAACCACTTTCTGCGGTACGCGGCGGCCGCTGCGCGGCGAGCGCAGCGCGCACCCTTTCCAGCAACGTCATGGCCAACACGGCGTACAGGGTGACGGCAAAGAACAGTGCCATGCGCACGGCGAAGGCCTGGAACACGTCCTTGCCCTGGTCGCTGTCGGCAACGGATGCTCCCAGCAGAATGATCAGTGTGGTGAGTGTGTTGATCCAGAACGTGGGCGGCCAACGGCTTTTCCACACGCCGTAGATACGGCTGCCCAGGACGAGGCTGATCAGGCTCATCCAGCCGACAAAGAACCACAGGTTGACGGCCAGTTGCAGACAGAACCAGACAAGGACGGCGCAGGCGCCACCCAGCGCGGTCGATCCCAACAGTTCGCGGCTGGCGTAACGCAGCGAGACGGTTGTTGACTCACGGCCGAGGAGGATGCTCTTGACCGCTACGGGCACGTACAGCGCCGGGTTGACGAGTGTCAATAAAAAAGCGGGTAGCACGATGAGTGTGGCGCGCAGTGACAGCCAGTTCGCAGCAGCGGGGGCTGGCGGTTTGTCCTGGGCGGGCGCGGCATCCGCGTCTTCCGGGAACAGCAGGAAGGCGATCCAGTGGGTGAAGACCGCGCTCGCAATGCCGACCACCAGTGCGGCGATAACGGCACTTGCCAGTGCCTGACTGAGCACGCTGGTAGCCGGAATGACGGTCAGTCCCATGGCGACGAGCGTCGCGGGGGCCTGCTGGCCATGCGCCAGTGCCAGGCGGTTGCTGAAAAACAGCCCGAGCAGAATGATCAGCAGGGCAGAAGCTGCGGCGTATTGCAGCATGGGGCCGAGTACCACGCCGATGCCCAGGGAGGCCATTACGAACAGAAGCAGCACCAGTAATTTGCGGGGTCCCGGGGGTGGCCCGGGCAGGGCGCCAAGCATGACGGCGAACAGGGGTGCGATGTAGGCAATGGTCAGGCCCGAGCCGTAGCCCAGGGCCAGCGACAGACCAACGCTTGTCGCCAGCCGGAAGGTCCGGCGCGCTGTAATTGGCAGGGTGTGAGTACGGCCCATCATCAGTAGGCGTAGGACAACAGACTGAGGAAGCGTATGTAGAGCTTGCCCAGCATCCCGAGTATGCCGTGGCCCTCGGTGTAGGCGATGACCGAGGCCTGCCCGCCGATGCGCAGCTGTGCCCTGACCTCCTCCTGTAGCGGCAGTTCCAGCGCCACCTGCACCGGGAATCGCTGCGCCTGGCGCAGCCAGTCACGGCTGTTCTGCACAGTGGGTAGCGCGCCGGGTGGCGGTTTGCTGCTGGCGCTGACGCCCACCCCGATATTGCGAACCGTACCGCTGAGCACGCGCCCCGGGAGCGCATCGAGGACAATCTCCACGGGCGTTCCAGGGCGCAGGTTGCCCAGGTTGTTCTCGGTGTAGGCGGCGTTGATCCAGACATCCGCCACGGCGATCAGCGTCATCACCGGGGTTCCGGCACCGGCAAACTGGCCCACCTCGGCGCGCAGATCGGTAATGACACCGTCGGATTCGGCCACCACAGTGGTGTTGTCGAAGTCCAGCTGGGCGCGGGCGACACCGGTGCGGGCGGATTGCAGCATGGTGTTCTCGGCGAGGGAGTCGCCGCCCTTCTGCTCGATGGCGCGCTGGATGTCGGCCTCTGCAGCGGCGACGCGAGCGCTGGCCTGCTCCAGGCTGGCCGCTGATACCTCGAGTCGACGTTCGGAGAGGGTTCCCGGATCCTCCTCGCGCAGGCGCTTGAGGCGGGTATAGTCCTGCAGCGCCTGGGTCTCGCTCGCCAGCGCTGCACGCAGGTTGGCGCGTGCCGAAGTCACTGCGGCATCACCGGCATCTACCTGCTTTTCCGCGTTGGCCAGCTCCGCCTGTGCCCGCTGCAGGGCGAGCTCGTACTGCGACTGGTCAATGGTGAACAATGGCTGCCCTGCAGTTACCCGGCTGTTGTTCTCTACGGCGACGTGGGTAACGATGCCGGCAACCTTGGGTGCCACGCCGACCACATACCCCTCAATGCGCGCCTGGGAGGTGTAGGGCGTAAACCGGTCGGCCAGCAGGTACCAGCACAGGCTCACCAGTAGCAGGGCCAGCAGGCCCAGGCTGCCCCTGGTGACAGTGCCTGCTGCCGATGTGTCTGCCGCTGGCGTTTGGGTCGAATCCGCTGTATCGCTTGCGGCCTGCGCTTGTTCGCTCATTGTGTGGAATCCGGCTCTTGGGCAAGGGGGGGGTGCAACAGGTCGCCCCAGTCGGTGCGCCGCTGCATGGTGTCGCGAATGTCGGGGGGTAGCAGCGTATCCATGGTGGCCGGTGTCCAGCCACCGCCGAGCGCCCGGTACAGGTCGATGACGGCGTTGACATGCTGCCCCCGGTTGAGAACGGCTCGGTCAGACTGCGCGAATGTCACCGCCTGCGCGTCGAGCACCCGTTGAAACCCCGAATAGCCCTCCTGATAGCGACGGGTCGCAATGTCCAGTGAGCGCTCCGCTGCCTGCAGTGACTGATCGAGGATGTCCTGCGTGTCCCGGGTGCGAGTGATGCGGTTGGCGGCATCATCGATCTCGCGGGCGGCATTCAGGGTGACGCCGCGAAAGCCCTCGAGGGCCTGCTGCAGGCGCGCGTCCTGGATGCGCACGGCGTTTTCCAGTCGCCCGTAGTTGAACAGGTTCCAGCTGAAGCTGGGCCCGATGGCCAGCTGGGATGTCTCGCTGACCAGGTTAAGACTGTTGTCGCTCCAACTCAGTGTGCCAAACAGCGAAATTGCCGGGTACAGATCTGCCCTCGCGATACCGATTTGCGCCGACTGCGCAGCAGCCTGCCAGGCCGCTGTTCGCACGTCGGGTCGACGCAACAGCAGCCGTGCGGGGATGTTCTCCAGCATGCGGGGAGTGAGCGTGGGCAGTGTGCTGTCGACGGCCTCCAGTTCCGGCACATCTCCGGGCGCGCGTCCCAGTGAGGCCGCCAGTGCATTGCGCGTCTGGGTCAGCGTAAGTTTGAGTCCGGGTATCGTTGCCAGCGTCGACAGGTACTGTGACTTCGCCTGTTGCAGGTCCAGTTCCGAATCCTGGCCGCGCAGGTACAGGCGTTCGGTGATCTCGAAGCTGCGCTCCTGCAGTGCCACGTTGCGCTCGGCAATCTCGATGCGCTGCAGCGTGGTCTTGTAATTGAAGTAGAGTGAGGCAATTTGTGCGGTCAGGAGAACCTGGGCATCACGCTGGGCGGCGATGGAGGCAAAGTAGGCGGCATCGGCCGACTCAATGCCGCGCCGGAAGCGGCCCCAGAAATCCAGCTCCCAGCCCAGGCTGAAGGCGAGTTCCCCGGCGCTGAAATCGCTGGTGCCGCCGCCGGCGCGATGCTGGTTGACCCACGCCGCGTTACCGCCCAGGGTCTGCACCTGTGGATAGTTCAGGCCGGAGGCGATGCCCGCCAATGCGCGGCTCTCAAGAACGCGCAGCCCCGCCACGCGCAGCGACACGCTCTCCGTGCGCGCCGCGGCGAGCAGTTGATTGAGCACCGGATCCTCCAGCTGCCGCCACCAGTCATCGAGGCTTGCCCCGCTGTCCGGCGCAGTGCCGCCCGCGGAGCCGTACAGCTCAGGCTGCCACTCGGCCAGCCAGGCCTGTTCAGGTTCCTGAAAATCCGGGCCGAGGGGTGCACAGGCCGCCACGGCCAGCGCCAGCACCAGGGCGAACGAAATTCTGCCGGAGAGGGTCACCCGCTGCGCTCAGTCGTTGAATTCTTTGGTGAAATCCGTCGCGCGTGTTTCGTTTACCCAGGCCATGAAGACCTGGTAAGCGATGGCCAGAATCACGGCGCCGGTAAACAGGCCGATAATACCACTGATCAACATGCCGCCCAGGGCGCCGAGCAGGATCACCGGCATGGGTGCGGCCACGCCGCGTCCCAGCAGCATCGGCTTCAACACATTGTCCGCGAGGCCGGCAATCACCAGGTAGATCGTAAGCAGACTATTCACCACATTGGAGCCGTCACCGGTGGTCCAGATATAGATGATGGCGGGCACGGTGAAAATCAGCGCGGGTACCTGCATGATGCCCAGGATCAGCGCCGCGACAGCAAAGATGCCGGGCGCCGGGATGCCGGCGAGCAGGAAGCCCACGCCAAAGAGCACGGCCTGTATAAAGGCCACCCCGAGTATCCCTGTAGCCACGGAGCGTACGGTGGCCACAGAGAGCTGGTGCAACTCGTCGCCGAACTCTGCACCGCAGATGCGCCGGAAAATGCGCGTGCTGGTGGCAGCGCCCGGCTGTGCATAGGCCATAAAAATACCCGCGATCACCAGCGCGAAGAGGAAAGCCAGCAGGCTGCCAAGGCCGCCGAGCAGCAGCGACGCGGCCTGCTCGGAAGCGGTGCGAATTTGCCCGGCATGCTGCTGCAGGAACTCGCTCAGGTTGCTGGAGGCGGCCAGCCAACCCTCGTAAACTCGCGGGCCGACCACCGGCCAGCCTGCCACGTTTTCGCCGGGAGGCGGAACGTGCAGTGTGCCCTCCATGAGCGCGGTGTAGGTGCGCAGCATGTCTTCGGTAAAGGACATGCCCAGCATGACAGTGGGTGTTCCCAGCAGCGCCAGGCCCAACACCACCAGCAGCGTGGAGGCGCGACCGGTGCTGGTGCCGAGTTTGTCTGCCAGCCCGCGGGTAAGTGGGTACAGGGCGATGGCAAGCACTGTCGACCAGATCATCAGGGAGAGAAACGGCGCAAAAACGCGCATGGCGAGCCAAACCAGGATGGCGGCCATGCCAAGGCGTACGGCAAGATCGACCGCTGGCGTCTGGGGGGAACGGTTATCGGTATTGGTCATCGGGGCGCATCCTGGCGGTTTGTTATTGGCGTGTGCCAGCGGCTGAGGCCTGTCACGCTTGCAACATAGCGAAAAATGCTGCTCGATACCACGCCGACAAGACCGATTCGCAAGGACACACCATGAAAAATGCGCTTCTTTCAGAGGCTCTGCAACTGCCCTGCGGTGTAGAGCTGCCAAACCGCTTGGCGAAAGCCGCCATGACGGAGGGGCTGGCGACGCCGGAGGGTGTGCCCACCCCGGCACTGAACACCCTCTATCGCCACTGGTCTGCTGGCGGCGCAGGCCTGTTGCTGACGGGTAACGTCATTGTCGACCGCGATCACCTGGAGCGACCGGGTAACGTGGTGATTGATCGTGAGCCGGACCCCGAGATGGCCCAGGCGTTGGCCGCATGGGCGCAGGCCTGCACCGTTGGCGGGAATCAGGCCTGGGTGCAGCTCAGTCATGCCGGGCGCCAGACCATGAAAACCGTCAATCCGCACCCGCGGGCGCCTTCAGCCGTCAAGCTGGGACTGCCGGGCGGACAGTTCGGCGTCCCCGTGGCGCTGACCGTGGAGGAGATAGCCGGGCTGGTCGAGCGCTTCGCGGTCGCCGCCCGCGCTGTGTGCAGTGCGGGCTTCACGGGCATTCAGGTCCATGCGGCGCATGGCTACCTGCTTTCCCAGTTCCTCAGCCCGCGCAGCAACCAGCGGCGCGACGCGTATGGGGGCAGCCTGGAAAACCGGTCGCGGCTGCTGTTACAGGTCGTGGCGGCGGTGCGCGACGCGGTTGGCCCGGCGGTGGCGGTGGCGGTGAAACTGAACAGCGCGGATTTTCAGCGCGGCGGTTTTGATTTCGGGGAGAGTCTGCGCGTGGCGAAGTGGCTGGAAGCAGCCGGCGTCGACCTGATCGAAATCTCTGGCGGTACCTACGAACAGCCCCGGCTGCTGGGTGTGGAGGGGCTGGAGGCTCCAGATCCACAAAAAGTGGCGGCATCAACCCTGGAGCGGGAGGCGTATTTCGTCGACTTTGCCCTCGCCATGCGCCGCGAGGTCAGCGTGCCGCTGATGGTCACGGGCGGTTTTCGTACCCGCGAGGCCATGCAGGAGGCGCTGGCGTCGGGTGGCGTGGATGTCATTGGCCTGGGGCGGCCGATGTGTCTGCAAACCGATGCGCCCGCGCGGCTGCTGGCGGGCGCGGTCGACGTGCCCCGCTATGAGCAGGGCCTCGGCCTGCTGCCTGATTGGCTGGGTTTTCTGAAACGCGTCAAAACGGTGCGCACGCTGGATACCTTCGCGGGCCAGTACTGGTTTTACGCGCAACTGGACGCGCTGGGCAAGCGCGGCGAGGCAGAGCCGGAACTCTCGGTGTTGCGTGCAGCCCTGCGGGTGGCCGTCGAGCAGCGGCGTTTGCTGCGTGGGCGCACGCTCAGGCCTTGAGTAACAGTGAGGGCGTGTTTGGAGCGGGTGATGGGAATCGAACCCACGCTATCAGCTTGGGAAGCTGAAGTTCTGCCATTGAACTACACCCGCGAAGACGTCGAAGATGGTAGCCCGAAGCGCAGGCGGCGTCAAAGCCGCAGTGGAGGTTCCGCGGGTGGTTACTGCAACTGCTCGTCCTGCTGCACTTCCACAATGCCCGCCGGATCCTGGTGGATCACCACGTCCGCGCCGGGCATGGCGGCGATAACCGCAGCCTCCACCTCATCCGAGATGCGATGTGCCTTGACCAGCGGCATGCTGCCATCCAGCTCCAGATGCATCTCCACAAAGTCGATGCGTCCTGCGCTGCGCGTGCGCAGGTCATGCACGCCCCGCACCTCCGGGTGGCCTTCGGCGATGGCGATGATCCGCGCGCGCTGACTGTCGGGCAACTCCCGGTCCACCAGCTCGTTGAAGGCCGAACCCATAATGCTGCGCGCCGACCAGAGAATGTACAGCGCGGCACCGATGGCGAACAGCGGGTCCGTGCCAGGCCAGCCAAACTGCGCCAGCAACAGTGCGACCACAACCCCGGAGTTGGTCAACAGGTCGGTGCGATAGTGCAGGGCATCCGCGCGGATGGCCGCGGATTGGGTGCGGCGGATGACATAGCCCTGGAACAGCAGCAGTACCGCCGTTGCCGCGATGGTCAACAGCATGACCGCCAGCCCGACCCCGAAGGCGCCGATGGGCTCGGGGTTGAGCAGGCGTCGGGTGGCTTCTACCAGCAGTAATACACCGGAGACGATGATAAATGCGCTTTGCGCAAGGGCCGCTATCGACTCCGCCTTGCCGTGTCCAAAACGGTGCTGGCGGTCGGCGGGCTCCAGTGCGTAGCGCACGGCGAACAGGTTGAGCAGCGATGCCCCGGAATCCATCAGCGAGTCCACCAACGAGGCGAGAATACTGACTGACGAGGTCTGCCAGTAGGCCATGGTCTTGGCCAGGATGAGCACGGCTGCTACGGAAACCGAGGCGTAGGTAGCCAGTTTCATCAGGCGCGCCGCTTGCGCGGGTGAAGCCGGGGATGTCATGGGTCTGGATGTCCACTGCGGGGATAAACGAACAGCAGGATAGAGCAGCGGCGGGGTATTGGCAAAGCGTCAGGGTTGGCTGTGAGGCTGCAGCCCCGGGTCCGCGATCCAGCCTTCAGCCGCCACCGCGGATGTTCCGAAGTCCGGCGGACCCTGACGCCAGGCCCATGCAGCCTGTACCGCGCACAACAGTGCATCCAGTGTGTCTGCACCCGGGTCTTCTGCGAGGTCGTCCGGGGCGTTCACCTGCAACCCGTAGCGTGCCAGCACGGGTTCGCCACAGACCGCTCGCAGCAGGTCCTGTCGTGCACGCCGCTGTGCCTCGGTCTGTTTGCTGCGCGTATCCTGTTTGTAGCTGCGCCTGCCGATGCAGTGCCTGGCGAGCAGGGCGGGGTACGCTTCGACTGCAATTCGCGCAGGATCGCCTGCTTGCAGGCCGGGAATCGATACGCCGCAGGTCAGCAGCCGCGGCGCGCCCTCGAAGAACATCAGCCCCACGGGAACGCCGTAGAGTTTCTGCGGGCTGATGGCGCCTGCCAGACTGTCGGCCTGCCGCCGGTGTTCGCGGTCGCCCGCCGGCCTGCCGCTGCGGTAGTCGTCCAGCGCACTGCGGAACCCCGCCCGCCCCAGGCTTTGGGCGAATCGCACGTAATCCGCCCATGCGGGCGGCCAGCCGATGTTGTGGACAAACCGGCTGGATTGGCCGAAGGGGAAGTCCAGCCCCGCGACCCACGGTCCGGGGCGGCGCAGCAGCCCCTCGAAGGCGTCAAAATGCTCAAGGCGAAAAAGCTCGCCGGCGGTCAGCCGGTTTCCCTGCAACGTGCACTGCAGGGCCGTGATCGGTTTTCCCCGGCGCGGCCGGCTGGTGAAATCGATGCCCCAGATCTGCATGGCAAAGGGTGTCTCTTCGTGTCGGGTAAGCGCCTGCCATATTAAACCGATCTGTCCCCAGTTTCAGAGCAACATCGCGGTGCTCTGCTGTCGGGAGTAAGATGGTGCGGGATCCACAATAACAGGACTGTCCGCCATGGCTTCGACCTCAACCCCCACGCCTTTCGACCCCGTCACCATCGGGCCCATCACCCTGCGCAATCGCTTTATCAAGTCTGGCGCCAATGAAGCGATGTGCCTGGAGGGCAAGCCGACCAAGGCGCTGGTCAAGCATCACCGGGACCTGGCGGCGGGCGGTGTGGGCATGACCACGGTGGCCTATATGGCAGTGGCGAAGGTGGGGCGGACGCTGCCCAATCAGATCTGGATGCGGCCCGAGGTGATCCCCGACCTGCGTGTGCTCACCCAGGCGGTGCACGCTGAGGGCGCGGCGATCTCGGCCCAGATCACCCACGGTGGTTCGTTTGTCACTGGCATGAAAGTGCCCGGGCGTACCATCAGTTCCTCCTCGGGCTTCAACCCCGCCGGCCTGATGAAAGGCAATATCCTCCAGCGTGCGATGAACGAGGACGATATGGCGCGGGTGGAGGCGGAATTCGTGCAGGCCGCGGAACTGGCCCGGGAAGGTGGCTTTGACGCCGTGGAGTTGCACATGGGCCATGGTTACCTGCTCAACCAGTTTATTTCGCCCCTGAGCAACCGTCGCACTGATGAGTACGGCGGCAGCGCGGAGAACCGGGTCCGTTTTCCGGCCCGGGTGCTGGCGGCGGTGAAGCGCGCGGTTGGCAAAGACATGGCGGTGCTGGCCAAGATCAACGTGGCTGATGGCACCCGGCGCGGCGCCACGGCGGAGGACGGTGTCGTCACCGCAGGTGCGCTGCAGGCGGCCGGTGCTGACATGCTGGTGTTGTCCGGTGGCCGCAACGTGGAATCCACCTGGTTCATGTTCGGCAGCAATATGAACCGGGAGATCATCGCCCGGGTGCTGAAGCAACAGGGTGAGTGGATCACGGCGCTGATGATGAAGGCGGCGGCCTCCAGCGAACCCAAGATCGACTTCAAGCCCATGTATTTTCTGGAGTATTCGCGCAAGATTCGCGCCGCGGTCGACATGCCGCTAGCGTATCTGGGTGGCGCGCGTTCGCTGGCCCATGCCGAGCAGTCGCTGGCGGAAGGTTTTGACTGCGTGGTGATGGCGCGGCCGCTGATTCACGACCCGGCGCTGGTGAACAAGCTGCGCAGCGGTGAAGTGACTGAATCCGGTTGTGACAACTGTAACGGCTGTGTCGCCTATATTTACCATCCTGCCGGCACCTGGTGCGTGCACAACCCGCCGAACGATCCCGTGCTGAACACCATCCCCGCTGCGGCGGTGCAATAATCTCACCACTCAGGAGCCAATCATGGGCAGTATTCTCGATCGTTTCCGTCTCGACGGGCAGGTGGCACTCATCACTGGAGCGGGGCGCGGTATCGGTGCCGCTACCGCGCTGGCCTATGCGGATGCCGGCGCCGACGTCGCCATTTCAGCGCGTACCCTGAGTGAGTTGGAGGCGGTTGCGGAGCAGGTGCGGTCACGCGGCCGGCGCGCGCTGGTGGTCACCTGTGATGTGACCGATGGTGCACAGCGTGCAGCGCTGGTGGAGCGCACAGTGGCGGAGTTTGGTCGCCTGGACATCCTGGTCAACAATGCGGGCGGTTGGGGCCCCAAGCCGGCGCTGGAGACCACGGATGAGGACTTCGATGCCTGCTTCCACTTCAACGTGACTTCGGCGTTTTCCCTGTCCCGTCTCAGCGCGCCGCACATGGTGGCGACCGCGGGCAAGGGCGCTATCGTCAATATTTCGTCTGTGGCGGGCAGCCTGCCCCAGGCCGGTTTTGCCGCCTACGGCACCGGTAAGGCCGCGCTGTCCTGGCTGACACGGGCGCTGGCGCAGGACTTCGCGCCCAAGGTGCGCGTCAACGGCATCGGCGTGGGCGCGACCGTGACTACCGCGCTGGAAAACTTCATGACGCCGGAAATGGAGCAGACCATGTCCGCGCGCACACCGCTGGCGCGTCTGGGCGAGGCGGAGGATATCGCCGCCTGTGCGCTGTACCTGGCGTCGCCCGCGGCGGCCTATGTCACGGGTGAAATCTGCGGTGTGAACGGCGGGCTGACCTATTCGCAGGTGGAGATGCCCCGGGCGCAGTTCTAGCCGCGGCGCGCTTTTTTACGCGCGCCTGACCTCGACGCATTGACCCCCGCAACGGGCACGCGCACCATGGCAGCTCACGTTTCCGAACGGGGGCGGCATGAACTCGCTCAGTGTGCCCACTCTGTATCTGGTCATCGCCATGGTGTCAGCAATGTGTACGCTGATCACCCTGATCCTGTGGCGCATCAACCGGGACATGGCGGGGGTTTTTCCCTGGTTCCTCGCAACGCTGGCCAACACCATCGCGTTTCTGGTCGCTTTTCCGTTCGCTGATCGCGGGGGCATCGAGCAATACCTCACCGTTATCAACAACAGTCTGGCGCTGATCGGCGCCGCGCTGCTGCTGGAGGGGGCGCTGCAGTTCCGCGGCCATCTCTCCCGCTGGCGTTGGCGTGCAGGTTTGCTGCTCATACCGGTATTCGTCTCGATTGCCTGGGTGAACCGTCTGGATCCGGTGGCGCGCCACCTCGCCCACGACCTGCTGTCCGCACCGCTGATGCTGGCGGTGGCGCTGGTGATGGTCTGGCGTACCCGGGGGGCGGCTTTCAGGGTGTATGGACTGGCGGCACTTTTCCCGGCCTTGCTGGGCCTGGTGCTGCTGTACCGGGGTGTCTGGGCACTGCAGGAAACCCTCAGCCCCGGTCAGGGCATTGAAGCGCCGCGCGCGCTCGCGTTCCTGGCGGTCATGCTCTGCCTCATGGGCTGGACCTTCGGCATCACCGTGACCTGCTATTTTCGCGCCCATCTCAGTACGCTGCAGCTGGCTACCGAGGATGTGCTGACAGGCTTACCCAACCGCCGGCAGATTGACGCTACGCTGCAGCGCAGCCTGCGCCGGGCGAAGCGCTATGCCGAGCATTTTGCCGTGTTGCTGATCGACCTCAATGAGTTCAAGCAGGTGAACGATCGCTTCGGTCATCAGGCCGGGGATCAGTTGCTGAAGGCGGTGGCACAACGCCTGCGCGGGTTTCTGCGGGAGGCGGATTTCGCCGGGCGTTTGGGAGGAGATGAGTTTCTCGTCATCCTGCACGGGGTTGGCGACAGCATTTCTGCGCAGGCTGCCCGCGATCGACTGCGCCGGGCGCTTGACGGTCCCCTGGAACTGCGCGGGACATCGGTCCTGGTGCGCAGCGCTATCGGCGTCGCTTTGTGGCCGGCACAGGGTGACAGCGCCGACGCCCTGATGCGCGCAGCCGACGCAGATATGTACAGGGATAAAACCGGGCATTCTTGAACGTTAGCAAAACATACTGTATGTTCAAATCTGCGCTGGGCGATCTGCTGCCCGTCCATTCATGCGTTGTTTCGATCTGAAGAGGTGCCCTAGTGAGCGACCTGGAAAAATTTCGTGCCGACACCCGCGCCTGGCTCGAGGAAAATTGCCCCCCGGCCATGCGCGAGCCGGTGCGCGGCTTCGACGATCTTTACATGGGTGGGCGCAACCCGGAAGTTGACCACCCTGACCAGCAGGTCTGGTGCCAGCGCATGGCGGAGCGCGGCTGGACAGTGCCGCACTGGCCGCGTGAGTACGGCGGTGGCGGATTGAACAAGGAAGAGGCGAAGATCCTGCAGCAGGAGATGGCGCGGATAGGCGCGCGCCGACCGCTGGAGAGCTTCGGCATTTCCATGCTCGGCCCGGCGCTGCTCAAGTTCGGCACCGAGGCACAGAAGCAGGAACACCTGCCGCCCATCTGCCGCGGCGAGATCCGCTGGTGCCAGGGCTATTCGGAGCCGAACGCAGGGTCCGACCTGGCCAGTCTGCAAACCCGCGCCGAGGACCGTGGCGATCACTACCTGATCAATGGGCAGAAGGTCTGGACCTCGTACGCCGACAAGGCGGACTGGATATTCTGCCTGGTGCGCACCGACAACAGCGGCAGCAAGCATGAGGGCATCAGCTTCGTATTGTTCGACATGGCCAGCGAGGGCGTGACCACACGCCCGATCAAGCTGATCAGTGGCTCCTCGCCCTTCTGCGAGACGTTTTTTGACAACGTGCGTGCCGAAAAGCGCAACCTCGTTGGTGAAGAGGGCAAGGGCTGGGCAATCGCCAAGTACCTTCTGACGCACGAACGGGAAATGATTTCCGGCTTCGGTACGGCGCCGAAGAAGTCGCTGGGCTCTGTGGCCGTCGAGACCTACGGAGCGGATGCCAGCGGGCGGCTGCGCAACGGCATCCTGCGCCACACCATCGCCCAATATCAGCTGGATGCGCTGGCTTTCGGCGCCACCATGAGCCGCGTGGGCGACGAAGCCAAGGCGGGCCAGGGCCTGGGCGCCGCCTCATCCATTTTCAAGTATTACGGCACCGAGCTGAACAAGCGACGCAACGAGCTCAACCTGGCCATCGGCGGTGAACCGGCGCTGGGCTGGGACGGTGATGTGTATGAGGGTGGCGCCACCAGTCGGGACTGGCTGCGCTCCAAGGGCAACTCCATTGAGGGCGGCACCTCCGAGGTGCAGCTGAACATTATTGCCAAGCGCGTACTGGGCTTGCCGGACTGAGCGGGAGAGGACACTGACATGGCACTGGTACTGACAGAAGAACAGGTGATGCTTAAAGAGTCGGCAGCCGGGCTGCTGGCGGAGAAAGCGGGCGTGGCGCAGCTGCGCGCGCTGCGCGATGCTGATGATGCACTGGGTTTTGCGCCCGATGTGTGGCGCGACATCGCCGGGATGGGCTGGCCCGGTATCGCCATTCCGGAATCCTACGGTGGCCTGGGCTACGGCTACATCGGGCTGGGCCTGGTGCTGGAGCAGGCGGGCCGCCACTTGAGCCCGGTGCCGCTGCAGTCAACCGTGCTGCTTGGCGCAACCCTGCTTAACGCGCTCGGCAGCGAGGCGCAGAAGCAGGCGCTGCTGGCACCCCTGGCAGCGGGCGAGCTGCACGTCACCCTGGCACTACAGGAAGGGCCGCTGCACGCGCCGGAGGATACGGCACTGAAGGCGGAGGCAGACGGCGCGGGGTATCGCCTGCATGGCAGCAAGTGCCTGGTGCTTGATGCGCTGGCGGCGCAGCAGTTTGTGGTGATTGCGCGGACCTCCGGGGAACCCGGTGACAGTGCCGGGCTGACGGCTTTCCTGGTGCCGGCGGACGCTGCGGGCCTCACGGTGGAGCGTCGCAGCCTGGTGGATGCCCGCGGTGTGGGCGCGCTGCAGCTGGATGCGGTGCAGGTGCCTGCCGATGCGGTTCTGGGTGATGTGGATGGCGCCTGGGACGGGCTCAGCCGCAGCCTCGATATCGCCTATATCGGGCTTGCAGCAGAGTTGCTGGGTATCGCATCAGAGGCCTTCGAACGCACCGTGGGGTACCTCAAGGAGCGCAAGCAGTTCGGCAAGGTTATCGGGTCCTTCCAGGGCTTGCAGCACCGCGCCGCGGAGCTGTTTGCCGAACTGGAGCTGTCCCGCTCACTGGTGCTCAAGGCGCTGCAGGCGATTGATGCAGATGACCCCCAGTTGCCCGTGCTTGCGAGCGCGGCGAAGGCCAAGCTCTGTGAGGTGGCCCAGCGCGCGACCAACGAGGGTATCCAGATGCATGGCGGTATCGGCATGACGGATGAGTACGACATCGGTTTTTTCATCAAACGCGCGCGGGTGGCGCAGCATTGTTTCGGTGACTACAACTACCACCTCGACCGTTTCGCCAGGCTGAGCGGTTTCTGAGGCGCATAGCCGCCGCTATGCAGACATCTGACGATCTGTTCGCCGCCCGGGTTGCCGCATTGACGGCGCCCGGCCAGCCCTTTGCCCTGGAAACGGTCACGGTGGGTGGCGTGGCGTATCGCTCCTACTGCAACATGCCCCGTAACCTTGGGCAGTACTGCGCGTTGATGCGCCAGCATGGCGACCGCTGTTTCGCTGTCTACCGCGAGCAGCGCTACAGCTTCGAGGAGGCCTGGACGCACAGTGCAGCGCTTGCCACGGCGCTGCAGCAGCGCTTTGGCGTGACCCACGGCGACCGTGTTGCCATCGTCGGTCGCAACAACCCGGAATGGATGATGGCATTCATCGCGATTGTCTCGATCGGGGCGGTGGCGGTGCCGATGAACGCCTGGTGGACGAGCGAGGAACTGGATTACGGCATCGAGGACAGCGGCAGTCGCGTGGTGATTGCCGATCCCGAACGGGTCAGCCGTCTGGCGCCAATCGCGGCGCGCCACGCGCTGTCGATCATCGCGGTGGGCGATTGCAGCGGTATCCCCGTGGAATCCGTTGCCTTCGACACCTTGCTACAGTCCTTCCGGGGTGTGGACATGCCCGAGGTTGCGGTGGCCCCCGACGACGACGCCACCATCATGTATACCTCCGGTTCGACCGGGCATCCCAAGGGGGCCGTTTCCACGCACCGCGCGATTCTGGCGGCACTCTGGAGCTGGTTGCTGCAGGGTACTGTGAACAAGCAGCTGGCGGGTGCGGCAACCAGGCCGCCTTATCCGCCCGCAGGCCTGCTGACCATTCCGCTGTTTCACTGCACCGCCAGCCACTCGGCCTTTCTGCTCTCGCTATTGGTGGGCCGAAAACTGGTGATCATGCACAAGTGGGATGCGCAGGAGGCCCTGCGGTTGATCGAGGCGGAGCGGATTACCTGGTTCAACGGTGTGCCCACCATGTCGGCGGAACTGCAGGCCGCTGCCGCCGAGAGCGCGTATGATCTATCCTCGCTGGCCGAAATCTTCTCAGGGGGCGCGGCCCGGCCCCCCGATCAGGTGGGGAAAATTGCGGGAACCTTTCCGGGGTCGGCACCGGGCATTGGCTACGGACTCACCGAGACCAATGCCCTCGGCGCCGTAAATGCGGGTGCTGCATACGTTGCGCGGCCTTCGAGTACCGGGCGCGCGGTGCCCGCAGTCACCGAGTTCAAGGTGATTGACGGCGCAGGCCACACCTTGCCCGCCGGTGAGCGTGGCGAGCTGTGCATCAAGTCCACGGCGAATGTCCGCGGCTACTGGAACAAACCGGAAGCCACCCGCGAGGCCTTCGTCGACGGTTGGTTCCACACCGGTGATGTGGCCCGCCTGGATGACGAGGGCTTTCTCTACATCGTCGACCGCATCAAGGACATCATTATCCGCGGCGGAGAGAACATCAGCTGCATCGAAGTGGAAGCGGCGATACATCGGCACCCCGCGGTGCGTGAGGCCGCGGTGTTCGGTCTGCCCGACGCACGTCTCGGTGAAAGTGTGGGGGCGGTTGTTACGGTGCGTGCCGGGGCAGCACTGGAAGCGGAGCAGCTGCAGGGCTTCCTGCGCGAACACCTGGCGGCCTTCAAGGTGCCGGAGCGAATCTGGCTGCAGGAGCAGCCCCTGCCGCGTATCGCCTCGGGCAAGATTTTCAAGCGTCAGCTGAAGGCCCAGTACAGTGCCGGGTTGACGCAGGCGGCCAAAGACTAATTGTTGGCTAATCTTAATCACACACAGCAAGAGCGAGCATGCCATGGATCTTGGAATCAGTGACAAACTACAACCCCTGCTGGCGCAGGTAAGGGCTTTCGTAGCGGAGGAAATCGAGCCGCTGGAAGCGGAGTACATTCACGAGATCGGTGTGGGAGACCGCTGGCAGTTCACCCCCCGTCAGACCGAGATCATGGAAACGCTGAAGGGCAAGGCGAAAGCGGCCGGCCTGTGGAACTTCTTCCTGACCGACGGCGAGCATGGCTCCGGCCTGACCACCGTGGAATATGCCTATCTTGCCGAGGAAATGGGCAAGTCGCATATCGCCGCCGAGGTGTTCAACTGTGCCGCCCCGGACACCGGCAACATGGAGGTGCTGCACAAGTACGGCAGCGAGGCGCAAAAACGCGAGTGGCTTGAGCCGCTGCTGAATGGCGAGATTCGCTCCGCCTACGCCATGACCGAGCCCGGCGTGGCCTCATCGGATGCCACCAACATTAGCACATCCGCGGTGCTTGACGGTGACGAGTGGGTCATCAACGGCGAGAAGCACTATATCTCCGGCGCCGGTGACCCGCGCTGCAAGATCATGATTGTGATGGTCAAGACCGATCCCGATGCGCCCAAGCACCTGCAGCAGTCCCAGATACTGGTGCCCATGGATACGCCCGGCGTAGAGAACCTGCGCGCGATGAACGTGTTTTCCATGGACGATGCGCCCCACGGCCACATGCACCAGCGCTACACCAACGTTCGGGTACCCAAGGAAAACATGATCCTGGGGCCGGGCCGCGGTTTCGAGATCTCCCAGGGGCGGCTGGGCCCCGGTCGTATTCACCACTGCATGCGTGCCATCGGGGCGGCGGAGAAGGCGCTCCAGCTCCTCTGTGAGCGCGCGGTTTCCCGCACGGCGTTTGGCAAGCCTCTGGCGCGTCTCGGCGGCAATGTCGATATCATCGCCAACGCGCGCATGGATATCGAAATGGCCCGCCTGCTCACCCTGAAAACCGCGTGGATGATGGATAACGTGGACCCGAAGGAAGCCCGGATCTGGATCTCCATGATCAAGACCGCGGTGCCCAATATCTCCATTCGCATTGTCGACCAGGCAATCCAGATGTACGGTGCACTCGGCGTCTCCCAGGATACGCCGCTGGCCACCATGTACATGGGCCAGCGCACCCTGCGCCTGGCGGACGGCCCGGACGAGGTGCATCGCATGGTGGTGGGCCGTAACGAGCTCAGGCGCTACATGGAGCAACAGGAGGTCAACGCGACTTTCCGCGACGGCTGAGGGTCAAGCCCTGGCAGATTTCACAACCGATACACGTAACCGCAAGGACATACACATGACCATGAAAGTCGTTCCCAACAGCGAAATGGTGAACCAGAAGGGCCTGAAGCTGGAGCCCGGCCCCTGGGTTACCCTGGGCCAGGACCGCATCAACGCGTTTGCCGATGTCACCGAGGATCACCAGTTCATTCACATCGATGAAGAAAAAGCCGCGCAAACGCCTTTTGGTGGCACGATTGCACACGGTTTTCTCACGCTCTCCATGCTGGTGAAGATGTGCGAGGGTGTCGGGATCATGCCCGAGAAAGTGCTGATGGGTATCAACTACGGCTTCGACAAGGTGCGTTTCCTGACGCCGGTGCGCGCCGGCAAGCGTGTACGCGCGCACGTCGAGATTGTGGATGTGCAGCCGAAGGACGGCAACCGGTTCCTGATCAAGCAGGCCATTTCGGTCGAGATCGAGGGCGAGGACAACCCCGCACTGATCGCTGAATGGCTGTCCATGGTGGTTGCGGGCTGAATTGACGTGCCCGCTGGGCGGGCACACGACATTGATTGAATGAAGGGAGAGTAGAGTGATGAGTATTCGCTATGACGGTAAGGTCGCCATTGTCACCGGAGCGGGCCAGGGGCTGGGCCGCTGTCACGCCATCGCACTGGCCGCCCGCGGCGCCAAGGTGGTGGTGAACGACCTGGGTGGTGCAAAGGATGGTACTGGTGCCTCCAGCGACGCGGCACGCGCGGTGGTCGCCGAGATTGAAGCGGCCGGTGGCGAAGCGATTGCCAACGGCGCCAACGTGGCGCAATACGCCGAAGTGGAAGGCATGGTGCAGCAGGCCATGGAGAAGTGGGGCCGCGTGGACATTCTGGTCAACAATGCCGGCATCCTGCGCGACAAAAGCTTTACCAAGGGTGGGCTGGATGATTTCCAGCTGGTACTCGACGTGCACCTCATGGGCACCGTGAACTGCACCAAGGCGGTGTGGGACATTATGCGCGATCAATCCTACGGCCGCATTGTGGTCACCACGTCCTCCAGTGGTCTCTACGGCAACTTTGGTCAGAGCAACTACGGCGCCGCGAAAATGGGTGTGATCGGGCTGATGAATACGCTGGTGCAGGAAGGCGCCAAGTACAACATCCGGGTCAACGCACTGGCACCCACCGCGGGTACGCGCATGACAGAGGGGTTGCTGCCGGAGAAAGCCTTTGAACTGCTGACGCCGGAAACCGTCACCCCGGCGGTGCTTTACCTGGTCAGTGAAGACGCACCGAACCGCACCATCCTCGCGGCGGGTGCCGGCGCCTTTGCCGTGTCGCGTATCGTGGAAACCGAAGGTGCCTGGTTGCCGGTTGAAGAGCAGACGCCGGAGGGCATTGCCGCACACTGGGACGAAATCAGCAGCCGGGAAGGCGAGCGTGAGCTCACCGCGGGCTTTGAGCAAAGCATCAAGATGGTGGGCAAAGCCGCGGAAAACCTCGGCATCAAACTCGATTGATACGCCCCCTTCACACAACAGGGGCGCGCGTCTGTTATGCCCCGGGAGAACATTATGAAAGAAGCCGTAATTGTCGCCACTGCCCGTACGCCGATCGCCAAGGCGTTTCGGGGCGGTTTTAACAACCTTGGTGGCGCCAGCCTGGGCGCTGCCTCCGTGGCCGAGGCCGTGCGTCGCGCCGGCATTGATCCCGCCCGGGTGGACGACGTGATCATGGGCAGCGCCCTGCAGCAGGGCGCCACGGGCTCCAACGTGGCACGGCAGATTGCGCTGCGTGCCGGCCTGCCGGTCACCGTCTCCGGCATGACCCTTGACCGGCAGTGCTCCTCCGGCCTGATGGCCGTGGCGACGGCGGCCAAGCAGATCATGTACGACGGTATGAGCTGTGTTGTGGGTGGCGGGCTGGAATCCATCTCGCTGGTGCAGAACGAGCACATGAACCTGCACCGGATGGTCGACGAGGAACTCATGGCTATGCATCCCAATATCCACATGCCCATGCTGCAAACCGCGGAAGTGGTGGCCAAGCGCTATGGTATTTCCCGTGAAGCCATGGATGAGTATGGACTGCAGTCACAGCAGCGCACTGCCGAGGCTTATGCCGACGGCCGCTACGAGGCGGAGCTGGTGCCGGTCACGTGCAAGCGCATCGTGTGGAACAAGGAAACCGGGGAGCAGTCCGAGGCGGAGGCCACGGTGAGTGCGGACGAGGGTGTGCGCGCGACAACTGCGGAAGGTCTCGCCGGCCTGAAAACGGTGATTGAAGGCGGCACCATCACTGCGGGTAACGCGTCGCAGCTCTCCGACGGCTCATCTGCACAGGTGCTGATGGACGCCAAACTGGCAGAGCAGGAGGGCCTGCAGCCACTGGGCCTGTACCGTGGTATCGCGGTGGCCGGCTGTGAACCGGACGAAATGGGCATCGGCCCGGTCTTCGCCGTGCCCAAGCTGCTCAAGCAGCACGGCCTGTCGGTGGATGATATCGGCCTGTGGGAGCTCAATGAAGCCTTTGCCGTGCAGGTGCTGTACTGCCGCAACCGGCTGGGAATCGATAACGAGAAGCTCAACGTCAGCGGTGGCGCGATTTCCATCGGTCACCCCTACGGTATGAGCGGTTCGCGGATGATTGGCCACGCCCTGCTGGAAGGCAAACGGCGCGGGGTGAAATATGTGGTGATCACTATGTGCGTCGGCGGCGGCATGGGTGCTGCCGGCCTGTTCGAGGTGCTGTGATATGAAAGCGATTGTCTGCAAGGAGCACGGACTGCCCGATAAACTGTCTCTGGAGACCGCGTGGCCCGACCCCGAAATGGGCGACGACGATGTGCTGATTGATGTCAAGGCGGCGGGGCTCAACTTCCCCGACGTGCTGATCATCCAGAACAAGTACCAGACCAAACCCGATCTGCCCTTCATCCCCGGGGGCGAGTGCTCGGGCGTGGTCGCGGCCGTGGGCAGCAAGGTCAAACGCCTGAAGCCCGGTGACAAGGTGATCTCCATGGGGGCACACGGTGCGTTCTGTTCGCGCATTGCAGCGAACCAGCACAGCGTGTTTCCCATGCCTGAGGGCCTGAGCTTTGAGCAGGCTGCCGGTATTGCGATCACCTATTTCACCTCCTACCACGCGCTCAAGCAGCGCGCCAACCTGCAGCCGGGCGAAACCCTCCTGGTGCTGGGTGCGGCGGGTGGAGTCGGCACGACGGCGGTCGAGCTGGGCAAGTTGATGGGTGCGCGGGTGATTGCGGCTGCGAGCACCGACGAGAAGCTGGCGCTGTGCAAGCAACTCGGTGCCGACGAACTGATCAACTACAGCGACGTATCGCTCAAGGACGCGCTGAAAGAGCTGACCGGCGGCAAGGGTGTGGATGTGGTGTACGATCCGGTCGGCGGTGACTACGCGGAACCCGCCCTGCGCAGTATGGCCTGGAAGGGTCGCTATCTGGTGATTGGTTTCGCCAGCGGCCCCATTCCAAGCATCCCGCTCAACCTGACGCTGCTCAAGGGCTGTTCGATTGTGGGTGTATTCTGGGGCCGCTTCATGGGCGAGGAGCCCGAGGTGAATCTGCAGAACATCCATGAGCTCTGGGCACTGTTTGCCGAGGGTAAACTGAAGCCGGTGGTGACCGATCTGTTTGCGCTGGAGGACTATGAGGCCGCCTACGCCTGCATGATGGAACGACGGGCGCGCGGCAAGGTGATTCTCACGCTGTAGGAGTACAGGATGCAGCCCTTCGTCTTCAACACCGTGCCGCAGCTGGTGTGCCAGCCGGGTAGCGCGCTGGCGCTGGCTGAGCGTTGCCGGAGCCTGGGCATCCGCCGGCCCTTGCTGGTGACTGATCCCGGCTTGCTGGCAATCGGTCTGGTGCAGCCCGTGCAGGCAGCGCTGGAAGCGGCCGGCGTGCAGGTTACGCTCTACGACCAGGTGCGTGAGGACCCGCCGGAGGCCACCGTTGAGGCGGCGGCTGCTCGGGGTCGCAGCGCTGACGTCGATGGTGTGATCGCGGTAGGCGGGGGCAGCTCCATGGACGTCGCCAAGGTGGTGGCGGTGCTGCTCGCAGGATCGCAGCCTTTGCGCGCCTTGTACGGTGTTGATCAGGTCAGTGGTGGGCGTCTGCCCCTGATCCTGGTGCCGACGACCGCAGGCACCGGCTCCGAGGTGACGCCTGTCGCGGTCATCACCACCGGTGAGACAACCAAGGCCGGTGTGTCCTCGCCCGTTCTCTTGCCGGATATTGCGCTGCTCGACGCCGACCTGACGCTGGGCCTGCCGCCGCGGGTGACGGCCATGACTGGCGTTGATGCCATGGTGCATGCCATCGAAGCCTACACGTCCAAACTCAAGAAGAACCCGTTGTCAGATATCCTGGCGCGCGAGGCGCTGCGGCTGCTGGCAGCCAACATCCGCACGGCCGTCAGCGACGGGGCCAACCGGGAGGCCCGTGCGGCCATGCTGCTGGGCGCCTGCCTTGCGGGGCAGGCATTTGCCAACGCCCCGGTCGCTGCAGTGCATGCGCTGGCCTATCCGCTGGGGGGGCACTACCACATTCCCCACGGTCTCAGTAACTCGCTGGTATTGCCCTCTGTGCTGGCCTACAACATGCCGACAGCCGAGACGCTGTATGCAGAACTTGCCGAGATCATCGTGCCGGCCGCCACGGGCAGCGCCGGCGCCCGCGCCGCCGCACTGGTGCAGGCCCTGCAGCAGCTGATTGCCGACGTGGGCCTGCCCGCCACGCTGGCGGATACCGGAGTGCCGGCGGCAGACCTGCCGATGCTGGCGGCGGAGGCCATGCAGCAGCAGCGCTTGCTGGTGAACAATCCCCGTGAGGTGAGTGAAGAGGATGCGCTGGCGATCTATCGCGCGGCCTATGGAGAGGGCGCATGAGCAAACGTCCCGGGCGTGATGCCTACGCTGTGTTCTACCCCATCAGCACCCGCTGGTCCGACAACGACACCTACGGCCACATCAACAATGTGGTCTATTACTCCTACTTCGACTCGGTGGCCAACCGGTACCTGATCGAGGAGGGCGGGCTGGATATCAACGATGGCAGGGTGGTCGGCTACGTGGTGCAGTCCGGTTGTGACTACCATGCCCCGGCCAGCTACCCGGAGGCGATTGAAGGCGGGTTGCGGGTGGACCGGTTGGGCAACAGTTCAGTGCAATACGGTATTGCCATATTTCGCGAGGGTGAGCAGGAGGCGCTGGCCCACGGGCATTTCGTGCATGTCTTCGTGGACCGGGCCAGCAACCGGTCGGTGCCCATACCCGAAGACTTGCGGGTGGCGTTGGACAAGTTGCGTAGGGGTTGATCCTGGAGCGAGCGCGCCGCGCACGTCGGGTTAGGCTACTGCAACAGGTAACGCAGCAGAAGGCTGAGCAATTCCCTGCGGAACGCCGGGTCCTCCAGCGCCTGCGGGCGCTCTGCCAGTGCGGATTGCAGACAGGCATCGAGGCTGCGGCGGGCGATGAACGCCATCTGATCGATGTTCCCTGCCCGCAGTTGTGCGCGGTGCCGGCGCAGGAAGCCCGGGAACCATTGCTCCCACGACGGATTGGACAGTGACTGGGTCAACTCGTTGACCCGCGAACGGATGTCCAGGCTCTGCTGGTACTGCAGGTAGAAATCCGGGTACATGCGGTAGAGCTGCAGCAGCAGTGTGGCCTCGAGCTCGATGATCGCCGCAAGCGTTGCCTCCAGCCCCTGGTCGGTCAGTGCATGGATGCGCGCGAACTCGCCTTCGGTTTGCGCCAGCAGTTCCACCATTCGCTCTTCGTAGACCTCCGCCAGCACCGCTTCCTTGTTCGGAAAATACTGGTACAGGGAGGCAATGTTCACCCCCGCCACGTCGGCGATGCGCGCGGTGGTCAGCCGGTCGGGGCCCTCTTCCTCAAGAATTTTCAGGCAGGCTTCGCGGATGGCCTCGACCAGCGCGCGGGAGCGCTGCTGGCGCGGGCGTTTGCGCGGGGCGGGCAGCTCGTTACCGGGCACAGCACTGCGCCTGTGGTGAAAAATGTAAGGATCTGTGCATGCGTATCCTGTATGGCTTTAAAAACGCTCTAAAAACAATAGGTTGTATTCTGTCTTCGGCGCTGGAAACCGCAGTTGCCAGCGGCCCCCAAGCGGCTAGAGTACTGTATTCCTGACGTTGGGCAAGGCACACCATGTATTTCGATTTTGATTACTACCGGCGCCTGCTGCGCCATGTCTGGGGGTTGAAACAGTGGCCCGGACGCCGTCGCCTGCTGCTGCGCCTGCTGCTGGTCACGCCGCTCGCCACTCTGTTCAATACCCTGTGTTTTCTACTCGATTACATCTTCTTCCCCCGGCTGTGGACTCAGCGCGTCGTCACGCCGGTGTTCATTGTGGGGCATGCGCGCAGTGGCACAACGCTCATGCATCGCCTGCTGTCGGCGGATGGCGAGCGCTTCAGCTATTTCCTCTACTGGGAAACACTGTTCCCGTCGCTGTTGCAGAAGCGGGTCATTCGCTGGTTGGGTGCCGTGGACAGTGGTCTGCTGGGCGGCGCCCTGTATCGACGGATCAAGGCCTGGGATGACAAGACCTTCGGTCCGTTTCGCCATATTCACAATATGAGTCTGTGGACTTCAGAGGAAGACCAGTTCGCCATGCGTGCGGCCTTCGTGACCCAGCAGTGGGCGACGGACCTGCCAGTGATGGATGTGCTGGACCTGTTCCATCTGGATCAGATGCCCGCCAAACGCCGGCGCTGGATGCACCATTACCGGGAGCTGATCAAGCGTCAGCTCCTGCTCAATGGCGGAGACCGTGTGCACCTGAGCAAGAATCCGGTGATGAGCGGCTGGGTGGCTTCGCTGATCGAATACTTCCCGGATGCACGTATCGTCGTCATGGTGCGGGACCCGGCCGAGTGCGTGCCCAGCCTGCTCAAGCTGGTGGAGATTTCCTGGAAGAGCAAGGGCTGGCGCGCGGAGGATTACGCGCGCTCCCTGGACCTGTTGCTGGAAACCTCCTTCGAGAGCTTCCACAATCCTGCCCGGCAGCTGGCCGCGCACCCTGACACGCTCCGCGCCGTAGTGGACTACCGCGAGCTGACAGCACATCCGCGGGAGACGGTGCACGCCGCCTACCAGGCCCTGGGCATGACGGTGAGCCCGGAATTCGACGCGTTCCTGCAGGCCAATGCGGAACGTGAAAAGAGCCATCACTCCAAATTCGAATACAGCCTTGGGGACTACGCCCTGTCGCGGGAGCTGCTCGAGGAGCGCCTCGCTGACTTCTACGCACGGTATGCATGGCCCACCAGTACACAGGAAAGTGTTTCCACTCGGTCATAAGAGGAACAGGACATGTCCCAGCAAGACAGCAACCACGCCACCCGCGCAGCATTGCGCCAGGCCTTCGATGACATGATCCAGGGCTTCCAGGAGGCGCGCGATGCCATCGATGATCCAGCGCTGTATCCGCCGCCCCCCAGCGACCGCAATCTGGCGGAGGGCTACCGCTATGTGCTGGGTTTCATGCTCGCCGGCATTGAGCGCGCCCTGGGCGATCCACTGTACCCGCGGTTTCGCCGCGCCATCCAGCCCATGAACCGTTCAACGATCGATAACGCTGACGCGGTTTACCTGGGCGTGGAGATCGACGGCAATCACAGCTATCGCATTCGCGGCCGCGCGGCTGACACCCGACACTGGCGCGGGGAGCCCGCCGCGCCGGGCAGGACGGCCCCGCAGTACGTGATTTTCGAGCTGGCCAGCGGCTACGCGGGCGACAGCGGTGAGCTGTCGGAAATGACCCCGGGCACCCGCATCAACACCGGCACCCTGGACAGCACGGCGCTGCAAGTGGCGGAGGACGGCAGCTTCGATATTCTGATCGCCCCGGAGAAACCCGACGGATACACGGGCAATTTTATCCTCAGCAAGCGCAGCAGCCGTGGTGTGGAACACGTTGGTCGCTTCCTCACCTGCCGCGAGCTGTTTCACGACTGGGAAAACCAGGATCTCCTGGACCTGGAAATCCTGCGCATCGGCTGTGAGCAGGAGCCGCGTCCACCGATAGACCCGGCTGCTGCTTTGCAGATGCTGCGTGAGGTGGGTCGTATCGCGCGCAACCAGGTGCATTTCTGGAACGCTTTCAACGCGATCACGCTGGAGACCTACGGCCAGGTACCGGGTGGCCTCAGTGAGCGCATGGGCCTGGACAAGCCGTTCATGCCGGTGAACGACATGAACCCGCCGAACGCGCTGGGGTTGGCCACGGGCGGCGGGCAGAGCAGCAATATCTACGCCGGTGGTACCTATCTGCTGGATGACGACCAGGCGCTGATTATCGAAACCCGCACCCCGGTGGAGCCACACTTTCTCGGTTTCCACCTCGCTAATCTGTGGGGAGAATCCCTCGATTTCGAGAGCTATCCCAGTAATATCAACGCCCACTTCGTCGAAACCGACCCCGATGGCGCCCGGCGTTGGGTGGTTTGCCACCGTGACCCGGGTGTGGCCAACTGGGTCAGTACCACCGGGGTCCCGCACGGCTATACCAGCATGCGCTGGACGTATCCGGAGCCCCCGCCGAAGGAGGAGTGGCCGCAGCTGAAGGTGACGCTGGTGGCGTTCGATGCCATCAGCGAGCACCTGCCGCATGCACGCAGGGTCGGCCCTGAGGAGCGCGCTGCACAGCGGCTGCTGCGTCATCGGCATGTGCAGCGGCGCTACCGTCAGTATTGATAATCGATAACAACACAAAGGAGCCTGTGATGGGACAACTTAAAGGCAAGACGGCGCTGATTACCGGTGCCAGTCGCGGTATCGGACGAGCCATAGCAACCCGCTTTGCGGCGGAGGGCGCGGCGGTGGTCCTGGTGGCATCACGCCTGGGCGCACACGGCAATCTGCCCGGCACCCTGGAGGAGGCCGTGGCGGAGATCAACGCCGCGGGCGGACGCGCGGCGGCGGAGGTCTGCAGCCTGCTTGACACAGAGGCCCGGGCAGATCTGGTGCAGCGTGCCGCCACACATTTCGGGCCGATCGATATTCTGGTGAACAATGCCGCCATGCAGCGCGCCGACATGCCCAGCCGGGTGAACACCGAGCAGCGCAACCAGATGTTCGACCTGAACGTCAATGTGCCCGTGGAGCTGGCAGCCCAGGCCCTGCGAGGCATGCGCGAGCGTGGGCGGGGTTGGATCCTGAGCATCAGCAGTGCCACGGTGCAGCAGCCGGTGGTGCCCTACCGTCATACCCGCGAAAGTGCGCTGGTGATTGCCGCCTACGGGGCCAGCAAGGCGGCGCTGAACCGCTACAGTGAGGGGCTGGCGCACGAACTCGCGCCGGAGAATATCTACGTCAACACGCTGGCACCGGAGAGCATTGTGCTGACGCCGGGCGCCGAGTATGTACGCGATATCGCCCGCCAGTTCCCCGACTGGGCGGAGCCTGTGGAGATGATGGCGGAAGCGGCGCTTTCGCTGTGCTCGGGCACCCATGTGGGGCACACGGCCTACAGTCGGCAGTGGGTGCTGGGGCAGGGCCTTGCGGTGCGCAGCCTGGATGGCAAGACTGTGCTGGGTGATGCGTTCCTGCCTGTCGATCTCGGCTAGTTTACTGCACTCCCGCGCCGTTCCCGCTGCACCAGCAGCATCAGCACCACGAAAAACACGCTGGCGCTGAACAGCGGCGCCAGGGTGGGGTGTATCTGGTACAGCGCGCCGGCGCACAGTGGCCCGGCAACAAAGCCGATCGCGGGGCAGGCAGCGACCAGCCCGGCCACCGAACCCTGTTCCTCGGCGGACACCGCGAGTGATGCGCCTGCGGAAACGGAGGGCATGGTCAGGCCCAGGCCGGTGCCGAGGAAGGCCATACCCAGCGCCAGCAGCGGAAAATGATCGGCACTGGCCAGGATGGCGGCGCCGCAGAGCATCGCCAGCAGGCCCAGGCGAATGAATTGCCCCGGTTCCAGTTTCACCCGTTGCATCACCGTAATCTGCACCAGGAAGGTGAACAGGGCCGACACCATTAGCGCTGCGCCGGTCATCTGTGCGGTCTGGATGCCGTTCAGCGCCAGTTTGTCCTGCAGCGTGAAGCCCAGTGTCTGCTGGATCCCGGAAAAGCCCACGAACAGCCCGACGGCGGTGGCCAGCAGGTGGCGCACCCGCCGGTCGGTAAAGCGCAGGCGTATGCGCAGGTGTCGCGGGACACGTTCGCGGCGCGGCGTTTTCGGCAATTGTCGCCACACCAGCAGTGCCGCTGAGGCCGCCAGCGCCGCGGCAAAATACAGCGGTGCCAGCAGGCCGAAGGTCGCCAGAGCGCCACTCACTGCGGGGCCCAGGATAGTGCCCATGCTGTTGGCGGTTCCCAGGCGCGCCATGGTTCGCGTGCGGTGCTCCGGCCCGCTGTTGTCTGCGGCATAGGCCGTTGTGGCGGGGTTGGTGGCAGACATCACGACTGACTGTCCGCAGCGCGCCAGCAGCGCCACGGCGTAGAGCAGGGTGCCGCCCAGAATACCGGCCAGTCCGAGAGAGAACACGCTGGTAAAGACCAGCGTGCCCACGGTGTAACCCAGCAGGCCGGTGATGATGATGGGTTTGCGGCCTACCCGGTCACTCAGGCGGCCCCAGTGTGGAGAGGCGAGGGCGAACACCAGTGCCGAGATGGCGATAATGGAGGTGATCTGCAGTTCCGCGAGCGCGACTTCGCGGCCCAATGGGGCCAGTATCGCAAACACCAGCGATTGGCCCATGCCGGTTGCCATCAGGGCCATAATGAGCACGGTCAACTGCCCGCCAGAGAGCCTGCCCGTGGTCATGGCACCTTCCGCCCGGATGCGCTCAAGCGCTGTCCTGTCCGATCTTGCCCAGGCCCGGCATAAAACGGGGATAGCTGACGGGAAACAGGCGCGTCAGCAGATTGATGAACCTGGCGTCGTTGCCGATCAGCAGGCGCGGCTGCCGCTTTTCCACGGCACGGATGATCTGCGCCGCGGCCGACTCTGCGCTGGTGCGCACATGCTGTGCGAACATCGCGGCCTTGTCCTCCTCGGTGACGTCGGCACCGCCGCCGCGGCTGCGACGGGCAATGTTGGTGCCGACGCCGCCGGGGTGCACGCAGCACACGTGCACGTTGCTGCCCTGCATTTCCAGGCGCAGGGCCTCGGTGTAGCCGCGCACGGCGAACTTGGAGGCGTTGTAGGCGGACTGCGTCGGCACACCAATCATGCCGAATATGGAGGAAATGTTGACCAGGTGGCCCTGGGTCGCGCGCCTGAGCAGGGGCAGGAAGGCCATGGTGCCGTGGACAACCCCCCAGAAATTGATGCCCATCAGCCACTGCACGTTGGCATAGTCACAGGCGTCGACTCGGTCGCTGTAGCCCACGCCGGCATTGTTGATCACGATGTCCACCGCGGGCTGTTGCGCAGCGATGGCGGCGGCCCAGGCGTCCATTGCCTGCTTGTCGGCGACGTCCACGCACTGTTGCTGTACCGGCACATCTGACCGCTCCAGCCCCGCGACGGTGTCTGCCAGGCCCGCGGCGTCGATATCGCTCAGAAACAGGGTGCAGCCCTCGCGGTTGAGTTGCTGCGCCAGGGCGCGCCCGATACCGGAGCCAGCGCCGGTGATCACGGCGGTTTTTCCGCTGCTGTAGGTCATGTCGGGAACGGTCCTGTTGTCCAGTGTGAGCGCCACATCATAGAAAACCCGGGGTGCAGCGCAACTGTTTTTTCCGGCGCGGCAGACCAGCGGGCCCGGTACTGCGCCGCCGGGGCCGTCATCTGCGCTACACTATGCGCCCCCCGCAGAGCGGACGCTATCAGGACTCCCCACCATCTTTATGAACCAGGCTTCAGGTATTTCGCTTCCGGTGATATTCGCCCTCGGCTTCACGATGATGCTGGGGCCTTTCGCCATTGATACCTACCTGCCCGCGTTTCCCCTGATTGCGGCAGCACTGGGCGTCACCATTCACGATGTGTCGCTCAGCATTTCGGTGTACATGATGGGCTTCGCCGTGGGGCAGCTGACCGGTGGCGCCCTGTCGGACCGCTACGGCCGCCGGCGCGTGCTGGCGACCGGACTGGCCGTATTTGCGCTGGCCAGCTTTGCGCTGGCACAGGCGGCGTCGCTGGAAGCGCTGCTCTGGGGGCGTCTGTTGCAGTCTATCGGTGGTGGCTGGATTGGTGTATCGGTCCCGGCCCTGGTGCGCGATCGAGTGCAGGGTGTGCAGGCCGCCAAACTGTTTTCAATGATTGGCATGGTTGCCATTGTGGCACCGGCTATTGCGCCGGCAATCGGCGCCCTGCTGCTGCAGGTGGGAGATTGGGGACTGGTGTTCCTGTTCCTCGGCGCCTATGCCCTGTTCCTGTTGCCACTGCTGCAGGCCACGGTGTTTCGCGGGCCGCACAGGCCACCCGGGGGCGCTGATGGCCTCGGGTTTCTGGCGCGCTACCTCGGGGTGCTGCAAACCCGCAGTGCGCGGCCGTACATCTTCTGGCAGACGGCCTCCTTCGGCGGCCTGATCATATTCGTCACCTATGCCTCGTATATCTACCTCGGGCATTTCGCCCAGTCCCGGGCGGCCTTCACCGGCCTGTTCGCCTGCAACATTGTGGCAATTTTTGCCTGTAACCTGGCCAATCGGGTGCTCCTGAACCGCTTGCAGCCGCGTCAGATCATGGTGGCGGCTACCTGGGTGCAGGCCGCCAGCGGTCTTGCGCTGCTGCTGATTGTGTTGCTTGATGGGCCGGTGCAGGCGTTTCTGCCCGCCATGATGGTGTACGCCGGCATGCTGGGCGCGATCAGCCCGAACATCCAGGCCTGCTATCTGGAATCCTTCCCGCGCAGTGCCGCTTCAGCGGCTGCGGTGATGGGTGCCACCCAGTTCGGCCTGGGCGGCGCGGCGAGCGCCCTGAGCAACCTGCTGCCCGAGGCGCTGCTGAGCGTGGTTGCCTGTATCGCGGCCTGTGCGTTCGCGAGCCTGGGCTGCATGTTGTGGTCGCGACGCAGTGCCGGCCAGTAAGGCACCGGCCGACGGCAGGCGGGCGGCGCATCGCCGCGGTGTTTGCTGGACAGGGGCGGGGGTATCCCCTACAATTCTGCCCCAGTTTTCATATGCCGGGGCCGCGCTCCTGGCATCGGTTTTGTCTGCGAGTAACCAGAGCTGATTCTATGAGAAAAAGCGAGATGTGGTGTCCCCCATCTCGCTTTTTTTCAGCGCGCGCAGCAAAGGTTCGCCGCTGAATCTTGGAGGTGTTCTTGTCCAGCCCAGCCCTTTTGGCCCTTGAAGATGGCACCGTTTTCAGAGGTGTGGCGATTGGAGCGGATGGTGCCTCCGTTGGTGAGGTGGTGTTCAACACCGCGATGACCGGGTACCAGGAGATCCTCACGGATCCCTCCTACGCGCGCCAGATTGTCACCCTGACCTACCCCCACATCGGCAACACCGGGACTAACGCGGAAGACGAGGAATCCTCCGCGATCTGGGCCGCGGGGCTGGTGATTCGGGATCTGCCCCTGATGGCGAGCAATTACCGCAATCAGGAAGACCTGCAGAGTTACCTGCGGCGGCGCAATATTGTGGGCATTGCCGACATCGACACCCGGCGCCTGACCCGCATACTGCGCGACAAGGGCGCACAGAACGGCTGCATCATGGCCGGTGAACAGGTGGATGAAGCCGCGGCTCTGGCCCGGGCGCGCGGGTTTGCCGGGCTCAAGGGCATGGACCTGGCGAAGGAAGTCAGTGTGGACGCGCGCTACACCTGGCGCGAGGGCAGCTGGGTACTGGGCTCTGGTTACAGCGAACGGCCCGACACGGAACTGCCCTGGCACGTGGTGGCTTACGACTACGGCGTCAAGCGCAACATCCTGCGCATGCTGGTCGACCGCGGCTGCCGCCTCACGGTGGTGCCGGCGCAAACTCCGGCCAGCGAGGTGCTTGCCCTGCAACCGGACGGGGTGTTCCTGTCCAACGGTCCGGGCGACCCCGAGCCCTGCGACTACGCCATCACTGCCATCCGCGACATTCTCGAGACCGACATACCGGTGTTCGGTATTTGCCTGGGACACCAGCTGCTGGCACTGGCCAGCGGCGCCCGGACCCTGAAAATGGGTCACGGGCACCACGGCGCGAACCACCCGGTGCAGAACCTCGATGACGGCACGGTGCTGATCACCAGCCAGAACCACGGGTTTGCGGTGGATGAGGCCGGCCTGCCGGGCACGCTGCGGGTCACCCACAAATCGCTGTTCGACGGCACCTTGCAGGGTATCCACCGCACCGACAAGGCCGCTTTCGGCTTCCAGGGGCACCCGGAGGCCAGCCCGGGTCCGCACGATGCCGCCCCACTGTTTGACCATTTCATCGCCTTGATGACCGCCAGAACCGGGAGCCGCTGAACCGCCATGCCCAAGAGAACCGACATCCAGAGCATTTTGATCCTCGGCGCAGGCCCCATCGTCATCGGCCAGGCCTGTGAGTTTGACTATTCCGGAGCCCAGGCCTGCAAGGCGCTGCGCGAGGAGGGTTACCGGGTCATCCTGGTGAACTCCAACCCGGCCACCATCATGACCGACCCGTCGATGGCGGATGCCACCTACATCGAGCCCATTGTCTGGCAGACCGTGGCGCGGATTATCGAAGAAGAGCGCCCGGACGCGATATTGCCCACCATGGGCGGACAGACCGCGTTGAACTGCGCACTGGATCTGGCGCGCGAGGGTGTGCTGGAAAAGTTCGGTGTGGAGATGATCGGTGCGACCAAGGAAGCCATCGACAAGGCCGAGGACCGCCAGCTGTTTGGCCTGGCCATGAAGCGCATCGGCCTCGAAACTCCCCGCGCGGCGCTGGCCCACAGCATGGAAGAGGCTTTCCAGGTGCTGGACCAGATCGGCTTCCCCTGCATTATCCGCCCCTCCTTCACTATGGGTGGCTCGGGCGGTGGTATCGCCTACAACCGTGACGAGTTCGAGCAGATCTGTACCCGCGGCCTGGACCTGTCGCCGACCAAGGAGCTGCTGATTGACGAATCCCTGATCGGTTGGAAAGAGTATGAAATGGAGGTGGTGCGCGACAAGAACGACAACTGCATCATCGTCTGCTCCATCGAGAACTTCGACGCCATGGGCGTGCACACGGGTGACTCCATCACGGTGGCGCCGGCGCAGACCCTGACCGACAAGGAATACCAGATCATGCGCAACGCCTCGCTGGCGGTGTTGCGTGAAATCGGCGTGGAGACCGGCGGTTCCAACGTGCAGTTCGGTATCGACCCCAAAACCGGGCGCATGGTCATAATCGAGATGAACCCGCGGGTGTCGCGCTCCTCGGCGCTGGCCTCCAAGGCCACCGGTTTCCCCATCGCCAAAGTGGCGGCCAAGCTGGCCATTGGCTACACGCTGGATGAGCTGCAGAACGACATTACCGGCGGCGTCACACCGGCTTCTTTCGAGCCGGCGATCGACTACGTGGTTACCAAGATTCCGCGCTTCGCCTTCGAGAAGTTCGGCGCCGCAGATCCGCGTCTGACCACCCAGATGAAGTCGGTGGGCGAGGTGATGGCGATCGGGCGCACCTTCCAGGAATCCCTGCAGAAGGCGCTGCGCGGGCTGGAAGTGGGTTCAGCGGGCTTTGAGCACAGGATCGACGTGGACAACCCGGACCTGCGCGAAGAGCTGGTGTCGGAGTTGACCAACCCCGGAGCGGATCGCATCTGGTATATCGGTGACGCCTTTCGCGCCGGCATGACCGTCGATCAGGTGTATCAGTACACCGGCGTGGACCCCTGGTTCCTGGTGCAGATCGAGGACATCATCGCCACCGAGGACGCACTGAAGCCTGTGGCCCTGCTGGATATTGACCGCGAGCGCATGTTCCGCCTCAAGCGCAAGGGCTTCTCCGACGCCCGCCTGGCGGTGCTGCTGGGCGTGAGCGAGCGCGAGCTGCGCAAGCACCGGCACGCGCTGGGTATCCGTCCGGTCTATAAGCGGGTGGATACCTGTGCTGCGGAATTCACCTCCGCCACGGCCTACATGTATTCCACCTACGAGGAGGAATGCGAAGCCGCGCCCTCCGATCGCGACAAGATCCTGGTGCTGGGTGGCGGACCGAACCGCATCGGCCAGGGCATCGAATTCGACTACTGCTGTGTGCACGCGGCACTCGCGATGCGCGAGGATGGCTATGAAGCCATCATGGTGAACTGTAACCCGGAGACGGTCTCCACCGACTACGACACCTCGGATCGCCTGTATTTCGAGCCGGTGACGCTGGAAGATGTGCTGGAGATTATCGATCTCGAGCAGCCCAAGGGCGTTATTGTGCAGTTCGGCGGGCAGACCCCGCTGAAGCTGGCGCGCGACCTGGAGGCCCACGGTGTGCCCATTATCGGCACGACGCCGGACGCCATTGATCGCGCGGAAGACCGCGAGCGCTTCCAGAAAATGATCCAGAAGCTCGGCCTGCGGCAGCCCGCCAACACCACCGTGCGCAGCGTGGAAGAGGCGCTGGAAGCGGCGTCGCGTATCGGCTACCCGCTGGTGGTGCGCCCGTCCTACGTGCTGGGTGGTCGCGCCATGGAGATCGTCTACCGCGAGGAAGACCTGTTGCGCTACATGCGCGATGCGGTGCAGGTTTCCAACGATGCACCGGTGCTGCTGGACTCTTTCCTCAGCGCCGCGATTGAAGTGGATATCGATGCGGTCAGCGATGGCGAGCAGGTGGTGATCGGCGCCATCATGCAGCACATCGAGCAGGCCGGCGTGCACTCCGGTGACTCCGCCTGTTCCCTCCCGCCCTACAATCTGGCCCCGGAGGTGCAGGATGCCATGCGCGAGCAGGTGCGGCAGATGGCGCTGGAGCTGGGTGTGAAGGGGCTGATGAACGTGCAGCTGGCCTGGCAGGACGACGAGATCTACGTGATCGAGGTGAACCCGCGCGCATCGCGTACTGTGCCTTTCGTATCCAAGTGCATCGGTGTGTCACTGGCGAAAGTGGCGGCGCGCTGCATGGCAGGCCAGAGCCTGGCATCGCAGAATTTTACCCGCGAGATCGTCCCTCCCTACTTCTCGGTGAAGGAGGCGGTGCTGCCCTTCAACAAATTCCCGGGTGTAGATCCCATACTTGGCCCGGAAATGCGCTCCACCGGCGAGGTGATGGGTACCGGTGACACCTTCGCCGGCGCCTTTGCCAAGGCCCAGCTGGGCGCCGGGGAGCCGCCACCGCGCAGCGGCATGGCGCTGATGAGCGTGCGCGATGTCGACAAACCCGGCGCAGTGCGGGTGGCCCGTGAACTGGTGGCGCTGGGCTTCACCCTGGCAGCGACCAGTGGCACGGCCAAGGCACTGGAAGACGCCGGCCTGCAGGTGCGGCGTGTGAATAAAGTGCTGGAGGGCCGGCCGCATATCGTCGACATGATCAAGAACGATGAGGCCGACCTGATCATCAACACTACTGAAGGGCGTCGTGCGACCACCGACTCGGCGCCGATTCGCGCCAGTGCCGAGCAGCACCGGGTGTTCTACACCACCACGCTGGCGGCAGCGGAAGCGATGACCATGTCCCTGAAACTGGAGACGGACAAAACGGTACGCAGGCTGCAGGACCTGCACAGGAGCATCGTGCAATGAGTAAAGTTCCCATGACCGTCAGCGGTGAACGTCTGCTGCGGGAAGAACTGGACCGCCTCAAGCGTGTTGAGCGGCCGCGCATTGTCGCGGCCATCGCCGAGGCCCGCGAGCACGGCGATCTGAAAGAAAACGCGGAGTATCACGCCGCCCGCGAACAGCAGAGTTTTGCGGAAGGGCGTATCCAGGAGATCGAAAGCAAACTGGCCAACGCCCAGGTGATCGATGTGACCGCGATTGCGCGCACGGGCAAGGTGATCTTCGGTGTCACGGTCGACCTGATCAATGTCGATACCGACGCCACGGTCACCTACCGCATCGTGGGGGAGGATGAGGCCGACGTGAAGAACAACCTGATATCCGTTGGCTCGCCCATCGCACGCGCGTTGATCGGCAAAGAGGAGGGTGATGTCGTCGTGGTCCGTGCACCGGCCGGCGATATCGAATACGAGATAGGCGAGGTGCGCCATATCTAGCGCGTATCCTCCGGCGGTCGCGCCAGATGGATGACGACCGCCGGGTGCGCTCTCTGCAGTTTCTGCCGCTGCTGTGCCTTGCAGCAGGCTTGTTTTACGCTTCTCTGGTCTCCGCCACCGCAATACCGGCGGAGTATCCTGACCGAACAGGTCACACAGTCACCCTGCACTTGTCGGCACAGGGCACCGGTGTCCTGAACCTCGCCTGCCCGGTGTCAGCGCAGCTGCTGCATGTGCGCGTCGATCGAGGTGACCTACTGAGCGCAGTGGCGCTGCAGCGGCTGTCGACGCGGCCCGCAGAGCATCGCAGGGAGGTGTTGAGCGGTCCCTTCAGCGGCGGCACGTTGCAGCTGCCCCTTCCCGCGCCCAGGACCGGGGAGCTGGCAGATTCGCGCTGCCGCATGCAGGTGCAGGGGCGGCCGGGGGCGCGGCTGACCTTCAGCGCGTTTGTGTGGCAACCCGTCACCTTGGGGTCGCGCCTGCGCGGTATGTGGAGCGACTGGACCGGCTATCGTTCCTGGCAGCAGTATTCCATCAACGCTCATGCAGCAGTGGTGCAGACGTGGCACGGCCTGTCCCCCAACGTGCTGCTCGGCGCGGTTTTCCTGCTGGTTGGGCTGCTGGGCTTCAGGCGCTGGCGCACACGTTTTCTGTTGGGGTGGATGCTGGCCTGCTGGCTGGTACTGGATCTGCCCTGGCAATGGCGCCTCCTGCAACAGGCGGAGGCAACCCGAGCGGTGTTTGCCGGGGTGGCGGCCGAGCGCCGCCCCGGGCTGACCGAAGACGCCGCGCTCTGGGCCTTTGCCGAACAGGTCCGCACACGGGTACCCGCGCTGGAGTCCCGATTCTTCGTCGCCAGTGCCAGCGATTACGCCGGGATGCGTATGGCCTATTACCTGTATCCGCGGAATGTGTACTGGCGTCGCGATGGTCCTGAGCTGCCCCCGGGGTATGCCCTGCACGGCGGGGACTATGTGGTAGTGGTCCAGCCAAGCGAATTGCGCCGCGAGCCGCAGTCTGGTGACCTGGTGCTGGCGGGTTTGCAGGCGCGGGTGCTGCTTGACGTGGGCGGCATTGCCCTGTTCGAGGTGCGCTGAGTGGACTGGCTGCGCCTGACGCTCGCTTTGCTCCTGCCGCTGCTGGTGGGCGTTCAGTGGGTCGCGCGGCTGATACCGGCGTCGCCCGGCCGGCCCTGGCTGGTGGCCGGCTACGGGCTGTTCGCTGGCCTCATGTTCTGGCCCCTGCTGTTGCGGTTGTGGTCGGCCTGCGGGCTGCCGCTGGGATTCTGGTCGCCACTGTGGGTCGCCGCGCTGTTGCTTGTGGCTCTGCGCTGGTGGCCGCAAACGGCACTTCCGACCGTCAGGCCGGTGGCACACTCACGCCCGTTGCCGGTGATCCGTCTGCTCTGCGGCGTGTTGCTGGCGTTACTCTGCCTGCGCCTGCTGTCGCTCGGCGCTGAGGTCATCTGGCGCCCGCTGTTTCCCTGGGATGCGACGATGCACTGGGCGACCAAGGCGCGCACCTGGTTTGAATGGCAGCGCCTGGTTCCCTTCGTGTCTAACGAGGCGTGGCTGCAGCTGGGCGGACAGGACGTGTTTACCGACCACCACCCCGATTACCCGGTGACCGTGCCGCTCTGGCAGTACTGGCTGGCCACGGCGCTGGCGCGCTGGGATCCGGCGCTGATCAACCTGCCCTGGCTGGTCTGCTACTGCAGCCTGGGCATGGCATTCTTCGGTCAGGCCAGGGCGGCGGCAGCATCCGCCCCGGAAGCGCTGGTGTTCACCTTTTTCCTGCTGACGCTCCCCTTGCTCAACACCCATGTCGCACTCGCCGGCTATGCAGACCTGTTCCTCGCGACAGCCTTCGGCCTTGCGCTCATGGCCTTGCACAACAGCAGTGTGGGCGGTCAGCGGTGGCAGTGGCCCCTGCTGGCGTTTTCTGCATTGAGCTGTTTGCTCATCAAGAATGAAGGTTTTTTCTGGATGCTGGCCCTGCTCCCCGGCCTCTGGGTCGCGCGGCGTCGCGACGCCCGGCGCGTCTTGCTGGCGATAGCCGGCATCGCGGTTGCTGTGCCTCTGGTGCTGTGGCTGTTCCCGCCGGACATTACCGTCGCGGGGCATTCGCTGCACAGCCTTGACCTGGGATACCGCCCGGGCGCTTTGTCCGGTATTCTCAGGAGCTTTCTGGTGCTGGGCAATTGGCATATGTCGCTGTGGTATCTGATACTCCTGGTGGCTCTCGCCGTGTGGCAACGCCCCGGCCTTCTGGTGGCAGCCGGTCCACTGGTCACAGCGCTGTGCGTCGCCTTCCTGCTGTTCCTGTGGCTGTTCACGGTGACTGAATTTGCCATCGGTGCGATTCGCCAGACGGCAGTAGGGCGGATCGGTCTGCACCTGATGCCGGGCGTGCTGTTCCTGTTGTTGGTGATGCACGGCCAGCTGCGCAGGTCGGCGCCGCGACCGGCCTCCACTGAGTTGGCCGGTTAGCCGTGGTCGCGGCAGAACGGGGATGGCACCTTGCCTGGCTGCTGCTGGGCGGCCTATGCCTGATTCCGGCGACGCTGCCCCTGTCGTCGTTGCCCTTGTTGAATGATGTGTTGCCTGCGCTCGCGCACCATGTCCTGCCGGAGAAGGCGCGTTATTCGCCCCTGGGTTACTGGCTGCTGTTGACGCTGGTCTGGCAGGCGCAGCGCCGGTGGCCAGTGGTTTCTGGACCGTTCCTCTCGCTGGCATTGCGCCAGGACATGCTCTGGTATGTCACGACGATGGGGCTGCGCCTGCTGTTCCTCGGTGCCTGGGCGCATGCGGTGGTGGCGTTGTACACGCATTACCTGGGCTTCCTGACGCTACCCGGTGTGGCCCACTGGCACCCCGCGGCCCAGTTCGTCCTCGGGGTGCTGTTGGCGGACTTCACCCGCTGGCTCAGCCACCTGATTCGCCACAAGGTCCCGCTGTTCTGGGCGTTTCATTCGGTGCACCATTCCCAGCGCGATCTCAACCTGTTCACTGACGCCCGGGTGCACCCTGTGGACCGCATGGTGTCCTCGCTGATCACCAGCTTTGCGCTGCTGATTACCGGCAATGGTGTACCGGCGGTGATTCTCTGGATGCTGATTGAGACCCTGTACCCGAAGTTCTACCACGCCAACGTCCGGTTGGATCTGGGGCCGCTGCGTTACCTGCTGGTCACTCCGCAGTCTCACCGCGTACACCATGGCGTGGAGCACCGCTACCACGACTGCAATTTCGGTTTCCTGTTTTCAGTGTGGGACCGGCTTTTCGGCACCCAGCACCCCGAACATCGCATCTGGCCGGCTACCGGCATTCCCGACGCGGATTTTCCCGTGGAGCGCGAGGACGGCGTGATCGGCCTGCTGAAGACCCTCGGCCGCCAGCTCGTGTATCCATTTCTGTCGCTGCACCGTCGGGCATGAAGATCGGCTTCCTGATCCAGCACTTTCCACCCCATCTCGGAGGGGCGGAATGCCAGGCACGCGATCTCGCCGAGGCGCTGGTGCGCGCCGGACACGGGGTCGAGGTTGCGACCACGCGTTGTGACCGGACACAGCTCGCACGGGAGATGCGTGGCGGCGTTGCGATACGCCGCTGTATCAGCCCCGCGCCCCGCTGGCTGAAGCTGCCCTGGAACCTGGTGGCCGGTTTCCTGTTGGGCTGGCGCCTCGCCGGGAACTGTGAGCTTCTGCACGGACACTGCCTGTCGCCCTTCGTGCTCGGTGGCCTGCTCGCCGCACACTGTCGTGGACGCCCCGTGGTGCTTAAGATCTGCTCCGTTGGGCCGATGGGAGACGTTGCGCGTCTGCGACACCCCGGGCTGTTTGGTGTGCCTTGGCGTATCGCGTCTTCAGCGGACGGGTTTCTGGTGCCCACCCGCGCGGTGGGGGATGAGTTGCAGGCAGCCGGGATCTCCCCCGCCATTATCCACCGGGTGCCGTCCCTGTTCCCGCAGGCGGTTTCGCCGCCCACCGAAATCCGGGCTGAAGACCGTCAGGGTGTTCGCGAGGTGCTTTTCGTCGGCCGCCTGCATCCGCAGAAGGGTCTGCACACCCTGATGAGGGCCTGGTCGGCGTTGGGTGGGGCCGCGGGCTGGCGCTGGGTTATTGTCGGGGATGGGCCGATGCGCCAGGAAATAGGGGACTGGATCGTGCGCGAGGGCCTGCAGTCCTCGGTCGTGCTGGCCGGCTACCAGCCAGATCCCGCCCCCTGGTTCCAGCGGGCCGATGTCTTCGTTTTCCCCTCCCATTCGGAGTCTTTTGGCAATGTGCTGGTAGAGGCGCTTGCACACGGCTGTCACGTGCTGACAACAGAGGTTGGTGTCGTGCAGGATTGGCCGGATCACGCTCCCGTGGTGCGGCTGCCTGTGGAACAGCCAGCGGCCTGGGAGCGCGCGCTGCGAGACTGGGCCGAGATGTCGAGCGGGGAGCGGGAGCGCCGTTGTCGGCTGGCCAGGTCTTTCGCGGCGGAGCAGCACCACCCCGATGCCGTGCTGTCCTGCCTGCAGAACCTGTACGCCAGCATGCTGTCGTTTGGGGACGGGCGGCATGGGGCAGGGGGCAGCTGTTGAACGCCGGTCTGCGCCTGCAACGCCTCTGGTGGCAACTGCGCTACCTGCGCCCACGGCAGGTGGCGCAGAGGCTGCACTTGCGGCTGCGCCGTCCCGGTCGTCTGGCGCAGGTGGCCACCCCGGCGTGGCAAGCGCCCCGGCAGCCCTGGGTGACGCCGGCGCCGCTCACCGCCAGCTGGGATGAAGGGGGGTTCTTCCGGCTGCTGGGTGGCGAATTGCGCTGGTCCCCTGCATCCCTCTGGGGCGACCGGTCGCCGGGCAAAAAGCGCCTCATGGAACTGAACACCTGCAACTGGTTATGGAGCGCGGGTCCGTCCTCGGGGAGGCGGCTGCTGGCGGACTGGGTGGAGACCCAGTCCCGGCCGGACGGGCCAGGGTGGCACCCGTACATCACGTCCCAGCGCATCGTGAACTGGGTCAAATGGGGGCTGGCGGGACATGAACTCGACAGCGCGCTGCGCGCGAGCCTGGCGCAGCAGTTGCGTTACCTGGAGCCGCGGCTGGCCTTTGACGAATGTGATCACAAGCTCATCAACAATGCCAAGGCACTGCTGTTCGCGGGGCACAGCCTGGCTGACCCGCAGGCCTCGCAGTGGCGGGCCCGTGGTCTGCGTTTGCTCGCGCAGTATCTGCCCGAGCTGCTGCTCGACGATGGTGGCTACTCGGGGCGCAGCCCGATGTACCACAACGCCTTGCTGCTCGACCTGTTGGACATGATTAACCTGTTGCGCGCCTATGGTCAGCCTCTGCCTGACGGGTTGGAAACGCGTTGCAACGCCGCGCTGCGCTGGTCGCGTGCCCTCTGCCATGCGGACCATGAGCCAGCTCTGTTCAACGATGCGGCACTCGACGTGGTTCCCGGCGCGGATGCCCTCACGGCCTATGGCCGGCGACTCGGCCTGCAGGGTGCTGTGGATGACCAGGAGACCGCCAGCTGTTGGCTGCCGGCGTCCGGTGTGGGCCGTCTGCGGGCGGGCCCCGCGCTTCTGCTTGCCGACCTCGGTCCTCTCGGGCCGGACCATGCGGCCAGTCACGGGCACGCGGGCACACTGGGTTTCGAGTTGTCGCTGGCGGATCAGCGGGTATTGGTCGATACGGGACTGTCGACCTACGAGGACCTTCGCTATCGCGCCTACGAGCGCAGTACCGCCGCCCACAATACGGTGGTGGTGGACGGGAAAAACTCTTCCGATGTCTGGGGGCTGTTCAAGCTGGGACGGCGCGCACGGATCGTCGCTGCGGGCTATGCGCCGGGTGACATGGGTGGTGTCCTGCATGCCTCGCACGACGGTTACTCGCGTGCCCGGTCGAGGCTGATTCATCACCGTGAGTGGTCACTCTGTGCCGATCGCCTGACGATCGATGATGTGCTGGAGGGCGCGGGTGAGCACCGTGTGGATGTCTACTTTCACCTGCACCCCGACCTTACGGTTGAGCTGCGCGGATCCCATCTGGCCAGTATCGGTCTGCCGGATGGCCGGTGTCTTGAGCTGGCGGTGGATCCGCAGCTCACACTGGGCGTGGAGGATGGCTACCGCGCTACCCGCTTCGGCGAGCGCCAGCCGAGCAAGGTGCTGCGCGCACAGGCAGAGCTCACATTCCCTGTGCGTCTGCGGCATGTGCTCACGGGATGGCGCTGCAACTAACGACGCAGGGACCGACCCTCACCCACTGCAGCAGGTCCGCCGCAGAGCTCGCTCAGGGTGGCCGCGATATCCAGGACGCTGCTGTCGGCGGGCAGCTGACCTGGCATCGTGCGCGGAGGAGCCAGGGGCTCGCGCAGGACAAGCATGGCGTGTTGATTGTGGGCGCCACTCCACTGCGGCGGGTGCGAGACCTCCAGCCGGGTCAGCCCCGACCCGGTTACGAAGCGCACGGGTGCGCGCTCGTTCCACTCCACCAACAGGTCCGGCATGGCACCCCTTTCGCCGCCCGGGTAGTGTTCGCAGGTTTTCAGAACACGGGTGACCAGAGGCTCGTCTGTCTCGGCGTTGCGCAGTCCGGCGAGCTGTCTGGCCAGGTGGTCCAGGTACGCCGGGTACGCCTGTGCGCTGACCTGGCCGTTCGCTTCCCGGCCTTCAAGGTTGATGCGCAGCCCCCCGATATTGTCGTTGGAACGCACCGGAAAGCAGCGCCGGTTGCTGAAATCTGCGCCCTGCAGTTTCTGGTCAGCCCAGTGTCCGGCGCTGAGCAGCTGCTTTCTCCAACCGGCGGGCAGTGTTCTCCACAGTTGGGTCAGGGTTCGACGCAGTGTGCCGGCTCCCCGCGAAGGCGCGGGCTCCAGGGCGTCCAGCAGTTCACCCATCAGCGCCGGGTGCGCGTGGCTGGGCCCCATCCCGGGCCCGGCGAAGACCAGCAGCGCGCTATCGCCAGGCAGCTGCGCGATGATATCCCCCGCGGCACGGTCCAGTGCAGCATAGACCGAGAGCAGCGGGTCGCCCCGGGTACCGGCGGCATGGCCCGGATAGTCGGGATCATGGCAATGCCAGAGCTGATGCCCCGCGCAGTGTCCGGCGCCAAGGCCCGCGACCAGCAGATCCCAGTCGCAGCACCGCATCCGGTTCAGTACCAGGTCGCGGCTCCCGGCGATGCTGTCCAGCAGCTTGCTGGCCACCACCCCACCGTCATGCGCGGTGCTGTGGGTAAAGCGTTGCGTGATACAGGGGCAGGCGTCGGGCTGTAACCCTGCTGCGGCGAGCTCATCCTGCAGGCTCTCGGGATACAGCGCCTTTTCCTCCCGGTAGTTGAAATGGCTGCGCCATCCAGAGACATAGCAGGCTTCCGATCCGCAGGGGGGCGGCGCCTTGGGCGCATCGAGCACGACCACCCTGCGCCCCTGTGCGGCCAGCGCTGCCCAGAAAGGCGGGGCGTTGCTGTCGGTCTGGTGGCTTTTCAGGGTGCTGTAATCATCATCGCCAAGCTGCTGGTGGTAGAAGCGCCCGTGTGCCTGTGGGGGCAGGCCGGTATACAGCGATGGCAGCAGGGCGTTTGCACCGATACCGGGTAGCAGGTTGATATCGCCCTGCACACCGCTTTCGCACAGGGCTGCCAGATGTGGCAGCTGTCCGCTTTGCATCCCGCTGCGCAACAGGTCCGGCTCTACGGCTTCCAGGATCAGCAGGCAGGCCCTGGCGGCGCTCATGGTGTACTCCGCTCGTTGGCGAGGATTGTCCGGGCAAGCTGGTGCCAGTCCTCTGTTCCGGCAGCGTCGCGCGCTGCCTGTTCCATGGGCTGGCGAGGGGTGCCGTCAAAGAACTTCGCGATGGCAGCCGCCAGCGCCGCCGGGTCTTCTGCGGGTACGACATAGCCCGTGACCCTGTCGACGACGGCGTCGGGCAGAGCGCCGCTGCGGGTGACGACCACCGGGCGGCCGTGGCTGTGGGCCATCCTGACCACACCCGAGCCGGTGGCAGAGCGATACGGCAGGACCACAAGGTCAGCGCTGGCAAAGTAGATGGCGATGTCCTCTTCGGCAATGTAGCGGTTTTCCAGACGGACCTGTTCGCACAGGTCCAACTCGGTAATCAGTGTATCCCAGACCCCTGCATCGCCCCAGATCTCTCCGGCGACAACCAGCTGGCAGGGCAATTTGGGCCGGAGCAAGGCGAGTGCGTGGAGCAGGGTGTCCAGCCCCTTGTAGTGTCGAACAAAGCCGAAAAACAGCAGTGTGGGGGCGTCGGCGAGGCCGAGTTGCGCCCTGGCGTCGGCGCGGTCTGGCGGCTCGCGGTCTCCCAGCGGGTAGGCAGGGTGGGGCTGGTAGTGTACCGCCCTGGCGCCCAGCAGTGCCTGCAGCGTGTGCATCTCGCTGCGTGCGTGGACGATCCAGGCATCGCCGCGGCGCAACACAGTCCGGGCCAGCAGCCGGGCGAAGCGCTGCTCTTCGTGCCCCACCGTGTTGTGCACGAGAAAGACGATACGCGCAGCGGGGCAGCGCCTGCGCAGGAGCACCAGTAACGACCAGACCATGGGTGTCCAGAAGACATGCCACCAGGGAATGACGATGCAGCGGGGCCTGGCTCTGGCGATAACCTTGGCGCCTGTCCACCAGGACAGCGGGGACAGCGGTGCCAGAAGGCGCTGCGCATCCTGCTCGTACAGTGTCAGGTTGTCGGGCGCGCGATCGTCACCGCCCGGATACAGCCAGCGCGGGTACTGGTGCCGCAGGCTGATAAACAGCGTCGGGCCGAGATCCCGCAGGGCGCGGTACAGGTAGGTGGTGTGGCTCGCAATGCCTCCTTTGAATGGCCATCCGGGGCCAATCAGGACAACGCTGTCAGTGCTGCTCATGGGCGATCTGCGCTTGCCGGTCGCCGAGCTCGAGGCGGCGCACTTTCTCCAGGGTAAGCTCCTGGATCTGGCGGTTCTGGGAAATCAGGTCAGATAGCAGCCCCGCGACAAACAGCACGAAACCCATGGTCAGCAAGACGCCGCCCAGCAGCAGTGACTGGATATGGCCAGCCCCGTCGCCGCCTGCATAGCGAATCAGGAAGCGCAGCACGGGCAGCGAGCCTAGCGTCGAAAGCGTGATCCCGGCTGAAAAAAACAGGCGCATGGGCCGGTACATGGCATACATGCGCAGCATGGTGATGAGCTGGCGGCTGACGAAATGTGGTGTGCTGCGGAACAGTCTCGAGGGCCGGCGGGCCGGATTCACCGCAATGGGCACGCTGACGACACGCAGTTGCTTGTGTGCGGCCTGAATGATCATTTCCACGGTATAGCTGAACGTGGAGAGTATGTTCATGCGCAGGGCGGCCTCTCGCGACAGGGCCCGGAAACCCGATACGGCATCGGGTATCTCGATCCCCGACAGGGCGACCACCGCGCGGCTTCCGAGCCGTTGCAGACCGCGCTTCAGGCGGCTGAACTCAGGGTTCTGGCCGGGTCTGCGGTCGCCGATAACAATATCGGCCTCACCGGATAGCAGTGGCGCAACCAGGCGGGCGATATCGGCGCCGCGGTACTGGCCGTCGGCATCCAGGTTGACGATGATGTCAGCACCAAGTTGCAGCGCATAATCCAACCCTGTGCGAAAGGCCCGGCCCAGGCCCTGGTTGTGGGTGTGGCGCGCAATGTGCCTGACCCCGTGCCGGCGCGCGACGGCGGACGTGTCATCGGTGCTGCCGTCATCAATGACCAGAACGTCGATCGAGGTGACGCCGTCAATGCGGTTTGGCAGGTCTCCCAGGGTCTGGGGCAGGGTCATGCCCTCGTTGAAACAGGGAATCTGTATGACAAGCCGGGTCATGCGCGGTCTCCTGTGCAGCGATAGGGGTCTACCTGGCCTGCACGCAATCGTTTGGGCATCAGGCCGGTGTCCGGCGCCAGTGCAGCAGTGCCGCCAGCACCAGCAGCCCCAGTCCGACCAGGGTCAGGCTGGCAGCGGACGCGGTGGAGGCGCCAACGTGATGGACTGCGATAATCACGGCCAGCAGCGCGGGCGCCCCAACGAGGGTGCTCCAGGGCAGTCGTATGCCCACTGTCCCCAGTTGTTTCAGCATGGCCAGCACGCAGGCCCCATAGGCCAGCCCGAGACCGCTGAACAGCGCGGGCAGCGACACGGCGCCCCGGGCGACCAGTATCATCACCGTGAGTGCGAGCGTTGCGCTGCCCAGCATCAGTGCGATGAGGTATTGCCGGTACAGCCCGCGACCGATCAGCAGCAGGCGCAGGGTCTGAATCAACCCCAGCAGTATAAGTATCCAGCTGAACTGCGCCAGCAATTCGCCGGCTGGCTGAAATGATGCGCCGAGCAGGCCGCTTACCAGCCCGGGCAGCACCTGTGTGCCCAGCAGGTAACAGGCACCGCCGAGGTAGAAGGCGAGCTGCCACACGTTAACCGCGAAGCGCTGTTGGCGCCGGGTGATATCCTCACCGGGTCGGGTGAGGAAGGGCAGTGTGGCGTTGGTCACCATGCGCAGTGCCTGGCCCAGCATCAGCATCACCTGGATCACCAGCGCGGCTTCACCGAGCGAGCGCCCGTCGCCGAGAAAGTGCCGCACCGCAATGAGCAGCCCAGGACCCATCCACGCGAGCAGGGCGGAGGCGACTGCGAGCAGCGCGCCGCCGGCCAGGAACTCACGCACGAAGGCGGGCTGCCAGGCGAGGCGCAGGGCGCCGAGCTGTCTGCGGTAGGCCCAGGCGCTGGCGGCCAGGCCCAGCCACCAGCACAGGGTCTGTGCCACCGCAATGGTCAGCAGGCTGTGGCCGCCCCAGGCCAGCCCCAGGGCCAGCAGCACCTCCAGAAGGGATATGGGCATGCTGCTGTAGAGCGTCAGTTCGCTGCGTTCGTGACTGGTGAACAGCGCGTGGAGCCAGGCGATCAGGCTGCGCAGCAGCACGCCCTGGGCGTAGATGATGATCAGCCAGCGCAGGTCGGGATCGGATTCCAGCAAGGCTGCGCAGAGCATCACCAGCAGCGTGCCTGCGGTGCCCAGCAGGAGGCGCAGGGTCAGTCCTGTGCCGGCCAGCGCCTCGCGCCGCTGCTCGCCAACGGCCTGCCAGCGGGAGAGCAACCACTCGTGCATGCCCCAGCCCGCCACGGCGAGCGCCATCAGGTACCAGATTTGTGCGTAGTGGTAGTGACCGTAGACCTCAACCCCGACGAGGCGTGCAAACACGATGATGTAGAGCGCGCGCAACAGCAGGTACCAGGCCTGGGTCAGGCCCTGGAATGAGGTGTTTTGCAGGGCCTGGCGTGCGTGCCGGGAAAGTGGCGGTAGGCGGGGCACGGCCTGGCGGCTTTCGTCGTGCTCAGTCGAGCACGCGCATCAGGTTGGAGAGCCGCGGATCAGGCTGCTTCGCCCGTTTCAGCAGCAGGACCACATTGCCGATGCTCTGGACCAGCGTGGCGCCCGTCTGTGTGCACAGTGCCTCCGTGACGGCACGGCGCGTGTCGCGGTCGCCAACGGCGATTTTCACCTTGATCAGTTCGTGGTCACCCAGCGCCCGCAGTACTTCCTGCAGGACAGTGTCGCTGAGGCCGTTCCCGGCCACCGTCACTACCGGTTTCAGCTTGTGGCCGATGGCGCGCAACTGTTTGTGATCCAGGCTTGCTTTCTTGCTCATGGGGTTTCCGCGCTACAATGCCGGTTGCAGAGGGCGCTCAGTCTACACAAGCACTGGCCTTGCGCCTAGGTTGATCAAAAGAGCCAAGTGGAAAGAGTTCAGTGGAACAGGTCCGCGCTGGCGCGGCAGGAAGCAGCATGGCCAAGAAAAAATCTTCAAGCAAAGCGTGGCTCAAGGAGCATCGCGACGACCCCTACGTGCAGCAGGCGCAGCGCGAAGGCTATCGCTCCCGCGCCTGCTACAAGCTGCTGGAGATCCAGGAACGGGACCGCCTGATCAAGCCCGGCATGACGGTGCTCGACCTCGGCAGCGCGCCCGGGGGCTGGTCACAGGTGGCGGCGCAGCTGGTGGGGCACAAGGGGCGGGTTCTGGCCTCAGACATCCTGCCGATGGACAGCCTGGCTGGCGTTGACTTCATTGAAGGCGACTTCACGCTGGACAGTGTGTTTGAACAGATTCTGGGCGCCCTTGGCGACGCACCGGCGGATGTGGTGATCTCCGATATGGCGCCGAACATGAGCGGAGTGAACGCGGTCGACCAGCCGCGGTCTATGTATCTGGTGGAGCTCGCGCTGGATATGGCGCAGCAGGTGCTCGCTCCGGGTGGATCCTTTGTGGCCAAGGTGTTCCAGGGCGAGGGTTTCGATGAGCTCTACCGCGATATTCGCGGGGCTTTCGGCAAGGTGGTGACCCGCAAGCCGAAGGCGTCGCGCCCCCGGTCCCGGGAGGTGTATCTTGTGGCTACCCAGTTTCGCGGCGGCGAGGGTTGAAACATGGAGCCCCGGCCCCATGTCATGTACATTGGGGCGATTGTCTGCGTTGGTATTGAGCCCTTTTCAGGGCGCTGGCGTATAACCGGCTATAATCAGGGAGAAACTGGCTGTCTCGTCCACCCACAGCGGGTGGTTCACTCATGAGGAAACAGCGTTGAACGATATGGCGAAAAACTTACTTTTATGGCTGGTGATTGCCGCAGTACTGCTGTCGGTGTTCAACAACTTCAATATGCAGAGCCCGACGCAGCAGGTGGGTTACTCCGAGTTTATCCAGGAGATCCAGAGCGAGCGCATCAAGAAAGTGGTTGTCGATGGTCTCACGATCAATGGCGAGCGCTTCGACGGCAGCCGCTTTGAAACCATCCGCCCGATGGTGGAAGATCCCAAGCTGATCGATGATCTGCTCCAGCATAACGTCGAGGTGATCGGCCGCAAACCCGAGCAGCAGAGCGTATGGACGCAGCTGCTGGTGGCCAGCTTCCCCATTCTCATCATTATCGCCGTGTTCATGTTTTTCATGCGCCAGATGCAGGGCGGTGCCGGCGGGCGCGGCGGGCCGATGAGCTTTGGCAAGAGCAAAGCCCGGCTGTTGGGCGAAGACCAGATCACCACAACCTTCGCCGATGTGGCCGGTGTGGACGAAGCCAAGGAAGACGTCAAGGAGCTGGTTGAGTTCCTGCGTGACCCCAGCCGCTTCCAGAAACTGGGCGGCCGCATTCCCCGGGGCGTGCTCATGGTGGGGCAGCCCGGTACCGGCAAGACGTTGCTGGCCAAGGCGATTGCGGGGGAGGCCAAGGTTCCGTTCTTCTCCATCTCCGGCTCGGATTTCGTGGAGATGTTCGTGGGTGTGGGCGCGTCCCGTGTGCGGGACATGTTCGACCAGGCGAAGAAACAGGCGCCGTGCATTATTTTCATCGACGAGATTGATGCGGTCGGTCGCCATCGCGGCGCCGGACTGGGTGGCGGGCACGATGAGCGCGAGCAGACCCTGAACCAGCTGCTGGTCGAGATGGACGGGTTTGAGGTCAATGACGGCGTCATTGTGATCGCCGCCACCAACCGCCCGGACGTACTGGATCCGGCGTTGCTGCGCCCTGGCCGCTTTGACCGCCAGGTCGTGGTCGGGCTGCCCGACATCCGCGGTCGCGAGCAGATTCTGAAAGTACACATGCGCAAGGTGCCGCTGTCTGAGGACGTAGTTGCCTCGCGCATTGCCCGCGGCACACCCGGGTTCTCCGGCGCCGACCTGGCCAACCTGGTGAACGAAGCGGCCCTGTTCGCGGCGCGCGCCGGCGTACGCACGGTAGGCATGACCCAGTTTGAGCTGGCCAAGGACAAGATCATGATGGGCGCCGAGCGCAAGTCGATGGTCATGTCGGAGAAGGAGAAGCGCAACACGGCCTACCACGAGGCGGGTCACGCGATTGTGGGACGCCTGGTGCCAGAGCACGATCCGGTCTACAAAGTGAGCATTATTCCCCGCGGCAGGGCATTGGGGGTCACCATGTTCCTGCCCGAGGAAGACCGCTACAGCCACAGCCGGCGGCACATTATCGGCCAGATCTGCAGCTTGTTTGGCGGGCGTATCGCGGAAGAAATGACGCTGGGGAAGGACGGCGTGACCACCGGTGCATCCAACGACATCCAGCGCGCGACAACAATTGCGCGCAACATGGTGACCAAGTGGGGTCTGTCCGAGAAGCTGGGGCCATTGATGTACGATGAAGCAGAGGAGGAAGTATTCCTCGGGCGCTCAGCGGGCCACCAGTCAAAGTCACTGTCCGCCGAGACGGCGAAGCTCATCGACCAGGAGGTGCGCAGTATCATCGACGAGTGCTACGGCACGGCACAGCGTATCCTCGACGAGAATGTCGACAAGCTGCATGCCATGGCCGACGCCCTGATGCTGTACGAAACTATCGACGCGGACCAGATCGACGACATCATGTCGGGCCGGCCGCCGCGGGAACCCGCAGACTGGGGTGGCTCAGACGGCGGTGCTCACGCCGGGTCGCGTACGTCGAAGGCCGCTGAAGATACTGACGAGGCCGTCAGTCCCATTGGTGGCCCGGCCGGTGAACACTGACCTGCCTGTAGCGCGGTGAAGAACACACCAGCCCCGGTGCTCGATTGCGCCGGGCGCGCGCTTGATCTCTCGCAACCGCTTGTGATGGGCGTGGTCAACACCACGCCCGATTCTTTTTCCGATGGCGGCGCCCTCTACCGGAGCGGCACGCTGGACCTGGAGCGTGCCTTCGCGCACGCCCGTCGCCTCTGTGCGGAGGGGGCGGCCATTCTCGATATTGGTGGCGAATCCACCCGTCCCGGCGCGCTGCCGGTAACGTCTGCTGAAGAAGAGGATAGGGTGCTGCCGCTGGTGGCGCGGATTGCGCGTGAGCTCGACGTCGTGATCTCCGTCGACACCAGTAACCCGGTGATCATGCGCGAGGCCGCGGCGCTCGGTGCGGGCATGCTCAACGACGTGCGCGCCCTCGGACGCGAAGGTGCCCTGGAAGCCGCAGCGGCCACCGGCCTGCCGGTCTGCCTGATGCATATGCAGGGCCAGCCCGACAGCATGCAGCGGGCCCCCACCTATATTGATGTGGTGGCCGAGGTGCGCGGCTTCCTTGCACAGCGGTTGCAGGCCTGTGTGGCGGCCGGGATTCCTCGCAGGCAGATTGTCCTGGACCCGGGTTTTGGCTTTGGCAAGACGGTGGCGCACAACCTGGAACTGCTTGACCGGCTTGCCGAGGTGGCGCTGGACGGTTTGCCGCTGCTGGTGGGTCTGTCGCGCAAGTCCCTGATCGGCAAGGTATTGGGGCGCGATACCCCAGCGGGTGACCGCGGCGTCGCGCAGGACCGGCTCGCCGGCAGCCTGGCACTGGCCGTGCTTGCAGTCGAGCGTGGTGCCGCTATAGTGCGAGCGCATGATGTAGCGGCGACGGTGGACGCGCTGGCCTTGTGTGTGGCAACGAAGCGATGGGGGCGATCTTGAGCAGACAATACTTTGGCACTGATGGCATACGGGGCACGGTGGGCGAGGCGCCCATCACGCCGGACTTCATGCTCAAGCTGGGCTGGGCCTGCGGCCGTGTATTCGCCCGCGGTGCCAGCCCCGGCACCCACAACCGGGTGATTATCGGCAAGGACACCCGGGTCTCCGGCTATATGTTTGAGTCCGCGCTGGAAGCGGGGCTGGTGGCTGCCGGCGTGGACGTCAAGCTGTTGGGCCCCATGCCCACCCCCGCCGTTGCCCTCATGACCCGCACCCAGAACGCCGTAGCGGGTATCGTCATCAGTGCCTCCCACAACCCCTACTACGATAATGGCATCAAGTTTTTTTCTGCCCACGGTGCCAAGCTGCCCGATGAGGTGGAACTGGCCATTGAGGCGGAGCTGGCCTGCGACCTGGTGGTCGTGCCTTCACGGGATATCGGCAAGGTGGTACGGGTGGCTGATGCCGCCGGCCGTTACATTGAGTACTGCAAGGCCACGGTGCCGGAGAGCTTCAGCCTGCGCGGCCTGAAGATTGCGGTCGACTGCGCCCACGGCGCCACCTATCACATCGCGCCCAATGTACTCGCCGAGCTCGGGGCCGATGTGGTGAGCATGGGGGACCGCCCCGATGGCTACAATATCAATGAGGGCGTTGGCTCCACGGACACGGCACAGCTCTCCGCCCTGGTGCGTGAAAGCGGCGCGGACCTGGGAATCGCCTATGACGGTGACGGCGATCGCGTGATGTTCATCGATGCCGATGGCTCCCTGGTGGATGGCGACGAATTGCTCTACGTCATTGCCGTGCACCGTGCCACCCAGGGCAGGGGCGAGGCTGGCGTCGTCGGCACACTGATGTCCAACCTGGGGCTGGAGCTGGCGCTGCGCGATATCGGCCTGGAGCTGGCGCGAGCCAAGGTGGGTGACCGCTACGTCAAGGAAATGATGGAAGCCCGCGGCTGGCGCCTGGGAGGGGAGTCGTCCGGGCACATCATCTGTGCCGACCACACCACCACGGGCGATGGCATTGTCGCCAGCCTGCAGGTGCTGGTGGCGATGGCCGATTCCGGCCGCAGCCTCGCGGAGCTCCGTGCCGGACTGCGCAAGTGCCCGCAAACCATGATCAACGTGCCGGTGAGTGGTCGCTTTGTGCTCAGCGAGTTGCCGACTGTGATGTCGGCGGTGGCGTCGGTCGAGCAGGCGCTGGGCACCCGCGGGCGTGTGCTGCTGCGCCCCTCCGGTACCGAGCCGCTGGTCCGCGTTATGGTGGAGGGGGAGGATGCAGCCGAGGTCGAAACGCTGTGTCAGTCGCTGGCCAGCGATGTAGCGGACGCCCTGCGGGCAGGCTGATGCTGCCAGCCGGCGCGCCTTGTATGTCGAGGCCTTCTTGGGTACCATTGCCGACCGTTTTTTGTAGCCGGGTGTAGCCAGTGCGCAAACCGCTTGTGATGGGTAACTGGAAGATGCACGGCACCCGGGCCAGCGTGAAACAGCTGCTGGGCGGTGTGGTTCAAGAGGGTGACTATCCCTCTGTGGACGTCGTGGTCTGCCCCGCCTTTGTGCATATCCCGCTCGCGGTCTCCCTGTGTGAAGGGTCCGGTCTGGGTGTTGGCGCACAGGACTGCAGCCACATGGCGGCGGGCGCCTACACCGGTGAAGTAGCCGCGGAAATGCTGGTCGACAGCGGGTGTCGCTGGGTGATTCTCGGTCACTCGGAGCGGCGCCAGTATCACGGCGAATCCGACGATATGGTGGCCGCCAAGGTGGCGGCAGCCCTGGCTGCTGGGCTTGCCCCCGTGGTCTGCGTCGGCGAAACCCGGGACGAGCGCGAAGCGGGCGAAGCGCAGTACACCGTAGCGCGTCAATTGCAGGGCGCGCTGCGTGGGCAGTCCAATACGCGCCACCTGGTGGTGGCTTACGAGCCGGTGTGGGCCATAGGGACGGGTCTTACCGCGACGCCGCAGGAAGCGCAGGCGATGCACGCGTTCATTCGTGAGCAGCTTGCCGACCTCAAGGGTGTCGATGCAGCGGCGACGCGTATCCTGTACGGGGGAAGCGTCAAGCCGGACAATGCGGCGGAGCTGTTTGCCGAAACGGATATCGACGGTGCGCTGGTGGGCGGTGCGTCCCTGGACGCGCAGGATTTTCAGGCGATTGTGGCCGCAGCACGGGGCTGACAAGCGCAATACAGACGTGTAGAGCCCGAGCGGGCAAGGGTGTTATGGAACAGATTATTCTCGTTGTGCATTTGCTGATTGCGCTGGCGATCATCGGCCTGATCATGCTGCAGCAGGGCAAGGGTGCCGACGTCGGTGCCTCATTCGGTGCCGGTGCCTCACAAACGCTGTTTGGCAGCGCCGGCAGCAGCAACGTGCTGACCAAATCGACGGCCTGGCTGGTGGTGCTGTTCTTCGCCACCAGCTTCGGCCTTGCCATGCTGGCCAGCAACAAAACGAAGGTTGTTGATGACCTCGACCTGGTGATACCCGCTGCGGAAGAAAGGGTGGTTCCGGTACTGGATTCCGACCTGCCGACTGTGGATAATGCCGAGCCGGCAGCCGAGGCTGCCGCAGGCGACGTTCCGGCGCTGTAAGCCGGGCGCGTAGCAATTTGCCGAAGTGGTGGAATTGGTAGACACGCCATCTTGAGGGGGTGGTGGGCATAGCTCGTGCGGGTTCAAGTCCCGCCTTCGGCACCATCTATATGCGCGAGGCTTCGCTGACGCGAAGTGCTCGTGCGGCCCTGGCCGGGCGCGTCAAGTCCCGCCTTCGGCACCCTGTGAGTTATCCCGGGGTGAATGTGTCGCTCCGGCCCTGTACAGAGCCCCGTTTTTACGGGGCTTTTTTGTATCTGCTACCAGCGTCGTCGGTTTGCTCCCACACGGCTTTCCCGGAAGCGCAACCTGCTGGCGGGACTTCAGCACCAGCCTGGCAGTGTACAACCCGCATCCCTGGCGCTATGGTCAGAGGCAGGGTTGTCGTGGTTGGGAGAAGCAATGCTCAGGCGTGGACGTGAAGTCAAGGACAGTGTGTCAGCGCACTTTGGCAGCCGCCTTTCCAGCGGTGAGGGCGTGCTGCAACTGGCGCTGCTGGGCCTGCTGTCCGGTTTGGGTACGGGCGCCGTTATCCTGTTGTTTCGCAGCGCGATCGAGTGGCCGCTGGAATACTTCCTGCCGGGCGCTGACAGCGAGGCGTTCGAGCAGTTGAGTCGCGCTGCGCGCGTGTGGCTGCCGCTGGCCGGCGCGCTTGGGATCGGTGCCTTTCTGCACTTCCTGTCGGTAACTGACCGGCGGGTCGGCGTGGCGCATGTCATGCATCGCCTGAATTACCATCAGGGCTATATGCGTTTGCGGGGTGCGCTGATCCAGTTCCTGCTGGGGGTCGGGACTGTGGTCACCGGTCAGTCTGCGGGGCGTGAAGGGCCCGCTGTGCACCTCGGCGCGGCCTTTTCCAGCCTGCTGGGGCAGTGGCTGCGTCTCCCCAACAACAGTATTCGTACGCTGGTGGCCTGCGGCGTGGCCGCCGCCATTGCAGCGTCTTTCGATACGCCCATCGCCGGGGTGATCTTCGCCATGGAAGTGGTGATGATGGAGTACACCATCGGGGTGTTTACACCGGTTATCCTCGCCGCGGTGACGGCGGCGGTGCTGACGCGGGCGGTGTACGGTGCAGAGCCGGCCTTCGAGGTGCCGTTGGTCACCCTGCAGTCACTCTGGGAGATTCCCTGGATCCTGCTGGTCGCGGCCCTGATTGGCGTTGCCGCGGCCCTGTTCATTCAACTGATTGAATCGGCGGGGCGCTTCGACAGTCGACCTATCATGCTGCGCCTGCTGATGGCTGGCCTGTTCATGGTGCCGTTTGCCTTGCTGGTGCCGGAGGTGATGGGCATCGGTTACGACACGGTGGAGCAGACGATCAATGGCCAGTTGGCACTTTGGGTGCTGCTGGGCGTGGGTGTGGCGAAGCTGGTCGCGACCAGCGTGACCGTGGGGCTGGGCATGCCCAGCAGTATCATCGGCCCCACCCTCGTCACGGGCGCCACGCTGGGCGGTGCACTGGGCCTGGTCGGCGCAGCGTTCATGCCGGAGCAGGCCTCCAGCGTGGGCTTCTATGCCATGCTGGGCATGGGCGCCATGATGGGGGCTGTGTTGCAGGCCCCGCTGGCGGCGCTGATGGCCTTGCTCGAATTTACCCACAATCCGCACATCATCATGCCGGGCATGCTGGTCATTACCGTGGCCAGTCTGGTGACCAGCGAGGTGTTCGGCAAAAAGGCCGTATTCCAGAGCATGCTCAAGGCGCAGGGCCTGGGCTATGACACCTCTCCTCTGACCCAGGCGCTGCGGCGGGTCGGCGTTGGCGCCATCATGGAGCGCAGCGTGAAAGTCACGCCCCGTCTGCTGGATGCGGAGGGTGCCGCCGCGGTGCTGTCGGCGGGAACCCGCTGGCTGCTGGTGGAGGGCAGCAGCGGACCGGTGTCCTTGCTGCTCACTGCTGATCTGGCGCGGTATATTGAGCAGGCTGAAGACCTGGCAGAGGAGGGTGCTGATCCGGTCTCCGCACCGCCGATTGACCTGCTGGCGATCCCGGCCAAACGGTTGGATGTGGCCCCGGTGTCATATCAGGCCACGCTGGAAGAGGCGCTGAAGACGCTGCAGCATTCCGGCGCGGAGGTGCTGTATGTGCGCCAGTATCTGTCCTACGGCATTGTGCGCATTGCCGGTGTTGTCCACCGGGCGGACATCGACAGCTACTACCAGGTGGGCTCGGCGACTATATAACGCATTTGGGGGATGCCGGTGTCGTATGGGGGGCGTAGGGTGTCGGCGATGCGTTGATGTATCAACCGATAACTAGAAAAGGGGATTCAAGAGTATGAACAAGGTTGCATCCAAACCTGTCCTGCAACACTTTCCGAAATTACTCATTGCCGCGGCAGTGCTCGCAACTACCCAGGCGCAGGCACAGGGGCTCGAAGAGGTCGTCGTCACCGCCCAGAAACGCGAGCAGTCACTGCAGGACGCGCCTATCGCAATCACCGCGTTCGGCCAATACGAGCTTGAACAGCGCGGCATCCGTGACCTGGTTGACCTCGCAACGATCGCGCCCAACGTCAAGGTCGCGCCGCTGCCGTCGAACACGGCCAAGGCAACGGTGGCCATTCGCGGCTCCGTGACGTCCAACCCCGGCATTTACTGGGAGCCTACCGTGGGCATTTATCTGGACGGGGCCTACGTGGGCAAGTTTTCCGGCAACGTCTTCCGACTCGCAGAAGTGGAGCGTATTGAGATACTGCGCGGCCCCCAGGGCACGCTGTTTGGCCGCAACACCTCAGGCGGGGCGGTCAACGTGGTCACGCAGAAACCTACCGGAGAACTCGGAGGCCGGTTGCGTGCGGGCGTGGGCAATTTCGGTTACACCGAATTGGATGGCAGCCTGAACCTGCCTCAGCTTGATCTCGGTGGCGCGGGGAACCTGAAAAGTCGTGTGAGTCTTGCCTGGGATGACCGCGATGGCTTCTACGACAATGTGCCAGCCGCACCAGGGACCACGATCACACACCCCTTTACCGGCCAGCCGATACCGGCCAACCCCCCGGGTGCTGAAGATGAGCAGAATGCTGCCTCCAGTACGGTTGCCCGCCTGGACCTTCTCTGGGACGTCAGCGACCGCTTTTCGGTTAGATATTCGCTGGATGAGGTCGATGTCGAAAATACGCCAGGCAAACCCCAGTTCACGAGTTTCGATCCGACCAGCCTGACCTTTGGCTTTCCTCTGCCGGGAGACCTTGCCCAGTTTCTAACCAGCGAGACGGATAATCTCGAGGCGAACAGTATCGACGCCGATGTGTATGAGGAGTTCGATTCCACCAGCAACACCCTGACCCTGGATTATGACCTGGGCAATGCCGGGGTTCTGGGTGATGCGTCGATCAAGTATGTCTACAACCACCGGGATCTGAGTTTTGCCCAGAGTCTGGATAACGACGGCACGCCATTCTCTCTGTTCCACTCGGCAATCGAAGAAGAGTACACCCAGCAATCGCATGAAGTGCAGCTCACCGGCTCACATGAGCGGCTGAACTATGTGATGGGGCTGTACTACTTTGAAGAAGACGCGGATGTGTACAACCCGCTGCAGCCTTTGAACTCCTTCTTTGGCCCACTGTTGTCACGCAACGCCTATGGTCTCGAGTCAGATCAGTTTGCCGTCTACGGTCAGGCCGACTGGCGCCCGCCGTTGCTGGATGACCGTCTGACGATTACGGCTGGCATTCGCTGGACAGAGGAGGAAAAGACGGTCTACATCGATCACCCGAACGACAATCCGCCCTTTGCCGGTGAAAACACTGATGATTACAGCAATGTGGCGCCCACGTTGATCTTCAGCTACGAGTTCACTGACGAGTTCAACGCTTACGCCAAGTATGCCAAGGGCTGGAAGGCAGGTGGTTTCAACGGTGAAGCAGGCAGCATTGAAAACTTCAATGTGGGCTTTGATCCAGAGGAGATTGATTCCTACGAGATCGGCTTCAAGAGCCGTTGGCTGGACAACACGCTGCAGTTGAACGGCGCAATGTTCTACAACGACGAATCGGATATTCAGCTTTCGGTATTCATACCCCGCGATGGCGGTGTGGCATCGGTCATCGAGAACGCCGGTAAATCGGTTAAACAGGGCGTTGAGCTGGAGGTTGTCTACATGCCGACGGCCGATCTGATGCTGAGCGCCAACTACGGTTACCTGGACTCCGAGTTCACTGAGTTTCTGGAGTTCGATCCAGTGTTGGGTGAAACTGTCGATGTGTCAGATGAACGCTTTACACAATATACACCCGAGCACACGGTCAACCTGAGTGTCGAGTACACCATGCTGCGCAGCGACTACGGCGACCTTATGGGGCGCCTCGATTACAGCTATAACAGCGAATATACGCCCTATGTGAAGCCCGAGCAGAAAGCGGTTTCGGATATTGACGGCTACGGCACTCTCAACGGACGCCTTACGCTGATCAATATCCCGGTCGGCGATAACCAGCTGCAGGTTGCGCTTTGGGGCAAGAACCTGCTGGATGAGGAATACCGTCTGAACACCGTACCCTTCGGCCCGTTCACGGTGAGCTTCTTCGGCAACCCGCGCACCTACGGTTTGGAGGCACAGTACACCTTCTGACCTGTTCCGGTTCGGCCCGGCGATGGCGCTCGTCGGGCTAAACTGCTGTTTCGCTGCTACTCTCCCCACATCTGCTGCGCGGCACGCAGGACATGGCTGACCAGCTGTGGCTGCCTGTTCGTACCGGTCTTGGAAAAGATGGCCGCCAGCTGTGCGCGTGTTGTATGGCGCGAACGTCCCAGGCTGTCTGATATCTCGGCAAGGCTTTCGCCCTCGACGAGGCGCTTTGTCAGCACCGCCTCCGCTCGAGTCAGTCCGAACAGTTCCATCAACAGTTCTTCGTTCACCTCTCGCGTACCCGCAGCATCGCGGAACAACACCAAGACTGTGCGCGAGACGCGTTCATCCATACCCGGGCGCGCCGCTGTGCATCGCATCAGCAGATTCCAGCGTCGACCACCGGGCCGCGTTAGCTGCAGGGCCTCGCTGTCCAGAGGGTCGCGGTGGTCAAAAAGACGCGACAGGGCGTGCTGCAGCGCTGCCTTGCCGGCACCCGTGGCCACCAACCTGTCCTGATGCAGCAACAACCCGTCACGGGTTTCCAGTGCCCGCTCTGCTAACGGATTGGTCATTAGCACCTGGCCACGCTCGTCGACAACGAGCGAGCCAATAGTCAGCTGACCAATGGTTGCCTCGGAAATACTCAACTGGTAGTCCTTGCGCGCGAGGCGTGCATACAGGCCAATCGCGGTGCGCAGCCAGGGCATCAGGGCCTCAACCTTGTCTCGGTCGCTGCCCGAGAAATTGGCTTGACCCTTCAGGCGGGCACAACGCAGGCGGAACACCATCCCGGTTTCCGGTTCTTCCAGGTTGATGCCGATGATGTCTTCGGTGGCGCCATATTCCTGGATGTAGGTAAAAAAACGGCTGTATTGTGAGGCCAACTCGTGCTCGCTGAGCATTTCTCGAAGGATATGCACCTGATTTGGGGGTATGTCGAGAATCGGTGACTCGCTGAACATCCCGTCCTGCAACACGGTGAGTGCGATGGTATTGCTCTGGGTTGAGATCAGTGTGCCCGGATCCCCTGGTCGGGGTTTGCGCACCACCATGGTGGCATGGTGCCCGTCCAGCCAGTCTTCCAGCGCCTTGAGGAAGTCCAGCCAGGGAGGTGAAGCGAGCAGGCTGTCGAATAGTGCCTGGATCAGGGTTGGCGGAACCGGTTTGGCCATTGATCGAAGTCCCTTGAGTGACGCCAGCTGCGTTGCAGGTTGCCCCTTGCCCGAGAGAGTATTTTTTAGAGCCCCTCCGTGCGTCGCCATACTATACATGGCCTGGCAACGCGGCCCAATGCAGCACAGCATGCCGTCGCTAAGGGGGCGAACCTGCCCCGACAGTTATCCGCACCCCGAAGGGACTTCTTCTCGCCGGAGCCAGGGGCGTTTTTCGCCGGATGCGGTTAGACTTCCCGATTAACTCTCAGCCGGAGCGGTCACATGGCGTTCTCGAATCCACAAGCTGTCAAGATGCTGGCCCTGGGTTTTCTTGCCCAGAATCTGGCGCTTGGCCTGACCTATGGCACCTACAGCGCCTTCGTGAGCCGATTTGTAGAGGAGTTCAATGCCCCGTTGTCACTGGCGGGTTCTGGCCTCGCCGTCACGGCGCTTGTGATGGGCCTTACGTCACCCCTTAGCGGTCGGCTGGTAGCCAGGCTGCCGATTGCCAAAGTCATGGTCACGGGTGCGCTTTGCGTGGCACTGGGCTTTGCGCTGTTGTCTGTCGCGACCTCCATGACCTGGGTTCTGGCCACTTTTGCCATCACCGGTTTTGGTATGGTCATTCTGGGGCCGATACCGGCTATGGCCCTGATTGCCAACTGGTTTCAGGCGGATCGGGGCAAGGCGCTGGGTCTGGGCATGCTACCGCTGGGTATCTTTGTCATGCCACCCGTCGCCACTCTGGTGATGACGGAGTGGGGCTGGCGCGTTACTGCGCTGGCGATCAGCGGGGTGCTGCTGGTCTGCATACCGCTGCTGTTGCGTGTTCAGGACCGGCCCGGTGAAACCGCGGCGTCACAGACGGCCTCCCTGGCTCCGGCAGAGCCAGTTGCCACGTTTTTGCGTGACCCGCGCTACGCCGTTCTGGTGTTTGCGTATGCAATCGTTGCGGGGGGAGGCAGCGCTATTACAGCGCATATGATTCCTTTGGGTACCTACATGGGGTTCGATGCGAATCGCGCGGCGGTGTTGCTGTCGATGTATGGCTTTGCGGCGGGCGCGGGTGCCTTTACCTTCGGTTGGATTGCCGACCGCAGTAATGGCATGACTGCGCTGCTGCTCAATGCGCTGCTGCATGTTGGCAGCTGGCTGTTGATGCTCGCGAGCGAGGGTTACACGACCGCCATGTTAGCGGCAGCCCTTATGGGCCTGGGCGGCGGTGGCTTGACAGTCGCCATCAGCAGCAGGCTGGCGGAAATGTATGAGCCGCAGCGCTTCAGTCAGGCCCTGGGCCTGGCCCTGGCGCTCAATATGCCTTTTACCTTTGGTGCAGCGCCTCTACTGGGGTGGCTGTACGATACCTCCGGAACGTTTGATGTGGGGCTGATGACGCTCGTATCGGCCTACATCATCTCGACAGTGCTGTTCATCTATCTTTTGCAGGCTGCGAAAAAGCCGGCCTTCTGATGGCGCATTTCGGAAGCGTGATATGCACAGCAAGTAATGCATATGCCTGATGCGGGTTCTCCGAACATGCGGCACATTGTCGATGAAGGTAAACCAACGGAGATGTGGATATGACATTTGATAACAAACCACTGCCGGGCGGTGTGGGTGTCGAGGTGATCGGGCTTGAGGTCAATGGCCCGGTTGCTTCGGATACTGCGGCGGCACTGAAGAAACTCTGGCTGGACAAGGGGGTCATTCTTTTTCGTGGCCTGGGTACGTCCCCGGAGGTGCTGCTGGAGCTGTCACGCTGCTTTGGCGAGCTGGAGCCCCACCCGATCGAGCATTTTCGTCTGCCGGGGTACCCCGAGCTGATCCTGCTCAGCAATGAAAAGGATTTGACCGGACCGGTCTATGAGTTTGACGGTGTGCCTACCTACGGGCGGATTCCCTGGCACACCGATCTCGCTTTTGCCACCACACCGAATGCAGGGGCTTTGCTGCGCATGGTGAAGAAGAGCGAGCACGGTGGTCAAACCGGCTGGCTGGACACGGCAATGGCCTGGGAAGCGCTGGATGCCGCAACAAAACAGCGTATCGAGGGGCTGGAGGCGAAGTACGTTTTTTGCCCCGATCTGAGCGCCATGCGCTTCAACCGGCAGAAAGGCAAGCTGCTGCAGCCTACCAGCAAGAGCCTGCCCAGCTTCCCGCCGGTGGCCCATCCCCTGGTCTGGGTGCATCCGGAGACGGGGCAGCGCATTCTCAACGTCAGCACCCTGAATATCCAGTCAGTGCTCGGCATGTCCCAGTCCGAAAGCGATGCATTGCTTGAAAAACTGATTGCGCACACCCTGCAACCACAGTTTCAGTACATCCATGACTGGGAAGAAAACGATATCGTGCTCTGGGATAACCGGCGCACCATGCACTCGGCCTTCGGACACCCGGTGGACGAGGTGCGTATCGTGCAGCGCAGTACCATCCGCGGTACGGTGCAAATGGGGAGGGTGATTGAAGAGGAGCAGCAGGAGCAGACAGCATGAGTAGTTATGATCTGGTGATTCGAGGCGGCACCGTCATGGACGGCAGCGGCAGTGAAGGCCGCGTGTGCGATGTGGCGGTGAAGGGTGGTCTGGTCGCCGCGGTGGGAGATAACCTCGCTGCCGGCCGCGAGGAGATTGACGCCAGTGGCCTGCTGGTGACCCCCGGCTTCGTCGATGTACATACTCACTATGATGGCCACGTCACCTGGGAGAGCCGACTCAAACCCTCCTCCTGCCACGGCGTAACCACCGCCATCATTGGCAATTGTGGTGTAGGTTTCGCGCCGTGCCGCGAAGCTGACCACGATGCGCTGATCCGCCTGATGGACGGGGTCGAGGACATACCCTACCCGGTGCTGGCGGAGGGCCTGCCCTGGACCTGGGAGAGCTTTCCCGAGTACCTGGACGTAATTGCTTCCCAGGAATATGACATGGACGTGGGTGGCTACCTGCCCCACGCGGCACTGCGGGTCTATGTGATGGGCGAGCGTGGCGCCAACCGCGAACCGGCGACGGAGAATGACATCGAGCGCATGTGCGCGCTGCTGGAGGAATCGCTGGATGCTGGCGCCATGGGGATTGCGACCTCGCGCACCCTGTTCCACCGTTCCAGTGACGGCACGCCGATCCCCACCCTCGAGGCCACCAACGAGGAGCTGCTGGCGCTGGCGAAAACCCTCAAGCGCAAGGGCAAGGGTGTATTCCAGATCGTTGAAGATATCCATCTACCAGGCAAGGACGTCAGTGTGCTGCGTCAGCTGGCCGAGGCGGCGGGCCGTCCGCTGACTTTCTCGATCGGTACTGGCAACACGGGCCCGCATATCTGGCCGCAATTGCTGAAGGATCTGGAGTCCGCCAATGCTGCCGGCATCACCATCAAGGGGCAGGTGATGCCGCGCGCGATTGGCATGATGCTGGGCGTGGAGCTGACCCTGAATCCCTTCTACACCACGGTTGGCTACCGGGAAGTGGCGGAGCTGCCACTGGCCGAACGCCTGCAGGCCCTGCGCGATCCGCAGCGTCGTGCGCGTATCCTCGCTGAGCCGATGGACCCGGATCCGGCGCTGGTTCTGGGCCGCACGGTACGTGACTTTGACCACATGTTCCTGCTGGGTGATCCGCCCAATTACGAGCAGCCCTGGGAGCTGAGTATCGCCGGTCGGGCCAAGGCCCAGGGCGTGTCTCCGGAGGAATTGGCCTATGATCTCATGGTCCAGGGTGAGCGCGGTATGGTGCTGTATCTGGCGATGGCCAACTACGCCGACGGCAGCCTCGATGCCGTGGGTGAGATACTGCGCCACCCCGACGTCCTCCCCGGTTTGGGCGACGGCGGGGCCCACGCGGCGACCATCTGCGACGGCAGCTATTCCACTTTCGCCCTGTCCTACTGGGGGCGCGATCGCGATCACGGGCGTATGGCTCTGCCGGATCTGGTGCACCGTCTCAGCCGGGCAACGGCCCTGACCATGGGCCTGGAAGATCGTGGCCTGCTGGCCCCGGGCTACAAGGCCGATATCAACGTGATTGATTTTGACCGGCTGGCCCTGCATGTGCCGGAAATCACTTACGATTTGCCCGGCGGCGGGCGGCGCCTGGTGCAGCGCGCTGAAGGTTATGTGGCGACCCTCGTCAGTGGCGTGCCGGTCTACCGCAATGGCGAGGCGACAGGTGCCTTGCCCGGCAAGCTGGTGCGCGGTCAGCGGCCGGCGCCGGTACAGCGTTAGCGCTTCCGGCGCCGGGCGTCAGTGCGCCGCCGGTGGCCGGTACCAGATCGGCGAAGTCCACGCGCGCTCCTGCAGGGTGGCGGGGACCTCCTCTGGCAGCGGCAGGCCAGTGCGCAGGCTGTCCCAGGTGCTCCAGCGGCAGGTGGGGTTCTCCAGTACGCGGGCGTAGTAGAAGGCCGGTTGTTCCGGATTGAAGCCCGGGTCGCGCCAGCGGACGGCGATCTGGCCGTCGCCCTTGTGACGATCATACTCGCAGGTCTCCAGGGATACGGTGGCGCCGTTGTCCGGGCAGCGGTGGGTGCGTGGGTCCGGGCTCAGCCCGTCCGCGCAGCCGACATCAAACACGGTCTCCCGGGTTGCGCCGTCCTCCACCCAGCCTTTGACGATCTGCACGCGCTGTAGCCAGGCGCTACCGGGATCTTTTGCGGCCCACAGCAGGAACTCGGGGCCCGCGCCGGTGGCCTGTTCGAGTTCACCCCCCATGGCAACGCCTGTCGCGTAGGCCTGTTGCACCCAATCCGGGCGGGTAAGCAGGTCGTCGGGCCAGCCCGTCCCGGCAAAGAAGCGCACGCTGATGCGCGGCCCGCTGGTGCCAAAGGTCTCCCGCCGCGCCAGCGCATCGTACAGGGCCTCGCGGGTGTTCTCGGTGGCCCACACGCCGGCGAGTCCCGCCGAGCTGTATTTGATGTGATGGGTGTTGATGAAACTGCCACCCCGGCGTGTCTCCGGCGTGCCATCAGCGCTGCCGATCTTGCCGTGGTAGTTGTCCTCTTCCACCTGTGAGCCGGAATTATGGCTATCGCTGGCGGCGATCACGCCGAACCGGTAGGGATTGTAGCCCTGCTGCGTCTGCAGCAGCAGGCCCGACAGCCAGGCATCGCGCACGTAGCTTCCCTGCACTTTGCCCAGGGTGCCGCGGCCACCGAGCAGGTCTTCCAGCAGCTCGAAACTTGCCCATTCATCGTTGGGTGACAGCAGCGGATGCGTTTCCGAGCTGCCCTTGATCTGGGAAATTTCAACCAGCGGTTCGTTGCGCTGACGCAGGGCCGCATAGTCGGCATCAATGGCCTCGCCGCCAAACGCGACGTCGGTGGGAAACATCAGGCCGTTGCTCAGGTTGCTGTTGTGGGCAATGGCCATACCTTCAATGCCGTGTGTGCGCTGCTCATCCAGCCAGGCCCACAGTGCGCGTGGCTCAACACTGTCGAAGCTGGAGAAAGGCTGGGCGGGCACCTGGTTGCTGCGGAAGATGACGTTGCGGTGCAGGTTGACTTCATCCAGGGCGCCGGAGGACGTCCATTCGTAGCCGATCAGGGTGCTGAATTCTCCGGGCCGGTAGTGGCGCTCGGCGCTGCGCACATACTCCTGCCAGATGGACTGGCGCAGTGCCTGGTCCACCAGCGCCGGCATGGGGTTGTTCTCGCCCAGGGTCATCAGCACTTCCAGCACAGCGGCCTGCCGTCGCTCCGGGTCCTCGTCAGACAGGCGGGCGGCAATCGGCAGGCCCGCCAGCGCGCCCTGGGGCTCGAACAGGCGCGGCAATATGCCCATGTACTCGGAGTGGTCGGTGATGGCGACGAAATCGAGTGGCGCACGCAGCTGGATGGTTACGCCGCTGATGTGGGGGATGGCCTCGCCCCGCGCAAAGCGGTAGGCATCATCGGGTGTCGTCCTCACGTTCAGCATGAACGCGTCGGGGGAGTTCATGGTGTGCACATGGAGCTCCCCGAAGAACGCCTGGGTACGCTGCGCGGCCGCTGAGGGGGTTGCCGCAACGTGCGCGGCGGCCTGTGTCAGGCCGAGGCACAGTGCCGCGCCCAGTTGCAGAATCGATCGCGTGGTGGTGTTCAATGGCATGGTGATCTCGCTGTGGAAGCCAGTCTGCAGAGTAGTGGCAGGGTCGATGGCGGGCGAGTCCCGCACCGCGGTTGCCCCCGCGTGGTTTGGATACGCGGACCGGTCCGTTGGTGGCATAGCAGACCCGCAGTGATAAAGTTTCATTTGAAACTATGTTGACCTGTGCCTATACTCGGTAGCGGTTGGCGATTTCGCGGCTGCAGCACCGGGAGGCACACCATGTCAGATCTGTTCGAGAACCCCATGGGCCTGGATGGGTTCGAGTTCGTCGAATTCACGGCACCCGCGCCGGGCGTGCTGGAGCCGGTGTTTGAATCCATGGGCTTCACCTGCGTGGCCCGGCATCGCAGCAAGGATGTGGCGCTGTGGCGGCAGGGTGATGTCAACTTCCTGACCAACTACCAGCCAGGAAGTCACGCCTGGTACTACGCTCGCGAACATGGACCGTCGGCCTGCGGCATGGCGTTTCGCGTGCAGGACGCAACGCTGGCCTACAACCGGGCGCTGGAGAAAGGCGCGCAGCCGGTTACGGTGGAAACCGGCCCGATGGAACTGCGCCTGCCCGCCATCCGCGGCATCGGCGGCGCGATTCTCTACCTGATTGACCGCTACGCGGAAGGGCAGAGCATTTATGACATCGATTTTCACTGGGTGCCCGGCGCAGACAGGAAGCCCGCGGGCCTCGGCTTTCACACCCTGGACCACCTCACCCACAACGTGTATCGCGGTCGCATGGCCTATTGGGCCCGGTATTATGAGGAGCTGTTCGGATTCCGGGAAATACGCTACTTCGATATCGAGGGTGAGCACACAGGCCTCTTGTCGAAAGCCATGACGGCACCGGATGGCAAGATCCGCATCCCGCTGAACGAGGAGTCCCGCGGTGGTGGCCAGATCGAGGAGTTCCTGATGGCCTACAACGGCGAGGGGATACAGCATATTGCCCTGGCCTGCGACGACATCCTCGCCTGCTATGACCGACTGCAGGCGGCAGGCATGACCTTTATGACCGCCCCCCCGGCCACCTACTACGAGATGCTGGAAGGGCGCCTGCCGGGTCACGGAGAGCCGGTGGCGGAGTTGCAGTCGCGGGGTATTCTTCTCGACGGCAGCACCGAGGGCGGCAGCCCGCGGCTACTCCTGCAGATTTTCTCTGCCAACCTGCTGGGACCGATGTTTTTCGAGTTCATCCAGCGCAAGGATGACGACGGGTTTGGTGAGGGGAACTTCAAGGCGCTGTTCGAGTCCATCGAGCGCGACCAGCTCGCCCGCGGTGTACTCAACGTCACCCAGGCCGGGTGAGGAGGCGCCATGCAGATCCGCCGTATTCATCATGTTGCGTATCGCTGCAACGATACCCGGGAAACCGTGGAATTCTACCGCCGTGTGCTGAACATGCAGCTGCTCCTGGCCATTGCCGAGGACGAGGTGCCCTCCACCCGCGAGCCGGACCCGTACATGCACGTATTCCTCGATGCCGGCATGGGTAATGTGCTGGCGTTTTTCGAGTTGCCGAACTCGCCGCCGATGGGGCGCGACGGCAATACACCGGAGTGGGTGCAGCACATTGCCTTCGAAGTGGAGAGTGAGGAGGCCTTGCTGGCCGCCAAACGCGAGGTCGAGCGGCAGGGTATCGCGGTGGTCGGGCCCACGCACCACGGCATCTTCCGCTCCATTTATTTCTTTGATCCCAACGGCCACCGGCTGGAGCTGGCCGCCAATATTGCGCAACCGGGTGACCTCGATCGCTTGCGCGCGGTGGCGCCCGATATGATCGAAGAGTGGTCCCGCACCCGGCGCGCGCCGCGTCATGCGGCGTGGTTGCATGAACGTGAGCTCGGAGAGAATCGATGAAACTGGCATCCCTGCGTGAAGGTCGCGATGGCGCACTTGTGGTGGTATCCCGTGACCTGCAGCGCTGCCTGGCGGCAGGCATGACCCTGCAGCAGGCGCTCGACAACTGGGCACAGCACCAGCCCGCGCTGTCGGCCTTGTCGGCGCGGGTCAACGAAGGTGAGGGCGCTGCGTTTGACCAGGCTGCCTGCGCTTCTCCCCTGCCTCGGGCTTTCCAATGGGCGGACGGCTCGGCCTACGTGAACCATGTGGAACTGGTGCGCAAGGCGCGGGGCGCTGAGATGCCCAAGAGTTTCTGGACCGACCCGCTGATGTACCAGGGTGGTTCGGACAACTTTCTGGGGCCGCGGGACCCGATCGTGATGGACGACCCCGCCTGGGGCATCGATTTCGAAGGCGAGGTGGCGGTGGTGACGGGCGATGTGCCCATGGGCACCAGTCCGGCTCAGGCCGGCGCAGCTATCCGCCTGATCATGCTGGTCAACGATGTCTCCCTGCGCAACCTCATTCCGGCGGAGCTGGGTAAGGGCTTTGGATTCTTCCAGTCCAAGCCCTCCAGCGCCTTCAGCCCGGTGTGTGTCACGCCGGACGAACTGGGCGCGGCCTGGGATGGTGGCCGGCTGCACCTGCCGCTGAGCGTGCGCTATAACGGCGAGCGTTTCGGCGAGGCGAACGCCGGGGTGGATATGACGTTTGATTTTCCCACCCTCATCGCCCATGCCGCGAAGACCCGCCCGTTGTGTGCGGGCACCATCATCGGTTCGGGAACGGTCTCCAATAAGGGTGCCGATGGGTCACCGGGCAAGCCGGTGGCGGAAGGTGGCCTGGGCTATAGCTGTATCGCCGAGTTGCGGATGATTGAAACCCTGCGTGACGGCCAGCCCGAGACTGCGTTCATGCAGTTCGGTGACCGGGTATGCATTGAGATGAATGATGCAGCCGGCCACAGCATTTTCGGCCGCATAGACCAGACGGTGATGGCCCCTGTCGCTGCCTAGGGTGGCGCGCCGCCGCCCCCGCGGCTGCCCCGCTGCGATGCTGGTTTAACTATGCATCAAACACGGAATATGCCGTAACGGTTTCCGCGTGTGGCGCGGTCGCTGGGTTAGCATGGTGCTCTTGCGCAGCAAAGGAGCAGGGGCATGAAATTCTGGCAGGCGCTGGTCTGGACTGAACCGGAGCAGCTGGTACCACTGGCACAGTTTGCCGAGGAACTGGGGTTCCACGGCGTGTTCAATGCCGACCACGCGGTATTCCCCGAAGAGGTGAAAACACCGTACCCCTACTCGGAGAACGGCGTGGCGCCGATGACGGCGGATGCGCCTTACCCCGACTGCTGGGTGAGCACGGCCTTCATGGCTGCCGCGACCCGGCGGCTGCACTTCACGACCTCGATTTACGTGCTGCCCCTGCGCAACCCCTTCGAGGTGGCGAAGGCCACCGGCTCACTGGATATCTTCAGCGGCGGCCGCTTCGCGCTCGGTATCGGCGCGGGCTGGATGAAGGATGAGTTCGACATCTACGGCGTGCCGTTTCAGGGCCGCGGTCAGCGTATGGATGAGATGATCGATGTCATGCACAAGCTCTGGCAGGGCGGCATGGTTGAACACGACGGGCCCCTGTTCCCGTTTCCGCGGCTGTGTATTGAGCCTGCACCGGGACACAACGTGCCTGTCTTTGTAGGCGGCGCCAATGAGGCTGCCCTGCGCCGCGCGGCGGTGCGCGGCGATGGCTGGATCGGCGCCGGCAACCACCCGGATGAAGTCCCGGCGCTGATGGCACGCTTGCGCGCACTGCGCGCGGAAGCCGGGCGCAGTGCGGAGCCCTTTGAAACCATTGTCGGTCTGACCACGCCGCTGGAGGTTGCCACGCTACAGCGTCTTGAGCAGGCGGGCATGACGTCGGCGGTCAACCTGCCTTTCAGTTACGTCCTCGGCAAGCGCTCGACGCTGGATGCCAAGAAGCGTTTTATGGAAGACTTCGAGAAACGCATCATGCGCCCACTGCGCGGTTGAACCCCACCCCAAACGCTGGAGACCCTGTATGGTCGAGTTGCCCCTGGTACGTATACATGCCCCCGGCCAGCTGTCGCTGGATGCCGTAGCCGCACCGGAACCCGGCCCGGACGATGTGCTCGTTGCGGTGCAGCAGTGTGGCATCTGCGGGTCTGACCTTGGGTATACGGCGATGGGCGGCCTACCGGGCTATCCCCTGCCCATGCCGCTGGGACATGAGCTGGCCGCTGTGGTCGAGCGGGTGGGCAGCCGTGTGCAGGGATTTGCCCCGGGCGATCGGGTGGTGGTGAACCCGACAGCGGGCGGGAATTCCATCGGCAACGGGGGTGCGGAGGGCGGGTTTGCGCCCCTGCTGCTGGTGCGCGGTGTCAGCCGGGATAACGGTATTCTCTTCAGGTTGCCCGACAGCCTCAGCGACGAAGAGGGTGCGCTGGTTGAGCCGCTGTCTGTTGCCATGCACGCCGCCAACCAGAGTGAGCTGTCGGCGGGCGACAAGCTGGTGATTTTCGGTGCGGGACCGATCGGTCTCGGTGTCCTGCTGGTCGCGCGCTACCTCGGGCTGGACCACTGTGTGGTGGTGGACCGCAGCGAGCGACGGCTGGCGCTGGCCCGGGCGCTGGGCGCCACGGCCGTGCCTGCCGGGGATGATGGGCTGGCGGCGCGCCTGTGCGCGGAATTTGGCAGCGTGCAGTACCTGGGCCAGACGCTGCCGGATATCGATGTGCTGATTGAGGCCACCGGCGTCGGTGCGGTGTTCGAGCAGTGTGTGCAACTGGCGCGCTTTCGCAGTCGGCTTACGGTGGTGGGTGTGCACAAGGCGCCCGCGCAGATCGACCTGCTCTCGGTGTTGGCGCGAGAGCTGCGCATCAGCGGTTCAATGGCCTACCCGGATGAGTTTCCGGCGGTGATCGATATGCTGGCCTCGGGCCGCGTTAACGCCAGCGCCCTGATCAGCCACCGCTTTCCACTGAGTGCGTTTGAGCAGGCCTTTGCGGTGGCCAGCAACCCCAACGAGGCCGTCAAGGTGATGGTGGACTGCCAGCGTTAGCCGCGCTCTGCGCGCGCAGGAAACTGTTGGAAATAGAAGCTGAAGCGCTCACGCAGGGCCTCCGGGTCTACGCCGAAATCCTCTTTCAGGTTGTAGAGCACCCGGCCCTCCTTGCCCCGCGGGTGCGCGGCGATGAACGCCTGCATCTCGGCGCGCGCCTGAGTTGTCAACTCGACGTCCGCGCAGGCGTAGATTTTCTCCACCATGCCCAGGTCGTCCGCCATGAACTCGTGGAACGGGACATCGATGGTTTGCGCTGGCGGCAGGGCTGCGTGGTCGCGCACGCAGGCCCGCAGCAGGTGCTCCACGCGGTCAGCCCAGTAGTCGACGATTGCCCCTGTGTCGATGCGGGTACGGCTCATCCGATAGCCGTAGGCAAGCATGGTGACTGCCGACTGGATAACAGCCACCGGGTCGCGGTGTGTTATCACGTAAGTGGCGTCGGGAAACACCGCTTGTAGTACGGGCAACTGCTCCAGATGCTGCGGGCATTTGAGTACCCAGCGATCCGGTCCCCGGTACCACTGCAACAGTTTCAGTACATCGCGCATGTAGCGGTAGTGTGGCGTCTGGTCATGCGCGTAGTAGTGGTCGCGCCAGCGCGGGCTGGGGGCGAGCCACTCGAAATTGTAGGAGGCGAAGTCCGGGCCCATCAGTTCCAGCTCTTCGTGGATATGCTCCGGGTTCATCGGGTGCATGGCCGCCAGCAGGGGTGTGACGGCCTGCATGCCCTCCCAGGCCTCGGCGCAGCGCCGCATTCGCGGGTCAGTGCCGTCTGCCAGAGTGGCCTCCCCGGGCAGGGGGACCGGCTCGTAGGACTCCCAGAGCGGTAACGAGCGAAACCGGGAGTCCGCCGCGAGCAGGTTGAGCAGGTGGGTGGTGCCGGAGCGTGGGAGCCCGGCGACGATAATGGGGCGCTCGATGGGCTGCGCCAGCGCTTCCGGGTGCTGCTGCCAGGCCTGCTGCAGCAGCAACCGGTTGCTGGCGTAGCGCACCAGATAGCCGAACAGGTTGAGACGCTGGCTAGCGGTCATCTCGGCATCCTGGCCCCATTCGTCCAGCAGCAACTGCAGGCGCTCCCGGAAATCCTCGGGCCCGAAGTCGCTGAGCCCGGTGCGACGGCGTGCCGCGTCGAGTACTGCGCTTTCCGTGAATTCCAGCGGCTGTTGCGCGGCCCAGTCGAGGGCGGCGCGCTGCACCTCGGTCAGTTGCGGGGCCCGAAGGTCGTCGATACGCAGGGTGTGGGTCATGGCGCTTGTCGCGCTCCTGTGTCGGTAATTTTGGTGCCGGTTCACCGCTCGGTGGACGCGTCCGGTGAAAGCGGGTGTGTCCGGCCATGCTAAATAGGCCTTGATTGCGATGGCAAGCAAAAATACCATCGAGTATCCATGTTGCTGCACTGTCCGGAGAAGAAAACGATGTCGCACGACCAGCGTCTGCAGGCTCTCGGTCTGCCGCCGATCGACCAGATCGGATTTGTGGTAAAGGATATGGATGCCTGGGTCGACCGCTTCGACCCGGTGTTTGGTCCGTTCTCCTTTATGGATGGCTCGGTGGCCGGTGCGGAATTTCGCGGCCGCACCGAAGACGTGCAACTGCGGCTGGGGTTCGGCCGCAGTGGTGATGTGGAAATCGAGTTGATCGAGTGGCAGTCGGGTGTCAGCCCGCACAGCGAATTTATCGAGTCGGGACGGGAGGGTATGCACCATCTGCGCTTCCGTGTCGAGGACACGGACCACTGGATAAACGAACTCGCCCGGCTGGGATACACCCCGTTCTGGTACAAGCGCTGGAACAGCGACACGGTGTTTGCTTATCTGGAGTGCCCCGGCTTCCCCCTGTATCTGGAGTTGTTGCAAATGCCGCAGGCCGGCGCGGGCGCGCCGTCGTCGTGATACGCCCCCCGGTGGCCAGCGGGGGCGTCGAAACAGGGCTTTTTTCTTTGCGGGGCTGTTGACCGGGAGGGCCCTGATACCTATAATGCACAGCCTCGAATTTGGGTCGGTAACGTTGGTTTGGCCCACTGTGAAGTGCCAAGGGGCCTTCAAGTCGAGGAAGTTTTGATGCGGGGTGGAGCAGCCTGGTAGCTCGTCGGGCTCATAACCCGAAGGTCGTCGGTTCAAATCCGGCCCCCGCTACCAACATACGTGTCGTCCGCTCCGAATTGGCGGCACGTTTCGTCAAAGCCCCTTCATGGGGCTTTTTCGTATCTGCGAAAAATGTTTGTGGTGTATTCGCAAGGTTAACCGCCGCTGGCGGAAGTGGAGTCGGATTGACGGCCAGGCAACAGGAATTACAGGCGCTGCTGGAACCCACAGTGGTCGCCCTCGGCTTTGACCTCTGGGGCATCGAGTATGCCGCCCAGGGCAAGCACAGTGTATTGCGCGTGTACATCGACGCGCAGTCGGGGGTGACCGTGGACGACTGTGCCGCAGTCAGCGCGCAGGTGAGCGCCGTGCTGGATGTTGAAGACCCGATTACCGGTGAGTACACGCTTGAGGTGTCTTCGCCAGGTGTTGATCGCCTGCTGTTTCGCCTTGAGCAGTTCCCGCCGTTTTTTGGCGAGTGGGTCGAATTGCGTTTGCGCCGGCCTTTCGAGGGGCGCCGCAATTTCAAGGGTATTTTGCAAGGTATCGAGGGCGAGGACGTTGTGGTGCTTGTAGATGACCATGAATACCTGTTGCCTTACAGCGCCGTGGACAAGGCGCGTGTTCATCCCCGCATCGAGGGTGCGGCCAGCGTAACTGACGAGGCTACGAATGACTAAAGAAATCCTGATGGTGGCTGAGGCCGTCTCGAACGAAAAGGGCGTGTCCGAGGACATCATTTTCGAGGCGATCGAGCTGGCGCTGGCGACAGCGACCAAGAAGCGCTACGACGAGGATGCCGACATCGAGGTGACCATCGACCGCAAGACGGGCGATTACGTCACCGTGCGCCGCTGGCTGGTGGTTCCCGACGACGAAATGGCACTGCTGGGCACCCAGTTCACCACGGAAGAAGCCATCGAGAAAGACCCGGCGCTGAAGCCCGGCGACATCTATGAAGAAGCGGTCGAAAACGTGGGCTTCGGGCGCATTGCGGCGCAGACCGCCAAACAGGTCATCGTGCAGCGCGTGCGCGATGCCGAGCGCGCGCAGGTCGTCGAGCTGTATCGTGAGCGCGTGGGCGAGCTCGTTGCGGGTACAGTCAAGAAAGTGACACGCGACAACGTGATCGTGGATCTCGGCAACAATGCCGAGGGCCTGCTGCCCCGGGATCAGCTGGTCGGCCGCGAAACGTTCCGCGTGAACGATCGGGTGCGTGCCATCCTGCGCGAGATCAGTGCGGAAACCCGCGGCCCGCAGCTGATGCTGAGCCGTTCCTGCCCAGAAATGCTCATTGAGCTGTTCAAGATTGAAGTGCCGGAAATTGCTGAAGAGGTTATCCAGATCAAGGCCGCCGCGCGCGACCCCGGCTCGCGGGCCAAGATTGCGGTCAAAACCAATGACCAGCGTATCGACCCGGTCGGCGCCTGCGTCGGTATGCGGGGGTCGCGAGTGCAGGCGGTATCCAACGAGCTGGACAACGAACGCGTGGATATCATCCTCTGGGACGATAACCCCGCGCAGCTGGTAATCAACGCCATGTCGCCGGCGGAGGTCGAATCCATTGTTGTCGATGAAGACAGCGGGACCATGGACGTCGCGGTAGCGGAAGACAACCTGGCACAGGCGATTGGCCGCTCCGGGCAAAACGTGCGGCTGGCCAGTGAGCTGACTGGCTGGACCATCAATGTCATGAGCAATGAAGAAGCCGCCGAGAAGCACGAGGCCGAGGCGGGGCAGGTCATCCAGATGTTCGTCGAGCAGCTGGATATCGACGAGGAGGTTGCTGAAATCCTCGTTGAAGAGGGCTTTACCACGCTGGAAGAGGTGGCCTACGTGCCGCTGGAAGAGATGACCGCCGTCGACGGCTTCGATGATGAGATCGCTGAGGAACTGCGTGCGCGTGCCAAGGATGCGCTGCTGACCCAGGCGATTGCGTCGGAGGAGCAGCTCGGCGCCAACGAGCCCGCGCAGGACCTGCTGGAGATGGACGGTATGGATCGTCACCTGGCCTTTGTGTTGGCCAGCCGCGGTGTGATCACCATGGAAGATCTCGCGGAACAGGGTGTCGATGACCTGATGGATATTCCGGAAATGACCGAGGAGCGCGCCGGAGAGCTGATCATGACAGCGCGCGCACCCTGGTTTGCCGAGGAGAGTGAATAGGCCAGTACAGGCGGTTCCACTCTAGGCATCAGGGTTTCACGGGATTAAGGAGAATTTTGCATGGCGCAAGTGACAGTACAGCAGCTCGCGGAAACAGTGGGAGCGCCCGTTGATCGTTTGCTGACGCAAATGAAGGAAGCGGGCCTGCCTCACTCGGCGGCGAGTGAAGCTGTGTCGGAAGAGGACAAGCAGACGCTGCTGACCTATCTGAAGCGCAGCCATGGCGAATCCACGGCAGCGCCCAAGCGCATCACCCTCAAGCGCAAGACGATCAGTACGCTGAGAACGTCCGGTTCGCAGGGCAAGAAGACGGTGAACGTTGAAGTGCGCAAGAAGCGCACCTACGTCAAGCGCGACGCCTCGGATGCCGACTCCGAAATGCAGGATGCGGCCAAGCTGGAAGCAGCTGCGGCGGCAGAGGCCGAGCGCAAGGCCGCCGAGGCCAAGGCGGCAGCGGATGCGGAGGCAGCGGAAAAGGCGGCCCGCGAAGCGGCGGCGGCCGAGGAAGAAGCGGCTGTCGCAGCGGCAGCGGCGTCTGTGCCGGAACCCGAGCCGGAAGACGAAAAAGACCTGGATCCGGAGATCCTGCGGCAGCGTGCGGCGGAGCGGCGTATGGCACGCGAAGCGGCCGAGGCCGAGGCCCGCAAGGCGGCCATGGAAGCCCGCAAGGCCGAGGAAGAACGCGTCAAGGCGGAAGCCGCGGCAAAAGTCGAGCGGGAGAAAGAGGCCGCGGCGAAGCGTCCCAAGCGCCTGCACGATGCGCCGGCACCGCAGACCGAAGAACAGCGCAAGAAGGCAGCGCGCGGCAGACTTGACCGCAGCTCACCGGGTGGTCGTGGCAAGCAGCGCGGCCACAACCTGTCACTGTCTGACCTCGAAGCGGCTGAGTCCGGCATGATGCGGCGCCGCGGCGGGCGCAAGAAGATGCGTGGTGGTTCCCATGCGGAACACGGTAAACACGGATTCGAGATGCCCACAGAGAAGAAGATGCACGAAGTTGAGCTGGCTGACATGACCTCGGTCGGCGGTCTGGCGCAGCAGATGTCAGTCAAAGCCGGTGAAGTGATCAAGGAGTTGATGAAGCTCGGCGTGATGGCGACCATCAACCAGATGATCGACCAGGACACCGCGATCCTGGTGGTCGAGGAGATGGGGCACAAGCCGAAACTGATCAGTGCCGACGCCCTGGAAGAGAAGCTGGAAGAGACGCTGGCACAGCACGAGGGTACCCTGGAGCCGCGCGCCCCGGTGGTCACGGTGATGGGCCACGTCGACCACGGCAAGACATCGCTGCTCGACTATATCCGCAAGGCCAAGGTGGCCTCCGGTGAGGCGGGCGGTATTACCCAGCACATCGGCGCCTACCACGTGGAAACCGGCCACGGCATGATTTCCTTCCTCGACACCCCCGGTCACGCGGCGTTTACCGCCATGCGCGCCCGCGGTGCGAAGAGCACGGACATCGTGATCCTCGTGGTGGCGGCTGACGATGGCGTGATGCCGCAGACGGAGGAAGCCGTACAGCATGCCAAGGCGGCGAAAGTGCCCCTGATCGTGGCCATCAACAAGATGGACAAGGAAGGTGCGGACCCGGACCGTGTGAAGAGCGAGCTGGCGGCCAAGGACGTGATCCCCGAGGACTGGGGTGGTGACACGCAGTTCATCGAGGTGTCTGCCCACACGGGTGACGGCGTGGACAACCTGCTTGACGCGATCCTGTTGCAGGCTGAGGTGCTCGAGTTGCAGGCGCCGCGTGACGTACCGGCGCAGGGCATCGTGATCGAATCGCGGCTGGACAAGGGCCGTGGGCCCGTGGCGTCGCTGCTGATCCAGAGCGGCACCCTGCGCCAGGGTGATATCGTGCTGGCAGGCCTGCAGTACGGCCGGGTGCGCGCCATGCTGGACGAGAATGGCAAGAACATCACCGAGGCCGGGCCGAGTATTCCGGTCGAAATCCTCGGTCTCGACGGTACCCCGGATGCCGGTGACCTGTTCGCCGTGGTGGAGAGCGAGAAGCGCGCCCGTGAAGTGGCGCAGTTCCGTCAGGAAAAGACGCGCGATAGCAAGCTGCAGCGTCAGCAGGCCGCCAAGCTCGATAACATGTTCGAGAGCATGACGGCTGGCGAGAAGAAGACGCTGAACGTCGTGGTCAAGGCCGATGTGCGCGGCTCCCTGGAAGCGATCCAGACAGCCCTGCTGGATCTCGGCAACGACGAAGTACAGGTGAACATTGTGTCAGGCGGCGTCGGCGGCCTCGCGGAAACCGACATCACCCTGGCGATCACGTCGGGCGCCGTGGTGTTTGGCTTCAACGTGCGCGCCGATGCGTCCGCCCGTCGTCTGGTGGAAAACGAGGGCGTGGATCTGCGTTACTACAACGTCATCTACGATCTTATCGACGACGTGAAGCAGGCCCTCACCGGGATGCTGGCGCCGGAAATGCGCGAGGAAATCCTCGGTATTGCCGAAGTGCGCGATGTATTCCGCTCGCCGAAATTCGGTGCGATCGCCGGCTGCATGGTCATCGAGGGCACGGTCTACCGTTCACGCCCGATTCGCGTGCTGCGTGACAACGTGGTCATCTACCAGGGCGAGCTGGAGTCATTGCGTCGCTTCAAGGACGATGCCAGTGAAGTGCGCAACGGCATGGAGTGCGGTATCGGCGTCAAGAACTACAACGACGTCAAGCCCGGCGACCTGATCGAAGTGTATGAAGTCAAGGAGTTTGCCCGCACTCTGTAGGCGGCCCTGTTATGGCGAAGGAATACAGTCGGACCCAGCGGGTTGCAGATTACCTGCAGCGCGAACTGGCACAGCAGATCCAGCAGGAACTGCGCGATCCGCGGATCGGGATGGTCAGCATCACGGGCGTGGACGTGAGCCGCGACCTGGGGCACGCGAAAGTGTATTTCACGCGCCTGGGGAGCGACTGTGCCGACGAGGCGCGTGAAGCCGCGGAGGTGCTGAACAAGGCGGCGGGGTATCTGCGCAGCCAACTGTCCCGCTACAGCAATATGCGCAGCGTTCCGCAGCTGCGCTTCTATTTCGACAGCAGCGTGGGTCGCGGACGGGATATGGAAGACCTCATTCGGCGTGCGGAGCAGGCGGACCGGGCCCTGGGTCTGCGCGACGACGAGCCGGGCGACGCATCCTAGTGGGCCGTCAGCGTAAAGGTCGCCCGCTGGATGGAATACTGTTGCTGGACAAGCCTGCGGGGCTGAGCTCCAACCAGGCATTGCAGCGTGCCAAGCGCCTGTACTTCGCCGCCAAGGCGGGGCACACCGGCAGCCTGGACCCGCTGGCGACCGGGGTACTGCCCCTGTGCTTTGGCGAGGCGACGAAGTTCTCCCAGTACCTGCTGGACGCCGACAAGGCCTATGCCAGCACGTTTGTGCTCGGGGAGCAGCGCAGTACCGGCGATGCCGAGGGCGAGGTGCTGGTCGCGGCCGATGCCAGTGCCCTCACGCGTGAGCAGGTGGAGGAGGCGCTGGGCGCCTTTCGCGGCGCGATTGAGCAGGTGCCGTCGATGTATTCGGCGCTGAAGCACGGCGGACAGCCGCTCTACAAACTGGCGCGCAAAGGCCAGGAAGTGGAGCGCGCAGCGCGGCCGGTGGTGATACACCGGCTGGAATTACTGGATTTCCGCCCGGGCGAACGGGCGGAGGTCGATGTGGCCCTCGAGTGCAGTAAAGGCACCTATGTGCGCTCGATTGCCGAGGACCTGGGCACCGCCCTGGGCTGCGGTGGCTATGTGAGTGCGCTGCGGCGCACCCGGGCAGGCCCGTTCGGGCTGGACCGATGCGTCACGCTGGCCGCGCTGGAGGCATTGAAAGACGCCGAGCGCCTGGCGGATATGGACGCGTTATTGCTGCCCGCGGATACGGCACTGGACGCGTTGCCGACGGTGCGGCTGACCGAGTCAGGCGGGTATTACCTGCGCCAGGGGCAACCGGTCATGGTGCCAAATGCGCCCCACAATGGTATGGTGCGCGTCGCTCTGGAAACCGGCGAGTTTCTGGGGGTAGGCGAGATATTGGACGATGGGCGCGTTGCGCCGCGTCGCCTGATAGTCACCGGGAGGTGACGCGAACCTGTCTGTAAATCTGCACGGACAGGCTCTTTTTATTGATCTCCACCGGGCTGTGTAAAAGCGGGTGGAACACGCAGATTACTTGAGAGGAAACAGACATGGCTTTAGAAGCTGCAAAAAAAGCAGAAATCGTAAAAGAGTACCAGACGAGCGAGAGTGATACCGGATCGCCCGAAGTTCAGGTCGCGTTGCTGACAGCCAACATTATCCAGCTGCAGGACCACTTCCAGGCGCACAAGCACGATCACCACTCACGCCGCGGCCTGATCCGCATGGTAAACCAGCGTCGCAAGCTGCTGGATTACCTGAAGCGCAAGGATGTGACGCGCTACGCCGAGCTGATCAAGCGACTGGGTCTGCGTCGATAAGCGGTACCACATACCGGGGCCCTGTGCCCCGGTTGTCATATTCAGCATTGGAGAAATAATGTGAATCCAGTTAGAAAGACCTTCCAGTACGGTGGCCAGACAGTCACCCTGGAAACGGGTCGTATTGCCAGGCAGGCAACCGGCGCGGTTCTGGTTACCGTCGAAAACACCTCGGTTCTGGTTACGGTTGTGGCGGAAAAAAGCGCCAAGCCGGGCCAGCCCTTCTTCCCCCTTGCCGTGCACTACACGGAAAAGGCTTACGCGGTCGGCAAGATCCCCGGCGGCTTCTTCAAGCGCGAAGCACGCCCCAGCGAAAAGGAAACCCTTACCTCACGACTCATCGACCGCCCCATCCGGCCGCTGTTTCCCGATGGCTTCATGAATGAAGTGCAGGTGATCTGCACGGTGATGTCTGCGGACAAGCACATCGATCCCGATATACCTGCGATGATCGGTACCTCGGCGGCGCTGGCCATTTCCGGCTGCCCGTTCAATGGCCCGATTGGCGGCGCGCGCGTCGGCTTCAACGAGAGCACCGGCTACATGCTCAACCCCACCTATGACCAGCTGAAGGACAGCAAGCTGGACATGGTTGTGGCAGGCACCGAGCATGCGGTACTGATGGTCGAGTCTGAAGCGAAGGAGCTGTCGGAAGACCAGATGCTGGGTGCCGTACTGTTTGCCCACCAGGAAATGCAGGTGGTGATCCAGGCCATTCGCGATCTGGCTGCCGAAGCCGGCAAGCCGCGTTGGGACTGGCAGCCGCCGGCGGTGAATGAAGAGCTCACCGCTGCCGTTGAGGCACAGGTCAAGGCGGAGCTGGGCGAGGCCTACCGTATCACCGAAAAAGCGCTGCGTTACGAGCGCGTTGCCGAGGTGCGCAAGGCCTGTGTGGCGGCCCTGGCCGTTGAGGGCGGGCCGTCCGAGGACGACATCAAGGACGTCTTCAAGGCCGTCGAGAAGAACCTGGTGCGCAAGCGTATCCTCGCTGGCGAACCGCGTATTGACGGTCGTGATACACGCACCGTGCGGGCCATTGCCTGCGAAACCGATATCCTGCCCAAGGTGCACGGCTCTGCGCTGTTCACCCGTGGCGAGACCCAGGCTATTGGTGCGGTTACCCTGGGCTCGACCCGGGACTCACAGATCATCGACGCACTGGAAGGCGAGCGCCGTGATCCCTTCATGCTGCACTATAACTTCCCTCCCTACTCGGTAGGTGAAGCGGGCCGCGTGGGCTTCACCAGCCGTCGCGAAATAGGCCACGGACGCCTGGCGCGCCGCGGCCTGGCCGCTGTGCTGCCGAACAGCGAGGACTTCCCCTACACCATCCGTGTGGTGTCGGAGATTACCGAATCCAACGGCTCCAGCTCGATGGCCTCGGTGTGTGTGGGCTCCATGGCCATGATGGCGGCCGGTGTGCCACTGAGCGCGCCGGTGGCCGGTATCGCCATGGGCCTGGTCAAGGACGGCAACCAGTTCGCGGTACTGACCGATATCCTGGGTGACGAAGATCACCTGGGCGATATGGATTTCAAGGTTGCCGGTACGGCAGCGGGTATCACCGCCCTGCAAATGGATATCAAGATCGAAGGTATCAATGAGCAGATCATGGAGATTGCCCTGCAGCAGGCGCAACAGGCTCGCCTGCATATCCTTGGCCAGATGAACGCTGTGCTGGCCGAGCCACGTCAGGTGCTCTCGGACAACGCGCCGAGCATGCTCACCCTGAAAGTCGATTCCGACAAGATCCGCGACATTATCGGCAAGGGCGGTGCGACCATTCGCGCCATCACCGAGGCCTCGGGTGCTACCGTTGATATCGACGATGACGGCACGGTCCGCGTCTTCGGTCAGGACAAGGCGGCCCGCGACAAGGCGGTGGCCATGATTGAAGAGATCACGGCCGAAGCCGAAGTGGGTGCAGTCTACAAGGGCACCGTCGCGCGCATTGTTGATTTCGGTGCCTTCGTCAACATCCTGCCGGGCAAGGATGGTCTGGTACACATCTCGCAGATCGCCCACCAGCGCGTCGAGAACGTGTCCGACTACCTGAAGGAAGGCCAGGAAGTGGAAGTGAAGGTGCTGGATGTCGACCAGCGCGGCCGTATCAAGCTGTCCATCAAGGAATTGCTTGAAGACGATGCCGGCGCCGATGCTGAAAGCGGCACCTCCTCCGACGAGGGCTGACCCGCAAGCACCGGGACAAGGGCGCTTCGGCGCCCTTTTTTGTGCCCAACAGTTTGCCTGGCCACGTCTACCAGAGGCTGGCGACGGCCATACAGGTGAGCACCGCCAGCACCGGTATCACGACCGTGACAACACCCATGTCGCGGTAGGCTTCGCGGTGCGTCAGCCCGGTGATGGTCAGCGTGGCGACCACGGCTCCCGAGTGGGGCAGGGAGTCGAAGCCACCGGCGGCGATCGTGGCGAGGCGGTGCAGTGTCGCCGGCGCGATGCCCATGTTCAGGTAGCCCTCTGCCATGGTGGACATGAATATCTGCAGGCCGCCCGAGGCAGACCCCGTGATGGCTGAAATCACACTGATGGAGGTGAACATGGACAGCAGCGGAGGCAGGCTGGAGTCCAGCATGACGCCAGTGAACTGGGCAAAGCCCTGGGTTTGCGTGACCACGCCGGCGAAACCGATCACGGCGGCGGTATTGATGAGCGGGATGATGGCATCCTGCGTGCCCTCGCCGATACTGTGCAGGGCGTGGCGACGTACTGCCGGGAACATGAGCACGGTCAGCAGGGTGCCGGCAAACAGCGCCAGGCTGGGCCAGATCACGGGCTGTGCATTGGCGAAAGCCAGCAGCGTGTAGGCGCTGCTGTCGCCCTCCCCCAGGAATGCGGTGAGCATCCGCGGGAGCAGGATTGCCCCCAGGACCAGAACCGGTGGCAGCAGTGCCAGTGTCCAGTGCGGGTAGCTCGCTTCGCCGGGGTCCTCGGCGAGGTGCCGGTCACGCGGCCCGGCGACAAAGCCCTCGCCATTCGCGGTGGCCCGCAGGCGCTGACTTTCCAGATACCACATGCCCAGGCCGAACATCAGGGCGCTGGCCAGAATGCCGAGCCAGCCGCCAGCGAACAGGTCGGTGCCCAATGCAACAGAGGAGATGACGTTGTGGATGGACGGGGTGCCAGGCAGTGCGGTCAGTGTGAATGTCCCCGCGCCGAGTGCGAGGGCGGCACAGAACAGTCTCTTGGGAATATTGGCCTGCTGCAGCAGTTTGATGCCCAGTGGATACATGGCGAAAATCACGACAAACACCACCACACCGCCGTAGGTGAGCAGTGCCGTTGCCAGCACCGTAATCCACAGCGCACGGCTTGGTCCCAGTTTACGGACCATGGCGAGGGCGATACTGGACGCTGCGTGACTGTCTCCCATGACCCGGCCGAACATGGCACCAGCAGCGAACAGCAGGAAAAACCTGCCCGCAAAGGTAAACGCGCCCAGTGGGCCGAAGGCGAAGTATTCCCCCAGGCCCTCCGCCAGAGGCAGGCCATTGCTGACAATTACTACACCCGCGCTGAGCAACGCGGCGAAAACGATATTGATACCGCGCAGAGCCAGCCAGATGAGCAGTGACAGTGCGACGAGAAGCCCGGCGTAGCCGAGAGTGCTGCTGAGAGCCATGCGAGAGGTCCCTTGTTATTATCGTCCGTGTCGCAGTATATCCCCAGGCCCGCGCGGGGTAGGAATGTCGGCGTCAGTGGTTCGCGCAGGTGTTCAGGGTGAGGCGAGCATGCCCCAGTCGGAGACGGGGTTCAGGGTGAGCCTGACGTTGTCGATCAGGCGTGTGGAACCCAGCCGCGCGGCCGCGAGAATAGCGATCTCTTCGGTGTTTTCGTTCACCGCACGCAGTGTGCGAGCATCGCGAATGGCGAAGTAATCCGGTTCGAACCCGGCCTGCAACAGTTGCATGCGGGCGTGGGATTCAAGCTGCAGGAAATTGTCGAAGCCGCAGGCAACCGCGTCGCGGCAGCTGACCAGCGTGGCGTGGATCAACGGTGCCAGCTTGCGCTGCTCCTCCGACAGGTAGCCATTGCGCGAACTCTTCGCCAGGCCATCGGTATCCCGCGCGGTGGCAACACCTTCAATCTGGATCGGCATGCACAGGTCGGTGACCATCTTGCGGATGATGGTGAGTTGCTGGAAATCCTTTTCGCCGAACACCGCCACATCCGGCTGTACGATGTTGAACAGTTTGCTGACCACGGTGGTCACGCCGGTAAAGTGGCCCGGCCGGCTGCTGCCACACAGGGTTTCCGACAGGTCCGGTACCTGCACCTGGGTTTGCAGTGCCATGCCCTCGGGATACATTTCCTCGACGTCGGGCAGAAACAGGTGTTGCACGCCCTCGCTGAAGAGCTTTTCCTTGTCGGCAGCCAGTGTGCGCGGGTAAGCGTCGAGGTCCTCGTTGGGGCCAAACTGCAGCGGATTGACGAATATGCTGACGACAACGACATCGGCGAGCGTGCGCGCCCGGCGCACCAGTTCAAGGTGGCCCTCATGCAGATTGCCCATGGTGGGCACGAAGGCAATGCGCTGGCCCTGTTGGCGGCAGCTCCGCAGGGCGGATTGCAGCGGTGCTATGGCAGTGTACGTTCGCATATCTACATGACCCCCGAAACACGGTAAAGGGTGACGCAAGACCGGAACTAGCTGGTCGTTATGGGCCGCAGATGGTTACCCATCGACGAGCGGACGGGCAGTATGCCCCAAGCGCACACACCCGGCAATGGATCGAAATCAAAAGTCTGGACGATTTTGTTACCTGCGGAAGCAGGTTGAGGTGAGGGTAACACCGCTGTTACACAGGCCTGTGGTGGCGCGGCATGGCTCAGCTGTAGCTGTGTTCTTCACGTGGGTAGGCACCGGATTTGACGGCCTGCACAAAGGCGGCGAGCGCTTCCTGTATGCTGTTGCTGCCGGCCATGAAATTCTGCACGAAGCGCGCGCTGTGGCTGGAAAGTCCAAGCATATCGTGCATGACCAGCACCTGCGCGTCCGTGCCTGCGCCGGCCCCGATACCGATGACCGGGATATCCAGCTTGTCGCTGATGTCCGTGGCCAGGTGGGAGGGCACGCATTCCAGCACCAGCAGGCTGGCGCCCGCGTCCTGGATTTCGACCGCATCGGCGAGAATGGACTTGGCTTCCTTGGGCGTGCGCCCCTGCACGCGGAAGCCGCCCAGCGCATTGACTGACTGTGGCGTCAGCCCCAGGTGCGCACAGACCGGTATGCCGCGCTCCACGAGCATGGAAATGGTGTCGGAAAGCCAGGTACCGCCCTCCAGCTTCACCATCTGCGCGCCAGCCTGCATCAGCCGGGTGGCATTGGCCATTGCCTGCTCGGGCGTGCTGTAGCTCATGAAGGGCATGTCCGCGATCACCAGAGACTCCGGTGCACCACGCACCACACATTCCGTGTGGTAGACCATATGATCCACGGATACCGGAATGGTGCTGTCGTGGCCCTGCAGCACCATGCCCAGCGAATCGCCTACCAGAATGGTTTCAGCGCCCGCCTCGGATACCAGCCGGGAGAAGGTGGCATCGTACGCGGTGATGCACACAAACTTTTCCCCGGCGGCCTTCATTTTGTCGAGGGTGCTGATGGTGATCTTGCCCATGCGCTGCACTATCCAAAGAACGTGGGATTGAAGTAATGGCGGCCGCTGCGGATGTCCAGCAGGTAGTCGACCAGGTGCCGGTAATCATCCTCGCCCTGGGCGAGGTCGATTTCGCTGGCGTTGACGATAAGTAAAGGAGCTTCATCGTAATACAGAAAAAACTCACTGTACACTTCGTTCAGGCGCTCCAGATAGTCGCGTTCGATCGCTCTTTCATGCTCGATACCGCGTTGGTGAATGCGGTCGAGAAGGATGTCCGTGGGTGCCTGCAGGTAGATGACGAGGTCCGGCGTGGGTGGCTCGATACGCAGTTGCTCGTAGACTCGCTGGTACAGCTGGAACTCGTCACTGTCGAGATTGACCCGCGCGAACAGCGGGTCCTTCTCGATCAGGAAATCAGACACCCGGGATTCGGCGAAAATGTCGCCCTGTCGCAGGTCGTTGATTTTCTGCGCGCGCTGAAACAGGAAGAAGAGCTGGGTGGCGAGCGCCGCGTGGCGCTGGTTGCCATAGAAACGTTCGAGGAACGGATTCTGGTGCGCCTCTTCCAGCAGCATGGGATAGCCAAAGGTTGCCGCCAGGCGGCTCGCCAGGGTGGTTTTACCAACGCCGATCGGCCCCTCAACGGCAATGTAGCCCGGTGGCGTGCGGCCCTTCAGGTCGACGCCAGTGGTGGGGGTGTCTGTACTCAAGGTCCGGGCTCCCGTGTGTCCTGCAAATGATAGTCCAGCGTGACCGCGCTGCGCGTCAGGCCGGTGGCCGGGCACTGGGCCAGCAGGGTTGCCAGCGAGCCGAGTCCGGGTACCACAAGGCCGTCCGGGTAAATATCGAGGAGAGGATAAAGGACGAAGTGACGTTCCGCCATGCCCGGGTGGGGAACCTGTAGCCTCGGCAGGCGGATCTGCTCTGCGCCGTACAGCAGGATATCGAGGTCCAGTGTGCGTGGCCCCCAGCGCACGGTGCGCTCGCGGCCCTGTGCCCGTTCAATGTCCTGCAGCGCATTGAGCAGGGGGAGTGGGCCCAGCGCTGTGCGCACCATGAGTACGGCGTTCAGGTAGTCGGGCTGCTGCCCCGGGCCCACGGCGGCACTGGCATAGACGCCGGAGCCGGCAGTGATGTGCGTTCCAGGCAGCCTGCGAATGGCATCGACCGCTATTTGCAGCTGCCGCGCGGGGTCGCCGAGGTTGCTGCCCAGCGCGATACAGGCGTCGGGCATCAGGGCGAGGGCGGGCGCCGTTTGCGCGGGCGCCGCCGGCGCGCACGGCCGCTGCCGTCGTCCCCCGCGTCGCTGGGCGTTTCCAGCATCGGCAGATTCTGGTTCTCGGGGCGCTCCTGGAATTCGGTCCAGAATTCGCCCACCCCACCGGTGTCCTCTCCAGCCTCCTCACGCAACAGCAGGAAATCGTACGCGGCGCGGAAGCGGCGGTTTTGCAGCAGTTCGCGTGCCTTGCGGCTGTCGCCTCGCTGCAGGCGAAGCTGGAATTCCCAGATTTCGCGCATGGGCTGGCTGAAGCGGCGCGGAATGGCAATGGTGGCTACCGCGCTGGCGATCACCTGCTGCGCGGCGCTGTGCATGGCCGGCACGGGGGGCTCACCGCGCTCGCGCAGTTGTGCCGCAAGTCTGCTGGTCACGGGCCACAGCAGGGCGGCCAGCAGGAACGCCGGGGTAACGGGCTTCTCCGCCTTGATCCGCGTATCAGTGCTGCGCATCGCGGCCCTGACCAGCGCCATGGCGGTCGGGTCCCGTCGCAGTGCTTCATCGCTCTCGGGGAACAGATACACCAGCAAGTCGTGTTCCAGTAATGCATCAAAGGTACGCTCGGCGTAGCCGGACAGGAACAGCTTGAGAAACTCATCGAACAGTCGCGCGGAGGGAATTTCACGCAGCAGGGAGGCGCAGCGGGGAATGGCGGCAGCCGTCTCGCTGTCCACACCGAATTGGAGCTTGGCGGCAAACCGCGCCACCCGCAGCATCCGCACCGGATCTTCGCGGAAGCGCTGTTCCGGGTCACCAATGATGCACACGCTGCGCCGTTCGAGGTCCTGCATGCCGTGCACGTGATCGTAGACAGCGAAGCTGGCGGCATCGTAGTACAGCGCATTCACGGTCAGGTCGCGGCGCACGGCGTCCTCTTCCAGGGTACCGAACACGTTGTCGCGCAATAGCAGGCCCTGTTCGGACCGGTGGGAGGGGCCCTTGACCTTGCCTGAGCGCGCTGGTGGCTCACCATCGTGATGGCCGCGGAACGTGGTGACTTCAATGATTTCGCGGCCCATGCGCACATGCACGATGCGGAACCGGCGGCCGATGATGCGCGAGCCGCGAAACAGGGCATGTACTTCTTCGGGGGTAGCATCGGTGGCGACGTCGAAGTCTTTGGGGTGCCCGCCGAGCAGCAAGTCGCGCACGGCGCCACCCACGAGGTAGGCCTCATGGTCTGCCTGGCGCAGTCTCGCCATGACTTTCAGGGCGCCGTCGCTGATGTTCTTGCGGGATATACAGTGTTGGTCCCTGGGAATGACCTTCAAGCGGGAGTTGCCTTTTGCGATGGAAAAACAGCGGCCAGTTTAGCACAGGCGAAAAGCTGTGGTCTTCAGGGTTTGAGGGCGTATGCAAGCGACAGGGAAGACAGTTGTCTTCCCCATCCAGGTCACAAACGAATCGTTATTGTTATGCGGGCGCCGTTGTTCTTATAGCGGCTTCTGAGCCTGGAAATCGAAGGGGAAGAAACCTTCCCCATCCAGGTCCACAGTGTCTCTGTTATTGTTATTAGGGCAAGGGTGTTATTGTTATTGTTGCTGCCGGGCGGAATAATGCAGGTGGCGTGCCAGAAAATTAAAAAATTAATAAAAACAGTGTGTTAATAAAATTCGAAGGAGTTCCCTGGCGCACAAAAATTTATGTTTGTTACGCATCTACTCCGCTATATGTTACAGCGGAGGATGCGGGTAACGCTCAGGAGCCCGTTTTCCGGCGACGGGTGGACGCTCCGCCGCTCTTCTTGCGTGGAATCTCAAAGCGCTGGCGGCGTTCCCAGAGGCACTTGCGGCTGATGCCGAGCTTCTGGGCAAGCTCGGTCTCGCTCATGGAATCCTGGTGTTCAAGGACAAAGCGCTGGAAATAGTCCTCCAGCGACAGGTCTTCCGCAGGATCCGAGGTGATGTTACGCGGCGCGTGGTAGGCGGTTTGTATCGCCTGTCCGCCCTGGCCACGAATGCGGTTGACGTTGACCAGTTCCAGGTCGATGCCCAGGGCTTCATTGTCGATTTCCGCATCTTCTGACAGCACCACAGCGCGCTCAATGGCGTGTTCCAGTTCGCGCACATTGCCCGGCCACTGGTAGGTGGTGATGGCCTGTATTGCTCGCGGCGAGAGTGTCATGTGGCCCTTGCCAAGGCGTTCGGACTGGATTTCCAGCATCCGCTCGGCCAGCTGCAGTATATCCTTGCCGCGCTCGCGCAGTGCGGGAAGCTGCAGGCGCAGGACGTTGATGCGGTAGTAGAGATCCTGTCGGAACAAGCCCTCTGCGGACAGGGCATGCAGGTTGCGGTGCGTGGCGCAGATCAGCCGTACGTTGACCTTGCGCGAGTGTACCGAACCAATGCGGCGGATTTCGCCCTCCTGGATAAAACGCAGGAGTCGCGCCTGGGCTTCCATGGGCAGCTCGCCAATTTCATCGAGAAACAGGGTGCCGCCGTCGGCTGCTTCGATAAGTCCCATGCGGCTGGCGTTGGCCCCGGTGAAGGCGCCCTTTTCATAACCGAACAGCTCGGATTCAATCAGCGTGTCGGGAATTGCCGCACAGTTGACGCAGATGAGGGTCTTGTCGGCGCGCTGGCTGTGCTGATGCACACTGCGTGCTACCAGTTCCTTACCCGTTCCGGTTTCCCCCTGCACCAGCACGGTGGAATCCGTGGGGGCGACCTTACGGATATGTTCGGACAGGGTCACCATCGCCGGGCAGTTGCCGATAATCCCCGTGACCGGGAGACTGCTGCCCGTAGTGGATGGCTCGGCGTCACCGCGGCGGGTGGGGTGGTCGGCGATGATGCGCTCTACGGCTGCAACCATGTCGCCGTGGTCAAAGGGTTTGGCGATGTAGTCCACGGCGCCCATACGCATGGAGTCGACCGCCGAACGCAGGCTCGCGTAGCTGGTCATGATCAGGACAGGGACGTCGCCGGCTTTCTTGATCAGGTCAGTGCCCGGCGCACCGGGCAGACGCAGGTCGGAGATAATCAGGTCGAAGTCTGTCAGTGTGTGCTTGGACTCCGCTTCCTGCACCGACGCCGCCTCGGCAACGCCGTAGCCATTGCGCTCCAGCAGACGCCGCAATGCCGTGCGAATGACCGACTCGTCCTCTACCACCAAAATCTGTTGCATGCGTTGTTACCTCCTGAACGCAAGCTACACAACATACCCTTGCTGCCCATTTTTTTCCAGTCGGTTCAGGCGCTTGGGTTGTCACCGAGTGTTACAGCATCGTGGGTGCCATAGTGCCCGCGCGGTAGCTGCAAGGTGAATCGTGTACCCGGTCGCTCTGCGGGCCCGACCGGGCTCTGGATGTGAACAGAGCCCTGCATGTCTTCCATGATGCTGTAGACCAGGGCCAGTCCCAACCCTGTGCCCTCGCCGGGCTCCTTGGTGGTGAAGAAGGGTTCGAATACCTGGCTCTGCAGGGACGCCGGGATGCCGCTGCCCTCGTCCTCAACCGCGATGGATACGCGCTCCGCTTGCGCAAGGGCGCTGACCGTAACCCGGGCGTCCGCCGGGCTTGCATCGCGGGCATTGCCCAGCAGGTTCACGAAGACCTGCAGCAGGCGCTGGGCATCGGCGTGTACCAGCAGTTCACGGTGACAGTGGTTCTCGAAGCGCATGGGTCTGGCCTGGTGGTCCAGTTGCAGCAGATGAATGGCCTCGTCCACGCAATCCGCAAGGTTGCAGGGCTCCAGGTGTACATCGCCGGCGCCGGAACCCACGTGGGAGAAATTGACCAGGGAGTCGACGATGCGGCTGATGCGGTCTGTCTGCCGGAGAATGTCCTGCGCCGCACTGCGCACTTCTGCAGGGTCATCCTCATAGGCGAGATTCTGCGCCAGGCAGGCGATGCCGGTAACCGGGTTGCCGATCTCATGCGCGACGCCGGCGGCGAGGCGCCCGATCGAGGCCAGTCGCTCGCTGTGCAGCAGTTCCTGCTCCAGTCGCTCGTAATCTGAGATGTCCTCGATCAACACCAGTTGATCACCGTTGTGTGCCCCACCTGCGCTGGCCTTGTGCAGGCTGACCCAGCGCGTTGCGCCATCCTCCAGCACCACCTCCCGCTTCAACACCGTGTCGGCGCCCTCGCTGAGAAATTGCCCGATGACCTGCCCCCAGGGTGGTGGCAGGGACTCCAGCAAAGAGCCGAGCACCGCGCTGGAGGCAATGCCGGTGATGCTCTGCATGCTGCGGTTCCATAGCAGCAGCTCACGGTCCGGCGCCAATGAGCAGACCCCGATGGGCAGGTTGTCCAGTGTTTTGCGGTAGTGCAGGCGCAGGTTGTCGAGCTCTGCGGCGAGGCCGGTGAACTGCCCCCCCGCCCGGTCCAGCCGGCGTTCGATGAGGAACAGGTCCTCGCTGCTGCCGCCCGGGTTGTTGTCGAAGGGGATGCAGCGGCTGACGATGGAATGGGCCACGGCAGGCCCCAGCAGGCCCGACAGATTGGCTTCGATACGGCTGCGCAGCCGACGCAGCGCGTAGGGCCGGGATTCGCTGTGGTCAAACTGCAACTCGCGCAGGGCCCGGGACACCTCCAGCTGCGCCGTTGCCTCACCCAGTGCCAGCGCAAGCTGCTCGGTGAATTCCTGCGCACTGCGCAGCGTCAGCGTGCGTCGCGGTGAGCGGCTCAACACATCCATGGAGCAGATTTCCGCAGCCACGCGCTCCTCATCCGAAGGTTGGCTGAGCAGTGACACCAGCACGAACAACGCCACGTTGACGCCCAGTGCGGCAAGGCTCGCTGCGGCCCAGGCGGTGTCGGTGCCGGCGAACCAGCGTTCGGCAAGGGCCGCCATCCAGGCGGGCTGGTCGATGCCCAGTACCGGCAGCAGCAGCAGGACGAACCACAGCAGCAACCCGCCAGCGAGGCCGCTCACCAGTCCCTTGCGATTGGCCCCGGCCCAGTAGGGTGTGGCGACGATCCCAGGCAGGAAATGCAGCGTTCCGGAGAACGCCACCAGGCCAAGCTGCGCGAGGCTGTGTTTGCCATTGACGGCGACGAAGAAGCCGTAGCCGGCGAGGATCAGCAGCGCAATCAGGGAGCGGCGCAACCATTTCAGCTGGTCGTACAGCGACTGGTCGGTGCGAATCTGCAGCAGTTGCCGGGGCAGAATCAGGTGGTTCAGGCACATGTTGGCGAGTGCCAGTGTGGCGACGATGATGGCGGTGCTGGCGGCAGACAGCCCCGCTACGAACGCCAGCGCGGCAAATCCGGGCGACTGCAGGCCGATGCCGATAGCGAGCCCGGTGTAGCCCGCTGGCAGGTCGTGCGGCAGCCGCATACCGGCCCAGGCCAGTGGCAGCACGGGCAGTGCCAGTAACAGTAGATACAGGGGCAGGCCCCAGCTGGCGGCCCGCAGGTCCTGCGACTCCTTGTTCTCGGCAAAGGCCATGTGGAACAGGTGAGGCATGCACACGGCGCCGGCGAAGAACACCAGCAGCAGCACCCGCGCCGCGTCTCCGGCGACGGGCTGTTGGATCACCGCCTGTGCTGCCGGGGTGGCCGCGAGCCAGGCCTCCAGCCCTGCAAATCCGCCGAACACCTCCTTCACCGCAATGGCCATCATCAGCAGCATGGCGGCCAGCTTCACCAGCGACTCGAAGGCCACCGCGGTCACCAGGCCGATATTGCGCCGCTGCGAGGTGAGGTTGCGGGTGCCGAACAGGATGGCGAAGATGATGATAATGAGGCAGAACATGAGTGCCAGGGTGTCCTGCCGCTGTGCTGCGGGCATCAGCCGGTCCGGTGCGCCCGCAAGAATGTGAATGCTGTCGGCCACGGCCTGGATCTGCAGCGCCAGCAGGGGCATCAGGGTCAGGCACATCGCCAGCGTCACCGCACCGCCCACGCGGTGACTGCGGAAGCGGAAGGTCAGCACGTCGGCCAGCGAGGCCAGCTGGTACACCCGGCACAGTCGCAGCAGTGGCAGCAGCAGGAGGGTCGCCATGAGAAACATCAGCACCACGCCGGTGTAGTAGAGAAGAAAGCCGTAACCGAAGCGGTAGGCGAGCTCGAAGATGGCATTGCTGGCGATGGCGCAGGCAATCACGGCCAGTGACAGCACGTAGGTGGCCGGGTGGTGGGTGATGCGGCGCGGCAGGATGCCGCGGTCTGCAAGGTGGGCCACAAGGAACAGCACCAGCAGGTAGCCGACGATGGCGAGCAGGATCTCCGGGAGGCTAAAGCTCATCGGTGTGGCGTCGGAACTGGTTGGACCAGGCGGCAACAATCGCCGCCAGCCAGAGCAGGAAAGGCCGGTACCAGCCGGCATCCGCGGCCCACAGCCACTGCTCTATGGCGGGCATGAAGATGAAGGCCAGCCCCATGAGCAGGAGCAGGGCGCGGTTGATGTACATGTAAAGGCCCCGTCGTCGCCGTGGTCATGGATACTACGCAAGCTGCATCGCACGGTAAAGCGCGTGTCAGTGCGCGGCAGTTGCTGACACCACAGGCTGTGCGGGCACCGCGGCAGGTTCCCAGTGCGCCAGAGCAAACGCGAGCAGCGCCTCGACACTGGAGACCTCTGCCGGTGGCGCTGTCTGGCCGAGGGCGGTAAGGGCGGCACGCAGGTTGTGAGCCGGCGCCGTGGCCTCGAGTGGTGGGGCCAGATTCTGCTTGCTCAGCTTCTGTCCGCTGCGGTCCGTGAGCACCGGGATGTGGGCGTAGCGGGGAGATGCGTAGCCCAGCAGCTGTTGCAGCAACCGCTGCCGCGGCGTGGAGTCGAGCAGGTCGGCACCGCGTACCACGTCGGTAATGCCCTGGGCCGCATCGTCAACGACCACGGCGAGCTGGTAGGCATAGAGCCCGTCCTTGCGTCGCACAACAAAGTCGCGCAGCGTCGCGCCCAGTGGCCAGTCCTGCTCTCCTTGCCAGGTGTCCTGCCAGTGAGCCGAGAATGTGGCAGGTACTGAGACGCGCAGGGCATACGGGGAGGCGGGTCTTTCCGGCGCGCCCCGCTGATGGCAGCCCCGCTCACGGCAGCCCCGCCTACAGTCACCCATGGGTCCGAGTTCACGGCGGCTGCAGGCGCAGGCGAACAGGTGTCCGCCCGCCTGCAGCGCAGCGAGCGCGCTGTCGTAGGCGGCACTGCGCTGGCTCTGCCAGAGCACGCTGTCATCCCAGTGCAGTCCGTGGCGCTGCAGGCAGTGCAGTATCGCGTCAGCGGCGCCCGCCTGTTCGCGTGGCGGGTCAATATCTTCAATGCGTAGCAGCCAGCGGCCCCCGGCGTGACGTGCCTCCAGCCAGCTGGCGAGGGCGGCGAGCAGCGATCCCAGGTGCAGGGGGCCAGTAGGAGAGGGGGCGAAGCGGCCGCGGTAGGCGCTGTGGCCGGCGGTGGACATGGAAGGGATGATACGTCGTCAGCGCAGGACGGCCGCTGGCGGCCCGCCTGCTGCGAGCCGCGCGGTGCCTGCGTTCGGGCTGTTAACCCTTTTCCTGCCTTTCCTTGATTTCATCAAGGGTCTTGCAGTCAATGCACAAGGTCGCCGTAGGCCGGGCTTCCAGCCGCTTGATGCCGATTTCCACACCGCAGGCATCGCAGAAGCCGTAGTCATCCTGATTGATGCGCTCGATCGTGCTGTCGATTTTCTTGATCAGCTTGCGTTCACGGTCCCGGGTGCGCAGTTCAAGGCTGAATTCCTCTTCCTGCGTGGCGCGGTCAGCGGGGTCCGGGAAGTTCGCGGCCTCGTCTTTCATGTGGCTGACGGTACGATCCACTTCCTGCATCAACTCCGACTTCCAGTTGAGCAGGATGCTGCGAAAATGCTCCAGCTGCTTGTCGCTCATGTACTCTTCGCCGCGCTTCGGCTTGTAGGGCTCGAAGTTCTTGAACTCCGTGCTCGCTGAGGTACTCGCGCTGGCGGTTTTTGCCGGCGCTTTCTTTGCTGCTTTGGGCATGGCTGGGTCCCCATATGGATCGGGTGGTTCGAAAACCCACCGGAGTGGGCGCGTCGACGCGGGGCGCCGGCGATTAAGCGCCGAGAAACTACCAGATATCACCTCGCTTCGCCACAAAATTCGCAGCTGCGGAGCGCGTCTGCAGGTACGACATTCCCGGTGCTAACACCACGCGCCCGGCGTTGCTAGAATGGGCTCTTTGCCCAGCGTGGGGAGCCAATGACAACACCTTCCAGGGAATTCCGTTTCGCCGACCGCATTGCCGATATCGAACCGTTCCGTGTCGTGGAGGTGCTTACCCGGGCGTCTGAACTTGCCGCCGCCGGGCGCGACATCGTGCACCTGGCGGCGGGGGCACCGGATTTTGTGACCGCTGCACCCATCGTCGAGGCCGGTCGCCAGGCGCTCGCCGATGGGCACACCCATTACTCGCCGTCGGGCGGTTTACCCGCGCTGCGGGAGGCGTTGTCCGCACACTATGCACGTGAATACGGCCTTGATATCGACCCCCGGCGCATCATGGTGACGCCGGGCGCCTCGGGCGCCCTGTTGCTGCTGAGTGCGCTGCTGCTCAACCCCGGTGACGGCATGCTGTTGACTGACCCCGGTTATCCCTGCAACCGGCATTTCATGCGCCTGGTCGAAGGACGCGGACAGCTGGTGCCGGTGGATGCCACGACCCGCTTTCAACTCACCGGTGCCCTCGCGGCAGCACACTGGCGCGAGAACACCGTGGGCGCGATGGTCGCCTCGCCTGCCAACCCCACCGGCACCTCTCTCTCGCTGGCAGAGCTGGCGGACCTGTCCGCCGCGGTGCGCGCGCACAACGGCCATCTGATCGTGGATGAGATCTACCATGGCCTGGGCTATGACGGCCCCACGCGCTCGGTTCTGGAGGTGGATCCGGACGCGTTTGTGGTCAACAGCTTTTCCAAGTACTTCGGCATGACCGGGTGGCGGCTGGGGTGGCTGGTGGCGCCCGAAGCCGCTGTACCCGGCC
>CAJXUQ010000011.1 GCA_913061145.1 uncultured Haliea sp.
ACGAGATTTCTGCCTGTCTCGTGGGCTCGGAGATGTGTATAAGAGACAGGCGCGTATCCTCCAGGTGGCCCAGTATGCCTGCGTCAACCAGGCCGAGGAGTGGAATGGAAATGTTGGACAAAATCGCGGGCCAGACGATTCGCCATATTTTGTGGTCCAGTGATGTTGCAGTAACCATATCTAGCGCTCTGACGCCCGGTAGCGCGGCCTGAACCGACGGCGGCCAAACCCTCACAAAATCAGCATCTTAGTATTTTTTGCTCAAGAGTTTCGCTATAATCGCCGCGGCTCGTGATGCGACACTTGGTCGCAGGGGCTTGAAAATTGGCTGGAACAAGCATCTATCTCATTCCTCCCTTCCCCTGATGAAGGGCTGCGGCCCCCGGTGCAAAGCGCCCGTGGCCGCGGGAAAGGCGCGCTCTGAAGAGTGCTCGCAGGAACAGTGTAGTGCTCCACCGGCTGGGGGAGAGTTTGTGACAATGAGGGAGACACGGGAAATGTTGTTGAAGGCGAACAGACTGCGTGAGCTGGCGCTTGGTCCTGTGCTCATGCTGCTTAGCCTGGCCAGTGCCGGTGCTGCAGCGGCGGGTGACAAGGTTAACCAGGTGAATATGGCACCCGGCGCCACCGAAATCGGCCAGAGCATTTACGACCTGCACATGCTGATCTTCTGGATCTGCGTCATTATTGGCGCGTTGGTTTTCGGGGTAATGTTCTACTCCATCTATTACCACCGCAAATCGCGCGGCGTGACGCCATCCACCTTCCATGAAAGCACCAAGGTGGAGATTGCCTGGACAGTGGTTCCGTTCCTCATCCTTATCGGTATGGCGGTGCCCGCCACGTCGACCCTGCTGGACATCTACGATTTTGACGATGCTGAGATGGACGTCCTGATCACCGGATACCAGTGGAAGTGGAAGTACGAGTACCTCGACGAGAACGGCGAGAATGTCTCCTTCTTCAGCAACCTGCGCACCCCGCAGGGCGAAATCTACAACACGGTGGAAAAGGGCGAACACTACCTCCTCGAAGTGGACGAGCCACTGGTGATCCCCGTGGATACCAAGGTACGTTTCCTGGTCACTGCCAACGACGTTATCCACTCCTGGTGGGTGCCGGAGCTGGCTGTGAAGAAAGACGCCATTCCCGGTTTCATCAACGAAACCTGGACCAAAGCCAGCGTGGAAGGCATCTACCGCGGGCAGTGTGCCGAGTTGTGTGGCAAGGACCACGGCTTTATGCCGGTGGTGGTGAATGTGGTCAGCAAGGACGAGTACGCCGGCTGGCTGGAGACGAAGAAGGCCGAGGCCGCTGAAATTCGCGATCTGATGGCGCAAACCTTCACCCTGGACGAGTTGATGACCCGGGGCAAGGCGGTCTACGAGCGCAATTGCCTCGCCTGCCACGGCGCCAATGGTGAGGGCGGTGTGGGCACCGCCATCGCGGGCAGCGCTATCGCCACGGGCGATGTCAGTGGGCACCTGGAAATTGGTATCAACGGTGTGCCGGGTTCTGCCATGCAGGCCTTCGGCGGCCAGATCAACGATGTGGAAATGGCGGCGGTGATCACGTATCAGCGCAATGCTTTTGGCAACAATATGGGTGACCTGGTTCAGCCCATTGATGTGTACAACCACAAAAAAGGCTAATTGGAGGAGTTAACGATGGGCGATCATCATCACGGTCCTGCCAAGGGCCTTAGCCGGTGGCTGTTCACCACCAACCACAAAGACATCGGAACCATGTACCTGTGGTTCTCGTTTTCCATGTTCATTCTGGGTGGCGCATTCGCCATGGTCATTCGCGCCGAGCTGTTCCAGCCCGGCATGCAACTGGTCAACCCCGCGTTCTTCAACCAGATGACCACGCTGCACGGTCTGGTGATGGTGTTTGGCGCCATCATGCCGTCCTTCGTTGGCCTCGCCAACTGGATGATACCGATGATGATCGGTGCGCCGGACATGGCGTTGCCGCGGATGAACAACTGGAGTTTCTGGATCCTGCCGCCGGCGTTCCTGATTCTAGCGTCCACGCTGTTCATGGAAGGCGGTGCGCCCAACTTCGGCTGGACCTTCTACGCGCCGCTGTCGACCACCTACGCGCCGCCGTCCGTCACCTACTTCATTTTCTCCATTCACGTGCTTGGGCTCTCGTCCATCATGGGCTCGATCAACATTATCGCTACCGTGATGAACATGCGCGCCCCCGGCATGACCTACATGAAGATGCCGCTGTTCGTGTGGACCTGGCTGATCACGGCGTTCCTGCTGGTCGCAGTAATGCCGGTGCTCGCGGGCGCGGTCACCATGATGCTGATGGACATCCACTTCGGCACCAGCTTCTTCTCTGCCGCCGGTGGCGGTGACCCGGTGCTGTTCCAGCACATTTTCTGGTTCTTCGGGCACCCCGAGGTGTACATCATCATCCTGCCCGCGTTCGGCGTGGTCTCCCAGATCATCCCCACCTTCTCGCGCAAACCGCTGTTCGGCTACGACTCCATGGTCTACGCCACGGCTGCCATCGCCTTCCTGTCGTTCATCGTGTGGGCGCACCACATGTACACAGTGGGTATGCCGGTCGCCGGCGAGCTGTTCTTCATGTACGCCACCATGCTGATCGCCGTGCCCACCGGGGTGAAGGTGTTCAACTGGGTGACGACCATGTGGCGCGGCGCCATGACCTTCGAGACCCCGATGCTGTTCTGCATGGGCTTCCTGGTGCTGTTTACCATCGGCGGTTTCACCGGCCTGATGCTGTCCATCGCACCGGCTGACTTCCAGTATCACGACAGCTACTTTGTGGTCGCCCACTTCCACTATGTGATGGTGGCTGGTGCCGTGTTCTCGATGAGCGCTGCGGTGTACTACTGGCTGCCCAAGTGGTGTGGCCGCATGTACAACGAAACCATGGGCAAGACCCACTTCTGGATTTCGTTCGTGGGCTTCAACATCACGTTCTTCCCGCAGCATTTCGTCGGCCTGGCGGGCATGCCGCGGCGGATTCCGGACTATGCGCTGCAGTTTGCTGACTTCAACATGATGTCCAGCATCGGTGCCTTCATTTACGGCGCCTCGCAGATCCTGTTCCTGTACAACGTGATTGCGACGATTGTGGCCGGTAAACCCACCAGTGAAGCGAAAACCTGGGAAGGTGCCGAAGGCCTGGAGTGGACGGTTGCCACACCGGCGCCCTACCACACCTTTGAAACGCCGCCACAGGTACGCTAAACGCCATCGTGTGTTGCTTGGATTGAGGAGGGGAGCATGTTGAGAGTGAGTAGTAACCCGGTTGTCGACACCGTCGTCAAGTTGGCGTCGACCGCTGTGATCATGTTTGCCTTTGTATTCGTGGTCATGGTGCCGCTGTACAACGTGCTTTGCGATGCCCTGGGCATCAACGGCAAGACCAGCGGTGAAGCCTACACATCCGTGCAGGCCGGCGTGGACGAGTCCCGCACGGTGACCATCCAGTTTGTGGCCACCAACAACGAGGGCATGCCCTGGGACTTCGGCCCGTCGGTCACGATGATGAAGGTGCATCCAGGCGCCAGCAACGATACCGTGTTCCACGCGCGCAATCCGCTGCCCAAGGCCATGGTGGCCCAGGCTATCCCCAGCGTGTCGCCGTCCCGGGCCGCGGCGTATTTCCACAAAACCGAGTGCTTCTGCTTTAACCAGCAACCGCTGGATGGCGACAGCTCGGCGGAAATGCCGCTGCAGTTCATCATCGACCGCGACCTGCCCAGCGACATCCACACGATCACGCTGTCCTACACGATTTTTGACGTCACAGACATGGTGGGCGGCTCTATTGCTGCACGCTGACACGCGGTCCGGGGGGGCCGCGTGATTACAACGGAGAAAGACAATGACAACCCAGAGTTCTACAGAGTACGAGAAGTATTACGTACCGGAAAAAAGCAAACTGGCGGTGTGCGCAACGATCGGCCTGATCCTCAGCACGTTCGGGGCCGCCAGTGTGATGAACGATATGACCTTTGGCGACGGCGCCACGACCGGCTCCTGGGGCATATTCTGGTTTGGCCTGTTCTTCTTTTCAGCAACGCTGTTCGGCTGGTTCCGTATGGCGATCAAGGAAAATCTGGCCGGCCTGAACAGCGCGCAGCTGAAAAAGTCCTACGTGCTGGGCATGTTTTGGTTCATCTTTTCCGAGGTGATGTTCTTCCTCGCCTTTTTCGGCGCGCTGTTCTACGTGCGCACCCTGGTCGGCCCCTGGCTGGCTGGTGAGGGCGAAGGCGGCCGTATGAATCACCTGCTCTGGGAAGGCTTTGAAAACCAGTGGCCCATGCCGCTGACCCCGCAGGAAGCGGTGGGCGGTGTCGCCAACCAGCCGATCGCCAATATGGGAACCTTCGAAAGCTACGAAAAGAGCATGGCGTTTGGCGAAGCGGCCGCGTGGTATCTCTGGCTGCCGCTGTGGAACACCATCGTCCTGTTGTCTTCCAGCTTCACAGTGCACATTGCGCACATGGGGCTGCTTGACGGCAACAAGCGCAAGTTCAATATCTGGCTGGGTATCACGGTCGCCCTGGGCATGCTGTTCGTCGCCCTGCAGGCACTTGAGTACTACGAGGCCTATGCGCATTTCGGCCTGACCCTGAATTCCGGGATTTACGGCTCCACGTTCTTCATGCTGACCGGCTTCCACGGTTTCCACGTCATCATGGGCATGACCATGCTGCTGATCCAGTGGCTGCGCTCAGTACGGGGCGGTCATTTCACCGCCGATGATCACTTTGGCTTCGAGGCATCCAGTTGGTACTGGCACTTTGTGGACGTGGTCTGGGTATTCCTGTTCCTGTTCGTGTACATCCTGTAGGGTTTCTACTCCCTGCGCTCCTCCGCCTGGGCGGCCGGACGAGGTCCGGCATCCCAGGGGTTGCGGTGTCCCAGCTTGCCGGTGGCAACGCCAAAGATTACGAGGCCTGCAAGGGTCAGTGCAAGCGTCAGGCGCACACCCAGGGAATGGAAGGTCCGGCGGCTGTTTTTGTCGCCCTGATCGACCATCAGGAAGTAGAACCCGCTGCCCAGGCTGGCCAGCAGCGCCAGCATCAATCCGATGATCATCAACTTCAACAATGTCCTGCTCCTTTCCGGAAACGCAGCAGTATAAACCAGCGGCCGGTACAGCTGGTGAATACAGCGCTACATTAACTGAACGGGGTTGAGGCATGGCTGCATTGAAACTGGACCTCGAGTGGCGCATCACGCTGTTCACGGCGCTGCTGTTTCCCGCCCTCGTGATGCTGGGCTTCTGGCAGCTGGAGCGCGCTGAAGAGAAGCGCGCGCTGGAGTCCCGCTGGGCGCAGCGCCAGAGTGAAGCACCGGTCGAGCTCCAGCAACTTGCCGCGGAGCCTGTGGAAACACTGGCCTACCGACGGGTGTTGCTGCGCGGCGAGTTTCTCCCCGACCACTATCTGCTGCTGGACAACCGGATGCATCGGGGTCGTTTCGGCAATGAGGTCCTGGGCCTGTTTCGCCTCGCCGACACCCGGCAGCTGGCATTGGTCAACCGTGGCTGGGTGCCCAGTGATCCGGCGCGCCTGAGCCTGCCCGAAGTGCCCGAACCGCGTGGCGTCACCCGCGTGACGGGGCACCTCTACGTGTCACCCGGTACGCCCTACCTGCTGGCGGAGCAGCAGTTGTCACCGCCTTGGCCGGTGCGCATACAGGCGGTCGATATGCAGGCGCTGCAACCCCTGGTGGCGGAGCTTGGCGACGCCGGGTTGTACCCCTGGATGGTGCGCATCGACCCCAATACTCCGTCGGCCCTCGTCGCCGACTGGCCGGTGGTGAATGCCAGCCCGGAAAAGCACCAGGGTTACGCCCTGCAGTGGTTTACCATGGCCGCCGTTTTGTTGATCTTTTTCCTGCTGCGCAGCTCGAACCTGTGGCGGCTTATCACGCGAAGAGAGGATTGATTCATGCAGGAGCCCGCGCCGGGAGTGAATAACAGCCGTCTGGTCATCCTGCTCATCGCCGGTATTCCAGTCATCATGGTGCTCGCCGCAACCTGGCTCTGGTGGTTTGTCATCCGTGGTGACCTCGACCTGGTAGAAATCCTCGGTACAGCCAATCGCGGTGACTTGCTGGACCCGCCGCGCCCGCTGGCGGAAGCAGGGCTGCTTTCACCCACCGGTGCGGCCCTGCCCTGGAGCAACGTCGACCACCAGTGGACGCTGCTGGTCACCCACCAGGGGGACCGCTGTGGCGCGCCCTGTGAGCAGAAGCTCTACCTGACACGGCAGATTCATCTGGCGCTGGGCAAGGAATTTCCCCGGGTGCGGCGGATGCTGATCAGCGACCGTGCGCCGTCAGATACCGGCATGTCGGTGGCCGAGCTGTCCGACGGCAAGCCGGCCCCCGCGGACTTTTCCGCGTTGCTGGCGTCGGAGCACGGCAGTGTGGCGGTGGCACGCATGGACGTCGCGGCCTGGCCGGCGTTGTTTCCGGAAACGCTGACTTCGCAAGACGTCTGGTACCTGGTAGACCCTGCTGGCTGGGTCATGATGACGTATGATAGCGCCGACAGTTATAAAGACGTGATCTCTGATCTCAAATTCCTGCTGAAGAACTCCGGGGACTGAACGAGCCCAATGACTGATATGGCCGCTACAGCCAAAGCCACCTGGCGCGACTACAAGGAGCTGACCAAGCCCAATGTCGTGCTGTTGATGATCCTGACGTCGGTGATCGGCATGTTCATGGCCGTGCCCGGCATGGTGCCGCTGGATGCCCTGATCCTCGGCAACCTCGGTATTGCGCTGTGTGCGGGCGCTGCGGCAGCGGTAAATCACCTGGTTGACCAGCGTGTAGACCAGCGCATGGCCCGCACCAGCAAGCGGCCCATTGCCCAGGGTCGCGTCGGTACGCTGCAGGCGGCGGTTTTCGCCGCGGTGCTGGGTGGTGCGGGCATGGCCATCCTGCTCATCTGGATCAATGCGCTCACCGCCTGGCTGACCTTTGCCTCCCTGGTGGGCTACGCCTTCATCTATACCCTGTTTCTGAAGCGTGCCACGCCACAGAATATTGTCATCGGTGGCCTTGCCGGTGCCGCACCGCCGCTGCTGGGCTGGACCGCCGTGACTGGCGAGATTCACGGCCACGCGCTACTGCTGGTGTTGATCATCTTTGCCTGGACACCGCCCCATTTCTGGGCGCTGGCGATTCATCGCAAGGAGGAGTACGCGGCGGTGGACATTCCCATGCTCCCCGTGACCCACGGTGATGCCTTCACGCGCCTGCATATTCTGCTCTACACCGTGCTCATGTTCCTGATCACACTGCTGCCCTTCGTCACCCGTATGAGCGGCCCGCTATACCTGCTGGGTGCCGTCGTGCTGGGCGGCGGCTTTCTCTATTGGGCCATAGAGCTCATGCGCAACCGCAATCCCGCCGCGCCGATGGAGACGTTCAAGTATTCGATCATCTACCTGATGGCCTTGTTCGTGATCATGTTAATCGATCACTATGTTTTCCCGATGACTGCAGCCTGAGGACCAAGCCACCATGAGCGACAGCAAGACACCCAGCCAGAGCCGCGGCATTCGCTGGACCGTTATCGGGGTTCTGGTGTTCATTCTGGTGATCGTTGCCGGTTTCGTGAACCGCATCAACCAGCCGCGCGTGATGACGGCTGCCGACATGCAGGCGAACGGGGCATTCCTGCTGCAAACCCCGCGCGACATGGGTGACTTTGAGCTGATAGACCACCGCGGCCAGCCTTTTGTGCCGGCCAGCCTCGAGGGCCAGTGGACGCTGATTTTCTTCGGTTTCACCTATTGCCCCGACATCTGCCCCACGACCATGGCGTTCCTCGACCAGTTTGTGCAAGCCCTGGAGGGGACTGAAGTGGAAGACACCCGGGTGGTGATGGTCTCCGTCGACCCGGCGCGCGATTCCGTGGAGCAATTGGCCAGCTACGTGCCCTTCTTCAACTCCGAGTTTCTCGGCGTGACCGGTGAGTTCCTCGACATTCACCGGTTTGCCACCGCCCTGAACACGCCCTTCCGCAAGGTGCCGGGGCAGGATGAGAATTACCTCGTCGACCACAGCGCCAACGTGGTACTGATCAACCCCCGCGGCGACTACCACGCGTTCTTCAAGGCACCGCTGGATCTGGCAAAAATGAAGCTGACCTACCGGTCAATCCGGGTTCTCTGGGACCATTGATCCGCATCACGGGAGGCCCTCATGGCTGATAGCGTCGCGCCTGTCGTCCTGGTGGACGGTTCCTCGTACCTGTACCGGGCTTTCCATGCACTGCCGCCCCTGAACACCTCGAAAGGCGAACCCACCGGTGCCGTGAAGGGTGTGATCAGCATGCTGCGCCGCCTGCTCAAGGACTATCCGGAAAGTCCGGTGGCGGTGGTTTTTGATGCCAAGGGCAAGACCTTCCGCGATGACCTGTTTGCCGAGTACAAGGCCCAGCGTCCCCCCATGCCGGACGAGCTGCGCGCCCAGGTGGAACCGATACACGCCATTGTCCGCGCCATGGGTCTGCCGCTGATCTGCGAGCCCGGTGTCGAGGCGGATGACGTGATCGGCACCTTGGCGCGCCAGGCTACCGAGCGCGGCCGCCCGGTGGTCATCTCCACCGGCGACAAGGATATGGCGCAGTTGGTGAACGAGCACACCACACTGGTCAACACGATGACTGATACGCGGCTGGATGAGGCCGGTGTCAAAGACAAATTCGGTATCCCGCCGTCCCGGATAATCGACTTCCTTGCACTGATGGGTGACAAGGTCGACAACATACCCGGCGTGCCCGGTGTGGGGGAAAAAACCGCGCTGGCGCTGTTGCAGGGACTGGGAGGCCTGGATGATATCTATGCCGGGCTGGACCGGGTGGCCAGCCTGGACTTTCGCGGTGCGAAGAGCATGGCGGCAAAGCTGGAAGCCGAGCGCGAGCGCGCCTACCTGTCCTACCAGCTGGCCACGATCAAGCTCGACGTGCCGCTGCAGGAGTCGGTAGAAGAGCTGCGCAATGAAGAGCCCGATACCGAAGCGCTGCGCGAATGGTATACACGGCTGGAATTCCGCAGCTGGCTGGACGAACTGCTGCAGGGCGTTGAACCCGGTGCCGTGGAGGGCGACAGCCCCGCGAACACTATCGAAACCCACTGGGAGGTGCTGACGGAGGCGCCCGCGCTGGAGCGCTGGCTGGCACGTTTGGAGACGGCTGAGCTGTTCGCCTTCGACACGGAAACGACCAGCCTCAATTACATGGAGGCACAGGTTGTCGGTGTCTCGTTCGCGGTGCGCCCCGGGGAGGCCGCCTACGTGCCACTGGCGCACGACTACCTGGGTGCGCCGGCACAGCTGGACCGCACCGAGGTACTCGCCCGTCTGCGACCACTGCTGGAAGACCCGGCGCGGGCAAAGGTGGGGCAGAACCTGAAGTACGACGCCAGCGTCCTGGCCAATCACGGCATTACCCTGCGCGGCATCCGTCACGACACCATGCTGGAGTCCTACCTGCTGGATTCCACGGCTACCCGACACGACATGAACAGCCTCGCGCTGAAGTACCTCGGCTACAAGACCATCCACTTCGAAGATATTGCCGGCAAGGGCGCCAGGCAGCTGACCTTCAACCAGATCAAGGTGGAGGATGCGGGTCCCTACGCGGCGGAGGATGCCGATATCACGCTGCGCCTGCACGAGGCGCTGTGGCCGCAGCTGTCGGCGCTGCCCGGGCCGGCCTCGGTCTACACCGATATCGAGTTGCCGCTGGTGCCCGTGCTGTCACGTATCGAGCGCACGGGAGCGCTGGTCTCGCGGGAGCTGTTGCAGCAGCAGAGTCGTGAGCTGGGTGAGCGCCTGCAGCAGCTGGAGGCCGAAGCCCACGACCTTGCCGGCGAGGCCTTCAACCTGGGCTCCCCCAAGCAGTTGGGCGACATCCTGTTCAAGCGGCTGGAACTGCCCGTACTGCGCAAGACCCCGACCGGCGCGCCCTCCACCGCCGAGGAGGTGCTGGCCGAGCTCGCCCTGGATTATCCGCTACCGCGCGTACTGCTGGAATACCGCGGTCTTAGCAAACTGAAATCCACCTATACGGACAAACTGCCTGATCTGCTGAATCCGCACACCGGGCGTATCCACACCTCCTACCACCAGGCGGTGACGGCGACCGGACGCCTGTCGTCGTCCGACCCGAACCTGCAGAATATTCCCATACGCACCGAGGAGGGGCGGCGCATTCGCCAGGCGTTCATTGCGCCGCCGGGGTACCGCATTGTGGCGGCGGACTATTCGCAGATCGAGCTGCGGATTATGGCGCACCTGTCCTCCGATGCTGGTCTCCTGCATGCCTTTCGCGAGGGGCTGGATGTGCACCGCGCCACGGCGGCCGAGGTCTTCGGGGTGGCCCTGGACGCCGTATCCGCCGAGCAGCGGCGCAAGGCCAAGGCGATCAACTTCGGCCTGATTTACGGCATGTCGGCGTTCGGGCTGGCGCGTCAGCTCCACCTTGGCCGCAGCGAAGCTCAGGACTATATCGATCGCTACTTCGAGCGCTATCCGGGCGTGCAGGATTATATGGATCGCACCCGGGCCAGCGCTCGCGAGCAGGGTTACGTGGAAACCCTGTTCGGGCGCCGCCTGTACCTGCCGGAAATCAACGCGCGCAACAAAATGCGCGCTCAGGCCGCCGAACGCACCGCCATCAACGCGCCCATGCAGGGCACGGCAGCCGATATCATCAAGCGCGCCATGCTGCAGGTGGACCACTGGCTGCAGGCGTCGGATGTCGACGCCCGTACCATCATGCAGGTACACGACGAACTGGTGCTGGAAGTCGCGGAAGATGCGGTCGAACAGGTGTGTGACACGCTCTGCAGCCTGATGAGCGAAGCCGCGGAACTGGCGGTGCCGCTGCTGGTGGAAGCGGGCTCTGGAAAAAATTGGGATGAAGCGCACTGAGGCGCGGAACTTTCCGGAATCTGCCCAGTCAGAGAGTCGGTAGCATGCTGCTACTGTTCCGCCGGCTCCCCCCCATGAGCCGCTCGCGGAACAAGTCTCTTCCCCAGAGACCCAAGCTGTCCCGGCTGCCTGTCCCCCTACGGGTAGCCGGGTTTTTTTATGCCTCCGTTTCCCCTGTAGTGTCGTCCTCGTACACGCTGATATCGGTCAGCCAGGCGTTCAGCACCGCGATCAGCTCCTTGTGGCCGCTGTGCTTGAGGGCGGAAAACAGCTGCACGCTGACCGTGTCACCGTGCGCCTGCAACTGCCGCTGTACCTGCAGCAGCGTGGCCCGCGCCGGACCGTTCTTCAGCTTGTCGGCCTTGGTCAGCAGAATGTGGACCGGCATGCCGGCGGTCACTGCCCAGGTGAGCATCTGCTGGTCGAAGGGCTGCAGCGGATGGCGAATATCCATCAGCAGAATCAGGCCGCGCAGGCTCTGGCGTTTTTGCAGGTAATTTTCCAGCTGTTTGGTCCACTCCTGCTTCACCGCGAGGGGCACTTTGGCAAATCCGTAGCCCGGCAGGTCGACCAGTCGCTGGGTTTCACTGAGGCTGAAGAAGTTGATCAATTGCGTCCGGCCCGGTGTGCGGGAGGTGCGCGCGAGCTTTGGGTTCCCCGTCAAGCTATTGATTGCAGAGGATTTTCCCGCATTTGACCGGCCGGCGAAGGCCACCTCCCAGCCGGTGTCCCCGGGGCACTGTGAAAGCCGGCTGGCGCTGGTCTGGAAACTGGCACTGCGGTAGTCGGGCCGTTCCGGAGCGGGTGCTTGCATGAGATGCGCTTGCCTTTTTTGCAGGGGGTATCTCGTATATAATGCCACAGCTTTCCCGGGACCGAGGGAAAAGTCCGCGTCCCGTATTACCCCGCAACAAGCAGCAGAGGTGTAGCATGAAAAAATTGTTGGCAGTTGGCGCCATTGTGTTTGCCGCCGGTGCGATGGCGGAGCCGCCCATGGACAAGTACAACAAGAGTTGTGCTGTGTGCCACAACGCAGGCGTTGCAGGGGCCCCCAAAACCGGTGATGCCGCCGCCTGGGCTCCGAAACTGGAGAAGGGTATGGATGCGCTGGTCGCGTCGGTCAAGAGCGGCCTCAATGCCATGCCACCCAAGGGCATGTGCTTTGATTGCACCGATGAGGACTACGCAGCCCTGATCACGTACATGTCCACGCCGGCGCAGTAAGGCGTCGTAACTCTAGGTTCCAGTCTGGAAGTGTCATGAAGAAAGCCCTTGTTCTTTGCGCAGCCCTGGTGGGTTTTGCACACACCGCAGGTGCGGCAACGCCGTTCCTGCAAGGCGATCCCGCAGCCGGTGAGGCACTCACCCTGGTCTGCAGTGCCTGCCACGGTGCCGACGGCAACAGCCCGGCGCCCAACTTCCCCAAGCTGGCGGGCCAGGGACAGCGCTATCTGCTCAAGCAGCTCATGGATATCCGCGATGGCGCACGTCCCATCCCTACCATGGCCGGCCAGGTTGACAACATGACCGACCAGCAGCTGGCGGATATTGCGGCCTTTTACGCCAGCAAGCAGGTCACCGGGAGCCAGGCAGATCCGGAGCTCGTAGCGCTGGGCGAGAAGGTCTACCGCGCCGGCGTTGCGGAGCGCAAGGTTGCCGCCTGCAGTGGCTGTCACTCACCCAACGGCAGGGGCAACGCGCTGGCGGGTTACCCCGCCCTGCACGGCCAGCACCCCGAGTACATTGCGGCGCAGTTGCGTGCCTACCGCAAGGGCTATGAAGACCCGACCGGTCGCACCAATGACGGCGACACCAAGATCATGCGCGCTAACGCGTTTGGCCTTAGCGACATGGAAATCGAAGCCGTTGCCAGCTACGCCGCCGGTTTGAAATAAGCCGCTCCAGCACTATCTGAAAAGGTGGCCATTGAGCCACCTTTTTTATCCGGGGTAGAACGGTACGCCGGAATCGTGGTCTGATAACGGTAATCTGACAATGGAGAATCTCATGTTCAAGCGTTTTCTCGCCCTTGCCCTGATGGTGCTGGCTCCCCTCACGGTCGTGGCTCAGGACACCGATACCCCTGACTGGGAGGAGGGCACCCACTACGACCTGATCGTGCCGGCCCTGCGCACGGCCGACCCGGACAAGATCGAGGTGGTGGAGTTTTTCTGGTACGGCTGTGGGCACTGTTACACCTTCGATCCCCTGATCAGCCGCTGGAAGGAAACCCTGGCTGATGATGTCGACTTCAAGGGCTCGCCCGCCGTGTGGAACAAGCCCATGGAGCTGCATGCCGCCATGTTCTACACCGCCGACGTGCTTGGGGTGCTGGACGCCCTGCATACAGTGATGTTTCAGGCCATGAACGTGGATGGCAAGCGGCTGGGTTCGGAGGCGGAAATTCGCCAGCTGTTTACAGCCAACGGTGTCAGCGGTGAAGACTTCGACAAGGCGTTTTCCTCGTTTGGGGTCAGCAGTCAGGTGCGTCAGGCCAACAGCCGTGCCCGCGCTGCAAAGATTACCGGCACGCCGGAAATGATGGTAAACGGCAAGTACCGCATCAGCATCCGTAAGGCTGGCAGCCAGGCAAACATGCTGAAGCTGGCGGATTTCCTCATCGAAAAAGAGCGCGCTGCCGCGCAGACCGCTGCCGCCTCCTGATCGTGGAGGGCTGACAGGGCGCGCCGTGGAGGCCATTTACTACTCGCCAATGCTGCTGGGCGTTTGCCTGCTATTGGCGGTTGCCATTTCCTCCACCGCACTCTGGTATGTCTCACGTCCCTACGCTGGCCCGGTGTTCTGGATGGCCGGCAGCTGGACGCTGATTGCCGGTATCGTCCTGTTTTTCGGCTTTATCGCCACCGGCAGCCCGGTGCTCAATGTGCTGGGCAATGCGGGTCAGCTGACCGGTGAAGCCCTGTTTCTGATCGGCATCTTTCACTTCATGGGGCGTCCCCTGCCCTGGTGGACAGTGCCCGCCAGCGTCGGAGTCATGGTCGCCTTCAACATCCATTACTGGGTGGACGACGGCAACTCGGATTTCCTCATGGGTGTGTACTCCACGATCGCGGGTTTGCTGCCGGTACAGGCGATCTGGCTGCTGTTCAAGAGTCGCGAGGATCCCGCCACGCGTCCCGCCCAGCTGCTGGTGGGCGTGAGCTTGCTGATCTACAGCGGCGTGGTGTTGTTGCGGGGTTTTCATGGCTACTCCGACTGGTTGCAGGACGAGCCCTACGTGTTGCCCCTCAATTCCTACAGCTACCTCCTGCCCTATAATTTCGGTATCCCGGCTCTGGTCATGGGCTTCGTCGGCGTGACGCTGATGACCATGCAGCGCATTCTGGCCGTGGGGCGCAGGCACCAGCTGCGGGCTGAGCACCTCGCAACCCGCGATGATCTCACCAACCTGCTCAATCGCCGCGCGTTTCGCACGGTGGCCGAGCGCGATCTGGCCCGGGCCCTGCGCCAGGGGCACTCACTGTGCCTGGCAATGATCGACCTGGACCATTTCAAGCGGCTTAACGACAACCACGGGCACAGTTTCGGTGACCGGGCCCTGCAGCACGTCGCCGAGGTCTGGCAGCGGCAGCTGCGTGAAACCGATGTGCTGGCGCGCTACGGCGGCGAGGAGTTTGTGCTGCTGCTGCCGGATACAGCGCCGCAGGAGGCGCGTGTGTTGCTTGATCGCGCGCGGTTGGCGGTCGCGGATACCGCCCTGCACGCCGATAAGCAGCCTGTGAAGGTGACCTTCAGTGCCGGCATCACCGAGGCTCGACCGGGCGACACCATTGACCTGCTGCTCAGCCGCGCCGACGAGGCGCTGTACCGGGCCAAGGACGCCGGCCGCGACCGCGTGGAAGTCTTCGCCCCAGCGAGCTGACCAGCCGCTGCGCTCACATGCCGCTGGGATACACGTCCAGCGCGCCTTTGCCGCTGGCTCGCACCTGACGCAATGCCAGGGCATATTCCCGGAGCAGTTCCAGGCAGTAGATCAGGCGATCGCGGTGATAGGTATGCGGGTCCTGGTCGTTGTCGCTTTCATCCTCGTTGAACACCCCGTTTACATTGCGCACGATCAGGTGCTCCGGTATGAAGCACAGACGGTTGTTCTTGTACCCGCTCATGCGTAACTCCGCCACCGGGTAGGAGCCCCCGATGGAACCCGATACGGTAACAATCAACCCGGGTTTGTGCGCGAGCTCGCCACCGGCGGTCCACAGCAGGAGGAAGTTCTTCAGGGCGGCGGGCGCCATGCCGTGCCACTCCGGCGCAATCAGGATGAAGCCGTCACAGCTGTGTAATGCGGTGCGCAGCGGATCGAGAATCGCCTGCCACCGCGCGTCGTCTGCATCCCATACGCCCTCCTCCCACAGGGGCAATGGGTCTTTGCCGAGGTCGAGAAACCAGACATCGTCGCAGAGCTTGCGCTCCAGCAGGGTGTGCCTGATATAGCGGCCAACCTTGCCGCTCTGTGAATCGGGGCGATGACTGCCGCTGATGATGCCCAGTTTCATGGGGTGTCTCCGTGTTGCAAATGGGGGAAGTCAGATGTCCAGCCAGGGTGGTACCGGCAGGCCCTTGTTCTGCAGGAAAGCGGGGTTGAACAGCTTGCTCTGGTAGCGATTGCCGTAGTCGCAGAGGATCGTGACGATGGTGTGCCCGGGCCCCAGGTGTTCCGCAAGTTTCACGGCGCCGGCGATATTGACTCCGGCAGAGCCGCCCAGGCAAAGGCCCTCATACTGCAGCAGATCGAACAGCAGCGGAAGAGCCTCTGCATCCGTCACGGTAAACGCGGTGTCGACTCTGGCCTGCGCCACATTGCCCGTAACATGGTTGATGCCGATCCCTTCCATGATCGAACTGCCCGCACTCGGCGCGAGTTCGCCGCAGTTGAAATAGTGGCTCAACGAGGCGCCCTGGGGGTCGGCCAGGCCAATGACGATGTTCTCCCTGTGTGCCTTGAGCGCCTGTGAAACGCCCGCCAGGGTGCCCCCGGTACCCACGGCACAGATGAACCCGTCAATCTCGCCCTCGGTCTGCCGCCAGATCTCCTCGCCCGTGGTGTCGCGGTGAATGTTCATGTTGGCGAGATTGTCAAACTGCCGCGCCCAGATGGCGCCCGCAGCCTCGGTGGCGGCAAACTTCTCTGCCAGCCTCCGCGCGGTGTGCACATAGTGGCCCGGCTCGCTGTAAGACGTGGCCGGCACCAGGTGCAGGTCGGCGCCGAGCAGCTCCAGGGTGTCGATCTTCTCGCGGCTCTGGCTGATCGGCATGACGACGGTGCTGGTGTAGCCCAGGGCATTGGCCAGTAGTGTCAGCCCGATGCCCGTGTTGCCCGCGGTCCCTTCGACGATTCTGCCACCCGGGCGCAGCTCGCCGCTGGCCTCTGCGGCGCGGATAATGCCGAGCGCGGTGCGATCCTTCACGGAGCCGCCGGGGTTCATGAATTCCGCCTTGCCCAGAATACGACAGCCCGTGCGCTCAGACACCTGGCGCAGGTACAACAGCGGCGTGTTGCCGATAAGCTGGGTAACGTCTGCAGCGCTGGCCACGGCGCAATTCTCCGGTAAAAGCGAAGCGGCAGTATGCCACAGCCCGCGCGACGGGTCAGTTTCCCTGCTCGTCACCGAGCGGGTTCAGTGCGCCGGCATGTCGTCGGTGGTGCGGCTGTGCAGCCTGCGGGCCAGCAGTGCCAGCGCAAGCCCTGCCAGGCCGAGCAGCAGAATCCCCGCCAGCATGGGTTGTGGTGAGTCGTGCAGGAACAGACCGATCAGGCCTCCCGCCACCGCCGACACCGCCATCTGGATAAAGCCGAGCAGTGCGGACGCGGTGCCGGCCATATGGGGATAGGGCTGAAGTGCGAGGCCCATGGCATGCGGCAGCGTCAGCCCCATACCCGCGGTATACAGCATCATCGGAACCGCCAGTGCCGCGACACTGGTATCGAACACGGTTCCTGCGATCGCCATGCCCAGGCTGGCGACGGCAACCACCACAGCGCCGATGAGCAGTACGCGGGTGGAGTCCAGACGCGTGGCGAGCCGCGCACTGACTGCGCTGCCGGCGATATAGCCCGCCACGGTGGTGAGGAATATCGGGCCAAAATACTTCACCGGCAGCTGCAGCATTTCGATGTAGACAAAGCCGGATGAGGCGAGATAGACCATCATGCCGGCGTAGACCACCGAGCTGCTGACCACGACCGCCATGAAGCGTCCGCTGCGCACCAGCACGGCGTAATTGCGCAGGATGGTGGCGGGGTGAAGGCTCTGCCGTACCGGCAGCGATTCTCCCAGGTAGCGGTTGAGCACAATCAGGACCAGCGCACCGTACAGCCCGAGAAACACGAAGATACTGCGCCAGGGGAAAAACAGGGTCAGCAGGCTGCCCAGACTGGGCGCCACAGCAGGAGCCAGCGCCATCAGCATGGCGATCAAAGACAGGGCCCGCGCAGCCCGGCGCGGCCCGAACAGGTCGCGGGTGATCGTGCGTGCCAGCGTCGGCCCGACACAGGCGCCGATCCCCTGCAGAAAGCGGTAGGCGAGCAGTTCGTCGATCGTGGTGGCCAGGCTGCAGCCGACGCAGGCGGCGATGAACAGCAAGGTGCCTGCGGTGATGACCGGCTTGCGCCCGTAACGGTCTGCCAGGGGCCCACAGAACAGGTGAAACACGGCGAAGCCGGCGAGGTAGGCACTGAGGGTCAGCTGTATGCTGCCTACGTCGGTGTCCAGTGCAAGCCGCATGGCGGGCATGGCCGGCAGGTACATATCCACACTGAGCGGACCCAGCGCAACCAGCGTCGCCAGCAGGACCAACAGCCAGGGGGAATCAGCGTTGAGGTGTCGTGAACTCATGGGTGGCCGATGCTATCACGCGCTTCGGCCACCCGGTCACTGTTTCTCGAACTTCAGCACCGTTTTCCACCACAGTCGTGGCAGCAGCGCGTGCCAGAGCATGAGCAGGCGAGCCTCGCCCGGATAGATGATATCCCGGTTTTTGGCGACGCCTTTCTCTATCGCGGTGACAATTTTCTCCGGGTCGGAAAGACGACCGGACTTTTTTGCCTCAATCAGGCTGGCGGGGCTGTCTGTCGCCAGCGTCTGGTCAATCAGTGGTGTGTTGACGGGCGGTGGGCACACCAGGTGCACCTGCACCCCGGAGTCCCGCAACTCATTCTGCAGTATTTCCACATAGGTATTCACAGCGGACTTGGTGGCACAGTAGCCGCCCATATGTGTGACCAGTGCGTACCCCGCCACCGAGCCAAAGGCGATGATGCGGCCGCCGCGTCGGCTGAGCATCGACGGCAGCACGCTGCGGATCATGTAGGTGGTGCCGAAATAGTTGATGCGGAACAGGCGCTCCATACCGTCATGGGTGTGGTCAACCAGTTTGTGGCTGGGCATCAGTGCCGCGGCGTGTACCAGCAGGTCTATGGGGCCGGTTTCCTGCTCTACCCGCGCGACCTGCCGCTCCACATCGGCCAGGTCGCCGATGTCGCAGCGCAGCGCGCGAATGCGGTCGTCCTCGGCGCAGGTTGCCTCGAGGCCGGCCTCGTTGACGTCGAAAATCACCACCCTGGCGCCGCGTGAGGCCAGCCGCAGCGCGATGATGCGCCCCATGCCGCTGGCGCCCCCGGTAACCAGGGCCACTTTGTTCTGCATATCAAGCATGACATGACTCCCGTTCTGTACGTCCATCATGCGTCCAATGGTGAACTTCGGGCAAGCACCATGTTGGCCACAGGCCCCGTGGGCAGTGCCGGCCTGCCGCCGTCATGGCTCAGACCTCGGTGTCGTTATCCACATGCTCCAGGGGCAGGGCGGTTTTCTGCACTACCCGCCGCAGCTCGAAGCTGGAGTGCACGCCGGTCACGCCGGGAATGCGTGTGAGCTTGCCGAGCAGGAAGCGTTCATAGTGCTGCATATCCGGTATGACGGCCTTCAGCAGGTAGTCAGCGCTCTGGCCGGTGACCACCGAGCATTCCATCACCTCGGGAAAGGCCCGTACCTGTTCCTCGAAGGCGTCGAAGCGGTCGGGGGTGTGCCGATCCATGCTGATGCCTATATAGGCGGTGAGCTTCAGGCCGAGGCGCGCCTGATCCAGCAGCGTGGCGGTGCCGCGGATCAGCCCTGAGTCCTCGAGCCGCTTCACACGGCGCGCACAGGGCGTGGCGGAGAGACCCACCCGGTCCGCGAGGTCCAGATTGCTGATGCGGCCGTCCCGTTGCAGGATGTCCAGAATGCGGCGATCGATGCGGTCCAGCTTCATGCGCCGGCTGCCAGTTGCAGGATGACACTGCGGTGCCCGGGCGCCACCGGCATCACGGACAGGCGGCTGCGCTGCAGCAGCGCAAAGCCCTCAAGTTGCGCGGCGTGACGTTTGAGTTCGGCGAGCGGCAGCGGGCGCGGCAGATGGCTGCGGTAGCGGATATCACGCAGTACCCAGCGCGGGTTGTCGCGGTCGCTGCGCGGGTCGTAATAGGGTGAGTTCGGGTCGAACTGGCTGGGGTCGGGCCGCACCGGGCCCACCACTTCGGCCAGCCCGACAATTGCCGGCACGGCGCAACTCGAATGGTAGATGAAGACCTCATCGCCGGGTTGCATGCCATCGCGCAGGAAGTTGCGCGCCTGGTAGTTGCGCACGCCGTCCCAGGGCTCGGTCTGCGTGGGCCGCGCCGCCAGATCCTCCAGGCTGAAGGTATCCGGCTCGGTTTTCAGAAGCCAGCAGGCCATGCTATGCCCTCCTCCGGGCTCGTTTGCCGCGTTGGTTCAGAATGCGAGAATCGAGGTTAACATAGGCTTAATCACTAAAAAAATAGAAAAAAATAAATATAAAAACTAATTATGACCCAACAATGGCGGGTTTTTGCAGTAATCCTCCGGCGCGCAGGGGTTATACTGTGCATTCGGCTGATGCAGCATCTGGTGCCGCTGTGCCATCTGTCTGACACGGGTGGATATGCAGGGTGGCGGGGCTCCACAAGAGCTGGTCAGGCAGGACACAACCCTGCGCGACCCCCAGATGTACAGCCGCATGTATTCGCCGTCCGGGCAGAACCGACAGAGGACAGGGCCATGAGCCAATTTGATCATCGCAAATACCCGCCGTTCGCGCCCGTACGCATGACGGCGCGCCGCTGGCCAGACAGGCAGATTACCCAGGCACCGCGCTGGTGTAGCGTCGACCTGCGCGATGGCAACCAGGCCCTGATCGAGCCGATGACGGCGCGGCAGAAATCCCGCCTGTGGGATCAGCTGGTGAAAATCGGCTTCAAGGAAATCGAGGTGGGCTTTCCCTCCGCCTCCAGCCACGACTACAACTTCTGCCGGGAGCTGATCGAGAACAACCGCATCCCTGACGACGTCACCATTCAGGTACTCACCCAGGCGCGCCCGGAGCTGATCGAGAAGACCTTCGAGGCACTGCGCGGGGCCCGCCGCGCCATTGTGCACGTGTACAACTCCACCTCAACGGTGCAGCGCGAGCAGGTGTTTGGCCTCGATCGCGCAGGCATCATCGATATCGCGGTCAAGGGTGCCGAGCTGGTGCGCGATGTGGCGGCCCGCTATCCGGACACGGAATGGGTGTTTGAATACTCGCCGGAAAGCTTCACCGGCACCGAGCTGGATTTTGCCGTGGAGGTGGTCGACGCGGTGACGGCGGTGTGGCAGCCGACGCCTGAGCATCCGGTGATCATCAACTTGCCGGCAACGGTGGAGATGAGCACGCCCAACGTTTATGCAGACCAGATCGAGTGGTTCTGCGACCACGTCAGGAACCGCGAGGCTCTGCTGATCTCGCTGCATACGCACAACGACCGGGGCTGTGCGGTAGCCGCCGCCGAGCTCGGTGTACTGGCCGGCGCCGACCGCGTCGAGGGCACGCTGATGGGTAATGGCGAGCGCACCGGCAACATGGACATCGTCACCATGGCCATGAACCTCTACAGCCAGGGCGTCGATCCACAGCTGCAGCTCGCACACATGGACGAAATCATCCAGACGGTGAAAGAGTGCACCCAGTTACCCGTGCATCCCCGCCACCCCTACGCCGGGGAGCTGGTGTTCACGGCGTTCTCCGGCAGCCACCAGGACGCCATCAAGAAGTGTCTGTCCCGGCGCGAGGCGCAGGCGCCCTGGCAGGTCGCCTACCTGCCGATCGACCCGGCAGATATCGGCCGCTCCTACCAGGAGGTGATTCGCATCAACAGCCAGTCGGGCAAGGGCGGTATTGCCTATGTGCTGGAGCGCAATTACGGCTACGAACTGCCGCGTTGGCTGCAGATAGACTTCAGCGCTGCCGTGCAGGCGTTCGCCGAGAAGCAGGAATCTGAAGTGACGCCCGAGGCGATCCACGATCTGTTCCAGCAAACCTACCTGAGCGATGCAGGCCGCTGGCGCCTCGGCGATTACCAGGTGAGTCGCGCCGACAGCATTGATCAACTGCAGGCGGAGATTTTCGACGGCGCGGCGCGCAGCGCCTTGACCGGCACCGGCAACGGGGTTGTCGCGTCGTTTGTCGATGCCATGCAGCGCTTCACCGGTCGCCAGATTGTGTTGGTCGAGTACAGCGAGCACGCCCTTAGCCAGAGCGCCGATGCCGAAGCGGTGTGCTATATCCAGCTGAACATCGACGGCGAGCGCTACTGCGGCGTCGGTCGTAGCTCCGACATCATCCAGGCGTCGCTGGAGGGTATTCTCGGCGCCATCAATCGCGCGGCGCGCCAGGGTCAGACCGCGGCGGCGTAGTCACCGCGGGCCAGCGCCACGGTTCTAGCGACCAGCAGGTCAGTCGAGGACAGTAGTTCTACGCCCACGTCACCGGCCTGCAACAGCAAGGGGATTTCGGTGCACCCCGCGATCAGCAGTTCAGCACCGCCGAACGCGAGGCTGGCGGCGAGGGACTGCAGCCCGCTGCGCAGCTCCGCGCTGCGCTCCCCGGCCTTGATGCGGTAAAGCAGATCCATGAAGCGCGCCTGCTCACTGCGGTTCCAGAGCAGTGGCTCGCGCCCGGCTGCGCACAGTGCCTGTTGGTACAAGCCCGCCTGCAGGCAGCCGTCCGCAGCCATCACGCCTACGCGTCGAGCCGGGTGCGCAGATACTGTGTCCATCACCACATCGATGATACTGACAAAGGGAATGCCCACCGCCGCGCGAATCTCCCCCGTGTAGGCGTGGGCCGTGTTGCAGACCATGACCAGGAAGTCCGCACCGGCACGTTCCAGCCGCTGGGCCATGACGGCAACGGCGGGTCCGGCATCGGGGCCGCTGCCGGCGATGGAGGCATGCCGGTTGGGTATACGCGGGTTGTGGTCCACCAGCATGTGGATATGCTCCTGATCCGTGCTGGCCGGTGTCGCAGCAAGTACCCGCGCCATAAAGTCCACGGTGGCCTCCGGCCCCATCCCACCCATGATGCCCGCCACTTTGCCCGTCGGATGATCAGCCGCCATGTGCCGTACCTCTCAGTAGGGATGTCGTTGGAAATACTCCCGCGCCGCCATCCGCACCTTGCCCGCCAACAACAGGGTGGACACCATGGTGGGGATGGCCATCAGGCCGTAGGAGCCGGAAATCAGGTTGAACACGATATCAATGCTGACCGTGGCGCCGAAAATGACCGCCAGCACAAAAAACCAGCGGTAGTAGTTCTGCAGCCGCGCGCCAAACAGAAAGCCAAAGCACTTGGCCCCGTAGTACCACATGGTGAACATGGTGGTGCTGGCAAGAATAAGCGTGACAAAAAGCAGCAGGCCGCTGCCCAGGCTGCCGAGGTCCTGGCGGAAGGCGTTGGCGGTCAGCGTGATGCCGGACAGGTCTCCCGGGTCCTGCCAGGTGCCCGCAAGCAGAATGACCAGGGCGGTGCAGGTGCAGACAATCAGCGTGTCCGCTACCGGGCCGAGCATCGCCACGAGCCCCTCCCTCACCGGCTCGTTGGTGCGTGCGGCACCGTGCGCCATGACCTCGGTGCCCACCCCGGCCTCGTTGGAAAACACGCCGCGGCTGACACCGATCAGGATCACACCGACCAGGCCGCCGCCCACCGCCTGGGGATTGAAGGCATCGGTAACGATGCTGGCCAGCAAGTCGGGGACCTGCTCACTGTGCAGCAGGAGCAGGTACAGCGTCATGGCCATATAAGTCACCATCATCAGCGGCAGGAGGGTGACCGCAACCCTGGCCACGCGCTGCAGCCCACCGAAGACTACCGCGCCCACCACGGCGGCCATGACGCAACCAATCAGCAGATTCGCACTGCCCGGGGCGTGCCCGGCAAACAGGTTGTCGCGGATGAGCGCGGTGAGCTGGTTGGCCTGGAAAATGGGCAGGGTGCCGATCAGGCCGGCGAGGGAGAAGAGAATTGCCAGCGGGAAAAAAGCGCGCGGCAGGGCTTCGCGAATGATGTACATGGGCCCGCCCTGCAGCTGTCCTGCGCTGTCCTTGCCGCGATACATCACCCCCAGCGTGCAGGTGAAAAACTTGGTCGAAATCCCGACCAGCGCCGACATCCACATCCAGAATACGGCGCCCGGGCCACCGGCCGCGATGGCCAGCGCCACGCCGGAAATGTTTCCCATGCCCATGGTGCCGGAGAGTGCTGCCGCCAGCGCCTGCGCGTGGCTCAGCTCGCCCGGTTCACCGGGGGTATCGTGTCGTCCCAGCATGATGCCGATGGCATGGCCGAAGTGGCGATAGGGCAAAAAGCGTGAGTACAGGGCGAAAAACAGTCCCCCGCCCAGCAGCAGCACCACCAGTGGTGTGCCCCAGACCGCGTTGGCAAAGCTGGCCGCGAGCTGTTGCAGTGAGTCCATCGGCGCTGCACCTCCGCTTGGCAAAAGGCGGCAGAATAGCACAGGGTGGTGCTAAACTCCGGGACATGAATCTGCGTATCATCGCCCTGCTGGCTGCGGTGCTGCCCTTCGCCGCGGTACATCTCACCTGGCTGCTGGCGGCCAGTTACGGCCATGTTGACTGGTGCAACCCCTACCTCGACAGCTGCACCTCAATCAGTGCCACCGGACGGCAGCCTCCGGCCAGCTATCTGTTTCGCGCCACCATGTTGCCCGCCGCTGTGATTCTCGCCCTGTACTGGTGGATCAACTATGCGTGGCTGCGGTCCCTTCCCGGTGGCAACGCCTCCGTGCGGGCGCTGCGCTGGATGCTGTGGCTGGGCCTGCTGGCCAGCGTCGGGCTGATTCTGTATGTCACCGTACTGGGTGAGGCGGGCGACGCCTGGCGCTTTCAGCGGCGCGCTGGCACGGTACTGTTCTTTTCCTTCACCTTTCTCGCGCAGTTACTGTTTGCCGCCCAGCTCCACGCTCGAGCTGCCCATGTGCCGGGCGCCCCGCGTCTCGCCATCGCCATGCAGGCTCTCTGCTGCCTGTTGCTGGCGCTGGGTTTGCTGACGGTCGTGCTGCAGGCCTGGGATGGTGTATTGTACGACTCGGTCGAGGATGCTTTTGAATGGACGTTAAGCCTGCTGTTGCAAACCAACTTTCTGCTTGGCTACCTGCTGTGGCGACGCGCCGGCTGGCGGCTGCAGTTTGTTGTCCCGCGCTAGCCGCAGAGGGCGTGGCATGATGGATGCCGTTCCGGATTTCTCGGCAATCACCGCGGCGCACGCCCGCATTCGCGATCACGTGCACCGCACGCCCGTCATGAGCAGCGTCCTGCTTAACACACACACCGGCGCCGACCTGCGTTTCAAGTGCGAGAACCTGCAGAAAGTGGGCGCTTTCAAGGCCCGCGGTGCCAGCAATGCGGTGTTCGGCTTGACCGACGCTGAGGCGGCTGGCGGGGTAGCCACGCATTCTTCGGGGAATCACGGTGCGGCACTGGCCCAGGCGGCGGCTGCGCGCGGCGTAGCAGCGCACATTGTCATGCCCGCCAACGCGCCGGCGGTCAAGAAGGCGGCCGTTGCGGCTTACGGTGGTCTGATTATTGAGTGCGAGCCCACCCTCGCGGCGCGCGAGCAAACCCTGGAGCGGGTGGTGGCGGCAACGGGCGCGCATGTGGTGCATCCCTACGCCGACCCACGGGTCATTGCCGGCCAGGGCACGCTGGCGCTGGAGGTGTTGGAGCAGGTGCCCGACCTCGAGGTGATCGTGCTGCCGGTCGGTGGGGGTGGCCTGCTGTCCGGTGTCGCCCTGGCGATCAAGCACCTGCGACCGGATGTGGAGGTGGTTGCTGCGGAGCCGGAGGGCGCCGATGATGCGTTCCGCTCTTTCGGCCTCGGTGTCCTGCAGCCTTCCGTGGCCCCGCGCACCATCGCCGATGGTCTGCTGGCGGGCCTCGGAGCCATCAACTTCGGCATTATCCAGCGCCATGTGGATACCATCCTGACGGTATCTGATGCGGAGATTGTGCAGGCCATGCGACTGCAGTGGAGCCGCCTGAAAACCGTGGTGGAGCCCTCCGGTGCCGTCAGCTTCGCCGCCCTGCTGGCGCATCCGGAACGGTTTCGCGGGCGCCGCGTGGTCGCTGTGATCAGTGGCGGCAACCTCGACCTCGACAACCTGCCCTGGTGACCGGCATGCCCTCTCCCCCCTTTCATCTCGCACTGCCGGTCGACGACCTGCAGGCCGCCGACCGATTCTATGCCGAGCTGCTGTGTTGCCCGCGAGGACGGCGCTCGGAGCGCTGGATAGACTATGATTTCTGGGGCCACCAGCTGGTCACACACCTGGTGCCTGCGGGGGCCATGCCGTCACTGGCCCGCAACCCGGTAGACGGCGAGGACATTCCGGCCTCGCATTTTGGTGTCGTGCTGCCCTGGGATGAACTCGAGCAGCTGATTGCCAGACTCACGGCATCCGGCGTCGAGTTTGCGATTGCGCCCACGGTACGCTTCGCCGCGCGGCGCGGCGAGCAGAAAACCTGTTTCGTCTGCGACCCGGCGGGGAACTACCTTGAGTTCAAGGCCTTTCGCAATATCGACATGCTGTTTGCCAGCGACGGGCTGGATTACCCGTGAGTGTTGCGTCGCTGCAACGCGCCGTCGCGCGCACCGCGGTGGTCGGGTTCCTGCTCCTCTGCCTGACAGCGTGCAGCAGCACGCGGTTCTTCTACAACCGGCTGGATTTCTTCGTCCCCTGGTATCTGGGTGATTATGTCAGCCTCGATCGCAGCCAGGATGTGCTGTTGCAGAGCGAGCTGCAGCGGTTCCTCGCCTGGCACAGGCAGGATGAGCTGCCGCGCTACATTGAACTGCTGCAGCGGGCGGAGCGCAGTCTCGATGAACCGCTGACCCGTGAACAGCTGGTCGCGCTCACCGCTGATGCCGAACAGGCCCTGGACCGTTTGCAGGACCGGGCCCTGGACTGGATGCTGGTGCTGGCTGATGCGCTGCGTCAGGATCAGCTTGATGAGTTCATGGACGAATTGCGCGAGCAGCAGGCCGAGTACGAAGAAAAATACCTTGAACGTGACGATGCAGATTATCGCGACGATGCCTGCGAGCGCCTGCAGGACAATGCGAGACGCTACCTTGGCCGACTGCAGACTGAGCAGAAAACGCGCCTGGCGGTGGGCTGTGCCAGCCTGCGCCGTTCGGACAGTGTCTGGCTGGCCGAGCGCGCGGTCTGGCTGGACCGGCTCGATGCGATACTGCAGCGTGAGCCGGATTGGCAGGCCAGCCTGCGCCAGGCGATCGCCCAGCGTCGCGACAGCGTGTCTCCGGAATACCGCGTGACCTGGGAGGCCAACACCGAGGTGATCCAGCGCGCAGTGGTCGATGTGCTGAACAGCCGTACCGAACGACAGGATGCGCACCTGCGCCGGGAGCTTGGCAAATTGCAGGACGACCTGGTGGCCCTGGTGGAGCAGGGGCTGCCGGAAGGCGCGCGTCTCGCGACCTCTGCCGACGAAGCCTGAGGAGGCCGCGATGTTACTGCGACGCATACTATGGGCGCTGTTGCTCGCCACCCTGGTGGCGAGTACCGCGGTATGGGTACAGCTGAAGTCTGCTGCGGTACCCGACCAGGATACGGCGCTGGCCTTGCCCGGTCTTGGCGCGCCGGTGACGGTGTTGCGGGACGACCTGGGTATTCCCTACATATTTGCCGAGAGCACTGCGGACCTGCTGCGCGCCCAGGGTTTTGTGACGGCACAGCACCGCCTGTTCCAGATGGAGTTTTTCCGCGCAACCTGGCAGGGCCGTCTGGCAGCCAGTATCGGCGAAGCAGGTCTCGCCAGTGATATCCGCATGCGTGTGCTGGGGATCGAGCACAACAGTCGCCGACATGCGGCGCAGTTGGGTGCGGCCAGCCGGAACTGGCTGCAGCCCTACGTCGACGGGGTCAATGCCTATGTGACTGCACACGCCGGAGACCACCCGCTGGAGCTGGGGTTGGTGGGCCTTGAGGCACGCACCTGGGAACTGGCCGACCTGGTCGCGCTGATTCATTTCGTGCACTACACCCACGCCACCAATTACCAGGCAGAGCTGCTGGCACAAAAGCTCATTGATCAGCTGGGCCTGCAGCGAGCGCAGCAACTGATGCCGCTGTTGCGCAACCTGGATCGTGATGCAGCACAGCCCGACCTTGCCGCGAGCGCGGCCGAGAGCGCGCCTGAAGCGGGCGCCGCCGCTGGCCTCGGCGGGGCCCGGCTGCTGTTTGCCCCCGGCGCGCCGCGGCACGGCGGTATCGGCTCGAATAACTGGGCGGTCAGCGCGGCGCGCAGCGCCTCCGGTCGGGCCATGCTGGCCAACGATCCGCATCTCGACAACCGCATTCTCCCCGGTATGTTTCATCCCGTGGGTCTGTTTGCGCCGGGTATCCAGGCCGTGGGTGCCACCCTGCCCGGGCTGCCCGGCCTGTTGGTGGGACGCACGCAGCACGTGGCCTTCGGCGTTACCAATGCCTACGGCGACGTCCAGGACGTGTACGTCGAAACACTCGATCCTGCGAATCCACAGCACTACCTGGAGGGCGGGCGCAGCCTGCCCTTCGCGCGTCGCGAGGAGGTGGTACAGATCAAGGACAGCAAGGCGCCGGGGGGGATGCGTGAGCAGCCGCTGGTGGTGCGTTACACCCGGCGCGGGCCGGTGATCAGCGACCACGCGGGCCCCAGGGGAGACAGAGTGCTGGTACTGCGCACCACAGCCTGGGAAAAACATGCGCCGCAGCTGGGCATCGAAGGACTGCTCGACGCCGCGAACGCCCGGGAGTTTGACGCCCGGGTGCAGGATATCGACCTGATGATGTTCAATTTTGTCTACGCAGACGACCAGGGCAACATCGGGCATCGCGCTTCTGGGGCCCTGCCCCTGCGCGCGGGTGGTGATGGCAGCGTGCCGCGGCCGGTGCCCGCCGATGGCAGCGATGACTGGACAGGCTGGATACCCAAGGCGCAGATGCCCGCAGCGTACAACCCGTCCCGAGGCTGGGTCGGCACGGCCAACCACGATACCCGGCCGGCAGGTTTTCCCTGGTATTACACCAATTACCTCTCGCCGGACTATCGCTATCTGCGTATGGGCCAGGTGCTCAACCAGGCCAGAGCAATGACCGTGGCGGATCACTGGGCGCTGATGGCAGACAACCGCAACCTGCAGAGCGATACGCTGTTGCCGCAGATCCTCGATGCGCTGGCCACCGAGCCCACGCAGGGGGACCTGCATGCCCTGCTGGCAACCTGGGATGGCGTTGACCGTGCAGACAGTCCTGCACCGCTGATCTACCAGGCGCTGTATCGGGAAATTGCCCTGGGCACCTTTACCGATGAGTTGGGTGAGGCGCTGGCGGCCGAGATGCTGTCCACCTGGTACTTCTGGCAGCAGCGTTTCGAGGCGCTGCTGGCGACCCCCGACGCCGCGTGGTTCGACGACACCGCAACACCCCACCGCGAGACACTGGCGGATGTCATTCGGGCCGCGGCACCCCGGGCCCGGACACTGCTTGAGGGCCTGCAGGGCAAAGACCCCTCGGCCTGGCACTGGGGCGAGGCACACAGCCTGCATTTTGTCAGCCCGCTGCGCCCCAGCGGATTGGGCAGCGGCCTCGCCGGCAGTTTTGCGGTGCCGCGCGGTGGCAGCGGCGAAACGCTGAACCGCGGCATCTACGATTTCGAGAAACCCTTTGCGGCGGGTTTTTTCGCCTCGCTGAAGCTGGTGGTGGATTTTGCCGACCCGGACAAGGTCGAAGCGATCCTCGCTGGCGGGGTTGTCGAGCGGCATCTGCAGCGCCACCAGAACGACCAGGCGCATCTCTGGGCGGCGGGTGAGCGCAGGCCATGGTGGTTCAGCCCGGAGCAGGCCAGGGCACACGCTCGCACGGAAACACGACTCCTGCCGGAGTAATACGGGGATCCGGTTGCATTAAGCATGGCTTCAGAAAAGGCGTGTACACTAACGTCAGGCACAATCCTCAGGAGGGATGTCCATGCGTCAATCGTCAGCTTTGCGATCACACCCGGTGTGGGATGCCACGACCCGCTGGTTCCACTGGATCAACGTGCTCTGTGTGCTGGGCCTTCTCGGTGTCGGCCTCGTTATCCTCAACGCGGGCACACTGGGCATCAGCGGCGAAGGCAAGGTGGCACTGAAAACGCTGCATGTGTGGATAGGTTACGTGTTCGCCATCAACCTGCTCTGGCGCATAGTCTGGGGATTTGTCGGGAACCGTTACGCGCGCTGGTCAGCCGCATTACCGGGAGGACGCGGCTATGGGCAGGCCCTTGTCGGCTACCTGCGTGGGTTGCGCGCGGGCAAACCGCCGCCCTACCGTGGACACAATCCCCTCGGACGATTGATGGTGGCCCTGCTGCTGTTGTTGCTTGTGAACCAGTGCGTTACCGGCCTGGTGCTCGCCGGTACCGACCTGTATCTGCCGCCCTTCGGGCACCTGTTCCTGGACTGGGTGGCGGTGCCGGGTGCCAGTGCAGAGCAGCTGGTCGGCCTGAAGCCCGCGCAGACCCCGCTGCTGGATGCCGACGCTTACGCGGCCATGCGCACCTTTCGCAAGCCGTTTATTGAGCTGCACGAACTCGGTTTCTGGGGCCTGGTGTTGGCCATTCCCCTGCACATCGCCGCCGTGGTGATCACTGAGTTGCGCGAGCGCAACGGTCTGATTTCCGCGATGTTCTCTGGCCGGAAAGTCTTTTCCGAAGAGCCGCGTGACTGACACGTGGGCTGCGCCGTCACTCCTCGCGCACGTAAATGGAGGTATAGCCGGCGCGCGCGAACAGGTGGTAGCCGTGTGCCTGCAGGTGGGTGCATACCGTGCCGCTGGCCAGAGCGGCCAGGTTGGGGCCATACTCCTCAACGGAAATGACTTCCGGCCGAAAGCGTTGCAGATCGATATCGCAGGCGATTTTTTCGTCGTAGCCCTCGATATCAATATTAATGTAACGGATCCCCTCGCCCTGATTGTCGGCGAGAATACGGTTTACGCTGAGTGTCGGGACCGGCACCGCGCGCACCAGTTCCTTGAGTTCCGCCCTGTCACTGCTGATCGACCCCAGTGCGCTGATACCATCGCGTGTCTTGGTCACCTGCGGCAGCATCAGGTTCACCTCGGTCAGGCCGTCGCTGATTTCTGCCTCGCTGACCACGGCGGCGCAGATATTGCGGTCACCCCGCCGTACCCGATCGAACAGACGGATGCTGTTGGCGTTGGCGTCCACATTCACGCCCTGCCAGCCACACATCCAGAGGTAGGCCGTGTTGGAAAAACGGAAGGGGTGGAACGCGCCGAGATCCAGGTAGCGACCCGGCGCACGGTTCGGTTTCACCAGCTTGCGCACGATCACGTCTTCACCATACTGGCCGAAGTGACCCTTGAAGCTGCCGGAGCTGATGGCGCTGAGTATCTTGAAAGGGTTCATGCCTGTTCACGTCCTCTCAGGCGTTCGCTGTGCATCAGTCGAGCAGCGACAGGTCGCGCACCGCACCGCGGTCGGCGCTGGTCACCATGCTTGCATACACTTTCAGCGCCGCGCTCACCTTGCGTGGTCGACTCTCTGCGGGCTTCCAGCCGTCTTTGCCCCGGGCGTCCATGGCCGCGCGCCGGGCGGCCAGCTGTTCATCGCTCAGCCGCACATTGATGCTGCGCTCGGGAATATTGATATCGATGATATCACCGTGCTCAACGAGGGCGATGGCGCCACCCGAGGCCGCCTCGGGTGACACGTGGCCGATGGACAGGCCCGAGGTGCCCCCGGAAAAGCGCCCATCCGTCAACAGTGCGCAGGCCTTACCCAGCCCCCTCGACTTGAGATAACTGGTGGGGTAGAGCATTTCCTGCATGCCCGGCCCGCCCCGCGGACCCTCATAGCGGATGATGACGACATCCCCGGCCTGCACCTTGCCCTCCAGGATGTCGGCGACGGCGCCTTCCTGGCTCTCGCAGATGTAGGCGGGCCCGGAGAACACCAGAATGCTGTCATCGACGCCGGAGGTTTTCACCACACAGCCGCTTGCAGCAATGTTCCCGAACAGAACGGCAAGGCCGCCCTCAAGGGAGAAGGCGTGGTCGATATTGCGAATACAGCCGTTCTCCCGGTCGAGATCCAGGCTGGGCCAGCGGGTGTCCTGGCTGAAGGCCACCTGGGTGGGTATGCCAGCAGGGCCCGCTTTGTAGAACTGGTGTACTGCCGCATCGTTGGTACGCACGATATCCCAGGTATCCAGTGCCGCGCCCAGCGTCGGACTATGCACGGTGGGGCAGTCCCGGTGCAGCAGTCCGGCGCGATCCAGTTCGCCGAGAATCGCCATGATGCCGCCGGCGCGGTGTACGTCTTCCATGTGGTACAGGGGGGTGTTCGGCGCCACCTTGCACAGCTGGGGCACACGGCGCGACAGTCGATCGATGTCCTGCAGGGTGAAGTCGAGTTCGGCCTCTTCCGCTGCTGCGAGCAGGTGCAGAATGGTATTGGTGGAGCCGCCCATGGCGATATCGAGGCTCATCGCATTCTCGAAGGCCTTGAAGCTGGCGATGTTGCGCGGCAAAACGCTGGCGTCCTCCTGCTGGTAGTAGCGCTGGCACAGCTCCACCACCAGGCGGCCGGCGCGGCGGAACAGCTGCTCGCGGTCGGCGTGTGTGGCCAGGGTGGAGCCGTTGCCGGGCAGGCTGAGCCCCAGGGCCTCGGTCAGGCAGTTCATGGAATTTGCCGTGAACATGCCGGAACAGGAGCCACAGGTGGGACAGGCCGAGCGCTCGTATTCCGCCACCTGTTCATCGCTGGCGTCGCTGTCGGCGGCGATCACCATGGCGTCAACGAGGTCCAGTTTGTGCTCGGACAGTTTCGTCTTGCCGGCTTCCATCGGGCCGCCGGAGACGAACACCACTGGAATGTTGAGTCGCATGGCGGCGTTCAGCATGCCGGGGGTAATCTTGTCGCAGTTGGAGATGCACACCATGGCATCCGCGCAGTGTGCGTTGACCATGTACTCGACCGAGTCGGAGATGATGTCGCGGCTGGGCAGGCTGTACAGCATGCCGTCATGTCCCATCGCGATACCGTCGTCCACGGCGATGGTATTGAATTCCTTGGCGACACCGCCGGCCGCCTCGATTTCGCGCGCGACCAGCTGCCCCAGGTCCTTCAGGTGAACGTGACCGGGTACGAACTGGGTGAAGGAGTTCACGACGGCTATGATCGGTTTGCCGAAGTCGCCATCCTGCATGCCGGTGGCGCGCCACAATGCGCGAGCGCCCGCCATATTGCGGCCGTGGGTGGAAGTCTTCGAGCGGTAATCAGGCATGTGGGCCTCGGTGGATTCAGTCAGATGACGTGCCGCCGAAGCAGCGATGGCAAGCGCGTAAGAATAGCAAAAAATCCGCTGTGATGGGCATTGACGATTGCGTCCGCGGCGCGTATTCGTGGCCACACAACGTGTCAGACGCCCGTGGGCGGGCGTTTCCCTGATGTATCGCAAAGACAGGGCAGAAGGGACATGGTGTAATGAAAGCATGGGTAATCAATTTGTGAGGCAGGGAGGTATGCGCCAGCAGTATATCTGCGCAATCGTTTTCTCGGCGCTGTGTTGCGCGGCGCCGGTTCAGGCGCAGCTCGCCAGCGACCTGGCGCTGCATGAGGTCTTGACCGCGACGCTCGTGCATCACGGCTACACACCGGAGGCTGCAGCAGAGTCCGGCGAGGGCGGCGGCCTGCTGGCTGCCGTCCCCTCGTTGTCCGCCAGCCGGCTGCAGAGCGACCAGCGCGCGGGCACCGACGAAACCGAGCTGTCCCTTAACCTGCCCTTCAAGTCGCTGCAGCGTCGCGACCTCGATGAGGATCTGGCCACCCTGCAGGGCAGCCTGCAGGAAACACAGCAGCGCTACCGTGCCTGGTTTTTTTCCGGCCTGATTCGCGATGCTGTGTGGGAACACCGCCTTGCCACCCTGGAGCTTGAGCAGTCGCGCGCGCGTGCGGAACTGCTCCTGGAACTGGAGCAGCGCGCGGCGCTGCAGGCTGATGCTGGCACCATACCGGGCTACGCAGCCTTGTTGCTGACCCAGGAGCGGCTCGATGCCGAGCTCGCCGTGGCCGACGGCCTGGCCCGGCAGCGCACCGCCCAAGCCGGCTTTGTGGCACTTACAGGTCTGCCGGCATTGCCGGCCCGGATCATCGAAGCCACGCCTCACCCCCGGGAGCCCGATTACAGTCAGCACCCGCAGCTGGCCCTGCTGGCGTTGGATCGCGAGCAACAGCGGGCCCTGATCGCGCTGAATGACCCGGCAGCGGCGGACTGGAACCTTGCCCTGACCGCGCGCAGCCTGGATGGGCCCGGTCCTGCAGAACATCAATACGGTCTTGCCGTTGAGTTGCCATTGGCGTTCTTTGAGGTGGATAACCGCGCCGGCCAGGCGCAGCGTGCGGCGCTGGGCCGCGATTTCACGCAGCAGCGTGACACGCTGCGCACGGGCATCCGGCAGGAGTGGATTGCGCTGTCCACCGAAGCACAGCGTTTGCGGGAGCGGCGCGAACTGCTGCTGCAGTCGGCGCGGGTCGGCGAGCGCATCGAGGCGCAGCTGCTGGCGCTGCGCTCAGGCAGTGAGGTGGAGGTGGAGCTGGTGATCAGGCGCCTGCTGGAGGTGCTTGAGCGGCGCAGCGAAGCGTCGCTGATCGATGCACAAATCGAGTATAACGCCGCACGACTGCGGCAGACAGCGGGATTACCCTTATGAAACAACTTCAGTGGATGCTGCTGGCGTGGTGTTTGCCGGCAGTGAGCTTCGGGGCGGATGTGCCCCTCGCGGCACTGGGTGACTTGCAGCTTGACTATACGGCGGTACAGGAGATTGCGGAGGTCCCGGGCCCCGCTGTGCGTGCGCAGGTCACCCACCGCACTGGCAGCCAGTACAGCATCCAGCTGCCGCGTGATGTGCGGCGGGCGCATTATCTGGTACGCAATGGCGGACAAGTGGTCGCCGGGCAGCCTTTCGTTGTGTTGGAAGGGCCGGAGATTCATCATTTTCTGCTTGAATTCGATGCCATGGAGAGGCGCTACCGCAGCGCCGAGGCGCGCTACAGGCGCAGCCGCGCTTCCTACGAACAGAAAGCGCTCGCCGAGGAGCAGTGGGTTGCCATCGTTGACAACTATCTGGCGCTGCAGCTGGAGTATGAGCATATGCGGCATTTCATGGAGCTGGTTGACCCCCCGCAGGACGACGTTGAGTCCATTACGCTGCACGCTCCCATTACCGGCTACATTGAATTCGAGAGCCGTCAGATGGCGCTGATCGAAGGAGATGAAGTGGCATCCTTCCTGGCGCCAGGGGAATTGCGCGCGCAGCTGCTGGTTCCGGTGCAGGATGCCGACAGGTTGACCGGCGTGCAGCTCGAGGGTTGCCGGCTGGATGTCGAGGAGTTGGAGGGAGTTGCCCGAGGCTTCTCGCTGGTCGCCTGGAGTGAGGCCGTGACGGGCGCCTGTCGGTTGCAGCTCAACAGCGTGCTGAGCGCAACACCGCTGTACCGTCACGAGGCTTATCGGGTGCCGCGCTCAGCAGTGTTTACCTGGGCAGAACAGGCCCACGTCCTGCTGCGCGGCGACGGGTCTTTGCAGCTGGTGCCGGTGGTGTTGCTGCAGCCGGTCGGCGAGGATTACGCGGTGACCTCCGAAATCGATCTGGCGGGTCGCGCCGTGTTGAGCAGCTCGGTGTCCGCTGTTCAGGGTGTTCTCCTGGGCCTGGGTGGCGAGTGACATGCTGAAGCAGTTGGTGCGATTTTCCCTGACCCAGCGCCTGTTTGTGTGCGTGGCAGCCCTTGCGCTGGCGGGCCTCGGCCTGCGAGCCTGGCTCGCGCTGCCCATTGATGCCTATCCCGACATCGCGCCGACGCAGGTCAAGGTTATCCTCAAGGTGCCGGGCATGACGGCGGAGGAAATTGAACAGCGGGTCACCTACCCACTGGAAACCGAGCTGCTGGGCATTCCCCGGCAGTCGATGCTGCGTTCCACGACCAAATATGCCATTACCGACATCACGCTGGATTTCGTCGATGGCACGGATATCTACTGGGCGCGGCAACAGGTGAATGAGCGCCTGGCGGGCATTCTTGATGGCCTGCCTTTCCCGGTGGAGGGCGGCCTGGCACCCATGAGCACGCCGCTCAGCGAGATGTTCATGTTTACCATCGAGAATCCCCGACTCTCGCTGCAGGACAAGCGCCAGCTGCTGGAGTGGGAGATCCGTCCGGCGCTGCGCACGGTGGCGGGCGTGGCCGATGTGAACGTGCTCGGCGGCTACGCCAGGACCTACCAGGTCACCCCGCACCCGGTGGTGCTCTCCGAGCTGGGTCTGGGGATCGACGCACTGGAGGCCTCTATTGTCGAGCAGAACCTGAATGCCGGGGTGGGCCGGATCCTGCTCGGCAATGATGTGCTGGTGGTGCGGGTTGAGGGACAGGTGCACTCCCTGGAAGCGCTGCAGGACATTGTGGTGTATTCGGGGCCCGCCGGTGTGTACCGCCTGCGCGACGTGGCCGATGTTGAAATCGGTCATCTGGCGCGTTACGGCGCCGTGACGCGCAATGGCGAGGAAGCGGTGCAGGGCCTGGTGATTGCACTGCGCGACAGCAATACCGGAGCGGTCGTGGACGGCGTCAAGGCGCGCTTGGCCGATCTGGAAAAGACTCTGCCCGCCGGCACCGAGATCAACGTGTTCTATGACCGCGCGCGACTGATCAGCACCGCTATTGGCACCATTTCCAGTGCCCTGTTCCAGGCCATCCTGCTGGTGGTCGCGGTGCTCACCGTATTTCTGGGCAACCTGCGCGCCGCGCTGGTGGTATCGATCTCGCTGCCGTTGGCGGCTCTGGCGACGTTCCTGCTGATGTCTGGCACCGGCCTGACGGCCAACCTCATGAGCCTGGGCGGACTGGTGATCGCCATCGGCATGCTGGTGGACTCCTCTGTGGTGGTGGTGGAGAACACCCTGAGTCGCCTCGACAACAACCCCGGCCTGCCGCGCCTGCATGTGGTGTACCGCGCGGCGCAGGAGGTCGCGCTGCCGGTGGTCGCAGGCACGCTCATCGTGATCATTGTGTTTTCGCCGCTGCTGACCCTGAGTGGACTCGAGGGGAAGCTGTTCACCCCGGTGGCGTTGACCATTGTGTACGCCATGCTGGCCGCGCTGGTGCTGTCGCTGACACTGATCCCGGTCGTGGCGTCGTTGATGCTCGGCACGCACAAGGCGGGAATGCCGCGCTTTATGCTGCGCTTGCAGGCGGCCTACGTCGTGGCGCTGGAGCGGGTTCTGCGGCGGCCGCGCGGCCTGCTGCTCGGCATTGGCGCCCTGCTGGCGGTGAGCGTGGTGTTCCTGTTGCTGATGGGCAAGACCTTCATGCCTGTGCTCGATGAGGGTGATTTGATTGTGCAGCTGGAAAAATCCCCGAGCATTTCGCTGCAGGCCTCGGTGGAGCTCGACCGCCAGGTGGGTGCGGCGTTACTCGCAGGTGTGCCCGAAATTCGCCAGATTGTGACCCGTACCGGCTCCGATGAACTGGGGCTGGATCCCATGGGCCTGAATGAAACAGACGTGTTCATGGAACTGGCACCGACGGATGAGTGGCGCTTTGCCAGTAAAACGGTGCTGGAAGCCGCTGTGCGTGAGGTGCTCGAGGGGTTCCCCGGCATGAACGTCGGCTTCACGCAGCCCATTCAGATGCGGGTGTCGGAAATGTTGACTGGCAGCACCGGTGACGTGACCGTCAAGGTTTACGGTGAAGACCTCGTACGCATTGCGGCCCTGATGCACGACATTGCCCGGGTGATTCCCCGCGTGCAGGGCGCGGTTGACGTGCAGGCCTCGGTGACGGAAGGCGGCAAGTTCCTGAATTTGGAGGTGAAGCCGGAACTGGCGTCAGCCCACGGGCTTACCGTGGAGGGTCTGTCCGGCTATCTGCGCAGCCAGATTGAGGGCGCCGTGATCTCGGAAGTACGCCAGGGTAACCGGCGTATTCCCGTGACGCTGGCGGCCGGTTCACAGTCGGTGGCGGTGCCGGCCACGGTGGCGGACCTGGCTGCGCGCAGCGTGGCCCTGCCCGATGGCAGTCTGGCCACGCTGGGCGATGTGGCCAGCCTCAGCTATGCCGAAGGCCCCCTGTTGATAGAGCGGGAGCGCGGGAGCCGCTTTGGGGTGGTGACGGTCAACGTGGAAGGCCGCGATGTGGTGGGTTTTGTGGAGGAGCTGCGCGAGGTGTTGTCCCGCGAGGTCGCCCTGCCAGCCGGTTACCGCCTGGAGTACGGTGGTGAGTTCGAGAACCAGCAGCGCGCCACGCACAACCTGTTGCTGGTGGTGCCGGTGGCCCTGGTACTGATTCTGTTGATCCTGTTTGCCACCTTCGGTTCGATGGCGCTGGCCGGCATCATTCTCGGTAATATTCCGTTTGCCCTGATGGGCGGCGTGATCTCGTTGTACATCAGCGGTGAGTATCTCTCGGTGCCTGCCTCGGTGGGACTCATTGCCCTGCTGGGTGTCGCGGTGCTGAATGGTGTGGTGATGGTCAGTCATTTCCAGCAGCAGGCGCATTTGCCGGGCGCCCTGCCGGCACGCATCTGCGCGGGTGCCAGCCAGCGTCTGCGCCCGGTATTGATGACCGCAACCACAGCGATTTTCGGACTCCTGCCGCTGGTGTTCGCCACCGGCCCGGGCGCCGAGGTGCAGCGCCCTCTGGCCATTGTGGTGGTCGGTGGCCTGCTCACATCCACCGTGACAACGCTGTTCCTTGTGCCGGTGTTGTATCAGTACAGGGAGAAGCTTGTCCATGGATGAACTGCTGGTCATCATGGTGCCGCGGGAGCTGCACGATGAGATGGTGGATGTCTTGATGTCGCTGCCGGACGTGAGCGGGTTTACGGTGGCTGCGGTGAGCGGTTTCAGCCGCGAGCACAGTCGCCTGAGCCTGGCTGAACAGGTGGAGGGCTCGCGCCGTATCAGTCGCTTTGAAGTCCTGCACGCGCCGACCCAGCGCCCGTCGCTACTGACCGCGCTGGCCCCGGTTGCAGGTCGCGACCGGCTGCGCTACTGGGTACAGCCGGTACTGGAGTGCGGCTACATTGGCAGCGATGCCGCAAAGCCGGCGCTAGAGTGACTTGAAGAATACCTTGGAATTGCGCTGCAGGTTGTAAAGCGCCTGTTTCTGCGCCGGCAGTGCATCCCGCGAACGCTCTTCAAACCCCTGTTCCAGAAACCAGTGGGCGGTCTGTGTTGTGAGCACAAACACCCGGTCCAGCCCAAGCAACCGCGCCTCGCGTTCTATTTCCTGCAGCAGGCGCTGGCCACGTTGTCCACCCCGGTAGTCGGGATGGGAGACGATGCAGGCCACTTCTCCGCAGTTTTCCTCGGGAAACGGGTAGAGCGCCGCGCAGGCAATAATGCGCCCGTCGCGTTCAATAATGCGGAACTGGCGGATCTCGTTTTCGAGCAGTTCACGCGAGCGCTTGACCAGGACGCCCTCGCGTTCCAGCGGTTCGATCAGCTCAAGGATGCCGCCGACATCATCGATACTGGCACTGCGTGTCTGCTCGTAATCGTCCTTGGCGACCAGCGTGCCATTGCCGTCGTGGGTGAACAGCTCCTCCAGTAGCGCACAGTCATCCCGGTAACTGATGATATGGCAGCGCGACACGCCGGCCATGCAGGCACGTCGAGCGGTGGCCAGCAATTTTGCCTGTTCGGCATCCTGCCCCTGGATACCCGCTATGCTGGCGACCGTAAGCTGGCGCAGCAGGGCACCGTCGCTGCCGGCAATGCCGGCGGCACTGCCGAACAATACCAGCTTGTCGGCACCGATCCCCGCGGCGCAGTGCACGGCAATGTCCTCCAGCATGAGGTTGAAAATTTCTCCGGTCGGCGAATAGCCGAGGGGCGACAGCAGCACAATGGAGCCGGCGGCGAGTTGCTGCTGGATGCCGGCGCAGTCGATGCGCCGCACCCGTCCGGTGTGCTGGTAGTCGACCCCATCCACCACACCCAGTGGCCGGGCGGTGACGAAATTGCCGGAACAGACGCGCATGCGCGCACCCTGCATCGGTGAATTGGGCAGGCCCATGGAGAGCAGTGCCTCGATCTGTGCCCGCAGTGATGCCGCGGCATCTGTCACATGGTGCATACTGGCACTGTCGGTGATGCGCATATCATCGTGGAAGCGGCTCTCGATCCCCGCCGCGGCCAGTCGGCTGTCAATCTGCGGACGATTGCCATGCACCAGAACCAGCCGCACACCGAGACTGTGCAGCAACGCCAGGTCGTGGAGGATGGTGGGAAAGTTGGAGTCCTGTGCAGCATCACCCCCCAGCATCAGGACAAAGGTCCGGTTCCGGTGGGTGTTGATGTAGGGCGCCGTATTCCTGAACCAGCGAATATGGCTGCGGCCTGGGGTGGTCACGTGGCGGCTTCCGTTTTATCAGTCATGATCGTGCGTCAAGAGTACCCAATGCGGGCGGTGGCGACTAATGCAAATTTTCACGGTGGGGCCGCCCCCGCCCGTTACAGGCAGTAGTGCGCGATGCAGGACTGCAGCAGGTCCACGCAGGGTCGTATCTGGCTCAGTTCCAGATATTCATCGGGCTGGTGGGCCCGGTCGATGGATCCCGGGCCCATGATGATGGTCTCCATGCCCATGGACTGCAAAAAGGGGGCCTCGGTGGCGAAACCCACGGCGGTCGCACTGTGGCCGGTGAGCTTCTCCGCCAACCTCACGAGGTCGCTGTGTGCGGCCTGTTCAAAGGGCGGTACGGGCTCCACCAGCGAGCGCAGCGCAATGCCGGCCCCGCGCGCCTGTGCCAGGGTCTGCAGGCGCTGCTGTAGCTGTTCGCGAACCCCTGCGGCAGCCGCGGAGGGGGTCAGGCGCAGGTCGAAGTGCAGTTCACAGCGTCCGCAGATGCGGTTCGGGCTGTCGCCGCCGTGTATGCAGCCCAGATTGAGGGTGGGAAAGGCCACGTCGAAGGCGCTGTTGGCGTGCTCCGCAGCCAGCTCCCGCCGGAACTGCATGAGTTCACCCACCATTTCATGCATCACATCAATGGCGTTGAGACCCAGCGCGGGGTTGGAGGAGTGGCCCGCGAGACCGGTGATCTCGATGGCCTCCATCATGATGCCCTTGTGCAAACGTACCGGCTGCAGCGAGGTGGGCTCGCCGATAATGGCGGCGCGGGCCCGCGGCCGTCCTGCAGCGGCGAGGGCCCGGGCGCCGTCCATCGAGCTTTCCTCGTCGGCGGTGGCGAGTATGATCAGCGGCTGCTGCAGCGTCTTGCCCGCAAACGCGCTGGCAGCGGCGATGGCGATGGGGAAAAAACCTTTCATGTCGGTACTGCCCAGGCCGTACAGACGCTGGTCGCGTTCGGTGAGCTGCAGCGGGTCTGAGCGCCAGCGCCCCTCATCAAAGGGTACGGTGTCGGTGTGGCCGGCCAGGACCAGGCCGCCCGGGCCGCTGCCAAGTGTGGCAATCAGGTTGGCTTTACGCCCATCGGCTGATACATCCATGATTTCCGTGCGAAACCCCAGCGCTTCGAGCCACCCGGCCAGCAACTCGATGACCGCCCGATTGCCCTGGTCCCAGGACGGATCGGTTGAGCTGACGGAGGGCGTGCCGACAAGCGCGCGCAGCTGGCTGATGATCTGTTTGTCTGGCTGTGACATGGCGCGGCTGCCTGCTGTTGCCCGGAGAGGGTCGGCTGACGGTAGCGGCGGGCACTGACGGAGTCAATCAGTGCCCGGTGAAAGGACTCAGCCGAAGATGCCCTTGAAGGTGAAGAAGAAGATGATGGATAACCCGGCACCCGCGGGCAGCGTGATGATCCAGGACATGAAGATGGTGCCGATGGTGCGCAGGTTCAGCGCAGCAATGCCGCGCGCGAAGCCTACCCCGAGGATGGCGCCCACCAGGGTGTGTGTGGTGGAGATCGGCAGCCCGGTGCCGGAAGCCAGTACCACGGTGGAGGCCGCGCCCAGTTCCGCGGCAAACCCGCGACTCGGCGTGAGCTCGGTGATTTTGCGCCCTACGGTCATGATCACTTTCCAGCCGTAGGTTGCGAGGCCCACCACGATACCCAGCGCGCCGACCAGAAGGATCCACCAGGGCAGCGGCGCCTGGGAGGCGATCATGCCGCCCGACAGCACGGTATTCGCCACGGCGGCCAGCGGCCCTACGGCATTGGCGACATCGTTGGAGCCGTGGGCGAAGGCCATCGCGCAGGCGGTGAAGATCATCAGGATACCGAATACCCGCTCCACGCTGGCGAAGCGATGCTGCTCGTTGGGCACGTACTTCACCCGGCTGACCAGGAAGCCGCCCAACGCCGCGACCAGCAGGCCGATCAGGAATGACAGGGGGACGGCGTTGGCGAACTTGGAGCCCAGCCCGAGGTCCATTTCCACGCCGATATGCTTCAGGCCCTTGAGCAGGGTGACCATGGAGATCATGAAGCCGACCATCCACATATAAATGGGGATGAAGCGCTTGGCGCGCTGAAAGGGATCTTCGGTGTCGAGAATGAGGATTTTCACGCTCATGAACAGGGCAAAGGATATCGTGCCGGCGAGCAGCGGCGACACCAGCCAGCTGGCGGCGATGGTACCTACCTTTTCCCAGTGCACGGCGTCCATGCCGATACCCACCGCGGCGAAGCCGACAATGGCGCCGACAATCGAGTGGGTCGTGGAGACCGGCCAGCCCTTGATGCTGGCGATCATCAGCCAGGTGCCGGCCGCAAGCAGTGCTGACAGCATGCCGTACACCATCAACTCCGGCCTGCCGGACATCGACTCGGCATCAATAATGCCCTGGCGAATGGTGGCGGTGACCTCACCTCCGGCCAGATAGGCGCCCAGAAACTCGAACACCATGGCGACGAGAATGGCCTGCTTGATGGTCAGGGCCTTTGACCCCACCGAGGTGCCCATGGCGTTGGCCACGTCGTTGGCGCCGACCCCCCAGGCCATGAAGAACCCGAACATGCAGGCCAGTATCAGGAGCAGCGTGCCGTGTTCCGTGATGATTTCCATGCGCTTGTCCTATTTCGCCATCAGTATCTGCAGCCTGTGACCCACCCGCTCGGCGGAGTCGGCCAGACCTGCGAGCAATTCGATCACCTTGTAATAGAACATCACATCCACCGCGTAGAGCTTTCTCTCCAGCTTGAACAGCTTGCCGCGCAGCGCTTTGGACTGCTTGTCGGTGCGCCCCTCAAGCTTGTCCAGCTCCTTGATCAGGCCCTCTACCCGCACGACTTCGCGGCCGGTGAAGCCCACTTCCAGCAGTTCGTCCAGCTCGCGAATCGCCACCAGGGCCTGCTCGCAGGTTGCCGTGCAGGCGCGGACGAATTCCAGCAGGTGTTTTTCCAGTTTGTCCGGAAAGCGCATTTCGCGCCCCAGCATCAGGCCGGCAACGTCTTTTGCCGTATTTGCCACGTGGTCCTGAATGGTGACCAGTTCCAGCAGGTCAGTGCGCGGAACCGGCAGGAACAGGCTGTTGGGCAGGTGCCGGCGCACGGAGCGTTTTAGCTTGTCGGCGGCCTCCTCGGCCTCCCCGATGCGCTTGAAAATATCCTCCGCCAGTTTCCAGTCGTCATTCTGTGCGGCTTCGACAAATGCCGGGAGAAGCTGGGCGGCATCGTTCGCTACCTGCATATGCTCCTGGATCGGCCCGATCGGAGACCGGCCAAAGAGGCTGCTGAGCGGGTTCGAGCTGGGCATCGGGTGCTCTCCTGTGTGGAAGGCGCGAAGTATAGGTGAGGCTGCCTCTCCTGTCACACCGGCCGGCGCGCAGCGCTCACCGCCTGTGCTAGCATGCATGCAGGATGCCTACCGTCAGCAGAGAGTTGCCGCACCATGACCGCCAACGTCAGCCCTGAATACGCAGAAAGATCACTCGAGCTGCATGTTCTGGCCGGAGAACTGTTCACTGCGGGCCGCGTCTCGGCAGCGGATCGCGACCGGCTGCTCAAGGTCAACGTGGGCAGCATTCACCCGCTGGTCTACCTCGCTGAGCAGAAACTGGTTGACGCCGCGTCCCCCGGAGAGATTCTGGATATGGCGGCGCTGCTGTCCTGGCTGAGCCAGCGCACCGGCCAGGCTGTGTACGACATCGACCCCCTGAAAATCAATGTCAGCGCCGTGGCGGAGGTGATGTCCCGTGAGTTTGCGCGCCGCCACCGGATTCTGGCGGTGGAGGTGAACGCCGACGATGTGGTGATTGCCAGCGCAGAGCCCTGGATCCGTGGCTGGGAACGCAACCTCGAGCACGTCCTGCGCAAACCCATTCGGCGCGTGCTGGCAGACCCCCGCGACATTACCCGGCACACCGCCGAGTTCTATAGCATGGCGCGCTCGGTGCGCGGCGCTCGGCACAGCGGGGCCACCCACGGCGCCGCGCCGGGGGTGACCAATCTGGAGCAGATGCTGGAACTCGGCGCCATGCACGAGCTCGACGCCAACGACCAGCACGTCGTCACCATTGTCGACTGGCTGCTGCAGTACGCTTTTGAACAGCGGGCGTCCGATATTCACATCGAGCCCCGGCGCGAGGTGGGTCATGTGCGCTTCCGTATCGACGGTGTGCTGCACAACGTGTACGAGTTGCCGGCGCAGGTGTGCGCAGCGGTCACCAGCCGTATCAAGATTCTTGGTCGCATGGATGTGGCAGAGAAACGCCGTCCCCAGGACGGTCGTCTGAAAACCCGCTCGCCGCAGACGGGCGGCGAGGTGGAGCTGCGCCTGTCGACCTTGCCCACCGCGTTTGGCGAAAAGCTGGTCATGCGGATATTCGATCCGGAGCTGCTGCAGAAGAGCTTTGCCCAGCTGGGTCTGGAGGATGAGGATCTGCAGCGCTGGCAGCTGATGACCTCACACGGAAATGGCATCGTGCTGGTCACCGGGCCGACCGGTTCGGGCAAGACCACCACGCTGTACTCCACGCTGCGCCGCCTCGCCACCTCGGAGGTCAACGTCTGCACCATTGAGGATCCCATCGAAATGGTGGAGGACAGCTTCAACCAGATGCAGGTGAACCACGGCATCAAACTGGATTTTTCCACCGGGGTACGCGCGCTCATGCGCCAGGACCCGGACATCATCATGGTTGGCGAGATTCGCGACCTGGAAACCGCCCACATGGCGGTACAGGCGGCGCTCACCGGGCACCTGGTGCTGTCCACCCTGCATACCAACGACTCCCCCGGTTCTGTAGCGCGCCTCATGGAGCTGGGGTTGCCGGCCTATCTCATCAAAGCCACGCTGCGCGGCATCATGTCGCAGCGTCTGGTACGCGTGCTCTGCACGGAGTGCAAGGTGCTCGAACCGGTGGATAAAGACGCCTGGGAGCAGTTGGTGCACCCGTTCCCGCTGACCCCGCCTGCGCAGGTGGCGCGCCCCGTAGGGTGCCGCGCCTGCCGGGAGACGGGCTACAGCGGCCGCCAGGGTATTTACGAATTACTGGTCAACAGTCCCGCGCTGGCCGCCTGTATTGTCCCCGACATGGAAGCCCGCAAGGTGCGTGAAGTGGCCATGTCCGAAGGCATGCGTACGCTGCGGCTGGCCGGTGCCGCGCGGGTGGCCTCGGGCCAGACCACGATTGAGGAAGTGATGCGCGTCGCCCCGCTGTTCGACGCCTGAACCGCCAACGGAAGCTTGTTACGGATGATCGATACCCATGCCTTGACCCCGGGACTGGCAGCAGCGGCAACAACCGCCTGGCAGCGCATACAGGACCACCCCGACAAAGAGGCTGCGGCACGCCTGCAGGCCGCGGTTGCCGAGCGGCAGGCAGAGCTCGCGGCGCCCCTCGCCCGGGTGCTGGCCTGCAGCCCCTTCGTTGCGGAGACCGTGCGCCGCCGGCCAGCGGTGCTGACGGAGCTCATTGAGTCCGGGCTCTTGCAGCGCACCCTGCACCCGGGCGAGTTGCGGGCGGAGCTGCGTCAGTGGCTGGCGGCTCCCGGGGCGGAATTGAATCCCGTACTGCGGCGCTTCCGGCAGCGGCATATGCTGCGCATCGTCTGGCGCGATTTCTGTCGCAGCGCCGACACCCTGGAAACCGTCGGTGACACCTCGTCGCTGGCGGAGTCCTGCATTGTGCTGGCGCAGGAGCACCTGGCGGCGCAGCTGCAGGCGCGCTTTGGCACGCCCAGAAGCGCCCGCGATGGCGAGCCGCAGGAGCTTATTGTGATTGCGATGGGCAAACTGGGGGCCCGCGAGCTCAACGTTTCATCGGATATCGATCTCATTTTCGCTTTTCCGGAGGCGGGCGAGACCGATGGCGAACGTCGATCCATCAGCAATGCGGAGTTCTTTACCAAACTCGGCCAGGGCCTGATCAACGCTCTTGACCAGGTCACCGCAGAGGGTTTCGTGTTCCGTGTCGACATGCGCCTGCGGCCCTACGGTGAGAGCGGCTCCCTGGCAGTGAATTTTGCGGCGCTGGAAGAGTATTACCAGGATCAGGGGCGCGACTGGGAGCGCTACGCCCTGATCAAGGCGCGCCCCATCAGCGGCGACCCGCAGCGCGGTGCGGAGCTGATGGATATGCTGCGACCCTTCGTGTTCCGCCGCTACGTGGATTTCGGCGTGATCGAAAGCCTGCGCGGCATGAAGCAGATGATCAACAGCGAGGTACGTCGCCGCGGCCTGCAGGACGACGTCAAGCTGGGCCACGGCGGCATTCGTGAGGTGGAGTTCATCGCCCAGTGTTTCCAGCTGATTCGCGGTGGCCGCGACCTGGCGCTGCAGCAGCGCGAGCTGCTGTTGATTCTGGAAGAACTGTGTACGCTGGGTTGCCTGCCGGCTGAGGCGGTGTTCGAGCTGCGCGCTGCCTACCTGTTCCTGCGCGATAGCGAGCATGCTATCCAGGGGTATCTGGACCAGCAGACGCAGGCCCTGCCGACCGACGCACTGCAGCAGCAGGCCATGGCAACGGTAATGGGCTGCACGGACTGGGGGGCCTATCTCGCGGCGCTGGCGGCGCACCGCAGCCGCGTCGCGGAACACTTCCGCGACCTGATTGCCGACCCCGAGGACGAGGCCGGTGCCGCTGCCGACGACCTTCCAGCCTGGGGCGAGGACCTGACCGCTGAGATGCTGGCGGAGCTGGGGTATCGCGCGGCGACCGACAGTCTGGCACAGCTGCAGGCACTGCACGCCAGCAGCCGCGTCGCGACGCTGCAGGCCGAGGGGCGTGAGCGCCTGCAACAGTTCATGCCACGCCTTTTGCTGGCCTGTGCGGAGGCCGCAGACCCGGATCGCGCCCTGCAGCGAATTTTGCCGCTGGTCAATGCGGTGCTGCGCCGCAGCGCCTATCTGGCGCTGCTGCTGGAGAATCCCCCTGCGCTTGCCGACCTGGTGTTGCTCTGCGATGCCAGCCCCTGGATTGCCGAGCAGTTGCAGCGGCACCCGGTATTGCTGGATGAACTGCTGGACAGGGCCAGCCTGTATACCGCACCCGACAAGTCACGCCTTGCGGACGCCCTGCGCCAGCAGGTTGCGCGTCTGCAGCCGGATGACCTCGAAGGGCAGATGGACGCACTGCGCTATTTCAAGGCCGCACATGTGTTGCGTGTGGCGGCCAGTGAGGTGGTTGGGCGCCTGCCGCTGATGCAGGTGAGCGACAAACTGACGTGGATCGCGGAAGTGATTCTGGAGCAGGTGCTGGCGGTAGCCTGGAGCGACCTTACTGCGCGGTTTGGCGAGCCGTCACGCAACAGCACGGGCACCGGTTTCGCGGTGTTTGGCTACGGCAAGCTGGGTGGCATCGAACTCAGTTACAGCTCCGACCTCGATCTGGTCTTCATCTTCGATGCCGACTCGCAGGGCGTCACCAACGGCGAGCGCAGCATTGATAACGTGCGTTTCTACACCCGTCTCGGTCAGCGCGTCATTCATATTCTGGAAACACGCATGGCCATGGGCCAACTCTATGAAGTGGATATGCGCCTGCGCCCCTCCGGTGCTTCGGGCCTGCTGGCGACGTCCCTGAAAGGCTTCCGCAGCTACCAGGAAGACAGCGCCTGGACCTGGGAACACCAGGCGCTGGTGCGCGCACGGCATGTTGCGGGCGATCCGGCGGTGGCCGCCGGGGTGGATGCCGTGCGCCGGGCGATCCTGGAGCGGGAGCGCGACACCCATGCGCTGGCGGCGGAAGTGGTGGCGATGCGCACGCGCATGCGCCGCGAACTTTTGCCCGCGCAGCTCCCCGAGGGCGAGGATTTCGACCTGAAACAGAGCGCCGGAGGTATCGTTGATATTGAATTTATGGTGCAATATGCGGTTCTGGCGTGGTCTCACCGCGTGCCTGAACTGGTGCGCTGGTCGGACAACATTCGCATTCTGGAAACCCTGGCACGTGCCGGCCTGCTCAGCGAGGAAGAGAGCAGCACCCTGGTGCAGGCGTATCTGGCGTTCCGGTCTGCCGCCCACCAGCTGGCCCTGCAACAATTGCCCGGCCGGGTCGATGGCGCGCAGTACCGCGAACAGCGGGCCAGCGTGGAAGCCGTGTGGCAGCGCCTTTTTCCGGCGCAGTCAGGATCAACCGAGCAGCAGGACTGAACATGAGCGCAGTACCCAATTTTGCAGACCGCGACGGGGTCATCTGGATGGACGGCGAACTGGTGCCGTGGCGTGAAGCCAAGGTCCACGTGCTGACCCATACCTTTCACTACGGCCTTGGCGTGTTCGAGGGTGTGCGTGCCTACCACACCCCCGACCGCGGCACCTGCATCTTCCGGCTTGAAGAACACACCAACCGGCTGTTCCGCTCGGCGCACATCCTGGGCATGGACATGCCCTACGACAAGGCCACGCTGAACGAAGCCCAGCGCACCGTGGTGCGGGAAAACAAGCTCACCGAAGGCTACCTGCGGCCCATGTGCTTCCTGGGCTCGGAGGGCATGGGTCTGCGCGCCGACAAGCTGCGCACGCATGTCATGGTGGCCGCCTGGGAGTGGCCCTCCTACATGGATCCGGAAGCCCGTGATCGCGGCATCAAGGTGCGGACCTCCTCGTTCACACGCCATCACGTCAATATCACCATGTGCAAGGCCAAGGCCAACGGCAACTACATCAATTCGATGCTGGCGCTGCGTGAAGCACTGGACAGTGGCGCCGAAGAAGCCTTGATGCTCGACAATGAAGGCTACGTGGCGGAAGGCAGCGGCGAGAACGTATTCGTTGTCCGCGACAACCAGATCTTTACCCCGGACCTCACCTCCTGCCTCGACGGTATCACGCGCAACACCGTGTTTGCCCTTGCCGCTGAGCTCGGTTACCAGATTCGTGAGCGACGCATCACGCGCGATGAGGTGTACATCGCGGACGAGGCCTTTTTTACGGGCACGGCGGCGGAAGTTGTTCCTATCCGCATGCTCGACGGGCGCAAGATCGGCAGCGGCGTGCGTGGCCCGGTGACCGAAAGGCTGCAGGCCATGTATTTTGACTCGGTGCGCGGCAACCGCCCGCAACATCCCGAATGGTTGACGCCGGTCGCCTAGGCGACTGGCTGCGAACCCGTGCCGGAGCATACGCCACAGCCTCCCGCCGTGACCGAGGGCCAGCTGGACGATGGCATTTTCTATCGTCACTGGCCCGCCAGCGGTCCCGCAAGGGGCGTTATTCTGCTGGCCCATGGCCTCGGCGAGCACAGCGGGCGCTACGAGCACTTTGCGGCCTTCTTCACCCGCAGCGGCTATGCGGTGGTCGCCCCGGACCATGTGGGCCATGGGCGCTCTCCGGGCCGCCGGGCGCATGTGCAGCAATTCGCCGATTACCTGCAGCCGCTCCTGACCCTGCGCAGCCGCATTGATGACTGGTATACGGGTCTTCCCTGTTTCCTGCTCGGGCACAGCCTGGGTGGCCTGATCGCCTCGCGACTGTTGCTTGACGCACAGTCGCGCTTTGCCGGCGCGGCGCTCTCCGGGCCTGCACTGGCCGTGGCTGAGCCCCCGCCCGGTCCACTGTTGCTGCTGAACCGTCTGTTGGCCTGGCTCTGGCCCAGCCTGGGCATGCTCAAGCTCGATGCCAGCCAGGTGAGCCGGGATCCGCAGGTGGTGGCGGCCTACGAGGCAGACCCTCTGGTGCACCACGGCAAAGTGAGTGCTCGCCTGGTGCGGGAACTGTTTGCGACTATGGCGGTGGTCAATGCCCGCGCGGCTGAAATCACCCTGCCGCTGTTGATCATGCACGGCGAGGCCGACGTTATGACAGCGCCCGCCGGCTCCAGCGATTTCAGCGCCCGGGTGGGGGCCAGCGATGTCACGCTGCGCCTGTATCCCGGCCTGTACCATGAAATCTTCAACGAGCCGGAGCAGGAGCAGGTATTTGCCGAGCTGGCCGCCTGGATGCAAGCCCGGGCGTGACAGCAACGGCCCTGATCACCGGCGCTGCGGGTCAGCTGGGCCGCGAGCTGCAGGCGACGGCACCGCCGGGCCTGCGCATCGTGGCGCTGGACCGCGGCAGGCTGGACATCACCGACCCCGAGGCAGTGCGCCGCGTGTTTGCCGAGCAGCGTCCCGATGTGGTGCTGAATGCGGCTGCCTATACTGCGGTGGATCGCGCCGAGGAAGAAGAGGCGCTGGCCCTGGCTGTCAACGCTGACGGGCCTGGCCACCTTGCCTCGGCCTGCGCCAGTACCGGCACGGCGCTGATTCACGTGTCCACCGACTTTGTGTTTGCCGGCGATTCCGGCCATCCCTACCTGCCGGATGCCCCGACGGGGCCGCTGGGCGCCTACGGGCGCAGCAAGCTGGCCGGCGAGCGGTCGGTGCAACGCGCTCATCCGCGCGCCCTGATTGTGCGCACGGGCTGGGTCTACTCCTGTTTCGGCGGCAATTTCGTGAAGACCATGCTGCGCCTGATGCGTGAGCGCGACACCCTGTCGGTGGTCTGCGACCAGGTGGGCACGCCGACCTGGGCCCGAGGCCTGGCCGAAGCCCTCTGGGCAGCGGTCGAGCAGCCGCTGCTGCAGGGTATCTACCACTGGAGTGACGCGGGGGTCTGCAGCTGGTATGACTTCGCCGTCGCGATCGCTGAGGAAGCGCAATCCCTGGGGTTGTTACAGCGCCTGCCGGAGGTACGGCCTATTCCAGCCAGCGACTACCCGACGCCGGCGCAGCGCCCGGCCTGCAGCGTGCTCGACAAGCAGTCCAGCTGGGCCGCGCTGCAGCGTGTACCGCCGCACTGGCGGGTGCAGCTGCGCAGCATGCTGCAGGCTTTGAAGGAGTCCGCCGATGCCTAGATCGCTGCTGGTCACCGGCGGTGCCGGCTTTATCGGTGCCAATTTCCTGCACTACTGGCGCCGCCAGTACCCCGAGGACGCGCTGCTGGCGCTGGACGCCCTGACCTACGCCGGCAACCGGGCCAATCTCGCTGCACTGGAGGGGCAGGCCCGGTTTCATTTTGTGCACGGCAATATTTGTGACCAGCCGCTGGTGGAGAAGCTGCTGCGCGAGCACCGGGTGGACACGCTGGTGCATTTCGCCGCCGAGAGCCACGTGGACCGATCCATCAGTGGCCCGGACGCGTTTATCGAAACCAATGTCCTTGGCACCCACAGCCTGCTGAAGGCCGCGCGCGCCGTATGGCTGGGCGGCCCGGGTGTCGCGGAACACCGTTTTCATCACGTCTCGACCGACGAAGTGTATGGATCGCTTGCCCCGGACGCTCCGGGGTTTCACGAGGCGCAGCAGTACCAGCCGAATTCGCCCTATTCGGCGAGCAAGGCCGCGTCCGATCATCTGGTGCGCGCCTACCACCACACCTATGGCCTGCAGGTGACCACCAGCAACTGCTCGAACAATTACGGTCCCTGGCATTTCCCGGAAAAGCTGATCCCGCTATGTCTTACCAATGTGCTGCGCGGTCGCCCGCTACCGGTGTACGGTGACGGCAGCAATATCCGCGACTGGCTGTACGTGGAAGACCATTGCCGTGGCATCGAGCTGGTGCTGCGGGGGGGCGCGGTGGGTGAGAGCTACAACATCGGCGGCAACAATGAATGGCACAACCTGGCCATTGTGGAATTGCTCTGCGACCAGCTCGACCAGCGCTTTGCCGCCGATCCCACGCTGGCTGTGCGCTTTCCGGATGCGCCCGCAGCGCGTGGCGCCAGCGCGCGCAGCCTGATCCACTTTGTCGCAGATCGCGCCGGCCACGACTGGCGCTATGCCATTGATGCCAGCCGTATCACCGCCGAGCTGGGTTATGTGCCGCAGGAGACCTTTGAGACCGGTATTGCGCGCACGATCGACTGGTATCTGGGCAACGAGCCCTGGTGGCGCCCGCTGCTCTCCGCCTGAGGCGTTTACACCGGGCTTTCCACCATGCCGCCGTCCACGGTGAGCACTGAACCATTCATGTAGCCCCCCGCCGCCCGGCTGGCCAGCAGTAACAGCGGAACGCTGAGTTCCTCGAGTTCGCCCATACGCCGTGCCGGGATGGTCCTGATGTAGCGCTCGCCGCTTTCGGTGCGGAAATAGTCGCTGTTGATGTCGGTGAGAAACCAGCCGGGGCACAGGGCATTGACCCGGATGTTCTGGCGGCACAGCTCCATGGCCATCGACTTTGTCAGCTGTACAACACCGGTCTTGGAGACGTTGTAGGCGGCTTTCAGCACGCCGGTGTGCAGCCCGTAGATGGAGCCGATATTCACGATGCTGCCCCCGTTGCCGCTGCGCGTCATGTGCTTCGCTCCGGCCTGTGCCACGCGCCAGGCGCCGTTCAGGTTGGTTTCGATGATGTGATACCAGTCCGGTTCGGTGGTATCGAGGAATTTGATCGGGTCGCTGGCGACCCCGGCGTTGTTGATCAGGATGTCCAGTTGCCCCCAGTCCCGCTCGAGCTCGGCAAAGGCGGCCGCAACGCTGTCCGGGCTGGTGACGTCGAGGGTGATGGCGCCGGCCTCGGCACCCGCCGCGCGCAGGGCGTCGACCTGCTCGGCCAGCTTGTCGCGGCGTCGGGCGGCCAGCACCACGCGTGCGCCTGCCGCGCTCAATACCCGCGCAAAATGCGCTCCCAGGCCGCTGGACGCCCCGGTAACCAGGGCAGTCTGGCCCTGCAGCTGAAAATAATCCTGTGCCATATCGCCTCCCGCTCCTCTCCTGCGCCTAATCGAACAAGGGGACGCTGCCCCAGGGCTGGCCTGCGGCATCCTTGGCGGACAGCGTGGGCTGCTCGCCCGGGGCAAGCGGCCATTGAATGTTGAGTTGTGGGTCATCCCAGGCCAGTGCAACCTCGCTGGCGGGATGGTAGTAGTCGCTGCATTTGTACTGGAAGTCGGCGAACTCGGAGAGCACGTAAAAACCGTGCGCAAAGCCCGGGGGTACCCACAGCATGCGGTGGTTGCTGGCACTCAGCTCCAGGCCGAACCACTGGCCCAGCGTCGGCGAGCTGCGGCGCAGGTCTACCGCCACATCAAACACCGCGCCGGAGGTCACCCGGACCAGTTTTCCCTGCGGCTGAGTGGTCTGGTAGTGCAGGCCACGCAGGATGCCCCTGGCAGAGCGACTGTGGTTGTCCTGTACGAAGTTGACGTCGAGCCCGGCGTCGCGAAACGTTGCCGCGTTCCAGCTTTCGAGGAAGAAGCCACGCTCATCGCCGAACACGCGCGGTTGCAGCACACACAGGCCGGCCAGCGGCGTAGGCTCAAAGGTCATTGCTCAGCACCCCGTCCTGGTCCAGCAGCTGTCGCAGATACAGGCCGTAGCCACTTTTTTCCAGCGGCGCGGCCAGCGCCAGCAATTTTTCCGCATCGATGTAGCCCATACGGTAGGCCACTTCCTCGGGACAGGCGATTTTCAGGCCCTGGCGCTCTTCGACCACGCGAATGAAGTTGGCCGCGTCCAGCAGCGAATTGTGTGTGCCGGTGTCCAGCCACGCAGTACCGCGGCTCATCACCTCCACCCGCAGGTCGCCGCGCGCCAGATACGCCTTGTTGACATCGGTGATCTCGAGCTCGCCGCGGGCGGACGGGCGGATCCCCCGGGCAATATCCACGACATCATTGTCGTAAAAGTAGAGGCCGGTCACGGCGTAGTGGGAGCGGGGCCGCGCCGGCTTCTCCTCAATGTCCACGGCAACGCCCTGGGCGTTGAAGCTCACCACCCCGTACCGTTCCGGGTCCTGCACGTAGTAGGCAAACACCGAGGCGCCGGACTGGCTCTGGGCCGCGTTGCGCAGGCTCTGGGTGAAGCCGCCGCCGTAGAAAATGTTGTCGCCCAGCACCAGGGCACAGGGGCTGTCGCCGATGAATTCAGCACCCAGCAGGAAGGCCTGGGCCAGCCCGTCCGGACTGGGCTGCACGGTGTACTGGATATTGATGCCCCACTGCCGACCGTCCGCCAGCAGGTCGCTGAATGCCGCCTGGTCGCGGGGTGTGGTGATCACCAGGATATCCCGGATACCGGCGAGCATCAGTGTTGCCAGCGGGTAGTAGATCATGGGTTTGTCATACACCGGCATCAATTGCTTGCTCACCGTGCTGGTGAGGGGGTGCAGGCGGGTGCCCGAACCGCCGGCAAGAATGATGCCCTTGTACTGAGTAGCGGCCATACCTGATCCGGTCTTTTGAAAAGCCGCGATTATACGGGAAAAGGCGGCCAATTGACGATAAGGCGCGGCGATCAGAGCCGTTCGCGAACGCCGGGACTGGCCTCCTGCCCCGCGAGACTGCTAGAATCGGGTCGTCGCCAGCCACGTCTGCGGCGACAGCGATGGGCCCCTGGCCCGACCTCCAACGGTACAGGAAGAGGCGCCGTCATCAGGCAGCTTGATACAGTAGTGAGCGATTCCGCTGCAGCCGCAAGCGTCGACACCGCCTGCCCGCCAGCACCCGTGGGGAAAGCCCTGCGTCCGCTGCGCATCGCGCTGCTCGGCTATCGCAGCAAGCCCCATGCCGGTGGGCAGGGGGTCTACATCAAGTACCTGAGCAAGGCACTGGTCGACATGGGCCACACGGTCGATGTGATTTCCGGTCCACCCTACCCTGAGCTCGACCCGCGCGTCCGCCTGATTCAGCTGCCCAGCCTGGACCTGTTCGAGAACGGGCTGGGGTCGCTGCGCCCGCGACACCTGCGCTCGCTGAGCAACATCATCGAGTGGCTGAGCAAATTGACGGGGGGCTTTGCCGAGCCCTACACCTTCGGTCGCCGCGCCGTGAAGTACCTGCGCCGGCATCGTGGCGATTACGACCTGATTCACGACAACCAGAGCCTCAGCTACGGCATGCTGCAGCTGCAGGACATGGGCCTGCCGCTGGTGACCACGGTGCACCACCCCATCACCAGCGACCTGCGCATTGCCCTGGCCGCCGCGCCGCGCCTCTACCAGCGCCTGCTGATTCGTCGCTGGCACTCGTTCCTGCGCATGCAGCAGAAAGTCATCACGCGTCTGCACCATGTGGTGACGGTGTCGGACTGCTCGCGGCAGGACATTGCCCGGGATTTTGGTTTGCAGCCCGCGGGCATTGCGCTGGTGCACAACGGCATAGACACGGCGGAGTTCCGCCCCCTGCCGGAGGTCGAGCGCCGACCGCTGCGGCTGATGGCGACGTCGTCCGCTGATGCGCCCCTCAAGGGGCTGCGCTACCTGCTGCTGGCCTGTGCGCGCCTGCTGCCGCGCTACCCCGAGTTGGAACTGCTGCTGGTGAGCAAGCCCGAACCCGGTGGGCGCACCGAGCGACTGATCGAGCGCCTGGGAATCGGTCCACATATCCGCTTCGTCAACGGTATCAGTACCAGCGACATGGTGCGCTACTACGCCGAGGCGAGCATCGCGGTCGTGCCCTCTATCTACGAGGGGTTCGGCCTGCCCGCTGGCGAGGCCATGGCCTGTGGCGTGCCGGTGATCTCCACCAACGGTGGCGCACTGCCGGAAGTGGTGGGCGATGCCGGTGTGCTGGTACCGGTGCGGGATGCCGAGGCTCTCGCCGAGGCCATCGACAGCCTGCTGCAGGACCCGCAGCGTCGGGCCAGGCTGGGTGCCGCCGGGCGCCAGCGCATCCTCGAAGCGTTCAGCTGGGAGGTGTGCGCCCGCGACATGGACGCCTACTACCGCAAAGTGATCGCCGATGCAGACCGTTGATTTTCGCTATTTTCCCCTGCAGCCTGGCGATCGCGTACTCGACCTGGGCTGTGGTGAGGGTCGGCACGTGATTGCCGCGTATGCGGCTGCGCCGGTGCAGGCGGTGGGTGTCGATCTGTCCCATCGGGACCTGTGTACGGCACAGGCCCGGGCCGCGGAATTCCTGCAGCCTGGTGAGTCTGGTAAGCAGCTGGACCTCGCTCAGGCCTCTGCGCTCTGCCTGCCCTTCCCCGATGCCAGTTTCGATAAAGTCATCTGCTCTGAGGTGCTGGAGCATATCCCGGATTACCGTGCCGCTCTGGTGGAAATCCGCCGGGTGCTGAAGCCCGGTGGGCTGCTGTGCGTGAGTGTGCCCCGGCGCTGGCCGGAGCGGCTCTGCTGGCTGCTGAGCAAGCGCTATCACCAGACCCCGGGCGGACACCTGCGTATATTTCGCGCCGACACCCTGCGGGCGGAGATCGAGCGTGGCGGTTTCATCGGGTTTCATCGCCACGGTGCCCACGCGCTGCACGCACCCTACTGGTGGCTGCGTTGCCTGTTCTGGCGCGAGGGCGAACAGCAGTGGCTGGTGCGCCAGTACCACCGCCTGCTGGTCTGGGACCTGCTGCAGGCGCCGCGGTTGACCCGCACACTGGAGCGCTGGTTGAACCCGCTACTGGGCAAGAGTGTCGTGTTGTATTTCCGCGCAGAGGCCGGCCAATGAGCGGCCTGTACCTCAGTCGAGGCCTGTTTCCGCAGGAGTTCCTACGCCCCACGGTCGAGTACCTGCTGAACAGCCAGCGGCCCAGCGGCGAAATCCCCTGGTTCGATGGCGGCTACACGGATCCCTGGGATCACGTTGAAGCGGCCATGGGGCTGTCGATTGGGGGTGAATACGGGGCGGCCGTGAGCGCCTATCGCTGGCTCGCCGCGCGCCAGCTGGCGGATGGCAGCTGGTGGGCGTCTTACCGCGGCGATGTCGTGGACAATGACCACCGGCGGGAAACCAATTTCGTCGCGTATGTGGCGACCGGTGTCTGGCATCATTTTCTGATTACCGAAGATCGGGATTTCCTGCAGGAGATGTGGCCCACGGTGGAGCGCGCCGTGCGCTTTGTGCTGGCACTGCAGGGCCCCCAGGGCGAGATTGACTGGGCGGTCAACAGCGCCGGGGAACCGCTGCGCGATGCCCTGGTCACCGGCTGCAGTTCAATCTACAAAAGCCTGGAGTGCGCAATCAACATTGCCGTGACACTGGGCGAGCCGCGACCGGCCTGGGTTGCCGCCCGCGCCGCGCTGGGCACCGCGCTGCGCCAGCGGCCGGAACGCTTCGACCGCAGCTGGGAGAGCAAGGCCCGCTTTTCCATGGACTGGTTCTATCCCGTGTTGTCCGGCGCCATCAGCGGGTCCGCCGCACGCGCGCGGCTGGCGGCGCGCTGGGAGGAGTTTGTGCACCCGGGCCTGGGCTGCCGCTGCGTGTCGGATCAGCCCTGGGTGACCGTGGCCGAGTCCTGTGAACTGGTGATGGCGCTGCTGGCGGCGGGCGATCATGCGCGCGCCGTCGAGCTGTATAGCTGGCTGCACCAGTGGCGCTCCGATGACGGTGCCTACTGGACAGGCTATCAGTTCGTGGAGGACCTGCTCTGGCCGGACGAACAGCCGACCTGGACTGCCGCCGCGGTTCTGCTGGCGGCGGACGCCCTCACCGGGCATACCGCCGCCGCCAGGCTGTTCACATCCGTGCAGTTGCTGCCAGATGCGGAGGGTGTGGCGACCCGGGCGCGTCGCGACCAGTAGTTGCGGTTTACAGGCGGCGCAGTACCGCCAGGCTCTCGACCTGTTCACACAGCACAAATAAACCGGATTGCAGGGCCAGTCGGTAGACGGCCCGCGGGGCCTGGCCGCCTTTGGCTGCGTCGGCGTACACATCGTGAATCGCCAGGATACCGCCGCGCCGGATGTGGCCTGCCCAGCAGCGGTAGTCGGTGAGTGCCGCATCGAGGCTGTGCCCACCGTCAATGAACACCATGGCGAGCGGTGTTTGCCAGTGGCGGGCGGCGGCGGCAGACCCCGCAACCACCGGCACTACGGTGTCGTCCAGGCCGGCGCGCTCGATGTTGCGGCGGAATTCCCGGAAGGTATCCACCCGTGCGATATCGGCGTCGTACAGCGCCGGGTCGTGAAACATTTCCCCACGCTGGTGTTCCTCGGACCCGCGATGGTGGTCCAGGGCAAAGACGGTGCTGCCGTTTTCCTGTGCCGCCAGCCCCAGGTACAGGGTCGATTTGCCGCAATAACTGCCGATCTCAAGGAGTGGCCCGGCGCTACTGCTGGACTGCGCCCAGCGGTACAGCGCCTGCGCCTCGTCCGGGTGCAGGAAGCCTTTGATCTGGTCGATGTCGGCGGGCAGTTGCGCTGGCATGGCTGGCGCGGCGTCACGGCGAGGCCGCGACGCCGGATCCTCAGGGGGTGCTGCTGGCGGTCGGGGCGGGCGGCGGCTCCAGCGACTCGTCCAGGCGGTAGACATCCTCCGGGCTCAGCAGGCCGGCCTGTGCCTTGAGACGCATGGTGTTGAGGATATAGTCGTAGCGGCTGTTCGCGTAGTCGCGCTCGGCGGCAAAGAGGGTGTTCTGGGCGTTCAGCACGTCAACCACGTTGCGCGTGCCGACTTCGTAGCCAGCCTGGGTGGCATCCAGGGCGCTTTTCGACGAAACGATGGCCTGCGCGCGAGCAGCAACACGGGATACGTCACTGATCACGGTCATGTGCAGGGAGCGGGCATCCGTGACCGTCGTACGGGCCAGGTTGATACGGTTTTCCCGTGCCGCGTTGAACTCCTGGGCCGCCTTGCGCCGGTTGGAACTCACGGCGCCGCCGCTGTAGAGCGGGACATCCAGGCGGATCTGCCACAGGCTCTCGTCCAGTTCGCTGTCCGGCGAGGTTTCAAAGCCCGTGGCGGGTGTCCGCGTCAGGTTGCCCTCGGTGTCGTAGTCGGAGTAGCTGTAACTGCCGCTGATGCGGGGTGCGTGCTCCATCTGGTTGGCCTTGGCCAGCTGGCGCGCGGCTTCTTCAGCATAGCGGGACGCCTGCAGGCTGAAGTTGTTTTCCAGCGCGAACTCCACCCAGACAGCGCGGTCTGCGGGCTCGGGCGGTTTCACGGCGAAATCATCCTTGAGCACGTTGAGCTCGCCGTGTGCGCGGCCGGTCAATACCGACAAACGCTCCAGCGCTACGGAGACATTGTTCTCATCGACAATCCGGTTCACTTGGGCGAGGTCGCGTGCGGCCTGCGCCTCATAGACATCGGTGATGGCGATCAGGCCCACTTCGAAGCGCTGCTGGGTCTGCTCCAGCTGCCGCTCGAAGGCTTTCTCCGCGGCGCGCGATGCGGCGAGGTTGTCCTGGGCGCGCAGTACCAGCAGGTAGGCCTCGGCCACCCGTACAATCAAGTTCTGCTGGTTGGCGGCAAAGGTGGCCTCCGCCTGCTTGGTGAACTCCCGGCCCGACTGGAAGGTGAACCAGGCCGGCAGGTCGAACAGGGGCTGGTTGAGGCTGACTTCGTAGCCGTCGCGGGTGGTATCGATATCCGTAACGGTCTGTATCGTTTCCAGGCCACCGCCGAGCCCGCCGTCCACGGCGAAGCTCTCGTCGGTCGAGCTGCGGTCGACGTCGGTATAATTGTAGTTGGCATTCACTTGCGGCAAGAGCCGCGACAGGCCGAGCTTCTCCGTTTCCAGATTGGCTTTGTACTGTGCTTCTTCAGCCTTCAGTTGCGCGTCGTTGGCCAGCGCCAGCTCGTAAATATCGCGCAGGGACTCCGCCCCGGCGGGAGCGGTACTCGCAAAGAGCGCCAGCGCCAGCAATGCGGCTCCTGTCTTTCTCATCCTGAATCCTCTGTCGTGCTTCTGCAGTAGCGTGTGCGAGTGTAGCAGCCCGGGCGGTTCTCCGCATGCGTTAACCGGGTCGCAAAACCGGTAATATACTCACGGTTTTCAACGAGACAAGTGCTACACTCGGCGCTTTTACCGCGTCTGCACACGCCGGTGCTATACCAGTAGCCGGTTTTTTGCGGGCACAGGAAACAGATGATGGCAGTGCAGCGGGCCCGCAAGCGCCCCTTCAAAATGGATCTCAAGCGCCTGCACGCGCTGTGCGAGGCGAACTATGCGCGCCTGCTGCGTCTGTTCCCGGATTATGAACAGGCCAACACGCGCGAGTTTGCGCTGGGCGCCGCCCGCGTAAGGCTGGAAGTGCTGGAGCGTAGCCGCTACACCACGTTTTTTCGCCTGCATCAGCTACACGGGGAAGACCGCTGGCTGCGCCGGCTGGTGATCGACGTGCGCGCCTATCATGACGCGGGCATGCTAGAAGTAGGCGCGTTCCAGTCCCAGAGCCGCATTCAGGCGCGCTACAGTTACCCCAACAAGCAGATGTTCCAGCAGGACGAAAAGTTGCAGCAGAATGAGTTCCTCGGCGACTGGCTGGCCCACTGCCAGGCCAATGGCCTGGGGCAGTTGCCCGCCTCCACACCGGGCAATGTACGCTGAGCGCTGATGGCGATGGTCGAGATCAAGCGCCAGACTGTTCCCGTAGCCGACGACGTGGTGCGCCTGCTGCAGTTGACCGATACGCATCTCTGTCGTGAACGCGGCGGCGAGCTGCTGGGTATGGATACCGACCACTCACTGCAGGCGGTGATCGACCTCGCCCTGCGGGAACGGCCGCGGGTCGACGCCGTGCTGGGCACCGGTGATATGTCCAACCATGGCTTCCTGGAGGCCTATCAGCGCCTGCGAGGCTATTTCGAGCGCTTTGCCGCGCCGCAGTTCTGGCTGCCGGGCAACCACGACGACCGTGCCCGCATGGCCGCGGTGGACACGACGGGCGCCCTGCTCAGCAACGACATCCGCCTGGGGCGCTGGCAGCTGGTCATGCTCGATTCCCAGGTGCCCGGTGAGGTGGGTGGTCATCTGGGCGCAGAGCAGCTGGCGCTGCTGCGTGAGACCCTGGCACTGGCGGCGGCAGAGGGTCTGTTCAGCCTCATCTGCCTGCACCATCATCCGCTGCCCATTGGCTGCCACTGGCTCGATGAACAGCGGGTCGCTGATGCTGATGCCCTGTTCGACGTGCTTGCAGAGTACGCCGGCGTGCGCGGCGTACTCTGGGGTCATGTGCACCAGGAGGTCGACCGCATGTGGCGGGGATTACGCCTGCTGGGGTCACCTTCCACCTGTGTGCAATTTGCGCCTGACAGCGACAATTTTCGCGCGGATACGCTGCCGCCGGGTTACCGCTGGCTGGAACTGCATGCCGATGGCCGCATTGACACCGGGGTTTCCCGTGTCTGGGACGTTGCGTTCACGGTAGACCTGAACCGCGGCGGTTATCTGCAGGATTAGTCGCCAGACGGGCGCCAGACCGCGCTGCTGGGTTACAATGCAGCCCGCCCGACTAACGCAGTTCCAGGAAACCACAGGCAGGCATGAGCAATTACACCGCGGAAGACATTGAAGTCCTCACCGGGCTTGAGCCGGTGCGCAAGCGCCCCGGCATGTACACTGATACGACACGCCCCAATCACCTCGCCCAGGAAGTGATCGACAACAGCGTCGATGAGGCCCTCGCCGGGCACGCCAGTCGCATCGATGTGATACTGCACCGGGATGGCGCTATCACGGTGAGCGATGACGGCCGCGGCATGCCGGTGGATATCCACCCGGTGCAGGGCCGGCCGGGCGTGGAGGTGATTCTCAGCACGCTGCACGCCGGCGGCAAGTTCTCCAACAAGAACTACCAGTTTTCCGGCGGACTGCACGGTGTCGGCGTGTCTGTGGTGAACGCGCTCTCTACCCGGCTGGAAGTCACGATCCGCCGCGACGGGAATGTCTATCGCATGGCCTTCGCCGGTGGCGAGAAAGCCAGTGAACTCGAGGTGATCGACACCTGCGGCAAACGCAACACGGGAACCGCCATTTATTTCATGCCGGACCCGCAATACTTCGATTCGGTAAATTTCTCCGTTATACGCCTGCAACACGTGCTGCGCGCCAAGGCGGTGCTCTGCCCGGGGCTGCGTGTCACCTTCCTGGACGAGAAAAAGGGCGAGACTGACGAGTGGTATTACGAAGACGGCCTGACGGACTACCTCTGCGACGCGACCATTGACTCTCCCTGTGTACCCGAGCAGCCGTTTGTCGGCAGCTTCAGCGGCCGCAGCGCAGCGGCGGACTGGGCGGTGCAGTGGCTGCCGGACGGTGGCGAGGTGATTGCCGAGTCCTACGTCAACCTGATTCCCACGGCGCAGGGTGGCACTCATGTGAACGGCCTGCGCACCGGGCTGCTGGACGCGATGCGCGAGTTCTGCGAGCTGCGCAGCCTTTTACCCCGGGGCGTGCGTCTGGCCCCCGATGATATCTGGGATCGCTGCTGTTACGTGCTCTCGGTCAAGCTCGAGGACCCGCAGTTCTCGGGCCAGACCAAGGAGCGGCTGTCTTCCCGCGAGGCCGCGGCCTTCGTCTCGGGTGTGGCCAAGGATGCTTTCAGCCTGTGGCTCAACCAGCACACCGGCGAGGCTGAGCGTATTGCCGAACTGTGCATCAACAGCGCCCAGAACCGCCTGCGCACGGCGCGCAAGGTGACCCGGAAAAAAGTCACGGCAGGCCCTGCCCTGCCCGGCAAACTGGCGGATTGCTCTGGTGAGGACCCCACCCGTGGCGAGCTGTTCCTGGTGGAAGGGGATTCCGCCGGCGGCTCCGCGAAACAGGCGCGCAATCGGGAGTTCCAGGCCATCCTGCCGCTGCGCGGCAAGATCCTCAATACCTGGGAAGTGGATTCCCAGGAGATCCTTGCCTCGCAGGAAGTGCACAACATTTCGGTGGCGCTCGGCATCGACCCCGCCAGCGACGACCTGTCCGGCCTGCGCTATCACAAGGTCTGCATTCTGGCCGACGCCGACTCCGACGGCCTGCACATCGCCACGCTGATCTGTGCGCTGTTTGTGCGGCACTTCCGCCCGCTGGTGACGGCGGGCCACGTGTTCGTCGCCATGCCCCCGCTGTACCGCATCGACGTGGGCAAGGAGGTCTTCTATGCGCTGGACGAAAGCGAGAAACAGGGGGTGTTGGACCGCATTCAGGCCGAGAACAAGAAAGGCAAAGTCAACGTGCAGCGCTTCAAGGGCCTCGGCGAAATGAATCCGCTGCAGCTGCGCGAGACCACCATGGATCCCGACACACGTCGCCTGGTGCGGCTGGTGATAGACGCCGGCGACGAGACCAACAGCATGCTCGATATGTTGCTCGCCAAGAAACGTGCGGGGGATCGCAAGGCCTGGCTGGAAAGCAAGGGTGACCTGGCCGATATTGCGGTGCTCTGAGGCGCCGCACTCCGCCGACCTTGCGAGTGAACTGACAGCGGTATCTGTACTCAAATCGCTTATAGTAGGGTCAGCGCAACATGATGATGGAGGTGAGGTGATGAATTCGATCTGCAAGGGGCTGCTTGTCGCGGCCATGCTGCTGGGCAGTGCACTGGCCCAGGCGCAGTGGGAACTGGATAACAGCCGTTCCAGCCTGGATTTCCTGTCGATCAAGAACGACGCGATTGCCGAGAGTCACCACTTCACGTCTCTGGTGGGATTCGTCAGCGCTGAAGGGCAGGTGCAGGTGGGCATTGATCTCGACAGCGTGGAAACCCTGATCCCCATTCGCAATGAACGCATGCGCGAGCTGCTGTTCAAGACCGCGCAGTTTCCCGCGGCGAACATCGCCGCCAACGTGTCACCGGAAGTGCTCGCCATCGTGACGGACGGTGGTGTGGTGTCCACGGATATCGAAGTGCTGCTGACGCTGCACGGCACCGAGGCCAAGCTGTCCGTGCCCGTGCTGGTCACCGGGACCGAAGGCGGCCTGTTGCGGGTGATCAGCGCCCGGCCGGTAGTGGTCAACGCGGAGACCTTCGGCCTGGCTGACGGTGTGCGTGCGCTGCAATCCGTCGCCGGCCTGAACGCCATCAGCACGGCAGTACCGGTCACCTTCAACCTGGTCTTCGTGCCGGCCGGCGCCTGACGTCCTCAGCGGGTAGGGCCACCCAGACGCCCAAGCAGGGCGCGGTAGTTGCGGTTGCCGGGGTCGCTGGCCACCAGCTGCTGCGCCCAGTACCGCGCGCGCTCCAGGTCGCCGCTGCTGGCTGTGTAATTGGTGAGTGCCAGCAGAATATCCGCATTACCCGGTGTCTGTCGCTGAACCGCTTCCAGCGTGGTAATCGCCTGTGTGATGTCACCACTGTCGTACAGGGCAATGGCATACACGTAACGGTGCCGAGTGCCTTCCTCCTCCTGCTCCGCGGCGCGCCGCAGATACTCCAGAGCCAGTGCCCGGTTGCCCGACCGGGTTTCCAGTAGCCCCAGCGCGTGCAGCGCTGCGCCGTTGTCCGGCGCGATGGCGAGTGCCGCCTGCAGCTCGGCGCGCGCCTCGTCCTCCCGCTGCAGCATACGCAGCAGGTCGGCGAGGTTCAGGCGGGCGGGCAGCAGCTGCGGGTTCAGCTGCAGTGCTTCGCGGTAGGCTTTTTCGGCTGCGGGCAGGTCGCCGCGGTTGAGCAGGAACATGCCCATCTGTAGCTGCACCCCCGGCATATCCGCATGCAGTGACTGTATGGCAATGTACTCGGCGAACAGGCTGCGCAGGGCGTCGGCCTGTGCCGGCGGAACCTGGGCCAGGGGTACCGCAGCCAGGTTCTCGGCGACTGCCATGCGCACGCTGGTGATGTCATCGCTGATCAGTGGCTGCAGCAGGCTGTAGCGCTGCGGCAGTGGCAGGCCGCTGGCCCCGCGCACGGCGCCGAGACGCAGGAGGGGATCGGGAGACTCAAGCAGCGCCTGTGCCTCCGGCGATGCACCACCGCCGGTCTGCCCCAGGGCGGCGAGCGCGGTTGCGCGCATGATGGGGGTGGCGCTGCCATCCGCCGCCAGTGCCTGTACATCAGGCACTGCCTGCGCCTGTCCGGCATGCAATCGCTGCAGTGCGCGGGCCGGGTGCGAGCCGCTATCGGTGAAGTTCACCCCCCAGTCCCGCACCGCGGCCAGCGCCCAGTCCGCCGTTTGATCGACGTGGCACTGGTTGCAGGCGTTGGGGACGCCCATGGTGACGCTGAGGTCAGGCCGCGGGATGCGCATGCTGTGGTCGCGGCGCGGGTCGACCACCATATAGGTGGTTTCAGGCATGTGGCAGTTGGCGCAGGACGCCCCGCTGGACCCCTCCGGGTGATGATGGTGTTCGGGTTGGTCGTACACCGCTGCCTGATGACACTGTGCACAGACCCCGTTGCCCGGTGCGCGCAGTTGCAGGCTATGGGGCTCGTGGCAGTTACTGCAGACCACACCGGCCTGGTGCATCTTGCTCTGCACCCAGGAGCCGTAGACGAACACTTCATCGCGGATCTGCCCGTCGTGGTAGTACAGCGGAGTTTCCGGCAGGGCCGGGCGGTGGGTGTCCAGCAGCGGCTTGCCGTAGTGATAGTCACCCAGGGTGCCCCGGCGGGAGTGGCAGCGGCCGCAGTTGTCGATCTGTGTGTTCTCTGTCAGCGGCTCCAGCCGGCTGGCGATGGCGGCGCCCTCGCTGAATGCCCAGTCACCCCGCTGTTGCAGGGCGACCGGGAAGCCCCCTCCAGCCACGCTGGACACGCTGCCATCGGCGACCCGCTTCAGGTGTGCTTCGCCCGGGCCGTGGCAGGCTTCACAGCTCACATCTACTTCGCTGAAGCGGGTGTCGAAGCTGCGCGTACGCGCATCGTAGCGCTTTTCCACGTTGGTGCTGTGACATTCGGCACAGCGGGTGTTCCAGTTCATGTAGGGGCCGGTCCAGTGCAGCGGATCGGTGTGGTCAGTCACTTCGTCGGGGTTGAGGTGAAACCAGCGCTGGCCACCCTCTGCCGCCGGTCGCGCATCCCAGGCGATCTCAAAGGCCTGTAGCCGGCCGCGGGACAGTGGCAGAAGGTATTGCTGCAGCGGATAGGCCCCGAAGGTGTAGCGCACGGGGAAGTCGGCCAGTTTGCCATCCTCCCCCGCCGTGCGGATGAACCACGCAGCGTCTTTGCGGAAGAAGGTTGTGACCACGTCGCGATGAGTAAAGGTGGCCTGGTTGAAGTCGCCCAGCACTGACTGTTCCGTCGGTGTCTCCATCGCCAGATCGTGATGCGACCCCTGCCACTGCGTGTGTTGCTCAGTATGGCAGCTGCCGCAGTTATCGCTGCCGACAAAGGCGCCGGATGCAAGGACCTGCGCGCTCAGCGTCAGGCAGAAAACAAAGAATGCGCACCGCACGGTATGAACACCTTGCCCTGAAGAGGGTTCAGGCTAACCCATGGCCGGCTGTTTCCCAAGTGCGTTGCGCGGGTTTTGCGGTGGAGACAGTGTGTGGCCCCAGAGCAGCGGCTGCAGGGTGTCCGGTTCGCTGCGCGCGCCGTCCGCCAGCCAGCGTGCGAGCGCAGCTGCCACATCGGGAAAGTGAACCGTCGGCGCTGTGTTGGGCCGTGCAAGCCAGGCCGCCAGCGAATCTGCCGTGAGTTCCGCGGTCACGGTTGCGTACCCAAGCTCGCGCAGGGCCATCGCGTTGGCCAGTTGTTCAAGCTGCCCCCGCAGCGGGCGTGTAAGCACCGGCTTGCGCCACTGCAGGCACTCGCTGACCAGTTCGAAGCCGCTGTTGCAGATCACCCCTGAACAGCCTGCGAGAGCCTGCTTGAAGGTTGCGACGCGGGCGGGGTGCAGATGCACGTTGCCGGACACGGCTTCCGGGAGTGCCGGTCCGAACAGCTCGAAGCGCTGCTCAGGGCACTGCTGCAGGACGCCCACGACGTGGCGTGTGTCCTCAAACGGCAGATAGACAACAATATGTCCCTTGGCTCGGATATCCAGCGCGGGCAGGTCCAGAATCGGTGGCAGCACATGCCTGCCGTAGGGGTGCCAATGCAGGCCGATCCCCCTGTCCACAGGGGCAAAGGCCTGCATGATACGCCGTGCCAGCCAGTGTCCCGCCGGTGTCGGGGTGTCGCCGCCGAAAGCGTACTGATGGCCGATGCCGATGGTGGGAATACCCGCCCTGCGGCCGGCGCGAGCTACAACCGGTTCGAAATCGGTAACGACAAGATCAAAGCCCCGCACGGGCAGCGTCCGCACATCGCGGCGAAACTGCCACAATCGGGCCTGACTCAGGGTTCTGCGATAGCGGATCCTGCCGGCCTCGGTGGCGAAGGTCAGGCCGCGGCAGTGCAGGAAGTCGCCAAAGGGCGCCATATCGAACAGCTGGTCCCGCTCGCGACCGGAAAACACCCAGACAATCTCTACGTCCAGACCCTCAAAGGCCCGGGCCATGGCGCGGGCACGGCTGATGTGGCCATTGCCGGTGGCCTGTACGCCGTAAAGAATGCGCATCAAGGCAGCAGCCCCGGCAGTTGCGCAGTCGCCAGCGCAATGCCCGCGCCCATGAGGGCCCCTGCGACGGTGTCACCTGGAAAATGTACCCCGAGCAGGATGCGGGACAGGGCCACCCCACAGGCCCACACGAAGACCACCACGAAGGGGCCGCCGTAGAACAGTGTGAGCAGCGTTGCCAGCAGAAGCGCCGCCGAGGTGTGGCCTGACGGAAAGCTGAACTGGTCGGACGCGGTGATCAGGCTGCGGAAACCGGGTACCGCGACCTGCGGGCGTCGCCGGCGCAGGCTGTTTTTCAGGCTCCAGTAAAGAGCGCGCTCAGCGACAAGGGCGGTGGCCAGCGCCGTGGCGAACCCCACAGCCTGCGGCACGCCGAGTAGCCACAATAACAGGGGCACCAGTGCCTGCAGGTAGCCGTCGCCGGAGCGTGACACGGCGCGGGCAAGCGGGCGTACCATACGCCGCTCACCCTGGGAAAATATGCGGGCGAGCAGGTGAAGGTCCAGCCTGTGCATGGCGGTGAGCAGCTTCATGCATCCACAATGGCGTGTCGGTGTGGCAGCGGTGTGACAGCGGGGTGACGATTTGATGAAATCAGGCGTGCTGCACGGGGGATACGGCAGTGCGTGCAATAGCAATTTACAGCGGGTGGGCGCTCTCATACCATGCGAACTTCCGCCGCCACGCAACACGGGAAGTGCACAGTGAAACTGGGAATCCTGAAGACAGACGCCGTCAGGCCTGAGTGGGTGCCGGATTTCGGCGAGTACCCCGACATGTTCATCGCCCTGCTCAGCCGGCTCGACCCGACCCTTGAGTTTCGCGTGTACGATGTACAGGAGGGCATCTATCCGCAGGATATCGATGAGGTGGACGCCTATCTGATTACCGGCAGCAAAAGCAGCGTGTATGACAGCGACCCGTGGATAGCGCGCTTGAAGGAGTTTGTGCGGACCTTGCACGCGCGGAAGAAAAAACTGCTGGGTATCTGTTTCGGGCACCAACTGGTGGCCGAGGCCCTGGGCGGCAAGACCGAGAAGTCACCCAAGGGCTGGGGCGTGGGCATTCACCGGCACAGCTTCCAGCGTCTGCCTGCCTGGCACGATCAGGGGTCGGCGGCCTTTGCGATTCTGGTCAGTCACCAGGATCAGGTGGTGGCACCGGCAGCGGGCGCCGAGGTGCTCGCCGGCAGCGAATTCTGCGAAAACGCCGTGTGCCAGCTGGGTGATCACATCCTGACCTTCCAGGGTCATCCCGAGTTCGTGCCGGGTTACGCGCAGGCGGTCATGCAATTTCGCCGCGAACGTATCGGCGAGGAGGCCTACACGCAGGGCATGGCGTCGCTGGCAGAGGACTCCGAGGCCGAGCGTGTCGGACGCTGGATGCTGGCGTTTCTGCGCAGCTAGCCGCAGCGCCTGCGATTCACCAGCTGCCGGTGTTCGGCATGGACGCCCAGGGCTCGGCGGCGGGCAGGCTCTCGCCGGCTTGCAGCAATTCAATCGAAATGCCGTCCGGTGAGCGAATGAACGCCATGTGGCCGTCGCGCGGCGGCCGGTTGATGGTCACGCCGGCATCCAGCAGGCGCTGGCAGGTGGCATAGATGTCGTCAACGCGGTAGGCCAGGTGGCCGAAGTTGCGGCCTCCGCTGTAGTTCTCCGGGTCCCAGTTCCAGGTAATTTCCAGCAGCGGGCTGCTTTCCTCGTGCGCCCGCTGCACATCGCCCGGCGCCGCCAGGTAGACCAGCGTGAAACGCCCGCCCTCGCTGTCGTAGCGGTTCACCTCCACCAGGCCCAGCTTGTTGCAGTAGAAATCCAGCGAGGCGTTCAGATCGCTGGCGCGTACCATGGTGTGCAGGTAGTGCATCGGTTTTGCTCTCCGGTTGATCCAGCCTGCATGGTAGGAGCCTCACCGCATAGCCGCAACCCGGTTAGTCTGTCCCGAGTTGTCGCATGAGGTACAATCCGCCTTTTGACCGCCGCGGCCGGCGGTCTTCAGCGGAGTCTTCTATGTGGTTCAAAAATGTGCGGGCATATCGCCTGACAAGCCCCTTTTCCCTGTCTGCGGAGCAACTCGAAACGCAGCTGGCCCAGCGCGGGTTTCAGCACTGCGCCGCAACGCAGCCTGTGTCCCTTGGCTGGGTGCCGGCGCTGGGTGCGGAGACCGAGGCTCTGGTGCACCCGGTGGACGGCCGCTTTCTGCTGCGCCTGCGGCGCGAGGAACGGCTGCTGCCGTCGACGGTTGTGCGGGAGCAGCTGGCGGAGAAAGTGGCGGCGATTGAAGACGACCAGGGGCGCAAGGTGTATCGCAAGGAGCGCATGACCCTGCAGGATGAAATCGTGCTCGATTTCCTGCCGCGCGCCTTCACCCGCTCCTCGTATCTTTATGCCTATATCGACACGCGTGCCAACTGGGTGTTTGTCGATGCCACCAGCGCGGCGCGTGCCGAGGAATTCCTCAACCTGCTGCGTGAGTGTATCGGCACCTTCCCTGTCGTCCTGCCGCAGGTGAACAATGCGCCGACGGCGACCATGACCGCGTGGCTGGCCCATCAGAGCCTGCCCGATGATTTCGTGCTGGGTGAGGAGTGCGAACTGCGCGAACCCGGCGACGAGGGCGGTGTCGTACGCTGTCGCGGCGTTGATTTGCTGGGGGAAGAGGTGGAGACTCACCTTAACGCCGGCAAACAGGTGGCGCGTCTCGCACTGCACTGGGAAGAGCGGCTCTCGCTGGTGCTGGCAGAGGATCTCTGCCTGCGTCGCCTGAAGTTTTCGGATGAGTTGATGAAGGAAAACGAAGACCTGCCGGAAGCAGATCATGCGGCGCGCCTCGACGCGGACTTCGCACTGATGTCTGACCTGGTTACGCGATTGCAGACCCGCGTGGTCGATCTGTTCGGCGGAGAAATGGAGTAAACCTGCGGGTGACCGATCTTCCGGTATGCGCTGACTACCGTCGCCTGTTTCTGGAGGACGCGGTGTTCATGGACCTGCGCTCGCCCGGGGAGTATGCCCATGGCGCCTTCCCCGGTGCGACCAGCCTGCCACTGATGACCGATGAAGAACGCGCCCAGGTCGGCACCTGCTACAAACAGCGCGGCCAGGCGGCGGCCATCGAACTCGGCCATCGACTGGTAGCGGGTCGTGAGCGGGAGCGGCGCGTAGCGGAATGGCGCGCGTTCGCGCAGCGGCATCCGCAGGGTTACCTGTACTGCTGGCGGGGTGGCCTGCGTTCACAAACCGTGCAGCAGTGGCTGGCTGACGAAGGCATTGTCTACCCCCGTATCGAAGGCGGCTACAAGGCATTGCGCCGGTTTCTGCTCGAGGAACTGACCCGCTCGCTGGAGCAGGCGCAACTGGTGCTGGTCAGCGGGCGCACAGGCACCGGGAAAACCCGGGTCATTCACGCGTTGCCGGAGGCACTGGACCTCGAGGGCATGGCCCGTCACCGCGGCTCCAGTTTCGGCCATTTGCCGGAACCGCAGCCCAGCCAGATCGATTTCGAGAACGCGCTGAGCATCGCTTTCCTGCAGCGGCTGGCACGCCGGCCCGGGCCGGTGCTGCTCGAGGATGAGGGGCGCCTGATTGGGCGTGTTGCACTGCCCGAAAACCTGCGCCAGAGCATGCAGCGCGCGCCCATGCTGGTGGTGGAGGAGCCGCTGGAAGAACGCGTGGCGGTGATTCTTGACGACTATATCGTTGACCTGGGCGCGCGCTACGCCAGGCGATTCGGAGCTGTCGACGGCCCGGCAATGCACCGCACCCGCCTGCTGGAGGGGCTCGACGGCATTCGCAAACGGCTGGGTGGCGCCCGCCACCAGGCGCTGCGCGCCACCATGGAACAGGCGTTTGCGCTGCAGCACAGCGGCGGGGGCAGCGCAGCGCACGGCGCCTGGATTCGCGAGCTGCTGGAAGCCTATTACGACCCGATGTACAGCTACCAACTGGCACAGCGGGCCGGTACCGTCCTGTTCCGGGGTGACCGTCGGGAGGTCATCGCTTACGCCCGGAGCGCACTGTCTTGCTGACCGTGGAGCCGGTGCAGCGTGACCTGGTGCTGGTGGGTGGCGGTCATGCACATGCGCTGGCGCTGCGAATGCTCGCCATGCGTCCGCTCGCCGGCCTGCGCATCACCCTGGTGTCCCCCTCCAGCCACACACCCTATTCGGGCATGTTGCCGGGGCTGATCGCGGGCCACTACACCTTCGACGAGACCCATATCGACCTCGCGCGGCTCTGCCAGTGGGCGGGAGCGCGCTTTATCGAGGCGGCGGTGACGGCTCTGGACCCGACGGCGCGCCAGCTCGGCATCTCCGGGCGTCCCGTCCTGGGCTACGACGTGTTGAGTCTGGACATCGGCTCCCAGCCCGACCTCGACAGCGTGCCCGGCGCCCGGGAGCATGCGACACCGGTCAAGCCGGTGGCGGACTTCTGGGCTCGCTGGCAGGCACTTGAAACCACGCTGCTGCGGCGAAGCGATGGGCGGGCAACGCACGTTGCCCTGGTGGGCGGTGGCGCCGGGAGCGTGGAGCTGGCCCTGGCCATGGCGCACCGTCTGCGTGACAGGACACCGCAGTTCAGCCTGTTTTGCGCGGCCGCCGACATACTGCCCGGCTACAATCGACACGCCAGGGCCGCTGCCCGGCGGGCACTGGCGGCGGCGGGCGTCAGCGTGCTGTGCGGCAGTCGGGTGAATCGCGTCACGGCGGCGCAGCTGACACTGGAAAACGGCAACACTGCGGCATTTGACGCGCTGTTCTGGTGTACCGGCGCGGCGGCGGCGCCCTGGGTCGGGGCCAGTGGCCTGCGCACCGTCGAGGGCGGTTTCCTCGCCGTGAGCGACACCCTGCAGTCGGTCGATGACCCCGCCGTCTTTGCCGCGGGAGATATCGCCACGCAGTTGCAACACCCGCGGCCCAAAGCCGGTGTGTATGCGGTGCGGCAGGCACCGGTGCTGGCCGCGAACCTGCGCAACGCGCTGATGCAGCGTCCCCTGCGCCGCCACCGGCCGCAGGCGCGTTTTCTCTCCCTGCTGTCGTTGGGAACACAGTGTGCAGTGGCGGAACGCGGGCCGTTCGCGGCCACCGGTGACTGGGTCTGGCGCTGGAAGGACCGGATTGATCGACGGTTTATGGCGCGGTTTGTGTCCCTGCCCGAGCCTATGCCCGGCATCGTGGAGACGCTGCCCGAGGCGCGTGTCGCGGATGCTCAGCCACCCTGCGGCGGTTGTGGCGCGAAAGTGGCCGGTGACCGGCTTGCGGCGGCACTGGCGGACTTGCGCCAGTACTATCCGCAGCAGTGTCCGGAAGATGAGGGTGCCGAAGACGCAGCGCGTCTCACGACGCCAGCGGGCGGTATCCAGTTGCAGAGTCTCGATATTCTGCGCAGTCTGGTGTCAGACCCCTGGCTGATGGGGCGCATTGCGGCCAATCATGCGCTTTCGGACCTGTTCGCCAGCGGCGCGCAGCCGACCGCAGCGCTGGCGGCTGTGACACTGCCTTTCAGTCATCCGGCCATCCAGCAGCGCGACCTGGTGCAGTTGCTGGCCGGCGCACTGCACGAGTTTGCGGCGGTGGGCTGCCGGCTATTGGGCGGGCACAGCCTGCAGGGCCCGGAGCTGGCGCTGGGTTTCGCGGTCAGCGGCGAGCCGATGGAGGTGGGCCGTCTTCTGCGCAAGCGCGGCCTGCGGCCGGGGGACCAGCTGATACTGACCAAAGCGCTGGGCACCGGCACCCTGTTTGCCGCGCACATGCAGCAGCGGGCTGATGGCCGGGAGGTGCACGACGCTATCACCAGCATGTTGCAGAGCAACCAGGCTGCGGCACGTCTGGCGCTGGCCCATGGCGTTAGCGCCGCGACCGATGTCACCGGTTTCGGTGTGTGGGGGCATCTGCGGGAAATGCTTCGGCCCGGGCAGGGTGCGGTACTGTCGCTGGCGGCCCTGCCGGCGCTGCCTGGGGCACTTGCGCAGCTGGAGGCGGGGCGGCGCAGCACCATGCATGAGGCAAACGCCCAGGGCGTTGCCCCGGGAAGTGCGGCAGGCCCGCGTTACGACCTGCTGTTTGATCCGCAGACCAGCGGTGGCCTGCTGCTGGGTGTGGCGCAAGAGTCTGTGCCGGCGCTGCTCGCAGCGCTGCGGGAAGCAGGCTATGCCGAGGCGGCAATCATCGGTGACATTGTCGACCGCGAAGGGCAGGGCGACGCTATCGTCTGCCGCTGATCAGCCATTGCTGCGGTGGCTGCTGCTGCGCCGCTCCAGCCACTGCCAGAACAGCCCCTGCTGGCGGTCCCGGCCGGTGAGCAGATACTCCAGGCGCTGATCGTTTTCCAGCACGGCCTGCAGGCGCTGGGCCTCGCCGTCGCGGCCCGCCAGTAACAGCCGGTCGCCCATTTCCAGCGGCAGATCGTCGGGGGGGAACAGGATGTCCTCTTTTTGCTTGCGGATCATGACGACTTCCAGATGCAGCCGTGCACGCCAGTTGCTGGGATCTGCCAGCAGGTTGCCCACGGTAATACGCTGGCCCGCGGAGAGTGCGCGTGCCAGCGCCGGTGAGCGGCGGTTGCTGATGCGGCCCGAGGAGAACTCGGGCGGATGGTCATTCTGGTGGCGCAGGAAGCGCGCCAGGGCATCGCGGCCGGTGTCGTTGTTCAATTGCAGCAGTTGCTGAATGAACGGCTCTACCAGCCCGGAGCTGATGCGGCTGAGAATGGTACCGGCCACCACTATGCTGGGCTGGCCGAGGAAGTCCGGCTCAGCGGCGCGGAACAGCGCGTGACTGGAGAGTCCATTTTCCAGTACCACGTGAAACAGATCGGGGTTCAGTGCGCGTGCCGTGATGAGGATGGACAGGTTGTCGGCGTCATCGCTGGTGGAAGCGACAATGCCGACGGCGTCTTCCACGCCCGCCGCGCTGAGTTCCTCCGCCTGCGTGCCGCGGCCGATCACCGAGCCGTGGGGGCAGCCGGCCTGCTCCGGGTCGGGGTGGATGACGGTCACATCCATGCCGCGTTCGCGCAGCAGCTGGTACACCGCGCGACCCACCCGGCCATAACCACAGACAATCCACTTGCCGCGCGGGATCGGGGTGGATCGGGCCAGCCGGGCGCCGGGGCCGGAGTTGAGCCAGTGGTACAGCCGGAACAGGTCGGGTTTATCGATCGCCAGCTCCAGACGGCGTACATACTCCTCGACGGGATTGACCACGCAGTCGGTATTGAACGAACGCATGTTGTCGGCATCGTTGCGCGTGTCTGCGCTGGCATACACGGCCACCTTGTGGTTCAGCAGCGTGGCACTGATAGCGATCTTCAGATTGACGTGCCCCTCGCCGGTCACGGCGATGACACCCGTGCACCAGCGGCTGCGCAGGCCGGCTTCAATCAGGTTGTCCGGCAGGTTGGCATTCATGCAGAAGGCGGTGACCGGCGCGAGAAACTCGACCACCTCCAGCGCTTCGACCTTTTCCTGGTTGTGCTCGACGACAATCACCTGATAGCCGCGATCGGTCAGGGCGCTGGTCAGCATGCGGCCCGTGTCGCCGTAACCGCAGACCAGGTAGAAGGGCTGGTTGAGATTGCGCACCTTCCAGGCAAGTCGTGCGCGACGCAGGGCGCGGGTGTAGGCAGGATCCTGCAGCAGGGAAACGATCGAGCCGATGGAAAACAGCCAGGCGATAACCGTCAGGTAGATACTCACCATGGTCCAGAGTCGCTGGCCTTCGGAGAACGGGTAGGGCACCTCGCCAAATCCGATCGTGCTGCCGGTGTAGCTCACCACGTAAAAAGCCTGGAAGAAACTCATGCGCCAGGGGTTGCCCTGGTCATCCACACCGGGGATCAGCGTAAACCCGACTGTGGCGATGGCATAGGCGGAAATGAGGATGACCAGCGGCATGCGCATGCGCCGCAGGAACAGGAATACCAGGGATTTATGCGCATGCCGGCTCATGGCGGATTATTTCCGGCTGAGGCCGGCCGTATCCAGCGTCAGCAGTACCAGGGACACCAGGTTGGCGAGCAGCGCGCCGCCGGACAGTGACACGATGGACGCCATCACGCGCGGTGTGAGGCCAACCTCCATGACATGTACCGCAACGGCCCAGACCACGGCGGCGGCCAGCAAGTGCAGGTTCACCACCAGGCTGGAGGCAAGCAGAATGGCGCCCATCTGTGAGCGCTCACCGAACTTGAGCACCGTGGCAATGAGGCTGACAACCAGCGCCGCAAAGAGCTCGTACACATCGTGGTGTTGCGGGTTGTCGATGTCGCCGATGAAGAACCCGAAGTTGAGTGTCACCGCGAGCAGCACGAAAAATCCGAAAACCACCTTGCTCATGTTCATAGCTGTTGCTTCCCCTGCCTAGGCCTGCCGTCATTATGCGCGACTGCGCGGCAGTTGCCAGCCCCGTGAACGCAGCGTTGTCAGCTGCCGAGCAGGGTGCGCACCCGATCGCGATAGCCGCGGCTGACTTTGATGCGGGCGCCGCTGTCGAGGTGCAGGAGGTACTCGCCGCTGTCGAGGCTTTCGGCTCCCGTGATCTCCAGGGCGTTGACGATGGTGCTGCGGTGCACGCGCAGGAACTGCGCCGGGTCGAGCATGGCTTCCAGCTCCTTCATGGTGACCCGCATGATGTGCGTCTTGCCCGCGGCGTGGATGCACATGTAATCGCCGGCGGCATCGATCCAGGTGATGTCGGCGGTTTTGATGAAATGGATGGCATTGCCGTCGCGCACGGTGAGCTTGTCCGGCCAGCCCTGGCGCCCGGATTCCGCCATGGCCTCCACGGTCTGCGCGTTGGCGCCGGTCATGCCCATCACGAGATCCATCAACTTCGCCTTGTCGCGCGCCGACGCGCGTTGCTCGTCGAACTGGCGTGCCCGCTCCACGGCCTCTTCCAGCCGCGCTTCGTCTACGGGCTTCAGGATGTAGTCGACGGCATGCACCTTGAAGGCATCCACCGCATAGGTGTCATAGGCGGTGACGAACACCACCATCGGCAGGGTGTCGGCCTGCAGTTCCGACAGTACCTGAAAGCCGTCCATTCCCGGCATCTGGATATCGAGGAAGAGCAGGTCCGGCTCGTGTTCGGCGATCGCCTGCAGGGCCTGCTGGCCGTTGCTGCACTCCGCGACGATATTGATGCCCGGAATCTGTTTCAGGCGCAGCGCGAGCCCGCGGCGGGCGAGGTCTTCATCGTCGACGATAATGGTGGACAGGGCCTGCATCAACCGGCCTCCTCGTATTCCAGTGGTATGCGGATGGTGGTGGTGAGCCCGTGAGGCTCGGTGGCGCCCAACCGGAACGACTGCCGCTCGCCGTACAGGGCGCTCAGCCGGTCGCGGATGTTGCTGAGCCCGACACCGCCTCCCTTGGCGTTGCGGCCGACGCGCATATCCAGTCCGGGGCCGTCATCGGCCACCGTGAGCACCAGCTCGGTATCCTCCAGCATCGCACTGACGCCGATGCTGCCGCCGTGCACCGCGGTGGCGATGGCGTACTTGATGGAGTTTTCCACCAGGGGTTGCAGCAGCAGGGAGGGCATCAGCGCGTCACGTGCCTGTGGCGCAAGATCGAAATGCAGCTGCAGTCGGTCGCCGAACCGGACTTTTTCGATATCCAGGTACAGGCGCAGGGCGTCGAACTCCTCGGCTACAGTCACCTTCTCCATCGGATCGTTTTCCAGCGAGTAGCGCAGGAAGCGGCTGAGGCGACCGACCATGGTGTTGGCGAGCTGGGTCTCCTGCTCGAGTATCAGCGTGGAGATGGCGTTCAGCGTGTTGAACAGGAAGTGGGGGTTGAGCTGGTAGCGCAGCATCTTTAGCTGCGCCTGCTGCGCCATGGACATCGCCGTCAGCAGGCGCTCTTTGTCCGCCTGTACCAGCAGGTAGTACTTGATGCCGAAGTACAACACGCTCCACACCAGCATTACCCAGAACGCGGATACCGTGCCTGAAAAATAGTTGTACCAGGCCATCTCGGGCTTGCCCAGCTGCTCATTCGGGAACATCAGCTGAAACAGCGTAGCGCGCAGGCCCATCCAGGCCAGGGCAGCGAGGTAAGAGCCGCCGAGCACGGCGAGCCCGCGCCAGGCCATATGCTGCTGCCAGGTGCGTCGGTACAGGTGGCGCAGCAGCAGCGTGAAGCCAATCCCTATCAGGCTGACCAGGGGCAGGTAGAACTCATAGCCCTCGGGTGGTGTGCTCCACACCATGATGCCCAGGTAATAGGAAACTGCCCAGCCGCTCCAGCCGGCAGCCTGGAGTGCCCAGAAGAGGATGGTCTTGTTCTGCAGAAGCTCCGACATGCGCATGCCACCAGTATACGCCGGCCGTCCCGGTGGCTTCACCCCGGTTCGTCGCAGCCCAGGTGCAATCCACCGCTCTGCGCGCTGCGTCAGTCCCTGCCCGCGGCGAACCTGCGCAGTGCGTCACCGGTCAGGCGGTAACCCGTCCACTCACTCTGGGGCCGGGCGCCGAAGGACTCATAGAAACGGATGGCGGGTTCATTCCAGTCCAGCACATTCCACTCGAAGCGCCCGCAACCCTCATTGACCGCCACCTGCGCCAGATAGCGCAGCAGTGCCTTGCCCGCCCCCTTGCCGCGTTCGGCGGGGTTTACATACAGGTCCTCCAGGTACAGCCCAAGACGCCCTAGCCAGGAGGAAAAATTGTAGAAATACAGGGCAAAGCCCAGGGCCCTGTCGCCCTCCTCACAGATCACGCCGTAGACTTTCGGGTGGTCGCAGAACAGCAGGGCTTCCAGCTGCGGCACAGAGGCTTCGACCTCCTCCAGCGCGCGCTCGTACAGGGCCAGATCACGAATGAATTGCAGAATCAGTGGGCAGTCCTCCCGGCGCGCTTCGCGAATAGTGAGGGTGCTCATCAGGTGCCGCTCCAGTTGCGCTGCATTTCGTAGTAGAGGAAAGAGGCGGTCCAGGTGATCAGCACCAGGCCGGTCAGTGATTCGATGCCGATCAGGTAGCGCAGGTTGCCCTCCGGGAAAATATCGCCGAAACCCAGTGTGGTGAACACCGTGAACGAGAAGTAGATGCAATCCAGCAGGGAGCCGTCGAAATACTCACCGTGCAGTTCGCCCCAGCCCGGCGTGGTGATCATCAGGTAGTAGGCAACGCCAAATACCCACACCTCGATGGAGTGCGCCACCATGGCACCGGCGACCCCGACAACGATACGTGCCCGGTGCACAATACCGAGGCGCGGCAGCAGGCGCGTCATCCAGTGCAGGAATTCGTAGTGGATCGCCACGGTGAGCATGACGATGAGCATGTTGATGGCGACGAGAGCGAACAAACGCATTGCTCCACACGAATTTGCGCCAGTTTAACGAAAAAAGCGCCGGAGCGCGCGAGGCACTCCGGCGCCTGAATGGCGCGGGTTACTGCCGCTGGGCAGCCAGCACTTCGTCCACTGTCGGACCGTCGACCGTGACATGCTCGCGTGCCTTCACCTGGTCGGGGCGAATATCGGCGACGTTGGTCATGAACTGGCTATACCACTTGCGCACCATGTGGATGGGGCCGTCGCCGTCGCACATCAGCGGGTTGTCGATGATGCACTTGTTGTTCCAGATCGCCACATCCTGGTGGAAAGACTCGATGTTCTTCTCCGTGTACTCATCCAGCATTTTCTGGTTTTCCTCGGGACTCATGCTCGGGTCCTTGCGCATCATCACCCCAAAATTGATGATGAAATTGCCCATGTCCACCGGTATGTGGCTGACCAGCAGGTGCACCGTCATCGGGTGACCGTCCATGCTGCCGGTCATCGTGGTGGTCATGTAGGCGGGGCCCTCATATTTGGCGACGCTGGTGATCAGACCGCCCTCACCTTCGGTCAGGATCTGATGACCACCCACCATGTATTGCACGAACTTGTGACCCTCCATGGTGTTGCGGAAGGATTTCACCGTCGAGTAGTGGATCGGCCCGAAGTGCGCCATGTCCGCCATATTGTCTACCAGCTCGCGGCCGAGTGACTGGATCGGAACTTCGCGCATCTCCCAGTCTGTCCACTCACCCGAGTACCAGTCCGCCAGTTCCTCGGGCTCCTGCCCCGGAATGGGCGCGTTGTTTTCCGGGTCCTGCCACACCAGCACCAGACCGTTGCGCTCCAGCACAGGCCAGGACTTGATCACCGCCTTGTCGGGAATTTTCTTTGCGTAGGGAATGTCGTCACACACGCCGTCTGCGCCCCAGCTCCACAGGTGGAAGGGGCAGACCACGGAATTGCCACAGACCTTGCCGCCGCTGAGGTCGCCGCCCATGTGCGGGCAGTAGGCGTCGAGGATGTGCACGGCGCCGTCCTCTTCACCGCGGTAGGCAACCAGCTTGGTGCCGAACACTTCCAGCATGCGCGGTGTGGTGGTAACGCTGGCTGCGTTGCCGATGACGTACCAGCCGCGGGCATAGCGCTCGGGGCGCGGTTCGGCCTTGATCACATAGGGTTCGATTTTTTGTTGAACAGTCATGGGTCTCTCCGGTGCAGTGCGCTGCTCGTTATGGTGTTGTATTAAAGGAAAAAGTCTGTATTCGGCTGGCCCATCAGGTTGCCACCAAGGTTGCGGCCGAACTTGAACGGGTTGTTGGCCACGTGCGTGCGGCCGGCGTTGATATCCAGCCAGGCCCGGTTCAGTGGATGGCCGCGGTGGATACCCTGCGCGCCGCAGGCAATGAACATGGCGTTGATTGCATCCGCGCACTTGGCGCCTACCCGCGAGGCGTCGAAACGCATCTTGATGCGCTCTTCAATGGGCAGCGAGCGGCCTTCCCGCGCGGCGTCCAGCATCTTGTCGAAGTTGCGGAACATGATGGTCTCGCACTCGTCGACGGTGGCAATGGCATTCGCGAGCGCCATTTGCGCATCGGGGTCCGTGGCGATCTTGTTGCCGTCGTTCAGGCCCACGCGCTCGCGGTTCACCTGCACGTAGCTGTCGGTGACGCCGCGCAGGGCGCCAATGGCCGAGCTGCACACGGCGCGCACGAAGATCTGGCCGAAAGGCAGGCGGAAGATCGGATGCGTATTCACCGCGTTGCCGGGGCTGTTGCACTCGTAGCCGTGAATGGAGCGGTGGGTGCGGTATTCGGGGACGAAGGCGTCCTTCACCACAATATCGTGGCTGCCGGTGCCTTCCAGACCGCTCACGTCCCAGTTATCCACGATCTGGTAGTCACTGCGTGGCACCAGGAAGGTGCGGTAGTCCGGCGCCTCGCCGGCGTTTTCCGGCGGCACCATGGCGCCCAGGAAGGCCCAGCCACAGTGCTTGGACCCCGAGGAAAAACCCCAGTGACCGCTCAGCCTGTAGCCGCCGTCGACGCGGGTCACCTTGCCGACCGGCATATAGGAGGACGAGATCAGCACGCTGGTGTCTTCACCCCACACGTCCTGCTGGGCGCGTTCGTCGAACAGCGCCAACTGCCAGTTGTGGATGGCCACGACACCCAGCACCCAGGCTGTGGACATGCAGCCCTCGGCAAGGGTCATCTGCACGCGAAAGAACACCTCCGGTTCCATTTCGTAGCCGCCAAAGCGTGCGGGCTGCATGATGCGGAAGAAACCCGCTTCCTGCATCTCGCGTACTGTGGCTTCGGGCAGGTGGCCCAGGCTCGCGGCTTCGGTCTGGCGCTCGCGCAGGGCCGGTACCATTTTGCGCGCGCTGGCGTAGAGGCGGTCGATGTCATTCATTTGTTGTGCGGTCATGGTTATTCTCCGGTTCCGGATGATCTTTGATACCGACTATCCCCCTCCCAAGGCAAGCCGCTCATACCTCATCTGCGGTATAACCGGGGGTGAAAAGCGCAGAGCTTGATCCACATCAAGAGAATCCGGCCGGGTAACCACAGCGCCCTGATCTGTCAACTGATCTATACTGAGCGCATGCTTCAGCCAGTAATTATTGCAAGCGCCATCGCCCTGTTCCTCGCAGGGGAGTTCGCCCTGGGCGCCGACACCACGGTCTACCGTTCCGAGGGGCCCAACGGCACGGTGCAGTTTTCCGATACGCCGCCGGCGCAGGGCACCGGCACCGAAGTGTTGCGGATACGCGCACCCGAGGCGGGCGATCCGGCCGCCGCCGAGCGGCAGCTGAAAGCGATGCGTTACAGCACCGACCGGCTGGCGGAAAGTCGCCGCGAACGCGAGCTTGAACGCGAGGTGGCAAGGCTGCGGGCGCAGGTCGAGGCCCGCCCTCCTGCCCGGCAATCGGAGCCAGAGACGACCGTCCACTACGTGCCGGTGTATGTGCCCCCCGTGGTCATTCCCTGGCATCCGGGCCATCGGCCGCACCCGCCGCAGCGCCCCGGCCTGCGCCCACCGTTACAACAGCCGGGTATTGTTCCCGGGCCCAACAGCCAGTTGATGCGCCCCATCGTCTCCGGCCGCTGAAACCGGTTTGGGTGTTGCGCCGGCGTTGGTACAGTGTCTGCCCTGGTAGTGGTCGCCCGAGGAGCAACGCCGTGGAACTGGTGATGATTTTTGATATGCGCACGCCGGACTTTGGCGTGGGCAGGGCAGCGGCCTATGCCGCGGCGCTCGACATGGCCGAGTGGGCTGATGGTGTCGGCTTCGACGTGCTGGGCCTCGGTGAGCATCACTGCGCCGAGGACGGCTATAACCCCTCGCCATTGGTGTTGGCCGCGGCGATGGCGGGGCGTACCCGGCAGGTGGCGTTGCGCACCGCCGTACTGCTTGCCCCGCTGTACGACCCGGTGCGCCTGGCGGAGGACCTCGCCGTGGCCCAGCTCGCCAGCGCCGGGCGCATGCAGCTGGGTCTGGGGTTTGGCTACCGGCCGGTGGAGTTCGCCATGTACGGTCGGCGGGTGGAGGACCGCTTCGCACTGACCTGCAACACGGCGCGGCTGTTGAAAACGGCCTGGACCGGCGCACCCTTCAACCACGAGGGGCGCCCCTGCCTGGTGTCGCCGGTGCCGGATAAACCGGTGCCCATCCTGCTCGGTGGCATGGCGCCGAAGGTGGCGCGCATAGCCGCCGAAATTGCCGATGGGTTTCTGGTGCCGCTGTTTCCGCCCAAGGTGTGGCAACCCTACCGTGACGCCTGCCTGCGTCTGGGCAAGCCGGATCCCGGCCCCTATCCGCGGCAGGGCCCCACCTTTCTCTGGGTGTCGGAAGACCCTGAGGCGGACTGGCAGTGGATTGCGCCGCATATCCTGCACGTGCTGGATTCCTATTCGCGCTGGACCGCGGAGGCCTACGGCACACCCCAGGGCCCCTATGCGGGCGGCATGACGGCGGAGACAGTGCGCGAGAGCGGTGCCTACCAGGTGTTGCGGCCGGAAGCGGTAGTGGCCCTGGCCCGGGAGCTGGGCGAACACAGCTCACTGTACCTGCCCCCCCTGTTCGGGGGTATCGACCCCACCCGCGGTTGGGCCATGCTGCAGTTCTTCGAGCAGCAGGTGTTGCCTCATCTCCCGCGCACGGGTACCAAGCCACTCTGGGGAATGCAGGCCTAGCCCCCGAGGGCGCGCGCTCAGGCGAGCCGACGCACGACCTGCTCGACGAGCTCCTCTGCCGCTACCATGGCGATAATCACCGCCAGGAATGCCACAACGCCGTGCAGTGGGCCGGTAAACCGCAAGGCATCACCGAAGGCGAGGTCGATCGCCCAGAGCATGACGAACTTGGAGGCAAACAAAACCAGCCAGGTGGAAAAGAAACGCAGGAACTGCCAGGACAAACCCCGGCGCCCGGAGAACCAGGCTGCTATACGGTGCTCGATCACGAGGGTGCCCTGCAGCAGCAACTGCAGCAGCAGTGCGGCGGCGAGGGTAACGCTGAAGGAGGAAATCTGCACGTGCTGCCAGTATTCTGCGCACAGATTCAGTACCACCAGGTCGATCAGAATGGACACCAGGTAGCGGACGAAAACCCGTTGCCGCGTACTGGGAGGCGCGTAGGCTTCGCGGGTGACGTGGTGGTGAAGTTTCATCGCGGTGCTTTATCCTTGGTGGCCGGTGGAGCCGTCGCCGACGTGTGGCCGGTGTGGACGGTTCAACAAGTTTTCGGCGCGCAGTATACCGCAGCGCACAGGGGAGGTCGCCGCGCACCATGTCGACACTGACGGATGCTGACACCATCGCTCGAAACCGCGCCATGCGCTACTTCGCCAGTCACGAGCGCCTGTGGCTGTTCGGCTACGGCTCGCTGATCTACAAAGTGGACTTTCCGTTTCTACAGCGGCGCCCCGCTATTATTCGCGGGTGGGCGCGCCGTTTCTGGCAGGGCTCACACGACCATCGCGGTACGCCCGCGGCACCGGGCCGCGTGGTCACCCTGGTGGAAAGCGCCGGTGCGGTTTGCCAGGGCATGGCGTTTGAGATTACCCCGGCCGTTTTCGAACACCTGGACCATCGGGAAAAGAATGGCTACCTGAGGGTGGTGGTGGATGCGGAATTCGAGGGTGGCGCGCGTGAAGAGGCCCTGGTGTATATCGCAGGGCCGGACAACCCCGCCTACCTGGGGCCCGCGAGTGAGGCGGAAATCGCTGCGCAGATCGACCGCGCCGTGGGCCCGAGTGGTCCCAATCGCGATTACCTGTTGCATCTCGCTGACGCACTGCGGGATTTGGGGGCGGAGGATGCCCATGTATTTGGTCTGGAGCGCGCAGTGCGCAAGCAGGAGTGAGCATGGAACCTGAATTCTGGCACCAGCGCTGGCAGCACAACGAGATCGGCTTTCACGCTGCCGAGGCAAACCCGCTATTGGTGGCCCACTGGGATGCGCTGTCGCTCTCGGCTGGCGATCGCGTGTTCGTACCCCTGTGTGGAAAGACACTGGATATCGGCTGGTTGTTGTCACAGGGTTACCGTGTGGCGGGCGCGGAGCTGAGTGAAAAGGCGGTTCAGGCGTTGTTCGAGGAGTTGGGGCTGACGCCCGAAATCAGCGAAGCCGGCGTACTACGGCGCTATTGCGCCCGTGATGTAGAGATCTTCGTGGGTGATGTTTTCCAGCTGACGCGCAGCCTGTTGGGCGCGGTACAGGCAAGCTATGACCGGGCAGCGCTGGTCGCGCTGCCAGCGCCGATGCGGCAACGCTACACCGGGCATCTGCGCGAGATCACGGCAACCGCACCACAGTTGCTGTTGTGCTTTGACTACGACCAGCGGGCCATGGAGGGGCCGCCGTTCGCGGTGCCCGACGACGAGGTGGCGCGGCATTACGCCGCCCATTACGCGCTGCGGAAGCTGGCCAGCGTCGAGGTGGTCGGCGGGCTCAAGGGACAGTGCGCGGCGCGGGAGAATGTGTGGTTGCTGGTGTAGGGGGTGCGTGGGGTGACGGCCCTGATCTCTCTCAGCCTCTTGGGCTATGAACGGAGGACGACGCACCCGTTTGCGACTCGAAGAAAACGCAGCGCAATTGCAGTGTGTAGACGGCGTTCCAGTGATGGCCATTGCCTTTTTCTCCAGCGGCGTTGAACCAAAAGCCAGCTCACCCGTATCCACCTACACGCACACGTGAGGAGAAAGGTGATGCTGGGTTTATTCAAGAGCCCCGAAGAGAGGCAGCTCAAGAAACTGCAAAAAGCGTATCAATCGAAGGTGGGCGAGGCCATGCAGGCACAGCGTAATGGCAACATACGACTGTATTCCGTGTTGCCGGAAGAGGCAGACAAGCTCTACCGGCAGATAACCGATATCAAGCGTTGATGCATGTCCCTTGAGCGGAGCGCAGGCCATGACTGACGACAATCCAGTTTGCGCCCGGCAGATCGCCACTCAACCCGACCCGCTGGCGCCCTACCGCCTTTCCCAAGCCTTCCACGTGGGGAACCTGGTGATCACCTCCGGACAGGCTGCTATCAACAGCCATGGGGAGCTGGTTGGGGTGGGCGATTTTGCTGCACAGGCGCAGCAGGTGTTTCGCAACCTTGCCGATGTGCTGGAAGCCGGGGGCAGTAGCCTGGCGCAGGTGGTGAAAGTCACGATCTACCTGACGGACATGAGCCATTTTCCCGATGTTGTGGAGCTGCGCAGACAGTACTTCACACCGCCCTACCCCGCAGACACCATTGTGGAGGTGCGTGCCCTGGCACTGCCGGAGCTGATGATTGAGATTGAGGCGATAGCGATTGTGGGAAGCATCCCTGAGGTCGCCGCAGGCTAGAGCGGGGGCTTGCCGAAAGGAATGTGTGGTGCTGGGCGGAGCGTTGTGCGCTGTGAGGGCAACTGTCCGGAAGTAATCGGGCCCGTCGCAGTACCGTTGAGCGGGAGGTCGGAGTGTCGCAGGAGAATGCTGGCTGGACGGGAGAAGATATGGTGCCCGGAGACAGAATCGAACTGCCGACACGGGGATTTTCAATCCCCTGCTCTACCAACTGAGCTATCCGGGCGTGTACTGCTATAGCGGAGGGTGCGTATTAAAACCGTAGTGGCTACGGGAGTCAAGCAGTCTCAGTTTTCCCTGGGCGGTGGTACATAGCCCTCCGCGCGGTCGTGTTCTTCGCCAGCAAAAAACTTGTCCATCTCTTCCTGCAGGTATTTGCGGGTGGCGGGGTCGATCAGGCTCAGCTGCTTTTCGTTGATCAGCATCGTCTGCTGCGCTTGCCATTCGCTCCAGGCCTTCTTCGACACATGCTCGAAGATCTCCTGCCCCTTGGGGCCGGGGTAGGGTGGTGCGTCCAGGCCTTCGAGGTCCTGCTGGTAGCGCTTGCAGAATACGGTTCTGGGCATGTGCTTGCTCCGCGGTCAGAGGCTCGCCAGCAACCGGGCAACGGGTGCGGCCAGGCCGATTTCGGGTGGTTGTTGCACGTTATACCAGAGCCGGTCACCGGCATCCATGATGGCCTCGGGCTGCGCGTCCAGTTGCGCGTACAGCGGCTGGATATCCAGGTGGTAGTGGCTGAACGTGTGGCGGAAGGCAGCCCCAGACTCCAGCGAGCGCGCGGCGTGGCCAAGCTGCTGCAGGCACCAGTCGGGGGCGACTTGCAATGAGGGCAGTTCGGGGAAGCACCACAGCCCGCCCCAGATACCGCTCGGGGGGCGTTGCTGCAGCAGTATATGGCCCTGTGTATCCCGCAGCACAAGGAACACGGTGCTGCGCACTGGCAGCGCTTTACGCAGTTTCTTGCCGGGGTAATCCGCCTGGCGGCCCTGTGCCAGCGCGCTGCATCCTGCCTGTAGCGGGCACTCTGTGCAGCGAGGTCTGCTACGGGTGCAGAGCGTGGCACCCAGGTCCATCATCGCCTGGGTGTAATCGGAAACCCGCGCCTGCGGTGTATGTTCCTCGGCGAAGGCCCAGAGCTGGCGATGCACTGCGGTATCCCCGGGCCACCCGGCAACGGCGTGGTAGCGCGCCAGCACCCGTTTCACGTTGCCGTCGAGAATGGCCGCCCACTCTCCGAAGGCGATGCCGAGGATGGCGCCAGCGGTGGAACGGCCGATGCCGGGCAGGCCCTGCAGGGCCTCCAGACTGCGTGGAAACACCCCGCCGTGCTCTGTGCACACCTGGTGTGCAGCCCGGTGCAGGTTGCGCGCGCGGGCGTAGTAGCCGAGCCCGGTCCACAGGTGCAGCACTTCATCGATGGGCGCCTGTGCCAGGGCCTGCACGTCGGGGAAGCGCTGCATGAAGCGCTGGTAGTAGGGGATCACCGTGCGCACCTGGGTTTGCTGCAGCATGATTTCCGACACCCACACCCGGTAGGGGCTGGTATCGTGCTGCCAGGGCAGGTCCTTGCGGCCGTGCTGGTCAAACCAGGCGAGAACCTGGTCGGCGAATGTGGGGTGTTTGCGCATCGGCCCAGTGTACTGCAGTTTGCCCTGCACCCTGCGCACAGGGCCGAATCGTTTCCTGTTGCGTAAACTGGACATGATGTATTCACGCAAGGGTCACAGGCCATGAAATTACTGCTTGCCGCGGTGGTCGCCGCCGCCTCGTTTACGGTGGCGGGATGCGGCGTGGTGCCCGGGCCGAAGCAGCCGGCCGCGGACATCCGGACCGTGGTGTACACGCCCCAGGACTGGCCCCAGCCGCTGGAGGCCGATCTGTATCTGCCCCAGGGGCAGGGTCCATTTCCCGGCATGTTGCTGGTGCACGGTGGGGGCTGGGAGCGCCGCAGCCGCGATGATATGGACCGGCTGGCACGCTACTATGCAGGCCAGGGTTATGTGGTGCTGAACGCCAGCTACCGGTTTGCGCCGGAGGCAAAGTATCCGGCCCAGGTGTACGACCTGCAGCAGGCGATGCACTGGCTGCACCGGGAAGCCCCCGGCCTGGACCTGGATGTCCGGCGCATTGCCGCCTTTGGCTATTCCGCGGGTGCTCACCTGCTGAGCCTGATGGCGCTGGCGGCGGGCACTGGCGATGAGCTGGACAGGCCCTGGGGCGGAGCCCAAACGCGGCCCGCCGCGGTCATTGCCGGTGGCTCGCCGATGGACCTGCGCAAGTTCCCGGGTGGCAAGCTGGTGCCCCAGTTTCTCGGCGGGCGCCTGACGGAAATTCCCGAAACCTTCGCCGCCGCTTCACCGGTCACGCGCGTGCACGACGATGCGCCACCCTTCTACCTGTTTCACGGTACCCGCGACACGCTGGTGCCCATCGACCACGCTGAGGAGTTTGCGCAGGCTCTGCGTGCGCAGGGCGTGGCGGTGGAACTGGAGCGCCTCGCCGCCCGTGGTCACATTCTCACGTTTCTGACGGCGGGCAGTGCCCTGCCTGCAGCGGATGCGTTTCTGCAGCGCTATCTGTCGGAAGCGGCGCTGCAGTAGGCGGTGTGCAGGCGCTTACGCGCTGCCGCCGCGCCGCCACTGATGGTAGCGCACCACCCAGCGCAGTAGGCGTTCGGGTGCGTGAGCCTTCTTCCAGGCACCGGCGGCGTATTTGTTGGCCTCTGCGAGCGTCGGGTAGGTGTGGATGGTGCCGAGAATCTTGTTCAGCCCCAGGCCGTGGCGCATCGCCAGCACGAATTCCGCCAGCAGGTCGCCGCCCTGGGTGCCGACAATGGTCGCGCCCAGAATGCGGTCGCGGCCGGGCACGGTGAGCACCTTGACGAACCCGCGGGTCGCGCTGTCGGCGATGGCCCGGTCCAGCTCGGCGAGTTCGAAGCGGGTCACCTCGTGCGGTATGCCGCGGTCGATGGCCTCCTGCTCGCTGAGGCCCACGCGGGCGACCTCGGGGTCGATGAACGTGGTCCAGGGAATCACCGAATAGTCCACCTTGAAGCGCTTGAACTGCCCGAACAGTGCATTGACCGCGGCGTACCAGGCCATGTGCGCTGCGGTGTGGGTGAACTGGTAGGGCCCCGCGACATCGCCGGCGGCGTAGATATTCGGGTACAGAGTCTCCAGGTACTCGTTGGTGGTGACGGTGCGATTGCTGGGAATGCCGAGCTCTTCCAGGCCATAGCCCGTAAGTCGCGCCCGGCGGCCCACAGAGACCAGCAGCTGGTCGAAGGGAATGGCGCGTTCGCCACCCTGGTATTCCACGATCAGGCGCTTCTCTCCCGCCACCTGTTCGCAGCGCAGTGCCGTGTGCCCGGTGAGTATCTCAACGCCGTCCGCGGTGAGTGCGTCGCGCGCCAGCGCCGCTACCTCGTGGTCTTCCTTCGGCAAGATGCGCGGCCCGCGCTCGACCTGCGTGACCCTGGAGCCCAGCCGGGCGAAGGCCTGGGCGAGCTCGGAACCGATGGGACCTCCGCCCAGCACCACCAGTCGTTGTGGCAGCGCATCCAACTCGGCAAAGCGCTCCCATAGCGTATCGCTGGTGACGTAACCCGTATCCTCCAGCCCGGGCAGGTCGGGCACCAGCGGTGCAGCGCCGGCGGCGATGACAATCGAGCGCGTGGTCAGGCGCTGTGTGCCGCCGTCGTTGAGGGCGATGTCCACTGTCCAGGGGTCGATGATCCTGGCGTAACCCTGCAGCACCTCCACGCCCAGTCCGGTGTAGCGCTCGACGCTGTCGTGGGGCTCGATCTCGGCGATGATGCGATGGACGCGCGCCATCACCTCGCGAAAACTGAACTGTGGCTCGCTGGCGATCAACCCGTAGTCACCGGCGTGGCGCATCTGCTGTGCCACCTTGGCGCTCTTGATCAGGGCTTTGCTGGGCACGCAGCCGTAGTTCAGGCAGTCGCCGCCCATTCTGTGCGCTTCCACCAGGGTGACTTTGGCTTTTACCGCCGCGGCGATATAGGCGGACACCAGGCCGCCTGCGCCTGCGCCAATCACCACCAGGTTGCGGTCGAAGCGTGTGGGCCGCTGCCAGCGCTTATACACGCGGCGGCGCTGCACGGCGGCGACCAGCAGTTTGGCCATCCAGGGAAACAGGCCGAGCAGTACAAACGAGAGCAGCAGCGCCGGTGACAGGATGTCGCCAAGACGCTCAACGGCGGCCAGCTGCGTGCCGGCGTTCACGTAGACCGCAGTGCCTGCCAGCATGCCCACCTGGCTGACCCAGTAGAATGTCCAGGTGCGCAAACGGGTCAGGCCCATCAGCAGGTTGATGACGAAAAAGGGAAAAATCGGCACCAGCCGCAGGGTGAACAGGTAGAACGCGCCGTCGCGCTCAATGCCGCGGTCAATGGCCTTCAGGCGCTCGCCGAAGCGCTGCTGCACGCTGTCGCGCAGCAGGAAGCGCGCAACCAGAAACGCGAGGGTGGCACCGATGCTGGAGGCAAAGGACACCAGCAGCAGGCCGAAGCCCAGGCCAAACAGGGCGCCGCCAGCCAGTGTCATGATGGCCGCGCCGGGCAGCGACAGTGCGGTGACCAGGACGTAAATGCCGAAGTAGGCCGCGGGTACGGCGACCGGATGCGCGGTCAGCAGCTGGGCAAACTGTGCCTGGCTGGCTTTCAGCTGGTCCAGGGTGAGGTAGTTATGCAGGCCCAGGGCAAAGAAACCCAGCACCAGGCCCAGCAGGGCCACAACAATCAAGAGCTTACGGTTCACGAGGGTTCTCCTTGGGGGAGCCGCACCGGGCGCCCGGTTCTGGCCTGGGTCAGTTCAGGGCGCCACCGCAGCTGCTGCCCTGGCCGGCGGTGCAACCGTAGCAGTGGTCGGCGGTGCGTATCTCGCGGCCATCCAGTCCGCCCGTCAGCAGGCTGGCGAGCTGCGGCCTGCCCTCGTGGCCTGGCAGCGGCAGGTCCAGCTGCTGGTTGAAGTCGCAGTCGTACAGGTAACCCTGCCAGTCCACGCTCACCAGCGACCGGCACATGACACCCTCGAGGTTGCCGGGCTGATAGGCATCTTTCAGCAGCTGCATGTAGGCGGCAAACTGGCCCTTGGAAATCAGGGTGCTGCCAAAACGCTTGATGGGCATGTTGGCCAGCGTGAACAGGGCGTTGAATTCGATACCGAAATGCGCGCGCAGTTCCCGCTTGTAGTCTGCCTCCAGCGCCTGCTGGTTGGGCGGCAGGGTGGGGCCCAACGGGTTATAGACCAGGTTCAGCAGCAGACCACTGCCCGGTTGCCCATAGCCCAGGGCGTTGAGTGACTGCAGGGCGGCGATGCTCTTGTCGAACACGCCGTTGCCGCGCTGCTGGTCGACGTTGGCCGGCGAATAGCAGGGCATGGAGGCCACGATTTCCACCCGGTGCCGGGCGAGAAACTCCGCCATGTCTTCATAACCGGGTTCGCGCAGGATGGTGAGGTTGCAGCGATCCATCACCCTCACACCCTGGGCGGTGGCCGCGGTCACCAGGTCGCGGAAGCGCGGGTGCATTTCCGGGGCGCCGCCCGTGAGGTCGAGCAGCGACACGCCGCGTGCCTGCAATACCCGGGGTATGAGGTCGATGAGGTTGTCGCTCATCATCTCGGTGCGGGTGGGGCCGGCGTTGACATGGCAGTGCACACAGCTCTGGTTGCACAGGTAACCGAGGTTGACCTGCAGGGTCTGCAGCGCAGCCCGCCTGAGGGCGGGGAAATCGGTCGCTTCCAGCAGCGGCAGGGTGGCGTGCATGGGTGTGGAGTCCTTGTTCGATGGCGGCTTGTGGTGTTTGCGTGTTTCGTGTGCTGCCGCGACTGTTCATCAGTTGGTACGCGGCGGGCCTCGCCACAGTTTACCTGCTGCCCGGGATGCCCGCCTGTGGCCAACGCTGCCGCGGCACATCCGACGGTGAATTCGGCCCGGCTTTCTTCTATAATGGCGCGCTTTTCCGGGCCTGGCCCCGGTTCCCATCCGCCAGTGCAGGTTCTGGAGAATAGTATGTCTGAGCGCAAGGCGAGTGTGACTCGCAACACGCTGGAAACGCAGATCACCGCCACGGTGAATCTCGACGGTTCCGGTCAGGCGAAATTTGACACCGGTATCCCCTTCCTCGAGCACATGCTGGACCAGATTGCGCGCCACGGCCTGATCGATCTCGACATCCATGCCAGGGGCGATCTGCACATCGACGACCACCACACGGTGGAGGACATCGGTATCACCCTCGGCCAGGCTTTCGCCAGGGCGGTGGGCGACAAGAAAGGCATTGTGCGTTACGGCCACAGCTATGTGCCGCTGGATGAAGCGCTGTCCCGCGTGGTGGTGGACTTCTCCGGCCGGCCGGGACTGGTGTATCACATTCCGTTTACCCGCGCCTCCGTGGGCGGCTTTGACGTGGACCTGTTCCAGGAATTTTTCCATGGCTTCGTCAACCACGCCCAGGTCACGCTGCATATCGACAATCTGCGCGGTGAGAACACCCACCACCAGATCGAAACGGTGTTCAAGGCCTTCGGCCGCGCGCTGCGCATGGCGCTCTCGGCGGACCCGGCCATGGCCGGCATGATGCCCTCCACCAAGGGTGTGCTGTAACACCCGTGAGCGGTTCAGTGGCAGTGATCGACTACGGCATGGGCAACCTGCACTCGGTGGCCAGTGCGCTGGCGCATGTCGGCGCTGAACGCGTGGTGGTGACTCACGATGTTGAGCAGATCCGCGCGGCGGACCGCGTCGTCTTCCCGGGTGTGGGCGCCATACGCGACTGTATGGCGGAGATCCGCCGCCTGCGCTGCGACGAGCTGCTGCAGGTGGCCCTGACCGAGCAGCACAAGCCGGTGCTGGCCATTTGTGTGGGCATGCAGGCGCTGATGAGCCACTCGGAAGAGAACGGCGGTGTGGACTGCCTGAACGTGATTCCGGGCACCGTGCGCCACTTTGGCCAGCCGCTGCACGACGCCGAAGGGCAGCGCCTGAAAGTGCCGCACATGGGCTGGAGTGAGGTTCGCAGAGTAAGTGAGCACCCACTCTGGAATGGCATTCCGGATGCCACCCGTTTCTATTTCGTGCACAGCTATTACGTCACCGCTGCCGACCGCTCGCTCGTCGCAGGCAGCGTTGACTACGGCGTCTGTGCCGATGCGGTGCTGGCCCGGGACAATCTCTTTGCCACCCAGTTTCACCCGGAGAAGAGCCACACCGCCGGGTTGCAGCTGCTGCGCAACTTCATCAACTGGACACCCTCATGCTGATCATTCCCGCTATCGATTTGAAAGACGGCCAGTGCGTGCGCCTGCGGCAGGGCTTGATGGAGGACAGCACGGTGTTCTCTGATGACCCGCTGGCCGTCGCCCGGCGCTGGGTGGACGCGGGCTGTCGGCGCCTCCACCTGGTGGACCTGAACGGCGCCTTTGCCGGAGAGCCGGTCAACGGCGAGGTGGTGACGGCCATTGCCGCCGCCTGGCCCAGGCTGCCGATCCAGATCGGTGGTGGCATTCGCAGCCTGGAGACCATCGAGCACTATGTGCGGGCCGGGGTCAGCTACGTGATCATCGGCACCAAAGCGGTGAAGGAACCGGCGTTTGTCGCCGAGGCCTGCCGCGCGTTTCCGGGCAAGATCATCGTCGGCCTGGACGCCAGGGATGGTCTGGTGGCAACGGATGGCTGGGCGGAGGTGTCCACGGTGCTGGCCACGGACCTCGCCAGGCAGTTCGAGGCCGATGGCGTGTCCGCCATTGTCTACACCGACATTGCCCGCGACGGCATGATGCAGGGTGTGAACGTGGAAGCCACACTGGGCATGGCCCGGGCCTCCAGCATTCCGGTCATCGCCTCCGGCGGCATCACCAACCTGGAGGATATTCGGGCCCTGCAGGCTGTGGCACATGAAGGCATCTGCGGTGCCATCACCGGCCGGGCCATCTACGAGGGCACACTGGACGTGGCCGAAGCGCAACGCCTTTGTGACGCGGCGGCCTGAGCGATGGGCCTGGCCAAACGCATCATCCCCTGCCTCGACGTCGACAATGGGCGCGTGGTCAAGGGGGTCAATTTCGTCGGTATCCGCGACGCGGGTGATCCGGTGGAAATTGCCCGCCGCTACAACGAGCAGGGCGCTGACGAAATCACCTTCCTGGACATTACCGCCAGCCACGAGGGCCGCGAAACCACGGTCCACACCGTGGAGCAGATTGCCGAGCAGGTGTTTATTCCGCTCACCGTGGGGGGCGGCATTCGCTCGGTCGACGACATCCGCACCATGCTCAATGCCGGTGCCGACAAGGTCAGCATCAATACGGCCGCAATACACAACCCCGAACTCGTGCGCCAGGCCTCGCAGCGCTTCGGTGCCCAGTGCATCGTGGTGGCGATCGACGCCAAGCGCGTGGCCGATGTGGACGGCCAGCCGCGTTGGGAAATCTTCACCCACGGCGGGCGCAAACCCACCGGCATCGATGCGGTCGCCTGGGCGGTGAAGATGGCGGAGCTGGGAGCCGGGGAAATCCTGCTCACCAGCATGGACCGTGACGGCACCAAAAACGGCTTTGAGCTGGGTGTCACCCGCGCGATTACGGACGCTGTGGATATTCCCGTGATCGCCTCCGGTGGTGTGGGCAACCTGCAGCACCTGGTGGATGGCATTCTGCTGGGCGGTGCCGATGCGGTGCTGGCCGCCAGCATTTTTCACTTTGCGGAATACACCGTGCCCGAAGCCAAGGCCTATATGGCCGAGCGGGGCATCGAGGTGCGTCTCTAGCGGCGCTGGATTACAGCGTGAACAGCCAGAAGGCACACAGGGCGCTGAGTGCCGTAGCCCCGCCGTAAAAAAACCCTCCGAGCAGCCAGGTCGGCCCTTTGATGTGCAGGTCGTGCAGGCCGTGATACAGGCGATGTGCGGTGTGGTACAGCGGTAGTGCAATCACGGCCAGCGTCGCCAGCCTCGTCAGCGGGTGCTGCAGGCCGCTGCTCAGTGTGGCATAAAGCGCCTGTGGATCCTGCACCAGCCAGCCCAGCAGCAGCGTGCTCGCAATCAGCCCCGGGCCGATAAACGCCAGCAGCATGCCGCCGGCGCCGAACAGGGACCAGCTGATGGGCTCGTGGGAGCGGCGCATGGTTACGCGCCCCCTGCTGGCCACAGCAGCCAGAGTGTGGCGCCGACCAGCCCCAGGTTGCCGGCCAGCGCGCCGAGCTGGTGGGCACGCAACACATGCCGCGGATCAATGCGCAGGCGGTCGCTGTCGATGACCAGAATCTTTGGCACCAGTGCGACCCAGGTCACCGCGTGCAACAGGGCCGCCGCCAGCGCGATACCCTGCAGCAGCAGCCCTGCCGGCGTTTGCAGCCAGCTGAGCCAGGTGGCGAAAGCGGCCTCGCCACGGCTGAACTGGACTATCCCGGCGAGCAGCAGCAGGGTGTACAGCAGCAGGGGCAGCGCGGTGGCTTCCCGCAGCATGTAGCGGCGGTAGGCCGGGTTGCGCAGCCACCAGCTGCGGGGTTGTTGTGGCTGCCAGGGTTTACGCATCGCCCTTGCCTCGCAGCAGGCGGAACAGGTTGACCCCGTAGTTGATGTCCGATGCCACTTTGCCGCGGTTGATCGCCGAGGCCGGGTCTACGTCCTTGGGGCAGACCTCCGAGCAGTAGCCGACGAAGGTGCAGCTCCACACACCCTCCTCCGCATTCAGCCAGGGCATGCGCTCGCTGCTGCCTTCATCGCGGGAATCCAGGTTGTAGCGCTGGGCGAGGGTGAGCGCGGCGGGGCCCAGGAACGCCGGGTTGCGCCCGAACTGCGGGCATGCGGCATAGCACAGCGCGCAATTGATGCACTGGCTGAAGGCGTGGTAGCGCGCCATCTGCGCCGGAGTCTGTGAGTGTGCCGTGTCGACGGGGGCCTCGCTATGGCGTATCAACCAGGGCTTCACCGCCTCGATATGCTCGACCACGCCGCTGATGTCCGCGACCAGATCGCGCTCTACCGGCAGGTTGTCCAGCGCCCGGACCTCCAGCACACCGGCTTCGCGGTAATCGCGCAGGAAGGTCTTGCAGGACAGCTTCGGTTCGCCGTTTACCATCACGCCGCAGCTGCCGCAGATGGCCATGCGGCAGGACCAGCGGTGGCTCAGGGACGGGTCCAGTGCGTCCTTGATGTAGTTGAGGGCATCGAGTACGGACATGTCGTCGCTGCAGGGCACGGTATAGCGCTGCTCCCAGGGCTGCGTGTCCTGCTCGGGGCGGTAGCGCGTGACCGCCAGCTCGATAGTGTCGCTCACCTGCCTGCCTCCCCGGTCGCCTTGCCACCGTAGTGCCGCTCGCCCGGCGCCGAGCGGGTGATGACCACGTCCTGCCAGCTGACCTCGGCCGCGCCTCCCTGCTGTTGCCTGGCCAGGCTGTGCTTGAGGAAAAGCGCATCGTTGCGCGCCGGGAAATCCTCCGGACGCTGGTGGCTGCCGCGGGACTCCTGCCGCGCCAGCGCGGCGTGGCTCATCGCTTCGGCGACGTCGAGCAGAAAGCCCAGCTCGATCGCCTGCAGCCATTCCGTGTTGAAGGCGCGGCTGCCATCCTTTAGGCCCAGCTGCTGATAGCGCGCCTTGAGCTCGGCAATCTTCTCGACGGTCGCGGACATCTGTGCCGGCACGCGGAAAATGCCGATGCCCCCCTCCATGGCGCAGGCCATTTCATCGCGCAGGGCGGCGAGGCGTTCCGGGCCGTTTGCCGTACGCAACGCTTCCCGCCCGGCGGCCTGTGCCTCAGCCTGTGGCCGTAGACGTTGCGGGTCCACCGCCAACCCCTGTGCTGCGCGCTCTGCCGCCTGCTCCCCCGCCAGACGGCCAAAAACGCTCAGTTCTGCCAGCGAATTGGAGCCCAGCCGGTTGGCGCCGTGCAGCCCCACGCTGGCGCACTCGCCCACCGCATACAGCCCCGGCAGACAGGTGGCAGTGTGGCGGTCGGTCTGAATGCCGCCCATGGTGTAGTGGGCTGTAGGACGCACGGGAATGGGTTCGTGCACGGCGTCCACGTTGACATAGGTGCGCGCCAGGTCGCGGATGAAGGGCAGGCGCTCCTGGATGTGCTGTTCACCGAGGTGCCGCAAGTCGAGGTACACCGCCGCGCCCCGCTCCGTGGCCACTGTGCGGCCCGCCTGCTCTTCGTGCCAGAACGCCTGGCTGAGGCGGTCGCGGGGGCCCAGCTCCATCTGCTTGTTCTGCGGCTGGCCCAGCGGCGTTTCCGGGCCCAGGCCGTAGTCCTGCAGGTAGCGGTAGCCCTCGCGGTTGGTGAGTACACCACCTTCGCCGCGTGCTGCCTCGGTTATCAGGATCCCCGAGCCGGGCAGGCCGGTGGGATGGTACTGCACGAACTCCATGTCGCGCAGGGGGACGCCCTGCCGGTAGGCCAGCGCCATACCGTCACCGGTGACGATGCCGCCGTTGGTGTTATAGCGATACACGCGGGCAGCACCGCCGGTAGCGAGAATAACAGCGGATGCCGCAATCAGGGTCTGCTCTCCGCTGCGCATGTCGATGGCGAGCAGACCCGCGCAGTGGCCATCCTCCACCAGCAGGTCGGTGCAGAAGTACTCGTCACAGCGACGAATTCCGGGGTACTTGAGCGATGTCTGGAACAGCGTGTGCAGAATATGGAAGCCGGTCTTGTCGGCGGCGAACCAGGTGCGCTCTATCTGCATGCCGCCGAAGGCGCGCACGTTGATGCTGCCGTCCGGTTTGCGGCTCCAGGGGCAGCCCCAGTGCTCCAGCCGCAGGTTTTCTTCCGTGGCGTGGCGCACAAAATAGTTCACCACGTCCTGGTCGCAGAGCCAGTCACCCCCGGCCACGGTGTCGTCGAAGTGGGCGTCGACGCTGTCGTGCGCCTGGATGACGCCGGCACAGCCGCCCTCTGCCGCGACCGTGTGGCTGCGCATCGGGTACACCTTGGACAGCAGCAGGATGTCGAGGCCGGGGTTGCTCTCGGCCGCGGCGATGGCCGCGCGCAGGCCGGCTCCGCCGCCTCCCACGATCACGATGTCTGCCTGCTGCTGGTTCATCGCATTCCGGCTCCCATACCCGCAGCGCGCTCCTGCGCCTGCGTGCCCCTGCATTCTCCCCGCTCGCCCTGCGCGATGCAATGCACTGCGGCCACCGCGCAGCAGGTTACTCTGTGGGCGGCAGCAGCGGCCAGCCGAGCAACAGTACCCCCAGGGTGACGGCACCGATAAACAGGTTCATTGGCACACCCACTCGGAGAAAATCTGTAAACCGGTAGCCGCCCGGACCGTAGACCATCAGGTTGGTCTGGTAGCCCAGCGGCGTGGCAAAACTGGCCGAGGCAGCCATCATGATGGCCAGTACGAAGGGCACCGGGTCCAGGCCGCTGTTGGCGGCTACGCTGAGCGCAATGGGTAACATGAGAATGGCCGCCGCGTTGTTGGTGATGACTTCTGTCAGCAACGACACAGTGAAGTAGGTGAGCACCAGTAGCAGCCAGGGTCTGTCAGCCCCCAGGCTGATCAGGCCCTGCGCCAGGAACAGCGCGGCGCCGGACTGCTCCAGTGCTGCGCCCAGCGCGAACGATGCGCCGATGGTGAGCAACACCGTGAGATCCAGACTGCGCTCTGCCTGTTCCAGCGAGCAGCAGCCCGCCAGCAGCATGAGCAGCGCGCCGATCAAAGCGGCATTCAGCATGCTCAACAGGCCCGTGCCAGCCGCCAGCACAACGCCCAGGAGAATGCACCACGCCAGATACAGGCGATCATGCCGCGGTGGTTCGGTGGCGAGGTCGTTGACCAGCAGAAAGTCGCGGCTGTGGCGTTGTCGGGTGACAAAGTCTGGGCCCGCTTCCAGCAGCAGAGTGTCGCCTGCTGCCAGTTCCGTGCTGCCGAGGTTGCCGCGCACCCGTTCCCCGTTGCGGGCGACTGCCAGCACAGCTGCGCCGTAGCGGTCGCGAAACTGTGCGTCACGTATGGCCTGGCCCACCGCGGCGCAGTGTGGCGACACGACCACCTCCACCAGGCGCCGCTCGGCCCGGTCCCTGGATGGTGCGGCCTCGGCGGTGACCTGCGTAGAGGGCACCACTCCGTTGATGCGCAGCAGGTCTGCAATCGCATCGGTATCGCCTGCGAACACCAGTCGGTCGCCGCCGTATAATGTCTCATCAGGGCCGACGGGCGAAATGACCTGCTCTTCGCGTTCGATCTCCACCAGGTACACGCGCACCAGATGCCGCAGGCCGGCCTGCTCCACGGTTTTGCCGATCAGTGGGCCGCCCGGGGCCACCGCGACCTCCAGTGTGAACTCGCGCAGGTTGGCGAAGGGCGCGTTGTCCCGCTGTTCCGGCAGCCAGCGGGCAAAGAACAGCCACATGAAGGCGGCACCTGCCAGGGCCACCGGCAGCCCCACCGCGGTGATGGCGAACAGGGAGAACCCTTCAGCGCCGGTCAGGCTGCGATACTGGCCGTTCACCACGAGGTTGGTGCTGGTGCCCACCAGTGTCAGCGTGCCACCGAGAATCGCGGCGTAGCTGAGCGGAATCATCAGCTTGGAGGGCGCGACATTGATGCGTCGCGCCCAGCTGTTCACGGCCGGAATCATGGTGGCCACGATGGGCGTGTTGTTGAGAAAGGCACTGAGCAGCGCCACCGGCGCAAACAGGCGCAGCATGGCGCCGCGCGCGGTGGTGGGCCGGCCCAGCAGGCGCTGCACAATCAGCTCTGCACCGCCGGAAGCCTGAATGCCACCCGCGACAACGAACATCGCGGCCACGGTGGCCAACCCTTCGTTGGCAAACCCCGCCAGGGCCTGCCCCGCACTGAGTACGCCGGTTGTCACCAGCACGGTGAGCGCGCCCAGCATGACAACATGGGGGCGCAGTCGCGTGGCAATCAGCAGGGCGAGCACCACCCCCACCAAACCCAGTGAAAGCCAGCCCTGCCATACCATGATGTTGTCTCCGAAGAAGTTTGCAGATAGTAGTCGCCTCTGCGCGGGCGGGAAAGAAACGCTTGGCGATTGTGTTAGCAGAATTTGTTATAAAGCTGTTTGTAAGTAAGCGGTCTTTGCACGATGACCGCAGGTCACGTGACCTGTCTACCAGAAGCCGGGAGGTGAACGTGCAGCAACAACCCCAGGAACAACTCGAGGCGTTAAACAGGCAACTGCGCAAAGTGCAGATCATTGAGGCTCCCGGCACCCTTCTCTTCGGGCTGGGGCTGTATGGGAAGTTCGCGGCGAAAGGAGCAGCTTTTCACCCCCTGCTCAATGAACCGGGTGTCGTCAACCTGCTCCTTGGGGCGGGCGGGGCCGTCATGGTCTGGGGTGCTTACAGGCTCGTCAGTATTCTCAGTGAGATGCAGCGGCTGAAAAAACGGCACAGCCTGTGATAGCGTCATTGGCTGCGCACAGGAAGACAGCGGCCGGCTGGGCGCGATGATGCGGCTACAGGCTTTTGGCAGGAGAACGTGATGACAGCTTTGAGAGTGTTGCTGGTTGCAGTGTTTATCGTTTTGACGGCGTATACCGGAATCGTGATAGGCGAGCATGGCTTCGGCCTGCTCAGCGTCTTCTTCGGTGATATGGCCCGCATGGGCTGGGCCGGGCAGTTCAATCTGGATTTCATGTTCATGCTTACGCTGGTGGCGCTGTGGGTGTCCTGGCGCCACGGTTTCTCCGTCGCGGGGTTGTGCCTGGGTGTTGCCGCGTTTTTTGGAGGCGCCCTGTTCCTCAGCCTATATTTGCTCATCCAGAGTTTCAGGGTAAACGGGCAGCTCAGCGCACTGCTCGTGGGCCCCGGCAGAACTCGACCGTAGTCCGAACCGAAGGGCGTCGGTAGCACCGATCCAGCATGAAGCGCTCAACCACCCGGCTTGACCGGTTCATATCCCAGAACAGCGGTTTTTCCATGGGGGAGGTGCGCCTGCTGATTGCGCAGCGCAAAATCCTGCTGGACGGCATCCCTGCGCACTGCATCCGACAGCCGGTTACCCGGTTCACCCGGGTTGTGCTGGACGGAATCGTCCTGAACGACGCGCAGCCGGTATACCTTGCGCTGCACAAGCCTGCTGGTGTGGTCAGCGCTACGAAGGACGGTAAGCACCCCACGGTGCTGGATCTCGTCCGCCACCCCAGGAAACATGAGCTGCACCTTGCAGGGCGTCTGGACTTCAATACGACAGGGCTGGTTCTGTTGACGAACGACGGTGCCTGGTCGCGCAGGCTGAGTGCACCGGAAACGAAACTGCCGAAAGTCTACGAAGTCAGTGTTGCCAGGCCCCTGAGCGAGGAGTATGTGGCGGCGTTTCGGGCCGGTATTTACTTCGCGTATGAGGGAATGACTACACTGCCCGCGCAACTGGAAATACGCTCTGCCCGGACCTGCAGGCTGTCGCTGGTTGAGGGCAAGTACCATCAGGTGAAACGCATGTTCGGCCATTTTGGTAACAAGGTCATGTCGTTACACCGTGTGTCGATAGGGCCTGTGAGGCTGGGCGAGTTGCAAGCCGGTACCACGAGGCCGCTCACCCGAAGTGAGCTTGCGCAGGTGGCGCAGCGGTGACTTACACTGATGCAACCGGCGTTGAGTCGCGAACAGTTTGCGGAGGATATAATGCTTACCCGTTTCTGTGAGGACAGTTGCCCCTTTTGCGGCGGCACGAATGCCTGCGGCGTGAACAGCACGCAGCCCTGCTGGTGTGCTGCGGCCAGTATCCCGAGGGCTCTGGTGGACCTGGTGCCGGGTGCAGCAAAGGGGCGAGTCTGTATCTGCCAGGCCTGCGTGTTGCTTTACAACCAGGACCCGCCTGCCTTCGAGGCCCGTTACGCGCCGAAGTGATATCCAGACCTCGCGCGGTGGCGCAGCTCCAGGGTTGGTATTTGCTTCTCTGGCCTTGCCCGCTAGGGGGATAGAACGCTGAACAGGATCAGGCCTGAGCCAGCTGCCAACAGCAGTACGCTGTAGATCGAAGCGGTGAGGCAGAATTTCAGCAGCGTCTTGCCCCAGCGTTGTTGGTAGAAGCGCTTCTGGCTCAGCAGCAGATAGGTTGGAATCCAGCACATAATCAGCGTGTCCAGCCAGGACAGGGCGGCCGCCAGCCAGTGTGTGCCCAGCATCCGCTCCACTGCAGTCACTCCCAGGTAAAATGCGAGCATCTGCAGAATGAAACTGTGGTTGTGCAGCGCCAGAATCAGGTGTTCCGTGTAGTAGCGGTGCGAGCGCAGGTAGAGCAGTTTCAGTATCAGTGCAAAGGTGGGCAGCAGAACAAACATCATCTGGGGGGCGAGGCGGAAAAACCGCGTGACCACTGGCTGCGGGTTGTCCAACAGGTTTTGCAGCTGTTCATTCACTTCCAGCGCCGGTGCATCGGGCGCCCTCTCGATGGTTACGACATCGGAAGGGGTGAGATGCGAAAACAGCAGGAAGGCAATGATGGATGTGAACAGGTAAAGACGAAGCGGCGGTACGTAGGGTACCCGGTGGCCGGACACGTAGCGCTGGCTGAGGAAGCCCGGGCGAAACCACAGGGGGAACAGTGTTCGCCAGACCCGGGTATCCCAGTTACTGAATTCACCAAAGAACTCCGTGATGACGCCGCTGACATTGCGGATATAGCTCTTCTTTTCCTGGCCACATTCATGGCAAAAAGCACCGTGCAGGGCACTGTGGCAGTTGTCACAATATAGTTGTGGCGGTGTATCCATGCCGACTCGCATTTGCGTTTAGTCGTGGCCACTGAGTTTACCCTAAGCAGTCATCGGGGCAACCGACCTTATTCAGCGGAGGGTGGCTGTGTTGAGAGGGATTTAACCGTAAGAATATCCTGAGGCGCTTTCCGTATAATGTGGGCTTGGTTGTGTTCTTCCGAAACGGGGTTCTTGCGCGATTACAAAACTCAATATAAAAGTAGTGCCAGGAGCATCCCGCTCGGAAATGTCAGGATGGCTCGGCGATATGCTTAAAATAAGAGTGTCGGCACCCCCGGAGAATGGGAAAGCGAATGCGGCTGTCGAGGCGCTATTAGCAAAAAAACTGGGCGTCCCTCGAAGCGCTGTCACTATAATTGCAGGCAAGGTTGCGCAAAGGAAGGTCGTCGAGATTCAAGGTCTGTCACTCAGTGAAGTGATGGGGAAGCTGAAGCTGGGTGATAAACGTGCATGACCGCCGCCGGCAGATGCATTCCGCAGGACCGGCTACTTGAGCTGTCTCGCGAGTACCGTCAAACCACACATAACGATTGACAGCCGGGCGAGAGGGAAATCTGCAATGAAGGTGTCGCCAGTTCAGCAATTCATCAGATGGTTCGGCGGCTCGGAGTTCGGCCGTGTCTTTGATGTGTTCTGCGTCCGATGGTTCGCTTTCTCACCAATCATCTGGATCTTCACAAAAGATGACAAATCCGGCTATAACAATCCCTGCATCCTCACCTCGCTAGGCCGCAAATCGGGTTTGCCGCGCTCCACGGTGTTGCCGGCCTTTCCCACTGGCGATGGCAAGCTGCTGGTCGTGGGTTCGCGCGGTGGCACCAGCAGGGACCCCCACTGGGCGCATAATCTTCGCGCCACCCCTGATGCGGCAATGCGCTACAAACGCAAGAATTACAATGTGAAAACACGACTGTTGGAAGGCGCAGAGCGTGACGAGAAGTTTGCCCTGTGCTGCCGGCATGCACCTGTCTACAAGCAGTACCAGGAGTGGGCAAACCAGTATCCGCGCATTTTGCCCGTTTTTGAGATAGAGGGTGCGGCGGGGGAAACGTTTAGTTAGTCCCCCACCACCTCGCGGATTCAATCAAGGCGTCGCGCAGTGTGCGACTGCGCCTAACTGTTAGCCACATCATAAAAACCCTGCAAGGAGTATCCGCGTAGGGCCTTGCGCCTCGGCTTATGGTAAATTCTACCGCTATGCGAGAGGCCTGTTTTTACTAGAGCGTCTGCGGCGTGAAGGGCCAGCGGTATTGGGTCTAACACCGGTACGGTATAGCCGGCCGCTTCAAGGCGAGTAGCTATGGCCTCTGCGCAACCGAAGAAACCGGTGCAACCAAGAATGATTGCACCCGCTCTTGATTTGGTGATGCTGTGCAACGATGCCTCAAATAGTTGTTCAATGACGTCGTCGATGCGCTCTTCAATATCCAGTACAGGTACATTGATGGCTCCGAACCCGGCGTAGTTGTCCATCAGGCCGTAGCGTGCCGCCAGTCCGTCGATCATCGGTTTCAGTTGATCGAGCACGGTGATGAAAGCGAATTTCTGCCCGAGCATACTGGCGTAATGCATGCAGGTTTGCGCCGGACCCAGAACAGGAATCGATACTACTTCCCGGCATGCCTCCAGGCCAGGATCACCCATGCAATCAATGATGATTGCGGATGCGCCCGCTTGCTCGGCCGCAATGGCCTCTTCGAGAATGCCAGGCACACTCAGTGCTTCATCTACCGCGCACTCGATGGACGCAGGGCCGTTCTTGATCAGGCTGTGCCGAACTTCAAGATCTGCACGCAAAAAAGGATCTACATCATCAAGGCTGCGTATGCCCTCGGTGATGATTGGGGTAATGATATGAACGATGGACTTCATACTGTGCTCCTCATGGGCTGCCAGAATCCTTACAAATCGAGTTCAAGGCTTAAGCCGTAGGTGCGCGGCATGCCCCAGGATTCGCCGTAGCCAACGCTTGAGTTCAGAACCTGGGTTCTGTAACGCTCATCCGACAAGTTCTTACCCCAAACGGATACCTTCCACTCACCGGTTTGTGTGCCAATGCCGGCCCTTGCATTCCAAAGCCAGTAGCTAGCCTCCACCGCCTCAACAGGTTGACGCACGATGTCGAAGGTCACATCGTCCTGGTAGTTGAAGTCGACAATGGTTTCAAAGTAGAGGCCCGCGGACAGTGGCTGCTCGTAGCGAATCATCCCATTGACGTTCACCTCGGGCGAGTTTGGCAGCTCGCTGCCCTCTGCAACCCCGCCGACTATCGAGCGTGTGATTTCGGTATCCAGTAGGCCAAGCCCCAGCCGCACATCCAATGATTCTGTTGCGCGCCAGGCCAGTTCGATTTCGCCCCCTGTTACCTCGGAGTCGCCCACATTGGCGATGCCAAACAGCGTGCCAACCGGCGAGTCAAAAATGCCTCCGTAGAACTGCATGTCTTCATAGTCGTAAAAGAAGAATGATGCATTGAGTTGCATTGAACCCTCTAGCAGCGTCAGCTTGGTGCCTGCTTCATAGGCCCAAAGTGTTTCGTCATCAAAGGGCTGTAAATCGCTTGGCTCGAAGGTGAGCTGCCCCTGAAAGCCGCCTGACTTGAAGCCTTTGGATACACTCGCATACAGCAGCATATTCTCGAAGCCGGTGTAGTCCAGGCCGATCTTTCCTGAGAGATTATCCGTGGTGTATTCATTCCTGACTGCGGGGAACAAGGGGGCTTCCTCACCACCGCCGATCAGATAGGTAAAGGCATCTGAAAAAGTCTTCTTTTCGTCCGTATAGCGCAACCCCGAAGTCAGCCGCCAGTCCTCCATCACGGCCCATTCAGTGTGGATAAAGGCTGCGGCGGAATCGGTCTCCTGGCGGTACTCGTTGCCGAGTGACTCGAAGCCGTCGAGCCCCAGCAGAGGCAGCAGGTCTCCGGCGTCAAAGCGGTCGCGGGTTTTCACCTCGTCATTGCCGTAGAAGGCGCCGGCGATCCACACCCAGGTATCACCTAAGTAGCTGACTCGTAGTTCCTGTGAAAATTGCTCAATGGCGTTGTCGAAATACCCGTCGAGCTGCCGCAGGCTGGTGGCATCCCGGTCCTCAATGTGGAAACGGTCCAACTCTTCCCATGCGCTGATAGAGGTCAATGTGAGTTGTTGCGCAAACTCCCAGTTTGCTGTGAGTGAGAAGCCCTCGCTGTCGATGTCCTGCCGCGTGTCCACGGATGCCCCGGAGCTGAATACGTCACGGTCACCGTCGTCTTCAGCTGAGAAGGGATTATCGATTTTTATCAGAAAGACATCCGAGTCATCCTTGCCGCCATGCACATTGAGCAGGAAATCCAGTCGCTCGGTGGGTTGCCACTGCAGCAGACCGCGCCACGCGGTGCTGTCAATTTTTCCAACATCCTCCCCGTTTACGCGGTTGGTCTGATGTCCGTCGCTTTGCCGTATCCGCTGGGCCGAAAGACGCCCACTCAGGCCCGGTGCGAGTTCTCCACTGACAAAGCCCTGACCGGAGGCGTAGCCAAACCTTCCATATTCCAGTGTGGCGCCAGCTTCGAACTCTTCAGTAGGCCGGTTGGCGATGAAGTTTACGGCGCCGGCCGTAGTGTTACGGCCAAAAAGCGTACCCTGTGGGCCCTTCAGCACTTCGACTCGCGCCAGGTCATGCATTTGGAAGCTGAGCATTGCCGGCGAAACGAGATAGACTTCGTCGATGTATATGCCGGCCGCGGGATTGTTGTTGGTGGCGTAATCATTCAGGCCAACGCCGCGTATCGTCACGTTGGGGATGGAGTTGGCGATAATATTGTTGATGCGCAGGTTGGGTGTTTGCGCTGCGATGTCGATGGGTTGATTCATGCGCAGTGCGGCGAGGTCGTCTCCCGTTAGCGCGGTCACTGAAATGCCCACGTCGTTGAAACTTTGTTCGCGCTTCTGTGCAGTAACGATAACTTCTTCCAGCTGAAGCCCTTCTCGTGGTTGTGCCGCAAGCTGTGGCTGGTAGCCCATGCTGGTAGCTGAAACCAGTATCGCCAGTAGTTTTTTGTTGTGTCGCATCTCTCTTCCCCTGTTTGGCCGTGTTTTTGCTTGCTAAAGTGTTTCGATTGGCTGGAAAGGATCTTTCAGACCGAAGGCTGCAGGCCCGAATACGGCCAGTGCTTCCGCGGATCTGAGAATAGGTGGCGAGCTTACGCCGAGTACCTTAACGCGCTGGCCGTATTTCAGGCCTTCAACAGGTATCGGCTCAGCGGTTTCTCTGTCGACGACACAAATGAGGTCAGGCACGATTGCGCGCACTACTCCCGCCTGATGTGCTACCAGGTGCTCATTTTGGAAAGTCAGTCGAAGCGGCGCACCATTCCCATCCAGAGGGGCGATTTCGCAAATCCCCACGGAAAATCCGCCCTGGGTTTCGCGCTGCAGATCACGCACTTTGCCATCGAAGATGACCTTGCAGTTGTTGTAGTAAGGTGTAGCGCGCAGGGTCTTTAGAAGTGCCTCCACCGGGTCGCCGGAGCGGCGTCCATCCAAAATTGCGCGGCCAATTTGCAGCGCCAAGGTCATAGTGCCGAGTACGGCGCAGTCCTTCACCTGACGCCCGGTCATCAAATAACTGGAGAGCATGACACTCGCGCCCATTTCGACCGCACAAACGCGTACCAGGTCCTCGGCGCGTTTCGCGCTGCCTGCATTCACGACCAAGGAGTTCAGGTGCTCATCTGCGACTACCAGGGGTGTGCAAGAAACGCCATGGACGTTGTAGGTAATCATCTGCAGCTCGGGAAAGGCGCGCCCCATGCCGTCGGCGTCAACCAGTGGCAGGCCGGTGCGCGCTGCGGCCACTACCGGTACCAGCGAATTCACTCCTCCAATCTCAATCGGGATGACGGCATCGGCCACTTTGCCGGTATAGTCCTGCAGGCCCTGCAGTGCGAGGTCAAGGTCTGCTCCCGCGGCGCCTTTCTCCACGAGAACCGTGGGTGCGCCAAGCATGGCAATTGTGTAGACATTGGCATCGTCGGCGAGGCTCTCGGCGCTGATGAGGTCGGGTGCACCGAACTCCTCGATCGCGCTGGTGGCCAACATGCGGCCAATATATGGGTCTCCGCCGCCACCGGTGCCCAGAAACGCTGCCCCGGTAGCAATGTACTTTAGGTCTTTTTTGCTGAGTTTCATTGCGTGGAGGAGCCTCTCGGGTGTTGTGCGGGGTTCGTGGGTGCGAGGTCACCGGCGACCTTAACCTTCACTCGGACGGCATTGCCTGGAACGTAGGCCAGTGGCAGCTCTTCAAGATCGATAACTTTGAGGCTATCGCTGGCTGCTCCAGCGGCAATTGCGCGCTCACAGGCTTCCGCGCGTGCCGCATCTATAGCTGCTTCCCTGCCGCCCTCGTCGTAAAAGAAAACCCGATCTGTTTCCCCGCCTATCTGAGCAATCGATGCGCCGATCGCATTGGCCACGCCCGCGTGGTCAGGCACTATCACTTCCGAGCAGCCGGGTATCTCGCGGTTGACCAGTACGGAGCCACCCCCGACGAGAATCAGTGGGACCGGGTCAGCACTGGTCTTCATGCGGTCGACACCCTGCGCAATCATGTCGTGTATTCTCTGTACGCAGCGCTCAACCAGTTTTGTGTCGAGGTGGTCGACCCTGCCTCTGTCACCGATATCCGCGTAGCCCGCTGCGACGGCAATGTCGGTGGTGGTCAGCATAGTGCCACCAAATACCAATGCATCTTCGGTCAAGCGATAGCCTACAGAGCCCGGGCCAATGCGGACCTCATTGCCTTCCAGGACAACTCTCGAGCCGCCACCCAGCCCCATGGCGTAAATGTCAGGCATACGGAAGTTGGTGCGTACGCCGCCGACGTCCACGGACACGGTCGACTCGCGCGGAAATCCATCTTGCAGCCAGCCGAAGTCGGTGGTGGTGCCACCTATATCAGCGACCATTGCCGTATGGTGGTTGGCGAGGCGCGCCGCACCGCGCATGCTGTTGGTGGGGCCTGATGCGAAGGTGAGTACCGGGTAGCGTTCAACGAAATCTGCACTCATCAGGGTGCCATCGTTCTGGCTGATGTAGAACGGAGCATTGAGCTTAAGTGCGTTAATCGCCGTCGCGAAAGAGCGCACGACATCGCGCGAAAGCCGTGCGAGTGATGCATTCATGATAGTCGCATTTTCCCTCTCCAACAGGCCAATTCTGCCGATGGTGTGAGAGAGGGTAATGGAGATGTCCTTGCCCATGGTCTCCCGGACAATTTCGGCGGCGCGCAACTCCATGTCCGCATTGATGGGCGAAAACAGTGAGGAGATCGAAATTGTCTCAATACCGGCAGCGGCGAAGCGGCGAGCCGCATCACGCACACCACCCTCGTCCAGTTCCGCGTTGACACGTCCGTCGTATTGGAATCCGCCCCGGACCTGAAAGCAGGGCCCTTCAATGGCCTCGCGCAGGTCTTCAGGCCAATCTACCAGCGGGGGGATACCGCTTGCCGCGGGCAGTGCAACGCGCAATATGCCGACTTTCTGCAAAGATTGGCGTGCAACAAAGGCGTTGGTAAAGTGGGTCGTGCCAATCATGACGGACGTGATGGTGTCAGCGGCAACGTCTGCTGAATCGAGTACCCGCTGCATTGCTGTTTGAATGCCGGAGCTGACATCTGATGTTGTTGTCTGCTTACAGCTCGCGATCACCGAGGTGCCGTCCACTAGAACTGCATCCGTGTTTGTTCCGCCAACGTCGACGCCTATTCTCATGGCCTTGCGTACTCTTTTTCCCTTTGTGACTTAAGCTAGCCAGCGGCGAAACTGACTACAACCAGTGGACGGTGTGGTATCGCGCTGTCCGAGGGTAGTGGGCGAATGTTCGAAAACAATTATTTGCCACCCGAACGGGTAGTTGCTGCAAAGCTAAAGGCAGTCGATTTCTTGGTGTGAGTCTTATACATTCAAGGCCATGCGATATAGGTTGAAAGCTGATTTGAGCAGCGACGGGGCGCTCTTCCCTCCTTGGCTGGTTCCCGCCAAGGTGTACCCGCCGGTGCCACGTGTTGATGTGCTGATACGCCGCGGCCTAGAGTTGAAGTTGAATGAAGGGCTATCCAGGCAGGCGACCATTCTTAGGGCGCCGGCCGGCTACGGGAAGAGCACTTTGCTATCTTCGTGGCTTCAACATTTGCCCTGCGAAGCGGCTGCCTGTTGCTGGCTCGCTCTTGACGAGGATGACGACGACGAGCGGCAGCTGCTGGTCTATCTGGCTTTTAGCCTATATCAGGCTGGCGTGCTGCGGTTGGGGGAGGACGATGGCGTAACCTTGCAGGGTGAGGTGGTACCCCGGCAGATTCTCACCCTTATTCAGCGCAGTATCGAAGCTCTTTCCGAGCCGGTTTTACTCATTCTGGACGACTTTGAGCAGTTGTCAGGCAGTACTGTCCGTTCGGTTATTCAGCGCCTCTTGCGCTATGCGCCTGAAAATTTACACCTTTTTGTCGCTACCAGAGATGATAGCGCGTTAGATGTCAGCAGGCTGGAGGTGGAGGGTGCCGTGTTGCGCGTTGACGCGGCAGCGCTGCAGTTTACGCTCCCCGAGATTCGCGAACTCTTTGCTGACCAGCTGCCGGCGGGCGTTATCGAAGATATTTACCGGCGCACCGGGGGGTGGCCAGTTGTCGTACAGATGCTGCGGAGCGCGTTGTCCAGCGAGCGCGACCATGACCGATTGTTGCAGGAATTGGACAGTGACGCTGCGACGTTGTCGGCCTACCTCGCGCACCAGATATTGGATGGTCTGGCGCCGGCGGATCAGCAGTTCCTTATGTCACTTTCGCCTCTGGAACGGGTTGATTGTGTAATGGCGGATTTTGTTCGAGAGGCGACTGACAGCCTTGCGCGAGTGCATCAGCTCAAGCATCTGCACTGCCTGATACGCTCTATCTCAAGCCCGGGAGAAACCGTCGAGTTACACCCCCTGCTGCGAGACCATTTATACCGCCGGTTGCAGTTGCAGGCCCCTGAACTCCTGCGCCGGTTACATGGCCGAATTGCCGAGTGGCACGCGCGCGAACTGGATCTGGTGAATGCTGTTCGCCACAGTGTGCTTGCTGATGAACCTGACCGTGCAATCGATATTATTGAGTCCATGGGTGCAATTTCTCTATGGCTGCGTGAAGGGATTACTCGTATCCGTCTAGCGCTCCGGCTTCTTAACCCGGAAGTCATCGGTCGTTCTCCGCTGCTTCTCCTCTTGCAGGCCATTATCGAAGTGAAGGATGGTATGGTTTTCAAGGCTTCGCAGACCTACAGAAGCGCTGAGCATTTGGCGGTTGGTGATCAATCTATTCGGCCATCCAGCGCGTCAGGAGCGCTTCTGAATGATTTCCGCCAGATCGATGCGTATCTCGCGATTTATTCGGGCCACCAGATTCAGGAGACGAGCTACCGTGCTTTGCTCGACTCTACGGCTGAAATAGACAGAGAGGGTCCAGGATGTCGTGCCTTTCATTACAATTTACTGTGTGTCGTACATACGCAGCAGGGTGATTTTCGCAGTGCGCGCCTTTACGCGCGAGAGGCTATTCGAAATTTTAGAGAGATCGGCTCTCTCTATGGCGAGAGCTACCTGTACTTCCATCAAGGTGATGCAAGCTTTGCGGAAGGAAAATCCGACAGTGCAGAAAAGTTGTACCGAAAAGGCCTGGATATTGCTCGCAGGAAGTTTGGCGAAGACAAGGGGATTCGACTTATCGGTCATGTTCTGATGCTCGAACTGATTGATGAGTTGGGTCGGGACGATTTTTCGCTTTCGGTGCTCCGACAGCTTCCCCGTGAACTGGAGGCGCGCGAGGCATGGTTTGATATTTATCTGGCGGGCTACTGCACTGCTAGTAACATTGAATTTCGCCGGTCTGGCCTGGTGTCAGCATTACGTCTGCTGGACAAGGCTATGAAATACGCCGATCAGCAGCGATTGGCGCGACTTGAAGACCTTCTTGTATGCCAGCGCATCGAGTTGTTGGTGCGAGCAGGGCAATTAAAGGCAGCACGGACTCTGGTGTCTGATTCCGGAATGAAGCTCGCGGACTATCGACAGGGTGATGGTAAGCAAGCGGCTTGGCGCGAGCGTGATGTGGCGGCTTTGGCCATGTGTCGCCTACTTTTTGCCGAAGGCCGCGGGCGAGAAGCCTTGGTGGAGCTTGAGTATTTCTCTGAAGATGCGCGACATCAAGGCCGTTTGCGCTCTTTGCTGCGTTACGCGTTACTCATGGCACAAGCTGCCTGGGCCATAGGTGAGGAAACAGATGCTCAAGGCTATATGGCAGAAGCCCTCACACTGTCAGAGCACACTGGATTTATCCGCCCCTTGCTGGACGAGGGGGCATATCTCGATGAGCTAATCACCCTGGTTTTGACTGGGCAAGCGCTTTCCGAGCATACGGTGCAACACGCGTTGTCGATACAGAAACGGTTTACGGCGGCTGAAGTACGAGACAAGAGCGTAACTGTCACGCTTAGCGCGCGCGAGCAGGAAATTATGACCTTGCTGGCAGTTGGCGCCTCAAACAAATCGATCGCCAGAGATTTAGACCTTTCGGAAAATACGGTTCGCTTCCATCTCAAGAATGTGTTCAGAAAGCTGAACGTTCATAACCGAGTGCAGGCTGTGATGCAGGCCTCTTTGCTATTGTCGACAGGCTCCGATTAGTAGAAATCGCAGAGCGCGCATTATTTGAAGCAGTGGCACAGCGGTCGCATTGACCAGTGTATACGCTGCAACCTGCACCCCATTGAGTGAACTCAAATAAACAGGGTGGGCTGTCGGCGCTACAGCTCCAACACTTCCGATACCGTTGCCAAGTGAATGCCCTGCTCTTCCAGCCGTGGCAGTATGTCCTGTAAAAACGCGATCGTTGCCGGGTATGGATGCCCAATAACCACCGCGCTGCCCTGTTGCCGTGCTTGCTTGACGGCCGCTCTAAAGCGTTCGGCAATCGCCGCCGGTTCCGCCACGTTGTCCAGAAACACCTGCCGTGACAGGTGCGGCAGGCCGGCTTCGGCCGCGGCGGCGGCGGCCACGGTGGCACTGTGGGTACGCGAGTCCACGAAATAGAGCTGGCGCTCGGTGAGCTCGGCCATCAGCCAGCGCATGGGTTCGGGACTCTGGGTGAGCCCGCTGCCCATGTGGTTGTTCACGCCCCGCACATGCGGCACGCTGGCCAGCGCGGCGTCCAGCGTGTCGCGGAACTCGGTTTGCGATAACTCATTGGTGAGCGCGCCAGGCCCGAGGGGGCGGTGATCCAGTGTGCTCATGGGGGCATGCAGCATCACGTCCTTGCCGGCGCGGTGGGCCTCTTCGGCGAGGCGCGCACCGTGAGGTGTGTGGGGCAGCACCGCCACGCTGATGCGTCCGGGCAGGGCGACGGTCTGCCGTCCTTCCTTGAGGCGGTTGCCGAGGTCGTCAATGATAATGACCAGCGTGGCTGGGTCGCCCGGTGGCAGTACGAAGGGCGGGGGCTGGCTGGGCAGCGGCGCGCGGTAGGCGGTGCCGACTAGGCCGCCGGAGACGGGCAAGGCCTGGGGCGTTTCCAGCGGGCGCATGCCCCAGGCGGCTACAGGGAGCAGCAATGCTAGCAGCAGACCCCGCCACATGCGGTCAGCCGTCGCCCGCCGTACCGGCGTTGGCAGGGGCGCTGCGCAGGCCGAGGATGTTCACGCCCTTCAGCAGCGTGAGCGCTTCATAGAGCTGGTTGTCGGTGCCCAGCAGGCCCTCCGACTGGCGCTGGCTGCGGCGGGTTTCGCCGTTCACGTTGTCCAGCCGGCGCGTCAGGTCGGCTTCGGTAATCTGGTTGGATGTGTCGTAGGCAGTGACCTGGGCGCGCTCTACAATAATGTCGGGCTCGATACCTGACGCCTGGATGGAGCGGCCGTTGGGTGTGAAGTACAGCGCGGTGGTGAGCTTGACGGCGCGGGATTCAGAGATGGGCATGACAGTTTGCACGGAACCCTTGCCGAAGCTGTCAGTGCCCATGATGACCGCGCGCTTCTGGTCCTGCAGGGCCCCGGCCACGATTTCCGAGGCGCTGGCGGAACCGCCATTGATCAGTACCACCAGTGGCGCGCCGCCGCTGGCGTCCCCGGCTTCAGCCGAGTAGCGCATTTCCGAGTTGGCCAGTCGGCCCTCGGTGTACACCACCAGTCCACCATCCATGAACAACCCGGCTACTTCAACGCTGGCACCGAGCACACCGCCGGGGTTGTTGCGCAGGTCCAGCACCAGGCCTTTCAGCGGGCCCTTGGCTATCAGCCGCTGCAGCGCAGCGCCCACATCGTCACCGGTGCCGGTCTGGAACTGCGCTACGCGGATGTAGCCGTAGCCCGGCTCCAGAAAGCGCTCGCGCACGCTGGCCACCTTGATGGTGTCGCGTTTCAGGGTGATATCGAAAGGCTGGCTGGTGCCGGGCCGGCCTATCTGCAGTTCGATTGGGCTACCCTTCGGGCCACGCATGAGTTCAATGGCCTCGTTCAGGGAAAGCCCTTTCACCTGCTTGCCATCCAGCTTGAGGATCAGGTCACCGCTCATCAGGCCTGCTTCTGCGGCGGGCGAGCCGTCAATGGGCGCGACGATCTTGACGTAGCCGTCTTCCATGCCCACCTCAATGCCGAGCCCGCTGAACTCGCCGCTGGTATTGGTTTGCAGGTCTTCGAAGGCTTCTTCCGTGAGATAGGCAGAATGTGGATCCAGGTTCATCAGCATGCCCTGGATGGCGTACTCCAGCAGTGTGCTGTCGTCGATTTCCTCCACGTAGCCGATGCGGATCTGGTTGAACACGTCGGCGAAGGTGCGCAGCGCGTCCAGCGGCAGCTGGGCATCCTGTTGAGTGTGCTGCGCCAGCGCTGCGGGCGCCCCCAGGAAACAGGCCAGCAGCGCACTGCGCAGGACTGCCAGGGGAGAGAACTGTGACTGCATGAGTTACCGCCGTCGGCGTTGCGCCGTTGCCAGATGAAAGGCCCCAGTGTAACCGATTCCGGCTGAAACCGCGCAAGCGCGGGGCTTCAGCGGCACCAGGCGACCGGGTCCAGAGGCTTGCCATCCTTGCGTATTTCAAAATACAGAGCCGAGCGCTCAAGGCCGCCGCTGCTGCCGACGGTGCTCACCGGCGTGCCCGGTGCCACCCATTCGCCGACCTCTTTCAACAGGCTCTGGTTGTGAGCGTACAGGCTCATGTAGCCGTCGCCGTGATCGAGTATGAGCAGCAGGCCGGAACCGCGCAGCCAGTCGGCTGTCTCTTATACACATCTGACGCTGCCGACGACTCCTTACGTGTAGATC
>CAJXUQ010000012.1 GCA_913061145.1 uncultured Haliea sp.
CGAGATTTCTGCCTGTCTCGTGGGCTCGGAGATGTGTATAAGAGACAGGCCCCCCTTCTTGTCAATCAGCCACTCGATTCACCGATACACAGGAAACCGCGCACAGATGTCCAGCACCTTGGCCTTCACATCAGCAATCGCCGCATCCGCGGAACCCTGCTCCAGCGCCTCCAGCACATCGCACATCCAACCCGCCAGCTGCACAGTTTCCGCCTCCTTGAAGCCGCGGGTGGTGATGGCCGGCGTGCCCACCCGCAGGCCGGAGGTGATAAATGGCGAGCGCGGATCGTTGGGTACCGCGTTCTTGTTCACCGTGATGTTCGCGTTGCCCAGGGCCTCATCGGCATCCTTGCCCGTGTAGGGCTTGCCGATGAGGTCAACCAGCATCAGGTGGTTGTCGGTGCCCCCGGATACGATATTGATGCCGCGATCGATGAAGGTCTTCGCCATCGCCCGGGCGTTGGCCACAACCTGCTTCTGGTAGGCGACAAACTCGGGGCTCTGGGCCTCTTTGAAACTGACGGCTTTGGCCGCAATCACGTGCATCAGCGGGCCGCCCTGGCCGCCGGGGAAGACGGCGGACTGGAACTTCTTCTCCAGCTCTTCGTTGGCGCGCGCCAGAATGATGCCGCCGCGCGGACCGCGCAGGGTTTTGTGGGTCGTGGAGGTGACTACATCGGCATGGGGAACCGGGTTGGGGTAAACCCCGGCGGCCACCAGACCAGCGACGTGTGCCATGTCCACCAGCAGGTAGGCGCCCACCTTGTCAGCTATTTCGCGAAACCGTGCCCAGTCCATGACACGAGAGTAGGCGGAGAAACCGGCCACGATCATCTTTGGCTTGTGCTCCAGCGCCAGCGCCTCAACCTGGTCATAGTCCACCTCGCCGGTGCTCGCCTTGAGGCCGTACTGCACCGCGTTGTACATCTTGCCGGAAAAATTGGGTTTGGCACCGTGTGTCAGGTGACCGCCGTCGGCGAGGCTCATGCCCAGTACCGTGTCGCCGGCCTGGCACAGGGCCTGGTAGACCGCGGAGTTGGCCTGGGAGCCGGAGTGCGGCTGCACGTTGGCGTAGTCCGCCCCGAACAGGGCCTTGGCGCGGTCAATCGCCAGTTGCTCGGCCTTGTCGACGTACTCGCAGCCACCGTAGTAGCGCTTGCCGGGATAACCCTCGGCGTACTTGTTGGTGAGCACGGTGCCCTGGGCCTGCATCACGCGCGGGCTGGTGTAGTTTTCCGAGGCGATGAGCTCGATATGCTCTTCCTGGCGACGCTCTTCCTCCTTGATGGCGGCGAAAATCTCGTCGTCAAATCCCTCAATGGTCATGCGCTGGTCAAACATCGGTGTCCCCTGGCAGGCGGGGCCGCGGTGGCCCGTGAAAAGAGCGCAGCATTTTACCCAAATTCGGCCCGGCATATAAGTGGCGAGTCACCCGGAGGGGATTCCTGTATTATTTCTGTCACTGTTATGACATACAGTGGGCAGCCATCAGTAAACGGCGATACAGGAACCCCCGGAAATCGATGAATATCAGCATATTTGGCAGCGGCTACGTGGGCCTTGTACAGGCAGCGATTTTTGCGGATGTGGGCCACAGGGTGATCTGCATGGATATCGACGCTGCGCGCGTGGACCGCTTGCGCGAGGGCGATGTACCGTTCTACGAGCCGGGCCTGTCGCAGCTTATCCGCAACGGTATCGGCAGCGGACTGCTGTCATTCACCACGGATGCGAAAGAGGCCGTGCAGGCCGGCGACTATCTGTTCGTTTGCGTCGGCACGCCTGCCGGTAGCGATGGCTCCGCCGACCTCACTTATGTGATGCAGGTGGCGGACTCCATCGCCCGCTACATGACCAGCCGCAAGGTGGTGATCACCAAATCAACTGTGCCGGTAGGCACGACCGACAGGATTCATCGGCATATCCTGGACGCGCTGCATAAACAGGGCCGCTCGATTGCCGTCGAGGCCGCCTCCAACCCGGAGTTCCTCAAGGAGGGCTCCGCGGTCGCCGACTGCCAGAGCCCCGACCGCATCATTATCGGCACCGAGTCCCCCCGCGTGCTGGAAGAGCTGCGGCGCATGTACCAGGCATTCAACCGCAATCACGAAAAAGTGATGCATATGGATCCGCGCAGCGCGGAGATGACCAAACTGGCCGCCAATGCCATGCTCGCCACCAAGATCAGTTTCATGAATGAAATGGCCGCCATTGCGGAGGCGGTGGGCGCCGACATCGAGCTGGTCCGGCGCGGCATGGGTTCGGACCCGCGCATTGGCTACCAGTTCATCTACCCCGGTTGCGGCTACGGCGGCTCCTGTTTCCCCAAGGATGTGCGCGCGCTCAAGCACCTGGCAGAGCAGCATGGACACCGCGCGGGCATTCTCACTGCCGTACACGACACCAACCAGCGGCAGAAAAACAAGCTGGCAGAGCGCGTCATGGAGCGGCTCGGTGCCGACCTCAGCGGCAAGACCATCGCGGTATGGGGACTGTCGTTCAAACCCAACACCGACGACATGCGCGAGGCCCCCAGCCGCTACCTGATCGAGGGCATCTGGTCCTGTGGCGGTCGCGTACAGGCCTTTGACCCACAGGCCATGCAGGCCTGCCGCGACATCTACGGCGAACGCGATGAACTGGTACTGTGTGCGCACAAGGAAGATGCCCTGAAAGGCGCTGATGCGCTGGTAATCTGCACCGAGTGGAAGGCCTTCTGGTCACCCGATTTCGAGCTGATCAAGCGCGAGCTCAGCACGCCACTGATTTTTGACGGCCGCAACCTGTATAACCCGGCACAAATGGAAGAGCTGGACATCGAATACTACGGCATCGGCCGCGGCCGCTCACTGGCCAGGCCGGCGTGAACGGGCAGGTCACCCTGGGATGGCGGGAGTGGCTGGGGCTGCCAGAGCTCGGCATTGCCCACATCAAGGCCAAGATCGACACCGGCGCGCGCACCAGTGCCCTGCATGCCTTCTACGTTGAGCCATTTGAACGGGATGGTGAGCTGTGGGTGCGTTTTGGCATCCACCCGCGCCAGGGCGACACTGAACAGGTGGTGGACTGCGAAGCACGGGTTGTGGACCAGCGCCAGGTCACCGACTCGGGCGGTCACCGGGAAAACCGCTACGTCATCCAGACTCTGATCGAGCTCGGTGGCGAGCGCATCGAGGCGGAAATCACACTCACCGACCGGGAGAACATGCGCTTTCGCATGCTGCTGGGCCGCACCGCCATGCGTGGCCGCTGCCTCGTCGACCCCGGCCAGTCCTACCTGCTCGGCAGGCGGGCACGCACGCAGGATTAACGGCAGATGCCGGCAAACGGCAAGGTACTGGACATAGGCGGCCAGCGGGTTCAGCCCGGCGAACGCAAGGTGATCGACATCCCCGTCGCGCCCACCTACACCCGCGACAACCTGTCCATCAGCGTGCAAGTCGTGCGCGGCAGGCGACCCGGGCCGGTGATGTTCGTCTGTGCCGCGGTACACGGTGACGAAATCAACGGTGTGGAAATCATCCGCCGTATTCTCAAGGATCCGCATCTGGACCGGCTGCGCGGCACCCTGATCGCGATTCCCATCGTCAACGTGTACGGTTTTATCAACCACACGCGCTACCTGCCTGATGGCCGCGACCTCAACCGCTCATTCCCGGGCTCTGCGCGCGGCTCGCTGACCGGCCGCATTGCACACACCTTTCTGCAGGAGATTGTGGCGCACTGCACCCATGGCATCGACCTGCACACTGGTGCACGCCACCGCAGCAACTTCCCGCAGATCCGCGCCAACCTGGAGGATCCTGCGGTGCTGGGCATGACCGAGGCGTTCGGCGCGCCCATCGCCATTGATGCCAAGATACGCGATGGCTCCCTGCGCCAGGCCGCGGGCGATCTCGGCGTACCCGTGCTGCTCTACGAGTCCTGCGAGGCACTGCGTTTTGACGAGATCTATATCCGCGCGGGGGTTAAGGGGGTACTTAACGTGATGCGCCATATCGGCATGCTGCGCCGCTCACGTGCGCGCACCCGGCCGCCGACCATCAGCCGTAACACGCGCTGGCTGCGCGCTCCTGAGAGCGGCATCCTCCGCGTGCTGGTGCCGCTGGGCGCAGAGGTGCAACAGGGACAGACCATTGGGTTTATTGCCGACCCCATGGGGACCAGTGAAACGGACGTGGTGGCGGACATCCACGGGATCGTCATCGGCCGCACCAATCTGCCCCTCGCTTATGAGGGCGACGCGCTGTTCCACATTGCGGAGATCAGTGACAAGGCCAACTGGGAGGTGGATGAGTTCCACGAGGCGCACGAGCCGGATGCGTCGGAGCTGGACCCGGAGGATTTGAGTTCGGCGCCGATTGCGGATTGACGGAGTTGGTGCCTTCGTTCGGGACCGGCCGGGGCGACGGTGGGGGCGATTCGAGGCGCGCTCAAGCCCATCGCTTACTGCTGAGGCTGCGGGCGGTGCAGGGCTGCCGAGACTGTCCGAGACAGGATGTCGAGGTCAAGCGAGCCATGGATGGCCTTGAGCGTGTCCCGGCAGCCCTGCACCGTTCGCGGCCGGCACCTGAACGGAGCTCTGATACCTGAACGCACAAAGCACGGCACTGAACCCAGCCCCGATTCCTGCTAGAATCCGCCCACATTTTTACCACCACAGGCAACGCATACAGATGGCCCAGTACGTCTACACCATGAACCGCGTCGGCAAGGTTGTGCCGCCGAAAAAGAAAATTCTCGAGGATATCTCCCTGTCCTTCTTCCCGGGTGCCAAAATCGGCGTGCTCGGCCTGAACGGCTCGGGCAAGTCGACGCTGCTGCGCATCATGGCCGGGATAGACACGGATATCCTCGGCGAAGCACGGCCACAGCCCGGCATCAAAATCGGGTATCTGCCGCAGGAGCCGCAGCTCAACCCCGAGAAGGATGTGCGCGGCAATGTCGAGGAGGGCCTGCAGGAAGCGGTCGATGCGCTGGCGGGGCTGGAAAAGGTGTATGCGGCCTACGCCGAGCCGGATGCGGATTTCGACGCGCTGGCAAAGGAGCAGGCGCGGCTGGAAGACATTATCCAGGCCACCGACGCCCACAACCTTGATCACAAGCTGGAAGTGGCGGCGGATGCGCTGCGCCTGCCGCCCTGGGATGCGGACGTGACCAAGCTGTCCGGCGGTGAGCGGCGCCGTGTGGCACTCTGTCGCCTGCTGCTGTCCGCGCCCGACATGCTGTTGCTGGACGAGCCAACCAACCACCTGGACGCAGAGAGCGTTGCCTGGCTGGAAAAATTTCTGCACGACTTCCCGGGGACCGTGGTCGCCATTACCCACGACCGCTATTTCCTCGACAACGCCGCCGGCTGGATTCTGGAGCTGGACCGGGGTCGCGGCATCCCTTACGAGGGGAACTACTCGGATTGGCTGGCCGCCAAGGAAGCCCGCCTGGAACAGGAGAAGCGGCAGGAGGCCTCGCACCAGAAGGCCATCAAGGCCGAGCTGGAGTGGGTGCGCAGCAACCCGAAGGGTCGCCAGGCCAAGAGCAAGGCGCGCCTGCAGCGTTATGAGGAGCTGCAATCACAGGAGTTCCAGGCCCGCAACGAGACCAATGAGATCTACATTCCGCCGGGGCCGCGCCTCGGTGACAATGTGGTTGAGGTGACCAACCTCAAAAAAACCTACGGCGAGCGGCTGCTGTTCGACAACATCAGTTTCACCGTACCCAAGGGCAGCATTGTCGGCATCATCGGTGCCAACGGCATGGGTAAATCCACACTGTTCCGCATTCTCATGGGCGAAGAGCAACCGGACGGCGGTGAAGTGAAGGTCGGGGAGACGGTGAAGCTGGGCTATGTCGACCAGTCCCGCGACGACCTGGACGGCAGCAAGACGGTCTGGGAGCAGGTGTCGGGCGGGCAGGACGTGATCCGCATCGGCAATTACGAGGTGAATTCCCGCTCTTACCTCGGGCGCTTCAACTTCAAGGGCTCGGACCAGCAGAAGTTCGTCAAGGACCTGTCTGGCGGCGAACGCAACCGGCTGCACCTGGCCAACCTGCTGAAGCAGGGCGCCAACGTACTGCTGCTCGACGAGCCGACCAACGACCTGGACGTGGAAACCCTGCGCGCATTGGAAGAAGCGCTGCTGACCTTCCCCGGCAGCGCCCTGGTGATTTCCCACGACCGCTGGTTCCTGGACCGCATCGCAACGCACATCCTGGCCTACGAAGATGATGGCAACGTGGTGTTCCACGAGGGCAACTTCACCGAGTATGAGGAAGACCGCAAAGCCCGCCTCGGTGCCGCCGCGGCACAGCCTCATCGGGTGAAGTACCGCAAACTGAAGTGACCGCGGGCACCACCATGACCCGCCCGCTGCGCCGGCCTCGCAATGGGCCCGCAGCGGGGCTATGATTTATCCAATTTGATCCGCACGAGACCAGGCATGACCGACTCCCCTATCGAACGCCGAGCCTACACCCGCGTCGCTATCGACCTTCCCGTCGAGGTGCAACAGGGCGGCAGCAGCTGGCACCAGCGCCTCATCGACATTTCCCTGGGCGGTGCCGCCACGGATCAGCCGGATGTCTGGGACGCACAATACAACGAGCCCTTTACGCTGCTGATCGACACTGGCCAGGCAGAACCGCTGGAGTTGTATGCCTACCTGCAACATGTGGAAGCCGGGCGCCTGGGTTTCAAGGTTGACCACGTCGACCGGGAGAATATAGACCCGCTGCGGCGCCTGCTGGCCGCCCACATGAGCAACCCCGACGTGCTGGACACGGAACTGCGCCAGCTTGAGGAAGAGGCCGAAGACGAGGACGATTGAGATATCGGTCCCTCGTCGCCGAGATCACTCGACGGCGGCGAGGGCCTCTTCCAGCCGCGACACCGCGATCACCTGCATGCCGCGAATCTCGCCGCGCGGCGCATTGGCCTTGGGCACTATCGCCCGCCGGAATCCGTGTTTCGCCGCCTCCGAGAGGCGCTCCTGACCGCTGGGCACCGGGCGAATCTCACCAGACAGGCCCACTTCCCCAAAGATCACCATGTCGCGCGGAAGCTGCCGGTCGCGGAAGCTGGAAACGATGGCCAGCAACAGGGCGAGGTCGGCACTGGTTTCCAGTACTTTCACGCCGCCAACCACGTTGGCAAACACATCCTGGTCGCCCACCTGCAGCCCACCGTGTCGATGCAGCACCGCCAGCAGCATGGCGAGACGGTTCTGCTCCAGACCCACCGCCACGCGGCGCGGATTGCCCAGCGCGCTGGCATCGACCAGTGCCTGGATTTCCACCAGCAGGGGTCGCGTGCCCTCCCAGACCACCATCACGGCGCTGCCCGAGGCCGGTTCGCTGCTGCGATCAAGGAAAATGGCCGACGGATTGCGCACCTCCCGCAGGCCCTGCTCGGTCATGGCAAATACCCCCAGTTCATTCACCGCGCCGAAGCGGTTTTTCTGCCCGCGCAGGGTGCGGAACCGGGAGTCGTGCCCGCCTTCCAGCAGAATGGAGCAATCGATCATGTGTTCCAGCACCTTGGGCCCGGCCAGTGAGCCGTCCTTGGTGACGTGCCCCACCAGAAACAGCACGGTGCCGGTACGTTTGGCGAAGCGCGTGAGGAAGGCGGCGCACTCGCGCACCTGGGAAACGCTGCCCGGCGCAGAGCTCAGGTCATCCGAGTGCACGACCTGGATCGAGTCCACCACCAGAACGCGTGGACGGTGGGTTTCGGCGGCGGCAATGATGGCTTCGACACTGGTTTCGGCCATCAGTCGCAGACGGTCTGTGGCCAGACCCAGGCGGCGCGCCCGCATCGCCACCTGCTGCAGGGACTCCTCACCCGTGATGTACAGGGCATCCATGCCCGCGGCCAGGTGGCACATGGTCTGCAGCAGCAGTGTGCTTTTCCCCGCGCCCGGGTTGCCGCCCACCAGGATGGCGGACCCGGGCACCAGCCCGCCACCCAGCACGCGGTCGAACTCCTCGGCGCCACTGGAGAAACGCGGCAGCTCGGCGAGGTCGATGTCACCCAGCAGGCGCGCCTCACTGACGCTGCCGGCGAAGCCGCCGCGGGCCTTGCCGCCCCGGGACGCAGCGCCACCCCCGGTCGGGCCGCCCAGTCGAATCTCCGACAGGGTGTTCCAGGCCCCGCAATCGTTGCACTGACCCTGCCACTTCGCATAGTCCGAGCCACACTCGTTGCACACGAACGCCGTTTTGCTCTTCGCCATGCCCTGCCCTGCTCCTGTCTCATCGGAAAAAATCGGCCACCCTGCTATCAGACGCCGGGTCAGGTCGGTATCCTAGTGCACACCACCACCACTTGCCCAACACTAACGGACAGTCCATGCCCCATTCCTCCCTGATTCCCGAACCGCCACTGGTGTTTTCGCCCGGGCTGGCGGCGACGATCGGGCTGGAGGAGGCTATTCTCCTGCAGCAGCTGGCCACGCTGTTCGCGCACCGCCAGGCCCAGCCGCATGGCGGCTATCGCTGGCTGCGGGTTGAGCGCGACGTCCTGTTGCAGCAGATGCCGTTCTGGGGCCCCGCTGACCTCTACCGCATCTGCCGCAGCCTGGTCGACAAGGGCGTCATTCTGGTGGAGTCCCCGCCCCTGCACAGCCACCCTGAACTCCTGTTCGCCATGAACGAGCAGCACGGCCATGCACCGACTGCAGCCCCCGCCGGTGCCAGTGGACAGCCAATGGGCATGGCGAACCCCTCCGACGAGCCGGCGGCACCTGCGCCGCGCAGTGCAGCCCAGCTACCCGCCAGCTGGGGCCCCAGCGAAGATCTTCTGCAGTTGCTGGCGCTGAACCACAACATACCGCGCCAGTTCACCCTGGACCAACTGGAGGATTTCATCTTTTACTGGCGCGAACGCGGTGAGCCCAGCCACGCCTGGGAAAACAAGTTCCGCCAGCATGTCATCAGCTGCTGGCGGCGTGAGCAACAGCACCGAGCCGAGGCGTTTCGCGTCGACCAGCAGGTGCCGCTGGACAATCACTGGCAGCCCAGCCGGGATGCGCTGGAGATCATGCTGCGCGGCGGCATCGACCCCGATTTCATTCGTGAAGCCACCCCGGAGTTCATCCTCTACTGGCGCGAACGCGGCGATGCACCGAAAGAACTGAACTCAAAATTCATCCAGCACATCCGCATACAGTGGGCCAAGTACACCTCCAGCATGCGCCACAGCACAGAGCCACGACGCATCACCGAGGACTGGCAGCCCGATGACGATGTTTTTGATATCCTGCGCCTGTCCCACATTGATGAGGACTTCGCCCGGGGGCTGCTGCCGGAATTCATCGTCTACTGGCGCGACAGTAACCAGGCCCACACATCCTGGAACAGCAAGTTCCTGCAGCACGTGAAGTTCCATTGGGCAAAACAGCACCGCATTGACCAGGCAGGACACAGCCATGACGGACAGCAAGGATCTTCTCGAACGGGTCGCACGCGGGATCGAAGCCTCGCAGACGACCTCAACGACACCTCCTGGGCCGACTGATGCCCGCCGTCGGCCTGCCGGCGACGCCCATGTCGAAGCCATCAACCAGGTCTTTGCCCTGTTTCGGCTGAACTACCACAACCAGTATTACGCGGCCTACCCCGACGCCGAGCAGCTCAAGCAGATCAAGAAGCTGTGGCTGGAATCCCTTGCGGACTATCCGGTTGAACAAATTCTGCGCGGCGCCCGCCATGCCATCGAGAACAGTGAGTATCTGCCCACGCTGCATCGCATGCTGGAGTGTTGCCAGGAAAGTATCGCCAGCCTCGGTCTGCCCGATGCCTACACGGCCTACCGCGAGGCCTGTGATGCCCAGAGCCCCCGTTCGGCGCAGCGCTGGAGTCACCCGGCGGTCTACCTCGCCGGCCGGGACAGCGACTGGTTCTTTCTCGCCAACAACCCGGAACGCCTGACCTGGCCGGTGTTTCGCAAGCACTACCAGATCTGGTGCACACGGGCTCTGCGCGGCGAGACGCTGACGATACCCCGGGAGGCGGCACTGGAGCAGCACGAGCCGGCGCCGCTGTCGGCCGCACAACAGCTCGAGGCACTCGCCAGGCTGCGTCGCGAAACGCAGCTCTGAGCGGGCGCGCGCGGCAGCGATGTGTTGCCGAGTCTGCAGGCAACTGTTATTTTTGCGGCGTATTCCGGTGCACTTACCCTCAACAATAATAACGGACACCCAACATGACCCAGAACAACAAGACGATCCTGGCAGTCGCCGTGACGGCACTGCTCGCGGGCTGCAGCGATGGCAGTGACCAGGTGGCAGAGGTGCTGCCGCCGCCCAATCCCTGTGACGGCACGGAAACCGCGTCCTCGCGCCTGTTCCTGCAGCAGCTGACCAGCAGCAGCGTGATCATCAAGTGGCGCGGGGAAGCCACCGCCGCCTGCATCGGCAGCAGCGCCGACGGCCTGGCGATGCGCTTTGCCGCCGAGGACACAGAGGGCGACCACAAGGAAGTCCGTATCGATGGCCTGGAAGCGGGCACCACCTACTACTACTCTGTGGGTGGCGCGCCTACCGCACCCGCTGGACAGCAGTTCACCACGGCGCCCGCGCGGGGCGACGCGGCAGCCGGTGGCACGACGCGCCTGTGGGTGATCGGTGATTCAGGCACCGGCGGCGATGACGAGCGCGAAGAGCACGAGGGCGAGGCCGCCGAGGTTCTGGCGGGCATGGAAGCCTTTGTCGAAGCTGACGGCAAGGCCATTGACCTGTTCCTGATGCTCGGTGACAACGCCTACAACGTAGGCAGCGACTTCAACTACCAGCAGGCAGTGTTCGAGACCTACCCCGACCTGTTGAAATCGGTCTCCCTGTGGCCGACCATCGGCAACCACGAAATGGGCCTGGGCTTTCTCTCCCCGACCCTGGGCCTCCCCGGGCTGGGCACCAGCGCAGACCCGGACTCCTACCAGGCAGAAGCCGATGACGAGCCCGGGCGCATGCCGTACCTGGACATTTTCTCCCTGCCCGCAGAGGGTGAAGCGGGCGGCGTCGCCAGCGGCACCGAGCAGTACTATTCTTTCGACCACGGCAACGTGCACGTGGTGAGCCTGGATTCACAGCTCTCGGCACGGGATCCGGAGCAGCTGGCGACCATGCGCGAGTGGCTGATTGATGACCTCAGCAGCAACGACCTGGACTGGACGGTGGTGATCTTCCACCACCCACCCTATTCCAAAGGCGCGAACCACGACTCGGACGATGTGGAAAAGGTCAACGGCTTTGACCGCCCGCAACGGGACATGCGCGAGCAGTTCGTGCCGATCTTTGACGCCTACGGCGTCGACCTGGTGTACAACGGCCATTCACACTCCTACGAGCGCAGCTACTACATCACCAGCCACACCGGCACCTCGGACACATTCTCCACCGCGGAGCATGCCGAACTGCTGGACGGCGACCCGGCACAGCCAGCGACAGGCCGCGGTGATCAACCCTACGCCCAGCTCAGCCCGACCAGCGGCGGTGTCGACGACCGGGTGATCTACAGTGTCGTGGGCAACTCGGGCAAGGCGGACAAGGACGCCGGCAGCCTGACTGCTGCGGACGAGTGGCTGCGCCATCCGGCCCACATCGAGCAGCCTGCGGATACCGAGGAACCACCACGCCGCGGCCTGCCGGTGCTCGGCTCTGCCATCATCGACGCCAGCGACACGGCCCTGACCCACTCCTTTATCGACGTCAACGGTCAGGTGCTGGATCAGTTCACGATAACCCGCTGACGCCCGTGTGGCCGCGGCGCAGTGCCGCGGCCCGGTTACCCGCGAGCACTTCAATGATGTCACGCCCCCTGTTGCTACTGCTGCTATTGTGCCTGGCGCCGGCAGGCGCTGCGCCTGTGGTGGCGCATCCCGGCCATGAAGACCAGCTGAAGGCGATCGAACAGGCCCTCGCCAAAGCGCCCGGGAACCAGGCGCTGTATCTGCAGCGGGGCAAGGTCTACGGGGAGATCGGCCATTTCGCCGAAGCACAGGCAGACTTTGCCCGGGCCCGGGAGCTGGGCCCTGCGCAGTACGCGGACCTGCCCGAAAGCATCATGCTCTACAGCAAGGGCGACCTGGAGCAGGCCATGGCTCTGGCAAATCGCCACATCGCGGCTTTCCCGGATGACCCGGAGGGCTTTCGCCACCGGGCCCTGATCGCCCGCGATGCCGGCGATCACGAGCGCGCACTGGCGGACCTGCAAACCCACTTCAGGCTGCAGGCCAGACCCAGCCCCGGGCTGTTCGTCTCCGCCGCCACTATGCTGGTGGCATCCGGTCGCCCGGACGATGCGCTCGCCGTGCTCGACCAGGGCCTGGAGCAACTGGGGCTGGTACCGCAGCTGCAGCGTGAGGCAATCGCACTGGAACTCGGCGCCGGTAGGCTGCAGGCAGCCCTTGCCCGGCAGGAAACCCTGAGGATACCCTTGCGTGACAGCGCACGCTGGAAACTGGAGCGGGTGGACCTGCTCTTGCAGGCCAACAGGCAAGCGGAAGCGCGCGCACTGCTGGCCGAGGCCGACGCGCAACTGGCCGGCCAGCGCGACACGCCTGCCCGTCGGGCGCTGGAGACGCAGGCCGGGCGACTGGCAGAGGCCCTCGCGGACTGATATAACGGGGGCCGGAAAAGCGCACACCGGAGCCCGCCATGACCGCCTTGCAAAATACTGCCGAACGCGCCTCGGCGCTCGCCGATACCCACACCGTCGAAAACGTATCGCGGGAGCTGCAGGACTACAACCTCTACACCGAGGACAGGGCGCTGCAGGAGGCGGTGGCCCGCGAGGGCGCAGCCTGGGCCGGGGAGAGCCTCAGCGCCTTCGGCCACGATGTCGGCAGGGCGGAGTACCTGCAACTCGGCTTCGCCGCCAACAAGTACACCCCGGAGTTCGACACCCACGACCGTTTCGGCAACCGGGTGGACCTGGTCAGCTACCACCCGGCGTACCATACCCTGATGGATACCGCGATCCGCCACGGGCTGCACGCCTCCCCCTGGACGGAACCGCGCGCCGGGGCGCATGTCGCCCGCGCCGCACACACCTACCTGCACAGCCAGGTGGAGGCCGGTCATGGCTGCCCCATCACCATGACCTTCGCCTGTATTCCCTCAATCCGCACGGCCCCGGCCATTGCGGCACTCTGGGAGCCGAAAATCACGGCTCGGGAATACGACCCGCGCAACGTGCCTCACAGCGAGAAGCGCGCGGTCACCATCGGCATGGGCATGACCGAGAAACAGGGGGGCTCGGACGTGCGCAGCAACAGCACGCGCGCGCACCCGCTGGGCGCCCGCGGTACGGGGGAGGCCTACGAACTGGTCGGTCACAAGTTTTTCCTGTCGGCTCCCATGTGCGACGCCTTCCTGGTACTGGCGCAAACCGAAGCCGGCCCCAGCTGCTTCCTGGTACCGCGCTGGCGCCCGGATGGCAGCAAGAACCCCCTGCAGGTCCTGCGCCTGAAGAAGAAGCTCAGCAACGCCTCCAATGCGTCCAGCGAGATTGAACTGCGCGGCGCACTGGGCTGGCTGCTGGGCGAAGAGGGTCGGGGCGTGCGCACCATTGTGGAAATGGTCAGCCTGACCCGCTTTGACTGCATGATTGGCTCTGCCGCCGGTATGCGCATGGCGACATCGCAGGCGCTGCACCATTGCAGCATCCGCGAGGCATTCGGCCGCGTGCTGAACGCACAGCCACTGATGCAAAACGTGCTGGCCGACCTCGCCATCGAGAGCGAGGCCGCCCTGGTAACCGGCATGCGCATGGCGCGGGCACTGGACAATACCGGGGATGAGCGCGAGGCGCTGTTCATGCGCCTGGGCGTTGCCGTCGGCAAGTACTGGGTGTGCAAGCGCGCCCCCAACCATGCTTACGAGGCCATGGAATGCATCGGCGGCAGCGGCGTCATGGAAGACAGCATGATGCCCAGGCTGTATCGCGAAGCGCCCGTGAACGCGATCTGGGAAGGCAGTGGCAATGTACAGTGCCTGGACGTGCTGCGCGCCCTGCAGAAGTCACCCCGCGTGGTCGAGGTATTTCTCGATGAACTGGGCGCGGCCCGCGGCGCGCACACCGCGCTGGATCGCGACATGCAGCGTCTGCAGCAGGATCTCACCGCGCCCGAGGATTTTGAGTACCGCGCGCGGGACATCGTGGACCGCATGGCACGGGCGCTACAGGCCTCGCTGTTGCTGCAACATGCGCCGTCCGGGGTAGCGGAGGCATTCTGCAACTCCCGTCTGGGCGCTGAAGGCCAGCACAACGTCGGGGCCCTCCCCCGCGGCGTGGACTGTGCAGCCATTATCGAGCGGGCAACACCGAGAGTCTGAGCCCGCATTGCCATTGCGCCCGGCGAGCCGTTTGACGGGCGCTATTCCTCGTCGTAGTGCCCGCGCGCGAGATTCTCGAATCGGGTGAACTGGCCGATGAAGGTGAGCCGGCAGGTGCCGATGGGGCCATTCCGCTGCTTGCCGATGATGATCTCAGCGGTGCCTTTGTCCGGGGAGTCCTCGTTGTACACCTCGTCCCGGTAGATGAACATGATGACGTCGGCGTCCTGCTCGATTGCGCCCGATTCCCGCAGATCAGAGTTCACCGGGCGTTTGTTCGGCCGCTGCTCCAGGGAGCGGTTCAGCTGTGACAGCGCGACCATGGGGCAGGCAAACTCCTTGGCAATGGCCTTCAGGCTGCGGGAAATCTCGGAAATCTCCGCGGTACGCCCTTCGGTGGACCCGGCCACCTGCATCAGCTGGATATAGTCCACCATGATCATGCCGATCTGACCGTGTTCGCGGGCGATCCGGCGGGCGCGGCTGCGTAATTCGGTGGGCGTCAGCGCCGGCGTATCATCGATAAACAACGGCACATCCTTCAGTTTCGATACCGCGCCGCTGAGCTTGGGCCAGTCCTCCTGCTCGAGCTTGCCGGTGCGAATGCGCGTCTGGTCGATACGACCGATAGACGACAGCATGCGGATGATCAGCTGCTCCGCCGGCATTTCCATACTGAACACCAGAACCGGCCTGGACTGGCCGAGTACCGCGTTCTCCACCAGGTTCATGGCAAAACTGGTCTTACCCATGGAGGGGCGGCCTGCGACGATCACCAGGTCCGACGGCTGCAGGCCGGAGGTCTTGCGATTGAGTTCGATAAAGCCGGTGTCCAGGCCGGTGATGTCGCCGCCGGAGTGAAACAGTTCCTCGATGCGCGCCAGGGCCGATTGCAGCAAGGGGTTCACGTCCCGGGGGCCGCCGGCTTTCGGGCCCTGCTCCGAAATTTGCATGATCAACCGCTCGGCCTCGTCGATCAGCTCATCGGAAGTGCGGCCCTCGGGGCTGAAGCCGCTCTCGGCGATGGTCTGCGCCGCCTCGATCAATTTACGCAGGCTGGCGCGCTCGTTGACCACCTCCGCGTAGGCGCGAATATTGGAGGCACTCGGCGTATTGCTGGCCAGCTCGGCGAGGTAGGCGAGCCCCCCCGCCGCCTCCAGTTCCCCGTTGGCGGTGAGCCGGTCGGCCACCGTAATCACGTCGATGGGCTGGGTCGCCTCGGCAAGGCGGGCGATCTGGCGAAAGATGAGACGGTGGTCGGGCCGGTAAAAATCCTCCGCGGTGACCGTTTCAGCCACGGCGTCCCAACCATCGGCCGACAACAGCAAGCCGCCCAACACGGACTGTTCGGCCTCGATGGAGTGGGGCTGCATCTTGATGCGCGCAACATCCCGATCGAAACTGCGCCCGCCGCCGGCAAAGGGCGGTTCGGCGATCATCTCGGGATAGTCGGGCTTGGACATAACAAAGGGCTGCGGCCAACGCGGCCGCACAGATTAGCGGATTTTAGCCCGCAAGGTAACCATGCCCCCGGGCTTCGTTCGCGACGCATAGCAGGGCACGCATCACCCCGTGCGCGGCGTTACGGCGGGATACACCCCGGCCTGAGCCGGGGCCGCTGGCTGCCTACTCGGCGACTACCGCAATGACAACGGTGGCGGTGACGTCACCGTGCACCTGGATATCCACCTCGAACTCGCCCAATTCACGCAGCGGGCCCTGGGGCAGACGCACTTCGGACTTGTCCACTTCACAACCGGCTGCTGTGACGGCCTCGGCGATGTCACGGGTGCCGACCGAACCGAACAGCTTGCCTTCCTCACCCGCGTTGGCGCCAATGGTGACCGGCTGCAGGGCGTTGATCGCCTCGGCGCGCTGCTCGGCCGCGGCCAGTGCTGCAGCGGCGGCCGCTTCGAGCTCTGCGCGACGGGTTTCGAACTCGGCGATGTTGCTGCGCGTAGCAGGCACGGCCTTGCCCTGGGGCACCAGGTAGTTGCGACCATAGCCGGCTTTCACGTCCACCTTATCGCCCAGGCCACCCAGGTTGCCGATGTTTTCCAGCAGAATGACTTCCATTTTGACTTCCTCTTTTCGGGAGCCAGGCCCCCTTACGTGTAAATGCTCAGTGCCGGTTGTCGCGATCGTCTTCGTCGCGCCGGCTCACCTCTTTTCCGGCCGCTGCTGCCGCCCAGCGCTGGCGGAACCCCCACCAGCTGTCTACCACCGCCAACAGCACCACCATCAGCTTGACCAGATCTACCAACATCCAGCCCACATATAACGCGGTAAGCAAGCCGCCACCCCGCCCCCGCTCGGCGACCCGCGCATGCGCCAGGGCCAGGCCAGCGGCCGTCAGCGGTACCGCGCACACCGCTGCCCAGGGCCGAAACTCGGCACCTAGCGCCACCAGGGCTGCGGCCACAACCACCAGCAGTGTGCTGACCACCGGTGGGTAGTACAGCGCACGGAACTCGCTGCCAAAGCCGCCCGGGTTATACAGGGCCGCCTGCCACCAGCGAGCCAGCAGCAGGCACAACACGCTGAGCATGGCATTCGCCGCACCGAGCATACCGGCCACCTGCGTCGCCGTGGGCCGTGGCAGCGTGACCGCCGCGCTTTCCGCCGCCATCTGCTGCTCTAGTCCAGCCAGAAACTGGTCGAAGAAGACCAACATCTGCGCCAGCAACTCGCCGCCAAACACCGCGATAGCCAGCCCCGTCAGCAACCCCACCGGCACACTGGCCAGTAGTGCCAGCGGCAGACTTACGGTGACCCGCAGCACCAGCGCCAGTGCCGTGGTGCCGTGCAAGAGGGCAAACGGGCCGCTGTCGCCAAACACCACCATCAATACGGCTGCCGGCAATACCGCCCACAACAACAGCCAGAGACCCTGCCCCGGCCCGCGGCGCAGCGCCACCAGCGCGATTGCTGCGGCACTGATCCAGCAGAACAGCAGACTGCCGGAACCGGCAACGGCCACCAGCAATGCCTGCAGGCGGCCGCGCATGATGAAACTGGCCAGGCCTTTCAATCTGGGCCTCCCGTGACCGGATGACCGCTGGCGGTCATCACCCTGGGGACTTCCTTACTTGTGGGAATCCGAATAGGGCAACAGCGCCAGAAAACGCGCACGCTTGACGGCGGTAGACAGCTGACGCTGATACCGGGCCTTGGTGCCCGTAATGCGGCTGGGAACAATCTTGCCGGTTTCGGAAATGTACGCCTTCAGGGTTTCCAGATCCTTGTAGTCGATTTCCTTCGTGCCTTCGGCAGTGAAGCGACAGAACTTACGGCGACGGAAAAAACGTGCCATGGTGCTACTCCTCGTAAACTTTGCTAGTCGTTACAACGTGACCGTCAGCTTATTCGCCGGACTCGTCATCGCCCTTGTCAGCCGAATCATCGCTGCTGCTGCGCGCACTGCGCTCGGCATCAGCTGACTGGCGCTCCTCGTAACGGGTTTTGCGCTCGCGGCTTTCCTTTTCAGCCTTCATGATGAATGACTCATCAGTGATGGCTTCGTCGCGGCGAATCACCAGGTTACGCAACACGGCATCGTTGTAACGGAATGTCGTAGTGAGTTCTTCCATCGCTTCGTTGGACGCTTCAACATTCATCAGCACGTAGTGTGCCTTGTGAATCTTGTTGATAGGGTAGGCCAACTGGCGGCGACCCCAGTCTTCCAGACGGTGCACACTGCCGCCGTCTTTCTGGATGGTGTTGGAGTAGCGCTCGATCATGCCGGGCACTTGTTCGGACTGGTCCGGGTGGACCATAAAAACAACTTCGTAATGACGCATGGTGGCTCCTTACGGGTTAATGCTACCCGCCGCAGCGGTGTAGCAAGGAGAATCGGCTGCCAAAACAGCCGGGCAAAATTCAGGCCGCGGATTGTATAGACATTGTTTGTCTACCGCAAGCAGTCAGGAAGTCGCTGCGCCGCCGCGCTGGCGCACCACCTCGAACAGGCAGATACCGGTCGCCACCGAGACATTGAGGCTGCTCACGGTCCCCGCCATCGGCAGCTTGATCAGGTAGTCGCAGAGCTCCCGGGTCAGACGACGCATGCCATTACCTTCGGCGCCCATGACCAGGGCCACGGAGCCCCGCAGGTCAGTCTCGTAGAGCGTCGCCTCTGCCTCACCGGCAGTACCGTAGATCCATACACCGCGCGCCTTCAGGGCCTCCAGTGTGCGGGCAATATTGGTCACGCGGGCAAACGGCACCACTTCCGCAGCGCCGCAGGCCACCTTGCTTACCGTCGGACCGAGGTCGGCGGACTTGTCCTTCGGCACAATCACTGCATCTACCCCAGCGGCGTCGGCGCTGCGCAGGCAGGCACCCAGATTGTGCGGGTCTGTCACCCCGTCCAGCACCAGCAGGAGCACCGGGTGGGGACTGTCATCCACCCGCTGCAGCAGTGCCACTTCATCCAGCAGGTTGTCACCCACCGTCTCCGCCGCTGCCGGCGCGAGCGTGGCGACAGCGCCCTGGTGGCGACCGGCGACCCGCTGATCAAGCACCGCACGGGGCTCACGCACCACAGCAACCCCCTGATTGCGTGCCAGGGTTTCCAGCGCGGCAATGCGCTTGTCCGAACGGCCCTGCTGCAGCGCGAGCTCGCGGATCGATTCGGGCTTGCGCCGCAGCAGACCGTCTACGGCGTGAATGCCGAACAGATACTGCATGGCTGATCAGCGCCTGCGGCGCCGGGATTTGCCCGCGGGCCTGGCGCTGCCGTCGGCGGCACCCTTGCCACCGCCAGCCCTCGACTTGGTGGCCGCCCTGGGCTTTGCATCACCGGCCTTTTTACGCGACGCGCCCGCTGTCTGTGCCGTGGTTTCCGCCTTGCGCTTGCGCGATTTACCGGCCTTGCCCTTGGTGGCCGAGGGTGCGTCGATCAGTTCCAGATCGATCTTCTTGTCATCGAGGTCAACCCGCGCCACCTGCACACGCACCCGGCCTCCAAGCCGATAGCTGCGACCACTGCGCTCACCCACCAGTCGCTGTTTGGCGGCATCGAAACTGTAGTAGTCGCCGGGCAGCGCGCTGATATGCACCAGACCTTCGATGTAGATGGGCTGCAGCTCGACAAACAGCCCAAACGAGGTGACTGCGGCAATGACGCCATCGAACTCGTCGCCGACATGCTCCTGCAGGAACTCACATTTGAGCCAGGATTCCACATCACGGGTGGCATCGTCCGCACGCCGCTCGGTCATGGAACAGTGCAGGCCCTGGGCGACCATATCGCGCTCGGTATAAGGGAAAATGGCCTCGCGCGCAATTTCCGGCGCACCGCGCTGGCGCTGCACGGTTTTGGTGCGCACCTTGGAGCGGATAATATGGCGGATACCCCGATGCACCAGCAGGTCGGCATAACGCCGTATGGGTGAAGTGAAGTGCGCGTAGGCGGGGTAATGCAGGCCGAAGTGGCCTTCATTCTCCGGGGTGTAGACGGCCTGGCGCAGGGAGCGCAGCAGCATGGTCTGGATCACATTGACGTCATCGCGCCCCTGCACCGCGTCGAGCAACTCACCGTAGTGCGCCGGCGTGGGCTTCTCGCCACCGCGCAGTTCCAGCCCCAGTTCGCCGAGAAAAGCGCGCAGGTTCTCCAGTTTCTCCGGCGTGGGGCCCTCATGCACCCGGTACAGCACCGGGAGCTTGTGTTCCTCGTAAAACCGGGCAGCCGCCACGTTGGCGCAGAGCATGCACTCTTCGATCAGTTTGTGGGCATCGTTGCGCACGACCGGCACAATGGCGTCGATCTTGCGCTGCTCGTTGAACAGAATGCGGGTTTCCGTGGTTTCGAAATCAATGGCCCCGCGCACGTCCCGCGCCTTGCGCAGCACCTTGTACAAAGACTGCAGGCGTTTCAGATCCTTGAGCCGGGCCTTGTCGATCTGCGGGTGACTACCGGCCTCCAGTGCTTCGCCGACCTGGGTGTAGGTGAGCCGCGCCTGCGAGTGGATAACCGCCTCGTAAAAGCGATAGCCGGTCAGTTTGCCCGCGCCGCTCAGTTCCATTTCACACACCATAGCGAGCCGATCGACCTGTGGCTTCAGCGAACACAGGCCGTTGGACAGCGCCTCCGGCAACATGGGGACCACCTGCTCCGGAAAATACACCGAGTTGCCGCGCAAGGCAGCCTCTTCGTCCAGTGCGGAGCCCGGGCGCACATAATGCGATACATCGGCAATGGCCACCCAGAGTCGCCAGCCACGCAAGCGCTTCTCGCAGTACACCGCATCATCAAAGTCGCGTGCATCTTCACCGTCGATGGTGACGAAGCCCAGATCACGCAAATCCGCGCGATGCTTTTTGTCCTCTTCCCGAGGCTCCTCCTCCAGCGAACCCGCCTCGCGCAGCACCGCCTCCGGCCATTCGTGCGGAATGCCGTGTGAACGAATGGCAACATCGATCTCCAGCCCCGGGTCCAGATGGTCCCCCAGCACTTCGACCACCTGGCCCTTGGCACCCAGGTTGCGAGTGGGGTAGTCAGTGATCTCCGCCGTCACGATCTGGCCCGACTTCGCACCCCCCTTGAGCTTCGGGGGAATCAGAATGCGGTGGTTGACGCGGCTGTTGTCAGGCACCACAAAACCGATGCCGCTTTCTTCTTCATAGCGGCCGACAATGCGCGAGGTGCCACGATGCAGCACTTCCACCACCCGCCCTTCCGGGCGCCCGCGGCGATCCAGCCCGATAATGCCCACCAGCACCTCATCGCCATCGAACACAAACTGCATCTGGCGGGAACTGAGGTAGACGTCATCACCTTCGTCCAGCGGCACGGCAAAGCCATAGCCGTCGCGGTGCCCCTGCACACGGCAGCGCAGCAGGTTCAGTTTGTCCACCAGTCCGTAGGCACCGCGGCGATTGACCATCAGTTGTCCGTCGCGCTCCATGGCGCGGAGCCGCTTGCGCACGGCCTCCACCTGCTCTTCTTCATGCAGGTCAAGTTCACGGGCGATGTGCGCATGGCTGAGCGGTTTATCCGCTGCAGTGAGCAGGTCGAGTATGACTTCGCGGCTGGGGATGGGGTTGTCGTAGCGGGCGGCTTCGCGCTCGGCGTGGGGGTCGGCAATCTTGCCTTTTTTGGCCATAGGTAAAGGGGCTTCCTGTCGTGTTTTGACGTTGTCGAAATTTTAATTGGCGACAGTATACGCGAGGATTGACAAAGCTGCTGCGGAAAAGTAAAGTGCGCGCCCTCGGGTAATCCACCGCGATTGCACGATGCCCAGGTGGTGAAATTGGTAGACACGCTAGCTTCAGGTGCTAGTGCTCGAAAGGGCGTGGAGGTTCAAGTCCTCTCCTGGGCACCATCTTCCCGAACACGACGCTTCAGAACATTTCCGCAGAATCCGCAGTAGCACGCCGTCCGGCGCCCTCCAGGTGCACGTGCGACCCCGATCTATGGCCGCTGGAAACGTGACAATCCCAAAAATGCACAATCCACAGCGGGGGCCTGTCCAGTCGCCAGGTCCACGAGTATCTCCCCCAACACCGGTGCGAACTTGAAGCCGTGCCCCGATAGCCCGGCGGCAAACGCGACGTTACTGCTGCCCGGGTAGCGGTCTACAATGAAGTGATCATCCGGCGAGCGTGTGTAAAAGCAGGTCTGATGATTCAAACGTTCGCCCACTACACCAGGCAGGTGGTCGCGCACGAAAGCCTCTATACGCTCGCTGTCCAACGTGTCCGGCGCCCTGCTGGCGTTCATGGGATCGCTCACCACCTCCCCGCCGCTATGCTCAGCCACCTTCAAGCGCCCGTCCATTACCGGAAAGCCATAAAATTGACCGTGCGGAAGGTCAAAGAAGAAGCCGTTCTGGTAGCGGCTGTCGTCGCAGCGAAACCAGTGCAGGTGCTTTCGTTGCACGGTGAGCGGCAGCTCCAGTGTTTGCAACAGGCGAGCGCTCCATGCCCCTCCGGCAACAACCAGGGAGTCGGCGCTATAACTGTCACCTTCCGTGGTCACCACCACGCCCGAGGCAGTGGCCTGCCAGTCAACCACTGATTCGCCCCATCGGTGCTCGGCCCCGGCAGCTACTGCCTGTTCCAGATGCGTCAGTACGCACCGCTCGACGGGCAGCCAACCGGCGTCAGCTTCGTAAAGCGCGGCAAAGCCGGCCGGCGCGCAGAACTGAGGCAGGGCGTTCTCGGGCACCACCTGGACATCCAGTTGATGCTCGCTCGCCGAATTCCGAACGCCCTCAACGATTTGACCGCCAGCAGGACCGAAATAGAAGACACCACTGCGGTGAAGCAGGGAGGGAGCGAGTTGCTCCCACAGCGCATAACTGCGCTTGAGCATGGGCACGTAGTTGCTGTGCTCAAAGTAAGACAGACGGATCAACCTTGATTCACCGTGCGAACTGCCCCGGTCGTGGGCCGGCGGAAAGCGGTCCAGCCCGAGGCAACGCAGCCCCCGCCGCGCGGCGTGATACAGGGCGGCACTGCCCACACCGCCCGTGCCCAGCACAATAAGATCGTAGTGGCTCATGACTGCAGCGACCAGTCGGGCTGAGGATTTCTCGGGCAAAATAGCAGGGTTTTCACATCCCGACCAGCATCCAGACTCCAGCCAATACCATGAACACGTTCTCCGTCAGGGAAACAAACCCGAGCGGCACCTGGCTGTCACCACCCACACACGCACACTTCAGTTCGCGCCGGTCTATATACACTGCCTTGAACACCGAGACCGCACCCACTGAGCCGATAAAGAGCGCGACCGGCGCGAATGCCCATGGCGCTACGCCGGCCAGCATGCCAATACCGGCATAGGCCTCCGCGAAGGGATAGACATAAGCATAGCGCACGTAACGCATGGCGAGCAGGTCGTAGGTCACGAACTGGTTGGAGAAGGCGGTGAGATCCTGCAGTTTCTGGATGGCCAGCACCACCATGCTCAAGCCGATGAACGTCGACACCGCAGCCGGCAGGTCCAGCTCGCCGCCACCGCCCCACGCCAGTGCCAGTGCCGCCAGCCCAGAGGTTGCGAAGATGGCGATGACAGGTTTGTAGGTGGTGCCCGAATCACCCTCCTGATCAAGGCCCAGATGCGCGCGCAGCGCTTCGTAACCACCGATCTGCTCACCCTCAATAAATACCTGCGGTGTGGTGTCCACACCGCGCTCCCGCTTGAAGCTATCGGCTTCCTGTCGCGAGGTGAGTACGCGGTCATCCAGTTCGAAGCCCTCGCGCCGGAGCAGGTCTCGCGATTTCAGCCCGAAGGGACAGATATGCTCCGCCGTTTCCATGCGGTATAGCGTTGCCTGTTGTGCCATGAGCGACTCCTCTCTCACGTCGTTGCCAGAAAGTGTAGACGCTGTACGCCTTACTCGCCCTGTGCGCCCTCTGCGCTTGACTGCAAGCCCCGTCGCCGCCAGAGCAGATACACCGTGGGCAGCACCAACAGTGTCAGAACCACGGCACTCGCCATGCCTCCCACCAGCGGCGCTGCAATACGCTGCATGATTTCCGTGCCGGTGCCGCTGCCGAACATGATGGGCAGCAGGCCGAGGATGATGGTTGCCGAGGTCATCATGACCGGTCGAATACGCCGCCCGGCGCCGCTGAGCACCGCCTCGACAAGCTGCGTCGACGTCGGTTGCCCGCCGCTGTCCTGCAGCAATCGGCGCCAGGCCTGGTCGAGATACACCAGCATAATGACGCCGATCTCCACGGCCACACCGGCCAGGGCAATAAAGCCAACGCCGACCGCTACCGAGTAGTTGTAACCCAGCAGATACATGAGCCAGATGCTGCCCACCAGTGCCAGTGGCAGCGTGCCCAGAATGATCGCGACCTCGGCCACGCTGCGAAAGTTCAGGTACAGCAGCACCACGATGATGCCCAGGGTCAGTGGCACCACGTAAGTGAGTTTTGCCTTGGCGCGCAGCATGTACTCATATTGGCCGGACCAGGTGAGGGAGTACCCAGGCGGCAGCTCAATCCGTTCGGCGACGATGCTCTGCGCCTGCTCGACAAAGCTGCCCACATCCACACCCTCGATGTCCACAAAGGTCCAGCCGTTGAGCCGCGCATTCTCGCTCTTAATCGCTGGCGGACCCTCCTCGATGTACACCCTCGCCACGTCGCCCAGCGCGATGTGCTGGCCACCGGGCGTGACGATTGGCAACAGCGCCAGCTGTTCCGGTGAGTCGCGGTAGTCCTCGGGGTAGCGCAGGTTCACCGGATAGCGCTCGAGACCCTCGATGGTCTGCGTAACGTTGGCACCACCGATGGCCGTGGCCACTACCTGCTGCACATCCGCGATATTGAGGCCGTAGCGCGCCGCGCTGGCGCGCTGTATGTCCACCTTGATGTAGCGCCCGCCCGCCACGCGCTCTGAGTACACCGACGCTGTACCGGGCACGTTCTGCAGCACCTGCTCCAGACGCTCCCCGATGCGCTCAATCTGCCGCAGGTCCGGCCCTGCGACCTTGATGCCCACCGGTGTCTTGATGCCGGTTGCCAGCATGTCGATGCGGGTCTTGATCGGCATCACCCAGGCATTGGTAAGCCCCGGAAGCTTCACCAGCGCATCCAGTTCCTGTTTCAGTTTGTCAGTGGTCATCCCCTCGCGCCACATCGACTTCGGATGCAACTGCACGAAGGTTTCGATCATGGTGAGCGGAGCGGGGTCGGTGGCCGTCTCTGCGCGTCCGATTTTGCCGAACACGGTCTTCACCTCGGGCACCGTGGCAATCAGCCGGTCGGTCTGCTGCAACAGCTCGCGAGCCTTGCCAATGGAGAGCCCGGGGTAGGTGGTGGGCATGTACATCAGGTCGCCCTCGTCGAGATCGGGAATGAACTCACTGCCAATCTTGCCGGCGGGCCAGAACCCCACCGCTGTCACCAGCGCGGCCAGGCACAGGGTCCTTGCGGGATAGCGCAGCGCTAACTGCAGTACACGCAGATAGCCTGCCGTGAGCGCGCGATTGATCGGATTGCGATCCTCCGCAAGCACCTTGCCGCGAATGAAATAGCCCATCAACACCGGCACCAGGGTGATGGCAAGGGCGGCACTGGCTGCCATGGCATAGGTTTTGGTGAAGGCCAGGGGCGCGAACATACGACCCTCCTGGGCTTCCAGGGTAAACACCGGCAAAAAGCTCACAGTGATGATCAGCAGCGTGAAAAACAGCGCCGGCCCGACCTCCGTGGCGGAGTCTGCGACGATACGCCAGCGATTCTGCTCGGTGAGCGGGGTGCGCTCCATGTGCTTGTGCATGTTCTCGATCATGACAATGGCGCCGTCAATCATGGCGCCAATGGCGATGGCAATACCGCCCAGCGACATGATGTTGGCGTTCAGGCCCTGCCAGTGCATGACGGTGAAGGCCGCCAGAATACCCACCGGCAGGCTGATAATGGCCACCAGCGACGAGCGCACATGGAACAGGAAAGCCATGCACACCAGCGCCACCACCAGAAACTCCTCCAGCAGTTTACCCCACAGGTTATCCACGGCGCGCTCAATCAACGCGGAGCGATCGTAGACGGTCACCACCTCCACACCCTCCGGCAGCCCGGCCCGTAACTGCTCGAGGCGCGCCCTCACCCGCTCAATCGTCTGCCTGGCGTTTTCGCCGTAACGCATGACGACAATGCCGCCGACCACTTCACCCTCGCCATTCAGCTCGGCGATGCCACGGCGCATCTGCGGACCGAGCTGGATATCCGCGATATCCCGCAGACGCAGCGGCGTCCCGTTGGCATCCAGGCCCAGCGGAATCTCGGCCAGATCCTCCACGCTGGCGATATACCCGGTCGCACGCACCATATATTCCGCTTCGGCCATCTCCACCACCGAAGCACCGATTTCCTGATTGCCGCGCTGGATCGCCGTCTGCACCAGCGACAGGGGTATGCCATAGGCGCGCAGCTTCTCCGGGCTCACCCTCACCTGGTACTGCTTGACCATGCCACCGAGGGTGGCGACCTCCGCCACACCCGGCACGGTCTGCAGCTCGTATTTCAGGAACCAGTCCTGCAGGCTGCGCAGCTGGCTGATGTCGTGCCGACCGCTGCGGTCGACCAGCGCGTACAGGTACACCCAGCCGACACCCGTCGCATCCGGGCCAAGCTGCGGCCGGGCGCCGTCCGGAAGCGTGGGCGCCACCTGTGACAGATATTCCAGCACCCGCGAACGAGCCCAGTAGAGGTCGGTGTCTTCATCAAAGATCACGTACACGTAGGAGTCACCGAAGAAGGAGAAGCCGCGCACGGTTTCCGCGCCGGGGACCGCGAGCATGGCGGCGGTCAGCGGATAGGTCACCTGATCCTGCACTACCTGCGGCGCCTGTCCAGGATACCGGGTCTTGATGATGACCTGTACGTCGGAGAGATCGGGAATGGCGTCCACCGGGGTATTTCTCAGCGACCAGGCGCCGGCAGCCACCAGCACCAGGGTCGACAGCAACACAAAGCAGCGGTTGTACACCGACCAGCGAATAATCGAGGCGATCATGGCGTGTGCCCCATGCTGTGCCCGCTGTGGTCGTGCATGCCATGACTGTCATCCGGCGCAGCTTGCATGCGCCGGAAATCCGACGTCTTGCTGGATTCGGAATCGATCAGGAACTGCGCCGACGTGACAATGCGGTCCCCCGCCTGCACACCGTCAAGAATTTCCGCCTGCTCCGCACCCACGCGCCCGGGGGTCACGGCGACCGATTTGAAGCGCCCGTCCCCGAGCGCTAGCACGACGCGGGACTGGGCGCCCGTACGAATCAGCGCCTCCCGGGGGACCAGCAGCGCCTGCTCTCCGGGATCACTGGCAATCTGCAGGCGCGCGAACATTCCGGGACGCAGTGCGCCATGCGGATTGGCGACGCGCACTCGCACCTGCAGGGTCCGTGTGCGCGGGTTCAGGGTGGGGTATACGTAATCGATCTCGCCCTGCCAATCACGGCCTGGCAGGTGGTCAAACTGCATGCGCACCGTGTCACCCGGTCGCACCTGCGAGGCCTGCCGCTCAAACACCTCACCAATCACCCACAGCTGCTCCAGCGATGCAATCGAGAGGGTCTCCATACCCGGTTTGACATACATACCCTGGCGCACCTGCAGCGTCTCGACGACACCGCTCATGGGTGCCTCTACCGTGATGGTACGGCTGACACGGCCACTTTCCCGCAGCGCACGGATGGCCGCAGCGGGCACCTGTAGCGCCTGCAACCGCTCCGTTGCGGCGGCAATCAAGGCGGGATTGTCGCGCCGCCAGGCCAGCAGCAACTCCTCCTGTGCATTGACCAGCGTGGGCGAATACAGAGTGTAAAGCGCCTCCCCCTGCGTCACGGGCTCACCGGACGCGTGCACGTACAGTGCCTCTACCCAGCCTTCCACACGGGGGTGCACGTGCTGCAGGCGGTCTTCATCAAACTGCACAAAGCCCACGGTTTCGACCCCGGCGGGAAGTCGCCCCAGAACCACCTCCGCGGTACGAACGCCCAGGTTGTTGACCACCTCGGGAGAGATACGAACCGTGCCCGCCCTCCTGTCCTCGGCCGTATCGGCGTACACCGGAATCAGGTCCATGCCCATGGGTGACTTGCCCGGCGCATCGCGACGGTAATTGGGATCCATGGGCGCTACCCAGTACAGGGGCTCGGTTTCGCCAGTGGTTACCTGCAACGCACCAGATTCGCCGCCCCACCAGCGCATGCCCGCAATACCTGCCATCACACCGAGGGTCGCCGCGGCGATCAATTTCATCGTGATATTCATTGTGCTGCTCCCGTCATCTGTGCAGGCGCTTCCCGAGTCTCGTGCTCGGCAGCGACCGTGAGGTACTCGATGTTTGCCATCAGCTGCTGTCGCTCCACGGCAATGGCCAGGGACGCCATACGGGCATCGAGCTGTGCGATGCGCCCGCGTACCGCCTCGGCAAAGTCACCGTCGTCGTTGTTGTAGGCGGCCAGCGCCGCCTCCGCCTGGTCCGCCATCTGCGGCAGCAGGCGTGTCGCGTACAGATCGGCTCTTTCGTCGAGCCGCTGCAGGCGTGCCAGCGCAGTCTCCAGTTCAGCCAGCAGCCGGCGCGCGAGCAATTGACGCTCGGTGCGCAGTGCCTCAACGCGCGCCAGAGCCGCGCTCACCTGTTTGTCCTGACGGTTATCGGTGAACAGCGGCAGGTCGAGAGTGACGCCGACACTGAACAGGTCGGCGCGGTCACGCCCCATCGGGTCATCGTCCCGGTAGCCATACTGTGCGCTGACACCCCAGGCGGGCCGGTAACCCTGGCGAGCCAGCTCAACCTCGGTCGTGACGGCGTCGATACGTCTGTCGACCGCCCGTACCGCGGGATGGCGGACAATCCACTCGCGGTGCTGCCGTGGAGTTGCGCGCAGCACTGTTTCACTGACGGGAGAACTGTCGGGCGGCGGCGCAGCCAGAGGCAGTGCGGCATCCGCGCCAATCCATTCGGCAAGCTGCCGCTGGGCGGCGTCGCGTCGCTGCTGCAGGCCCGTCAGCCGGTCCTCAAGCGACGTCAACTCGAGCTGTGCCCGCACCAGATCCTGTTGCCGGGTACTGCCCAGTGCTGCTGAATAGCGCGTGCTGGCGGCCGCAAGCAGGTGATCAAACAGGCCTCGACTCTGCTCGACAAGCCCTATCGTCTCCTGGGCCAGATACGCCGTGAACCACAGCTGGGTCACCGTGCGCTGCACCTGGGCGCTGCGCTCCTCACGCAGCAGGGGCTCCTGCTCCGCCAGCTGCATTCTCTGCTGCCGGGACAGCGCCCGGCTGTCGCCGCGGGGGAAGGCCTGGCTCACCCCCACCGTAAATTGCGTCATCGCTTCCTGGTTGATATCGAAGGTATCCAGCGGCAGGTTGCCCGCGGCAATGTTCAGCGTCGGGTCTGGCAAACTGCCCGCGGCGGTGGCTTCACTGAGCAGGGCTTCCTCGCGGTACTGGCTGCCCACCAGCCAGGGGTCTGCCGTCACCGCAACCCGCAGTGCGTCCCCCAGCGTCAGTGCCGCTGGCGCCGACTCGCCAAACGCGGGCAAGCAGAGCCACAGGAGCAACCAGCAGGCCAGGTGCAATTTTCTCATGGTGTATCCTCGATGTTCTCGCATGTCTCCACGCCGCCACCGGTTCATGCTGCTCATCCGGCAGGCTATGGGCGGCAATGCACTCGCCGTCTGCAGCGGCATGTCACTGGGCACTCGGACCAGGGGCAGCAGCAGAGCGGCAAATTGCAGGTCTGGGAGTCGGAGGCTCCCGCGTTAACCCGGTGTGGGCCCGAATTTCGGGCGCACTAACCCCGTGTCAGCGGAAAATGGGTGGGCGAAACAACGAGGCACCTTCGGCGACAACACTGGACAGTGCGTCACCGGGGTTGAGAACGGGAGAAAACGCCAGCCGCGTCGAGAGCGGGGTGGCCAGCAGCGCGGCACCGGACGACAGGCAATGCAGCAGGGAACACTGCAGCGCGTCGCAGCAGGCTGGCTCGTCGGCAATAACGCCAGCGGCCGCCATATGGCCCGCATGATCCATGCCCATTGCAAAATGGGCAGACTCGGGCACACTACCTGCGTCCATCATGGAGCAGGGTGCAGACGCAGCCGAGACCATCTGACCGGTGAGAGCCACCAGGACCACGAGTACGATGACTATTCCGGCTTTGCGCTGCAACATGTGCTACACGACACGACAAACACCCCTACAGGATAGCTGTTCCTGAAGATTGTTCCAACAATGACCCATCCTCTGCGCAGGAGATCCAGGAACGGTGGCAGCACGCATCTCGCAACTCTCCGGGCTACTGGAGCTTGACACACACATTCATATTGCCGACATCGGTGCCGCCCTGCTGGCTGAAACACCGGTGTACGCCCCGCTGGTTCAGGAGTACGCACAGGCGCAGCTATACAGTTTCGACGGTGACCCGCGACAGATTGCCGCTTTACAGGCGCACTATGGCGACAAGGCGACCGTGCTGGAGCACTACGTCGGTGATGGCGAGCCTCACACCGCCTACGTGTGCGACGCGGCATCGGGCATGACATCGCTATTCAAACCCTCACCAGCAGCCCTGGACTTCTTCAACGGCTTTGATGACTTCGGACGGGTGCTGAAAACCGAGACCGTACACACCACGCGGCTGGACGCCATCGATGCCATTGAACGGATCGACTTTCTGAAAATGGATATCCAGGGGTCCGAGCTGCGGGTTTTACAACATGGTCGCGAAAAACTGCGCGAGTGTGTGGCGATCCAGCTTGAGGTGTCTTTCATCGGCCTCTACGAGGGGCAACCCACCTTTGGCGATATCGACCACTGGATGCGTGACAACGGCTACCTCCCTCACCGCTTTATGGATATCAAACGCTGGTCAATATCCCCCACAGTCCGCAACAACAACTTCCGTATCCCGTTCAACCAGCTTCTGGAAGCCGACGCGGTCTACATCAAGAACCCTATTGCGCTGCAGCACTACAGCGACAACCAGCTCAAGCGACAGGTGCTGTTTGCCGACCTGTTCTTCGACAGCCCGGACCTGGCGGTGTACTGCCTGCGCGAACTCTGCGCACGGCAGGTACTGGGTGAGCAGGCGCTGCGACAGTATTTCGCGCTGTTGAACGCCCCGGCTGAGCACTAGGCCGGCCAAAGCATGCTGGCGACGCCCATCACCTTGCCGCCAGGTCGCGCCCCAGGTACAGATAAACCGCAGGCAGCACATACAGGGTAAACAGCGTGCCGATCGTCATGCCGGACGCGATGACCAGACCCATGGAAAAGCGCGCAGAGGCACCCGGGCCGGATGCCAGCAACAGCGGCACCATGGCAATGACCAGTGCGGCGGTGGTCATCAACACGGGGCGCAGGCGCACTGACGCGGCCTCCTCGATCGCCTCGCGTTTCTGCATGCCCTCTTCCTGCAGTCGGTTGGCAAACTCCACTATCAGGATGCCGTGCTTGGAGATCACACCGATCAGGGTGACGATACCCACCTGGGTATAGATGTTCAGCGTGGCACCGGTGACCTGAAACAGCGCGAGGACATTCAGGCACAGCAGGGCGCCGCACACCGACATGGGGACCGTCACCAGCATGATGATCGGATCACGGAAAGACTCAAACTGCGCCGCCAGTACCAGGTAAATCAACAGCAGGGCAAAGAAGAAGGTCATGATCAGGGCGCTGCCTTCTGTCTTGAACTGCCTGCTCTGGCCCCCGTAGTCCACGCTGTATTCCCGATTCAACTCTTCGCGACTGATCCGCTCCAAGGTGGCCAGCGCATCACCCAGCGCGATACCCGGGCGCGGAATCCCGTTCAGGGTGACCGCATTGAGCTGCTGGAAACCCTTCAGAGAGCGCGGCACCACTTCGCTCTCGAGCCGCACCAGCGTACTCATGGGGATCAGGTCGCCGCTGCGTGTACGGGTGTAGTAACCCTCGAGGTCCTGCGGTGTCATGCGCTGCGCGCGCCGCACCTGGGGGATCACCTTGTAGGACCGGTCATTCATGGTGAAGCGGTTCACATAGCCGCCGGACAACAGTGCCGAGAGGTCGGCGCTGAGCTGCTGCATTTCCACGCCCAGTAACGCGGCCTTGTCGCGGTCCACCGTCAGGCGCTGCTGCGGCTTATCGATCTGCAGATCCTGGTCAATGAAAATGAACTTGCCGCTCTCCCGCGCGCGCTGCAGCACGCGCTGCACATCCTCGAACATGATGTTGAAATCGAGGGTGGACGTCAGCACGAATTCCACCGGCAGCACCCCGCTTGAGGGCAGCGGCGCCGGGTTAACCGCGTTCACCTGCAAACCGGCTATACGCTGCGTACGTGGCAGGATGCTTTCCTGCAGAACCTGCTCCGAGCTGCGCTCGCGTTCACTCCAGGGTTTGAAGATGAACCCACCGAAGGCGCCGTTGGTGGTGCCGCCACCGCCGGGACTCACGCCGTTAAAGAGGAAGTTGACATCGATTTCCGGTGTACTGCGGGTGATCTGGCCAATCTCCGCCGTGTACTGCTCGATATAGTCCAGCGTCACATACGGGTCGGACTCCGCAAGATAGAAGATCAGCCCGATATCCTCGGACGGCGCCAGCTCAGAGGGTGAACGCACAAACAGGAAATAACAGGAGACGATAATGATGGCGCCGAACAGCAGAACCCCCCCGCGGTCATCGAGCACACGATCCAGATCGCGCTGGTAGACCCGGCGCAGCGCCTCGAAACGCTGGTCCAGCCAGTGCTCCAGCCGATTGCTGTTGTCGCCTTCATCCTTGCTCAGGAGCCGCGCGCACATCATCGGCGACAGTGTCAGGGCTACAACCCCTGAGATCAGTACCGCGCCGGCCAGAGTAAAGGCAAACTCCGTGAACAGGGTGCCGGTCAGGCCGCCGACGAAGCCGATGGGAATATAGACCGCGATCAGCGTGGTCGTCATCGCCACGATCGGCCAGGCCAGCTCACTGGCCCCCAGCAGCGCCGCTTCCTTGGGCGCCATACCCGCTTCAATGTGCCGGTGAATGTTTTCCAGCACGATGATGGCATCGTCAACCACGATACCAATCGCCAGTACGATGGCCAGTAGCGTCAGCAGGTTGATACTGAAGCCCATCAGCTGCATGAGGAAAAGTCCGCCGACCAGCGACAGCGGCACTGCCACCGCCGGGATCAGCACTGAGCGCAGGGAGCCCAGGAACAGGAAAATCACCAGGATGACGATAATCATAGCCTCGATGATGGTGGCTTCCACATCGTCGATGGCGTTCTGGATATAGACGGTTGCGTCATAGTTGATATTGCCGACAATGCCCTCCGGCAACCGTGGCGCGATATCCTCGGCGTAGACCTGCCGCACCCTGGCAATCACTTCCAGGGCATTGGCATCGGGCGCGACGTCGATCTGCATGAATACCGCTTCCTGGTCGATGAACATGGATGAGGATCCGTATCCCTCATTACCGAGCTCGACTTCTGCGATGTCGCCCAGGCGCACAATGGCGCCGTCCCGCTCGCGCAGGACCATGTCTTCAAAACCCTGCACCGAGCGCAGATCGGTATCGGCCTTCAGGTTTATTTCAACCATGCTGCCCTTGCTGGCACCCACCGCCGAAAGCACGTTGTTGGCCGCGAGGGCGGCGCGCACTCCACTGGCCGTCATCCCGAGTGCCGTCATGCGCTCCTGGTCCAGCCAGATGCGCATGGCAAACACGCTGGTGGAATTAGCGCTGGCGCGCAGCACGCCTGGCAGAGTCGACAGCTTGGGCTGCACCTCGCGGATCACGTAATCCGCTACACGATTCGTGGGCAACTGGTCGCTGATGAAAGAGATGTACATGCTGCCCACCTGCTCGCCGATCGCCAGGTCGAGCACCGGATCCTCGGCCTCTCGGGGCAACTCGTTGCGCAGCTTGTTGACCTTGGTGACCACCTGGGTCAGGACCTCGTCGGGGTCGGCCTCGGTGCTGACATAGGCGGAGATGGTGCTCAGCCCCCGCGTGCTGGAGGATGTCAGGTAATCAATACCCTCAGCTGTGGCAATCTCCTGTTCCAGCGGCGTGGTAATGAACCCCTTGATCAGCTCCGCGTCGGCACCGATGTACGGCGTACTCACTGTGATCACCGCCGTCTCGATCATGGGGTATTCCCGCACGTTGAGCTCGGTTGCCGCACGCAGGCCGAGGATCAGCAGGAACAGGCTGACAACCGTTGCCAGCACCGGCTTGTGGATGAATATATCGGTGAATTTCATGTCAGCCGTTGTCCGGTTGCGGCTCGAGTTCCGCCGCTGGCAGGGAGCTGTTGTCAACGTTCACCGGCATCCCGCCATCCAGCTTCAGCAGGCCGCTGGTCGCGACCCGCTCACCCGGATCCAGCCCCTCCTCGACCGCCACCAGATCGCCGCGCACCGGACCCAGGGTGACGAACCGCTGCGATACCCTCAAGGCACCATCCTGCTCCGTGATGACGTACACCGAGTCTCCGTAGGGGCGGTAGGCAATCGCCGTCTGCGGCACCACGACCCTCTCCAGCTCTATGCCGATTGGCAGCACCAGGCGGGCAAACATACCCGGGCGGAGCAATTCTTCCGGGTTGGGCAGGGTCGCCTGCAGCGTAAAATTCCGGGTATTCGGGTCTACCACGGGCGAAATGGCGGTGAGGGTGCCCTCAAAGATGCGTCCGTCCAAAGCCTCCAGTCGCGCCTGCACCGGCATCCCCGCCGCTACCTGCTGGCTATACTGTTCAGGGAGTGAGAAGTTCACATACAGGCTATCCAGTGCCTGCAGGGCAATCACCGTGTCTCCTGCCTGCACGTAGTCGCCCACATTGAACCGGCGGATGCCCAGCCGCCCCGCATAGGGCGCGCGCAGGGTTTTCTGCTCGATACGCGCCTGCTGAGCCGCTACACGGGCGCGGGCCTGCTCCAGCAGACTGCTGCGCTGGTCCAGTTCCGACTCGGAAATATTGCGCTGCGCCACCAGCCGCCTGGCACGCTCCAGTTCCAGCCGGGCCAGCTCCGCCGCGGCCTGCAGCTCCGCCAACTGCGCCCGATCCGGCGCCGAATTCAGCGTGATGATGGCGTCGCCGGCCTCCACCGCAGCGCCATTTTCGAAGTGGATGGTCTCCACCGTGCCGGGCACTTCCGTTGCCAGTTCAGCGCCGCGGATCGCCACCAGCGTGCCAACGCTCTCCACGCTGTCACGCCACAGGGCCGTGCCCGCCTCCATGGCAGTCACCGTGGCGGGCTGCACCGGCATGTTGTCCATGAACTCGTTCATCTTCTTGTTGCCGAACCACTGCATGCCGAACAGCCCGCCAAACACCAGCAGTGTGATCAGCAGCATCAGCCACATACGCAGACTGAAGAGCACCTTTTTTCCAGACATGATAGTCACCGACTTCCGTGATCAGGGGCGCAGGGGGTATCACGCAACCGCCACTGCGCCGAAACGCCAGGGCGCCAATGATACGCGGGGGATGCGGTCGATACCATGCACAGATCACCGGGGTTGAGCAGGACTGTGGCATTGCCGCCTCGCTATGAGTATGCTTGCCCGCTCAACACGGCCCCGGAGCGAAGACACTGCTGCCATGACCTATTGCCTCGCCATCGCCGTCCAGGACGGCCTGATCTTCTGCTCGGACTCGCGCACCAATGCCGGGCCCGACCGGGTCAGCACCTACAGCAAAATGCATCGCTTTTCAGTGGCCTACGACCGTTCGCTGGTGCTGATGACGGCGGGCAACCTGGCAACCAGCCAGGCCGTGATCGCCCATATCCATCGAGATCTGGAGGAGGATGCCGAATTCAACATTCTCAAGGCGCGCTATGTCGCCGACGTCGCGGACTATATCGGTGAGCTGAATGTCGCCGAACAGGCACGGCACAAGAAGCCGTCGGGGCCGGGCGCAGGCGCGAGCTTCGATGCCTCTGCCACCTTCATACTCGGCGGCCAGATCAAGGGCCACGCCCAGGCGCTTTACCTGATCTACCCCGAGGGCAACTACATCACCGCTTCGGAGCTCTACCCCTACCTGCAGATTGGCGAAACCAAATACGGCAAGCCCATTCTCGACCGTATCGTGCGCCCGGACACACCCTATGAGACCGCCATGCGCTGTGCCCTGGTCTCAATGGACTCCACCATACGCTCCAATGCCACCGTGGGGCCGCCCCTGGAGTGCCTGTTCTACCGCAACGACAGCCTCAAACCGCATGCGCGCTACTTTGCGCTGGAGGAGCATCATCCCTATCTGGCCAAGCTGCGCCAGAGCTGGGACGACAATATTCGCGAGGCCTTCGCCAAACTGCCCTCGTTGGGCGAGGTCATCGGTGAGGACGACTGAGGTATGACGAAAAGCGACGCGACGGGCCAACAGGATGCACTGCATGCAGCAGACGCAGCATCCACCCTCGTGCTGAAACGCGTAGCCATCGACACTTACCGGGAAAACGTCGCCTATCTGCACCGGGACTGCGAGCTGTACCGGGCCGAGGGTTTCCAGGCGCTGGCGAAAGTCGAGGTGTCCGACGATGGCCGGCGCATTCTCGCCAGCGTCAACGTGGTCGATGACGACACGATCGTGGGCTGCAATGAGCTTGGCCTCTCGGAAGATGCCTTCGCCCTGCTGGGCCTTTCCGAGGGACATCGGGTGAGTGTAGCGCAGGCGGAACCGCCGAAGTCGATACCGGCCCTGCACCGCAAGATCGCCGGGGAGCGCTTGAGCGCTGAGAATTTTCGCGCCATCGTCAACGACATCGCCGAACACCGCTATTCGAAGATTGAGCTGACCGCCTTCGTCGTGGCCTGCAACCAGGCTGAACTCGACCGCGAGGAGGTGTTTTTCCTCAGTGACGCCATGAGCCGCGTAGGGCGCCGCCTGAATTGGGGCGAGCACCCCGTGGTGGACAAACACTGCATTGGCGGTATCCCGGGCAACCGCACCTCGATGCTGGTTGTACCGATTGTCGCGGCACACGGCATGCTGTGCCCGAAAACCTCATCACGCGCCATCACCTCACCGGCCGGCACCGCCGACACCATGGAGGTGCTGGCGCACGTCGAACTGCAGTTCGAACAGCTCAACAGCATCGTGCGTACCCACCGGGGCTGCCTCGCCTGGGGCGGCACCAGCGATCTATCGCCGGCAGACGATGTGCTGATCGCCGTTGAGCGCCCGCTGTCGATCGACTCACCGGGGCAGATGGTGGCATCCATTCTGTCCAAAAAGGTCGCAGCCGGCTCCACCCACCTGGTTCTGGATATCCCGGTCGGCCCCACTGCGAAAGTCACGTCTATGCCCGAAGCACAGCGGCTGCGCCGCCTGTTCGAGTACGTCGCCAAACGCATGGGGCTGGTGCTGGAAGTCGTGATCACCGACGGACGACAGCCCATTGGCAACGGCATCGGCCCGGCCCTGGAAGCACGGGACGTGATGCAGGTGCTGGAAAACAGCCCTGCAGCACCTGCCGATCTGCGTCAGAAGTCGCTGCGCCTGGCCGGTCGCATGCTGGAATTCGACCCCGATGTGCGCGGTGGCGACGGCTTCGCTATCGCCCGGGACATCCTGGATTCCGGGCGCGCCCTGCGCAAGATGCAGGATATTATCCAGGCCCAGGGCAGCAAGCCATTTGACCTCGGCAACCCGCCGCTGGCGCCACTGACGTACTCCGTCCGGGCACCCACTGCAGGCACGGTGGTCAATATTGACAACCTGCAGCTGGCGCGCATTGCGCGGCAGGCCGGGGCACCGCGGGCACAGGGGGCAGGGGTCGACCTGCGCGCCAAGCTCGGCGACCCGGTGCAGGCAGGCGACCTTCTGTATACGGTCTACGCGGCCTACCCGACCGAGCTGGGCTTTGCCCGCAGGCTGTGCGAGCGCAGCAGCGGTTTCACCCTGGGCCAGGCCGCTGATATTACCCCGGCATTCATGGAGTTCTGATGAGTGCGCTGCTGACCTACCTGGAGGACGAGCGTGCGCCGGCATTGCGCCTCGCGAGCGCCTGCGAACTGCCCACCCTCGCCGTTGCCCGGCACCGCTTTCCCGACGAAGAATTGAAGCTGCTGCTGGACCTGCCGGCGGGCACACAGACGCTGGTGATCTATCGCAGCCTGGACCGACCCAACGAAAAACTGGTGGAACTGCTGTTGCTGGCGCGACATGCGCGTCGTGCCGGCGTACGTCGGCTGGTGCTGGTCGCCCCCTACCTCGGCTACATGCGCCAGGACATTGCCTTCCAGCCCGGCGAGGTGGTGAGCCAGACCATCGTCGGCAACTTTCTCGCCGAGTTGTTTGATGCGGTCATCACTGTCGACCCCCACCTGCACAGGATAAGCCGGCTGGATGAGGCCATCCCATTGCAGGACGCCATCGCCCTGTCGGCTGCGGGCAGTCTGGCGGAGCGGGTGGCGGGTGAACGCGACCATCCGCTGCTGGTGGGCCCCGATGCCGAGTCGCGGCAGTGGGTGGAGAGCGCGGCAGCGGGCCGCCAGTTGGACCACGCCGTGTGCAGCAAGCAGCGACACGGTGACCGCGATGTGGTCATCACCCTGCCTGACATTGCCGTCGCGGGGCGTGCGGTGGTCCTCCTGGATGACGTAGCCAGCTCCGGGCGCACCCTGGCCGGCGCGGCGCAACTGCTGCTGGAGGCGGGCGCCAGCTCGGTGGATGTCGCGGTGACTCACGCCCTCTTTGCCGGAGACGCTCTGGCCGTGATGAAGAGCGCAGGCATCGGCACTGTGTGGAGCACGGACTGCATCCAGCATCACAGCAATGCCGTCTCCATGGCACCCCTGCTGGCCACGGCGCTGCGCCCCCTGCTGCAGCGCTGGGCTGGCTAGCGCTGCCCCGGCTGCTGCTGCAGGCGACGAATCGCCGTGTCGACAAAGGCCAGTTTTGATTCCACGAAGTGGTTGATCACAAAGGGATAGGCGTCTCCCCTGCCGACGCTGCGGTTGAGTTCGTTCAGGGTGATGCTGAGGTCACGCCAGAGCCCAATCCGTTCGCCGACTTCCAGGCTGGCCACATCCTTGCGAATGACACCGTAGGCCGCCGCCGTCTCCAGCGCATCCTGAATGTGCAGGTAATGCCCCCAGGTTTCCGCCCAGTCCTCCATGGGGTGCACACTGGCGTAGGCACTGATGTAATACTTGCGCCAGTCGGGTGACGGGCCCTCCCGGTAGTGACGGTCCAGCGCCCCACGATAGTCCATGGTTTCGTCACCGAACAACTGCGCAAAGCCGCTGCGAATCGTTTCGTCCCGAGCGAGACGCGCCCAGTAGTAATGTCCGGACTCGTGACGCATATGCCCGAGGACCGTGCGGTAGGGTTCGTTCATCTGCTCACGTACTGCAACACGCGCAACGTCATCCGCTTCCAGGGTATTGATGGTAATCACCCCGCCGACAAACCCTGTGCTGACGAATGATTCCGCGTACTCCTCCCGGCTGCGCCCGTCCTCTATGAAGTCCAGCAACAGCCCATGCTCCGGGTCCTGCCATCCGCTGATCAATGGCAGACCCAGACTGCGCAGAGTGTACAGGAGACGCTTCTTGCCCTGTTCCAGCACCCACCAGCGCTGGATGTTGCCCGGCAGCGAGAGGTCGGGAATGGTGCGGTTGAATTGGCAGCCCCAGCACAGGGGGTGAGTATCCTCTTCCGCGCACAGCCAGTTGCAGACATCCCACTCCGTGCCGTTGGCACACATGCGGTAACGACCGCCCACTGCGGATTGCAGAATGCCGCCCCCGACATCACTGAGGGAGCGCATCTCCAGCGCAAGGGGGTCAAAGCCGAGCTCCATGCCACAGTGCACGCAGTCCCGGCTCTCGAAAAACACCTGGCTACCGCAGCTGCATTCAAGGCGCTTCATGGTGTATCCGGATGAAACCAGGACGCAGTGATCGCGTCATGCAGGTCGGCCAGCAGCGCCTGGAACTCATCGATATAGGCATGCAGCGCTTCACGGGACATCTGTTCCGGCTGCAGCTTACCCAGCTTGCGCCGCCCGCGATTCAGAATGCGCATGGCGCTTTCATGGTTTTTCAGCGGCTTCAGCTCCAGGCGGATTTCCGCCAGGCAAAAGGCCACCGAGCGCGGCAAAAGAGGCTCCTGAAACACAAACTCCACCACCTCCTGCGCCTCCACCAGAGGCCCTATCATCCGCCGATAGGCCCCGAACGAGGACAGGGCCTGCAACAGGGAAGTCCAGATCAGCGGGTCCGTGGCCTCATGGGTGCCGGCCCGCCCGAGAATCTCCCCCGTGCCCACATCCATCAGGCGGGTGGTCATATCGGAGCGTTCGAGCAGGTGTCCGAGGCGCAGGAAGCGATGCGCATGGTCCCGTGGCAGGCTGGAGGACAACATGCCGTTCACCCGTTGGCAGCGACTGATCACCTCCTCAAGGAAGGCCTGGCGATTGCGCCGACCTACAGACTTTTCCGCCGCATCACTGACATACAAATGCAGTTCGTTGATCTGCTCCCAGGTCTCCTCGGGCAGCACATCGCGTGTCGTGCGTACGTTTTCACGCGCCCAGCGCACGGCAAAGGGGATACTGGCACAGCTGTCCTCTTCTGCCATGAGAAAGCGCAGGACATTCTGTTCATTGCCCACCCGATACTGCTGATAGAAAACGGGCTCGGCGTCGAGAATGCGGACCAGCACGTCCCAGCCCAGCTCGGCTGCGCGCGGAATATCCATGATGAGGTGGTTATAGGCTGCCACCAGACGAGCGCTGTCCTCCGCGCGCTCCAGGTAGCGCCCCATCCAGTACAGGCGCTCGGCGACGCTGGAAAGCATTGTCATGCCTTACCCTCCACAATCCAGGTATCCTTGCTGCCGCCGCCCTGGGATGAGTTCACGACCAGTGACCCCTTGGTCAACGCCACACGTGTGAGACCTCCTGGCGTCACCCAGGTATCCCGTCCCTGCAGGATAAACGGCCGCAGGTCCAGGTGGCGCGGCTCGACGGTATCGTCGATGTAGGTGGGCGCGGTCGACAGGGCCAGGGTCGGCTGTGCCACATAGTTGCGCGGGTTCTCCTCGATCAGGCGGGCAAACTTGCGACGCACGGCGGCAGTACTGTGCGGACCGACCATGATGCCGTAGCCGCCCGACTCATTGGCGGGCTTGACCACCAGTTGATCGAGATTCTTGAGCACATGCTCACGATCCTTCTCGCGCATGCACAGCCAGGTGGGCACGCTGGCGAGCAGCGGTTTCTGCTTGAGGTAATAGCGAATCATCTCCGGCACAAACGCGTAGATGACCTTGTCATCTGCCACACCGCTGCCCGGCGCGTTGGCGATGGCCACGTTGCCCGCCTTCCAGGCACGCATCAGTCCGGCAACACCGAGCAGTGACTCCGGTCGGAACGCCTCCGGGTCCATGAAGTCCTCATCAATGCGCCGGTAAATCACATCCACGCGCACAGGACCATCCACGGTGCGCATGTAGACGCAGTTGTCGTCTGCGACCATCAGGTCGCGCCCCTCCACCAACTCCGCCCCCATGCCCTGGGCAAGATAGGCGTGTTCAAAATAAGCCGAGTTGAAAATACCCGGCGTGAGCACGACGATACAGGGGCGGCGCCGTTCCCGGGGAGACAGCGATGCCAGTGTTTGGTAGAGCTGCGAGGGGTAATCGTCCACCGGCAGGATACTGTAGTTCTCGAACAGCTCCGGCAGCACCCGTTTGGTAATCTCGCGGTTCTCCAGCATATAGGACACCCCCGAGGGTACCCGCAGGTTATCCTCAAGTACGCGGAAACGACCATCACCATCGCGCACCAGATCGGAACCACAGATATGCGCCCACACACCGAAGCGCGGCGACATGCCCATGCACTGCGGTTTGAAATTGGTGGATTCCAGCACGATATCCGCCGGCACCACGCCGTCGGCGAGGATTTTCTGCTGGTTGTAGATATCCTGGATAAAGTGATTGAGCGCCAGCGACCGCTGGCGCAAACCGTCGCTGACCGCCTGCCACTGCCGCGCGGATATCACACGCGGGATGATGTCGAAAGGCCAGGCGCGATCGATATTGCCGGCTTCGTTATAGACGGTAAAGGAAATCCCCATTTCCCGTATGGCGAGCTCCGCCGCAGCGCGGCGCTCTGCCATTTCCTGCCCCGGCAGTTTCTGTAACAAGCGCACTACACCCCGCGCCGCAGCGCGCGGCTGACCCTGGGGCGTGATCAGTTCATCGAAGAAACTACCCGACGCATACGACTTCCAGCTTTCGTTCATCGTTCTGGCAACCGATAATGGACCCTGCATCCACACTACACAAAAAGCGCTGACCCGACTACTCGCGCACCGCATGGCGAGTGCACTTTATTCGTGCAGCCGCTACACTTCGATCACACCCATAACACGAGAGTGCCCGCCATGCCGGCTACCGTGCACCATCGCGCCTGCCATCTGTGCGAGGCTATCTGCGGGCTGCGCATTGAAACTGATGGGAATCGCATCGTGTCGATCAAAGGCGACCCGGCCGACCCGTTGAGCCGCGGCCATATCTGCCCCAAGGCCGTCGCCCTGCAGGATATCCACAACGACCCCGACCGCCTGCGCCGGCCAGTGCAGCGCACACGTGGCAGCGACCAGTGGCGCGAAATCAGCTGGGAGGACGCGCTGGATACCACAGCGCGACGGCTGGTGGAGATTACGCAACGGGACGGCGTGGATGCGCTGGGCGTCTATCTGGGCAACCCCACGGTGCACAACTATGGGATGATGACGCACCAGAAAAACCTGTTCCGCCATTTCCACACCCGCAACCGTTTCTCCGCCACGTCCGTCGACCAGCTGCCGCACCATCTGGTCAGCCTCTGGCTGTTCGGCCACAAGTCGCTGTTCCCGATTCCCGATATCGACCGCAGCGCATATTTTCTGATGCTCGGCGCCAACCCCATCGCCTCCAATGGCAGCATCTGGACCGTGCCCGATGTACGCAAGCGGATCAAGGCCCTGCGCAAGCGCGGCGGCAAGCTGGTCGTGGTCGACCCGCGTTACACCGAGACGGCAGAGCTGGCCAGTGAACATCTCTTCATACGTCCCGGCAGCGACGCCTTGTTCCTGCTGGCACTGCTGCATACGCTGTTCGCGGACGACCTGGTGGCGCCCGGTCCCCTGGCAGCGTTTACCACCGGCCTGGCGGAACTGGCGACGGCGCTTGCCGACTTCACGCCCGATTTTGCCGCCGCACACACCGGCATCGAGGCGAGCACAATCCGTCGCATCGCGCACGAGTTCGCGCAGGCCAGGGCCGCCATCTGCTATGGGCGCATGGGCGTGTCAACACAACGCTATGGCGCACTATGCCAGTGGGCAATACAGCTGCTGAATATCCTCACCGGCAACCTCGACCGGGAGGGCGGGTCGCTGTTCACACTGCCCGCTGTGGACCAGGTCAGCAGCATCAGTCCCGGCGGCTTTGCCCGGCACCACAGCCGCGTGCGCCAGCTACCGGAGTTTGACCGTGAACTGCCCGCCTCGGCCATGGCCGAGGAAATTACCACACCCGGCGAGGGGCAGATTCGCGCGCTGTTTGTGGGGGCAGGGAACCCGGTGCTGTCAACGCCAAACGGCCGCCAGCTGGACGCGGCGCTGGCACAACTGGAATTCATGGTCTGCCTGGATCCCTACCTCAACGAAACCACACGCCATGCGGACATCATCCTGCCGCCGACATCGCCGCTGGAACACGACCACTACGACCTCGCGTTCCACCTCAACGCGATACGCAACACCGTCCGGTACAACGACGCAGTGTTCGCCAAACCGGAAGGTACATTGCACGACTGGGAGATCTTCACCGAGTTGGGCAACCGGGTCGCCGAGCTGCTGGGCCAACCCATGCAACCGGTGATGGCGCCCCACGAGATCATCGACCTCGGCCTGCAGATCGGGCCCTACAGTGAACGCAGGGGCAGCGAACACGCGCTGACCCTGGACAAGCTGCGGGAGCACCCCTCGGGCATCGACCTCGGGGCCCTGCGGCCGCAACTACCCCAACGGCTGCAGACCGCGGACAAAACCATCGACTGCGCCACTCCACAGGCGCTGGCAGACCTAGACCGCCTGCGCGCAGCGTTCAGCGCAGGCGACAGTGGCGCCCTGCGCCTGATTGGACGCCGGCACGTGCGCTCGAACAATTCCTGGATGCACAACTATCACCGCCTGGTAAAAGGGAAAGACCGCTGCACCCTGCTCATGCATCCGCAGGACATGGCGGTGCGCGGCATCAAAGACGGTGACCGCGTGCACCTGAGTTCCCGTGCCGGTCGTGTTACCGTGGCCGTGGAAGCCAGCGCCGGGGTGATGCCCGGGGTGGTCAGCCTGCCACACGGCTACGGCCACGGCCGGCCCGGGGTGCGCCTGCACACCGCGGCCGGGCATGCGGGCGTCAGCTGCAACGACGTCACCGATGACCTCGTCCTGGACACCCTGTCCGGCAACGCCGCGGTCAACGGCGTTGAGGTCGAGGTGGCGCTGGCCTGAGCGTTCCTCGCACCCGCGCCGTTTTCGGGTAGAATCGATCTACAACTACCGCCTGGGAGGGTGTTGCATGGACGTTTCTACGATTGTGTTCTGGCTGGTCCTGCTGGCCCTGGTGATGTATGTCATCGGTATCTACAACCGCCTCGTTGCCCTGAAAAACCGCTACCAGAACGCCTTTGCGCAAATTGAAGTGCAGCTGAAACGGCGCTACGACCTGATACCCAATCTGGTGGAAACGGCGCGCGCCTACATGAGCCACGAACGCGAGACGCTGGAGGCGGTGACCGCAGCGCGCAACGATGCCGCCGCGCTGCTCAAGGCGCTGGGGCCGGACGCCATCGGCGGTGCAGACATGACGCGGCTGGCGAGCGCCGAAAACGCGCTGCAGGGTGCGCTCGGCAAACTCAACGTCACCATGGAAGCCTACCCCGATCTCAAGGCCAGCGAGAACATGCAGCAGCTTTCCGAAGAGCTGACCAACACCGAGAATCGTGTCGCCTTTGCCCGCCAGGGCTACAACGACGCGGTGATGGCCTACAACACCTACCGCCAGAGTTTCCCACCGGTGGCGGTGGCATCCACCTTTGGCCACGGACAGGATGCCACGCTGCTGGAGTTCGACGACTCGGCACAGATCCAGGCAGCACCGCAGGTCAGCTTCTAGGGTTATCGCTGCCGACGCCTGAAGGGCCGCGATGGACTTCTTCGCCCAGCAGGACCTGGCGCGCCGCAATACGCGCCTGCTCACCCTGCTGTTCCTGTGTGCCGTTGCCGCACTCATTGTGTTGACCAACGCCCTGGTCGCCGGCTTTCTCTGGTGGGGCGACCACTACAACCTGTACGCGGGCAGCCGCGGCAGCTTCAGGGATTTTCTGCGCTATTTCAGCTGGGAGCGCTTCGGCACAATCGGGCTGGGTATTTCCGCCACCGTGGGCCTTGTGGCAACGGTCAAGTGGCTGCAACTCGCTGCCGGCGGCAAGGTTGTCGCCGAAGCCATGGGCGGCACGCGGATACTGCCCCAGACCAGCGACAGCGCCGAACGTCGCTGCCTGAACATCGTCGACGAAATTGCGCTGGCCGCCGGTATGCCCGTGCCACCCGTGTTCGTGATGAATGCGGAGCGCGGCATCAATGCCTTTGCCGCGGGACTGTCGCCGGCCGATGCCGTCATCGGCGTGACGCGGGGCGCCATCACTCACCTGCGGCGCAACGAACTGCAGGGCGTGATCGCGCATGAGTTCAGCCACATCCTGAACGGCGACATGCGCCTCAACATTCGCCTCGCAGCGTTGCTGAAAGGCATTACCTTCATCGGCGATGTCGGTTACAACCTGATGCGTGCCAGCAGCCACCACCGCACCGGCAATGACCGGGATCGCAGCAACGGCGGCCCGGCCCTGCCTCTGCTGGGACTGGGGCTGTGGATACTCGGCTGGCTCGGGGGGCTCGCATCCGGTTTTATCAAGGCCGCCATCAGCCGCCAGAAAGAATATCTGGCGGACGCCTGTGCCGTGCAGTACACCCGCGATAATAGCGGCATTGCTGATGCCCTCAAGGTTATCGGTGGCTACGTGCCCGGCTCCCTGGTGCATGCGGCGCGGGCGGATGAACTTTCACACATTTTCTTCGGCCAGATCCGCCACCGCCTGTGGCAACTGTTCGCGACCCACCCGCCACTGCCGAACCGTATTCGGCGCCTGGAGCCGGGCTGGAACGGCACCTATATCACGCGCAAAATCGAGCACTACGAGCACGCCCAACCACACCCCGCCGCGGCCGAGGTCGGTGTAGGGCGCGCAGCACTGGTGGCCGCGGCGCTGGCGGCAGTGGAGGCCGGAAACGGCCAACCGGAGGCGTCCGACACTGCGGATGCGCACTTTGCCGAAGACGGCGCCGAGGCGGTGTTCCCTGCGCATCATGGCCTGCCGCAGGCGTTCCTGCGCTACAGCCACGAACCACTGGGCGCCAGCGCACTCATGCTCGCGTTGCTGATCAGCGACGACGCATCAGTGCAGGCCACACAGTATGCCCTGCTCAGGGACAGCGGCGTGCAGGGACTGGAGGACCTCACACACACACTGGCACCCGGGGTCGCAGCGCTAGCGGCGGGGCAGCGGCTGCCACTGCTGGAACTGTGCCTGCCGGCTCTGAAAACCCAGTCCGTCGGGCAATACCGGCAGTTCAAGCGCCTGCTGCTCGGGTTGATCCGCGCGGACCGCCGCACCGAACTGCTGGAGTGGTGCCTGTACCAGCTGCTGCGCCACTACATAGACCCCGAATTTTTCCAGGTGAAACCCGCTGCGGCCCGCTACCGCAGCCTGCGCAAGGTGCGCGAGCACCTGCGCGTGGTGCTGTCCATGCTCGCCCACAACAGCAGTGGGGACACCATGCTCTGTTTTCGCACGGCGGTGGAAGCGCTGGATGATCCCGCATTGACGCTGCTGCCACAGGCAGACTGCTCACTCGCCGCCTTCTCCCGTGCCGTGCGGGAACTTGCGGACTGCTATCCCCTGCTCAAACCCAGAATCCTCAAGGCGATGCGCAAGGCCGCGAATGCCGATGGCCGTGTGAGCGCGCTGGAGCAGGAGCTGCTGGCCGCCATTGCGGCCGCCATGGACTGTCCCCTGCCCGACGCCCTGGGGAATCTGACGAACAACGATCGTTAAGCCCTCCCCATCATTTTCGCCCGTATTCGACGTGCGTGACGCGGAGGCACATTTTCTCTGCTATCTTTTTTAATGCGGCGCGAGCTCCAAGGATGGAGCGCACGAGCGCTGCCCGCTTCATGACGACACCAGAACAGGGAGGTTCCGGTTATGCAACACCTGCACAGTGCAGCCCTAACGCGGGTTGCCCACACCCACACCACGTCGAACCATGCACAGCGCGGCGACAGCCAGTACCGCACGACCGACCGCGTCTTGCAGATTCTGCTGCAGGGAGACCTCTACCGGCTGCGGGTCGAATCAGTTGCCAGCCAGCTGGGGATGAGCCCGACAACGCTGCGACGCCGCCTGCGCATGGATCACACCCACTACCAGTTTTTGCTCGACCGCGCCCGGCAATACCGCTGTGAGCAGGCACTGCGGACGGCGCGGCTACCCGGCAAATGCCTGGCCGATGAACTGGGCTATCTGGAGGTGAACAGTTTCTACCGGGCCTTCAGACGCTGGACCGGGGTCGGGTTCAGCGACTGGAAAGCACAGCAATTGTAATGCGCGGGCTCAGACCGCGTCGAAGGGGTGACGCAGCACGATCGTCTCTACCCGGTCTGGTCCCGTCGAGATGATATCGATGGGGGCGCCGACCACATCCTCGATTTTCTGGATGTAGTCGCGGGCGGCTTTGGGCAGCTCATCCAGCGAGCGTGCACCCACTGTGGACTCGCTCCAGCCGGGCACCTCCTCGTAGAAAGGCACCAGGCCGTCATAATCATCAGAATCCACGGGGTTGGGTACCGGCTTGCCGTTGGCATCCACATAGCCCACGCAAATCTGGATGGTTTCCAGGCCATCCAGGACATCGAGCTTGGTCAGGCACAGGCCGGACACCGAGTTGATGTTGACGGCATTGCGCAGGGCGACCGCATCGAACCAGCCGCAGCGACGAGGCCGACCCGTGGTAGCGCCGAACTCGTGCCCGCGTGCGGCGAGGTGGGCGCCGGTTGCATCAAACAGCTCCGTGGGAAAAGGCCCGGAGCCGACGCGGGTGGTGTAGGCCTTGGTAATGCCCAGCACATAGTCGAGGAACAGCGGACCAAAGCCGGAGCCGGTGGCCGTGCCGCCCGCTGTCGTGTTGGAACTGGTCACGAAGGGATAGGTGCCGTGGTCGATATCCAGCAGCGAACCCTGCGCGCCCTCAAACATGATATTGGCGTCGGTTTTCCGGCACTCGTGCAGAATGGCGGTCACATCGGCAATCATGGGCAGCAACTCCTGCGCCATCGCCAGTGTTTCGGCCAGCACCGTGTCGTAGTCGAGCGGCGCAACCTTGTAGTAGTGCTGCAACTGGAAGTTGTGGTAATCCATTACCTCACGCAGCTTCTCTGCAAAGCGCTGGGGGTCTTTCAGATCACCCAGGCGCACGCCGCGACGGGCCGCCTTGTCCTCGTAAGCGGGGCCGATGCCGCGCCCGGTCGTACCGATCTTGCCCTCCCCACGGCGGGCCTCACGCGCCACGTCCAGCGCCACGTGATACGGCAGGATCAGCGGGCAGGAGGGTGAAATGCGCAGCCGCTCGCGCACCGGCACCCCTTTCTCCTCCAGTGTGCCGATCTCCCTGAGCAGTGCATCAGGCGCCAGCACCACACCATTGCCGATCAGGCACTGCACATTGGCCCGCAGAATACCCGAGGGAATCAGGTGCAATACGGTTTTCTGCCCATCGATGACCAGTGTGTGGCCGGCGTTGTGCCCACCCTGGAAGCGCACCACAGCGCTGGCGCGATCGGTCAGCAGGTCGACGATTTTGCCCTTGCCCTCATCGCCCCACTGGGTGCCGAGAACCACTACATTCTTGCTCATGAACATTCAACTCATGTGATTGATCAGGAATCGAGCGGGCGCAGCGCCCACTCACCGTCAGCTTTTACCAGTTCGCGGTCACACCGCGGATCGGGGCGCTCGCCGGCACAGCGAATGACGATCTCACCGCCCTTGCGCAGCGCTGCCACCGCCGCGAGCAGTGCGGGATCGTCGATATCCGGTGCACTTACCGCGCCGGGCTCGTCTGTCGCTGCCGGCACCAGGGCCATCAGGGCCTTGAGGTCAGTGGCAAAGCCGGTCGCCGGTCGCGCGCGGCCGAAGACCTTACCGACATCGTTGTAGCGTCCGCCATTCGCCAGCGCCTGGCCGTGCCCGGGGGCGTAGGCCGCAAACACCATGCCCGTGTGGTAGTGGTAACCGCGCAATTCTGCGAGGTCGAAATACACAGTAATACCGGGGTGGCTGCGGGCGATGGCGGCGGCCACGGCCTCCAGCGCCGCCACGGCAAGCAGCGCGTCCGGGGCTGCCTCCGCCAGCAGCTCGCGCGCCGCGTCGAGCACCGCCGCATCGCCGTGCAACTCCAGCAGGCCGAGAATCAGCCCGGCCGCCGGGGCAGCGACATCGACCAGAGCCAGCAGCAGATCAGGGCGGGACTTGCGCTGCAGGGCGTCGAAGACCTCCGCCTCCTGCTCCATGGTCAGTGCCGCCGCCGCGAGCACGGCTTCATACACACCCACGTGACCCAGGTCCAGCGTCACCTGGGTGACGCCGGCAGCACTCAGGGTGGCAAGCATGAGGCGGATAATCTCCACGTCGCCCGCCAGGCTGTCGTCGCCGTAGAGCTCGGCTCCCAACTGAATGGGGGAACGCGAAGCGAGCAGGGATTTGGGGCGGGTATGCAGGGTAGACCCTGCATAGCAGAGGCGCGTGACGCCGGCTTCAGCGAGGCTGTGCGCGTCGATGCGCGCCACCTGCGGCGTGATGTCGGCACGAATGCCCAGAGTGCGGCCACTCAGCTGGTCCGTCATCTTGAAGGTCAGCAAGTCGAGATCCCGCCCCAGGCCAATCAGCAGCGACTCGGTGAATTCCATCAGGGGAGGGATGACCAGCTGGTAGCCCCACTGCTGGTAGAGGTCGAGAAGTTCACGCCTCAGGCGTTCGACAATGCGCGCCTGCCGGGGCAGCACTTCTTCTACCCCATCGGGCAATTGCCAGCGATCCACCGTCGTCATAAACGCCCTTTAGTGCACCCAATACAGCATTGCCACCCCGAGCAGCATGGTGCCCAGGCCGACATTGCGGATGACCTTGTCCTGCTGCTGCGCCACCCCGATCACCATCTGTCGCCAGATGCGGGGGCTCAGGAAGGGCAAGACACCCTCGATAATCAATACCAGCGCCAGGGCCGCTGGCAGTACCTGCCAGAATTCCACATTATCCCCCTGAAGCCGTGCTCATAAAAAAACCGCGGGGCCAGCGTTTGTGGGTAAAACGCCGGATCCCACGGTTGCAGAATTCTACCACAGGCGCCACTGAAGGCACCTGCGTTTTTTGCCCCTATTGACTGCCCTCGGAATCTTTCAGATAGCGGAAGAAGTCACTGTCTGGCTGAATCAGCATGATGTCGCCGCTGTTCTGGAACGACTCCCGATACGCCCGCAGGCTGCGCGTGAACGAATAGAACTCAGGGTTGCTGTTGAAGGCCTCGGCGTAGATGCTGGTCGCCAGTGCATCACCCTCACCACGGATCAGCTGGGCATCGCGATAGGCGTTCGCTTCCAGTACCGTGACTTCACGGTCAGCGGCAGCGCGAATACCCTCAGCAAGCTCCTGGCCCAGTGCCCGATGCTCCCTGGCTTCTTTTTCCCGCTCGGCGTTCATGCGGCGATACACGGACTCGGAGACATCCGGCGGCAGGTCGATCTGCTTGACCCGCACGTCCAGGACCTCGACACCGTATTCTTCCAGTGCCACTTCGCTCAGCTCCTCAGTCAGCGCTTCCATCAACTGGTCACGCTGACCCGACACCACCTCCTGAATGGTGCGTACCGCCACCTGGTTGCGCAAACCGTCGTTGATTCGCTGCCCGAGCAGCGCGCTGGCTCGCGCTTCCTCACCGTTGGTCGCGGTGTAGAACTTCGCGGTGTCGGCCACACGGAACTTGGCATAGGAATCGACAATCAACGCCTTCTTCTCCTGCGTAAAGAAGCGTTCGGGCGTTGAATCCACCGTCAGCAGCCGTGCCTCGAACTTGCGCACGTTGTTGACGAAGGGCACCTTGACGTGCAGGCCGGGCTTGATGTCCGGATTGACCACTTCACCAAACTGCAGCATCACCGCGCGCTCGGTCTCCTTGACCACAAACACCGTGTTGCTCAGTACGAACAGCGACAGGGCAGCTACCAGCAGCCAGGTCATACCTTTTCCGCCCATCTTAGCGACCTCCTCTGCGGTTATTGGCTGCAGCGGCTTCCTGACGCAGCTGCTCAGTCACGGCGTCGGTCAGCTCGCGTACCGTGTTGGCATCCAGCCGACCGCTGCGCGGCACGCTGGCACCGGACGAGCTGGTCATTTTGTCCAGCGGCAGGTACATCACGTTGTTGCCGCCTTCCACATCCACCATCACCTTGTTGGTGTTGGTGAGCACCTCCTGCACGGCTTCGAGGTACAGCCGCTCACGGGTCACTTCCGGTGCCTTGGCGTACTCGGCCAACAGCGCCTTGAAGCGTTCCGCCTCACCTTCGGCGCTGGCGACCACCTGTTCGCGGTAAGCGCCGGCCTCCTCAAGCACCCGCTGGGCACGGCCGCGCGCTTCAGGCACGATGCCATTGGCATAGGCCTGGGCCTCGTTCTTAAGCCGCTCCTCATCCTCACGCGCCTTGATCACGTCGTCGAATGCGGCCTGCACCTGGCTCGGCGGCTTGGATTCGTCGATGTTGACCTTGATCACACGAATGCCGGTTTCATACATGTCGGTGTAGCGCTGCAGGCGCACCTGCACGTCGGTACCGATCTGGGCACGCCCCTCGGTCAACACCGAGTCCATGCGGGTATCGCCGACGACATGCCGCAATGCGCTCTGGGCCGCATGCTGCAGGGAATCCTCAGGGTCGCGCACCTTCAGTACAAAACTGGTGGGATCGACGATCACGTACTGCACCGACATGCGCACCTCGACGATATTCTCGTCCTGGGTGAGCATGATCTCGCGGAAGGTCGCGGCGCGCACCTTGGTGGTGTTGACGCGAATCACTTCGTCGATCAGCGGTGGGTTCCACTGCAGGCCAGGCTGCACAGTCTCGAGGTACTTGCCGAAGCGCAACACCACGGCGCGCTCCTGCTCGTCGACCTGGTACAGCCCCATCAGGCCCCAGACCAGTACAGCGACCAGTGCAATCACCCCCAGCAGGCCGGCGGAGAGGCCGCCACCGCCACCGCCACCCGATGAGCCGCCGCGCCTGGCGCCACGACCACCAAACAGGCCGCCGAGTTTCTCCTGCAACTTTTTCAGCGCCTCATCAAGGTCTGGGGGCCCCTGGTCACCGCCGCCCCAGGGATCCTTCGGCTTGTTACTTCCACCACCCGGCTCATTCCAAGCCATACTGAACTCCCATTTTCACCATGTTTGCAGTTTATCAAAACTATCTGAACCCCCGACCCGGGTTCCTAGGGCACCAGCTCTGGCCCCCGCTTCATCAGCCGATTCCAGTCGGCCCGCGGCAGGCGCACGCTCAGGTGTGCTGTACCGTCATCGCCGTACTGTTCCGCCGCTACCGCACCCATCTGGTACAGCGCCGCACGCAGACGGCCCTGTTGCGGCTGCAGGTGCAGCTCTTCCTCCACCATATCAGCCCCGACGCGCTCGCCGATGGCCTGCAGCAGCAGGTCGCAGCCCGCTCCGGTGGCCGCGCTCAGCCACACGCGCTCGGGGACGCCGTGCTCATCGTAATCAATACGCGGCTCCTGCTCCAACAGGTCAAGTTTGTTGAACACCTGCAGCTGCGGGATGTCCTGTGCGCCAATTTCCTCCAGCACTGCCTGCACCTGGTAGATGTTGTCCTCGCGCGCTCCCGCAGCCACATCGATCACATGCAACAGGAGATCGGCGCTGACCGTCTCTTCCAGCGTCGCCTTGAAGGCCTCGACCAGCTTGTGCGGCAAATGGGCAATGAAGCCCACGGTATCCGCCATAATCACCGGCCCGACTTCCTCCAGCTCCAACCGGCGCAGCGTGGGATCAAGGGTGGCAAACAGCTGGTCGGCGGCATACACCTCGGCATTGGTCAGGCGGTTGAACAGCGTCGACTTGCCGGCATTGGTATACCCCACCAGCGCAATGGTGGGCACTTCCGCCCGTCGCCGGGACCGCCGACCCTGGTCGCGCTGGCGCCGCACTTTCTCCAGCCGGGCCAGAATCGACTTGATACGCACCCGGAGTAGACGCCGGTCGGTCTCCAGCTGGGTTTCGCCGGGCCCACGCAGCCCGATTCCGCCCTTCTGTCGCTCGAGGTGGGTCCAGCCACGCACCAGGCGCGTGCTCATGTGCTGCAGTTGTGCGAGCTCCACCTGCAACTTGCCCTCGTGGGTGCGGGCGCGCTGGGCGAAAATGTCGAGAATCAGCCCGGTACGATCCAGCACGCGACATTTGAACTCCCGCTCCAGGTTGCGCTCCTGGCTGGGACTCAGCGCGTGATTGAAAATCACCAGCTCCGCTTCGTGCAGCTGCACCTCGTCAAGCACTTCCTGGACCTTGCCGGACCCTATAAAGGTGCGTGAGTCGGGCACGTCGCGGCTGCCCACAACAAACGCCACCGGGTCGCCACCGGCCGACAGGACCAGTTCCTCGAACTCGCGGGGGTCTTCACGCTCGTCTTCGCTGGCAATGGCGAGGTGCACCAATACGGCGCGCTCGCCGGACGCTGGACGCTCAAAAAACACGCTCGCCTCGGAAATCGGCTGTGAGTGGAGTGGGGGCGCCGCAGCGCCCGCACAATCTGGGCAGACTAGCTCTCGCCGTCATCATCTTCCGGCGGATTCTGCATGGGCATGCGCACCACGCGGGAAGGAACCACAGTGGAAATGGCGTGCTTGTACACCATCTGGCTGACCGTGTTTTTCAGCAACACAACAAACTGGTCAAATGACTCGATCTGGCCCTGCAGCTTGATGCCGTTGACCAGATAGATGGATACCGGAACGCGTTCCTTACGCAGGATGTTCAGGTAAGGGTCTTGTAGCGTGTGCCCTTTTGACATAGCTCTCTCCTTGGCTGGCTCAACAGGAGCCTGATAATAATGGATGTATTCTCGCCTTCTCTCACCCTGCCGGGCCGCTCTGCAGGCCCGGGGGGCGCTCCCCGACCGATTGCTGACAGTATAGCTGGTATTCCCCCTTACATGGGGCTCTCCTGCAGATACTTCAAGGCGCAGGTAAGCGAATTTTCATCCAATTCGCCCGCGCTGTGTTCTGACTCTCCCGCGGCACAAACGTTCCCCGCAGCATTGGTCAGCAGCCAGTGCAGCCCCTGCCACTTGCGCAGCCAGGTCAGCTGCCGCTTCGCCAGCTGCCGGGTCGCCGCGACGCCCTGTTGCACCGCTTCCTCCAGGCTGCACTCGCCGTCCAGATGTCGGGAGAGCTGGCGGTAGCCGACAGCACGCAACGCCGGGAGCTCGCTGTGCCCCGCCAACTGCTCGCGCAGCGCGGCAACCTCCTGCAAAAAACCCTGTTCCATCATCTGTGCAAAGCGCTGGGCTATGCGCTGATGCAGCACCCCGCGGTCCCGGGGGCATATGGCCAGCTGCTGCACACGATAGTCACGTACCGGACTCTCCGGCACCTGCTCATGCCATACGCTCAACGGCACACCGCTGCTGGCAAACACCTCCAATGCTCTGCTTATACGCTGCGAGTGGTGAGGGTGGATTGCCGCCGCGGAGACAGGGTCCACCGCCGCCAGCCGCGCATGCAGCGCAGGCCAGCCCTGCGCTGCCGCCTCGGCGGCCAACGACCCTCGCAGCTGCGGATCGGCCGCAGGCATTGCCGCCAACCCGTCCAGCAGCGCGCGGAAATACAGCATGGTGCCACCCACGAGGATCGGCACCCTGCCGCGTCCGACGATATCCGCGGCAGCGCGCAGCGCGTCCTGAACGAATTCCGCCGCGGAGTAGGACTCGGTGGGGTCGCGGATGTCGACCAGATGATGGGGGTAGTCCGGTTTCGCGCTGCCAATATCCAGGCCGCGATACACCAGCGTGCTGTCAACGCTGATCAATTCGCCCCCAAGGGCCTCGGCAAGTCCCACCGCCAGATCAGTCTTGCCGGCGGCCGTCGGCCCGGTGATACAGAGCAACAGCGGCTTCTGCGCCTCCCGTCGGGCCATGTGCGCCTAGCGGCCCCGCAGGAACAGTTTATCGAGTTCCTCAAGCGACATGCGCGTCCAGGTGGGACGCCCATGGTTGCATTGGCCCGAGCGTTCCGTTTCTTCCATATCCCGCAACAGGGCATTCATTTCCGGCACGCTGAGGCGCCGGTTCGCACGCACCGAACCATGGCAGGCCATGGTCGACAAAATGTCATCCATATGGGCCTCTATGCGGTCCGAGCTGCCGTATTCGGCCAGATCCGAGAGCACGTCGCGCACCAGGGCTGCCACATCCGAACCGCGCAGCGTCACCGGGATCTGGCGCACCAGCAGCGACTCCTCACCCGCGACCTCCACCAGCAGCCCCAACCGAGCGAACACCTCGGCGTGGTCCTGCGCGAGGGCCACCTCCCGCTCGCTGACCGCTATCGCCTCCGGCACCAGCAGGGGCTGGCCGGGAATGGCATCCAGCGCCCTGGCTGCCTTCAGCCGCTCATAGGTGATGCGCTCGTGGGCCGCGTGCATGTCGACCAGCACCAGGCCCTCGGCGTTTTCCGCGAGGATGTAGATACCCTTCAACTGCGCCAGGGCATAGCCCAGCGGCGGCACCTCCTCCGGAGTCTCCACCTCGGGCAGCGCGCGGGGATGCAGGCCGGCATAGCTGCGCAGCTGTTCCCCGGACTGCCCCGGCAGGGGTGCGGAGGTCGGCCGGTAGGCCGCCTGCGGCCCCCAGCCCAGGCCGGGCTGGCGGGCGATCTCACCGGTTGTCGTATCCACCGCCAGGCCCTCGGGAGTCGCCACCGGCGGTGGCGCCGCAGCGGGCCTGACATCCGCCAGCGCGCGGTGCAGACCGCTGAAAATGCACTGGTGTACGGCACGACTGTCCCGGAAGCGCACCTCGTGCTTGCCGGGGTGCACATTGACGTCCACCTGGGCCGGATCGAGCTCGAGAAATAACACAAAGGCAGGGTGGCGGCCGTGATAGAGTACGTCGCGGTAGGCCTGCTTTACTGCGTGCGCCACCAGTTTGTCGCGAATCACCCGGCCGTTGACAAAGAAATACTGCAGGTCTGCCTGACTGCGGGAAAAGGTCGGCAGCCCCAGCCAGCCCCAAAGTCGCATGTCGCCGCGCTCGACTTCGATAAACAGTGCCTGCTCCATGAAGGCCGGGCCGCACACGGCGGCAACACGTCGCTGGCGCTCCGCGTCCGATGCGGCACCTGCCAGGCTGTGAATCACCTTGCCGTTGTGGCGCAAGGTGAAGCCGACATCGAAGCGCGACAGGGCCAGGCGCTTGACGACCTCTTCCAGATGATTGAACTCGGTTTTTTCCGTGCGCAGGAACTTGCGCCGCGCCGGCGTGTTGAAGAACAGGTCGCGCACCTCTACCGTGGTGCCTCGCGGGTGGGGTGCAGGGCGCAGCTGTACGTCCATCTCACGCCCCTCGCAGAGTGCGCTGCACCCCTCGCTGGTCCCGTCGCGGTGATTGCTGGTGAGCGTGAGCCGCGACACTGAACCGATGGAGGCCAGTGCTTCGCCGCGAAAACCGAGGCTGCCCACGCGCTCCAGATCGTCCAGGGACGCGATCTTGCTGGTGGCGTGGCGGGACAGCGCCAGCGGCAGGTCTTCCGGATCAATCCCGAAACCGTTATCCCGAATGCGGATCAGCTTGCAACCCGCAGCCTCGATATCGATGTCGACTCGCGTGGCACCGGCATCAAGGCTGTTTTCAAGCACTTCCTTGACGACGGATGCGGGTCGCTCAACCACTTCGCCGGCGGCGATCTGGTTGGCTAGCCTCGGGCTGAGGCGCTGGATTCTGGGCATGAATGGGGCTTCAGTCGGGCTCAGGTCGCAGGTATTTTCAGCGTTTGACCTACCATGATGTGCGAGGAATCACGCAGGCCGTTGTGTTCCCGCAGACGGCGAACCGGCACATTGAAACGCTGGGCGATGCCCGAGAGTGTATCACCTCGGGCGATGGTGTACTCCTGATCACCCTGCTGCTTGCGCTGGGCAATCAGCGTGCCCGGTGGTGGCTGGGCCAGAAACCAGTCACGAATACCGGCGTGGATGGCCTGTGCCACCTTTTGCTGATAGGCACGGGTGCTGAGCTTTTGTGCTTCACCGGGGTTGGAGATAAAACCGGTCTCGACCAGGATGGAGGGAATGTCAGGTGACTTCAGTACCGCAAAGCCGGCCTGCTCGACATTGCGCTTGTGCAGCCGGGCCACCGTATCCATACGCGACAGCACCTTGGCGCCGACTTTGAGGCTGTGGTCCAGTGTATTGGTCATGGAGAGATCGGTGAGCACGCTGGCCAGCACGTCATCCTTGTCACCCAGACGCACACCGCCGATCAGGTCTGCCGCGTTTTCACGCTGCGCAAGGTAACTGGCGGCGGTGCTGGTGGCGCCGCGGGTCGACAGCGCGTACACCGACGCGCCGTTGGCTTCACGGCGCGTAAACGCGTCTGCGTGGATGGAGACAAACAGGTCAGCCTGCCGCTGACGGGCGAGGTCGCGACGCCCCTTGAGGCTGACGTAGTAATCGCCTGTGCGGATCATGGTCGGGCGAAACCCCTCATCGCGCTTGAGCAATGACTCCAGTTCCCGGGAAATGGCAAGCACGATGTCCTTCTCGCGCTGCCGGTTGGGGCCGATGGCGCCAGGGTCTTCGCCGCCATGCCCCGCATCAATTGCAATAATGATGTCGCGACTGCCGCGATCCGTAACCGCAGAGGTTTTCACCGGCTCGGCTGCAACAGCTTTCTCGCTAACGGGGTTCCGGTCGTAGAGATCCAGCACCAGCCGGTCGCCCGCCTGCGCGTTGGCCTTGAGCGCAAAACTGCGTGGGTCCACGGCGGCACGCACATCGAACACCACGCGCAGGTCGCGACCTTCACGGACGCCCGAGCGCACCAGTGAAATCGGCGTGTTGGCCAGTTCCAGACCACTCAGGCTGGCTTTCAGCGTAGCGTTGCTGACATCGAGGACAATGCGATCGGGGCTGCTGAGGGTCAACAGGCGGTGATCTGCCGGGCCGCTCAGGTCAAACACCACACGTGTGTGATCCGGCGCACGCCACAAACGGACATCGTGCACCTCCACCGCCAGCGCCGTCGATACACTCAGGCACCACAGCACCAGACTCGCCCAGAAACCCCTGTTCATCTCACTCCAGACGCGTATCCGTCGCTATGCTCGGGCAGCGGATTGCCAGCGCGCCAGGATGCGGTGACCCACATCGCTTCCAGCCTGCACCTGCAGGCTACGCCCGCTACCCGCTGCGGTTATGGTAATCGCTAAATCTGCCCGGGGCAAAACTCCCGCGCCACGTTCGGGCCACTCCACCAGACACAGGCTGTGAGGGGTGAAGTAGTCCCGTATACCCATGAATTCGAGCTCCGCCGGGTCGGCGAGCCGGTAAAGATCGAAATGAAAAACCTCCAGCTCACCGAACTGATAGGGCTCTACCAGCGTGTAGGTGGGGCTTTTCACCGCACCCCGATGACCGAAACTCTGCACCAGACCGCGGCTCAGGGTCGTCTTGCCCATACCCAGGCCGCCGTAGAGATACACAATCACACCGGGCTCGCTGGCCGCGCCGAGTAAAGCACCCAGCCGTACCATGGCGGCTTCATCGAGCGCCGCAAACGTTGCCTCTGCGGTCATCCCAGTAGTTTCCTCAGTGGCAGCATCAGATCGCTGGCCAGCAGGCCGCGCTGCCCTGCAGAGGCCGCCATGTCCGCTGCTGCACCGTGTGCACAGGCCGCCAGCGCGGTGGCCGTCAAGGGACTGAGGCCCTGCGCCAGCAGCGCACCAATCACACCGCTGAGTACATCGCCCATGCCCCCCGACGCCATGCCGGGATTACCGTAATCCGCCAGCAACTGCTGCTGCCCGTCGACAATCAGGCTGCCGTTGCCCTTCAACAGCACAACCCCGCCGAGCCGCGTCTGCAACGCGCCCGACGCCGCAAACCGGTCACCCTGCACCGCCGCCGTGGAACTGCCCAGCAGACGCGCGGCCTCTCCTGGATGCGGGGTGTAGACCCGATTATCGCGCAACAGCGCGGCTTCCCGCGGCAATTCCGCCAGCAGGTTCAGGGCGTCGGCATCAATGACCACTGGCTGCGGTGCCGCCAGCGCCACCTGCAGCAGTTGGCCGGACCAGCTGCTGCGACCGAGGCCCGGCCCCAGCACAATAACATCCGCGCCGGCCAACAGCGGCTGCAGTTCCTGCCCTGAGCGCACCGCGCTGACCATCGCTTCCGGTGTGCGCGCGACGATTGCGGGCAGATGCTCTGGCCGCGTCGCCACCCGCACCAGACCTGCGCCGCAGCGCAGTGCAGCTTCTGCGGCCAGTGCCACCGCGCCGGGAAAGCCGTAATCGCCGCCGACCACCAGCACCGTGCCGTAATCGCCCTTGTGGCTGGCCGCAGGGCGCTGCGGCCATGCGCTGAGCAGGCGTTGCAGATCGAGGCGGCGCCAGGCAGGCACTAGCGACTGCACTGCCTCTGCGGGCACTGCGAGATCAGCGTACTCGAGCTGGCCCCTGCAATCGGGACCGTGCAGGGTGAACAGACCGCGCTTGCGGGCAATGAAGGTGACCGTGAGGTCGGCGCGCACCGCCGTGCCGAGCACGCGCCCGGTGTCGGCGCAGAGCCCGGAGGGTATATCCAGCGCCACCACCGGCTGGCCTGCACTGTTCAAGGCGTCGATCGCGGCGGCAAAGGGCTCGCGAACATCGCCTCCCAGACCGGTGCCAAGCAGGGCGTCGACCAGTACACTCTCGGCCTCCAGCGCATTGCCGGTAAACGGCGCCACGGGCACGCCATTGGCCAGCGCCTGCGCGCGGGCACGCAACGCGTCGCCGCGGATTTTCGCCGGGTCTCCCACCTGCAGCACCCGCACCGGTATATTGCGACGACGGGCCTGATCGGCAAGCAGATAGCCATCGCCGCCATTGTTCCCGGTGCCGCAGAGCACCTGCAGCAAGGCAGGCTGCGGCCAACGCAGCGAGAGTTGATGCAGGGCGGCAGCGGCGGCCCGGGACATGAGCACCGCGCCTTGAATGCCAGCGCGCTCGATGGCCCACTGATCCAGCGCGCGCGTCTCGCTGGCACTGTACAAACCTTCGTGCTCCGAGCCGCTGAAACCCTGCCTGACTGACGTCGCCAAAACCAACCTCGCGCTGCTACACTGACGAGCCCAGGATACGCCCGCAAACCCGCGGATTATAGGCAGCTTTCCCTGCCCGGCCCAGCCCTATGCACAGCAAAGCCCGATGGCACCGACACTGACTCCCCACCAGGAGAGCGCGCTGCGCCAGCGCATCGACACCTGGACCCGGGAGCTGGGGTTCAGTCAGTGGGCGGTGAGCGACATCGACCTCACTGCCCACGAGCCCTACCTGCAGAAGTGGCTGGATGCTGGCTATCACGGCAGCATGGAGTACATGGCGCGACACGGGCTGCGCCGCGCGCGGCCCGCGGAGCTGGTACCCGGCACCTGCCGAGTCATTACCGTGCGCATGGACTATCTCGCTGCAGACACCCGGCCGCTGCAGGTGCTTGCATCCACGGAAAAGGCCTATATCTCACGCTACGCGCTGGGGCGGGACTACCACAAACTGGTGCGCAAGCGGCTCGCGCGGCTCGCGGAGCTCATAGAGGGCGCCGCGGCAGGGGGGCACTACCGCGCTTTCGTGGACAGTGCACCCGTGTTGGAGCGCGCGCTCGCAGAGCGCGCCGGCATGGGCTGGCTGGCGAAAAATACACTGTTGATCAACGAACGTGCAGGCTCCTGGTTCTTCCTCGGCGAAATCTACACCGACCTGCCCCTGAGCCCGGATCCGCCGCAGGCGAGCAAGCACTGCGGCAGCTGTACGGCCTGCCTCGACATCTGCCCGACCCGGGCATTTATCGCCCCATACACGCTGGATGCGCGCCGCTGTATCTCCTACCTGACCATCGAGCACCGCGGCAGCATCGACCCGGAGCTTCGCCCCCTCATGGGCAACCGGGTATTCGGCTGCGATGACTGCCAGCTGGTCTGCCCCTGGAACAAGTTCGCGCGGCACAGCGAAGAGGCAGACTTCCAGCCGCGCCACGCGCTGCAGCACAGTGAACTGGTGGCACTGTTTCTCTGGGACGAGGCGACCTTCCTGGCACGGACGGAGGGCTCCGCGCTGCGCCGCATCGGACACGAACAGTGGCTGCGCAACCTGGCCGTGGGCCTGGGCAACGGCCCGGCGACGCCGCGCGCCATGGCGGCACTGGAATCCCGCCTTGCACACCCTTCAGCGCTGGTACGTGAACATGTGCAGTGGGCGCTTGACATGCTCAGGGCGCGCGCAGGAAATGCTCCCGGTAGTAGCGCAGCTCGGCAACCGATTCACGAATATCGTCCAGCGCCTGGTGACTCCCCGCCTTGACCACCCCTGCTTCCAGCTCGGGCCGCCACAGGCGCATGAGTATTTTCAGGGTACTGACATCCAGATTGCGGTAGTGGAAAAAGGCTTCCAGCTGCGGCATGTACCGGGCCAGGAAGCGGCGATCCTGGCAGATGGTATTGCCGCACATGGGGGAGCTGCCGGGGGCGACCCACTCAGCGAGGAAGGCTAGGGTCGCAGCCTCCGCCGCGGCGGCATCAATGCGACTGTTGCGGACACGCTCCACGAGGCCGGAACGCGTGTGGTGGGTCGTGTTCCACTCGTCCATTTGCGCCAGCACGGAATCGGGCTGATGCACGGCGATCACAGGCCCCTCGGCAAGGGTGTGCAATGCACTGTCGGTGACAATCGTCGCCATCTCGATGATCACATCACGCTCCGGGTCCAGGCCGGTCATTTCCAGATCCACCCAGATCAGGTTCCCCTGCTGCTGCATACCCTCACACCCTGTTGTATTCCGCGCGGCCGGGCAGTGTAACAAATTGCCTGTACAGCGCCACGTCGGGCACCAATAATGCTGCCATGAGCAAACGCAAACTGAGTCGTCAGCAAAGCTTCCGCATCCGCAGGATCCAGGAGGAGCGCACGGCGCGTGCACAGCGACGGGAAGCGAGGGCGGACGAAGCGCTCGGGGCAGGCGAGCTGGGGCCGGAGCAGAGCGGACTGGTGATCGCTCACTACGGCACCCAGGTGGACATCGAGGATGACACCGGGCACAGCCAGCGCTGCCACCTGCGCGCCAATCTGGATGGCCTGGTCACCGGAGATCGGGTGACCTGGTGCCCCGGTGACAGCACCGGCGTTGTGGTGGCGCGCGAACCGCGTCACAGTGAACTGCGCCGACCCGATCCCTACGGCAAGCTGAAAGCCATCGCTGCCAATATCGACCAGATACTGGTGGTGATCGCGCCGCTGCCGGAGCCTCATGCGAACCTGATCGACCGCTATCTGGTAGCTGCCGAAGTTGTCGGCATTGAACCGGTGCTGGTGCTCAACAAATGTGACCTGCTGGCGGAAGACGCTGATCTGCGGGCGCGCCTGGCCGAACTGCTCGCCATCTACCCCACGCTGGGGTACCGGGTGCTGGAAGTCAGCAGCCAGAGCGGCAGCCTGGCCCAGCTTCGGGAAGCCCTGCAGGAGCGTGTCAGCGTGTTTGTTGGGCAATCAGGGGTTGGCAAGTCGTCTCTGGTCAACGCACTGCTGCCCGGGGTGGCGCTGCGGGTCGGCGAACTGTCGGCGCTGCGCCAGAAAGGCACCCACACCACGACCACCGCACAGTTGTTTCACCTGCCGGGCGGAGGCAGCCTGATCGACTCACCGGGCATTCGCGAATTCGGCCTGTGGCACATGCAACGTGAGCAGGTTGAATACGGTTTCCGGGAATTTCGCCCCCTGCTCGGGCACTGCCGCTTTCGCGATTGCTGCCACAAACATGAGCCCGGCTGCGCGATTCTGGAAGCGGCGGCCAGCGGCGCGATCAGCCCTGTCCGACTGAACAGCTACCGGCACATTGTGGAGAGCCTCGATCAGCCCGCTTGACCGGCTTCGCCCTGCGACAGGCTGCCCAGCGCCTGGCCAAGCCGGGTGACACCGCCCGCCTGCAGCGCAGGGTCCCACTCCACGGCGCCCTCCGGGAACAGGAGGATGACTGTTGAGCCCAGTTTGAAGCGCCCCATCTCCTCGCCTTGTGCAAGCCGCACCGGCGCCGGCAGGCTGCGGTAGTCGCGATCGCGCACAGCGCGCGGTGGCGGCGCCACCTGGCCCTCCCACACGGTATCGATACCGGCCACGATCATGGCGCCCACCAGCACCAGCGCCATCGGCCCGGCGGGCGTATCGAAATAGCAGATCAGTCGTTCATTGCGGGCGAACAGTCGGTCAACGCCCTCAGCCGTCGTGCCGTTGACCGAAAACAGCTTCCCCGGCACGTAGCGGGTCGCCACCAGCTCACCCTCAATGGGCATGTGTACGCGGTGATAATCGCGGGGGGACAGATAGATAGTGGCAAAGTGCCCGTTGCGAAACTGTGCCGCGCGCGCCTCGTCCCCGCCCAGCAGCGCCCAGGTGGAATACCGTCGGCCCTTGGCCTGCAGCAGGCTGTGTTCCTCTATGCGCCCGATCTGGCTCACAGCGCCATCGGCCGGGCACACCAGGCCGGCACCCGCCAGAGGCCGCACCCCAGGACGCAGCGGGCGGGTAAAAAAAGCGTTGAAATTGGCGTAGGCCTCCGGATAGCGCTCCTCAGCCTCGTTCATGTCCACGCCAAACGCGCGAACAAACGCGGCGATCATCCCGTTTTTCAACCAACGCGGGTGACGCAGTTCGGCCAGCCAGCCTACCAGGCGGGAGAGCGCGTGCTGTGGAACCAGGTACTGCAGCAGAATGAAAACAGCGTTCATAGGCTATGAATTCCGGGATTGGGTACGGGGCGCCGCTTGCGCGCAGCGCCCTGTACCTTAGCAGAAAAGCGCCAGCGGAGCAGCGCTACAGCTGCTCCTCGGCGAACGCTGCCAGCCGGGAACGCACAATGCCGTTTACGTGCATGATGCCCGCATGGGGGTATGCCTTGGTTTTCTCCACCAGGTAGGTCAGTCCGGAGGTTAACGGCGATATGTATTTGTTGTCGATCTGCGCCAGGTTCCCCAGCACCACGATCTTGGAGTCTGCTCCCACCCGGCTGATTACCGACTTCAACTGAAACTGGCTGAGACCCTGGGCTTCGTCAATGATGATGTAGGCGTTGTTGAAGGAGCGGCCACGCATGAAATTCAGCGATTTGAACTGGATGTTGGCGCGCTCTTTCACATAGGCGATGCTGCCGTGGCAGGATTCGTCCGTACCGTGCAGGATCTCCAGATTGTCATCGAAGGCCGCCAGCCAGGGCGCCATCTTTTCCTCTTCGGTACCCGGCAGGAAACCGATATCCTCGGCGATGGGTGGCGTTGAGCGCGCTACGATCAGCTTGCTGAACCGCTTTTGCTCGAGGATCGCGTGCAGACCATAGGCCAGTGCCAGCAGCGTCTTGCCCGAGCCGGCCGGGCCAGTCATCACCGTCATGTCGACGTTGTCGTTCTCCAGTAACGACATCGCCATCGCCTGCTCGAGATTGCGCGGCGCCAATCCCCAGAAGCGCCGGTGCATCAACTTGTCGCGGCTGTCGCAGTGCAGATACACGTACTCACTGTCGATACGCTTGACGAACGCGATGAACGCCTGGTCGTCGTAGAGGAACATATTCGGGTAGACATCGGGCAGGGACCGGCGCGGAATACGGTGCAGCGTGCAATCGCCTTCGCGCAGGGTATCCACCTCGGAGATATCCGACCAGAAATCACCCTGGATGTGTTCATAGCCGCGCGCCAGCAGGTCGATATCATCCAGCACCCGGTCGCGGCGATAGTCCTCCACATGTACAAGGCCGGACCCCTTGGCCTTGATGCGCATGTTGATGTCCTTGGTGACCAGGCAAACGAAAGCCGCCGGGTTTTCCGCCTGCAGCCGCAAGGCCACATTGATAATGCGGTTATCGTTGGCCTGATCCTGGGTCACATCCAGGTAAGGCACATCACTGGCATCGCTGAGCAGTTGGTCGGGGTAGATGGCCAATGTACCCGGCACACCGTCCATGTTGCTGCCGGGGATCGGCACCCCTGCCTGGATGGCCTGCGGTGACGCGGTATCGACGACCTTGTCGATCATCTGGATCGCGATACGCGCCTCGCGGCTCACCGTTTTCTCATGGCGGTCCTTGATGTGATCAAGCTCCTCCAGCACCGTCATGGGAATGACCACGTGGTGCTCATTGAAGGCGGTTACCGCCGTGGGATCGTGCAGCAGGACGTTGGTGTCCAACACGTAGGTTTTCTTGACGACGGCCTTGAGTGGGGTTTTTTCGACGCGCAGGGGTGAGCCTGAGTCCATAGTGACATCCTCATGGGTGGGCGTTCAGAACTGGGGGGCAAGTGGTGTGCGGAGCGTACTGCCGGCTTCCGGAGCCGGGGTGGGGATGAGCGAAAACAACCGGGTTGTCTCAAATGCGCTTCCTGGTAACAGCGAAACCAAAGCGTGCCTTGATTACAAACCCTGCGCCCCACAATGTCAACGCCCGGGGAATCCTGACAGCACCGCCGTTTTCGGCTAGGATAGCCAGCTTGTTCAGCCACCAGCCAAAGACTCGATTGCCGCGATGCTCAACCCGGACTCTCTCGCCCAGCTCAAGGGCCTCAAATCCCAGATGGAGGCCGAGAAAGAGCGCGCCGACGCGGTGATCAAGGGCACCCAGTCCCGCTACGGCTTTGCCGTGCTCGCTGACGGCCGGGAGATCTTTGTGCCACCGGACGAGATGCTGAAAGCGTTCCCGGACGACCGCGTTCGCGTCTGCGTGCGCCCTTCGGGCGACAACAAGCTGATTGCCGATATCGAAAAGCTGATCGACAGTCCGCTGGGCGACTTCAGCGGCCGCTGTGTGCGCAAGGGCAAGGCGCTGTTCGTGCAGCCGGACCTGCCCCAGCTGAAACGCTGGCTGTTCATACCGCCACACGCCCGCAACGGTGTGCGTGAGGGCGACTATCTGCGCTGCGCGATACTCCGCCACCCCATCCGTGACGGCAAGCCACAGGCCAAGGTGTTGCAGGTGCTGGGTAACGACAACACACCCGGCATCGAGAACCTCTACAGTATTGCGAAGTACCGGCTTGCCGCCGGCTGGAGTCCACCGGCCCTGCGCGACATGGAAAAGCGGCTCGCTGAAGCTCGGCCACTGGACGATGAGCGGCGCAGGGACCTCACGGACCTGGAATTCGTCTCGATTGATGCCGCCAAGACGCAGGATATCGACGACGCGTTGTACGCCGACATCAGCAGCGACGGCTGGACGCTGTATGTAGCGATCGCCGACCCCAGTGCCTGGGTGCCCGCCGACTCCAGCCTGCGTCAGGACATTGCGGCACGCGGCACCACTGTGTATTTCCACGGCGATGTACTGCCCATGCTGCCCGAGCAGATGGCCCAGGACACCTGCGCGCTGTCCGAGGGGAATGATCGCGCGGCCCTGGTCTGCAAGATTTCCGTCAGTGACAGCGGCCGCGTCGGTGCCTTCGAGTTCATTGAAGCCACTGTACGCTCACGGGCCAAACTGTCCTACTTCGCCGTGGATCGCTACCTCAACGGTCACGGCGACGACCTCATGAGCCACGCCACACCGCTGGAGGCGCTCTATCAGGTGTACCGCGCGCTGCGTGCCCAGCGCGAGGCCGAAGAGCTGGTAATGGAAGATCGCCGCGAGTATCGCTGGATCCTCAACGACCAGAAGCAGATTGAGACGATTGAGCCCCACGAGAAGCTGCTGTCGCAGAAGCTGGTTGAAGAGTGCATGATCGCCGCCAACCGCTGTGCCGCGCGCTTTCTTGCCGAACATGATGGCAGTGGCCCGTTTGTCACCCACCCGGGCTTTCGCAGCGACCGCCTCGAGGAATGCCGTAAATTCCTTGCCCTGCACGCACCGGAGGTCGCCGATATCGACCCGACCTCGCGCGAGGGATACCGCGACATCATGCGGCGCCTCGCCGCCAGCGAGAACCAGCTACCACTGCGGGCCATGATCAACCGCCTGTTGACCCGTGCGGAGCTATCAACCCGCGCCGGGCTGCACATGGGCATGGCCCTGGAGTGTTACACCAACTGCACCTCGCCTCTGCGCAAGTACGTTGATTACCTCGTGCACCTGCAGATCAAGGCTGTGTTGCGCGGTGAGCCGGCACAGCTGGTCAGTGCTGCGGAATTAACCGCGCTGAAGGAGCGCCTGGGTAACGTGCGCGCCGCGACGCAGGAGGCCGAACGGTGGCTGGCCAGCAGATACCTGGCACGGATCGCCGGTGAAAGGACCGACGGCTTCAGTGGACGCATTGTGCACATCAACAGCTCCGGCATGAGCGTGCGCCTGCTGGACTGCGGCCTGGAGGGGTTTGTCGACCTGCGCAAGGATCCCGAGAAATTCAGCTACGACAAGTGGACAGCGAGCCTGACCAGCACCACACGGCGCTTTCACCTCGAGCAGACGATTGACGTGGATTACCTGGGCTGCGACAGCGAGAATGGCTACCAGACACTGTTTGCAGTGCGGCCGGGCAGTGGCCTGAAGCCGCCGAAGGAGCCAGCGACCAGTTCCCCTGCCAACTAGTCGCGTCCCTGGCCAGGCACCTCTGGCCGGGCGCCCCTGGCCGGGCGCCCCTGGCCGGGCGCCTAAAAACTTGCGTTGCCCGGGGTGCGCGGGAAGGGGATCGCATCGCGCACGTTATCCATCCCCGTCACATAGTTGAGCAGGCGCTCAAAGCCCAGGCCAAAACCCGCATGCGGCACACTGCCGTAACGGCGCAGGTCGCGATACCACCACAGCTCTTCCCGCACCTGGGCATCCATGCGCGCGTCGAGCACGTCGAGCCGCTCTTCGCGCTGGCTGCCACCGATGATCTCACCGATGCCGGGGGCCAGCACGTCCATGGCCGCTACCGTCTCGCCGTCATCGTTCAGGCGCATATAGAAGGCTTTGATGGCCTTCGGGTAATTCATCACTACCACTGGCCGCCCGACGTGGGTCTCTGCCAGGTAGCGCTCATGTTCTGACGCGAGATCCGTCCCCCAGGTCACCGGAAACTCGAAGGTCTTGCCGCATTTCTGCAGGATCTTTACGGCCTCGGTGTAATCGATACGCTCGAAGGGACTGTCTATCACCGTACGCAGCCGCTCCATGACCGTGTTGTCGATACGCTGCTGGAAGAAGGCCATATCGTCTTCGCAGTCGTTCAGCACGCGGCTGAATACATGCTTGAGCAGCGATTCCGCCAGATCCGCGTTGTCCTGCAGATCGGCAAAGGCCACTTCCGGCTCCACCATCCAGAACTCCGCCAGATGTCGGCTGGTATTGGAGTTTTCCGCGCGGAAGGTGGGGCCGAAGGTGTAGACCTTGCTCATCGCGAGACAGTACGACTCCACTTCCAGCTGCCCGGAAACCGTCAGAAACGCATCGCCGGCGAAGAAGTCCTCACGATGATCCACCGAGCCGTCCGGGTTGCGCGGCAAATTGGCGAAATCCAGCGTACTCACCCGAAACAGCTCACCTGCACCTTCACAGTCACTGCCGGTGATGATGGGCGTATTGATCCAGTAGAAACCCTGGTTGTGGAAGTAACTGTGTATCGCGTTTGCCAGCGTGTGACGTACACGGGTAATCGCACCGAAGGTGTTGGTGCGAGGACGCAGATGCGCCTGGGTGCGCAAATACTCGAATGTATGGCGTTTCTTGGCAATCGGGTAGGTTTCGGCGTCATCCACCCAGCCGAGCACCTGCACCGCGCTGGCCTGGATCTCCACCGCCTGCCCCTGCCCCTGCGAGGGCACCAGCTCGCCACGGACCGCGACTGCACAACCGGTGGAGAGTTTGATGATCTCACGCTCGTAATTGTCCAGACTCGCGGGCACTACGGCCTGCACCGGGTGGAAGCTGGTGCCATCGTGAATGGACAGGAACGAAATACCGGCCTTGGAATCGCGTTTGCTGCGCAGCCAGCCCTTGACGGTCACCTCACTGCCGACAGGCAGCTCACCATTGAGGACAGCAACAACCGGACTGTGGTCAGACATGAAGGGGCTCCGTGTGAGCTAGGGTGGAAAGCCGCGCAGCATACCCAATGCCCGGCGCGGCCGCCACAGCAGCACCGTTCAGCGCGCGATGCGGTTGATGGTGCTGCCGTTCAGGTCGGCACCCTCAATGATGCCCTTGTCGGAAAAACTCAGAGCCAGCACGGGGTGCTCCGCCCGCGCCAGACGCACGTTACCGCCGGCAGTCTGCACCAGGTCGACCTCGCCGTGCAGGCCCACCTGCCAGCCCACCGTATTGCGGAATGACACCAGTGCATCGGTGGTCATGAACAGAATGACCTTGGCCGCACGCGTGGCGCCCGGTGGCAACTCGGCAGGGCCGGCTGAGGAGGCGTAATAGGCGACGGGATCGCCATCGACCAGTAACGCACCCTCGCCATACTGCCCGCCCACGCCGAAGCCCATGTTGACGATGTCAGGAAAAACCAGCACACCCCTGGCCTTGCTCAGCAGCGAGTTGACCCCCGGCGAGTAGCGCCGCAGCTCATCCAGCGCCCTGTCGGATTTGGCCTCGATATCCTCGCGGCTATCCGCGCTGGCGGCCCCCGCGACGAGGCCGAAGCACAGCGTCACCATGACCGCCGCAAAGAGCCTCTCCCATCGCTTCAACTGCATCATCACGCAAACTCCTGCTCCACCCACTGTTGTGACAACTGCCAGAGACGCTCGGCAGCCTCCCGGTCTGTCGCCCAGGGTTGCACCCCGGCCATGCTGTCCTCACCACCCGCCTGCGCGATCTGGCAGTCTTCCAGATAGAGGCCGCCTTTTCCTTCCAGTTCCGGCGCGGTGGCCGCCCAGACCGACGTCGCCGCGCCCTGCGGCACCGACTTGAAGGCCATTTTGCCACCGGGGAAGGAGGCGGCGATCTGTGCCATGTCATCCGGATTCAGGTGCCGGCCAAGCTCCGTGCTGATCGCTCCGGGGTGTACGGCGAACGCGCGCACGTGGCTGTCTGCAAGCCGCGCGTCCAGCGCTACGGAAAACAGCACGTTGGCGGTCTTCGACTGCCCATAGGACTGCCATTTGTCGTAGGGGCGGCGCTCATAATTCGGGTCATCGAAATCCATCGCCGAAAAACGATGGCCCGCGGAACTCAAGTTGACCACCCGCGCCGCATGCTGCGCCGTCCCGGCGGCTTTGAGCGCCGGCAACAGCAGGCCCGTAAGCAGGAAATGACCAACATGGTTAGTGCCCAGCTGCATCTCGAATCCCTGGGCGGTGTGGCCGAAGGGGCAGGCCATGACCCCGGCGTTATTGACCAGAATATCGATCTTCGGGAAGCTTTTCAGCAAGCCCTCCGCGGCCACCCGGACCTGGTCCAGATCCGCAAGGTCGAGCAGTGCCGACTCCAGCCGCCCCGGCAGATTCTCTCCGCGCAGGGTTGCCAGTGCCGCATCGAGCCTGCCCCGGTCGCGAGCCAACAGGCACACCGTGGCACCTGCTCCGGCCAGCGCGCGCGCCGTTTCCACGCCCAGCCCGGCGGAGGCGCCCGTCACCAGGGCCACCTTGCCAGTCAGGTCCTGCCCGGCTATCACGTCCTCTGTTGTGGATTCAAATCCGAATGTGCGCATCTACTGTTTCCCTTGGCTGTTCTGTTATGGTGGCCTATTGTGCCGGGCTATCCTGCGCCCGGTAAGCCCGAACCGTCAATATTTGCGCGGAAAACCCCATGAAAAAACCTCATGACAACCCCTTTGAGCACTGCGCCTACCTGAGCCTTGCCACGCGCAAGCGCAGTGGCGACTTCGTGCCGACCCCAGTGTGGTTTGCCCCGGACCGTGACGTGTACTACCTGTTTTCCGCGGGCGATGCCGGCAAGGTCAAGCGCCTGCGCAATTTCAGCGCCGCGCGCATCGCGCCCTGCACAGTAACCGGGCGCCTCACCGGCGACTGGCACGACGCGAGCGCCTTTCTCGTTGACTCGCCAGCGGAAATCGACCGCGCGCTGGCCGCCCTGCGGCGCAAATATGGCTGGCAGATGCGCGGCCTGGACGCGCTGTCGCGCCTCGGCGGCAAGTTGCACAAGCGGGCCTATATCCGCGTTGAGCCTGTCGCTTCCACTGCAACCTGAGGCGGACCGGCCTGACGCGGCCCGACTGAACGCAGCCCGGCCTGACGCGGCCCGACTGAGCGCAGCCCGGCCTGGCGAACCCGCTCCAGTTGCACAGCATACTCGCTGCGCTCACTGAGCAGGCTGGCGCCATCAATGGCCTGCTGCAACAGGCGCTCCGCTGCAGCGTACTGCTGCAGCTTGAAATGGATGATGCCGGTTGCCGCGAGCAGCGCACTGTCCTGCGGCTGCAGCCGCAGGGCCTCGCGGTAGTGCGCCAGCGCTTCCTCCCAGTCACCGCGCTCTCCCGCCAGGTCCCCCCGCCAGGCGTGAAAATACGGGTTGCGCTCCCGGTGGCGCTGGATACGACTCAACAACTCATCGCGTTCGGCGATGCGCCCGGCCTGGTCGTACAGCAAAGCCAGGTTGTTCATCGCCGAGCGCTCGCTGCTGTCCCGCTGAAGCGCCTGCAGCAGCGACCACTCCACCGCATCCAGTTGTCCGGTCTGGCGGTAGATTGCCCCCAGGTTGACCCAGAGCAGCGGCAGGTCGGCACTCAACTGCAGGGCTTTGACCGCATGCCCAAAGGCCGCAACAAGATCGCCCTGCGCCAGTGCCGCCATGGCCAGGTTATTGTCGTGCAGCGCCGCCGCCTCGTGGTCCGCCAGCAGGCGCGACCCCGCCACATCACGTGGCTGCAGTGGATCAATATCCACCATGAACTGCTCGCCCCGGGGCATACGCACCATGACATTGACGTGCACACGCATGGTCAGCCTTTCACCGACACGCGTCCATTGCGGCCGAACATCCAGCCACTGGTAGTGGGCTTCCAGCCCAGCGTCACGGGCCAGGGCGACGAACAGGTGGGCGAAGGACAGGCAATTGGCGTCGCCCTGGGTAAATGCCCACGCTGCGCTGCCATCGGCGGCCGGGTCATAGCGGATCGATAGCCCACCGGCTCCGCGCACCGCTTCATGCAGGCTGAGTAGCCGATGCCGGGGACTGCTGCCATCGGGGGCATAGCGGGCGACAAAGTCACGCATTGCGGGTGTCGTAGCCAGCAGGTCGCGAGCATCCAGCCTCGCCCCGGCATCGACAGCGCGCAGGGGCCCGGCTTGCGCCACCTGCAGGGCGGGCAGTGTATTCAGGTCGAGCGGCGGCGCGCCCTGCGAGGCGCAGCCGAGTGCGCCTGCTGTGAGGCACGCGATAATGCCGGCCCGCAACACCCGCCCTGCGTACATGCTCTCCTCCGCTGCCCACGACACACGGTGACCCTCACCTCAAGTATAGCGGAGCCCACGCGCGCGCCCCGCCCGGGCAGCGTACGCTGGGCATAGCGGGAAAAGGCGTATCAGGCGGCGGTGTGCAGGCCGCACTCGCGGCCATCGTGCACCTTCGTGGGATCGAAGTAGTGGCGGCACGTAGGCAGCTGGTGGCGCTGCATGTAGTCCTCGACCTCGGCTTCCGACCAGTAGAAGATGGGTGCCACCTTGAGAATACCGCGATCGTCCATGGATACGATGTCCAGGGTTTTGCGGTGTTCCGTTTCTTCGCGGCGGATACCGGTGAGCCAGATTTCCGGGCGCAGGTCTTCCAGCGCCCGGGCAAAGGGCTCCAGCTTGACCTGACGGGTGAATTCGCGATGCCGCTCTTCTTCATCCACAGTGGGAATGCCCCCCATGATGGCATTGCGCCGCTCAGAGGTCATCAGCGGACTGTAGACGTGGATGTTGAGATCGAGTTCGCGGATCAGGCGTTCGGCGACCACGTAGGTATCGCGCAGGTTGTAGCCCGTGTCGATCCAGACCGTGGGCACGGACCGGTCGACCCGGCTTACCAGGTGCAGCATGAGAGCGGCATTACGCCCCATGCTGGTGGTGGCGATGGTCGGGCGCCCCTGTGCCAGCGCCCACTCCACCACTGCGGGCGCACTGGCGCCTCTCAGCCTGTCGTTAACGCTTTTCAGATCTATGTTCACAGCCACCTGGCGAGCCACGGGTATTGAAGAACGCGAACTCTAAAGAATCAAAACAGGGCTGACAAATAACCAGTTTTTATAAGGTTATAGTCAGGTCTGGTCCGGCGCATCCGCTGGAGAGACCCGACAAGACCATTGCCTCCGCAGGCGGCGCGGATAATACTCTCCCTCCAGTAGACCGATGGAGGACACCCAATGACCAACTCACTGTGCGAACGCCTGGGTATCGATTACCCCATTTTTGCTTTTACTCACTGCCGCGATGTCGTGGTCGCTGTAAGCAAGGCCGGCGGCATCGGCGTGCTTGGCGTTGTCGGGTTCACGCCGGAGCAGATGAAAGAAGAGCTGGACTGGATTGATGCCAACATCGGCGACCGCCCCTACGGCGTGGACATCGTGATCCCCCAGAAGTATGAAGGGATGGACGCCCTGTCCGCCGAAGACATGGAAAAACAACTCTGGGCGATGGTGCCGAAGGAGCACATTGAGTTTGCCGAGCAGCTGCTGGCCAATGCGGGCGTACCCGAGTGGCCCGACGGCAGCAAGACCATGGGGCTCATGGGCTGGACCGATGCCACCGCCACACCCCTGCTGGAGGAAGCCCTGACCCGCCCGAAATGCCGCCTGATCGCCAATGCGCTGGGCACGCCTCCCGCCGATAAAATCAAGCAGGTGAAAGACTCCGGACGGCTGATTGGCGCACTTTGCGGCAAGGTGAAGCAGGCCGTGCAACACAAGGAAGCGGGGCTGGACTTCGTGGTTGCCCAGGGCGGCGAAGGTGGCGGCCACACGGGTGAAGTGGGCTCTATCGTGCTCTGGCCGCAAATCGTCGACGCCATCGGCGACCTGCCCATGCTGGCAGCCGGCGGAATCGGCAACGGGCGCCAGATCGCCGCGGCCATGGCCATGGGCGCGGCGGGCGTCTGGACCGGCTCCCTGTGGCTGACCGTCGAAGAGGCGCACACACAACCGGCACAGAAACAGACCCTGCTCAACGCCAGCAGTGAGGACACCGTGCGCTCACGCTCCTGGACCGGCAAACCCTGCCGCATGCTGAAAAACGAGTGGACTGCAGCCTGGGATCGCCCTGACACCCCAGACCCGCTGGGCATGCCCTTACAGGGGCTGGTCACCTCCGATGGCATCCGCCGCACCGCGGTCTATGCGGATGCGGGAGACTGCCAGAAGATCGCATTCAACCCCTGCGGGCAGGTGATCGGTCAGCTCAATACCGTAGAGTCCTGCCGACAGGTGATCTTCCGCCTGCTGGACGAGTACGTGGACGCGGTGGAAAAAGCCGGCAGCCTGTTACCCAAGGTCTAGCCCGCACCAAAGCCCTCAGGCGCGAGCGCTCTCCAACTCGTCGTAGAGGGCCAGGAACTGCTGTGTCAACTTGTGGCTGGGTGCCAGGTCCACCAGCGGGCGATGTTCGTGGTGCGACTCGCGCATCTTGACTGACGCGCTGAGGAACGTTTTGCACACGGGGTAGCCCTCCTCCTCCAGCTCAGCCACCAGCTCACCCGGCAGTCGCGCCTGGCTGTTGAACTGGTTGATGACGATACCTTCGACCTCGAGGTCGGGGTTGTGGTCCTCCTGCAGTTCGGCAATGTTGTCCATGAGGGAGTACAGGCTCTGGCGGGCAAAGCTGTCACAGTCGAAGGGCACGAGCACAGTATCCGCCGCGATCAGCGCGGATTTTGAGTAAAAATTGAAGTTGGGCGGTGTATCGATATACACCCGATCGTATTCTGCATCCAGCTTCTGCAGCGCATCGCGCAACTTGTAGATCTTGTAGCGGGATTCCAGTTCGCGTTCCAATTGCGTGAGCACCGGGCTGGAAGGTAGCAGAAACAGATTCTCCCAGGGGGTTTCCCAGACAAAGGAGTCCGGGTTCTGGCGCATTTTCCGGGAACCCACGGTTTGCTTGAACAGCCCTGCCGCTCCCTGCGCCTCTGCCGGAAACGCATCGGCGTCAATTTCTCCCACCAGATAATGGGTGGTATTGCCCTGCACGTCGAGGTCCACAACCAGTGTGCGCAGACCCCGAGCGGCGCTGATTGCCGCCAGGTTGCAGGTGATACTGGTCTTGCCCACACCGCCCTTCTGGTTGAATACGACGCGTTTCATCTGCTGATGCCTCCGGGCTGCCTGTTGCTGGGGTCGGGGAGTGTAGCCAATGCGCCCGATATTGGGTAGGGCCCCGGCGTCAACCCGCCCAGATACGGCGATAGAGGGTCACGATGTCCGCTGCGTCGGCGATCCGCGGATTGTTGGCGGGCGAACCGGAGGCCAGCGCCTGCTCGGCCATGGTGTCCAGACTGGCGCACCAGTCCTCTTCGGCAATGCCCCAGTCAGCCGGGCTGGGGACGTCCAGATCGACGGTGAGCTGGCGCAGGCCGGTCACCAGCTGCTCACAGGCGGCGGCGTCGCTGTCGCCTGCCTGCGCCAGGCCCATCACGCGGGCGCACTGCGCATAGCGCTGAGGCGCATGGGATACGGACCAGGCGGTGACCTCGGGCAGCAGCATGGCATTGCTGAGTCCGTGGGGTACATGGAACAGTGCGCCGAGAGGACGGCTCATGCCGTGGATCAAGGTCACTGAGGCATTGGCGAACGCGATACCACCCTGGGTGGCAGCGAGCATCATCGCCTCCTTGGCGACCCGGTTTCCCGGGTCGTCGCAGGCCGTGCGCAGGTGCTGACTGATGCCGGCCAGCGCTGTCAGCGCGATGCTGTCAGTGAACGGATGTGCCTTGCGGCTGACAAAGGCTTCCAGTGCGTGGCACAAGGTGTCCAGCCCGGTATCGGCAGTCAATCGGCGCGGCATGCTCATGGTCAACTCAAAATCCACCAGCGCCGCCACCGGCACCAGGCCGAACCCCATGCAGAGCATTTTTTCCTGGGTTACTGTGTCGGTGATAACCGCGGCCCGCGTGACCTCGGCCCCGGTACCCGCGGTGGTTGGTATGGCAATCACCGGCAGGCCGCTGGCCACCGTTGCCGGCACCGCGTAGTCGCGCATGACGCCGCCGTGCCGCGCCAGCACGGCAGCCGCCTTGGCGGTATCCAGCGAACTCCCGCCACCGAGCGCCACCAGGCAATCGAAATCGCCTTCTTGCAGCATGGCGAGGCACGCCGCAACGCTGTCAGTGGTTGGGTCTGGCACACAGTCGGCAAATACCGGACAGCGAATACCGGCCTGCACCAACGGGGCCAGCAGCCGCTGGGCAAATCCCTGCTGCGCCAGATAGGGGTCCGTCACCAGCAGTGGGCGTGCCAGATCCAGCTCCCGCAAGGTATCCACCAGCGTTTCACTGGCACCGGCGCCGATGCGCAGGATGCGCGGCAGGTGCACACTGGCCGGCACCACGCCGGTTATTCCTCGATGCCGAGCAGGTGAATCTCGAAGACCAGCGCCGTATTCGGCGGGATGGCATCCCCTGCACCCTGTTGTCCGTAGGCCAGTTCAGGGGGGCAGGCAATGCGCCACTTGTCGCCAATGCGCATCAACTGCAGGGCCTCGGTCCAGCCCGGGATCACCTCGTGCACGCCAAAACGCGCAGGCTCACCGCGTTCTACCGAGCTGTCAAACACGCTGCCGTCAATGAAGGTGCCATGGTAATGCGTGACCACGTTGCTGCGCGGTCCCGGGCTGGCACCCTCTCCCGCCTCCAGCACCTCGTACTGCAGGCCGCTGGCTGTGGTGCTGACCTCCGGGCGGGCCGCGTTGGCCTGCATGAACTGGGCGGCCAGTGCCTCACGCTTGGCCGCCTGATCGGCTGCAATCGCCTGCTGCTTTGCCTTGATGGCGTCGTAACTCGGGTTCAACTCTCCGTCGGCAAGCAGCGACTGGCGCTCGTTGTACCAGTGCTGCAGACCCGCCATCACGGCGGCCAGATCCAGCCCCGGGAAGTTGTTGCGCAGCAGCTGGTCACCAAACTGCAGGCCGAAGCCATAGCTGACCTTCTGTTCATCGGTGGCCAGTTCGACCTCGGGATGTAGTGACATGCGGGGCTCCATTATCGCCTGTGTAAAGGCGCTGACCGTAGCATATCCGGGCCTGGGACTGAATTGCCCGACACGGATTGCGGCCGCCTTGCACCGCCGCAGACCGCCCCGCAAAGACGCCCCCAGGCTGACCGCTGGATCAGCCTAGGGCAATTCACTCACCCGCTGCCGCGCATAGCGCTGGGCCGTCATTTCTGTGTGCCAGACATCAAAACGCCCGGAGTCCAGATCGTCGTAGGCCTGGATAATGGAGTCGTTCACCTCCGGGTAGGCCACCTGCCCCCAGGGGCATTCATCCCGTGAAAAAAAACCTGCCGCGAGCGACTCCGGGCCCGGATTCAGCGATTCATCGGTGACGCGCGCCCGGAACGCCACGTAGACCTGATTGATAAAAGTGATCGTGCCCATCATGTAAAACGTCAGCGCGGAGGCCGGCAACACAACACCCGACTCCTCGCGCAGCTCACGGGCGGCACCCTCGGCCAGCGTCTCGTCCTGTTCGAGAAAGCCCCCGGGGATGGCCCACGCCCCGACTTTCGGTGGCAGTGCCCGCTGCACCCAGAGCAGACGCTTGCCACAGGCAACGAAGGTCGTGACCACGATCATGGGGTGATCGTAGTGTAACCGCGCGCAGGCGGTGCAGCGCCAGTGGTTGCGCAACTCGCCACCAACCATGTGCTGCTCCAGCGTTGCGCCACAATGAGGGCAATAACGGGTCATCGGCGCAGTGCCCTGTACGGGCGGAAGTCTCCTGCCGGGTCAAGGAAAACGCAAAAATAGCACTTTGCCTCGACAAAAGCATCGGCACTACACTGTGCGCCTTTCCCTGTGAGGAGTATGGCCGTGCATCGCGACCCCCAGGTGCAGCTTTTGCTCACCGGCAACGAAATCATGAGTGGCGATACCGTCGACTCCAACTCGGCAATGATCGCCCAACGTCTGGCAGAAATCGGGCTTGGCATCTATCGCAAGGTCACGGTCGGTGACGACCGGGCGCTGCTCTGCCGCGAGCTCAGGGCGATGGCCGACAGCGCGGATGTCCTGATCGTCAATGGCGGCCTCGGACCGACGGTGGATGACCTGACAGCCCTGGTCCTCGCCGAGGCGGCCGGGGTGCCGCTGCAGGAGCATCCGCAGGCAGTCGCGCACCTGGAGGCCTGGTGTGCCCAGCGCAACATCCCGCTGGATGCCGCCAACCGCAAGCAGGCACAGCTGCCCGCCGGATCCCGCATCCTCGACAACGCCGTGGGTAGCGCGGTGGGCTTCGAACTGATGCTGGGCGACTGTCGGGTGATGTGCACCCCCGGGGTGCCCGGCGAACTGCGACGCATGCTCGAGCAGATCGTTGCGGACCTCGCGGCGTCACTGGATCGCCCCGCGCAGCGCCATATCCTGCGCCTGCAAACCTTCGGACTGGGCGAATCCAATGCGCAGCAGCTGATCAACGACGCCATCCCGGACTGGCCGTCGGCAGTAGAGCTGGGCTTTCGCGCCGGTGCGCCGCAAATGGAAATCAAGCTGTCTGTTGCCGATGCCGCCGACCTGCCCTTGCGGGCGGAGTGCGAGCAGCGGCTGCGCGCACTGGTCGGCGACCACATCATCGGCGAGGGCGATACGCGGCTCGCCGCCCGCGTACTGGAGCTGCTCTCCGCCCGGGGGGCGACGGTCACCACGGCGGAGTCCTGCACCGGCGGGCTGATCGCCAGCGAGTTGACGCGCATACCCGGCTCATCCCAGGCCTTCCACGCCGGCTTTGTGACCTACGCCAACGACATCAAGGCAAGTGTGCTGGGCGTTCACAAGGAGACCCTGGAAGCCCACGGCGCGGTGAGCGAGCCCGTCGTGCGGGAAATGGCCCTGGGGGCCATGGAGCGCGCCAGCGCCGACTACGCCATTGCCGTCTCGGGGATCGCCGGCCCGGAGGGCGGCACCGCAGACAAGCCGGTGGGCACGGTGTGGCTGGCCTGGGGCAGCGCGCAGGACTTGCGCACCCGGTGCCTCGTCTGGCCGGTGGAACGCACCCTGTTCCAGACCATGATCGCCGCGGCCGGTCTCGATATGCTGCGCCGGCAACTCCTCGGCCTCGAAAGCGAGCCGCGTTACTTTGCACAGCGCCGCGCGCGCTGATTACTCCGTGGCGGGTTGGGTCACCGGTGCCCGGTGCCAGACGAGAGTGTGGTAACGCACGGTGCCCGCCGCTTCATCCTTGCCAGTCAGCACCAGGGTCTGGCCATCCAGCTCTGCGTGGCGCAGTTGCTCGGTCCCCGGGAAATTCGGGTTGAGGCTCTGCGTGACATAGTGCACCACGCTGCCCCTGATCACCCGATAGCGCCCCGCGTAGTGGAAATAGCTGCTGTACGCGGCGGCGCGCTCGGCATCAGGCACCTTGCGCGGGCTGGCGTCCTCTGGCAGCCGCGCGCGGTCGCGGCGGCTGATGGAGGCGCTCATCCAGCCGTCTTCGGTGTACACCAGAAGCCCGAGCGGGTCCTCGCCAAAGGGGCTGCTGAAATCGTCCCGCCCCTCGTAACCGATGGACCACGACTCCAGCTGCCACGCTCCAACCAGTTGCTGCTGTTCAACCATCGCTCTGCTCTACTCCTCGCTCAGTTTGCTGTCTGTTCAGGGCTGCAGGCGCTCGATGCGCCAGCCATCACCATCACGATAATACCGGAAACGGTCGTGCAGGCGGTGCGCGCCGCCCTGCCAGAATTCGATGCGCTGCGGCACCACGCGGTATCCACCCCAGAAATCCGGCACCGGAATATCGCCCTCCGCAAATTTACGCCGCAGCGCGTTCATTTGCGACTCCAGGACAGCGCGAGCGGATATGGGGCGGCTCTGGCGCGAGGCCAGTGCTGCGAGCTGGCTTTCACGCGGCCGGCTGAGAAAATAGCGCGCCGACTCCAGTGCCGAGAGGCGCTCCGCCCGCCCGGCTACGATGACCTGACGCTCGAGCATATTCCAGGGGAACAGCAGTGACACCTGCGGCTCACGACTGATGTCGGCCGCTTTTGCGCTGCTGTAGTTGGTGTAGAACACGAAGCCGCGGGTGGAGACACCCTTGAGCAGGACTATCCGCTGCCAGGGTCCACCGTGCTCGTCGACGGTGGCCAGCACCATGGCGGTAGGGTCAGCGATGTTGCCCGCCACCGCCTGCTGCAGCCAGGTTTCAAACTGGGCAATCGGGCAGGACGCTAGCATCTCGCGCCTGAGACCACCGGCCAGATACTCGCGCCGGAATTCTTCGTAGTTCACACTGTGCTTCCCGTAGCCAAGGCTTGATTATAGAGCATCGGAGGTACTCGGCACGACCGGCGCGCGCTGCTGCATGGCGGGTATCTGCGGAAACGGAAACAGCCGCTGCCAGTGCGCACCAAAATCCTCTGCAGGCGAACGACAGAACACGGCAAAGTAGCGGTCGGTCAACACAGCCTCCAGTTCCGCCTGGCTCGCGATCTCCAACAGGGCCGCGGCTTCCAGCAAGCCCTCAAGTCGCAGGCGCTGCGCCGGCGGCGCGTCGAAACCCTCAGCCAGCTGCGCGAAAAGCGCATCGAGACGCAATTCGATTTCCCTGAGCAGCGTATTCACTACGATCCCTCGTTAGCAGTGCAACAGGCTGTGAGTATGCGTTGCCAGCCAAAACAGTTAAAGTGCGGCCCTTCAGCGTCGGAGACCCACACTCATGAAACTGACCCGCTACCTGATCATCCTGCTCGGTATCTGCCTGTTGCCGGCCTCCTTCGCCCGGGCGCAGGGAACCGCTGCGGAGACACCGATCATCGACTTCGGCAGCCGTTTTCTGCCCACGGTGGCGCGTCAGGGCATGGTCGTCGGCCCGGAACGGCTCGCCGCCGAGATCGGTCTGGACATGCTGCGCCGCGGGGGCAATGCCGTAGACGCGGCGGTCGCCACGGGTTTTGCCCTGGCCGTGAGCTATCCCCGCGCGGGCAATCTGGGGGGCGGCGGTTTCATGCTGGTTCACCTTGTCGAAGACAACCGGCAAACCCTGATCGACTACCGCGAAACAGCACCGGCCGCCGCCACGCGTGACCTGTTCCTGAACGACGAGGGCGAGGTCGACCAGCAACGTGCCTATTTCAGCCAAAAATCTGCCGGTGTTCCCGGCACTGTCGCCGGCCTGGTGCTGGCGCAGGAGCGTTACGGCACGCTGTCTCTGCCCGAAGTCATGGCACCGGCGATCGCCCTGGCCCGCGACGGCTTCGAGATATCTTTCGCCCTCAACCAGGAGATTGCCGCGCGCGCCGAGCGCCTGGCGCTCAACGCCGAAGCACGCAGACTGTACCTGGACGCCGAGGGGCGTGCGCCCGAGGTCGGCACCACCTGGCAACAACCCGATCTGGCACAGACCCTGCAACGCATCGCGGAGCGGGGGCGCGACGGGTTTTACACGGGCGAGGTGGCAGAGCGCATCGTGGCGGAAATGCAGGCGGGGGATGGCCTGATCACCGCCGCCGATCTCGCCGGCTACCGGGCGGTCGAGCGCGAGCCCGTGCGCGGCCGGTTCCGCGACTTTGAGGTGATTTCCACACCGCCGCCCTCCTCCGGGGGTATCCATATCCTCCAGATCCTCAATATTCTGGAGGGCTATGACCTGCACGCCATGGGCCACAACAGCGCCGCCTACATCCATCACCTCGCGGAGGCCATGAAACTGGCCTATGCCGACCGCAGCCGCTATCTGGCGGACCCCGATTTCGAGCCCGTGCCGGTAGCGGATCTGATCGACAAGGCCTATGCCGAGCGGCAACGTGCCCTGATCAAGCCGGGCCGGGCCACACCGTCCTCGGAGGTCGCTCCGGGCGAGGTACTGGTGGACGCCAGCCATGACACCACCCACTACACGGTCGCCGACCGCTTCGGCAATGTCGTGAGCAACACCTACACACTGAACTTCAGCTTCGGCTCCCACATCGCCGTGCCGGGTACCGGCATGCTGCTGAATAACGAAATGGCCGACTTCGCCGCCAACCCGGGACAGCCCAACCCCTTCGGACTGGTGGAGGGCGACGCCAACAGCATCGAAGGCGGCAAGCGCCCGCTGTCGTCAATGAGCCCGACCATGGTGTTCCGCGACGGCAAGCCGTGGCTGGCAACCGGCAGCCCCGGGGGCAGCCTGATCATTACATCGGTACTGCAAACCATACTCAATGCCATGGCCTTTGACATGAATATCGCCACCGCGGCGGCCGAGCCCCGGGTTCATCACCAGTGGCTGCCGGACAAACTCGTCGTCGAACAGGGTATCAGCCCGGATACCCTGGACCTGCTGCGCGCCCTGGGCCACAACGTGGATGTCGCCGGGCGCACCCTCGGCCGCACGCAGTCGATCATGCTGGAGCGGGGCTACCTGCTGGGTGCGACCGACACGCGCAGGCCGGGCGGACACGTCGCCGGCTACTGAGGGCGAGGCACCCGGACTTTGGCCGTCTGGCGACTGATGGCAACCAGCTTGCCGGTGCTGTCCCAGTACTCACCATCCTCTTCGACCACACCGTCTGTCAGGTGCCTGGAAAACAGGCGCGCCTGCAGCGGACCGGGCGCCGGTAGCCCGCGGAGCTGCACGGTGAGCTCCACGGTCGGCACCCAGCCCACCAGACCGATGACGTCGAACACCGGTGGCGGGAAAGCGTCTGCGAACATCAGCAGGGAGATGGCGTCCGGCGCCGCACCATCCGCATGTTGCACCCAGCCGCGGAACTCGCCCGCCCCGCTCGGCGCGCCGCCGCGAAACACATCCGCCGCGTCCACCAGACGAATATCCACACGCTGCCTGAATTCAAGACTGCTGTCGCCGCCCGCCACGCTATCCTCCCAGGCCGGGAATCCGGGTCGCGGCTGGGCCGACCAACTGGGCCCCTGCAGGCGCTCGAAGGTGGTATAGGCCGCTGTCACCACCACTTTCAGCTCACCGTCCTGGTAGAGGCGAGCGCTGGCATGACTGGTATTGCCCCCGGTTCGCAACACCTCCACCTGTATCTCGACAGGGCCCAGCGCGGTGGGCGCCAGATAGAACGCATTGACGGCCAGCGGATCTTTATGGGGCAGCGCCTCGCTCAGCGCCCGACCCGCGATGGCCAGCACATAGCCACCGTTGGGCACCGCACCAATACGCCAACCGGCGTACAACTCGGCACTCCAGAGGTTCTCGCCACGCCGCTCGACAGCGGTCTCACGGGCAAACTGACTGGGTTGAGGTGTGGTGGGCATGACAACTCCGGCATCCGCTTCACTGGGGAATGCACCAAAACAGGCGCGGCCGCGTATTTTGAGTGGAGCAACGGGAAATGTATATACTTGGATGGCGCTTGCCGACCCTGCAGGGACTTCGCAAGCGACTTCGCGATGGTGATCTGTGCCATGAAAGGACTGTATCTTACGGCGCTCCTGATGGCAGGTGCGCTGGCAGCGAGCTCGGCTCTCGCAGACGCTCTACCGGCGACCGGCAATGCCGATGCCGCCGCTACCCGTGCGCTGGAGCAGCGCCGCGCACTGCAGGCGGCCATCACCGATCTGGAAAGCGAGTACGGCGCCTACAGCCCAGTGCTGCCCGAGCGCCTGCTGAGCCTCGGGCTCGCCCTGCAAGCCGAGGGGCGGCATGCGGAAGCAGCTGCCGTGTTCAAACGCGGCACCCACCTGGCCCGGGTCAGCACCGGCCTGTACAGCACGGACCAGCTGCCTCTGCTGGAGTCGGAAATCATCAGCCTGCAGGCGCTGGGAGACTACCGCGCTGTCGATGAGCGGCAGCGCTATCTCGACCGCGTGCAAAGCAAGGCTGAGCTGACGCCGGAACAGCGCGTGCGCGGCCTCCTGCAACAGGGCGACTGGCAGCGGCAGGCCTTTCTGCTCAGTCTCGACGAAGAGCCCGGCCTGCGCCTGCTGCAGATGTGGGAGTACTATCGGCTCGCCCTGAGCGAGGTGCTCGAGCACCAGGGCGAAGCATCCCGCGACCTGCTGCGACCGCTGTACGGCATGCTGCAGGCACAGTACCTTATCGCCGGCTACCGCTGGGCAGAGGCCGCTGACGACTTTGGCAACGGGTTCAGCGGTAGCAGCACACGCCCGCTTGCCAACAGTTATCTGCGCGACAATTTCAGCAAGGGTCAGGCGGTACTCAAGGCCATTTACGACCTGGAGCGGCTGCACAGCGATACCGATCCCTCAGCGCCTGCCCGCGCACGCACCCTGATGGGCGACTGGCTGCTGTTCCATGGCGATCGGGAGGGCGCGATGGCTGAGTATGCTGAGGTTTTCGCGGAACTTGCCGACGATACCGCTGCCCAAGCCTTGCGCGCTGAGCTGTTTGGCGAACCCGTACCCTTGCCGGCACTGGAAGGAATCGATGTGCATGGGCCTCTCGCTGTTGAAGGCGATGGGGATATACTGCTAGGGCTTGCCGTGGCGGCTGACGGCAAGGTATCCAACCTTGAGCGGCTGGATGATTCCGGCGAAGCGAACGGACTGGCCAATCGGCTCATGCGGGCGCTGCGCAAAACGCCGTTCCGTCCACGATTTGATCTCGCTTCCGGCACCCCGGTAGCAACCGACAACCTGGTTATGGCCTATGACAGTAAACGCTGAGACATCGATTGCACTGACCCTGTTGCGCAGCGCAGGCTGCGCAGCGCTGTGCCTGGTGCTGGCGGGCTGCCCCAGCGCCAGCAATCCCACACAGCCTTCCTCGACACCCAGCACACCGCCATCCTCCTCCAGTAGCGGCAGCCAAAGCGCTCCCGCGACTGGTAGCAGCTCGTCGATGCCCTCTACCTCCAACGACGAAGCCGCCAGCACTGACGGCGCCGGCGCGCCGGAAGCGGGTACCCAGGGCACTACGCTGGAAGATGGCACAGGGCGCGCATCATCCCCCCCGGGTTCTGAGGCGGATGGCAGCGAAACAGGGGGCGCCCCAGAGGCGGGTAACGGGCAGGTCGCAGGAGAGCCAGGTTTCGAGACAGGTACCGGCGGTGATGTGTTGCCTGACATGCGCGATACGCCGACCCTTGATCCCGGCACTCTGGCCGCGCTTGAGGCGGCCATGGAAGCGGCCGCCGCGAGCGGCAACGGGGCGGGCAACGAGCGTGGCGAGGACAGCGGCTCGACGCCGGGTAGTACTTCCGGACAGTGGCCCGCTGACACTGCGGGCGCGGGCGACACCAGCACGACCGCCGGACCGCTCACGCCGGCCGAGCAGGTGGCCATCCTGGATGCCCGGCTGGAGGCGGGCACCGGGGAGTTCGACACCATGATTCTCGAGGAGCAGGCCCGCCAGCGCAGTGCGCGTCGTGCCAGCAGCAACGACGCGAGCACGGACGCCGCCAGCGAGGACGCCGCCAGCGGCGCAGCGCCCGGGGGCCTTGAAGGCCCTTACGGCGAGGAGATCACAGTTGCCGGCGCGGGCGGCGGCCAGGGCAGCGTAAACACCCCGGGACGCTCAGGGCCGGTGAATCCGGCACGCTATCCGCCGCCCGACGACATACCCAACGGCAATGACGACGACGTGGTTGCTCGGCAGCTGCGCGAGGCCGCCATGCGCGAGCCCGACCCCGCCGTCCGCGAGAAGCTCTGGGAAGAATACCGAAAATACAAGGGAATCACTCCATGACTACCGCCCGGCTGGCGCTTGTCTTGCTGCTTTTGGTCAGCCTGACCGCCTGCGTCAACCAGACCGTTAAAACCGCCTCCGTGCCCTCCCTGGAGCGGCCGGCACAGGCGGCGCCTGAAAGCGCGCTGCTGGACGTGGGTGTACTGGTCTTCGACCCGGGCCTCGACGACTACGATGAAGACCAGCAGGTCTACCCCGAAGTGCGCAAGGCCGAAGCCCGATTCATGCCGCGTCTGCTGGCGGAGGCCATGCAGAACAGCGGGGCCTGGGGCGCTGTGCGCGTCGTCCCCTCCGACCGACAGGCCGTTGATCTGCTGGTGCGCGGGCGCATCGTGGCATCGGATGGGGAAACCCTGGAACTGCATATCACCGCAAACGATGCCCGCGGCGCAGAGTGGCTGGACAAGCGCTACAAGGCAAACGCAAGCAAGTATGCCTATGCGCCCTCCACCCGCAACAGCTACGACCCCTTCCAGGCGATCTATCACATGATCGCCAACGACCTGATGCGGTATCAGGAGTCACTGACCCTGGCCCAGCGCGAGGACATCCGCCTGGTCACTGAACTGCAGTTTGCCCGCAGCTTCTCGCCCGAGGCGTTCGATGGCTACCTCAAGGAAAACCGCAAGGGTGTGATGGAGGTGAGACGCCTGCCGGCCGAGGGCGACCCGATGCTGGAGCGCATTCGCAGCATTCGCGAGCGCGACCAGCTGTTTGTCGACACACTGCAGGAACACTACGGTCACTTCAGTGGCGAAATGCAGGTGCCCTACCAGGAATGGCGCAAGATGAGTTATGAAGAGGCCATCGCGCTGCAGGAGCTGCAGGCCGAGAGCCGTCGCAACCTGATTGCCGGTGGCGCGGCGATCCTGGCCGGCATCTACGCCGCGGGCAGCAGCGATCGCTCCAGCCGTGCGGCAGGCAATGTGGCCATCATCGGTGGCGGTTACCTGCTCAAAAGCGGCCTCGAGAAACGCGCCGAAGCGCAGATTCACGTGGCCGCACTGGAAGAACTCGGCATGTCACTGGAGGCGGAAATCACCCCGCAGGTCATCGAACTGGAGGACCGCACGGTGATGCTCAGCGGCAATGTTGAGGAACAATACGCCCAGTGGCGCGAGCTGCTGGCCGATATCTACCAGGCTGAGGTCGGCCTGCTGGAAGCCACGCCATCGACCAGCAACCCCTGATTCGGGGACAGCCGACACAAGGCCAGACTCTGCATGACCAGACCCAGCGATCCCGTCAAACCGATACCCTTCAGCGTCGCCGAGCCCACGCCCGGTATGGCTGCTGCCCCTGCGAGTACCAGCGGCCAGTCACGCTGGCTGGTCCCCGCGCTGCTGTTGCTGGTGATACTGGCGCTGGCCGTGGTGTTCTGGCTGCCGGGCCAGCTGGGCGATGACAAGTCAGCGGCCCGGCTGGCTGTCGATGGCAAGCCGCCAGCTGCCTCCGGCGCACCGCCCGCGGCAGCCGCGCCGCCCGCGCCGGAGCCGGCGGCCAGCCCCTGGTCTGATGCCCGGCAGGCCCGCCTGAGGCAGGAAGCGCAGGAAGTACTGGCACAGCTGGTGGAACTGCAGTTCACACTGGAGGAGCGGGGAGCGGCGTCCTGGGCGGGCCCCGCGCTGGACAACGCCAAAGCGGCCGCCACACGCGGCGATACGCACTATCAGGCCCGCGAGTTTTCAGACGCGACCGAGCAGTACCGGGACAGTCTGGCACAGCTTCAGGCGCTGGAAACACGTATTCCGGATATTCTGCAAGGCGCACTGACGGCGGCGGAGGATGCGCTGGAGCGGGGCGATGCAGATGCGCTGCAACCCGCACTGGAGACGGCGGAGCTGCTTGCACCGGCCGATTCTGCGCTGGAGGCGCTGCGCCAGAGGGCTGCCGTGATGACCGCACTGCAGGACAAGCTCGACACAGCGCTGGCGCTGGAGCGCGACGGCGACCTGGCGGGCGCGGAGGCCACACTGCGCGCTGCCACACAACTCGATCCGGCAAGCCGCCGCGCGGCGAACGCACTCGAGCGCGTGCAGGCCGCGCACGCGGAGCAGCGCTACCAGAGCGCGATGAGTGAGGGCTATGCTGCGCTTGATGACGGTCGTTTTGACGCCGCGGCGAGCGCCTTCGCCAAGGCCCGTTCGCTGCAACCTGACAGCCCGGAAACCGAAGCCGCATTGACGGAGCTGCGCGCCACACAGACTGCCGACCGTCTCGGCAAGCTGCAACGCAAGGCGCAGGACCTCGAAGCCCAAGAGGCCTGGGGCGACGCCGTCGCCGGTTATGAGGAAGCCCTCGCGGTGGATCCGACACTGGTCTTCGCCCAGGAGGGCCTGGCACGTGCGCAACCCCGGGCGCGGCTGGACAGCCAGCTGCGTGAGGCATTGGACGCACCGGAGCGACTGTCCGATCCGGCGGTTGCCAGAAGCCTGGAACAGGTGCTGGCACAGGCCCGTACGGTGACACCTCAAGGGACGCTGCTCGGCACCCAGATTGAACAACTGACGCAGCTTTTGGAGCGGGCCAACACCCCGGTTACCGTCACATTGCGCTCGGATCAGCTCACCGCGGTGCTGGTACAGCGGGTGGCGCGGCTGGGGCAGTTCGAGGAACACAGCCTGGCGCTGCGCCCGGGCACCTACACGGCGGTCGGCACGCGCGATGGCTACCGTGATGTCCGCAAGACGTTCACGGTGTCTCCCGACAGTCCACCGGAACCCATTGTTATCGCCTGCACGGACCCTGTTTGAATGAGCACTGACCGCGACACGACGCAGGCCATCACACCGAGCAGCTTCGAGCCTCTGAATCAGGCGCAGCAGCCCGAAACGAAGGGTGGATGGGGCTGGCGGCGCTGGCTGCTACCGGCAGTCATCCTGCTGTTCGCGCTGGTCATGGCGTTCCTGTTTACCGCACGTTCAGTGGAAATCAGCGTAGAGTCCAGCGCCCCCGCCGACATCGACCTGGGCGGCTTCCACCTGCCGCTGGGGGGCCGCTACCTGATGCTGCCCGGTGTCTATGCACTGCAAGTCAGCGCACCCGGTTACGTTCCGCTCGAGACCCGTATCACCGTCGGCGATGCCGCCAGCCAACGCTGGCCCTTTTCCCTGCAGCCGCGCCCGGGGCGGGTCACTCTGCTGGCAGAGCCGGAGGGGGCAACCGTAACCATTGACGGCGAACAGGCCGGCAGTACACCCCTGGCTGCACTGGAGCTGGCTGCCGGCACACACACGCTGCAACTGCGCCACCCACGCTACCTGCCACTGGACGAGACGCTGCAGGTCGCCGGCCGCGACCGCGAGGAGACCTTCGAGTACCGCCTGTCACCGGCCTGGGCAGTGGCGTCGATCAACAGCGAGCCGGCCGGCGCCGACGTGCTCCTCGACGGCGAGCCGGTGGCGACGACCCCCGCCTCGGTCGAAGTCATGCAGGGCGAGCGGCAACTGCAGCTGCGGCTGCCCGGCTATGCCCCCTGGGAACAAACGCTGGTGGCAAAGGCGGGCGCCGACCTCGAGCTGGGCACCGTCACCCTGCAACCCGCTGCCGGACTGCTGGAACTTACCAGCACGCCCAGCGGTGCCAATGTCACCCTGGATGGCGATTTCCAGGGCCAGACGCCGCTCACCTTGAACCTTGTTCCGGACAAACCGCAACGGCTGATGCTGACCCGGCCGGGATACCGACGCCACAGTGAAACCGTCCAGCTGGCCGCCGGCGCCACGGGGCGCAAGGCCATCACGCTGGCCGCCCAGCTGGGCGAAATCGATCTGCGGGTGCGTCCGCCCGAGGCGGAAGTACGCGTCAACGGTCGCCTGGTCGGGCGTGGCAACCAGTCCCTGTCACTGCCCACTGTTGAACACCGCGTGGAAATCAGTCTGCCGGGGCATCGCAGCGAGTCCCGGCGTATTACCCCGCGGCAGGGGCTGGAGCAGCGCTTTGAAGTTGCCCTGCAGACCGAGCAGGAAGCCCGGGTAGCACAGCTGCAGCCAGAGGTCACTTCAGCGCTGGGGCAAACGCTGCGCCTGTTTATCCCCGGCGAACATGGCCCGGACAGCTTTACCCTGGGTGCCTCGCGCCGCGAGCCCGGGCGCCGCGCCAACGAGGTTCTGCGCCCGGTCACGCTGCGCCGTATGTTCTACCTGCAGACCACAGAGGTGACCAACGCCCAGTTCAGGCAGTTCCTGGCGAGCCACAACTCGGGCCAGGTCGAAGGCAACAGCCTGAACCGCGAACACCAGCCCGTCGCTCAGGTGAGCTGGCAGCAGGCCGCTCAGTTCTGCAACTGGCTGAGCCAACGCGAAGGCCTGCCGCCGTTCTACACGCAGAACCAGGGCATTGTCACCGGCTTCAATCCAGCGGCAACGGGTTACCGCCTGCCCACGGAGGCCGAGTGGGCCTGGGTCGCGCGCGTCAAAGGGGAAACACGGCTCACCTTCCCCTGGGGCGACACGTTCCCACCCACTGCAGTCCTCGAAAACTATGCCGACAGCAGCTCGGCCTATGTGACCGGCAGGACCGTGAACGGGTACAACGACGGTCAGGTGGTGAGCGCCACTGTTGCCAGCTTTCCCGCGAATCACCACGGCCTGCACGACCTGGGCGGCAACGTCGCCGAGTGGGTGCACGATGTCTACCAGATTCCCGCCGCAAACGCGCCGGCGGAAACGGATCCTCTGGGCCCGCAGAGTGGTGACAACTACGTCATACGCGGCGCCAGCTGGGCCATGAGCAGGATGTCGGAACTGCGGCTCCCGTTTCGCGATTATGGGCAAGCGGGGCGCGATGACGTAGGATTCCGGATCGCGCGCTATGCGGAGTAGGCCGACCATGCTGAGCGGAACACGCACTACACTGCTGACCTGTCTGCTGCTGGTTGGCTGGGCCACCGCGCACCCGGCCGCGGGCCAGGACACAGCGGACGACGCCGGTGCGCAAGCCAGCGAAGCGACGACACCGCAGCCCCCTGAACCCGCAGCGACAGGCAGCGCAGGCACAACACCCCCCCCGGGATCGCCGCTGGAGTACGAAGCCTCCGAGCAGATCTCGGAAGACCTTTCCGTCTCATTCCCCGTGGATATCTAGGACACCACCATGAAAATCAAGTTATCCCCGGAATTCACCTTCCAGCTCTTCGCACTGCTGATTGCCATCATCGTTGTGCACGGCCTGTATGTCGGCGTGATCCGACCCAGCGCGGACGCACAGCTGCAGGAGCAGATGGCGCTGCAGGCCGCCGGTGAGGACATCGTGCCAGAGCGCAGCCTGGCGGTTGTCATACGGGACTTCGAGCAGGAAGCCTGCTTCATTCTGCTGTTGTGGGCCCTGGCCATCATGGCCTACAAGGGCCGCAGTACCCTGCGCGAACAGGCGCTGCTGGAACGTGCACTGCTCGATATCCCCGATGGCACCACCCTGCTGCCGGAGGATGCGCGCGAGTACAGCCGTTCACTGGAGGCGCTTCCCGCCGCGGAGCAGGACTATCTGCTGCCGCGCACGCTGTTAAGCGCACTGCAGCGTTTCGCCACCACGGGCAGCATCCAGGCGGTGTCCAACACCATCAAGGAGGAGTGCGAAGTGGAGTCCGATCGGCTCGACTCGGAACTGTCGATGGTGCGCTACATTGCCTGGGCAATTCCCTCCATCGGCTTCATCGGGACGGTGCGCGGCATCGGCGATGCACTCGCGCAGGCCTACAAGGCCGTCGAGGGCGATATTTCCGGTGTCACGGTGAGCCTCGGCGTCGCCTTCAACAGCACGTTCGTCGCGCTGGTGCTGAGCATCATCATCATGTTCTGCCTGCACCAGCTGCAACAGTCGCAGGAGAAACTGGTGCTGGACTGCCAGCGCTACGCCGACAAGCGACTGCTGCGCCATCTGGTGGCTCACTGATATGCCGGTCGCCTGGCTCGACATTCACGACAGTAACCTGCAGATCTGGCACGGTGACCTGCACCTGAGCAGCCCCGGCTATGCCCTGCTGGACGCCGGGCAGTACCGGTTCGGGCAGGATGCGCGCGCGGCAGCACGGCTGCGGCCGCGTGACATTTCCACGCGCTACTGGTGGCAACTCAATACCGACGCACTGCAGCCCGCGCTGGGACCGGCCAGACACACCGCCGACCTGGTCCACGCCCATCTGCAGGCGCTGCACCGGGAGGCCGGTGCACCGGATGAGCTGTTGCTGGCCGCGCCAGGCAGCATGCGCAAGGAACAGGTCGCGCTGCTTTTGGGGATTATCCAGCAGTGCCCGTTTGCGGCGGTGGGCCTGGTCAACCGCAGTGTCGCCCTGGCCAGTCTTCACCCTCCGGAGACCACCCTATTCCACCTGGAGATCCAGCTGCATCAGGCGCTGCTCAGCGAAGTACGTCGCGACGGGACGGAGGTCCTCCTGCACAAGGTAACGCCACTGCCCGGCTGCGGGCTGCTGGCGCTGCAGGAGCGGGTGGTCGAGGCAGCGGCCAGCGCGTTCATTCGCCAGACCCGATTCGATCCCCGCCGCCGTGCGGAAACCGAGCAGCAGCTTTACAATGCCCTGCCCGGCACCCTGCGCACCCTGCGCGACGCCGCCGAGACCAGCCTGAGCGTGAACGGCTACCACGCGCGACTGACGCGCCATGACCTGCAGGCCGCCAGCCGCACCCTGCTCGACGCGGTCACCGGCAACCTGCCCCGCGAACACCCACCGACACTGATGCTGGATCCTGTGGCTGCCCTCCTGCCAGAGCTGCGGTCACGCCTGGCGGCGATCGTGTTGCAGGACGGCGATATGCAGCGTGCACTGGCCCTGCACGAGCCGCGCCTGCTGCAGCGCGCCGAAGCCCTGGTCTTTGTCGAGCGCCTGCCCGCCGCGGCAGGCGCAGCGGCCAACACTGCGCCAGAGCCGGCGGCGCCGAAGCCGCTGCCCCGCGCAACGCACCTGCTGCGTCATGCCGAGGCCCGCGCACTGCGGGTTGATGGCACCTCACTGGGCGCAGGCTGGTCCCTGGTGGCGGATGCCGCTGGTGGCTGGCGGCTGCATGCAGGGCCGGATGCGGGGGAATTGACGGTCAACAACGGGCCGTGTCACGACGGGGACTGCGTTGCGAGCGGGGATCGCCTACAACTGGCGGACGGCACCGAGGCCCTGCTGATCCGGGTCAGCGAGTAGGCGAGGCTCAGCATGGCAAGGCGCAAGCGCGGCTTTACCACCTTCAACCTGAGCTTTCTGGACATCATGTCCTGCGGCTTCGGCGCAGTCGTGCTGGTTTTTCTGATCATTGACCACTCCATAGAAGTGCAATCGCGCGAGCTGAACCGCGACCTGCTCTCGGAAGTCAACCTGCTGGAGGAGGATATCGCCGACGGCGAAGCCGGGCTGGTGAAACTGCGCAACGCCCTGAGTGACATCGACCAGCAGATGGTGGAGGCCCAGGGCAGGGCCACACGGGTGACAGAGGAGATCGACGAGTATGAAGCGCTGATCGCGGGCCTGCGCGATGCCACCAGCAGCAGCCCCGACCTGGAGCGGCTCAAATCCCAGATTCAGGCACTGGAGGCCGAAGTGCAGCGCCTGCGGGAATCCACCGAGGACACCAGCGGCAACAGCGCCCGCACGTTCACCGGCGACGGCAACCGCCAGTACCTGACCGGGCTCAATCTGGGCGGGCGGCATATCGTGATCCTGCTGGATGTTTCATCCAGCATGCTGGCTGATCGCCTGGTCAATATTATCCGCCTGCGCAATATGGGTGCCGAAATACAACGTGGAGCGGAGAAGTGGAGCCGCGCACTGAGCACCGTTGACTGGCTGACGGCCCAGCTGCCGGTCGGCAGCAGCTACCAGATCATTACCTTCAATACGGAGGCCGGCTTTGCGCTGCCGGAAACCGCCGGCAAGTGGCTGGAGGTTGCCAATCAGCCGCAGCTGGAATCCGCCACACGCGCCCTGCGCAGCATCCTGCCCAGCGGCGGCACCAGCCTGGAAAATGCCTTCATCGCCCTGGGGCGGTTGAGCCCGGCAGCCGATAACATATTCCTGATTACGGACGGCCTGCCGACTCAGGGCACCACGGCGCCGCGTGGCAGCACCGTCAGCGGCAAACAGCGCCTGGACCTCTATCAGCAGGCGCTGCGGCGGCTGCCACGAAACGTGCCCGTGAATATCATTCTTGCGCCGATGGAGGGGGACCCGATGGCGGCTTCGGCGTTCTGGCAACTCGCCCAGGCGACCCGTGGCAGCTTCATGACGCCCTCGCGGGACTGGCCCTAGGAGTCGACATGCGCAAGCGACGCACCACCGAAGAATTCTCGCTGTCGTTTCTCGACGTCATCTGCTGTGGCTTTGGCGCCGTGATCCTGCTGTTGATGATTACCAAAACGGTGCAGCCGCAAATCATCGAGGCGTCCACCGTCAACCTGCAGGGCAAGGTTGCCGAGCTGCAGGAGCAAGTGTTCGAGATACGGGGCGAAACGCGCATCCTCAACCGCGACCTGAACGCGCGCCAGGAACAGCTGTCGGCCTACCGCGAGCGCATCGCCATTCTCCAGGCACAACTGGCCAGCACGCGCTCCCGCCACGACAGCCTGCAGGTCAACGCCAGCGCCAGTGATGTGATCGCCGAGCAGCTGGCCATTGCACGCCAGTCGCTCACCGAGGAACAGAAGCGCCTGCAGGCCCAGCAGTCGCAGGCAAAAAACAATTATATTGGCGGCATACCGGTCGACAGCGAGTACATCATCTTTGTTATCGACACGTCCGGCTCCATGTTCTATTACGCCTGGGAGCGAGTGCTGAGAGAGGTCGAGTCCGTGCTGAGTATCTACCCGGAGGTGAAGGGTATCCAGGTGATGAACGATATGGGTGACTACATGTTCAGCCGCTATCGCGGCCAGTGGATACCGGATACCGCCGCGCGGCGCACGGCGATCATCCAGAATCTGCGCAACTGGAACGTGTTCAGCAACTCGAGCCCGGTGGAGGGCATCACCCAGGCCATTCGCAGCTTTTACGATGGGAAGAAACGCATTAGCATCTACGTGTTCGGCGACGACTTTACCGGCAACTCGATCAGCCAGGTGCTTACCACCGTTGACCGGCTCAACCGCGACAGCGGTGACCAGCGCCTGATACGCATCCATGCCGTGGGTTTTCCCGTACTCTATTCACAGGCGCCCGCCCAGCAGAACACCGCACACCGCTTCGCGGCGCTGATGAGAGAGATGACGTATCGCAATGGAGGCACCTTTGTCGGGCTCAATGACTACCGCCCCTGAGCGCGGCCTCTGGCTCGCGGCGCTGGTGCTCGCCTGCCTGCTCGCGGGCTGCGGCACCAAACAGGTGGTTGTCGAGAGCGAGTTCCCCGACCCGGTGATGAACCCGCTGCCGTTGACGCTGGGCATCTGGTACGACGACGACTTCGCCAATCACGAGTTCTTCGACGAGGCCAGCGGACGGGCAGAATCCAGCTGGCTGGTGAATACCGGCCAGGCACAGGTGGAACTGTGGCACACCCTGCTCAGGGGCATGTTCCGCCAGGTGGTGTTCATGAACGGCAAACCGGGGCCGGGGCAGATGAATCCGCTGGTGGATGCCGTCCTGCTGCCCTCGGTCGATGAATTACAGTACGCCATCCCGGCGCACACCAACGTCAAGGTCTACGAGATCTGGATGCGCTACCGTTTCCAACTGGTCACTATGGGCGGAGACCCCATTGCGGAATGGACCATGCCGGCGTATGGCAAAACCCCCACAGCGTTCATGCAGAGCGATGAAGGTGCCGTGCGGCTGGCCGCCATCGTCGCCCTGCGCGATGCAGGTGCGCATTTCGCCACCACCTTTACCCGTGTGCCGCAGGTTGAGGCCTGGCTCAACAGCCTGCCCCGTGCTGGCGGCCAGGCCCAGGTGCTACCGTGAGCCTGCGTCTCCTGCTGATGGGTGCCGTGCTCCTGCCCTGGTTGACCGGCTGCGTGAACGCCACCGTGGACCAGATGGTATTCAATTCACCGACGGCCGGTATCGGTGACGCTTCGGTGGTGATTCTCGGTCGCCGCCACGCCAGCGACTACGAGACTGAACCGGGCTTTATCAGCTGTGTCGGCGGGCATATCGAAGCACGCGACCCCTCGATTCGCGTCATCGATGAACTGGAGTTTCTCAATGCCCTCTATCCATGGTTCGAACCGCGCACCGCGCCCCTGCGCCCCTCGGATCTGGAAAAACTCTTCGAGCACCGCGATGTGGCCGAAAAGTTTGCGGCCCTGCAGACGCGGTACATGATCTGGATTGACGGCAGCACGGTACGGGGCGACTCAGCGGGTTCCATGACCTGCGGTATCGGTCCGGGCGGCGCTGGCTGCTTCGGCTTCGGCACCTGGTCTGACGACGCCAGCTACGAAGCCACCATCTGGGATATTAGCCAGCGCGCCGAGGTCGGCCGCATCAGCGCCACGGCCAGCGGCCAGTCCTATATGCCCGCCGTGGTACTGCCGATTCCCATTATCGCTCCGGTTCAGGGCACTGCCTGCGACAGCGTGGGCGACCAGCTGCTGGAGTTCCTCTCGCACACACCCTAGGAGCCGCCCATGATGACAGCACTCATACGTCACGCCGCGCTGGGCCTTGCACTGCTCGCCGCGCTCACCGGCTGCGCCGGCAACCCCGCAACCGGTGGTGCCAGCGTGGTGGTCATGAGTGAATCCAAGGAAGCGAAGATCGGGCAGGAGATGTACGCCGAGATCCAGAAAGAGGGTGCAATCTACGATGACCGGGAGCTGCAGGACTACGTGAACCGTGTCGGTCAGCGCCTGGTCGCCAACAGCGACCGGCCAGACCTGCCCTTCACCTTCACCGTCATCGACAGCCCGGACCTGAATGCCTTCGCAACACCGGGCGGCTATGTCTATATCCACCGCGGACTGCTCGCCTACCTCGACTCCGAAGCCGAACTGGCCGGCGTGCTCGGCCATGAAATCGCCCACGTTACGGCGCGGCACGCCGCCCGCCAGCGCGCCGGATCACTCACCACACAGGTGCTGGCAGTCACCGCCGGTGTGCTCACCGGCAGCCGGGACATCATGGACTCCGCGGGCATGTACGGCACCGAGCTGGTTCGTGGCTACGGCCGGGAGCACGAACTGGAGGCGGACGGTCTGGGGGCGCGTTATATGTACCTGAGCGGCTATGAGCCCGACGCACTGTTGAACGTGATTGGCGTGCTCAAGGACCAGGAGCAGTATCAGCGCGTGCGCGCCAAGGCGGGCGGCAAGCCCGCCGGCACCTACCACGGGCTTTACGCCACACACCCGCGCAACGACCAGCGCCTGCAAACCGTGATCCGCGCCGCCAGCGAGTTGGACACCGGGAAGGTGCTAGAGGATCCCAGCATACCCGGCGAGTTTCAGCGGCGCACGGATGGGCTACCCTGGGGCCCGCGCATAAAACGTGAAGACAACCGCTATTACCACAACAAGCTGGCGTTCAGTTTTGCCTACCCGCCGGGCTGGCAAGTCAGCAGTGGCAGCCGCGCGATCGTCGCCAGCGCCGCAGATGGCAGCGCCAGCCTCACCATTACCCTGCAGAAACCGGACCCGCAACAAACCCCGCAACAGGCCCTGGAGGCGGCGGCCAGCGGCGGCATCAGCCATGGCCTGGACCTTGAACAGGCGGGTCTGCAGGGGTACAGCGCCCTCGCCAGTGGCGGCGGAGAGACACGGCGCCTGGCGGTGATCAATCACAACTGGCAATTTCTGTTTGAGGGCAAGGCGGAAAAATTCAAAGCCGCAGATGACGACCTGCTGGCAATGATCCAGAGCTTCCGCCCACTGCACCCGCAGGAACGCAATGCCGGTGAACAGCGCTATGTGCGTTATATCCAGGTGCCACGGGGCGCCACCATGGCCAGCCTCGCCGCCAGCATCCGGCTACCGGATGCGGAAGCACAGCTGCGGCTGCTGAATGGGCTGTATCCCAGTGGTGAGCCGCGCACCGGGGACTGGATCAAGATTATCCAGTAGTCGGCGGAGCCACCGTCAGCCGTAACGCGTGTCAGCCACGAACGGGTTGCTGCGACGCTCCTGGCCGAACGTTGAGGTGGGGCCGTGGCCGGGGACAAAGGTGATATCGTCGCCCAGGGGAAACAACGTTTCGCGAATGCTGGCAATCAGCTGGTCGTGATCGCCGCGGGGGAAATCGGTGCGCCCGATGGAGCCCTGGAACAGCACATCGCCCACCCAGGCCACCCGCTGTCCCGCGTGCAGAAACACCACATGGCCCGGGGTATGGCCCGGACAGTGAAAGACCTGCAGAGTCTGCGCGCCTACCGTCACCGTGTCGCCCTGCTCCAGCCAGCGGTCGGGCACAAAGGCATCGGCGTGCGGAAAGCCGGACATCCTGCACCACTCGGGCAGACGGTCAATCCAGAACGCGTCCTCTTTTTCCGGCCCCTCAATCGGCACACCCAGCTGCTGGCGCAACACATCCGCTGCAGCGCAGTGATCCATATGGCCATGGGTCAGCAATATTTTCTCTAGTGTTGCCCCCATTTTTTCCGCGGCCTGCAACAGGCGTTCGACATCACCACCGGGGTCCACCAGGGCCCCACACCCGGTGTCCAGGCATTTGATGATGGAGCAGTTCTGCTGGTAGGCCGTGACCGGCACGATCGTCACCTGAATAGACATGGTTTACTTCCGGTTCGATTCCAGGTCGGCACGGGGGTCACCAAAGACCGCCATGTCGAGCTGGTTTTCACTTTTACCCACAATCACGGCTAGGGTGGCGTCGCCAGTGACGTTGACTGCGGTGCGCACCATGTCCAGCAGGCGATCGACACCGATGATGAGAGCGATCCCCTCAACCGGCAGACCGGCCTGTTCCAGCACCAGCGCCAGCGTAACCAGACCGACACCGGGCACTGCCGCAGTGCCGATGGAGGCGAGAGTGGCGGTAAGAATCACCGTCAGATACGCCGCCATGCCCAGTTCCACGCCATACACCTGGGCGATAAACACCGTGGCAACGCCCTGCATGATCGCCGTTCCATCCATGTTGATCGTGGCCCCGAGTGGCACGGTAAACCCGGCAACGGAACTGTGTACACCCAGCCGGCGCTCCACGGTACGCAGGGTAATCGGCAAGGTGGCACCCGAGGAGGCGGTGCTGAAGGCAAAGGCCCACACCGAGCGCATCTTGTGCATCATCATTCGCGGAGACACCCGGGCGATGGTCGCCAGCATGGCGCTGTAGGTCACCAGACCGTGGAACAGCAGCACCGCGAGGACCGTGAAGAAATAGGCGGCGAGATCCATGATGGCACTGATGCCCATCTCGGCAAACAGTTTGGCGAGCAGGGCAAACACTCCCCAGGGGGCCAGCTCCATGAGCAGGCCCACCATCTTCATGATCACCGCTTCCATGTCGGTAAAAAAGCTGGCGATGCGACGCCCCGGCTCACCGGCGTGGGAAATGGCGTAACCGAAGAGCAGCGCAAACACGATCACCTGTAACATGTTGCCTTCGGCCATGGCGGCGATCGGGTTGGAGGGCACGATGCCCACCAGCACATCAGTGAGCGGCGGTGGCTTGGCCACCTCAAATTGCGCATCCCCCGCCATTTCCACGCCGGCACCCGGGCCGATGGCCACCGCCGCGAGCAGGGCGATGCTGATGGCGATGGCCGTGGTCGCCAGGTAGAACAGGATGGTTTTCACCGCGATGGGGCCCATGCGGGCACTGTCGCCCAGAGAGCTCGAGCCACAGATAAGCGATACCAGCACCAGGGGCACTACCAGCAGTTTCAGTGAGGCCACAAACATGCGGCCAACGACGTCGAAAACGCCAAGCACCAGCCACTCATTGACCACCCGACGCCAGACATCGGCCAGCTCACTGCTCTGCAACAACAGGTTGCACAGGGAACCGAGGACAATACCGGCTACCATCGCAAGGAGAATGCGCTTGGTCAGGCTCATTGCAGGGCGGGCCTCCAGCCGCGTGGCGCCCGGATCACGACATCAGGCATCGCTGTCGCACACTCCCGGTGTATGGCTGACCACACCCGCATCGGCACAGGCATTGCAGGGCGAGGACAGCGTCTCGCGCTGTCCGCCGTCGCGCAGCGCACACACGGGGTTGTATTCCATCGTGCACACCTGCGGTCGAGGCTCCGTGCAGACCTGTTCACTACTCGCGCTCTGCAACGGCGCGTCCACCACCTCAGGCGATGCCACCCCGGCGGGTTGCTCCTGCGGTGGCTCTGGCGCTGGAGGCTGGTTTACACCACACCCCGTGAGCAGCAAAATCAGGCACAGCGCCGGATATCGCAGCATGACTCATCCTTTCCCATGGCAAAGCGCTAGGGTACCACCGCCACCACATAAACGCAGCCGTCCTGCCGGTTACCGCGGCAGACAATGGTCCGCCAGCGATCAGCCGAACTCGCCCGACTGGTAGTCGCGAATCGCCTGCTCAAGTTCGGCCTGCGTGTTCATCACGAAGGGGCCGTACTGGGCAACAGATTCGGCAACCGGCTCCCCACGCAGCAGTAGCAGGGAGGCCCCTGCGCTACCGGCGCGCAGTGACCAGCGATCCCCGTGCGTCGTAATGGCCAGCTCCCCCGCCGTAATGGGCTGGGCCGACTGGTCAAGCGACCCTGCATACACATAGGCCAGCAGGGCATCACCGGGCGGCACGAGCAGCGCAAGGGTCGCCCGGGGATGCAGCGTGAGGTCAACCAACGCGGCCCGCGGGGCGAGTTCCCGCAAGGGTCCATGGCCGAGCCACTCACCCAGCTGCCACTCACCGGCGATCACGGCAGTGACGTAGCCGTCGCCCTCGACATGCGTCAGCGCTGACGCCGGAATATCCCGGTAGCGGGGCTCACTCAGCTTTTCCGCCGCGGGCAGGTTGATCCAGAGCTGAAAGCCGTGCAGGCCCTCGGTGTCCGCGGTGGGCATCTCAGAGTGGATAATGCCGCGCCCAGCCGACATCCACTGCACGCCGCCATCGCGAATCTCACCGCGATTGCCCCGGCTGTCCTCGTGGATAATGCCGCCGTGCTTCATGTACGTCAGCGTTTGCATACCCCGATGGGGGTGCGGCGGGAAACCGCCCCCCAAATCTTCCCGGCGCTGCGCGCGGAGTTCATCGAGCATGAGAAACGGGTCCATCGCCGCATGCCGCATGCCGGTCACCCGCTGAATCGCCACGCCGTCTCCGTCCTGGGCAGGCCTGGCCCGGCGTATCTCCTGTACCGAACGTTCGTTCATACACATTGCTCCCGGTGGCTGTTGGCGCAGATTAAGCTCGTTATTTGCGAAAATAAATTGCATTATTTCGCCTGTTACTTTCGATAATAAAGAAAGGTCAGGATGTGAACCGCACAACACTTGAACAGTGGCGCATGCTGCAGGCCGTGATCGAACACGGCGGATTCGCCCAGGCCGCCGCGGCCATCCACAAGAGCCAGTCGACCATCAATCATGCGGTGCACAAACTGCAGGACCAGCTGGGCGTCAGACTGCTGGAAGTCGTGGGCCGCAAGGCGCAGCTTACCGAGGCAGGCACATTAATGTTGCGCCGTGCCTCCCAGCTGCTGGCACAGGCAGCCCAGCTGGAGGACGTCGCCAGCAGCCTCGCGCAGGGTACGGAGGCGGAGATTCATCTGGCGGTGGATGAGTTATACCCCACGGCACAACTGGCCCAGGTGATGGCGGCGTTCTCCCATCGCTATCCCAATACCCGGATAGCGCTTTACGAGACTGTCCTTTCCGGTGGCGAGGAGCGCCTGCTGCGGGGCGAAGTCGGGTTACTGATTGCGAGCTCGGTTCCCGCGGGCTTCCTCGGCGAGCCCGTCATGCAGGCCGAATTCGTTGCCGTCGCGGCGCGCGGGCACGCTCTGCACGCGCTGGGCCGCACCCTGACGCTACAGGATCTTGCGCGGGAGCGACAAATCGTCATTCGCGACTCCGCCCAGGACCGGCGCACCGACGCCGGCTGGCTCGGCGCGGAGCAGCGCTGGACCGTAAGCCACGTGGCCACATCCATTGAGCTGGTCAGCCGTGGCCTCGGCTTCGCCTGGCTGCCGCGCACGCGCATCTCAACCGCCCTGGACGCAGGCGAGCTGGAAGCACTGCCGCTGGAGCAGGGAGCCCGCCGCCACGCGACGTTGTACCTGACGGTTGCCGACCCCGACTGTGCCGGCCCCGCCGCGCGTTACCTCGCTGAGTTATTCAGCCGGCAAGGCCCCGCAGCAGCATAAAGGGCACATTGGTTCTATTTTTTCGAAAGATTTTGCCAATATTATGCGATTTTAAAAGCAGCCCTTCGAATTCACACTGCCTCTGAGCAAACACGACAGGAGCAGTGCGATGGGTATGCTGGTTAACGGGCAGTGGCAGGACGTCTGGTACGACACTGACAGCAACGAGGGACGCTTTGTCCGCGAGAGCGCCCGGTTCAGGCACTGGGTCACCGCCGACGGCGCGGCGGGCGCGACGGGAGACAGCGGGTTTGCCGCCGCGTCCGGGCGCTATCACCTGTACGTATCCCTCGCCTGCCCCTGGGCCCATCGAACGCTGATCGTGCGGGCGTTGAAGGGCCTGGAAGCGCTCATTGATGTGTCGGTGGTCAGCCCCCTGATGCTGGAGAACGGCTGGACCTTCGATCGTGACGCAGGCAGCACCGGCGACAGGGTGGGCGGCGCCGACTTCCACCATCAGGTCTACACCCGGGCGGACCCCACCTACACCGGGCGGGTAACGGTGCCGGTGCTCTGGGACCGCGAACACAATACCATTGTCAGCAACGAATCCGCTGACATCATTCGCATGTTCAACAGTGCCTTCAATGACATCACCGGGAACACGCTCGACCTGTATGGCCCGTCCGAGCGCGCCGCCATTGACGACTGGAATGCGCGCATTTACCCCGCCATCAACAACGGCGTATACCGCGCGGGCTTTGCCACCACACAGCAGGCCTACGAAGAGGCCTACCATGCCCTGTTCGCGGAGCTTGACCACATCGATGCACACCTTGCGCATCAGCGGTACCTGACCGGCACCACCCTGACCGAGGCAGACATTCGCCTGTTCACCACACTGATCCGCTTCGACGCCGTGTACCACGGGCATTTCAAGTGCAACCGGCAGCGGCTGGAGGACTACCGGCACCTGCCGGGGTACATCCGCGATATCTACCAGCGTCCGGGCGTGGCGGACACGGTGGATTTCGACCACATCAAAACCCACTACTACGCGTCGCATCGCAACATCAATCCAACCGGCGTGGTGCCCGTCGGCCCCGACATCGACTACGCATCAGCCCACGGGCGCCGCTAACCGCCCGGCGGCAGGTCCCTGGGGAACAGCTGCTGCTGCAGGGTCCCGGCGACGTCGCCCACGGACGCCCAGTGCTGCACAGGCAGCTGCATGCGCAGATAGCCCGCCGTCGGCAGGTTGGCCAGCCGCAGCGCCGGCAGCAGCTGGTTGGCCAGGTCGGTCAGACCCGGATTGTGCCCGATCAGAAACAGCTGCGCCTCGTCGTCGGGGCGGGCGCGTAACCAGGCCAGCAGGTCCGTTGCGCTGAAGGTGTACAGATCCGGTTCACTGCAATGTGATGCTGCGGCCAGTCCGGGCCAGCCCGCGCATAGGCCATGCAGGGTCATCTGCGCGCGCCGCGCCGTGCTGGCATGGATACCCATGGGCGCCAGCTGCCGCTGCAACGCCGCACCCATGCGCGGTGCGTCACGCAGCCCTCGGGCGTTCAGTGGCCGCTCGTGGTCGGCGAGACCCGGCTCCCCCCAATCGGACTTGGCGTGACGCAGGATGTGCAGGATTTTCATCGGGTTTTCCTCTCTCCCCACCCGGCCAGTCACGCACAAAACGACGAAAAAAACCAGATCGTTTTCGGCGCCGGGGTCACGCATAATGGCGCGCCGCGACACTACAGGACCGCACCGGACACCATGAGCAAGAGCATTTCCCAGCGTATCGCCGAAGAACTCGCCGTCAGCGAAAGCCAGATCAGCGCCGCCATCGGCCTGCTGGACGACGGCGCCACCGTGCCCTTCATCTCACGCTATCGGAAAGAGGTCACGGGCGGGCTGGATGACACGCAGATGCGCCACCTTGATGAACGCCTGCGCTACCTGCGGGAACTGGACGAGCGCCGCGCAGCCATTCTCAAGTCGATTGCTGAACAGGACAAGCTCAGCCCGGCGCTGGAACAGGCACTGCTGGAGGCCGACACCAAAAACCGGCTCGAAGACCTCTACCTGCCCTACAAACCCAAGCGCCGCACCAAGGCGCAGATTGCCCGGGAGGCGGGCCTGGAACCGCTGGCAGAGGCACTGCTCGCGGATCCGCAGCAGAGCCCCGAGGCACTCGCCGAATCCTACCTGAACCCGGATCAGGGTATTGCCGATATCAAGGCGGCTCTCGACGGTGCGCGACAGATCCTGATGGAACGCTTTGCAGAGGATGCCGACCTGCTGGCGCGCCTGCGCAGCTTCCTGCTGGAGAACGCCCTGCTCGCTTCCCGCCTGGTGCCCGGCAAGGAAGCCGAGGGCGCCAAGTTCCGCGACTACTTCGAACACACAGAGCCGCTGGCAACGACGCCTTCGCACCGGGCACTGGCCATGTTCCGCGGACGCAATGAAGGTTTCCTGCAGCTCGACCTGCTGCTCGACCCGGAAGAAAAGCCGGGAGATGCACACCCCTGCGAAGCCATGATCGCGGATCACTGGTCGATTCGCGACGCCGGACGCGCCGCTGATCGCTGGCTGGCAGATACGGTGCGCTGGACCTGGCGGGTCAAACTGCTCAGCCACCTGCAGACCGATCTGCTCACGCAGCTGCGGGAGCGTGCCGAGCAGGAAGCGATTGGCGTCTTCGCCCGCAACCTGAAGGACCTGCTGCTGGCAGCACCCGCGGGAGCCCATGTCACGATCGGGCTCGATCCGGGTCTGCGCACCGGCGTGAAACTGGCCGTTGTTGATGCCACAGGCAAAGTGGTGGACCACGGCGCACTGTTTCCCCACCCGCCGCAAAAGCGCACGCGCGAGGCCAGCGCGGAACTGCTGCGGCTGATACAGAAGCATGGGGTCGAACTCATCGCCATCGGCAATGGTACCGCCAGCCGGGAAACTGACAAGTTCGTCGGCGACCTGCTGCAGGAACACCCCGAGCTGAACTGCCGCAAGGTCATGGTGAACGAATCCGGCGCCTCCATCTACTCCGCTTCGGAGTTCGCTGCGCGGGAGTTCCCCGACCTCGACGTGACCATACGCGGCGCTGTGTCCATTGCCCGGCGCTTGCAGGACCCACTGGCCGAGCTGGTGAAAATCGACCCGAAATCCATCGGTGTCGGCCAGTACCAACATGACGTCAGCCAGGTCCAGCTGGCACGCCAGCTGGACGCCGTCGTCGAGGACTGTGTGAACGCCGTGGGGGTGGACGTGAATACAGCGTCGGTACCGCTGCTGGCGCGGGTATCGGGCCTGAACCAGAATCTGGCCAACAACATTGTGGCACTGCGCGACCAGGCCGGCAGCTTCGCCAGCCGCAGAGACCTCCTGCAGGTGCCGCGCTTCGGCGAGAAAACCTTTGAGCAGGCGGCGGGCTTCCTGCGCATCAACAACGGCTGCAACCCGCTTGATGCCTCCGCCGTACACCCCGAATCCTACCCGCTGGTCGAGCGCATTGCAGAGCGCCAGCAGCGATCCCTGTCCAGCCTGATTGGCGACTCCGCATTCCTGCGCAGCGTGCGGCCCGGCGACTACGTCACCGAACAGGTGGGCCTGCCCACGGTACTCGATATCCTCCGTGAACTGGACAAACCGGGGCGCGATCCCCGTCCGGAGTTCCGCATGGCGAGCTTCCAGGACGGCGTCGAGAAGATCGCCGACCTGAGGCCAGACATGGTGCTGGAGGGCACGGTGACCAACGTGACCAATTTCGGGGCCTTTGTGGATGTCGGCGTCCACCAGGACGGCCTCGTGCACATATCGGTTCTCGCTGACCGCTTCATCAAGGATCCGCATGAGGTGGTAAAGGCCGGTGACGTGGTGAAAGTGAAAGTCATGGAAGTGGACCTGGAGCGCAAGCGCATTGCCCTGAGCATGCGCCTCAACGACAAGGCGCAGGACGCTGCACGCCAACCGGGCGGGCGGCGGCAGGAACCGCGAGGCGCCGGGCCAAAATCAGCCGCGCGGGGCAACGCCACGCACAAGGCTGCCAGCAAGGGTGCAGAACCCTCGACGGCTCTCGCCGCGGCGTTTGCCAGGGCGCGCGGCGACCGCTAGGGTCAGCGCGAAGCGGGCGTTGTCCAGCCCAGCTTGACCGCGTCGAGGGTGATGTCTGCCGGGGGCCCACTGCCCACTTCGGCGGCGAGCCAGGGCAACAACACGTACAGTAGGCCGGGGGTACCGTGCAGTAGCGGCAGCGCAATGAGCAGGGTATCACCGGCACTGTTGAGCAGTAGCGCATGATCGGTGCGCTGCGGCAGCGACGTGCTCACCATCGCGGACCACTCCAGCGTCACGCCCTGGCGCATCTGCCAGCGCAATTCCAGCGCCAGGTTGTTCAGCTCGGTGAACAGCTGCTGGCACAGCGCACGCTCATCCACCAACCGACTGCCCGCGCGCTCCGCGGGCGGCGGGAATTCCACGCGCAATCCGCGCTGTGCACAGACATTGCCATCGCGCGTGAAACTCCACGTGGGCTCCGGCGTCTCTGCCGTGATGGGTATCGGTTCCTGTTTGGCGGCCTGCGGCGCCGTTGTTGGGGCCAACACGCGGGCACAGTCATTGCTTGCGCAGAACGCCGAGGCAATGCGCGCTTCCAGTACCCCCTGCTGGTCTCGGCGGGGGTGACTGAGCATAACGCTGGCAGCGCCCACCTGTATCGCCGGGTCCGCCAGCGGCGGCAACAGCAGCTGGACCGGCTTGTTTGCCTGCACCGCGCGCTGCAGGCGCAGCACCTCGCCCGCGTACTGTTCGACCGCGACCGCCCAGCCGAGAGGGCTGCGAGCGCCGGCTTCCCCATCTGCGGCCTGGCGCCGCGCCAGTGCCGCCTCCGCGAGCAGCACCTCGGCCAGTTCCATCAGCGCGATATCCGCAAACTGCTGCCGACCGGCGTCGTCAGCCGCCAGTTGCTCTACCAGACGCTGAAAACGGGAGGCTTCCATGACCGGCGTGGCGCCGGGCTCGGCCGCCATCCCCGCCATCCCCGCCATCAGTAGCGAGGCGACCAACACTCGATACAATGACGGTACCAGGTAACGGTCGCGGCGGTTGGTTGAAGCTGCCCACATACGCGGTCGACGCAGGAAAGGTATTATTCGTCTCCCCGCCTGACGGGACGGCGCTGGGCTTTGAGGGTGCCGCGCTGCTGCTTCTTATCCAGCCGCTTGCGTCTAGAGGCGAGGGTGGGCCTCGTCGGCCTGCGCGCTTTGCGCGGACGGCAGCACTCGGCGATCAACTCGGCAAGGCGCACCAGGGCGTCCTCCCGATTTTTCGCCTGACTGCGGAAACGCTGCGCCTTGATGGTAACGACCCCTTCTTCCGAAATACGGCTGTCCCGACGGGCAAGCAACGCGGCAATACAGTTTTCGGGGAGGGAAGACGCCACAGCATTGAAACGCAGGTGTATGGCGGTGGAGACCTTGTTCACGTTCTGCCCCCCGGCACCCTGTGCCCGAATCGCATGCAGTTCAACCTCATCCAGCGGCACGGCCAGCGTTGCGCTGATCTGCAGTGTGTCCTGTTCTGCCATGCAGTGTCGCACCTCGAATGTAGCGGTTCACGCGGCGAGCTGCCGGGGCGTGCTGCGCTGTGGGTGGCGCGCCTAGCGGTCCTGGAACCAGGCGACAAACTCATCAAACTCGACCACGCCGCTGCCGTCGCTGTCGATGGCCTGGAACCCGACCTGTGGGTCCTCCCCGGGCTCGAGAGCATCCAGGCCTTCCAGCAATGCCGCAAACTCCTTCAACTCAATTTTACCGTCGCCATTGCGGTCAAAATGATCAAAGTTTTCCCGCAGTTCCTGCTCTGACACGTCGGACATTTTTTAACTCCTCACAAGTGCACCAGGGTGACAGTAAACACGTGGCTACGCTCCCGGCCAACCGCCAGTCTCTGGCACCGGTTCGCCAACACGTGGAGTATAATGGAGTAGCCCGCACATGATACCCGGCCCGTCGCCGAGGAAAACCCTTCCAAATGGGAATCGTTCGCGTTATGGTGCGCGCACAGATCGCGACAACCACTCCCCACACTCGGGTGACACCGCCAATGAAGAAAACGCAGCCCTCGGGGGCGCCGAAAACGCTGTGGTCACTGCGCCGCGGGGAACACTGTGCCATCGCCGGCTATGACGATCTGCTGGCAGAGGCCTACAAGGTACGCCTTATGGAGTTTGGCTTCTACCCCGGCGAAACGGTGTCCTGCCTGCAGTCCCCGGGGTTCGGTGCCCCCAAGGTCTACCGCGTCAACAACACCATTTATTCGCTGGATGACGAGATTGCGGATCACATTCTTGTAGAGAGTACCGGGCTGTGACCAAGGTCCTGCTGATCGGCAGCCCCAACTCGGGCAAGAGCATGCTGTTCAACCGCCTCACCGGGTTGTCGCAGAAGGTTGCAAACTTCCCTGGCATAACCGTCGATGTCGCCAGTGGCAAGTTGCAGGGTATGGACGATGTGCACCTGGTCGACTTTCCCGGTACCTACTCCCTGAAAGCGATTTCAGCAGAGGAAAAGGTGGCGGTGGCCCAGTTCGAAAAGGCCCTCGCTGATGCCGACGTCGAGCATGTACTGTGCCTGATCGATGCCACGCGGCTGGAAAAAAGCCTCTTTTTCACGCTGCAGGTTATCCGTGAGTGCGAATTGCACGACAAGCCGGTCACCGTGCTGGCCAACATGATCGATGTGCTGGAAGCGAACAATCTGAGCATTGACCTGCCGGCGCTGGAGACTGCAATCCACACCCGGGTGCTGCCGATTTCGGCACGTTCCGGCAAGGGGCTGGCGGAGATCTCCGAGCACATCAGGGCCACCCGCACGGCAGACAGGCCGCGGCAGCGACCACACCTCACGGGCACACCGGACGAGCTTCTCAGGGGCACCGCGCACCAGCTGGCGCAACGCCTTGGGCCGCGCGGTGATGTGCTGGTACGCACACAGAATCGACTGGATGCTTTCTTCCTCCACTCCCTGACCGGAGGTGTTGCGTTCTTCGGGATCATGTACCTGCTGTTCCAGTCGATCTTCACCTGGTCGACACCGGCCATGGATGCCATCGAGGGTTCGCTGGCGTGGATTGCCGACAGGATCGTACCGCTCATCGGCAGTCAGGTGCTGCAGGATTTTACCGCCGACGCGCTGTTCAGCGGCATCGGGGCATTTCTTGTCTTCGTACCGCAGATTTTTGTGCTGACGTTTGTGATTGGCCTGCTGGAGGATTCCGGCTACATGGCGCGGGCCACGCTGATCTGTCACAAGCCGCTGCGCTACTTCGGGCTGACCGGCAAGAGCTTTGTGCCCATGCTGTCCGGCGTCGCCTGCGCCATTCCGGGCATCTATGCGGCCCGGGCGGTGGACTCGCCGCGGAAGCGCCTGCTCACCTACATGGCCATACCGCTGATGCCGTGTTCGGCCCGCCTCCCCGTCTATGCCCTGCTGATCGCCGCCTTTATACCGGGTGACACGTTCCTCGGTGGCCTGGTGGGATGGCAGGGGCTGGCCATGTTCGGTATCTATTTCTTCGGCATGCTGATGGCGCTGATTATCACCGGCGTGGTATCCCGTGCACGAAAAGACCAGTTCGACGACCTGCCCTTCGTCCTCGAGCTGCCCCCTTACCGCTTACCGGGGGTCAAGCCGCTGCTGCGCAACGCCTTCAATCGCGCGAAGCACTTTGTGGTCAAGGCTGGCAAAATCATCTTTACGGTGACACTCGTGGTCTGGGTGCTGGGTTACTTCCCCAATTTTGGCGCCGACCTCGGTCAATCCTGGCTGGGCCACCTGGGCCGGTTGATCGAGCCGCTGTTTGCGCCCCTGGGCCTCGACTGGCGCTACGGCGTGGCCATCCTGACCTCCTTCCTGGCACGCGAGGTGTTTGTTGGCACACTGGGCACCATTTTCGGTATTGAGGGTGCCGAGGAAAACATGGTGCCCCTGGTCGAGCAGATCCAGAACAGTGATCTCACCGTCGCTTCGGGCCTGGCCCTGTTGGTGTTTTTCGCCATTGCCCTGCAATGCGTGTCGACAATGGCTATCCTGTCGAAAGAGGCGCGCTCCGGCACCCTGGCATTGAAAATGTTTGGCGCGTACTTCGTGCTGGCCTACGTGGCGGCCTTCCTGGTCTATCAGGTCGCCACGCTGTTCTAGGGAATCAGAAGGTGTAGGTGACAGCGGCGAAGCCCTTGATCACCTGATCGGTATCGACAATCGGGCTGTCTGTGATGTCGCTACCGAGCTGTTCCAGCGCTACATTGAACACCGCGCGCCAGTTTTCTGTGAATTCATAGAACACGCCCAGCCCCACTTCAGCGGTGAAGGTGTCGCTGAGGTGATAGGCCGGCCGACTTGCCGTGGCCGCAGCAGCCGGCACACCGAAATCGTGATTGGCCAAGGCACCGCTGATCCAGTTTACCCCTATACCCGGTGTGAGACGCAAATTCCCGAACTGGAAGCCGCGCGACAGGCGCGCGACAACGGTCCCGCCTCCGATCTGGTCAAGCAGGTCGTGCTCGTAACCCAGATCCAGGGTGAAGCCGCTGGCGCTCTCGTATACCAGCGCGAGGCCTCCCATCAGGGTACTCTCGCGATCGCCCAGACCGTCGAGTGCAGGACTGTCACTTTCCTCATAGGCGCCCACACGGTAGGACCCTGTCAATGCCAGCCGCAGGTCATCACTGCCCCACACGCCGTAGCGCAGGCTCGGCCCAACCCACTGCAGGCGCTCGCCGAAATAGGTCACTGCGGGGACCGGCTGAATAACGTTGGTATCGGAGCCGACATAGGGACTGCTGCGGCCAATAGCGCCCAGACCTACGCCCCACTGGCCGGTTTCGCCCAGTACCGCAAAGAGGGCGATGTCCAGGTCAATCCGGCTGCCCGGCTGCGCGGTGAACGCAGCTCGCTGAAAACTCGGCGGTCCTTTGGGTTGGTAGTTGTTCGACAGGCCAAGCGGCTCGCGGGGAATACCAATAAAGTTCCGATCCAGCGCCCGGTTGTTGTTTTCATCAAGGTAAACCAGTACCGCAATGTCGCCCGACGGCGCATCGGGAATGTGGTATTGCTGCCCGGCGCGGATCTCATACTGCAGCTCCCGCGCGGGCCGGCGGAACACACCGAAAGCATTGGGATCATCGTACACCTGCAGGACCAGGGTCCCCGTCTCAGGCAGATTACGGACCTGCACGACGATTTCACTGGCCCCCGCCGTCGAGGCACCCAACAGGAACAGCAGTAGCAGGTGTCGAGGGTATCGCATTGTGGCGTCTGGCTCCGCAACGAAGAAAGCGATAATCATTATCGCCGGGGCCGCGCCCTGGATAACAGCGATTTTCCGCGCATTCCTGCGCCTGTCTCTTATACACATCTGACGCTGCCGACGACTCCTTACGTGTAG
>CAJXUQ010000013.1 GCA_913061145.1 uncultured Haliea sp.
GCAGCTTGCCCTCTAACCAACTCGTCAAGAGTTGCACTTACAAATTGAATTCACGAGGCAATATTAGTTGCTATAGCTGTTGGGTTAAGGCTTAGGTCTAAATTAGCTTTAATCGTTAGCTGGTTTTACACCATCATCTTGGCGGTTGCAGCTCTTCGGTGGGGTTTAGACATGATTGTTGAGGGTGCAAAATCCGAGAGTAACATCATGGGTTATGTTGGCTGGGCGCATGTCCCTTTGTCTGTAGGTATTGGCATAATTGCCACATATTTCCTATTTAATAAAGAGCTGGCTAATTTTATTGGCCCAGTGCCAAAAACCTCTAACAAGTCAAAGCAGCAAGGGCCTACGGCCGGGACGCGCTAACGCGCGCCCCTGTTTGAGGCGTTGGGCGACACGTGCAGGGACGAACCGTAGGGAGAACAAATCATGGCATTGATCAAATGCTCAGAGTGCGACAACGATGTATCAGACAAGGCTGCGGCGTGCCCGAAATGTGGCGCACCCGTCGCTGGCGTCAAGTCAAAAGCAGCACCATCCGCTGCAAAGACTGTGAAAAGAGCGGGTGGAATTTGGGAGGCTATCGGCACGCTACTCATTATCGCGAGCATCCCAGCCTGCGTAGCTGACAACACCGGCCTTGGAGGTACATTGGCAGTGATAGGCTTTGTGGTCTTTATCATCGGTCGTTTCAACTAGGGAAACGCTCGACATCGAAGGCTGGGGCTTCGATGACAGAAAGAAGGAGAATGAAATTATGGGAACCAAATTTCCCGAAGTTGCGCGATATGCACTCTTAGTTGCGGGCCTTATCGTTTCCGGCACTGCCAGCGCTACCAAGTGGATTTACAAGCAAGATTCGGAGGCGTTGACCGACAAGCAGTATTCTTTTGCTGCTGGATTCGCGTTCGATTATGAGTACAACAATGACTTTACCGTTTCCTTTCAATGCACCGAGGGTAAGGTGCGGTTCGAGATCAATGCTGACACCTTGATCACCTCGAAAGGCAAAGATTTCCCCTTTGCATACCGTGTCGATAAACGTGAATCTCGACAAATATCCATGCGCACATTCTCAAATGAGAATCAAGGCGGCTACACATACGACAACGTTAAAAGAATAGCCAGGGATATCCTGGGCGGCAGCCAAATGTTCGTTCGAGCAGTAGCTTGGGATAATGACTATCTGGAAGCTCAAATTTCGCTGTCCGGGTCAGACAGTGCCATTCGTAATGTTTTCCGAGATTGTGGCGAGAGCTTGGACTCTGGTGCATCTGCGAAGAAGGCTGATTACTCTTTAAATGATTTCACCAGCTCATTCAAAAAGCTCACGCCTGCGCAGCAAAATAAGGTGCTTGAGCAAATCAAAAGCATCATGAGTCGGTACTAGGCGGGGTGTCGCCCAACAAATCGTCGCAGCGGACGTTTGACCCGCCGCCCATTTTTGCTGCCGCAAAAACGGTCGTCGCCTCAAACGCCGCTGAACTCAGGCGTTATAAGTAAAAACAGCCTTTCGAAATGAGAGAATATTGAGTAAATAATGCTTGAATTTCTTAAAGATCTGGTAAGGGAAGGCATTGGCGCAATCGTCAAATTCGTGATTGCTTTCGGTGTCGGCACTGGGGCTGGCGCAGTTGTTTGCTGGTACTACGGCATTCCCTTAGAGTTTTCTATTATCGGGGGTATTCTCGTGCTTGGGATTGCACTTGCCTTAGTGTCGGAATCAGGTTTTCTTTCCTAAAGGCTTCGAGTATCCATTTATCAAGCATGCGCTTTCCAGCATCATCCGCTACAGAAAAACCGGTATCAGAAATCATGGGGAAGGCGAAAAACATAACAAGTAGGTCAACTCGTTCGCCTTTGGCTCACTGGGACGTTCAACACTCCGCGGTGCCTCGCGCATGCCTTCGGCATTTTTGCGCAAGCTGTCGCTCCATGTTGAACGCCCGTTACCATGGGCGTTCAAATACGCCACCAACCACTGTCGCTGTCTGCCGAGGGAGTAAATGAAGTTAGAGTGACTTCAGCGGGGCTAAGGCTTATGCTCCTGGACTTCGTCAGTCAAGGAGCGCGCGTATGAAATTCAGTTTTCCCGCCAGTCTTTTTATTGGGGCGCTGTTGATTTCGCTCATGCCTGCAAGCGCTGCCGCCGGAATCGCTGCACCGGAAATTGTAGTTGGTGACCTGAGTGTTAGCTGCGCCGAAGATCCAGGCTGTATGAACCGCTTCCACCCCGATATTCCAATGATTGCGGAAGCAGCACCCGGCCAACGCATCGTTTTTAACAGTCGTGATGCTTTCGATCTGACTCTCGCCCCGGACAAGTTTTCAAGCGCTAAGACCAATCCCCGGAAAGGTGTCGGAATCGTCCATGCATTGACTGGACCGGTCGCTATCAAAGGAGCCAAAGCGGGCGACGTGTTGGCCGTAACCATCGAGAGTCTCGAGCCTGCCAAAGTCGGCTGGACTCAAGCCGGGCCATTGGGTTTTGCCTCCGACCAATTTGGAACCGACGAGCTCTTTGTAGTCTGGCGTTTAAGCGAAGACTATGCGGTTAGCGACGCTCTGCCAGGTGTGCGTATTCCAAACCGCAGTTTTCCAGGTGTCGTGACGACTCTGCCAGACAAGGAATTACTCGCGGTCGTGCTCGCACGCGAAACACAACTGCTCGAATCGGGCGGCACCGTATTTAACCCGGACCCTGACGAGGCCAAGCCTGCATCGTTGTGTGGAATTGGGTCAAGTAAATCGTCTGAGTGCCTGCGAACGGTTCCACCGCGAGAGCACGGCGGGAACATGGACATCCGCTACATCACGACTGGCACCACCGTTTATCTGCCATGCCTGGTTGATGGTTGCGGTCTCGCGGTTGGCGATTTTCATTATGCGCAGGGCGATGGAGAAGTCGCCGGAACAGCGATCGAGATGGGCGGTAGTATGACTGTCACCGCTCGCATAGCCGAAAACCCGCCGAATCTGTTTCATGGCCCTCACTACGAGGGTCCCGCGTCGGTGCTGACAATTCCGTCGAATCGATTCTACGCCGTTACCGGTATTCCGGTGAAAGACACAGGCGTCGTTCCATCGGATCTCGCCTATCTGGACTCCCCGAAAATTGCGGGTCTTACCAATCTGTCCGGCAGCATCAATCTTGCGGCTCGGAACGCTCTGGCCGCCATGATTGACTACATCGTGTCGGAGTATGGTTATGATCGAGCTCAGGCTTATATTATCGCGAGTGTTGCCGTTGATATGCGGATCGCGCAACTTGTGGATGTCCCAAACGTTGGTGTGACTGCCGTGCTGCCGTTGGACATTTTTGTCGGACGCGACTAGTGCAATTTGCTGATGGTTCGAGCGGCCGCCGTTGGCAGATGGCCGACGTTTGAGTTGCTTTTGGTGAAGCGGGTGCGCTCAGATAGAAGGTTTGCGGCACATTGCCCCATAACAAGTCATTGCGGCTGACAAGTGACCCTGCCGGTGTCCTGGCTATCGCCAGAACCTCGTCAGCCTCAATCGGAGCTGGATGTTGGCGTTATGTGTACCCCTGGCGGAGCTCTTATGGAGCGAAAAGAGTGTTTCTCGGTATCCCTAATTTCAACAGTCATTCCAATTAGGACTCTTTCTAAACGTGACCCGCACATATAACAAGAAGCGGCAGTGCACCCCTGGTGAGCCGGACGGCGAAACCGTTGCCCGGTTTGGCCGCCGCTGCGTCAGGCGTTAGGTGTCCGTATGGCAGTCGCACTGATTCTTCCAAACCCTGAGTACGAGCAAAGCTACGGCGAATACATCGTCGAACTGGACGATGAGGAACGCTACCCGTTCCCATTGGATTTCGAGCACAACGATTTCGCGGCGCTCCTGCATCGTCTTGATGATTTCACTATGGGGATCAACATTCCTGAGGGATTTGTCCCGAGTTCAACGTTCTGGCTCGTTGAGGGCGGCGAGATCATCGGCGTCTCGAACCTGCGCCACTATCTGAATGAAGGAATCAGGCGTTGTGGTGGCCATATAGGATTAGGCATTCGGCCGTCGTATCGAGGCAGGGGTCTAGGCAATGTCCTGATGGCCCTCACAATCCAAGAGGCGCGAAAGCGCGGGATCGGAGAGCTTCATATCCATTGCCACAAAGCCAATGAGGCGTCGACTCGAATGATCATCAGCAATGGTGGAGTGTTTGATTCGGAAGTCGAGGATGGGGAACCAGCAGAAATTGTTCGAAGATATGTGGTTGCGGCCACTTAACGAGCGTTCCAGTGGGGCGGAATCAACAATTTCTGCCATTTAGCGCGGGTGGATAAATTTTGGAGTAGAGCGCGCCAAAGTGCTGGCCAGGGCTCTTAAGTGCCATCCGTCGGTGCTCGTATTTCCGGGCTGGGATGCAAGCGTTGAATCCGCAGCAGAACAAGTCGAGCTACCTAACGGTAAGCGTTTCGAGTCTCGACGATCCGAATTTAGTTGTACCGCGGTACCACATCCACACAAGTCAAAGAGTGGAATGGCATAGGGTAGATGATTCGCTACCGAAATATGCTGACAGTCGGAGCAACGCATAACCAGGCCATGTTGCGCATAACTTTCAGTTGCCGCAGCTCAAGGTGCCAGGCCGCAGAATGTGGCTGGCGTAATAGTTGGGAGTCGAAATGATCCGAGGGAGTTGTCATTGTGGTGCCACTGGCTGGCAGTTTGAGGGTAAGCCAGATGGCGCGACTATTTGTAACTGCACGGTGTGCAGACGGTACGGTGTCTTGTGGGCCTATGATTTCGAAGATGAGGGTATCAGGGTCAGGGGGAGTACGCAGGTTTATATCCGGGGCGATTCGATCGAGTTTCACTTCTGTCCGGTATGCGGTTGCGTCGTGTGTGTTCTGGTCAACAATTCCCGGACACTTTTTTCAGCGAGTTTTCGTACTCCACCGGTGACAGATCACCGGCTGCTGAAGTGGTTGAATGGATGTGACCAACCCAGTTAAGGATAATACCCTGAAACTGGAGGTTGGAAATGACCACAAGAAAGCAGTACTCGAAAGAATTCAAGCTGGACGCTATCAGCCTGGTGCTAGAGCAGGGTTATTCACGGTCAGAGGCGGCGCGTAGCCTGGAGATCAATGCCAACATGCTTGGGCGTTGGCTCAAAGAGCACGCGGCACCCGAGGGGCAGGCGTTCCGGGGCAATGGCAAGCTGACAGCGGAGCAGTTGGAGATCCGTCAATTGCGGGAGGAAAATCGCCGACTGAAGATGGAGAAAGAAATCTTAAAAAAGGCGACGGTCTTCTTTGCCAAGGAAACGCGGTGAAGTACGCGTTCATCACCCAGCACAAGAAGGCCTGGCCAGTCGACGTGATGAGTCGACTCCTGGGTGTCAGCCGCAATGCCTACTATCGGCAGTGCCAACGTCAGCGAGACAGACTGCCGGATCCCGAACACGAGGCGATGATTGCAGCAGTGAAGGAAGTCGCCAAAGGTAGCTGCGACAGCTATGGGTCTCGGCGGATGAAGCGCGCCCTGAACGCCCTGGGCCATCCCGTGGGCCGACGCAAGGCCCGGTCGCTGATGCGCGAGGCTGGCGTCAAAGCCCGGTACCGAAAGAAATACAAGGTGACAACCAACAGCGATCACAAACAGCCGGTGTTCGACAATGTGCTGGCCCGGGAATTTACCGCCTCCGTACCAGACCAGGCGTACGTGACTGACATCACTTATATCTGGACCCGGGAAGGCTGGCTGTACCTGACTGTGTTCATCGATCTGTTCAGCCGTCGTGTGGTGGGCTGGAGCATGGATTCGCGGATGAAGGCCAGGCTGGTGACGGATGCGCTACGCATGGCGGTCTGGCAGCGGCGACCGAGGGCGGGATTGATAGTGCATTCAGACCGAGGCTCTCAATACGCCAGCAAAGCCTACCGGCGCTTGCTGGAGGCTAATGGCTTTATTGGCAGCATGAGCCGCAAGGGAGACTGCTGGGACACTCAGTCTACTATGCTGATGAACATCATGCCGATCTGACCCGTGCTGGGATTGGCTCTTTATGCCTTTGCGTTGACCTGTCGATTGGTATTGATGTTCTCCGGGTGTATCCGGGCCTGGCGCTTGTGACCTAATAGGAGCTTTGTACTGCACCGTGAGTGTCCTGTCCTGCGACCAGAACTGGTGATGCCCCGATAATCAGGAGGCAGACCCATGCGAGGGAAACACATCGATAGCGAAGTCATCCTGGGGGTTGATACCCACCTGGATATTCATGTGGCAGCAGCGATAAATGGCGCAGGTATATTGCTTGGCACTCGATCTATCTCAGTTAGCTCAACAGGGTATTTAGATCTCATTGATTGGGCATCTTCATTGGGCCATATTCGGCGTGCGGGTGTTGAGGGAACAGGCACCTATGGGGCTGCATTGGCCGACGCGCTAAAAGGACATGGGATAACAGTTTTTGAAGTTAACCGGTCGGATCGGGCAAAGAGACGGCTACAAGGTAAATCCGACCCCACTGATGCAGAGAATGCAGCCAGGGCAGTTTTATCAGGTACGGCTACGGCAACACCGAAGAATCACTCGGGAGCATGTGAAGCAATGCGGATTGCTTCAGTTGCCAGACGAAGCGCTGTGAAAGCTAGAACGCAAGCGATAAACCAGATTCGCGCATTGCTGGTCAGTGCGCCACAGGACGTGCGTGAGAAATTATGGCGGGTTAAAGCCCAGGACTGCGTAAATGCCTGTTTGAGAATGCGTGGGCTGGGTATCACCCCCCACTTATCGACACTTGCCGTTGCTCTGAAATCCATCGCCAAGAGATGGCAGTTTCTGTCGAAAGAAGTGGCCCACCTGGATGCAGAACTAGATCGCTTAACAAGAATCCATGCGAGCAAACTGCGATCCCGGTTTGGGGTTGGGCCCAATACTGCTGCGACTCTCCTTTCTGTTGCCGGCGATAATCCAGATCGCCTGAAGAGTGAAGCTTCTCTTGCGGCGCTATGCGGTGTGAACCCGCTCCCAGCATCATCAGGTAAAACCGTTCGACACCGTCTAAACCGAGGGGGAAGCAGGGCAGCGAACAATGCACTTTGGACCATCGCCATGGTTCGCATGCGTAGTGATCCCAGAACAAGGGTTTATGTACAACGACGCACAGGGGAAGGGCTTTCTACCAAAGAGATTCATCGTTGTCTGAAGCGATATATTGCTAGAGAGTTGTATCCGATAATTACTGCGGAGCTGAGTGAGCTACAGGCCGTTTCTTGACATAGGAGCGTCAATGCGGTCGCGGAGAGCTTCTTCGCGAGTTTGAAGAAAGAACGCGTGCAGTGGCGGCACTATCAGACCCGCGCTGAGGCACAACAGGACATTCTGGATTACATCGTGATGTTCTATAACAGTCGGCGGCTGCATTCTACGCTGCAATACGTCAGCCCGAATGACTACGAATCAGCAGTTGTTGAAATGAAGAAAGCGGCTTAACTGGGTTGTCACAAAATGGTTGACCACTCCAGCAATGCCAATGTTGAAGATCATCAGTTTCGCAGCTCTTGTGTATATGAGCTCAGCCGCTTCTGCTGACTCAGACGCGGTGAGCGAGGCTGCTGAACTGATCAGGGTAATGGGTTTGGAGCAGGACTTTGAGCAAACCATGTCTCAGATGCTGGATATCCAGCTGCAACAATATCCAGCCATGGTGCCGTATAGAGATGTTTTGCTTCAGTTCTACGGGGAGCACATGAGTTTCGAGGCACTGAAACCCGATATTCTGAGACTCTATGCCGAAGCCTTTACCGCCGCTGAGCTCAGGGAGATTCGTCACTTCTACCAGACGGAAGTGGGTCGGAAGGTGATTGCCACGATGCCGATGCTCATGGCGCAGAGCGCGGAACTTGGATCAGCCCACCTGCAGGACAACATGGGTGAACTGTACGCAATGATCGATAAAGTTGCTGCGGCGCCGCTGCAGGAACCGCGCCCTGAGAATGATGCAGGGCGCAGGCTCCCTGATCGTCAGCCACCTGATGAACCGTTCCCTGAAATGGCGGAAACAGACCTGTCAGAGCTCGCCCGGGAGGCGATGAGTCCCGCCGAGATTGCGGAAGTGAACAAGCGATGTGAAGGTTACCGCTATGGCATGCATGGGTATCCCGATGACCAGGCGCTCGCCGTCAAATGGTGCACCCAGTCAGCAGAACTGGACAACCCCTATGGGCAATCGATACTAGGCGCCCTGTATTACAACGGGGCTGGCGTGCCGCAGAGTTATCGGGATGCCTTGTACTGGTTTACCCTGGCGGCCAATCGAGGGATGCCTTACGCCTCGTTCGTTCTGTTCCAAATGTACCAGCGTGGTCAAGGGACGGAAATCGACCAAGACACGGCGTTTATGTACCTTTCAAGGTCGGCCGAGCTCGGCGGTGAAGAGGCAAAGAATGTTTTCGCCGAGCTCAAGGCCCAGGTCGCGGTTCCTGATCCCTCGGAGGACGAGATACAGAAGCTTCTGGACACTCAGGGTGTGGCGAAATTTGCCCCCACGTATCCGCTCGCGGCGCAGGCCTTCGGCATTGAAGGCTATGTGATCGTGGCGTACTGTATTGGTGTAGACGGGCGTCCAATGAATATTCGAGTGATTGAGTCTGTCCCCCAGGGGCTTTTCGATGAAGCGTCCATCGCGGCCACGGAAAACTTCCACTATGCACCGACACTGGAAGATGGTGTAGCGGTTGAAAGGCATGGGGTCCAGAACAAGTTCACATTCAAACTGGATTCCCCCGCTGATTAGGTGCTTTTTTGGGTGGTGCCACTGCGGCATAAGGCAATACCTTCGTGATCAATCATCGCGGTTGCCGCACCGAGGAAAAATTGCAGAGACAATTCGATGAGGCATAAGCCATGAGGGCAAGTTGCTTGTGTGGTGGTATCAGGTTCGAGATTGAGGGTGATTTCGTGTACGCCGGCTACTGCCACTGCAGTGAATGCCAGAAATTCTCTGGCTCGGCCAACTCGGTGTTTGGCGGCTTGAAAAAAGAGCAACTAACCGTCGTTCAGGGTAGAGAGTTGATGAGCTACTACGTCAAGTATCCCGGTTCCCACGTGGCCTTTTGCAGCCGTTGCGGTTCCTGCCTCTTGAGCGAAAAGGTCGACTGGGATACGACCAATATTCGCCTGGGCCTGCTGGATGACGTGCCGACGCAGGAGCCGGACTTTCATGTGTATGTCGCATCCAAGGCGCCCTGGCATCATTGGCAGGATGATTTGCCAAAGTACGATGAGCTGCCCGAGTAAGGCCGAGTAGACAACCAACCATCGTTAGTCCAGGCAGCCTGTATGGCAAAATACCGACAGAGGAATGATGTGGCATCACCAACGAGTGCGCTCGCGGTTGTTCAGGGGTCGCATTGCCATCTGGAGGGGACCCTCCAAGCGGTTCAGGCGGCTACTACAGAGATGCACCGCCTGGGTATAGCGCAATGGGATGACGAATACCCGAGCAGGGAAGTCCTTGCCGCCGCGGTGGAAAACGGCTCCCTGTTTCTGTGTGTGCAGGAGGGTACCGTGGTCGTGGGGGCTGGTCTGGATGCTGTGCAGCCACCGGAGTACGCGTCGTGCAATTGGCGTCATGGCGGGGCCGCCCTGGTGGTGCACCATCTGGTTGTGCATCCGGACTATTGGCGAATGGGTTATGCCGGGCGTTTCATGGAGTTTGCCGAGCGCTACGCCAGCTCCCTTAAGCACGATGCTATGCGCCTGGATGCCTACTCAGCCAATACGGCTGCACTCTCACTGTATCGCTCGCGCGGCTATCGGGAGGCGGGTGAAGTGGTGTTCCCGCGGAGAAGTCGTCCTTTTATCTGTTTCGAAAAGACGCTGGTTCACAGTGAGCGCGAGGGATAGTCATGCAGATCAGGGAAGACGACCTCACCGCCAGTGACGTGATCGCACTGCTGCAGGAGCATCTGCGCAACATGCACGAATGGTCCCCGCCAGAGAGCGTGCATGCGCTGGACCTGGAGCGGCTGAAGCAGCCAGAGATCACGTTCTGGACGGCCTGGGAGAACGGGCTCTTGATGGGTTGTGGGGCGTTGAAGGAAATCGATCTCACGCACGGAGAGATCAAATCGATGCGAACGCCCTCGGCGAGGCGCAGGCGCGGTGCCGGGCGTGTGCTGCTGCAACACATCATCGCCGTTGCGCGACAGAGGGGCTATCGCCTGCTCAGTCTGGAGACCGGCAGTCAGCCCGGTTTCGAGCCCGCGAGAAAACTCTATGAGAGCCATGGGTTCATCTACAGTGGCCCCTTTGCGGGATATGAGGATGACCCCCACAGCCAGTTCATGCAGCTCAGGCTATGAGCGGCTTGGTAAAGAGCCTGTCTGGCGCTGTCAAGCACGCAGGTCTTCCAGCGTCCGGCCCACGCGTTTCACGTCCTGCTCGTGGGCCTCATCGCGCCATGTTTCCGCCAACGCAGCAGCGTACCATGCCTGCATGCCGGGCAGGGCCAATACGCGTTTGACGTAGTCGTTGCAGGCCGTGGACAGCGACAATCGGTATGTTTGCAGTCGGAAAACCACGGGCGCGTAGAACGCATCAACTGCAGAAAAAGCGGATCCGGCGAGAAACGGGCCGCCGAAGCGCTCAAGCCCCTCCATCCACAGCGAGTCAATGCGCTCAAGGTCGCGTTGCAGGGGGGCGGGTACGTCATGTAATTGCACGCGGATGCCACAGTTCATGCTGCACACATCGCGCAGCGCCTGGAATCCTGAATGCATTTCCGCGGCAGCGCAGCGTGCCCAGGCGCGGGCAATCCCATCGGCGGGCCATACGGCAGGCACCTGTTCCGCGAGATACTCGGTGATCGCCAGCGAGTCCCATACGACGGTGTCGCCGTCATGCAGGCAGGGCACCTTGGCGGTGGGGGAAAAGCTGGCAAATGCGTTGTCCGCGCCGCCGCTGCCAAAGGGCACCAGGCGTTCCCGGAAAGGAATGTCCAGTGCGCGCAACAGCAGCCAGGGCCGCAGCGACCAGGAGGAGTAGTTCTTGTTGGCGATGTACAGTTGCAGCGTGGTTTTAGGCATTAGTGCACCTCGGTCAGGGCCCTCAGCAGCGTTTCCACCACTCTGCTGGGCGGCGGCGACTGGCGCAGTATAGCGCTGAACTGGCAGATGTACTGGAAGCGGTCGGTCGCCAGTGCGCGCATGCGCCGTGCGCGCACGAAGGTCTCGGCATAGTGCTGTGGGAGGTAGCCGAGATATCTGCCTGAGAGTATCAGGTGGGCCACGGCTTCCTGGTCCCAGGCAGTGGCGTCGCGCTGTTGACCTCGCTGGCGCGTCACCTCCATATTGGGCGAGTGATAGCCAATGCCCACGTATTTGCTGGAGAGGATCTCGCTGTCTACGAGCTCTTTGCCCGCGCGCCCGAACAGCGGGTGGCCTGCTCCGCAGTACAGGTACATCTGTTCATTGAATAGTGTGTGGTAGATGAGGCTGCTGGAGGGGCGATGGTCGGGAATGATACCCAGATGAAAGCGGCCCTCAATGACGCCTCGCTCAATGGCGTTGATTGGCTCTACGTGCACTTGCAGGTGGACACCGGGAGCTCGCTCGTCGAACAAGGCGAACGCGCGGTCGATGTGACAGGCGGGGTTGGAAGCGGTTTTGTCGAAAATGGCGACAGCAAGTGAGCCGGTCAGGCGCTGGTTAATGTCATTGACGTCGTGCTGGTAGTCTTCGAGAGCCGCGACCACTTTCTCTGCTGCCTGGTGGAATTGGGCGCCTTCATCTGTCAGGGCGAAACCGCCGCGTCCGCGGCGACAAAGCGTAAACCCCAACCGTGCCTCCAGGTCCTTGATATGTCGCGAGATGGTAGAGCGGTTGATGTTCAGCTCCAGTTCCGCGGCCGCGAAGCCGCCGCAGGCGACCACGGCGCGAAACACCCGCAGCAGGCGCAGATCGTTGTCGGTGACGGTGCCCAGCAGGGCCTTGCGTGACACGGTGAAACTCCCTCTGTGAGCTGTCTGTAAAGTTTCATCTTAATGAATCTCAAAAGCGATAGATAATGATTTATGCATCTGTCACGAGGGCCTAGAATGCCTGCAAATCACTTGGGGACCTTACACCATGACCGCCATGCCCGACCGTCACAGACTCACCCGCGAGCAGTTGGAAGCGCACTGGATGCCCTACACAGGGAATCGCCAGTTCAAGCGCGACCCGCGCATGATCGTGGCGGCAGAAGGTGTCCACTTTATCGATGACAACGGTCGGCGGATACTTGATGGGCTGTCCGGTTTGTGGTGCAGCGGGGCAGGGCACAACCGTCCAGAAATCGCTGAGGCCGTGCAGCGCCAACTGCTCACTCTGGACTACGCACCTGCCTTTCAGTACGGGCACCCCGGAGCCTTCGAATTGGCCAACCGCGTTAAAGCCCTCACGCCCCCGGGGCTGGACTATGTGTTTTTCACCAACTCCGGCTCGGAAGCCGCCGACACGGCGCTGAAAATGGCCCGCGCCTACTGGCGGTTGAAAGGGCAGCCCGCGAAGACCCGGCTGATCGGGCGCGCCAAGGGTTACCACGGGGTCAACTTTGGCGGCATCTCGGTGGGAGGCATCGGGCCCAACCGCAAACTGTTTGGCCCTGCTGTGGAAGCGGACCACCTGGCACATACCCTGTCGCCGGATACGCTGTTCAGCCGCGGTATGCCGGCGCAGGGCGCCGCGCGTGCGGACGAGCTGCTGGAGCTGATTGCCCTGCATGACGCCAGCAATATCGCGGCTGTGATTGTCGAACCGATGGCCGGTTCTGCCGGGGTGATTCCGCCACCGGTGGGCTACCTGCAGCGACTGCGCGAGCTGTGCACCGCACATGATATCCTGCTGATTTTTGATGAGGTGATTACCGGTTTCGGCCGCTGTGGCGCAATGACCGGTGCCGACGCCTTTGGTGTCGTCCCCGACATCATGAACGTGGCCAAGCAGCTCACCAATGGCGCCATTCCCATGGGGGCGGTGATTGCCAAAGCCGAAATTTACGACACCTTCATGGCGCAGGGCGGGCCGGATTACATGCTCGAATTCCCCCACGGTTACACCTACTCGGGCCACCCGGTGGCCTGTGCCGCCGGGCTGGCTGCCCTGGATATCCTGGAGCGTGAGCAGCTGCCGCAGCGTGTGGCGCGCATGGCGCCATACTTCGAGGCTGCCCTGCACCAGCTGCAGGGTGCTCCCCATGTCGTGGATATTCGCAACTATGGCTTTGCCGGTGCGCTGCAACTGGCGCATTACCCCGGTGAACCGGCGCGGCGCCCCTTCGAGGTGGCCATGCGCATGTGGGAAAAAGGGTTTTATGTGCGCTACGGGGCCGACACCGTGCAATTGGGTCTGCCCTTTGTGATTGAAGAGGCCCAGATCGATAGCTTGCTGGAAGCGCTGGGCGACACCCTGCGCGAGCTGGCCTAGCGCGCACCGCGCATTTGCCTGCTGTGCCGGACCTCAACCTGTGGCAACTCACCCTGACCGCAGCGGCCGTGAGCCTGCCCACCTTTGGCTGGGTGATGCTGGGCCTGGTGCTGCGCTTGCTGGGCTGGCTGCAGCCGCGCCATGTGCAGGCCATCTCGAAGTTCGCTTTCAACGCGGCGCTCCCCTTGCTGCTGTTTATCAGCGCCGCCGGGGTGGATTTTGCCGCCATGGGCGGCGCCAATTACCTGCTCGCGGGGGTGCTGGCAACGGTGCTCACCCTGTGCCTCAGCTGGATCTATGCACGCTGGCGGGGCTTTGCGCCGCCAACGCTGGGCGTGTTTGTGCAGGCCGGCTTTCGTTCCAACCTCGCGATACTTGGCTTCGCCCTCTGCCATGCAGCCTACGGCGATCAGGGGCTAAGCCTTGCGGCATTGCCGGTCGCGGTGATGACGGCGCTCTATAACGCGCTTGCGGTTTGGGTACTGCAGGTGACGCACGGAGGCAGCCGCTCTCTTGGTGGGCTGCTGGTTGGACTGGTGCGCAACCCGCTGCTGCTGGGTATTGGCGCAGGCATGTTATATGCAGTATCCGGCATACCACTGCCGGGTTTTACGCCCGTTGTCAGTCAGCTGTTGTCGCAGGGTTTCCTGCCGCTGGTGCTGGTGAGCATCGGCGCTGCCATGCGCCTCTCGTTGCTGCGCAGTGCCGGTTCGGTCACCTGGGAAGCAGCGGGCTGGCGTTTGCTTGTGGGGCCCACCCTTGGTGTGCTGTTGGCGCTGCTGCTGGGTGTGGCGCCCATGCAGTTGGGCGTGCTTTTTCTGCTGCTGAGTTCGCCGGTGGCCGCGGCGAGTTTTGTGATGGTGGTAGCGGCGCGGGGCGATGGCACCCTGGCATCCAATATGATTGTGCTCACAACGCTGCTGTCCATTCTCACCGTAACCGCCGGTTTTGCCCTGCTGGTGGTGCTCGGCCTGGCAGCGGTTCCGCTCTGACCTGTGCCACGGGTGTGGGTATAATCCGGGTTTTTGCCTGGGGGAGAAACCGTGACAACTGCGACAAGGCCACTGGAAGGGCTGCGGGTAATAGAACTGGGTCAGCTGCTGGCGGGGCCCTTTGCCTGCACAATACTCGGGTATTTTGGTGCCGAAGTGATCAAGGTGGAGGCGCCCGGTGGCGACCCCATACGCGGCTGGCGGGTGGTGCAGGACGGCACCTCACTCTGGTACCGCAGCCTGGGCCGCAACAAGAAAAGCGTTACCCTCGACCTGAAGAGTGAGCGCGGTCGGGAGCTGGTCCTGCAGCTGCTGGACACCGCCGATGTGCTGGTGGAGAACTTCCGCCCGGGAGCGATGGAGGCGTGGGGGCTTGGCCCCGAGGTAGTGAAGGCGCGTAACCCAGGGCTGGTGTACGCCAGGATTTCAGGCTACGGACAGACCGGGCCCTACGCCAGCAAGCCCGGATACGCATCGGTGACTGAGGGCTTTGGCGGCTTTCGCTACATCAACGGTGAGCCAGGCAAGGCGCCAGTGCGACCCAACATCAGCCTGGGTGACACCGTCGCAGCACTGCATGCGGCACTGGGTATCACCCTAGCGCTGCTGCAACGCGTTAAGCCGGGCGGCGAAGGGCAGGTGGTGGACGTGGCGCTGTACGAGTCGATTTTCAACCTGCTGGAAGGCATGGTGCCCGAGTACGACGGCGCCGGCGTGGTGCGCGAGCCCTCGGGCACCACGGTGACGGGTATCGTACCCACAAACACCTACCGCTGTGACGACGGCAAGTACGTGGTTATCGGCGGCAACGGCGACTCCATCTTCAAGCGCCTGATGACGGTAGCGGGGCGATCCGATATGGCGGCGGACCCGGCGCTCGCGGACAATGCCGGCCGGGTGCTTCACGAGGCGGAGATCGACAAGGCGCTGGGGCTCTGGTGCGGCCAGCATTCCTCGACCCATGTGATCAATGTGCTGGAGGAGGCCCGCGTGCCGGTGGGCCCGATCTACTCCGTTGCGGACATGCTCAACGACCCCCAGTATCAGGCGCGTGGGCTGTTTGAGCAGGTGGAGATTGACGGCAAACCACTGAAAATTCCCGCCATCCTGCCGCGCCTCGCCGGGACGCCCGGACGCACGGAATGGCCCGGCGGCGATCTTGGCAGCCACAACCGGGATGTCCTGCAGGGGTTGCTGGGCCTGGACGACGACGAGCTGGCGCAGCTTGCCGCGGATGGGGTGATTGCCCCGGGCTGAGCAGTGCGGCCTAGCCGGTCTTGTCCAGAACTGCGTGAGTCGGGTTGCTGAACACGAGGCTGCCGTCATCCAGCGGTGCCGTCGGCAGGGTTTTGCGGTCCCTGCGATAGTCCTGGGAATTGCGCCAGGGGTCGCGGTCCCCCTGTTTGGGAAGCCGGTGCAGCGCGCGCTGTATGTAGCCCGCACTGAAATCATCTAACCAGGGGCGCGCCGGCATGTCCTTGTCGGTGGGTCGCAATGTGGGCGTGACCTGCGCGACACCGCAGCGGGCCATGTGGTTCAGCAGACGGCCGACAAAGCGGGCGGTGAGGTCGGCGCGCAAGGTCCAGGAGGCGTTGATGTAGCCGTAGGTGTTGGCCATGTTCGGCACCCCGGAAAACAGCATGCCGCGCCAGGTCCAGCACGAGCCGAAGTCTACCGCTTCGCCATCCACCTCGAAGCCGATGCCGCCCATCACTACCAGCTGCAGCCCCGTGGCGGTCACGATGATATCGGCCTCCAGCGTTTCACCGGACTGCAGGCGAATGCCGGTTTCCGTGAAGCTGTCGATGTGGTCGGTCACGATGTCCGCCCGGCCGCTGCGCAGGGCGGCATACAGGTCGCCATCGGGCACCAGGCAGAGGCGCTGGTCCCAGGGGTTGTAGGCGGGCGTGAAGTGTTTCTCAATGTCGAAGTCCGGCCCCAGCGACTTGCGCAGCATTTTCAATAGCTGTGCCTTTACCTGCTCCGGCTGGGTGCGGCTCTTCCTGTACACCCACTGCTGCAGCGTGGTGTTTTTCCAGCGTGTGATGGCATAGGCCCAGCGCTCGGGCAGGCAGCGCCGCAGCAGGTTGGCCAGCTTGTCGCGATTGGGTCGCGATATGACGTAGGTCGGCGAACGCTGCAACATGGTGACGTGGGCCGCGTCACGGGCCAGTGCCGGCACCAGGGTCATGGCGGTCGCGCCAGAGCCGATGATCACCACGCGTTTGTTCCGGTAGTCGAGCTCCTGTGGCCAGTGCTGGGGGTGCACCAGGGTGCCGCGGAAGCGATCCTGTCCAGCGAACGCCGGTGCATGTCCCTGGGCGTAGTCGAAGTAGCCCGAGCAGAGCAGCAGGAACTGGCAGCTGAAGCACTCTTCGCTGACCGCGCCCTGTTCATCCGTGACAGCGACGTCCAGTGTCCAGCGCGCTGTGTCACTGCTGAAGCGGGCCCGCAGTACCTTGTGTTGAAAGCGGATGCGTTCGCGCACGCCGTATTCGTCCGCCGCGCTGTTGATGTACTCGAGAATCGACGCGCCGTCGGCAATGGCGCGTTCGTGTATCCAGGGTTTGAAATCGTAGCCCAGTGTATGCATGTCGCTGTCGGAACGAATCCCGGGATAGCGAAACAGGTCCCAGGTGCCACCCACCCGCGGCCGGGTCTCCAGCAGCATGACACGCTGGTCCGGGCACAGGGTTTGCAGGTGTACTGCGGCGCCGATGCCGGACAGCCCGGCGCCGACGATGATCACATCGGCGCTGTGCCCGCTGTTCGGTGCTCGCATTGGCGCTCAGCCCCGACCGAGTATCGAGCGCGCCACCAGCTCTCGCATGATTTCCGATGAGCCGCCATAGATGCGCTGGATGCGGGCGTCCGTGTAGAAGCGGGAAATCGGGTATTCCACCGTATATCCGTAGCCGCCGAACAGCTGCAGGCACTCGTCGATGGTGTCGCACTGCATTTCGCAGGAGGCGAGCTTCAGCATGGCCGCCTTGTCGGCGGTCAGCTCACCGCGGCTGTATTCGTCGGCACACTGCTCGTACAACGCGCGGTTGAGGGCGATCTGCGTGCGCACATCCGCCAGCTTGAAACGGGTATTCTGAAAGCTGCCGATGGCCTGGCCGAAGGCCTTGCGCTCCAGCACATAGTCCACGGTCAGTGCGAGTGCGCCCTCGGCGGCGGCCACGGCCTGCGCCGCAATCCCCAGGCGCTCCCGGGGCAGCTCCTCCATCATGATCACGAACCCCTTGTTTTCCTCGCCGAGCAGTGCATTGGCGGGCAGGCGCATGTCCTGGAAGAAGAGCAGGGCGGTGTCGGATGCGTGCTGGCCGATTTTCTCGATTTTTTTGCCGCGCTCAAAGCCGGGCAGGGTGGTGTCGACAAGGAACAGGGAGGTACCCTTGGCTCCCTTGCCGGGGTCGGTAATGGCGGCGACGATAACCAGGTCGGCGTGCATGCCGTTGGTGATAAAGATCTTGGAACCATTCAGGATCCACTCGTCGCCGTCACGCACGGCATTGGTGCGTATGCCCTGCACATCGGAGCCGGCGCCCGGCTCGGTCATGGCCAGCGCGCCCACGGCGTCACCGCTGACCATTTTCGGCAACCAGTGCTGCTTCTGCGCTTCGGTCCCGTGGCGGGCCAGGTAGGGGGCGACGATATTCGAGTGGATGCCGAAGCCGGAGGCGAAGCCACCGAAGCCCATCCGCGACAGCTCTTCAATCAGCATCAGGGTGACGTGGGGCGTGGTGCCGGCGCCGCCGTAGGCTTCGTCCATGTCCGCGCAGAGCAGGCCAGCTGCACCCAGTGTGCGCCACAGTTCGCGCGGCACCATGTGATCCTGTTCCCACTGTTCATAGTAGGGCGTGATTTCCTGTTCAAACGCACGTCTGGCCATATCGCGGAACAGTGTCAGTTCGTCACTCTGCATGATCGTTTCTCCAAATCGAGGGTGGCGCAATGATAACCTCATGGGGTAGTGGCCGACCACTCATCGGGTGCTACACTACGCCGCAACGATAATCAGCAATGGAGAGTACCGATGCGCGAATACCTGCAGTTCTATATCAACGGTGAGTGGGTCGACCCCGTTACCCCCAAGGTGCACGACGTGATCAACCCCGCCGATGAGTCGGTCTGTGCCCACATTTCCCTGGGTAGTGAAGCCGATGTGGACCGCGCCGTGGCGGCCGCTCGCAAGGCGTTCGACACCTGGGGCTACAGCAGTCGTGAGGAACGGATTGCGGTGCTTGAGTCCTGCGTTGCCACGTACGAAAAGTACTACAACGACATGGCCGACGCGATTCGTGAGGAAATGGGTGCGCCGAAGTCCCTGGCTGTTTCTGCACAGGCGCATGCCGGGCTGGGGCACCTGCAGGAGGCGCTGCGCGTGCTGCGCGAATTCGAATTCGAAGAAGACCTGGGTGAACACCGTCTGTTCAAGGAACCGATCGGCGTATGCGGCCTTATCACGCCGTGGAACTGGCCGGTCAACCAGATCGGCTGCAAGGTGGCGCCAGCGCTCGCCGTGGGCTGCACCATGGTCCTCAAGCCGTCTGAAGTGGCGCCGCTGTCGGGCTATCTGTTTGCGAAGATCATGCACGAGGCGGGTGTACCCGCTGGTGTGTTCAACCTGGTCAATGGCGACGGCCCTACCGTCGGCGCCGCGCTGTCCCGTCACCCTGATGTGGACATGATGTCCTTCACCGGTTCCACCCGGGCGGGCTCCCAGGTGGCGCAGAACGCCGCGCCCACGGTGAAGCGTGTCACGCAGGAACTGGGTGGCAAGTCGCCGAACATCATTCTTGACGATGCGGACCTGGAAGCCGCGGTCACCCGTGGCGTGTTGCACATGTACAACAACACGGGCCAGTCCTGCAACGCGCCATCGCGCATGCTGGTGCCGCGTGCGCGTCTGGCTGAGGCCGAAGCGATCGCCGCTGCGGTCAGCGCCAAGGTGGTTGTGGGTGATCCGGCCGATGAGGCGACCACCATGGGCCCCGTGGTGTCTGAACTGCAATTCAACAAGATCCAGGGCCTCATTGAAAAAGGCATTGCCGAGGGTGCCAAACTCGTGTGCGGGGGTCCCGGGCGCCCCGAGGGCATCGACAAGGGCTACTTCGTACGCCCCACGGTCTTTTCCGAGGCCAATAACGAAATGACCATCGCCCGCGAAGAGATCTTTGGCCCGGTACTGGTCATGATTCCCTATGACACTGAAGAGGAAGCCATCGCCATCGCCAACGATACCCCCTACGGTCTCGCAGGCTACGTGCAGAGCGGCGATATTGCCCACGCGCGCCGGGTCGCCTCACGCATCCGTGCTGGCAACGTGCACATCAACGGTGCCAGCGGCGGCTACAACGTGCCGTTTGGCGGTTACAAACAGTCTGGCAACGGTCGCGAGTGGGGCGCCCACGGCTTTACCGATTTCCTTGAAATCAAGGCGGTAGAGGGCTTCGGCGGCTGAGATGTCGGCGTTCATTCTGGCCATAGACCAGGGGACGACTGGCACCACGGTCGCGCTGATGGACGCCTCGGGGCGCCTGCGCACCAGCGTCAACATCGAGTTCCCCCAGCACTACCCGAAACCGGGCTGGGTGGAACACGATGCCGCGGACATCTGGTCCTCGGTGCAGCGCGGTATCCGCAGTGTGCTGCGCAAGCGCGTCTGCAAACCGTCGGACATCGCCGGCATTGGCATCACGAACCAGCGCGAAACCTCACTGCTGTGGGACCGCAGTAACGGCGATGCGCTGAACCGGGCTATTGTCTGGCAGTGCCGTCGCACAACCGACTTTTGCGAAACTCTCAAGGCCGGTGGTCACGAGGCGCAGGTCAGGCGCAAGTCGGGCCTGGTGCTGGACCCGTACTTCTCCGCCAGCAAGTTCCGCTGGCTGCTGCGTAACACGCCCGGCGTGGGGCGTAAGCTGCGTGCGGGTCGGGTGGCTGCGGGTACCATCGACAGCTATCTGGTCTGGCAACTCAGCGGCGGGGCAGTGCATGCGACCGATGTGTCGAATGCGTCGCGCACGTCGCTGATGAACCTGCAGCGCCTGAGTTGGGACAAGGAACTGATGGCCCTGTTTGAGGTGCCTGAGGGCGTGCTGCCGGATATCGTACCCTCCAGTGGTATCGTTGCGCATACCCGTGGCGTACCCGGCCTGCCGGATGGCATTCCCATCGCCGGTATCGCCGGGGACCAGCAGGCAGCCCTGTTTGGCCAGGCCTGCTTCAGTGCGGGGGATGCAAAGTGCACCTTCGGCACAGGCTCTTTTATCCTGATGAATACCGGTGCCGAGCTGTTGCAGTCCCGCTCCGGGCTGCTGACCACCGCAGCCTGGCAGTTGGGCAACGCGGACCCTGTCTATGCACTGGAGGGCGGCGCTTTCGTGTGTGGCGCAGCGGTGCAGTGGCTGCGCGACGGACTGTCGTTGATCCGGCGGTCCGCAGAGGTGGAGGCACTGGCCGCCTCGGTTCCCGACAGTGGCGGCGTGGAATTCGTGCCTGCCCTGACCGGTCTCGGTGCACCACACTGGGCGCCTGACGCACGCGGTGTGCTGACAGGATTGACCCGCGGCACAGGCCGTGGGCACATCGCCCGGGCCACGCTGGATGCCATGGCGCTGCAGAATGCCGACATCCTGCTCGCCATGGAGCGCGACCTTGGCAGGCGCATGCGTCCCCTGCGGGTGGATGGCGGGGCGGCGGCCAACAACCTGCTCATGCAGATCCAAGCGGATGTGCTGGGCCGCAAGCTGATCCGTCCCGAGGTCATTGAGACCACTGTGGCGGGTGCGTGCTATCTCGCCGGGCTGGGTGTGGGGCTGTGGTCCAGCACCGCTGACCTGCGCAAGATCTGGTCGGTAGAGCGGGAGTTCACCGTGCGTCTTTCGGCATCGGCGCGCCGTCGGCGGCATGCTTCCTGGCAGGCCGCGCTGGCCCGGGCGCTGCTGTGAGGAGGCCACGTGGCTGATATCCTCACGTTCCGCAGGCCTTCGCTGAAAGAGAAGCACAAGGGCAACACGCTGTGTCGCCACGGTCATCACAAGTGGCTGGTCGACAAGGCGAAACAGTTCGACGTCAAGCAGGGTCGCCTCGTCACTGTGTATTGCTGTGCACGCTGCGGTGAGCGTAAAGTGAAGGCCTTGTAGGCACCGGCGTGTGTTGAGGCAGGGCGTACGCCTGCCCGCCAGCCGGTTTTCACTCACCGTCAGGCATTCGGGTGACCACCATGACGCAGATGATCTATCCCACCACCAATTTGAAGGCCACTGAACAGCTGGTCATCGAGCGCGGGGAGGGCGTATACGTCTACGACAACCACGGTCGGCAATATCTCGAGGGGATGAGCGGGCTCTGGTGCACCGCCCTGGGGTACGGCAACGAGGAAGTGGTCGAGGCTGCGGCACGGCAGATGCGTACCTTGTCCTACTCACACCTGTTCGGCGGCAAGACGCACCCGGCGGCCATGCAACTCGCGGATACCCTGGCGTCCATGGTGCCGGTGAACAATGCGCGCGTATTCCTTGGCAACTCAGGGTCCGACGCCAATGACACCCTGGTCAAACTGTTGCGCTATCACTTCAACGCCATCGGTCAGCCGGAAAAGTTCAAGATCATAGCCCGTGAGCGGGCCTATCACGGTGTGACGGTGGCTGCCGCCTCGCTGACCGGGCTGCCGCCCAATCACACGCATTTCAGCCTGCCGTTTGATGCGCTGGGTGTGCTGCGCACAGGTGCGCCGCACTTCTACCGCGACGGTTTGCCCGGTGAAAGCGAGTCGCAGTTTGCCAGCCGCCGGGCCGAGGAACTCGAAGCCCTGATTCTTGCCGAGGGTCCGGAAACGATCGCGGCGTTCATCGCCGAGCCGGTCAATGGCGCCGGCGGCGTCATCGTGCCGCCCGCCGGCTATTTCGACAAAGTGCAGGCGGTGTTGCGCAAGTACGACATCCTGTTCTGGGATGACGAAGTGATTTGCGGGTTTGGCCGCACCGGTGAAGACTTTGGTGCAACCACCTACGGCATTCAGCCGCAGCTGATGTCGCTGGCCAAGGCCCTGTCGTCCGCGTACCTGCCGGTGAGTGCGGCGGTTGTCAGCGGCGACATCTACGAGTCGCTTGTGGAGCCGAGTGCGGCGGTCGGTGTATTCGGCCACGGCTACACCTACGGGGGGCATCCGGTCGCCTGTGCTGTGGCATCCAAGGTGCTGGAAATCTACGAGCGCGATCAGCTGTTTGCCAGGGCGGCTGACACCGGCCGCTACCTGCAGCAACAGCTGCAGCGGTTCGCCGATCATCCGCTGGTGGGCGAGGTGCGCGGAGTGGGCATGATAGCGGCGCTGGAACTGGTAGCAAACAGGACAACGCGCGAGGCCTTCAGCGGCAACGCGATGGGCGGCTACTGCGCCCTGCGAGCGCAGGCGCACGGCCTCATCGTACGCGCCATGGGCGGTAACAGCATAGCCCTGTGCCCGCCGCTGGTGATCACCCGGTCGCAAGTGGATGAACTGGTCAGCAAGCTCGGCAGCGCGCTGGATGACACGCTGCAGCACGCGCAGGCCGAGGGGTTGCTGCGCGGCGACTGACCACTACAGCGCCATAACCTCAGGCTATCGGCCACATGACTCCAAGTGCCTGTGCGTCTCATATTCAGTCTCTATAATCGGGAGTAAAACGGCGAGACGTTGAGGACGCACAACATGGTAACAATAACACTCAAGCGCACAGCGGGGCGTCTGCTGGCCCTGTTGCTACTCGGCTTTTCCGCAGTCGCCTCTGCCAAGGCACCCAATATCCTGGTGATTTGGGGCGACGATATCGGCATGACCAATCTCAGTGCGTACAGTGACGGGTTGATGGGCTATCGCACGCCCAACATCGACCGTATTGCGCGCGAAGGCATTCGTTTTACCGACTATTACGGTGAGCAGAGCTGTACCGCGGGTCGCTCGGCATTCATCACCGGCCAGAGCCCGATCAGAACCGGCCTTACCAAAGTGGGCATGCCCGGTGCCGATATCGGCCTGCAGCCGGAGGACGTGACACTGGCGGCGCTGCTCAAGGATCGCGGTTACGCCACCGGCCAGTTCGGCAAAAATCACCTGGGTGACAAGGATAAGTTTCTCCCCACCAACCATGGTTTTGACGAGTTTATGGGGAACCTGTATCACCTGAATGCTGAAGAAGAGCCCGAGCATCCCGATTACCCGCAGGATGCGGAGTTTCGCAAGCGCTTCACACCGCGGGGTGTGATCCACAGCCACGCCGATGGGCGCATAGAAGACAGCGGCCCATTGACGCGCAAGCGCATGGAGACTGTGGATGAGGAGTTCCTGGCGGCGGCAACGGATTTCATCGGCCGTTCCGCACGTCAGGAAAAGCCGTTTTTTGTCTGGTTCAACACGACGCGCATGCACTTCTACACGCACATTGCAGATGCCGAGCGCGGTCTTTCAGGCCAGGGCTTCTATAACGATGCCATGGTGGCACACGATGCACTGGTCGGCCGTCTGCTCAACCAGCTGGATGAACTCGGCGTGAGTGATGACACCATCGTTGTGTATTCGACCGACAATGGCCCGCATTACAACACCTGGCCGGATGGCGCTATCACACCTTTCCGCGGTGAGAAAAATACCAACTGGGAGGGCGGCTACCGTGTGCCTGCCATGGTGCGCTGGCCGGGTCGCATTCCGGCGGGCAGGGTATCCAATGAGATCATGTCCCACATGGACTGGGTGCCCACCCTGGCCGCCGCAGCGGGCGCGCCAAATGTCATTGAGGATCTGAAACGCGGGACCACCGTCAACGGGCGCAAGTACCGCGTGCATCTCGATGGTTACAATTTTTTGCCCTACCTGACGGGCGAGGTGGAGGCCGGTCCCCGCGAGAATTTCCTCTACTGGAGCGATGACGGCCAGCTCACCGGGATGCGTATTGGCGACTGGAAGGTGGTGTTCGCCGAACAGCGCGCAGCCCGCTTCGATGTCTGGCGCGATCCCTTCGTGCCACTGCGCATTCCCAAGCTGTTCAACCTGCGCCGTGATCCCTTCGAGCGTGCGGACACGGATTCCAACGCCTACAACGAGTGGTGGGGGCGCATCGCCGGGCCCTTTATATCACTGTCCAGAATGCAGCTGACCGAGTTTCTGGCCACGCTGGAGGAGTTCCCGCCGCGCCAGCGCCCCGCGTCGTTCACGGTCGACCAGGTGCTCGAGGCGGCATTCCAGGACCGCTAGGCTCACCGCGCCCCGGGCTTTTCCGGCCGGGGCGTCTGCCACCCGCCGGTTATGCGCCTGATAACAATTAGTCATTTCCGCCCTGCCGGGTGGGCCGGTATGGTTCCCGCAAATTCCTACAATAACGGAGACACGCATGTTTGCCCGATTCGACAAGACGATGAAAATACTGCCTTTGGCGGTCGCCTGTGCCTGTGCGGCCAATGCTGCATCGGCGCAGATGCTGGAAGAGGTCGTGGTGACCGCGCAGAAGCGAAGCCAGAGCCTGCAGGATGTGCCGATATCCATCAACGCAGTATCCGGTGAAAAACTCAAGGAGGCGGGCATCACGCGTATCGCCGATCTGCAGGTGTATGTGCCGAACCTCACCATGAGTGAGGCGGCGATCGGTTCCAACATCTATATCCGCGGCGTCGGGTCACAGGTCAACCAGGGTTTCGAGCAGTCGGTGGGAACCTATGTTGATGGCATCTATTTTGGCCGCCCGCGCCAGTTGCGTGCGCCGTTCTTTGACCTCGAGCGTATCGAGGTACTGCGCGGCCCGCAGAGTATTCTGTTCGGCAAGAACTCGATCGCAGGCGCCCTCAACCTTGTCTCTGCAAAACCCACCGAAGAGTTCGAGGGCAGTGTTTCCGCGCTCCTGGAGCCGGACCATGGTGAACTGGAAACCAGCCTGGTACTTTCCGGGCCGCTGAGTGACACCCTGTCGGGCCGCCTGGCCTTGCGCTACCGGGAAATGGACGGCTTCATCGACAACGTCGCAAAAGACATTGATGAAATGGAGACCGAGGAAACCGTGGTGCGGGGCGCGCTGCGCTGGGATGCCTCCGACAACCTGCAGGTCGACCTGAAACTGGAGACGGGTGAATTCAACTCTGTGGGCCGCAACTCGATTATTATCGGCAACCCTGCGCCGGGTGGGGCGACCCCGGTAGTGGGTGACTTCACACGCAAGGCCGCGCTGGACCCGGAATTCAGTGACAACAATTACGACAATGCGACACTCACGCTCAACTACCAGATGGGCGAGTATGAGCTGGTGTCGATCACCGGCTGGTCTGCCTACGACTACACCGAAGAAGTCGACACCGACTTTGGTGTGGGCAGCACAGTGCAGTCCCCCGCCGCCGAGGATTTCGAGCAACTGAGCCAGGAACTGCGTCTGGTGTCGCCGCAGGGAGAAACCTTCGAGCACATCGTCGGCGTGTTCTATCAGGCCTCGGAAATCGATTACGCGGAACCTGCCCGGATTACCCTGCCGGCAGTTGCCGTGGAGATCGATCGTGAATACTTCTCCGACAGCGATCTGTGGGCGGTGTTTGGTCAATCCACCTGGAACATCTCGGACACCTTCCGCGCGACACTGGGTTTGCGCTACACGGTTGAAGACAAGGACGGTGGACGTCGCCTGGCTCTGCGCAATCCCGATGGCAGCATTTTCAACCCTCTGGGTTTGCCCGAGTTTGCGGAGTTGGGCATGCCACTGCCGCCCCTCGGTATCACCCCGCATGACCTGAAGGGGGACCGCGACGAAGAAGTGGTCACGCCCATGGTTAACCTGCAGTGGGATGTGTCTGGCGACGCGATGTTATACGCCAGTGTGTCGACCGGTTACAAGGCTGGCGGATTTGATGCGCGCAGCAACCGCGCCACCCTGCCTGCGGGCGGCCCGGCGCTGGAGTTCGAGGAAGAGGAAGCCTTGTCCATGGAACTCGGGGCGAAGCTCGGGTTGATGGACGGCGCGGCGGAATTGAACATCGCGCTGTTCCGCACCGAGTACGATGACCTGCAGGTCAGCGTGTTCGACGGCGTGCTGGGTTTTGATGTGCAGAACGCGGCTTCAGCGACCACCCAGGGCCTGGAAATGGACGGCCGCTGGCAAGTTACGGAGAAGCTGCGGCTGACCGGTGCACTGGCCTACACCGATTTCGAGTTTGACGACTATGAAAACGGTGCCTGTTACAAGGGCCAGCAAGCTGACCAGGTGGTGGATGGGGTGCCATTCTGCAACTGGTCGGGGAACACCAACCAGTTTACCCCGGAGTTCAGTGGCACCCTGGGTGTCGATTTTGTCCAGCCGGTATTCGGTAATCTGGAGTTGAGGTCAACGCTGGATATCATATACTCGGACGAGTATTTCGCCGCGCCCGATCTCGACCCCAACGCTGTGCAGGACAGTTATGCCAAGCTCAATGCACGGATTGCCCTGGGCCGGGCCGATGGTGTGTGGGAAGTGGCGCTGGTTGGCAAGAACCTGACCGATGAGGAAATCATCACCTTTGCCAACGATGTACCGCTGACCGGGCCGGTCACCAGCTACTTCGCTTTCGTGGAGCGTCCGCGGACAGTGGCGGTGCAGGCAACCTATAACTTCTGATAAAAAAAGAGGGCGGTATGGCAGTTTCCGGTAGCAGGTTGACAGGCCTGAAGATGGGTCTGGTGGGGGCGCTGCTTGTTGCAGCGGTAGGTTGCGAGCAAAAAGCCTCCGAGCCAGCGGCCGCACCGCCCGCGCCGCCGCCCGTACCGGCAGTGGCCGAGGTCGACACGGCGCGTTTGCTGGCGGCAGACGCGCAGCCCGGCAACTGGATGACGCACGGGCGCACCTACAGTGAGCAGCGCTACAGCCCGCTGTCTGCCCTGGACGCCAGTAACGTGGATGAACTCGGCCTGGCCTGGTATTTCGATCTGCCCGATGACCGCGGGATCGAAGCGACACCGATCATCGTCGACGGTGTGATGTATGTCACCGGGGCCTGGAGCAAGATCTTTGCCCTGGACGCCGCTACGGGCGAGTTACTCTGGCAACACGATCCGCAGGTGCCGCGGGAGTGGGCATCCAACCTTTGTTGTGATGTCGTTAACCGTGGCGTTGCCGTATGGAAGGGCGTGCTCATTTCCGGCACCCTGGACGGGCGCCTGCTCGGCCTTGACGCTGCCTCCGGCGACGTACTCTGGGAAACCCGAACCACGCCCCAGGATCGCCCGTATTCCATTACCGGTGCACCACGGGTGATCAAGGACCGGGTGATCATCGGTAACGGCGGTGCTGAACTCGGTGTGCGGGGCTATGTTTCCGCTTACGACTACCGCACCGGAGAAATGCTCTGGCGCTTCTACACCGTACCCGGCGACCCCTCGAAGCCGCTGGAACACCCGGCGCTGGAACTGGCGGTTGACACCTGGAAAGGCGGTGCGTGGTGGGAAGTTGGCGGCGGCGGCACGGTGTGGGACTCAATGGCCTACGATGCCGAGGCTGATCTGCTGTATATCGGCACCGGTAACGGGTCCCCCTGGAACCGCAGTATTCGCAGCCCGGGTGGTGGCGACAACCTGTACCTGTCGTCCATTGTTGCACTGCGCCCTGAAACCGGGGAATACGTCTGGCACTACCAGACTACGCCGGGCGAGAGCTGGGATTACACCGCGACACAGCACATGATCCTTGCCGAGCTGTCCTGGCAGGGCGAGCCGCGCAAGGTGATTATGCAGGCGCCCAAAAACGGCTTTTTCTACGTGCTGGACCGGTTGACGGGTGAACTGCTGTCCGCGGAGCCGTACACGCAGGTGAGCTGGGCCGAGCGTGTGGATCTGGAAACAGGCCGTCCTGTGGAGAACCCGGAGGCGCGTTATGAAAATGGTGAGGCCGCACTGGTGTGGCCGCACCCGTTGGGCGGCCACAACTGGCACCCGATGAGCTACAGCCCGGACACCGGCCTGGTCTATATTCCCGCGCAGGAGATCGCCATGAACTACGCGCATGACGCGGAGTTCACGTACACGCCTGGTGCCTGGAATACGGGGGTGGTCTTCGAGGTGGCGGGCATGCCCGATGACGTGGAAACACGCGAGGCGTTCGCCAAGCTGATCAAGGGGCATGTCAGCGCCTGGGACCCGGTAGCCGGGCGCGAGGTCTGGCGCATCCAGCACGACAACGTCTGGAACGGGGGGTTGCTCTCGACGGCGGGCAATCTGCTCTTCCAGGGCAATGCCGAGGGCGAACTGGTTGCCTACCGCGCCAATGACGGCGAACCCGTGTGGCGTTTTCCGGCCCAGACGGGGATTGTGGCAGCGCCGGTGAGCTACACAGCGGGCGATACGCAGTTTGTGGCTGTCGCTGCGGGCTGGGGCGGGGCGTTTGCACTGGCCGGCGGCGAGCTGGCGTCTCGCAGTGCGGGTTCCGTGACCCGCGCGCGCGTGCTGGCCTTCCGCGCTGGCGGTAATGCATCACTGCCGCCAGTAAAGGTCGCGGAGGAACGCCCTGCGACCGTCGCCGTTGCCGTCAACCCGGAGGACGCTGAGAGCATTGAGCGTGGGCGGGTGTTGTTTATGCGCAACTGCCATATGTGCCACGGTGACCGCGCGATTTCCGGCAGCAGCCTGCCCGATCTTCGCCAGATGTCAGATGCGACGGTCGCGGAGTTCGGCGCGATCGTCCTCGGCGGCTTGCGGCACCAGGGAGGTATGCCCGGCTTCGCCGAGCGTCTCGACCAGGCCAACGCCGAGGACCTGCTTGCCTACCTGCTCAGCGTGCGCGCCGGGGCATCCGGGGAAGGCTGATTCAGTGTGCCGGGGCCCCCGGCTCCGCTTCCCCGGAGAGTAGCTGTTCGATCAACACCCTGCCCGCCGGTGGCAGGGTAGTATTGCGCAGGTAGACGATGCCCGGGCGCACCAGGATGTCACTGAAGCCCGGGAAGTCGATTTCCACGAGCTGTCCCCCCACAACGTTGTCGCGCAGGATCCGTTCCGGGCCACAGGTGATAAAGTCCGAGTGCAGGACGACTTTACTGAGGAGGCTGAAGTCCTCGCAGTAGATGCGGCAGGCCTGGGCGACGAAGCCGTCCGGATCCGCGCCTGCCGGGGCGTTGGCACGCAACCACTCCACCCAGCGTCGCGGCAGAGACGGCAGTGCCAGCGGGTAGCTCGTCAGGTCTGTCGCCTGCACCCGGCCAACCTGCAGCAGGGGGTGACCCGGCCGACAGACGGCGATGGAGCGAATGGGGTTTAAGGGGACAACCTCGAGATCCGCCTGACCTTCAAATTCACCGATGTCCGCAACCATGAGGTGCAGAGCACCAGCGTGCAGTTGCTGTACCAGGCCTGCCCAGCTATCAATGGTGACCCGGATGCTGAGTCCGGGGTGCCTGGACACCAGCCGCGCCACGGCGTCACCAATGGGGCCGCGAGCCACGATAGGACCACTGCCCACACGCAATTCGCCGCGCAGGCTGTCGGAGAGCGCATCGAGGCTGTGATGAATATCGTCCAGTTCGTGCATGATGCGCTGCGCGTGTTCCATCAACACCTCGCAATGCGGCGTTGGGTCCACACTCTGGGACTTGCGGTCGAACAGCATGACGTCCAGCTGCTGTTCCAGGTTCTTGATGCTCTTGGTGAGTGCCGGTTGCGTGATAAACAGGGCGTCTGCCGCTTTGCGAAAACTGCGATGCTTCGCCAGCATCAGTACGTGGCGGAGCTGGCGGGTATCAATGGGATGCATGGCCGGCGCCCCTAACGGTCGAGGCCGCCCATGAGCATGTACTTGATTTCCAGGTAATCATCCATGCCGTACTTCGAACCCTCGCGTCCGGAGCCGGACTCCTTTACGCCACCGAAGGGCGCCATCTCATTGGAGATCAGGCCTTCGTTGATACCCACGATGCCATACTCCAAAGCCTCGGCGACGCGCCACACGCGCCCGATATCCCGCGTGTAGAAATAGGAGGCAAGCCCGAATTCGGTGTCGTTGGCGAGTTCGATGGCCTCGGCTTCCGTGTGAAAGCGCACGACGGGTGCGACCGGGCCGAAGATCTCATTGCGGAACACTGGCATCTCGCGGGTCACGTCCGTGAGGATTGTCGGCTGATAGAAGCAGCCCCCCAATGTGTGCCTGCCGCCGCCCAGCGCGACCTGCGCGCCCGCGTCGATGGAGGCCTGCACCAGGGCGTCCACGTCATCCACAGCGCCGCTGTTTACCAACGGGCCGATTTTCACGTTGTCCGCAAACCCGTCGCCGACCGCCAGTTCCCGCGTCGCGGCAACCAGCTTGCCCACGAAATCGTCATAAATGCCGTGTTGCACAAGGAGACGGTTCGAGCAGACGCAGGTCTGGCCCGCGTTACGGTACTTGGATGCGATGGCGCCCTCCACTGCAGCGTCGATGTCGGCATCGTCGAAGACGATGAACGGTGCGTTGCCGCCCAGTTCCATGGAGGTCTTTTTCAGGGTGTCGGCGCACTGCGCTTCGAGCATCTTGCCGACGGGTGTGGAGCCGGTAAAGGTCAGTTTGCGCACCACCGGGTTGCTGGTCAGCTCGCCGCCGATAGCCGAAGAACTGCCGGCCACAATATTCAGCACGCCGGCAGGCACACCCGCGCGCTCGGCCAGCACGGCCATGGCGAAGGCGGAAAGCGGGGTTTCGCTGGCGGGTTTGATAACGATGCTGCAGCCGGCCGCAAGCGCAGGCGCGGCCTTGCGGGCGATCATGGCATTCGGGAAGTTCCACGGGGTGATGGCGGCAACGACACCGACGGGTTGCTTGATGCAGACAATGCGCCGGTCAGACCCGGGGCCAGGTATGACGTCACCGTTGACGCGCTTGGCCTCCTCACCGAACCACTCAATGAACGAGGCGCCGTAGGCCACTTCCCCACGCGACTCGGCGAGGACCTTGCCCTGTTCCGCGGTCATGATCCTGGCGAGGTCTTCCTGGTGCTCCATCATCAGGTCAAACCACTTGCGCAGAACAGCGGCGCGCTGTTTGGCCGGCCGGGCTTTCCAGTCGTTCATGGCGAGCTGCGCTGCGTCGATGGCGCGCCGCGTTTCCGCCGCCCCCACCTTTGCCACGCGCACCAGTAACGCGCCATTGGCGGGGTTGTTCACGGGGAACGTGGCGCCGTCATCTGCATCCACCCAGGCGCCGCCGATATAAGCATGGGTCTGCAGTAGGGTAGGGTCCGACAGTGAAAGGTCCATAACGGTGCTCCTTGAAGTTTCTGGGCCGGAGCAATGCGCCGCCCACTTTGCGCTCTAGTGTGAAGCACAACCCGCAGCGGCTTCAAGAGCGCGTATTTTTCGCATCTGCGCGTGTGTGACGGGTGCGACGCCGGCGGCCACTGAGCTTGTGCTTGCGCACCAGCCCTCGCAGCTGGTCATAGCTGAGCCCCAGCGCCTGTGCTGCCCGCCGCTGGTGGTGGTTGTGCTCCGCCAGCGCCTGGTGGAGGAGGCGACGCTCGATAGCCAGCATGCGCGCACTGAAATCGGTAATACCAGGTGTGGTGAGCTCTGCCGCCGCGCTGGCCCCCGGCGGCGATGCCCGATCCCCGGACGGTGGGACCGATAGCGGCGCAAAGGGCGATTGAAAGGGGTCCAGTACGATCTCTGCCACCGGGCGCGACTTTTTGCCCCAGCGGTGCAGTGAGCGTTCCACGGTATTTTTCAGTTCCCGCACATTCCCCGGCCAGCTGTGCCCCTGCAGGCTCTCCAGAGCGCTCGCGCTGAACCCCGGAAATAGCTCCCAGCCCAGTTCCTTGCACATGAGAATGGCAAAGTGACGGGCCAGTTCGGGAATGTCCTCGGGGCGTTGCCGTAGTGCGGGCAGGTGCACCACGTCAAAGCTCAGGCGGTCCAGAAGGTCGGCACGGAAACGCCCCTCGGCCACCAGGGCCCGGAGATCCGCGTGGGTGGCGGCAACCACCCGCACATCGACCTGCAGTGTCTCCTGGCCGCCGAGCCGTTCGAATTCACCGTACTCGACCAGTCGCAGGAGTTTTTCCTGCACCGGCAGGGGCATGGTGCCCAGTTCGTCGAGAAACAGGGTGCCGCCATCCGCGCGTTCAAAGCGCCCCTGGCGGAGTCGTGTGGCCCCGGTGAATGCGCCCGCCTCATGGCCGAACAGCTCGGAGTCCAGCAGCGTCTCGGACAGTGCCGCGCAGTTGACCTTGACGAAGGGCGCCGCCCACCGGGCTGAAAGAAAGTGCAGCCGTTCGGCCGCCAGCTCTTTGCCCGTGCCCCGTGCACCCTGAACCAGCACGGGCCGATTGATTCCTGCCAGTTGCGAGACGTGCTCAAGGGCATGAGCCAGCGCGCTGGAGCTACCGATAATACCTTCGCCACTTCGCATGGGTGAAAAAAACCAATTAAAAGAGCTAATAAAACCTTTATAAGGTAAATAAAACCTATAAATCAAGAGGATAGGCCTGAATTTCGCCCCATGACGTATGTTTAGCCAAGAAAAACAGCGACTTACGTGATCTGGCACGGTTCCTGTATCAAGAAGCTTGGAAACGCCATGAATGGCATACGGCAAACGGGCTAGGCCCGGGGAGAAGGACCATGGGCATTTTTTCGCGAATGAGCGACATCATTAACTCCAACCTCAACGCCTTGCTGGACCAGGCTGAAGACCCGCAGAAGATGATTCGCCTGATCATCCAGGAAATGGAAGATACGCTGGTGGAGGTGCGCAGCTCCTCGGCACGGGTGCTCGCAGACCGCAAGGCCGCTGCGCGTCGCCTGCAGCAGGTACAGGCCGAGGCGGAGAGCTGGGAGCAGAAAGCCAGACTGGCGGTGAACAAGGGGCGCGAGGACCTCGCACGGGCAGCGTTGCAGGAAAAGCACGCCATTGAGGATGAAGTCGCGGTGGTGGAAGCCGAGTTGCGGGCAGCAGACGAGCACATTGCCCAGCTCAGCACCGAGATTGGTCAGCTGCAGCAGAAGCTCTCGGACGCCAAGTCACGCCAGCAGGCACTCTTGATGCGCAGCAAAACCGTGGAATCGCGGATCAAGGTGAAGCGTCAGATGCACCGTGAGGCACTGGATACTGCCTTTCAGCGTTTCGAGCACTTCGAACGGCGCATCGACAACCTCGAAAGCCAGCTGGAACTGCTCGATGTGGGGCGTGACGTTGCACCGGACCTCGCCGCCGAAATCGAATCCCTGGAAGAGGACGAGCGCATCAGCAACGAGTTGCAGCGACTGAAGGCCGAGATGCAGGGCAGCGCAGAGAACAAGGCCCAGTAGGGCCTGCTATGATCGAGCTGTCGGCTTAGCCGGGTTTCCCACTCCGTCCGAGGATACCGTCCATGCAATTCTGGCAATTCATGTTTGTGCCAACCATCCTGTTTCTGGTCATCGTGGCTCCGATCTGGATCACCATGCATTACCGCAGCGTCAACCGCTCATCCCAGAGCCTGAGTGCGGCAGATCGGCAGGATCTTGAAGACCTTCTGGCCACGGTGGATCGACTCACAGAGCGTATCGGCGCCCTGGAAACGATTCTCGATGCCGACCACAGTACCTGGCGCAAGCCGTCGGAGCGCACGCCGCGCAATGAGGAGTACAACGATGAGTAACCATTACCAGCGCAATCGGGATCGCCATAGCCCTGACTGGCGCACGGCAGAGCGGGGCTTTCGCCAGCGTCGTGATGCGGGATGGGGTATGAACCTGTATCGCAGCACCCGCAGCCGACGCATTGCCGGTGTCTGCGCTGGCCTGGCAGATCACTTTGATATCGCCCACTGGGTGGTGCGTTTGCTCTGGGTTGCCGCCGTGCTGTTTACCGGCACGCTGGCCCTATGGGCCTACCTTGGCGCATGGCTGTTGCTGGCGCCGAGGCCGCAAGCGCAGGGCAGGGCAGGTGCTGTGTCGGGCGGACCTGCTGGTGGCCCGGAGTCCGGCGTGGAGATGGAATACGACGAGCGGAACCACCACTATCGGCCGCGCAAGGTGTTCCGCTACAGCGAGCCGGGGCCGGTGCGTCTGCGCCGCGCCCGGGAACGCCTGGACGCCGCCCTGCGCCGTGTAGAAGCCATGGAAAGCTACGTGACGTCCCGTCAGTTTGAGCTGGATCGGGAGATTTCACGACTGTAGGCGTTTCCCGGCGGGACTTCCCCCCGGCCGTTGCGATAGGCTATCCTCCGGCGTATTCTTTTTACGCAAGCTGCCCCGGTGGTGGGCACTGCGAGGGGTAAAGCATGACGGCGATGGAAACCTTTGACAGCAGCGCGCCCGCGGTACGGGAGCCTGTTGTACCACCGCCCCATGCGCTGCTCGCGCTCACCGAAGCGCACCGCGCGGTGGTGGAGGTGGTCACGCTGGGGCTGAGTCGCAGGCTGTTGGAGCGCGCCCCACGCGGCGATGGGCACCCGGTGATGGTCCTGCCCGGTTTTCTCGGCGCCGACGGCTACAACGCCGGATTCCGCCGCTACCTGACCCGCCTTGGCTATGCAGTCCACGGTTGGGGCCTCGGCCGCAACCTGGGTCCGCGTGAGGGGGTGCTGGAAAGCCTGGAAGCGCGGATAACGTTTCTCTCGGAGCGCTACCAGGGCCCTATCTCCCTGGTCGGGCATAGCCTTGGTGGTATTTTTGCGCGGGAGCTGGCGCGTGCCTTTCCCGAACGGGTGAGGCAGGTCATATCACTGGGCAGCCCGTTTGGTGAAGGCCGGATGGTTGCATCCTATCCCGCCCGCCTGTTTACCGCGCTCAATCCGCCGGAGGAGTTGCCGATTGACCAGAACATCCTGCATGTCGCGCCGCCGGTGCCGACCACCGCGATTTACAGCCGCGGGGACGGTGTGGTGAACTGGCAGACGACGCTGCAGCGCGCGGGCCACGCGCGCACCCAGAATATCGAAGTGCGCGGCAGCCATTGTGGTATGACCTTCAACCCGACCATCTGGTATCTGGTTGCCGACCGCCTGTCACAGCCCGCAGACGGCTGGAAGCCTTTTGAGCGACGCAGCTGGTCGAGCCTGCTGTATCCGGCCGCCGTGCAGTGAAACGGTGCTATACCGCTTTCAGCGCTGCGGCGTGGAAGGCGATATGCTCACCGATAAATGAGGCGATGAAATAGTAGCTGTGGTCGTAACCCGGCTGCAGGCGGATGGTTGCCGGGAAGCCCGCGTCCGCGCAGGCCTGCTGCAGAAGAGGCGTTTTCAGCTGCGGCGTCAGGAAACTGTCCGCATCGCCCTGGTCGATCAGCATAGGCAGCTGTGGCGCTCCGCCACGAATCAGCGCACAGCTGTCGTAGGCCTGCCATGTGCTGCGGTCCGTACCCAGGTAATGGCCAAAGGCCTTTTCCCCCCAGGGGCACTGGGTCGGCGCCACGATTGGCGCAAATGCCGACACCGCCGCAAAGCGTCCCGGGTTGCGCAGGGCCATCACCAGCGCGCCATGGCCCCCCATGGAATGGCCGGAGATGGACCAGCGATCCGACGCCAGCGGAAACTGGCTGTTCACCAGCTCGGGCAGCTCCAGGGCGACGTAATCGTACATCCGGTAGTGCTGTTGCCAGGGCGCTTGCGTGGCGTTGACATAAAATCCGGCGCCGAGGCCGAAATCCCAGGCACCTTCCGGGTCATCCGGCACGCTCTCGCCGCGCGGGCTGGTATCGGGGCAGACGATGGCCAGACCGTGCTCCGCGGCGTAGCGCTGGGCCCCGGCTTTCTGGGTGAAATTTTCGTCTGTGCAGGTAAGCCCCGATAACCAGTAGAGCACCGGTACCGGGTGCTGCTCAGCCTGTGGTGGCAGGAAAACAGCCCCCTGCATGGTGCAGGCAAGCGTTTCCGACGGGTGCTCGAATCGCAGCTGGCGACCACCAAAAACACGGTGCTCTGCAATGATATTCATCGTCATACCCGGCCCTCAGTACACGACAACCGAGCGGATACTGTGTCCGCCATGCATGAGGTCAAAGCCCCGGTTGATGTCATCCAGGGGCATGGTATGGGTGATCAGATCGTCGATATTGATCTTGCCGTCCATGTACCAGTCGACAATCTGCGGCACATCGGTCCGGCCGCGCGCGCCGCCGAAGGCCACGCCGTGCCAGGAGCGGCCGGTCACCAGCTGGAATGGCCGCGTGGCGATCTCCTTGCCGGCGCCGGCGACGCCGATGATGTACGACTCCCCCCAGCCCTTGTGGCAGCATTCAAGGGCCTGCCGCATGACGTCGACATTACCGATACATTCAAAGCTGTAGTCGGCCCCGCCACCGGTGAGCTCGAGAATCGCCTCCACCACATTGGCAGCCTGTGCGGGGTTGATAAAGTCGGTCATGCCAAACTTGCGTCCCAGCGCTTCCCGCTCGGGGTTCAGGTCCACACCGATGATGCGATTGGCGCCTACCATACGCGCGCCCTGCAGCACGTTCAGGCCAATGCCGCCAAGGCCAAACACCACCACATTGCTGCCAGGCTCAACTTTTGCCCGGTAGACCACCGCGCCCACTCCAGTGGTAACCCCGCAGCCGATGTAGCAGATCTTGTCGAAGGGCGCATCTTCACGCACCTTGGCTACCGCGATCTCGGGCATGACGCTGAAATTCGAGAAGGTCGAGCAGCCCATGTAGTGCAGCAGGGGTTTGCCGTCCAGGGAGAAGCGGCTGCGACCATCGGGCATGACACCGCGCCCCTGTGTTTCCCGAATGGCCTGGCACAGGTTGGTTTTCGGGTGCAGGCAGAAATTGCACTCCCGACACTCCGGGGTATAGAGCGGAATGACGTGATCGCCGGGTTTCACCGATTTTACGCCGGCGCCGACTTCGCGCACGATACCGGCACCCTCGTGCCCCAGGATTGCGGGGAATGCGCCTTCAGGGTCGTCCCCCGATAGGGTGAATGCGTCGGTGTGACATATGCCCGTGGCCATCATTTCCACCAGGACCTCCCCAGGCTGTGGGCCCTCGAGGTCGACTTCGACCACTTCCAGCGGCTGGCCGGCAGCAAAGGCAACGGCGGCTCGTGTTTTCATCGGTAACTCCCGGTCAAGACAACAGGCTGGCATGGTAAGTCGCGGTGTCGAACGGGACAAGCGTGCGGTTTTACATTAGGCTGGCGCCAGCACGCGGCAGGTGGCCTGAAGCGACAGTCTGGGGGACGCTCAACGATATGCAGGAGAGGTTGGAATCCTTTGGTGGAGCGGGGGCGAAGCTGGTCTTCGCCCACGCCAACGGCTATCCGCCCGGCAGCTACAGGCGCCTGCTGGCGCCGCTCGCTGAACACTACAGCGTCAGCGGCTATCGTCACCGGCCGCTGTGGTCGCGGGAGCCCGCACCGGCTCGCGCCAACTGGCGCCAGTTTGCCGACGACCTGATTGTCACGCTGGAACACAGCGACGTCGGGCCGGTCTGGATGATGGGACACTCGCTGGGTGGGGTCGTGGCCATGCTGGCGGCCTTCAAGCGCCCGGAACTGTTTCGTGGCCTGGTGTTGCTTGACCCGGTGTTCATGCCGATGCGCCTGGCGCTGGGCCTGAACCTGACGCCGCGCAGCCGTTTGCCCAGGATTCCCATGGTGCGTCGCGCATTGCGGCGACCCGGCCGCTTTCCCAGTGTGCAGCAGGCCTACGCGTTCCACCGGGACAAGCGTGCCTACAGCGGTTTTTCTGATGACGTACTCTGGGATTACATCCACGCTGGTGTGCGCGCTACGGCGGACGGCGATTGGGAACTGGCCTACTCCGGTGCCTGGGAGGCCGCTGTGTACTCCTCGCTGCCGCTGGTGTGGCCGCGCCTGTGGAGACTGCGCCTGCCCACCCTGGGGCTGCGTGGCGAGCACTCGGATATCCTTTCCGCTGCCGGGCTGCGTCGCTGGGCAGCGCTACAGCCGACTGCGGAACTGGACACCCTGCCCGGTGGACACCTGTTTCCTCTGGAGTTCCCGGATGCCACCGCCCGACGTGTTCTGGATTTCCTTGCGCGGCAGGTGGCCTGATGCTGCACCGTATCTGGCTCGGGTTCTTCCTGCTGGCGTTTGCTGCGGCGCTGGTGCAATGGCTGCTGGCCGGCGATGCGGCGGTCTTTCAGCGCATGGTCTCCAGCCTGTTCGACATGGCCGCGCTGGCCGTGGAACTGGCAATTGGGCTCATCGGGCTGATGGCATTCTGGCTGGGCGTGGTCGCGGTCGGCGAAGCCTCCGGCCTTGTTGATCGGCTGGCGCGACTGCTGTCGCCGCTATTCACCCGGCTGATGCCGGACGTCCCGCGCGGGCACCCGGCGATCTCCTCCATGACCCTCAACCTGTCGGCCAATATTCTCGGGCTGGACAACGCCGCCACGCCCCTCGGTATCAAGGCAATGAAAGACCTGCAAACCCTGAATCCGCGGCCGGAGGTTGCGACCAATGCGCAGATCCTGTTCCTGGTACTGAACACCTCTTCGGTGACCCTGTTTCCGGTGACCATATTGCTGTACCGCGCGCAGATGGGGGCAGAGGATCCTGCCGCCGTGTTCATTCCCATTCTCATCGCGACCAGTTGTTCAACCCTGGCAGGGCTGTTGGTGACCGCATGGGTGCAGCGTATCCGCCTGCGGGACACGGTCGTACTGGGCTTCCTCGGCGGCGCCTTTGCCCTGTTGCTGGCACTGGTGGGCTGGTTTTCCACCCTCGGTGCCGATGCCCTGCAGCGGCAGTCCAGTCTGATCAGTAACCTGTTGATCGTGAGCCTGATCATGCTGTTTCTGGTCGTTGCGCACCGGCGCGCCGTGAATGTCTATGACACCTTTATCGAAGGCGCCAAACAGGGGTTTGAGACGGCCATCGGCATCATTCCCTATTTGCTGGCGATGCTGGTGGCGATCGGCGTATTCCGCGCCAGTGGGGCGCTGGACCTGGTGTTGGGCCTGCTTCGCGGCGGCGTGCAGTTTCTCGGCTTTGACACCCTGTGGGTGGATGCCATGCCGACCGCCCTGATGAAACCGCTGTCGGGTTCCGGCGCGCGGGCCATGATGATCGACACCATGAACACCTTTGGTGTCGACTCATTCCAGGGGCGCCTGGCGGCAACGATGCAAGGGTCCACGGAGACCACGTTCTACACGCTGGCAGTGTACTTCGGTGCGGTGGGTATTCGCCGAGCACGCCACGCCCTCGGCTGCGGCCTTGCGGCGGATGCCGCGGGTATTGTGGCCGCTATCGTGGTCGCCTACTGGTTCTATACCTGAGTGCGCGTCACAAAAGTTTCATCAAGCTTCGGCAGCAAGTGCCTTTACTGCATCTGCAGGCGCGCTAGACTGGTCGTTTTTACCGAGGGTCAAACATGACGGACTCCCACAATTCCCTGCAGAGGCGGTTGGCGGATCTCGACGAGAGCCTGTTCATCCCCCGGGAAATCAGCTGGTTGTCCTTTAACGCGCGCGTGTTGCAGGAAGCCGCAGATGAGACCGTGCCGGTTATCGAGCGGCTGCGTTACCTCGGTATTTTCTCCAACAATATGGACGAATTCTTCCGCGTGCGTGTGGCGGAGGTGCGCCGCCTGATCACGGTCTCCGACGCCACGTCGAAGCAGCGTGCCAAGGATCTGCTGGCGGCCATTCTCAAGCGCGTCGTGGAGCTGCAGAAACAGTTTGAGAAAACCTATAACGCCGTGTTGCGTGACCTGCGTGCGCGGCAGATCTATATGGTCAACGAACGTCAGTTGGACCCGGGCCAGGCCGCGTTTGTGCAGGCCTATTTTACCCGCACGGTGTTGCCCGAACTGGAGCCTATTCTGCTGCGTGACGGCCAGGCTATTCCCGCCCTGAATGACGAGTCCATCTACCTGGCCCTGGATATTCGCTCGGGTGATGACTACAACTACGCGGTCGTGGAGGTACCCACGGACCGGCTCGACCGTTTCGTGCAGATACCCAAGCGCAAGGGACGCGCTGGGAAGGTGTTTATCGCCCTGGACAACGTGATCCGTTTCTGCCTGCCGCAGATGTTCCGCGGCGTCTTCCACATTGACGAGGCAGCGGCCTATTGCTTCAAGTTCTCGCGCGACGCCGAGCTGGAGATCGACCCGGGTATTACGGAAAGCCTCATCGACAAAATGGAGAGCAGCCTGAAGCAGCGACGCAAGGCGGAAGCGGTGCGCTTTGTCTACGACGCGGCCATGCCGCAGCGGCTACTGGACTATCTCTGTTCCCGTTTTGGCTTTGGCAAGTACGACAGCCTGATCCCGGGCGGGCGTTACCACAATTCCAAGGACTTCATGTCCTTCCCCAATGTAGGCCCCAAGTACCTGGAATTCAGGCCGCTGCCGCCGATTCGTCTGCCGCGCCTGGATGAGCCCGGCAGCCTGTTTGACAACATTCGCGAGCAGGACGTGTTCCTGTACTACCCCTACCATCCCTTCGACTACATCATCGACCTGCTCAAAACCGCGGCGCTGGATCCGAATGTGTCGACGATCAAGATCTGCCTCTACCGGGTTGCCAAGGTGTCGCGCGTTATTGATGCGCTGGTCAATGCGGTGCAGAACGGCAAGCGCGTGCTCGCGGTGGTGGAGCTCGCGGCGCGGTTTGACGAGGCGGCCAACATCAGCTGGGCCCAGCGCCTGACCGAAAGCGGTATCGACGTGATCTTTGGGATTCCCGGCCTCAAGGTGCATAGCAAACTGCTGCTTATCGAGCGCCGCGAAGAGGGCCAGATCCGCTATTACAGCCATATCGGCACCGGCAATTTCAACGAAAAGACCGCGCGCCTGTATACCGATTTCACACTGCTGACCTACGATCAGAACATTGGTCGCGATATCTACGATGTGTTTGATTTCCTGCAGTTCACCTACAAGCGGCCGCGCTACAGAACGCTGCTGGTGTCGCCACACAGCACGCGACCCGGCTTGATGCACCTGGTAGAGCAGGAAATCGCCAACGCCCGTGCCGGTTACCGGGCGGAGATGACACTGAAGTGCAACAACCTGGTGGACAACCAGCTGGTGATGAAGCTCTATGAGGCCTCGGATGCGGGTGTCAAGATCAGGCTGATTATTCGCGGCATGTGCTCACTGCTGCCGGGTGTGCGGGGGATTTCGGAAAATATTGAAGCGATCAGCATCGTCGACCGTTTTCTTGAGCACCCTCGGGCTTACGTGTTCTATAACCGGGGTAATCCGCGTTACCTGCTGGGTTCCGCTGACCTCATGACCCGTAATCTCGACTACCGGGTTGAGGTGCTGTGCCCGATCCGCGATCGGGCCGCGCAGCGGGTTTTGCAGGATATCCTCGATCAGCAGTGGCACGACAACGTCAAGGCACGGATCATCGACCAACATCAGATGAACGAATACGTACCGCGGCGCGCCAAGGCGGCGATGATCCGCTCCCAGGAATCGATTCACGGCTACCTCTCCAGCGGTAAACTGCCCCGCTATCCGAAGACCCCTGTTGCGGTCAGTAAACCGCAGCGCCGGCGCAAGCGGCACTAGCCGCACCGACGCGGCAATAAATCTTCGTTCTGTTAAGTTTTCTCTAAGTTTCGTACCTCACACTGTCCCCCAACCAGACCTTTGTGAGGTACGACAGTGACAGCTTCCCTGCACAGCATACCGAGCGGTGGCAACCTCAGTGTCTTCCAGGCCGCTACACTTGCGGCGGATGCCCCCTTTTCCCTATGCGTCTGTGAGGAGATGCACCCGCGCCGCGAGCGGGTGGAGCGCTATATCGGCAGCGTCTTTCAGGCTGCCTGGGACGCGCGCGTACTCTCGTTTCTGCCGCTGCTCTGCAGCCTTGAGCGGGAGGGTACCCTGCAGGCCGCGTTGGGCCTGCGCAGCGCCAACCGGGGTCCATTGTTCTGTGAACAGTATCTCGATGTCCCTGCTACGTCCGCGGTTGATGCCCTGCACGGAGGCCGCTGCAGCCGTGGTGACGTCCTGGAGCTGGGTAACCTCGCGGCCTCTGAGCCGGGGCAGGGTGCACTGCTGTATTTGCTGGTCACTGCAGCGATTCATGAGGCCGGAATCGGCTATCTCATCTTTGCTGCGAACCGCGCGGTGCGCCTTTCCATCCGTCGCAGTGGCTTTACGCCGGAGGCCGTTGGCGCCGCGCGCCCCGAGCGCCTTGGCGGCGCAGCTCGCTACTGGGGGCGTTATTACAATGGCGATCCGCAGGTCATGATCGGCGACATGCGCCTGACCCATCAGCAGGCGTGGTCCCGGCCGGCGATGGCGGCCGAACTGCAGCGTTATGCTGCAACCATCTCGACCCTCGCGGTCACCATTCGCGAGCATGCCGGGTGAGCGCGCTGGAGCAGATACTGGCACGCCGCGCGGCACAGGATCCGCAGTCGGTGGTGCTGGAAGATGGGCGCGTAACGGTCACCGCTGCAGACCTGGTGAAGGATGTCGCCCAGCTGGCGGCCGGCCTGCGCGCGTCCGGCCTGCAACGTATTGCGCTGCTTGCGGAAAACTCAGTGAACTGGGTGCGTGTCGACCTCGCGGCACAGGCGGCCGACCTCTGTCTGGTGCCGATACCGACTTTTTTCAGCGCTGGCCAGCGCGCCCATGTGTTGCAGGCATCCGGGGCGCAGGCGGTGATTGCCAGCCCCGCGCTGTGCCCATCGCTGGCAACCCTGCCCGGTGCAGGTGAGAGGGGCGACCTGCCTTTTGGTCTTACCTTGATGTTACTCGATGTGGGCGCAGGCGGTGCTGTACCGCCCGGGACGGCCAAAATCACGTTCACCTCAGGCTCCACCGGCAACCCCAAGGGGGTCTGTCTTTCTACTCAGCAGTGCCTGCGGGTGGCGCAGTCGCTGGTGACAGCTGTGGGATTGACGGCACCTCGTCATCTCTCGCTGTTGCCCTTAAGCACGTTGCTCGAAAATATCGCCGGTGTGTATATGCCACTGCTGGCCGGCGGTAGCATCGTCCTGCCGGCGCCGGCTGAGCTGGGTCTTGCAGGCAGCTCCGGCGTCGATGCAGAACGTCTGTTGGGCGCCCTTGCGCGCATCAACCCACAGACCCTGATCGTCATACCGCAATTGTTGACGCTCTTTGATCAGGCCCTGCAAAGCGGCTGGCAGCCGCCACCTGCACTCGCGTTTGTGGCCGTAGGCGGGGCACGTGTTGCGCCCGATCTGCTACAGCGCGTTCGGCGGGCAGGAGTGCCCGTGTACGAAGGCTACGGCCTGTCGGAGTGCGCGTCTGTGGTCAGCCTGAATACGCCGGAGTCGGACCGCCCGGGAACCAGCGGGCGGGTACTGCCGCACGTCCGGGTCAGCGTCAGCGCGGGCGAGCTTGTGGTCGAAGGCAACCGTTTCCTTGGTTACCTTGATGACCCTCGGAGCTGGCAGTCCGGCCCTGTCGCAACCGGCGACCTGGGCCAAATTGATGCTGACGGCTTCCTGACGGTGTCCGGTCGTCGCAAGCATCTGCTTATCAGCAGTTTTGGCCGCAACATCTCGCCGGAGTGGGTGGAAAGCGAGTTGCTGGCAGACGGCTGCCTGCGTCAGGTCGTGTTACTGGGTGATGACCGCCCCTTCTGCGTTGCCCTGGTCTACCCGACACGGCCTGAGTGCAGCGATACGGAGATTGGCGCCAGCATCGCAGCCGCCAACGCGGGCCTGCCAGACTATGCCCGTGCACAACGCTGGATTCGCCTGTTATCGCCGCTGTCCGCCGAGAATGGACTGCTTACCGAAAACGGGCGACCGCGCCGGGACCGGATTGCGGCGCACTTCGCTGCGTCACTCGCTACGTGTTATTTATCCGAAAAGGAGTTGCTGGCAACATGAATGATTCAGGCAATGGTTTCTTCCAGACGCTGCAGAATGCCACCCTCGCAGAACGCGAGGCCCTGGTGGCCACGGACCTGGTGCGTGATGCACTGGCCGGGAAGCTGACGACGGAGCGCTACGTTGCGTTTCTGGTACAGGCCTATCACCACGTCCGGCATACCGTACCCCTGCTGATGGCGGCGGGGGCGCGCATGCCGGCAGACAAGGAGTGGCTGCGCACGGCACTGGCTGAATACATCGAGGAGGAACTCGGCCATCAGGAATGGATTCTCAACGATATCGAAGCCTGCGGCTACGACCGCGACAGGGCCCGACTCAGCGTGCCCAATCGCGCGACCGAGTTGATGGTTGCCTACGCGTACCACGTTATTGATCGGGTAAATCCGGTGGGCTTTTTCGGCATGGTTCATGTGTTGGAAGGGACCTCCATTCGTGTTGCCGATAGCGCTGCGGACGCGATCGCGGCATCCACTGGACTGTCGCGCAAGGCCTTCAGCTATTTGCGTTCCCACGGCGCCCTGGACATCGAGCACGTACAGTTCTTTGAAAACCTGATGAACCGTATCGACCAGCCAGAGGATCAGCGGCAGATACTGCATTGCGCGCGTATCTTCTATCACCTGTATGCGGATGTGTTCCGCAGCGTCAGCGCCGATCAGGCGCAGCGCCTTGCGGCTTAGGTGACAGTATGCATATAGCAGGTCAGCGGGTTCTACTCACCGGCGCCGCAGGGGGCATCGGCCAGGCCTGTGCGCGGGCGCTCGCAGCGGCGGGCGCATCACTGCTGCTCGTGTCGCGCAATGGCGATGTGCTGGAGTCATTGCGCACATCGCTGGTCGGTGATGGGCATCGCGTGCTGGTCGCCGACCTTGCCACACCCGCGGGGCGGGCGGCGGTCATCGCCGCTGCTCAGGATGCCGATGGATTGATCAACAACGCCGGTGTCAATCATTTCGGTCTGTTTGCCGAGCAGGATGAATCGCAGTGGCGCCAGACGCTGGAACTGAATCTCATGGTACCCATGCTGCTCGTGCAGGGTTTGTTGCCGGTTCTGCAGGCGCGGCGGGGTTGGGTGGTCAACGTGGGGTCCGCATTTGGCAGCATCGGCTTTCCGGGCTATGCGGTCTACAGTGCCAGCAAATTCGGGCTGCGTGGATTCACCGAGGCGCTGCGCCGCGAACTCGCTGACAGCGGCGTCAGCCTGCACTACCTTGCGCCCAGAGCCACAGCGACGGATATGAATGCAGGGCCCACAGCGGCGATGAACGCCGAACTGGGTACAGCCGTGGATGAGCCCGAGCGGGTAGCCGCTGAATTGCTGGCGCTGCTGCACTCGGCGCGTGGCGTGCGGTTTGTGGGCTGGCCCGAGCGCTTTTTCATCAAGCTCAACGGCCTCTTTCCGTCGCTGGTGGAAAAGTCACTGATCAAGCAGCTTCCGGCTATTCGCCGTCACGCGCTGGCTGCCCGGGGTGCCGGCGAGTAAACTGGTCACATGCGTATTCTCCTGGTTGAAGATGACAGATCCCTTGCTGCCGGCCTGCAGGCCGCGCTGAGCCGGGAGGGTTTTGCCGTGAACCATGTTGCCTCAGGCGGGCAGGCACTGTCCGCTGTGCGGGCCGAGGCGCCGGATATGGTGGTACTGGATCTGGGGCTGCCGGACATGGATGGGCTACAGGTGCTGCGTGCACTGCGCGAAACGCACCGCAGTCTGCCAGTCCTGTTATTGACTGCGCGGGACGGGGCTGATGATAAAGTGCGCGGTCTGGATCACGGTGCCGACGACTACATGGCGAAACCATTCGATGTGAAGGAACTGGCCGCCCGCCTGCGGGTCATCGAACGTCGCTTGTCGAACACAGCGGCCAGCAGCTGTCTTACGGTTGGCCGCGTGGCACTGGATACCGCGGCGCACACGGTCATGGTTGGCGATCAACCGCTCGATCTTCCGCGACGCGAGTACATGCTGCTGAAGGCGTTGATGGAGAGCGTGGGCAAGGTACTGACACGCGAGTCCCTGGAGGGGCGTCTCTACAGCTGGGGCGAAGAAGTGAGCAGCAATGCGCTGGAAGTCCATATTCACCACCTGCGCAAGAAGCTTCCGGACGACTTTATCAAGACGGTGCGGGGTATTGGCTACACCGTGCCGCGGCAATGAAGTCTATACGCCGTTCGCTGGTTACCATGCTGATCGCGGCGTTCACGCTGGTGTCTTTTGTGGCTGCACTGAATGGTTACCGCGCCAGCATGGACAAAGCGGAGGACCTGCTGGACGCACAGCTACAGTATTCCGCGGAGATTCTCGTTGGTCTCGGGGGTGGCGGTATAACGTCACAATCCCTCGGCAGCGGCGTGGAGGGCTTTGTCTTCCAGATATGGGAGGATGAACGCCCGGTGCTGCGCTCTGCCGCGGCGCCCGAAACGCCGATAACGGCGTTTACTGCGGGTTACCGGTATGCCAATTTCGGCGGTTATCGCTGGCGCACACTGACCGTCGCCATGGGGGACCGGCGCTGGGGAATGGTGGCAGAGCGGGCCGATGTGCGCCACACCCTGGCCGAAAGCGTCGTGCTGGAATCCGTGATTCCCCTGTTGCTCTGGTTGCCGGTTGCGGCATTGCTGATCTGGGTGCTGGTGGGCTGGGGATTGGCACCGCTGCGGGAGCTTAGCGAGCAGATCAATCGCAAGGCCACGGACGACCTTACTCCGCTCCCTGACACGGATCCGCCGGCCGAGCTGCAGCAGGTGATTACCTCGACCAACGGCCTGCTGCTGCGCCTGGCTGCCGCATTGCAGCGGGAAAAGCATTTCGCCTCTCATGCCGCTCACGAGTTACGTACGCCCATCAGCGCGCTGAAGATTCACCTGCACAATCTCGAAAATGAAGTCCCGGCGGGGAGCAGTGCCCTGCAGCATGCCACCGAGGGCATCGAACGTATGCACCACCTGGTCGAACAGCTACTGGACCTTGCACGCACGCAGCCGGAGTTGATCAAGGCCAACTTTCAGACCGTCGACCTGCATACGCTCGCACAGCGGGTAACGGCTGAGATGTGGCCCGCGTTCGAATCGCGTCACCAGTCGCTATCGCTACAGGGTGAGCCCGCCGTCATGCAGGGTGACGAGACCATGCTGGCGATTCTGTTGCGCAACCTGCTCGACAATGCACGCAAGTATACGCCAGAGGGCGGAGAAATTACGGTGTTCGCGGGAAGTCGAGCCGGTGTGCCCCTGCTGGAGGTTGCCGACAGCGGGCCGGGAATTCCCTGCGCTGAGCGGGAGCGCGTTTTTGAGCGGTTTTACCGGGTCGGCACCAGCGCCAGTGAGAGCATCGCCGGAGCCGGTTTGGGTCTGGCGATCACCCAGCACATCGTGCAACTGCACGGTGCGAAGGTGCAGCTCTCCGACAGCCCTCTGGGCAGCGGCCTGGCCGTCACGGTGCAGTTTCCGGTTGTGAGGGTCGCGTCATGAAGCCTGCGCAGCGGTGGGCCTGCGCCGTGCTGTGTAGCTTCGCGGTCGGTATGGCGCAGGCGCGCACACCGGTTTTTGAGTTGGAAATCCGTGATCACCTGTTCATTCCCGAGGAAATCGTTATTCCGGCCAACACCAAGGTGAAGCTTGTAGTCATCAACCATGATGTCACCCCGGAGGAGTTCGAGAGTTACGAATTGAATCGCGAGAAGGTCATTCTCGGGGGCAGCAAGGCCAATATCTTCATTGGGCCATTGGCACCTGGCGTGTACCCTTTTTTTGGTGAATTCAACCCACGCACGGCGCAGGGCAGGGTGGTGGTGGAATGAGGACCTGTCGTGTTTCTTAATTCAGTGGTTATCGTCCTGCGCGAGGTGCTGGAGGCGGCGGTGCTGGTGAGTGCCCTGCTGGCCCTGGCGCGCTGTATTCGCCTTGGAAACCGCTGGTTGTGGCTCGCCGTGCCGCTGGCGGCGGCGGGAGTGACGCTCTATGCCTCGTTTCTGGCGACGATTACCGATGCGCTGGACGGCGCAGGTCAGGAGGTGGTGAATGCCAGTCTGCAAGCGGGCGTGTACCTGCTGCTGGTGCCCATTCTCGCGCTCAGTTGGCGTGCACAGAGGCGGCCGCGTCTACTGATGGTATTGATGGCAATCGCCATCAGCCTGGCGATCGTGCGCGAGTGCGCAGAGATACAGATTTATGTGCGTGCCTTTGCCGCACTCGGTGAACACGCGGCGGCCGTCTGGGCAGGCAGTGCCCTGGGCATGGGCATAGGCATCAGTGCCGGAGTGCTGGTCTACGGTGCCCTGCGGGCCTTGCCACGGCGTTGGGCCCTGTGGGGCTGCTGTGCGGCCCTGGCCCTGATTGGCGCCGGCATGCTCATGCAGGCCACCCTGTTACTGGAACAGGTGGATTGGTTGCCGGATCAGTCCCCGCTCTGGGACAGCTCGGCGCTACTCAGCGAACAATCGTTTTTTGGTGAACTGCTGTACGCCGTACTGGGCTACGAAGCCACGCCCGGGGCGCTGCAGGTGGGCCTGTATCTGGGCAGTCTGGCGCTGGCCGGTGTTGCGCTCTGGTGGGGCAGTAAAGGGAGGGCCGGACATGCGGTCAGGGAATAGCCCCAGGGGGTTGATGCTGGCGGTGTTTGCGGCGCTTCCAACAGCCGTTCTGGCCGACGGCAGCGTTGTCGACAAGGTCTATCACCCCTATGTGGAACAGCTGGAATGGGAGCTGGAGTGGCGCGCGGTGCAGGAACACAATCCACCCGCCGGCGAGGCACAACGGCAGGCCACACACCGTGTCGGTCTGGGTCGAGCCGTGTCGGAGTTCCTGTTTGCCGAAGCGTATCTGGTCGGCCGGGAGGGCAGCGACAGCGGATTTACCATCGACGCCTGGGAGTTGGAGGCACTGTGGCAACTGTCAGAGCAGGGGGAGTTTCTGCTCGATTACGGCCTGTTGTTCGAGTTGGAGAAGTATCGACACGAAGAAATCTGGGAGTACTCCACCACCTTGTTACTGGAGCGAGAACTGGGTCGTTTCAGTGCGACAGCCAACGTCGGGGTCATCTACGAGTGGGGTGATGACATTGAGGACGAGTTCGAGACCGCCGCCGCGCTGCAGGCGCGCTACCGTCACTCCCCGTTACTGGAGCCAGCGCTGGAACTCTACCTGGGCGAAGACACCCGGGCACTGGGCCCCATGCTGCTGGGCATGGCGCGCCTGGGCAGCCGCCAGGCGCTGCGCTGGGAGGCAGGCGTTGTCTGGGGTCTGGATGCGACCACCGCAGACTACACGCTGCGCGCGGTGCTGGAGTACGAGTTCTGAGCGAGCAGGGGCAATTGCTGCAGTAGGGCCTGCGATACGAAGTACACCATGAAGTTGGCATAGGCGATGGCAGGATAGTGGCCGCTGCCATACAACCAGAACTGGCCGATCATGCCATCGGCGACCGTTGCCATGGCGGCACCCAGAGCGACCCAGTGACCGCGGCGGCCAAAGGCCAGCCCTATCCACAGTGCGCAGGGCAGCATGAGCGCGATCAGGATCGAGTAGGCACCCGTAAGCCAGGCAATGTAGGCGGCTGTGCCTGGCAGGAGTACCTGGAAGAAGGCGAAAAGGCCGCCGGCGGCGGCGAGTACCATCGGCACGACACGCCACAGTGGGTGCACCCGGCCCCGGGTTGCCAGCCAGACGGCGGCCAGCAGCAGCGCGTATCCCGGGAAGAAGAACCAGACTGAATCCGCCAGATAGCTGTGCTGGACGACGTCATCGTAGCTGTAGAAGCGCGCCGGCACATTGCGGTTCACGGCGTCGCCGAGCAGACACACAGTGAGACCGGCGACGGTGAGGTCTGCAACCGCACAGTGTCTTGCGGTACTGGTCTGGTAGACCCAGCGGCGAATGCGCCAGCCATTCCACAGCAGGCCGCCCAGCAGCCCCATTTCCAGCGCCGCGAGCAGGATCTTCCAGGTACCACTCTCCACCTGTGCGATCCAGAATGCACTTTGCAGCAGGATGATGGCGGTGCACAGCAGCCAGGGCAGCCGGCGTAGCGGCAGGGGTGGAATGGCATCACGGCCGGTTGCGCTGGTCGGGTGGTGCATGGCGTGCCTCAGTCCTCGCCGGTCACGGCGGGAATGTAGTCGCCGTAACCTGCGGCCGCCATATTCTCAAGCGGAATGAAGCGCATCGCTGCCGAGTTCATGCAGTAGCGCAGTCCGGTGGGCGCAGGACCGTCATCAAACACGTGACCGAGATGGGAGTCCGCATAGCGGCTGCGAATTTCTGTGCGCGCGATGAAAAAGCTGCTGTCATCCCGTTCCACAACACTGTCCCCGCTGATCGGTCGAGTGAAACTGGGCCACCCGGTGCCCGATTTAAATTTATCGCGCGAGGAAAAGAGCGGCTCCCCGGATACGATGTCCACATAGATCCCTGCCCGCTTTTCGTCCCAGTAGGCGTTGTTGAAGGCACGCTCGGTTCCATCCTGGCGCGCCACCCGGAACTGTTCGGCGGTGAGGCGCTGGCGCAGGACTTCGTCAGAGGGGCGCACGAAACGTTCAGGATCGAAGGCCGTTTGCGTGCCCGCTGCTGTCGGAGCAGGACGAAAACGGGAGAAATCAAGCGTCTGCTCGTCCCCCCATACCCGGTCTATGAACTGATAGCGCCCCGAATTGAAGGTATAGAACTGGTAGCGCAGTGGATTCTTGCTGGCGTAATCCTGATGGTAGTCTTCTGCATCGTAGAATGCCGTGAAAGGCGTAATTTCGATGACCACAGGTGTGTCGTAGCGGCCAGAAGCCTCCAGCGCATCCCTTGACGCCTGCGCGACGCGCTGCTGCTCCTCGGAGTGATAGAAAATGGCCGGGCGGTACTGGCGGCCTCGATCAACGAATTGCCCGTCCGCGTCGGTGGGGTCCATAAAGCGCCAGAAGCCCTCCACCAAACCCTCGTAGGTGATCACGGTGGGGTCATAGTACACCTGCACTGCTTCGGTATGGCCGGTTTTGCCGGCGGAGACCTGCTTGTAGTCCGGGTTCTTTTCGGTACCGCCGCTGTAGCCGGAGACCGACTCCACAACGCCGGGTATCTTCTCAAAGCCCTCTTCCACGCACCAGAAGCAACCGCCGGCAAAGGTTGCCACGGCGAGGCCCGTATCGGCGGGCGCATAGGCGGATCGGGTGTGGCCAGGTGAGGCTCCGACAAAGGCTGCCAGCAGCAGGGCCGCCAGTCTGAGGGTATAACGCATGGTGTGCTCCTTTGAGAGGGGTCGCGCTTGCTACGCGCTGCAACGCTCAGGCGATGACAACACGGCGGCGGTCAGCAGTAGACCCCGTTACCGGTTGCGGAGTTCCATCGGGTGGTGGCGGTGATTTATTTGAGCAGAGATCCCAGCAGTCCGCGAAACAGCTTGCGGCCCAGACTGCTGCCGGCGGCAGAGCCGAGGCTGCGGGCCATACTCTTGATAAACGCCTCGCTGGTGCTCTGGCGTCCACCCGTGCTGCGGGTTTTCGCTTTGGCTGCTTTTTGTGTCGCGTCCTGAGCGCTCGCGGCTTCAATTCTCTCGCGCAACACCTCGTGGGCAGAGCGGGGGTCAACCGACTCGGCATAGCGGCGCTGGTTGGGGTCGTGCGTTAGAACCGCAGCGCGCTCCTGCGGGCTCGCAGGCCCCATGCGCGAGCACGGTGGGCGAATCAGGACGCGCTGCACGGGCGCCGGAATGCCCTTGTCCTGCAGCAGGGACACCAGCGCTTCGCCGACTCCCAGTTCGGTGATGGCGGTGACCGTATCCAGTGCGGGGTTCTCGCGAAACGATTGCGCGGCCACGCGCACGGCCTTTTGTTCACGGGGTGTGTAGGCCCGCAGCGCGTGCTGGATACGGTTCCCCAACTGACCCAGCACCGAATCCGGTATATCGCTGGGACTCTGGCTGATGAAGTAGACGCCGACGCCTTTTGAGCGAATCAGACGCACGACCTGCTCGATCTTTTCCAGCAGCGCTCGGGGCACATCTCGAAACAGCAGGTGAGCTTCGTCGAAAAAGAACACCAGCACAGGCTGCTCGGGGTCCCCGAGTTCCGGCAGCGTTTCAAACAGTTCGGAGAGTAACCAGAGCAGGAACGTAGAGTACACGCGCGGGCTCTGGATGAGGGTGTTGGCGGCAAGCAGGTTGATCACCCCGCGTCCGTCACGGGTGGTTTGCATAAAGTCCTTGAGTTCCAGTGAGGGCTCGCCGAAAAACGCGCGCCCCCCCTCACGCTCAAGCACCAGTAACCTGCGCAGAATGGCATTCACTGAAGCCTTGGCGACACCGAAGCCTGCTCCCAGTTCCGAGCCGTGCTCCGCGAGATATTCCAGCGTTGTACGCAGGTCAGCCAGATCTACCAGCAGCAGGCCCTCGCTGTCGGCGAACTCGAAGACCACGTTCATCACACCTTCCTGGGTGTCGTTGAGGTCCAGCAGGCGGGCCAGCAGCGCGGGGCCCATCTCGGTGACGGTGGTGCGCACCGGTGTCCCGGCCTCCCCGAACACATCCCAGAAGGCGACGGGAAAGCCGCGCTGCTGGTAGTGGGTAATGCCGATGTACTGGTTCCGTTCATCCACTTTGGGGTGTGGTGTTCCCGCCTGGCTGATACCGGAGAGATCGCCTTTGACATCCGCCATGAACACGGGCACACCGCGGTCAGAGAAGCTCTCTGCGAGGCACTGCAGTGTGACGGTTTTCCCGGTGCCGGTAGCGCCGGCAATCAGGCCGTGGCGGTTGGCGTAGCGTGGCAGCAGGCCGCACTGTCCTTCGGCGTTGCCGCCAATCAGAATTTGCTCGTTCATTGCTGGGGAATTCATCCTTTTGCGTTGTTGCTACCCGCCAGTTTCGGTTTACTGGCACGCTTCGGCGTGGCGCGCGGCGCGGCCTTGCTGCCAGCGGCCTGACGGGATTTGGTTTTGGTTTTGGTTTTGGCCGTGGTTTTGGTCCCGCTCTTCGTTGACGCCTTGGCGGTGCTGCCAGCCGCCGCTTTTGCCTTGCTGCGGCCAGAGCGTTTCGGGGCCGTGCGCAGCCCCGCCAGTTCCTCCAGCTCTGTCAGCGCTTCTTCGAGATAGTCGATAATGCGCTGTACCTGGGGCATAGAGCGCCGGCAGGCGACGATGCCGAAATCCAGCTGCTTGCGATAGCTCACCAGCGTGATGTTCATGGCGAAACCATCAAACACAATGGACGCAGGATACACGCCTTCCAGGCTGGCGCCGTTCCAGTAGAGCTGCTCCCGCGGCCCGGGGACGTTGGATATCACAGTGCTGAAGGCGGGGAAATTGGCCGCGATGCCGAGCACCGAGGTGAGCAGGGCGGGTATCTGGGTAATCTGCATGAACAGCGTCGCCTCGCGTTGGGACATGCTGCGCAGCAGTGTCTTGCCCGCCGCCATCGAGGCCTGGATCTTGCGCAGCCGCTGCTCCGGATCGGCGACGTCGGTTGCCAGGTCGGCGGTAATGAAGCCGACGGCGTTGGATGAATCGAGATCGCTCTCCTCCCGGAGCGAGATCGGCGCCATCGCCTTTAGCGAGTGCGCGGGGTGCTCGCCCAGGTTGGCAAGGTGGCGCCGCAGAGCACCTGCACACATCGCCAGCACGATATCGTTGACGGTGGCATGGGTTGCCTTGCAGACGTTGCGTACACGTTCGAACTCGAAGGACTGGGCAACGAAGCGCCTGGACCCGCTGACATTGGTGTTGATCGAGGTGCGGGGCACGTGATGCCAGGGTACTGCGAGGTTACCACTGCGGCCAAAGAAAGCGCCGCCGAACTGGCGAAAGGCGCTGACCAGGTTGGTTGTGGTGTCGTACTGCTGGCGCAGCGCTTCCAGCACGGTTTTCAGTTCCCGCCCGCGCGGCTCTACACGCTCCACGGGGGGTGGCAGGCGCCTTGCCTTGTACTGCTCGAAGGCTTCGAAGGACATTGCGGAGTGGCGCGCTCGACTGCGGGGGCTGGTGGAGTACATGGCGTTCATCATGTGCATCGCCGAGGCGCCGTCGGTCGCCGCGTGATGGCATTTGCTGTACACGGCAAACTGGTTGTTGCGCAGGCCTTCGATGAGATGCAGTTCCCAGAGTGGTCGCGTGCGGTCAAGCAGCGTGCTGTGCAGCCGGGACACCAGCATGAAGAGCTCACGATAGCGTCCGGGTTGGGGCAGGGCGGAGTGGCGCACATGGTAGTCAATATCGAAGTGCTCATCCTTTTCCCAATAGAGCCGCAGGGGACCTGCGCGACCGGTGGTGACATACTCACCAAACGGGCGCCGGTACTCCTCGTCGGTGCGCAGGGCGGCAAGCACCTGCTGCAGGAATTCGCGTTGGTCTACACCCTTCGGGTAGTTGAACAGGTGCAGTCCGCCCACATGCATGGGGGTCTGTCGTTTCTCCATCAGGAGAAAGCCGGCGTCGGCGAGGTTGACTGGGCGCATGGGGATGACCTCTCGTTATTCTGTTTGACCAAACAATAGCGTCAATGAGGCTATCCGCAAAGGCCTGATTCCGCTGTCACAGCCAGCGCACCTTACGGAACAGGGTCAGCATGCCCACCGCCAGAAGTGCCATCAGTCCCAACACCACAAAGTAACCGTAGCGGAACTGCAGTTCGGGCATGTGCTGGAAGTTCATGCCGTACAGACCCGCCACAAAACTCAACGGCACAAAGATCGCTGTGATGATGGTGAGGACCTTCATGGTCTGGTTGAGCTGGTGGGAGGTGATGGAAATATGGCTCTCCACGAGGTCGCCGCAGATCTCGTAGTACATGGAGCACAGGGTTCGCAGCCGTTCGCAGCGGTCGAAGAGGTCGCGACGCACGTGATGGCTCTTGTCCTTGCCGGTACCCAGGTGGACGGTGCCGCTGTGGAGAATGTGCTCGGCCAGCGCTTCATGGTAGTTGAAAATACGCAGCAGTTTGCGCAATCGCGAGCGGTAGATCACCAGTTCTTTCATCACGGTATCGGTCTGGTCGGTCAGCAGGGCATCTTCCAGACCGGCCAGGGTGTCCTCGAAATCCATGAGCTTTTCCAGATAACGCCCACCCACGTAGTGCAAAATACGCAGGGCGAGGACATTGGGCGTTTTCAGCAAGGACTGTTGTTCCTCGCTGTCCCAGAAGTGGTTTACACTGACGGCCGTGCCGGGGTGGCTGGTGATGAGAATCCGCTTGCCGACCCACATACCGACAGGCATAGGCTGTAATTCCAGGTTGTCGTCCAGGCTGGTCATGCCGCGAAACAGGATGAACGTGTCGTGGTCGAATTCTTCCACCTTGGGCGGATGCCGGGTGCGGGCGCAGTCAGAGACAGCGAGCCGGTCACAATTGAGTGAAACGAGCAACTCCTGCCGCTCTGCGGTCAGCTCGCCCTCCATATCCAGCCAGAGCACGCTGCTTTCCTGTCCACGCCAGACAGCAATCAACGATTCGTCGCCTGTCTGGTACTGCCCTTGCGGTGAGAGTAATTTTGCCCTGATCATGTGTCCGTGACCCTTCAAGGAACCCTGCATGGAACAGCTTAACCGAATCCTCAATGCGCCTCTAATCGTATTTGGCGACGTTGCCATTACCCTGGCCCAGGTGTTGACCGTTCTGGCCCTGCTGGTCGGTGGGATCTTCTTCGTGCTCTGGAGCGGTCGCTTCCTGCGCTCGCGTATGCTCAAGCGCAACCTCGATCCGAATGTGGTGCAGCTGGCTTTCCGTGCCTACCTCATTCTCGGTATGGCCATTGTGGGCATGTCGACGCTGGATCTGCTGAGTGTCCCACTGGCGGCGTTCGCGTTCGTCTCAGGCGCCGTGGCGATCGGGTTTGGCTTCGGTGCACAGAACATCATCAACAACTTCATCAGTGGCTGGATACTGATGTGGGAGCGGCCCATCAAGATCGGAGATTTCCTCGAGCTTGGTGAGGTGCGCGGGACGGTGGAGTCTATCAACACGCGCTCGACGCGCATCCGACGTGTTGATGGCGTACACCTGCTGATTCCCAACAGCCAGTTGCTCGAGAATACCGTCACCAACTGGACACTGGTGGACGACCTGGTGCGCACGGCGGTGCGGGTGGGTGTTGCCTACGACAGCGACGTGCGGCTTACCGAGACCCTGATGTACCGTGTTGCCGAGGAGCATCCGAACGTGTTGAAGACGCCGGAACCCATGGTGATTTTCGACAACTTTGGCGACAGCTCGCTGGAATTCGAACTCAATTTCTGGGTGCACTCCACCGCCGAGCGCGGCTTGCGCCTGATTCGCAGCGACCTTCGCTTCCAGATCGATGCGCTGTTCCGGGAGCATGGGCTGGTTATCGCCTTCCCGCAGCGGGATGTGCACCTGAATGGTGAGCTGCGCCTGTTGAATTCCTGAGGCAGATGGCCTGACGTGGCCTCGGCGCCGTCCGTCAGCTTGCACTATACTGGGAGCATGAAAAGGTATTCCTTGTATCGCTGTCTCGCCCTGCTGCGTCTGTTGCTGCTGGCCTGGGTTCTTGCAGCCCCCGCTGCTGCCGCACAGGTCTGGGTGATTCACATCGACGGCCCCATCGGCCCGGCAACCGCGGACCACATGATTCGCTCGCTCGAACGCGCCGTCGCTGCGAACGCCGAGGCGGTTGTACTGCGCATCGACACACCAGGTGGCCTGGACAGCGCCATGCGCGACATGATCAAGGCCACACTGGCAGCACCCGTCCCGGTATTGGGATACGTGGGACCCAGTGGCGCGCGGGCCGCCAGCGCCGGCACCTACCTGTTGTATGCCACACACATCGCGGCCATGGCCCCGGGGACCAATCTGGGGTCGGCGACACCGGTGCAGCTTGGCGGCGGCGGTCTGCCGGGGTTGCCGGGTGCGGATGAGGGGGAGGAGGGCGCAGCATCGTCGCCCGCCACCACCGCGGGCAGTACAGCGATGGAGCGCAAGGTGGTGAACGATGCGGTGGCCTACATCCGCAGCCTCGCGCAGCTGCGCGGGCGCAATGGTGACTGGGCGGAACGCGCGGTGCGCGACGGGGTCAGCCTGCCGGCAGAAGACGCGCTGGCCGCCGGGGTCATCGATCAACTGGCGGACTCGATTCCCCTGCTGTTGCAGGGCGTGCACGGGATAGCGGTCGATGTGGGGGATGCCACCCGGGTGCTCGAGACGGCTGGCGTGGCAATCGTAGACCAGGCGCCGGACTGGCGCAGTGAGTTCCTCGCTGTCATCACCAATCCCAACATCGCGTATATCCTGCTGCTGGTCGGTATCTACGGTTTGGTCATCGAGTTCTACAACCCGGGCATTGGCCTGCCCGGTATCGTGGGCGCCGTGAGCCTGCTGATTGCCCTGTATGCTCTGCAGATGCTGCCCGTCAGCTACGCCGGTATGGGTCTGCTGCTGCTCGGCGTGGCCTTGATGGCGGCCGAAGCCTTTGCGCCGAGTTTCGGGGTGCTGGGGCTGGGTGGAGCTGCCGCTTTCGTAACGGGTTCGATCATGTTGATGGATACCAACCTGCCCGCCTACCAACTGGCACTGCCTATCGTGCTCGCGGTCACCGTATTCAGTGTCGGCTTGCTGGTGTTTGCACTGGGCATGGTGCTGCGCGCGCGCAAGCGCGCGGTGGTCAGTGGTGTGCAGCGCCTGGTGGGCATGACGACGCACGTGGCGCGCCTGCACGATGGCGAGGCCTGGGTATGGCTGGATGGGGAACTCTGGCATGCGCGCAGCGAGGCTCCCCTGCAACCTGACGAGCCAGTCGTTGTGCTGGCAATCGACGGATTGACTGCGGTCGTCCGCAGTCAATCCGAACAACCTCCGGAAAAAGGATAGGCCTGATGTTCGAGATCGAGATGTTTACCGGCGCCTTTATCGTGCTCGCGATAGTGTTGCTGCTGTCCATGTTCCGGGTGCTCCGCGAGTATGAGCGGGGCGTCATTTTCATGCTGGGCCGTTTCTACAAGGTGAAAGGCCCTGGCCTGATCATCATCATTCCCGTGCTGCAGCAGATGGTGCGTGTGGACCTGCGTACCCTGGTCATGGACGTGCCTACGCAGGACGTGATTTCCCGTGACAACGTGTCGGTACAGGTCAACGCTGTGATCTATTTCCGTGTGGTTGACCCTGAGCGGGCCATCATCCAGGTGGAGAACTACCTTGAGGCGACAAGCCAGCTGTCCCAGACGACGCTGCGCTCGGTGCTGGGGCAGCATGATCTCGATGACATGCTCGCCGAGCGGGATCGTTTGAACGACGACATTCAGTCCATTCTCGATAAGCAGACAGAAGCCTGGGGTGTGAAGGTGGCCAACGTCGAGATCAAACATGTGGATCTCAACGAGTCCATGGTACGGGCGATTGCGAAACAGGCGGAGGCCGAACGCGAACGCCGGGCCAAGGTGATCCACGCCATGGGTGAAGCCGAAGCTGCCGAGAAACTGGCCGAAGCCGCCAAGATGCTGGCCACTGAAGAGTCCGCGATCCAGCTTCGTTACCTGCAGACGCTGGTGGAGATTGCCGGTGACAAGAGTTCGACGATTGTGTTCCCGCTACCGGTGGATATCATGAAGAAATTTACCTCCTAGGCAGCGGAGTCACGGCCCCATGCAGTGCATCGAAATCAGTCAACCCGGCGCACCTGCCGTATTGAAAATGACACGTCGTGAGGCCCCTGTTGCGGGTGCCGGCGAACTCCTGATTGATGTTGTCGCGGCAGGGGTCAACCGGCCGGACGTGATGCAGCGACTCGGTCTGTACCCCCCACCCCCAGGGGCGTCAGACCTTCCCGGCCTGGAAGTGGCAGGTCGCGTGGCGGCGGTGGGGGCCGGTGTTGTCGGCTGGCAGGTCGGTGATCACGTCTGTGCCCTGACCAATGGTGGTGGCTACGCAGAGCAGGTTGTAGCGCCGGCGGGGCAGTGCCTGCCGCTGCCTGCTGGTATGGACTTTGTCGCGGCTGCCGGCCTTCCCGAGACGTTTTTCACCGTGTGGACCAACGTGTTCATGCGCGGGCGCCTGCAGGCCGGCGAAAGCCTGTTGGTGCATGGTGGCAGCTCGGGTATCGGTACCAGCGCAATCCAGATGGCGCGGGCCCTTGGCGCAACCGTGTATGCAACGGCGGGCAGCGAGGAGAAGTGCGCGGCCTGTGTCCGGCTCGGTGCCGCCCGCGCGGTCAACTACCGCAGTGAAGACTTTGAGCAGGTGCTCGGTGAACTGACCGGCGGCAGCGGTGTGGATGTCATACTGGACATGGTTGGCGGCGAGTATATCAACCGCAACCTGCGGCTGGCGGCGACCGACGGTCGCATCGTGAACATCGCCTACCAGGGTGGTTTCGAGGCTACGGTCAACTTTGTGCCAGTGTTGTTGAAGCGCCTGACCCTGAGCGCGTCGACCCTGCGCCCTCAGTCAAGTGAGGCGAAAGCGGAGATCGCCGCGCAGTTGCGTGAGCGTATATGGCCGCTGCTGGAGGCGGGTGAAATCCAGCCGGTGATCGCGGCGACGTTCCCGCTGCAGGACGCTGCGGCGGCCCACGAACTGATGGAAAGCAGCGCTCATATAGGGAAGATCATACTCACGGTGCGCTGAAAGCGCTCTTTGATCAACTGAACAGCCAGGGCCTGAGTGCCTCCCGGTTTTCCACCACGATCTGCTGTGCCATAGGGTCTTCAAGTGAGGCCGGCTCAGGGTCGATGTGCAACAGCTTCAGGGCGTAGGGCACCAGCCGCCCACGCACGGTGATGTGCAGGGCGCCCTCCAGCATGCCGTAATCTGTCTCCACCACCTGCTGCTGTGCAGGCGACAGCCTTGGATCCGGCACAATACGCAGCGTCACGTGGGTGTTCCAGTCGTGGTCGTTCTCGACCCCCTGGGGCGAGTCATCAAGTATCTCCGGAATATCGCGGAAACGGCTGAGCACAAAGTCGCGGTACTCCTGGTTCTTTTCACACCAGGCACGTACATGCCAGCGCAGCCCGGTGAATACCAGAGTATGCGGCACGATGATACGCCCCTCGCGGTTGGGGTTGTGCAGTGACACGTAATCCACTTCCAGGCGTTTGCGCTGACGTGCGGCCTGCATGATGGGGCGCAGTACCTCGGGGCGCACATCGCGCACCGGTACCCGCAGCACCTCAATATTCGCGACGTTCAGTGCCAGCGATTCGAACACGTTTGACAGTTCGTTGTTGCGCGCCATCAGGTGCAGGTACTCGTCCGCCACGCCCTCTGTCACTTGCGGCCTGAACCCCGCTGCCGGCATGTAACCCTTGAGCGACGCATCGTAAACAAGATTGCCCGGCCCGATGTCACGGATGTAGCGATTGATATCCTTGCTCGCCTGCTGGCGACCAATGCCGAAGGTTTCACACAGGTGGCGGGTGGTCAGTCGACCCTCCCACAGAACAATGGTCTCAATGTAGCGGTAACGTACCAGCAAGTCCCAGCGTATGGGCCATGGGTTGGAGGGTGTTGCTGGCATACCTGCTCCCGTTCAGATTGAATTGCCTGTATCGTACACTGCAGTGCAGCCAGCGAATACCGAGGACAGGGCAATCGCTTCTCCCGACATCAGTGACTTGTATCACCTAGCCAGCCAGCTTGAGCACGACCGGGATCTGTCGCTGGCGCAGTTACGGCAGCGCGACCGGGAAATCGGCCGGAGCTGCGTCGAGACTGCTGATGACTGGCAGCGGGTACAGCACTGGTTGCAGTCGGTGGACCCGCAGTCGCAGCGCAGGCCGGAGTGGGCCAGCCGCGCCAATCCCGCGGTTCTGCTCAACCTGTTGGCGCTGTGTGCAGGCTTCGCCGCTATGGCGGGGCTGTTACTCGGCAGCGCGAATGCGCTGGTCAATGTGCTGTTCTGGTTGTTGGTGTTCGTGGGGCTGCAAGGGCTGCTGATGGTGGGGTCGCTGCTGGTGCTGTTGCAGCTGCTGTGGGGCAGGGTGCCCCCGGCGTCGCCGGTACAACCGATTCGTTTTGTTCTGCGGCGGCGCTGGCCTGATGCGCGGGCGCTGCGCGAGGCACAGCCGCTGTTGCGCCTGCTTTTTCTACGCCACGGCCAGGCGCTGGGTGCGCTGTTCGCGGCAGGTGCGGCGGCGGCATTTCTCGTCTTGCCGGCAGTGGACAACTACGGGTTTGTGTGGGGGTCCACCTATCCGCTCAGCGACCCGTTCATGCAGGCCCTGGTAGACGCGCTTGCCTGGCCCTGGCAAAGCCTGCTTCCGAGTGCCACGATCGCGCCCGAGTTGCTGAGCAGTAGCCGCTATCACGCGGCGCTGCAGCTGCTGGACGTCGAGCGGTTGGAGCGCATGCGCGGCTGGTGGGGTTTCTTGATGCTGTGCCTGCTGGTTTACAGTCTGTTGCCGCGCGTGTTGCTGTACCTCCTGTCACGCGCCCTGTACCGGCGGCAGTTGCTGGCCAGCCTGCTCAGCTATCCCGGTGTCGAGCGCGTGCTGGCACGGATGCAGGCGCCGCTGGTGGCAACCGGTGCGGCACCTGAAGCCGCCATCACGGGGCCGGGCAAATCCGGCGCTGCGGAGCCGGGCGTTGATACGGCGCCTGTCGCGTGGCCGCGTGCCTTGCTGCTGGAGGTGGCTGGCGCTTTCGGTGAACAGGCCCCTGCAAGCTACGAAGAGCTCGCGGACGGGCAACCTGCGCAGCGTGCGGGTATTGCCGGTAGCGATCTTGCCACGGACCGGCGGACGCTGGCGGCGCTGCCGCTTGGGGATATCGACCGGCTCTATCTTGCGGTAAAGGGCTGGGAGCCACCCGTCGCGGAGCTGGCCGATCTACTGGAGCCCCTGTTCAGCATTCCACAGTGCAGTGTTCTCCTGGTACCGCTGCCGGGCCGTCCCTTGCCGCACCGCAAGGTGGAAGACTGGCGCCTGTTTGCCCGGGCCATGCCGTTTCAGGCGGTGGATGTGCAGCTGCTGAATCCGGTGGTGATCTCATGAGTCTGCCGGTTTTTGCGGTCGTGGGCCGTCCCAACAAAGGCAAGTCAAGTATTGTGGCAACACTCGCGCGAGACGATTCCGTGGGGATTGAGGCGCGTGCGGGTTCGACACGCGAAGCACGCGAGTTTCCGATGCGCGTCGATGGCGAGACTCTGTACACGCTGGTGGATACGCCCGGCATACAGCGGGCGCGTGCGGTGCTGGAGTGGTTGCGTGCACACGCCGCTGATGCGGCCAGCAGGCCCAGGGCAGTACGCGACTTTGTTGACGCGCACCGCGACGATCCGCGGTTTCACGATGAGTGTGCACTGTTGCAGCCTGTTGTTGCTGGTGCCGGGATTATTTACGTGGTCGACGGATCTGTGCCTTTCGGTGCCGACTACGAGGCGGAAATGGAAATTCTGCGCTGGACAGGCCGCCCCAGCCTCGCGTTGATCAACCCCATCGACAATGAAGATTATGTGGCGGAGTGGCAGGCCGGTCTGGGGCAATATTTCCAGACTGTGCGCCTGTTCAATGCGCAACGTGCCGAGGCAGAGAAACAGCTTGAGCTGCTGGTACTGTTTGGGCACCTCGATGAGCAGTGGCGGCAGTCACTGGACCGTGCGGTTGAGGTGTTACGCAGGGAACGCGGGCGTGAACACCGTGAGGCTGCGGCACTGATTACCGAATGGATTGCCGAAGCACTGGAGTTTCAGCTCTCGCAGCGGGTACCCGAGGGGCTGCCGGTGCAGCCGGTGCAGGACCTCCTGTTCAGCCGCTACCAGCATGAGCTAAAGGCTCGCGAGCGGCACTGTCGTCGACAGGTGGAGGAGGTCTACCACTATCATCGTCTGCAGCGCAGTGAGCTGGATCTCGACCTGGAAGCGTCAGAGCTGTTCAACGTGGAGCAATGGTATCTATGGGGGCTGGATCGTCGAGCGCTGGCGCTGGTGGCAGCCTCGGCGGGCGCATTGCTGGGCGGTGGCACGGGGATGGCCCTGGACGGCGTCACAGCGGGGCTCACAGGCGGCCTGGGCACACTGGTCAGTGGAGCGCTCGGCGCGGCGTCTGGCGGTATGGCGGCCTTGCGGTATGCTGATGAGATTGCTCAGCTTAGGGTCAAGGGCATTCCCAGCGGCGGTAAACTGGTGAGCTACGGGCCCTCGCGAAACCCGAATTTTCCCTTCGTGCTACTGGGCAGGGCGCTGCTGCATCAGCAACGTCTGTGCAGTCGCACACACGCCGACCGCAGTGCACTGCAGCTGGATACCGCCCTGCTGGCCGATGTCAGCGACGCCGAACGTCGCCAGCTGGCGCGCTGGTTCGCGTCCCTGCGCCAGCCGCGCCGCGCCGCGGCCGCGCGCCAGGCGCTGGCCGACTGGATCCTGGCCCGCAGGGGTGCGACGCAGGGCGACGCCTGAGCACTCGCTCAGCGGATAGCCGATTCCGGCCTGCCTTGCCAGTAAAAGGGCTGCAGCGTGCTGTCGCCGGTAAATACCTCGGACAGCGACTCCGCCGCATAGACGCGGCCATTCAGCACAACGTGGCTGATACGGTCTGTCTGCCGGATATCCTCCAGCGGGTTGCCGTCAATAATGACCAGGTCTGCCAGCTTGCCCGCCTCCAGTGAGCCGATGTCGCCTTCCATCCCGAGGTAGCGCGCCGGATTGATGGTCGCTGCGGCCAGTGCCTCCATCGGGCTGAAGCCACCACGCACGAAACTCCACATTTCCCAGTGCGTGGCCAGGCCCTCGCGCTGGCCGTGTCCGCCGGTGTTGACCAGTATTCCGGCGTCCAGCAAGCCTTTGGCGGCCGCGGCGGCGTCGTCATCGCGGTAGTCAGCTTCCGGGGCCATGGGCCTGCGCACCGAGCGAGGTTGTAATACGGCTGGCGGGACGAAGTTGGCGAGCAGGGGGTGTTTCCACACCTCCGTGTCCTGGTAGTAGTAGTCCTCGGAGGTCAGCCCACCGAAAGTCACCACCAGCGTGGGGGTGTAGCCCGCTTCGCTCTGTCGCCAGTACTGCAGGACATCCTCGTACAGGCGCAGGGCAGGGACATTGTGCTCGACCCCGGTGATACCGTCGCCGATCAGGTTCATGTCCATGTGGTACAGGGCCCCACCTTCGGCGACGGGCATCAGGCCCTCGCGGCGGGAGGCTTCGATCACCATCTGCCGCTGGTCGCGACGCGGCTGGTTGTAGTTTTTCACGGTCACTGCGCCCTGGGCCTTGAGCCGGCGCACGTGTGCCAGGGCATCGTCCAGGGTCTCTACCGGCGAATAATAGGTGGACTTCGCACCGTAGATGATTTCAGCCGTGGAGAAAATCCGCGGTCCGAGAATGCGCCCGGCACGGGCATACTCAGCGGCAGCAAACACCTGGGAGGCGACGCTGGACGGGTTGTGCACCGTGGTAACGCCCAGTGCAAGGTGCGCGAGCAGATCCCAGTTCTGCTGCGGGATAATGTCGGCGCGGCCGTAGGGGCCGTGCGCATGGATATCAATAAAACCTGGCAGCAGTGTCTTGCCGCCCAGGTCCACGGTGCGGAAGCCCTCCGGTATTGCGAGGCTGGCATCCCCCACGGCGCGGATGCGGTTACCGTCCAGCAGCACCGTGCCACCGTCAATCACCTCGCGCCGGCTGTTCAATGTGACTACCCGTGCATTGGTGAGTGCGAGGCGTGTGTCGGGGCGGGCACTGGCCACGCGCATGCTGAGATCCACACCGCTTTCGGGGGGCGTGAAGTCTGCACGCATCGCATCGGCGACGGTGACCGTGTTCAGTGTCGGGCCCGTACTCCAGACCACTGCGCTCCCTGCGGCGTTCCAGTTCAGGTAGTCGCCGCCGACCCGGCTCAGGCGCACAATGGGGAACGCGGGCCTGGGATCATCGAGCACCAGCGTTTTGCCCGCGGTGGGCGCGGCTGCTGCGAGGTACATCTGGTGGCCGTTTTCGAAGGCGATGTGCCGACCGTCGGGGGCCAGACGGATGCGTGTGGCCAGCTCGGCACTGGCGACCTGTTGTACATCGTGGCCAGTGCGCGACATGGCGATGAGCACTGTGCTCGCGGTGCTGCTGCCGCGGCCCGAGGCGGTTTCGGCGCGTTCCTGCGCGTAGACCCGGCCATCCGGACCAAAATGGGGGTGTTCACCGCGTGCGCTGACAAACTGCATGTCGCCGGTGGCGCGCGAGACCAGGTAGATGCCGGGTTGTACCGACCACTCCGGGTTGAGCAGGGCACTGCCGGCCAGCTTGCGCAGGGCCAGGGTATCGCCGCTGCCGTCGATAGCCAGTTCCGTGTACTGGCCTTTCGGATGATCCAGGGCACGCGCCTTGCCGCCGCGGACCGGCACGCGGTGAATGCGGCTGAGTTCGCTGTCTGTCCAGCGCAGGAACAGGATTTCACGACCGTCGGGACTCCACACGGGGGCGTAGTCGAAACCACCTTCGCCGTCCCCCGTGAGGCGCTGGGGTTCCGCGCTGCCGCGCTTGATATACAGCCGGCCCAGCGATTCGAAAACGATGGCCTTGCCGTCCGGTGACGGTGTGGCGAAGCGCACCATACGGGTGCTGAAGTGCTCCGGTGCCACGTCGACCGGGAAGCGCACGGCGGGATAGATGTCACGGCTGTCCCTGACTTCGAAGGGGATGTTCAGCAGGGAGCCGTCAAGCGTGTTCAAACGCCAGATCTTGCCCTGTGCCCAGAACACGATATCGCGGCTGTCAGGGGTCCATTCCATGGTGGGGTAGAGCCCGTGCACAGCCCAGGTCTCCTGCATATCGAGGTCGAGGCCATCGAACAGCATGCGTTCGGTGCCGGTGGCGAGGTCTTTGACGAACAACCGCGACTGGGCGCGCACCCGCTTGACGTAGGCGAGTCGCTTGCCATCCGGTGACGGCGTGGCGCGCACCGCGCCGCCGGGGCCGCCGGCCACAGTGCTGACATTCCCACTGGCGAGATCAACCCGGCGAATCTGGAACAGTTCGGTATTGCTGTCCTGGTGATAGATAAACGTGTCGCCCGGTGTCGTGTTCAGGGAGAAATACAGGCTTTTGCCATCCGGACTGAAAGCGGGTTCGCCCTGTTCTTTCTGGAAGGTCGGGCTGGGGCGGGGAATCAGCATCTGCCCCGCGTTCTGCGCAGTGCCGCCAACGTGGTACATCCAGATTTCGCCGGTCCCCAGGGAGCGGGAGGTGGTGTAATGCTTGCGGGCCGCCAGATACTTGCCGTCCGGGCTCCAGCTGGGGCTGTTAAGCAGCCGGAAGTCCTCAAAGGTAAGTTGCTGCAGTGCGCCGCTGCCGCGTTCCAGCAGCCACAGGTTGTCGCCGCCAGTGCGATCCGAGGTGAAGGCGATATGGCGGCCATCCGGGCTGTATTGAGGTTGCATGTCCCAGGCGAAGCCCGTGGTCAGTGGCGTTGCGATCCCGCCGCTGATGGGCATTTCATACAGGTTGCCCAGCAGGTCAAAGGCAATATGCCTGCCATCCGGGGAGACGTCGATGCTCATCCACGTGCCTTCGCGCACATTGATCGCGGCGCGGGTGGCCGGGGCCGAGAAATCGGGCTCGTCGACGCGCCATGTGCTACTGTCTTGAGCGTGGGCGGTAGCGCCCGGGATCAGGCCCGCGAGTAGCAGGCCAAGAAGTGTGCGGGTCAGGATGGGCATGGCATGGTCCGGATTCGGTGGTTTGAGTAGAGCGGCCCGGACACAGAGAGTGATCCAGCCGCCGACAGGCGCGTACCATACTACGTGGTTTCCCTGCTGTGAAATGCAGCCCCGTTCAGTCATGGAGTTTGTATGGAATTGATTCGATCCCTCGCGTTGCTGCTGGCTCTGGCTTGCGCTGTTCCGGCCATCGCGGAAGAACTGCAGGTCGGGGATAGCGCCCCCGCGTTCAGTCTGATGGGCAGCGATGGCAAACAGTATTCGCTGGCCGACTTCAAGGGCAAACAGGCGGTGGTGCTGGCCTGGTACCCGCGTGCCTTTACGTCGGGCTGCACCGTGGAGTGCAAGTCGCTTGCTGAAAACGGGCACCTGATTCGGGAATACGATGTGACCTATTTTATGGCCAGTGTCGACGAGGTTGAGGAGAATCGCCGGTTTGCTGAGGAGACCGAGGCCGATTTTCCGCTGCTGAGTGACCCGGAGAAGCAGGTGGCGGAGGCCTACGGCGTGCTGGCCATGATGGGCTTTGCCAAGCGGCATACGTTCTACATCGGCGTTGATGGCACCATTCTCAAAATTGACCGCGCCATCAACCCCGCTACGGCCGCACAGGACATGGCGGCGAACCTCGGCGCCCTGGGCATTCCCAAGCGCTAGGCCCGGCGCTCACTGTGCTGCGGGGCCCCGTTCGTCCCGCGGCACCCTCCGTTGGTCGTTTTATCCCGGACTGAGCTGGCACTTCCGCGAGCGGCTTCTATAATGTCGGCCTTTTTCACCATGTAACGCTGACGCTGCACCGGCGGCCGGTTCCGGTAGACCGCGCTTGCGGGCGTCGGCGGCGGGGCCAGTCCGGGCGCCGTCGGGGATAATAATGCTCAGCACAGGCCAGACACGTGAATTGCTTCGCTTGGCGCTACCCATGGTGGTGTCGCAGAGTGCGTTCGCCTTGATGGTGTTCACTGATCGCCTGTTTCTGTCGCGTATCGACGCCCTGCACATTGCCTCCGCCCTGGGTGGCGGCGTTACATTTTTTGTCAGTGTATCCCTGTTCATTGGCGTAATGTCCTACGCGACTGCGCTGGTGGCACAGTATTACGGCTCCGGTCAGTTGCAGAAGTGCCCGCGCGTGCTCACCCAGGGCGTCATCATGGCGCTCGCCTGCCAACCGCTGCTAGTGGTTATTGCCTGGGGCATGGGCGGCCTGTTTGCCGCCATGGGGCATCCTCCGGAACAGGTGATACTGGAGCGGCAGTACTATCATGTGATGATGGGCGGTGCCTTCTTTGCCCTGGTCAAAGCCTGTGTGGCGGGCTATTTCTGCGGCATTGGCAAAACCCGCGTCGTGATGATCACCGATGTGCTGGGCGTGCTGATCAATATACCGCTCACCTGGGTATTGATCTTCGGCAAGTTTGGCTTTCCCGAGTTGGGTATTCGCGGCGCTGCGCTGGGCACCGTAATCGCCACGGCATGCAGCCTGCTGATCTATGCGGCCTTTTATTTCAACCGTATCCATCGTGAGCGCTTTCACGTCGCCGAGGCTTTCCACTATGACCGGGGAATCCTGCAGCGCTATGTGCGGCTCGGTCTGCCATCGGGCTTCGAGACGTTTGTTGGCGCCGCCACCTTCAATTTCTTTTTACTGCTGTTCCAGTCCTATGGCATCACCGAGGGCGCTGCAATGGCGATTGTCTTCAACTGGGACATGTTGAACTACGTGCCGTTGATAGGCCTGAACATCGCCGTCACCAGTATGATTGGGCGCTATGTGGGTTCGGGGGACATGACCCGGGCGAACCAGGTGATCGCGGCCGGTTTTACCGTCGCACTTGGCTTCTCCGTGCTGCTGGCCCTGTTCTTTGTGCTGTTCCGATACGAGCTGATGATGGTGTTTGCCACCCCGGAGCAGGATTTCACCGCCATCGTCGCACTGGGCGCGAGCATGATGCTGGGGATGGCGACCTATGTGGTGGCAGATGCGGTCATTCTGGTTTGCAGCGGGGTGTTGCGTGGTGCCGGGGATACCCGCTGGCTGATGAACACCTCCATGACCCTGCACGTGCTGATGCTTCTGGGCCAGTATGTGATGATCAAGCATCTCGGCGTGGGCCCCCTGGTCAGCTGGTGGGGCTTTGTGGCGATGCTGTTGGCACTCGCGCTGGTGTATCTCCTGCGCTTGCGCGGTACGACCTGGCGCAGGCCGTCCCGGCTGGCCCGCGTGATGGCCGAATAACTGACGCTACAGGGTCAGTATGCGGCGCAGCAGGCTGTTTTCACTGCGCTGCTGTTCCCGTAAAAGCAACAGCGCCTGCAGTTGCTGTTCGATCTCGCCGGCGACGTCATCGCGAATCTTGCGCAGCTGCGCCTTGCCCGGTTTCCGCCGCGCGTAGGCTGCCAGGTCAATGGGTCGGCCGAAGCCGAGAAAGCAGCGCTGGGGTTTGGGCAGCGCGGTGCCCAGTGCGCCGATGGCGAGGGGGGGCAGCGCGTCGCTGCGCGTATCTTCTGTCAGCAGGCCGACACGGCGTAACAGCCGGCCTGGTAACGAATCCGGCAGTGCCTCGCTTTCTATCAGGTGGTCATAGAACTCGTCCGGCCCCACGATGCCAAAGGGCATGATGGTATAGCCGTATTGCGCGGCCATGCGGATGAAGCCAAAGCGCTCCTTCCATTGCAGCTGGTAACGCAGTCGGTTTGGCTTCACCGCCTCATGCGCACCTCCGGGAAACACCAGAAGGTCCTGGCCGTGGGCCATAAGGGCACTGCAGACCTCGGGGTGACCCATGGCGGCGCCGCGCGCCAGCAGGGCCTGCTCCATCTGCGGGTGGGTAAACAGGAATTTATCGCCCAGAGGCCGCAGAAAGCGGCCGTACTGCTGCTGCAGTATGGAAACAACCACCATGCCATCCAGTGCGAAGAGGCTGTGGTTGCCGACGAACAGGCAGGGCCGTTGGGGTATGCGCTCAACACCGCGTACTTCGGGCCGGAAGTAGCGTTTGATGATCTGGTAGGCAATCTGCAGGTCGCGACTGCGCGGCACCTCGGTGAGCGCGAGGGCGCGCTCAATGTGCCGTTGCAGACGTTCGCCCTCCAGTGGCTGATTGTCCCTGTCGAGTGCTGTCATGCGATGGTCCGTTGTGCCGGCGGGCCGGTCAGTATATCACTCACTGCCCAGCAGGCGCCCGAGCCCGCGCTGCTGCAGCGCGCCTTCCAGCAGCGCGCGGATGTCGGCACTGTTGTCCAGGGTGAGTGCCTGCTGGGCGAGCCCCGCGGCGTCCTGTGCTGACATTGAGCGCAGCAGCCATTTGATCCTGGGCAGTTTCGAGGCACTCATACTCAGGGTGCGAATGCCGATTCCTAGCAGAAAGACCACGGCGGCGGGATCGGCCGCCATTTCGCCGCACAGGCTGAGGGGTAGTCCGCCAGCCTTCGCGGCGCTGGTGATGCGGGCGATTTCCTGCAGCACGGCGGGGTGGATATGGTCGTAGGCACCGGCCACTCTGGGGTTGTTGCGATCCAGTGCCAGCAGGTACTGGCTGAGATCGTTGGAGCCGATCGAAATAAAGTCCAGCCTGTCTGCCCAGGCTGGCAACAGCGAGATCGCCGCGGGCACTTCAACCATAATGCCCACCCGAGGTCGCCGCGCGTCCACGCCCTCGTCCTGCAGCTGCTGCAGCGCATCGTCCAGCACGCCCTTGAAGGCGGCGATTTCTCCACTGTTGCTGACCATGGGCAGCAGAATGTGCAGGTCCGCAGTGCCCTCTGCGGCACGCAGCATGGCGCGGACCTGGGTCATCAGCAGCGAGCTGTTGTCGAGGCAGAAGCGGATGCCGCGCCAGCCCAGAGCCGGGTTCTCCTCGTGGATCGGGAAGTAGGGCAGTGGCTTGTCGCCACCAATGTCGAGAATGCGCATATACACCGGTCGGCCGTGGTAGGCCTGCAGAACCTGGCGGTAGATCTGCAGCTGCTCCTCCTCTGAGGGAAAGGTTTCGCTGATCATGAAGGGCATCTCGGTGCGGTACAGCCCGATCCCTTCCGCGCCGTTGGCGAGCCCAGGGGAGATATCCGCCAGCAGGCCGGTATTGGCCATGAGGCGCACGCGCTCACCATCCGTCGTTGTCGCCGGCTCATCTCTCAGGCTGGCGAGTTCTCCCTTCAGCGCCTGTTCAGCGCGCTGCAGCCGCTCGAACTCCAGGCGAATCGACGGGCTGGGGTAGAGAATAACCTGCCCTGTATTGCCGTCCACGATCAGCGGGCTGCCGTCTTCGATGTTTTTCAGTTTGCCGGTGCCCATCACGGCGGGCACACCCAGCGCGTTGGCAAGTACCGCCGTGTGGGACAGGCTTGACCCCTCGTAGCAGACAATACCGGCCAGCCGCACCGGGTCGCAGGCGGCAATATCCGACACGCTGACCTTGGCGCCGACCAGTACGATGGGGCCGTGGTCATCCGCGGGCAGGTTGCCGCTGGCCCCGGCCCAGGACTGGTAGAGCTTGTTGCCCAGGTGATGCAGGTCCTCGTTGCGGGCGCGCAGATAGGGGTCCTCCATGGCCAGGAATACCTCCGCGTAGTGGTGCACGACCTGCCGCAACGCGCCGGGCAGCCACTGCCCTGCGGCGATGGCCTGTTCCACCCCGACTCGCAGCCCGGGGTCATTGAGCAGCATCTGGTAGGCTGTAAACACCGCGCTGACACCGTCGGAAAGTTGCTCTCCCAGCGCCCTGCGCTCGTTTTCCACGTCCTGGCTCACGGTCGACAGCAGTTGGTGCCACTCGCTGATCGCAGCAGCGGGGTCCTCGCAGGGGCGGTCAGGTACTGCGTAGAGGTCGACATTCTCGCACAGCCAGGCGCTGCCGATGCCGGTCCCCGGCGCGCCCTTGACCCCGCGGACCCGGCGTACGGCGTTGGACGGGGTGTGTACGGCAAGGGGCTCTGGAGGCAACACAAGCGCCAACTGGGTCGACAGGGTTACCAGGAAGGCCTGCTCATCTGCGGACATCAGGCGGCCCTCGCGGGATTGCACCACCAGCACGCCTATGACGGCGCCAGCCCTGACCACAGGTACCCCGCAAAAGCTGATGAACTCGTCCTCGCGGGTCTCGGCCAGGTAGCAAAAATCCGGGTGGGAGGCCGCTTCCGCGACGTTGATCGGGTGTCGGGTCTGTGCCACGCGGCCAACGAGTCCGCGACCGGCGGGCAGACGGCTGTAACCGACCGCCTGTTGGTCGAGACCGTGACTGGCCACCAGCACCATGGCGCCATCCGTCGCGGCGATGTAAAGACTGCACACGTCCACGGCAATGGCGCGGTGAATGGCTTCGACAATCAGCTTGACCTGATCTTCAGTCTGGTCCGCCTGGGCAGCGGCTTGCACAATGCGGGTCAGTTCCTGCAGCGTATTCATTGATGGGCGATCCGGTGCCTGTGTGGGGGGGTTGAAGCACGTGACCCCAGTATCCGCTATAGTGCCCGATCGTGACCAGTCTACAAGCGTAAACTGTGAGCCCCGCCGGACTGAATCCGGTTCTGGATTGGAGACCAACATGAGATCTACCCTGTTTGGCCTGCTGATGCTTGCCGCCTACCTGGCTGTCGCCTCGCCGGCGGAGGAGTTCGACGCGCTCGTTGAGGAGCACTGGGCCTGGACCCTGGAACAGTCCCCCCAACTGCGTACCCACCTCGGTGATTCGGGTGCCAACGATCGCTGGGGCGACATGAGCCTCGCTGCCCACGCACAGCGCGACACGCGCCGCGCGGAATTCCTGGCACAGCTGGAGGCGATTGACGCGGACGCGCTCGGTGAGCAGGCGCAATTGAGCTACGCCATGCTCCTGCGGCGCCTGCAGAGTGAGCGCAGTGAGTACAGGCTGGGCCTTCACCTGATCCCCATCAACATGCGCTCGGGCCCGCAGCACCTGCACTCGCTGCAGGAGCGTATCCGCTTCAGCAGCGAGCGTGATTATCAGGACTGGCTGCAGCGCCTGCAGCGCATGCCTGCCCTGCTGGCGCAATACCGCGAACTGCTTGAGGAGGGAATCGCACAGCAGCGTACCCAGGCGCGTGTGGTCATGCAGCGTGTCCCCGCCCAGATCGACCGACTGCTCGCGGGTGAGCCGGCCGAGAGTCCATTCTACAAGCCGTTTCGCACTGCGCCCGAGGGCATGTCGGAATCACAGTGGGCCGCGCTGCAGAGCCGCGCTATGGAGGTCATTGATCGCGAGTTGAATCCGGCGCTTGCCGAATTCCAGGCGTTCCTTACCGCTACCTACCTGCCCGCCTGTCGTGAACAGCCGGGCATCGGCAGCCTGCCCGAAGGCAAGGCGCTGTACCGGTTTCTGGCGGGTTATTTCACCACCACGGATATGACGCCTGAAGCCATTCACGCAGTGGGCAAGGCGGAGGTGGCGCGTCTGCTGGCTGAAATGGAGCAAGTGAAGGCGAGCGTGGGGTTCGACGGTGACCTGCAGGCCTTCAACGCTTTCCTGCGCTCTGATCCCCGCTTCTACTACGAGACGCCGGAAGCGCTTTTTGAAGGGTACCTGGCCATTTCCAAGCGCCTCGATCCGGAACTGGTGAAGCTGTTCGGCAAGCTGCCGCGCATGCCCTATGGCGTGCGCCCGATTCCGGACACCATCGCACCTGATACCACCACGGCGTACTACAGCCGACCCGCGGCCAATGGCACGCAGGCCGGTTACTATTACGTGAACCTCTACCGTCCCGAGGTGCGGCCCAAATACGAAATGGAAGTGTTGTCTGTGCACGAGGCTGTGCCCGGACACCATCTGCAGATTGCACTGGCGCAGGAGCTTGAAGGCCTGCCCATGTTCCGCACCACAGGTGGCGAGACGGCGTTTATCGAGGGCTGGGGCCTGTACTCCGAACGCCTGGGCTACCAGATGGGGCTGTATACAGATCCTTACTCGCGCTACGGCCAGCTCACCTACGATATGTGGCGTGCCGTGCGGCTGGTCGTCGATACCGGCATTCACTATTTTGACTGGAGCCGGGAACAGGCCATCGATTATTTCAAGGCCAATGCAGGCAAGAGTGAGGCCGATATTGTCAATGAAATTGATCGCTATATCGGTTGGCCGGGGCAGGCGCTGGCCTACAAGATCGGTCAGCTCAAGATTCTGGAGATTCGCCAGCGCGCAGAGCAGGCGTTGGGTGAGGATTTTGATATTCGTGCCTTCCACGACCACCTGCTCGGTGCAGGGGCGATTCCACTGGACGCGCTGGAGCGACGCATGGATGACTGGCTTCTGGAGCAGCGCGGCTGATGATTCAGTCCGAGCTGCTGAGCCGTGCCCTTGGTGGCTGGCCGAGGCGCCTGCGATAGCGGTTTTCCACCTGTTCGCACAGCCCTCGCACGTTGCGCTCGGCATCGTGTGCAACCGGTGGCAGTACTGACACCCTTACCGTCGCCGGTCGCAATAGCAGGCCGCCTTTGGGGAGGGCGTCATGCACATTGTGCAGGACAATGGGCACAATGGGCACGCGGGCCTTTTTCGCAAGGAAAAACGCGCCGTGGCGGAACGGTTGCAGCGTTCCCGAGGCGCTGCGGGTGCCTTCCGGCGCAATGACCAGAGATCGTCCATCGGCCAGCACCGCCTGTGCCGCCTGCAGCACCGCCGACTGATCCTGCGCCGCCCGGTCAACGAAAATCGTGCCGGCCCTCGCCAGCAGGGCCCCCAACAGCGGCTTCCTGGCCATTTCCTGCTTGCAGAAGGGCACCACGTCACGCCGCAGGAGACGGGCCAGAATCATCGCGTCCAGCAGACTCTGGTGATTGAACACATAGATCACGGGCCCGGACTGCCGCAGGTGTTCCGGACCGTCGATGTCCAGCTCCAGACCCGCGAAACCGCAGCCGAGATCCCCCAGCAACTGGGTGATGCGATTGGCATTGCTTCGTGGCGATCCCCCCAGTCGCGCGCCAAGCATGCCCAGCAGCGAGGTGGCGGCAACGGCCTGGCCAGTGAGTACTGTACGCAATACTGATTCAAGATCCGGCAGGGTGGGATAGTCTGCGGGGTGCCTCTGCTGTTCTTCCAGGACCTGTGTCTGCATCATCCAGCATCTCCCGTGGTGAACCGATCGTTGCGGCTGGCGGAGGCCCGCCGGGTGTCCGGGTTTCTTGCAGCAATAACCCTGCCACCTGTGTGCAATCCTGCGCGTGCAGCGTGACAGCCGCGTGACAACAGCCCGCAGCAGTCCCGCCCACTGCCTGGGACGGCAAGTTCCGGTCCCCTGCCGGCCCCGGCTTGCACCAATGCTGTGCGTGGCTTCATCGCGGCGCACCAGCATTGGCCCACCCCGCGCTCTCCGCTACCATGGCCGCATGCCGTCAGAGTTGCCCTCATTGCCCGTTACCGACGTACTGCCAGCGCTGCGTGAGGCGCTGGCCGCGGGTCGTGATGTGGTGCTGGAGGCCCCTCCCGGTGCGGGGAAGACCACGCTGGTGCCGCTGGCACTCCTCGCCGAGGCATGGCTGGCGGGGCGATCGATTCTGCTGGTGCAGCCGCGCCGGGTAGCCACACGGGCGGCAGCGGCGCGCATGGCAGATCTGCTGGGAGAAGCAGTAGGCCTACAGGTGGGGTATCGCATGCGCCTCGAGAGTCGGGTCAGCGCCCGCACCCGTATCGAAGTGGTGACCGAGGGTGTGCTCGCCCGACGGTTACAGGGCGACCCGGGGCTGACCGGTGTGGGTCTGCTGATCTTCGATGAGTTTCATGAGCGTAATCTCGACGCGGAACTGGGCCTGGCCCTCGCGTTGCAGAGTCGCGAGCTGTTTCGCGAGGACGATCTGCTGCGAATCGCGGTGATGTCTGCCACCCTGCAAGGCGTGCCGGTGGCAGACTTGCTGCGGAATCCCTGTGTGTTGCAATCGCGGGGTCGACAGTATCCGGTCGAGATCGAATACGGGCCCGGTCTTTCCCTCGCCGAGCCGATCGACAACGCTGTGGCAAGCGCCGTACAGCACGCGCTGGCGAAGCGGGATGGCAGCGTGCTGGTGTTTCTCCCCGGGCAGGCGGAAATCCAGCGGGTGCACCGCCGGCTTGCGGACACCGCGGCGGATACGCGCATTCTGCCCCTCTACGGCAGTCTTTCGCTGGCGCAGCAGCAGGCCGCCATTGCACCTTGCGAGCGGGGGCAGCGCAAGGTGGTGCTGGCAACCAATATCGCAGAAACCAGCCTGACCATAGAGGGTGTCACGACTGTCATCGACACTGGCCTGGAACGCCAGGCGCTGTTCGATGCTGCCAGTGGCACCACCCGCCTGACCACGCGGCGCATTTCTCAGGCTTCCGCTGCGCAGCGAGCCGGACGGGCCGGGCGCCTGGCGCCGGGCTATTGCTATCGGCTGTACAGTCCGGCGCAGCACGCTGCCCTGCAGGAGCAGCGTGTGCCGGAGTTGCTGCACTCGGATCTGGCACCGCTCGCGCTGCAATTGCTGGCCTGGGGGGTTGCATCTCCGGAGGAACTGGCCTGGCTTGAGGTGCCCCCCGCGGCACACTGGCAACAGGCGCTGGATGTGTTGCAGCGCTGCGAGGCGGCATTTCCCCGTACATCGGGTCAGTGGCAGCTGACCCAACACGGTGTGCAACTCGCCAGTCTGCCTCTGCACCCGCGGCTGGGACATATGTTGTTGCGTGGCCTGACGATGGGCGCGGGTGAGACAGCGGCGTTGCTTGCAGCGCTGCTCGCCGAACGCAACCCTTTCGCTGGCGACGGGGTGGATCTGGGGCCGGCGCTCGCCTGCCTGCAGGGTGAAACCCCGGGGCGGGGCCCACTGCGCGAGTGGCACCGGCGCACCTGGCAGCAGGCCCGGCGTTACAGCGACCTGGCAAACACGTTGCTGAAGGCGCCGCCCGGGGGTCTGTCAGCCGAAGGCGAGTGGCCGCTGCCCGTAGAGGAGCAGTTGGCGGTTCTCATTGCGCTGGCCTGGCCGGAGCGTGTGGCCTGTGCCCGTGAGGGCGTCGGCCCGGGGCGGTTTCAACTGGCCAACGGTCGCAGCGCCAGTCTGGCAGATGACGATCCACTGGCAGGTTCCCGGTGGCTGGCAGTGGCGGACCTCGGGGGTGTCAAGGGGCAGTCCGACGACCGTATTTACGCAGCGGCGGCACTCAATGCTGCGCGATTTGACGACGTGCTGGCCCCTCTGGCACGTGAGCTGGATCGCGCAGAATGGGATGAGCGTCGCGACCGGTTTGTCGCCGAGCGCAGGCGGCAAGTGGGTCGATTGCTGCTGTCGCGACAGCCGCTCGCCAGCGTGCCGCAGGGTGCTCGCAACGCGGCGCTGCTCGCGCTGCTGCGCAGACGCGGGCTGGGCGTATTGCCCTGGACACCCTGGTTGCAACAATGGCGCGCCCGGATCAATCTGTTGCGACGGTTGCTGCCTCATGGCCCGGATGCGTCGTGGCCCGCCCTGGATGACGCTGCACTTCTGGCGACGCTGGAGACGTGGCTGCTGCCGCACCTGGGGAATATCACGCGGGCAACCGATTTCGCCCGGCTCGACCTGCGCAGCATCCTCACCGCGCTGTTGCCCTGGCCCCTGCCACGGGAACTGGAGCGTCTGGCACCTGAGCAGATCGAAGTGCCCTCGGGGAGCCACGTACGGATTGATTACACCGGCGACACCCCGGTGTTGGCCGTGAAATTGCAGGAGATGTTCGGCTGTGAGGAAACACCCCGGATCGCCAACGGGCTGCAACCGCTACAGCTGCAGCTGTTGTCGCCGGCCCGGCGCCCACTACAGGTGACTCAGGACCTCGCCACCTTCTGGCGCAATGTCTATCCCGAGATTAAGAAAGAAATGAAGGGGCGCTATCCCAAGCACCCCTGGCCGGATGACCCGTTGACTGCGACTGCCACCCGCCTGACCCGCAACCGCGCGCCGGGGGGATGAACGCTGCCGCGGATTCAGTGAACCGCGCTGCTCTCCAGGTCGGCGGTGAGGGCATCGCGTATCACGCTGTCTATCTCAAAAGCCGTGACGGGATAGGCGGGGTGATCAATGCCGGCCTGGATGGGTTCTCCCTGCTTGGCAGCCGTGATCATGTCCGGGGTCAACTCAAAGCGCATGAAGTGCACCGAGGAGGTCTTTACCTCATTGCTGCGATCGAGGTCCTCATCAGCAATCGCGTAAACGCGCTCTCCGTTGCCCACCTGCAGCCATACCTTGTCTTCAATTCCGATCATTTCGGCGAGGCGTCGGGCCCGTTCAGCTGGGTCGCTGTATTCGATCATGAAGGTCGCTTTCCAGTTGTGACCATCGGGAATCAATGGATTATAGGCGTCCAGTTCCTCATTGATGCCAGCCGCCTCGAAGACTTTTTCGATCCGCAGCATTTCCTGGATCTGGTATTTGATGGTCAGCGCATCCTCGAAATAGAGGCGGGCATGCTCTCCGAGTGCCAGCTGACGCTTTTTCTTGTGCTCCAGCACCTGGCTGCGAAAACGGGGGCGCTCCTCTGCGTACTGCTCCAGCGACCACAGGTCGGCGCGGGTTAAATGGCTCATGGGGGGCTCCTTGTGATTACAGGCCGTAGGCCATGCGCAACAGCGTCATGGGGTGTTCCGCCCTGTCGACCTTCTCCGACAGGTTGGCAATGTGCGTGGCCGCCATCGGACAATCGCTCATGAAATGGTCGGGTTCCTGCTGGTCCACCTTGCGTACCACGGGCCGCGCAATTTTAACCGACTTGTCGCGGGTTTCCTGTTTGATGGCATAGGTACCGTCATGACCGGAGCAGCGCTCCTGGGCGGTGACGGCGGTGCCCGGGACCAGTTGCAGGACATCGCGGGTTTTCAGGCCGATGTTCTGCACGCGCTGGTGGCAGGCTACCTGATAGGCGATATCACCCATCGCGTTAGGGAATTCGGTCTGCAGGGCGCCGCCTTTGTGGCGCAGCCAGAGGTACTCGAAGGGGTCATAGAACGCCTCCTTGACCTTCTGCACCTCGGGATCCTCGGGGAACAGCAGCGGTAGCTCCTGTTTGTACATCAGCACGCAGGAGGGAATGGGGGCGATCAGGTCGTAACCCTCATCTACCAGTTTTGCCAACACCGGAATATTGGCCTTTTTCAGTGTCTCGACTGCATCCAGGTCGCCGAGCTCCAGCTTGGGCATGCCGCAGCACTTTTCCTTGGGCACGATATCGATGTGAATGCCGTTGTGCTGGAAGACCTTGACGAAATCCTCGCCGATTTCCGGACTGTTGTAATTGCCGTAGCAGGTGGCATAAAGCGCGACCTTACCGGTGGTTTCCCCCACGGCTTTGGGCTCGAGGTTGCGCACCAGCGGCTTGACCCGCTTGCGCAGTGTATTGCTGCTGAAGGTCGGTACCGGTGCCTCGTGGTGAATGCCAAAACCCGATTCAAGTGCCTTGCGGAAGGTACCGTTCCTGTTCAGCGCATTCACCGTGATGTCGACCAGCGGAATTGTCGCCAGGCCAAAGGTGCGGTCGGTGCTGGTCAGGACCCGGTCCCGCAGACGCGCACCCTCTTTGCGGAAATGCACCGCCTTCGCACGCAGCATCAGGTGCGGGAAGTCTACCGCCCATTCGTGCGGCGGCACGTAGGGGCATTTGGTCATGTAGCAGAGGTCACAGAGGTAACACTGCTCGACCACGTTGTGATAATCGGACTTCGCAACGCCGTCCACTTCCATGGTTTCCGACTCGTCGACGAGATCGAACAGGGTAGGGAAGCTGTCGCAGAGGCTGACACAGCGCCGGCAGCCGTGGCAGATGTCATACACACGCTCGAGCTCGGCGTCGAGTTTCTCCTGGTCCCAGAAATCATCTGAGCGCCATTCAACCGGGTGTCGTGTTGGGGCTTCCAGGCTTCCTTCTCTCACGGCGAGTTCCTCATGTGCGGGGTATCAAAAAAAACGGGTTCGCAGGGGAGCCACGAACCCGTTTTCAGGTACAGCTACGGTGGTGCCGGCGCTGGCCGGCGACCGGTTCAGGCGTCCAGCGAATCCAGCGCTTTCTGGAAGCGGTTGGCGTGGCTGCGCTCGGCCTTGGCCAGGGTTTCCATCCAGTCTGCAATTTCATCAAAGCCTTCGTCACGCGCCGTTTTGGCCATGCCCGGGTACATGTCGGTGTACTCGTGCGTCTCGCCGGCAATGGCTGCCTTGAGGTTGTCGGCGGTGGCACCAATCGGCAGGCCAGTCGCCGGGTCGCCGGTTTCTTCGAGGTATTCGAGGTGGCCGTGGGCGTGGCCGGTTTCACCCTCTGCGGTGGAGCGGAATACCGCAGCCACATCGTTGTAGCCCTCTACATCCGCTTTGGCCGCAAAGTACAGGTAACGGCGATTGGCCTGGGATTCACCTGCAAACGCATCTTTAAGGTTTTGTTCTGTTTGACTGCCTTTCAAGGACATGGTGTTTCTCCTGTTGACGATTACGTGCCGGCACAGAGGTGCGGTAGCATTAAACTAAGCCATCGGTCGCTATTCGTCTAGTTGAAAAAATGGTTAAATCCGATCGATAAAAACGATTGAGGATTTATGAGCAGACAACCCACATTGAAGCAGCTGCGCTACTTGTGTGCAGTCGCGGAATACGCCCATTTCGGCCATGCCGCCAAGGCCTGTCATGTCAGTCAGTCGACGCTGAGCGCCGGGATTCTTGAACTGGAGGATACGCTGGGCGTGTCGCTGGTGGAGCGCAACAACAGGCAGGTGTTACTGACGACGCTGGGTGAAGACGTGGTGCGCCGCAGTCAGGATCTGCTGCGGGATGTCGAGGATCTTGTGACCTTGTGTGATGCGGCGGCGGAGCCCTTTTCCGGCAAGATGCGCCTGGGGGTTATCCCTACGGTGGCGCCGTTTATCCTGCCTCGCCTGCTGAACCGGTTACGCGAGCAGTACCCGAACTTTCAACTGTTCATCCGCGAGGATCTCAGTCAGCACCTGCTCACGGCGCTGCATCACGGCGAGCTTGATGTGCTGTTGCTGGCGTTGCCGTTTCCAGCAGAAGGGGTGGAAACCATGACGTTGTTCAGCGATGAGTTTCTGCTGGCCAGCCCGCCCAGCCATGAACTGGCCAGTCAGCCTGTCGTGCGCACCGCGCAACTGAAGGGAGAGGGCCTGTTGCTGCTGGAAGATGGCCACTGCCTGCGCGAGCACGCGCTGGAGGCCTGTAAGTTGCGCGATTCCGACGTGTCTGTGCCGTACCAGGCCACCAGTCTCAACACCATTGTGCAAATGGTCGCCAACGGTATCGGCATCACGCTGTTGCCGCGCATGGCGCTGGATGCGCACATCCTCTCGGGGACCAATGTATGCATCAGTGAATTCAGTGAGCGCAACGTTGCGCGCAGCATCGGCCTCATGTGGCGGCGCAAGACGCCGCGCCGAGCGGAATTCAGGTTGCTGGGAGATTTTGTGCAGAGTTGTCATGCTGTCTAGCAGGTGGCCCGGACCCTGCAGGTGCCGGACCAGTCTCCGGGTACACGCCAAACCTGCGTGGCTTCCCCCGGTAGGTTGGAGGCAGCGCATCACACACCAGACCTGGAGGAGCGGATGATTCCAGTGCAAAAAGACGTAAACCGGTTGCTCGTGTCATGTGCAATTGCCTGCCTGCCCGTCTATGGCAATGTGTCTGCAGCTGCCGGTGTGGCTCTGCCACGAACCGAGGTCCGGGAACCTTGCCGGCATGTTGTGCCCGAGCGGCAGGCGCTGTTCGGCGACCTGCATGTCCATACCAGCTACTCCTTCGATTCCTATCTGTCCAGCCAGCGCCGTGATCCCTGGGACGCCTACGGTTACGCCAAGGGTGAGCCGATCACGCTGCCAGATGCAAACGGCGAGCAGGCGATTGTTGCGCGTATTGGACGGCCGCTGGACTTTGCGGCCGTCACGGATCACGCCGAGTTCCTTGGGCAAATTGATGTGTGCACCATGGACGCGACAAAACTCGGCTACTGGTGGCCGCATTGCGCGATGACCCGCGCGCAGGGGCTCTGGCCCCAATTGCTGGCCGCACACTGGTGGACCCGGCTTGGCGGGCAGTTGGACGTACCGCCGCAAAAGTCTTTTGCCTGCAAGCTGTCTGACTGCGACGCCGCAGAGCTCAATGCCTGGGGCAGTATTCAGCAAGCCGCGGAGGAGCACTACGATCGCAGCGCGGAGTGTACTTTCACCACCTTCGTCGGCTACGAGTACACCGAGGCCTTTGACCAGAAGAACATGCATCGCAACGTGATCTTTCGCAATGCACAGGTGCCCGAGCGGCCGGTCTCGGTCTACGACACCTATGAGAAGGGGTTTCCCGACCTTTGGCAGAAATTGCGCGAGCGCTGCATCAACGCGGGGACAGGCTGTGATGTGCTGTCCATCCCACACAATCCGAACCTCTCCGGCGGGTTGATGTTCCGGGATCCCCGCACGGCTCAGGAGTTGGAGGACAGGCTGTTTTTCGAGCCGGTTGTTGAGTTGATACAGCACAAGGGGGCGTCTGAATGTCGCTTTGACAGGCTCAGAGGGCTGGGTCTGGATACGGTGGATGAAGCCTGCGATTTCGAGCAGATTCCCGCGGACAACCTGAACATGATGGGCACAATTCAGGGCGAGGTCCTGACCGAACGGGCGCAGGAGGTGCCGCTGGAGCTGTTTGCGCCCCGTAATATGGTCCGCAATGCGTTAAAAGCCGGCCTGCAACTGGAGGATACCCTGGGGAGCAACCCGTTCAGGCTGGGCTTCATTGGCAGTACGGACACGCACAGTGCCGCGCCCGGTGGCGCGGAGGAGAACAACTACCCCGGTCACCTGGGGCGCCGGGACGCGGAGTACGCCAATGTGCAGGACCACTTCTACTCCAACCCCGGTGGTCTGGCTGTGGTGTGGGCTGAGGAAAACTCCCGGGACAGTGTGTTCGAGGCGATACGGCGCAGGGAAACCTACGCTACCAGCGGGACGCGCCCGCTGGTGCGCTTCTTCGCCGGCACTTACCCGGCCGATATGTGCGAAGACCCGGACATGCTGCGCAACGCGTACGCGCAGGGAGTCCCCATGGGCGGCCATGTGCCGCCGACGGACGGGGGGCTGCGCTTTCTTGTCGTCGCCGGCAAGGACACCGGTACGGATCGTTACCCTGGAACCGACCTGCAACGCGTGCAGGTGGTGAAGGGCTGGGTTGACCGCGATGGCGCGGCGCGCGAACGCGTGTTTGACATTGCCGGCAGTGCCGACAACGGCGCCACGGTGGATCCACACAGCTGCGCGCCCATTGGCGAGGGTCTCAAACAGAGTTGTGTAGTATGGCAGGATCCGGGTTTCAACGCTGCGGAAGACGCCTTCTACTATGTACGGGTGCTGGAAAACCCGACTTGCCGCTGGAGCACGCTACAGTGCCAGGCGGCGGGGGTGAACCCGTTGTCAACGGCTTGTGCGACACAGGCCGAGGCCGCTACAGCTCGGGCGCAGGCGCAGGGCGCCTCGGGTGATGTCTACGGTCGCTGTTGCCTTGCGGCAGCGGAGGAGCCGTTCTATTCACCGGTTGTTCAGGAACGGGCCTGGTCCTCGCCGATCTGGGTGTCGGGGCGTTCCGGGCTCTAGGTCTGCCCGCGCAGGATGCGCGCACGGAAATTGCGGCCCTTCATCCGGCCCTGCTGGAGGGTGTGCAGTGCGTCGCGAGCCAGGCCCCGGCGCACGGCTACAAACGCGCAGCGGTCCTGTACGGTGATCTTGCCGACGGCAGCACCCTCGATGCCGCCGTCGCCGGTGAGCGCGCCGAGAATGTCCCCGGGGCGCAGTTTCTGTTTTTTGCCGCCGTCGATCTGCAGCGTGACCATCGGTGGCTTGTAGCCTGGTGTTTGCAGCAGCGTGGCCGGGGGCAGGGCTGAGGCTGTTATCCGGTCGTCGAGCAGGGTTTCGAGGCGCGCCAGCTTGTGCCGTTCCTGCTCGCTGAACAGGGTGCAGGCCAGTCCGCTGCCGCCTGCACGTCCGGTGCGGCCGATGCGATGGATGTACACATCGAGGTCCCGCGGAATCTGAAAGTTGATCACGGCGTCCAGCGCGTCGATATCCAGGCCCCGTGCAGCGACATCGGTGGCGACCAGCACGGAGAGGCTCTTGTTGGCAAACTGGATCAGCGTATGCTCTCGCTCGCGCTGCTCCAGGTCGCCATGCAGGGCTGCGACACTGAAGCCTTCGCGTGCCAATGCGCTGGCGACCCGCGCACAGTCCTCCCGCGTATTGCAGAAAACCACGGCTGACTCGGGACGCTGCTCCAGCAGTAGCAGGCGCAGGGCGGTCATCCGTTCGGCATCGTCAGCGGGGTAGAACAGCTGGGTAATGGTATCGCTGTCGTGGGTGGCGGCCACCTGCACCTGTTGTGGTTCGCGCATGATGCGTTGAGCCATCGCCGCAATACCGGGTGGAAATGTGGCGCTGAACAGCAGGGTCTGCCGTTCTCCGGGCACGTGTTCCAGGATGGCGTCCAGCGCGGGTTGAAACCCCATATCGAGCATACGGTCGGCCTCGTCCAGCACCAGAGTGCGGAGCTGGTCCAGCTTCAGCGTGCCTTTGCGCAGGTGTTCTTCGACGCGGCCCGGTGTGCCCACGATGACATGTGCGCCGTGTGCCAGTGAGCCGATCTGCGGGCCGATCGGCGTGCCGCCACACAGTGTCAGCACCTTGACGTTGTCGATGGCGCGCGCGAGCCGGCGCAGCTCCCCGGCTACCTGGTCTGCCAATTCCCGGGTCGGGCAAAGCACCAGCGCCTGCACCGCGAAGTGCTTTTCGGCCAGCGACTGCAGCACGCCAAGGCCAAAGGCGGCGGTTTTTCCCGACCCCGTCTTGCCCTGGCCGATGACGTCGCGCCCCGCCAGTATGGGCGGCAGGCTGCCTGCCTGGATGGGCGTCATCGACAGGTAATTCAGTGAGGCCAGATTGTCTAGCAGGGCCGGGCGCAAAGCCAGCGATGCAAAGGATTCAGTGGTCAAGGTGTGTCCTTCTGGGGCGTCTGGCGCCGTCTGTTGCAGCGTGCGGGGCTAGCGCTGACGCTTGCGTGCTGGGTTGCGGGGCAGCCCATTGTGCTGGGTGGCGAATGTCCGTGTGCCGGCCGGTACTTTGGCGTGGCGCTTGGCAGGTTGCCGCGGTGGAACCAGGTGAAGCTTGCCGTTGCCGATCAGGTCAGCGCGTCCCATTTTTTTCAGTGCCGTGCGCAGTTCCGGCCAGTTTTCCGGGTCGTGGTAGCGCAGGAATGCCTTGTGCAGGCGCCGCTGCGACAGCTTGCGCACGGTGGGCATAGTGTCGCTGTGGCGGGTGACGCGCTTCAGCGGGTTCTTGCCGCTGTGGTACATGGCTGTGGCCGTGGCCATGGGCGACGGATAGAAGGTTTGTACCTGGTCGGCGCGAAACTTGTTGCGTTTCAGCCACAGTGCCAGGTTCATCATGTCCTCATCGCGGGTGCCGGGGTGCGCGGCGATGAAGTAGGGAATGAGGTACTGCTGCTTGCCGGCCTCCTTTGAGTACTTTTCAAACATGGCCTTGAACCGGTCGTAGGTGCCCATGCCGGGTTTCATCATTTTCGACAGGGGACCGTCTTCCGTGTGTTCGGGGGCGATTTTCAGATAGCCGCCTACATGGTGTTTCACCAGTTCCTCGACGTAGGCGGGTGTTTCCACGGCCAGGTCGTAGCGCAATCCCGATGCAATCAGCACTTTTTTCACACCACTGACCGCGCGGGCCCGGCGGTAGAGGCTAATCAAAGGTGTCTGGTCGGTATTCAGGTTTTTGCAGATGCCCGGATATACGCAGCTCGGTTTGCGACATGCCGCCTCGATGGTCTTGCTTTTGCAGGCGACGCGCCACATGTTGGCGGTCGGGCCGCCGAGATCCGAGATCACTCCGGTGAAGGCCTTGGAGGTATCCCGGATACGCTCCACTTCGCGGATGATCGAGTCCTCCGAACGGTTCTGGATAATGCGCCCCTCGTGCTCGGTGATTGAGCAGAACGTACAGCCACCGAAGCAGCCGCGCATGATGTTGACCGAGTGACGAATCATCTCGTAGGCCGGAATGCGCGCGTCGCCGTAGCTGGAGTGGGGCAGGCGTGTGTAGGGCTGCTCGAACACCAGATCCAGTTCGTCGGTTTCCAGTGGAATGGGCGGAGGATTCAGCCATACATCCCGATCGCCGTGTGCCTGAACCAGTGGGCGCGCATTGTAGGGGTTGGTCTCCTTGTGCAGGATGCGCGAGGCGTGGGCATACAGGGCGGGGTCGTCGCGCACCTGCTCGTAGGCGGGCAGGCGGATCACGCTTGGCTGGTCGCTCTCGGGGCGGTCGAGGAGACGCACAACAGCCACCTCCTGGACAGCGCCGGCGGCGGCCTCGGAGGTTTCGGCACAGGCGGGGCTGCTGGTGTCAATGTAGGGATTTATCGGCGGGTCGACAGGGCCCACGACATCGATATGGGTAGAGTCTATGACGCGGTATTCCGCAGGTAGTCGCTTGCAGACGAAAGCCGTGCCGCGCACATCGCGGATCTGCTGCACCGGTTCGCCGGCGGCTATCCGGTGTGCCACATCGACCAGTGCCCGCTCGGCATTGCCGTAGAGCAGCAGGTCGGCCTGGGCGTCGAGCAGGATGGAGCGGCGTACCTTGTCGCTCCAGTAGTCGTAGTGTGCGATGCGCCGCAGACTCGCTTCAATACTGCCGATGATCAGTGGCACATCCCTGTAGGCTTCCCGCACGCGCTGGCTGTAGACAATCACCGCTCTATCCGGGCGCTTGCCTCCCACATTGCCCGGCGTGTAGGCATCGTCATTGCGCCGCTTGCGATCCGCCGTGTAGCGGTTGATCATGGAGTCCATGTTGCCCGCGGAGACGCCGAAGAACAGATTGGGGCGTCCCAGTGCCTTGAACGCCTCGGCGCTGGTCCAGTCTGGCTGGGCGATGATGCCCACCCGGAACCCCTGGGCCTCCAGCGTGCGACCGACCACAGCCATGCCGAAGCTCGGGTGATCCACGTAGGCATCGCCAGTGACGATAATGATGTCGCAGCTGTCCCAGCCCAGGGCATCCATCTCCGCGCGGGACATGGGCAGCTCCGGCGCAGGACCGAAACATTCCGCCCAGTACTTGCGGTAGGAAAACAGGTGCTTGACGTCAGGGATGTTCGACATGGGTGCGCGGTGGACATCGGTGGCAGGGTGAGTCCGCATTATACGTGATTGGGCCGGGTTCTGCCGCGCAGCGACGGCCGACCGGCGGTATTATTCCGCATCCCCGCCATGGCGCGGCCGTCTCTGGTAGAATTTCGCGCGTGTTTTCCCAGCCAGATGTTGCCGCCATGTCCAGTGATCTTGCCCCGTCGCTCGCCGCCAGCCACCAGCCCCTGGTGGCCTTCGCCAACTGCGAGCTTGTTCGCATGAGTGACACGGCGGTGCTGGTGATCAATCGCGACAACAATCGCCAGCAGATGATGGCGCCCCAGGTGGTGCAGGGGCTTACCGGCTGTACCACGTTCCGTACGATCACAGAACATGCCACGCTGCTTGCCGCAAGCCGGCCCGAGCTGCAGGGGCGTCCCGAGCTGGCGGTGCAGGCACTGGAGGGGCTGCTGGCCAACGGCATGTTGTTGCGCGCCAGCGACGCGGCGGAGCGGCTTTCCGGCGACGCGGGTTCGGAGCCGGCAGCCACCCGTGTGTTCCTCATCACCTGTGATCGCCCTGCGGCCGTGGAGCGCCTGCTGGAGTCCCTGCTGCGCAACGGCAAGCTGACGCGGCACGAAGCGCTCTATCTTATTGACGATTCGCGCCAGGCAGAATCGCGGGCCGCCAATCGCGAGCTGGTGGCGGGCTTTAACACCCGCAGTCCCGTCGACATGCGTTACGTCGGCGAGGCCGCACAGCAGGTATTGCTTGAGGGGCTGATCGCCAGCACGCCCGGTGCCGAGGCAGGTCTGCGCTTTCTGCTCGACCCTGCCCAGTGGTCCGGCCAGAAAACCTACGGGCGTGCCCGCACGCTGAGCCTGCTGCTGTCGGTCGGTTACCGTGCCATCGTGATGGACGACGATGTGCTGTGTCAGGCGCTGCTGCCGCCCGTGAGCGAGCCGGGGCTTGCTATCGCCGGTTCGGCTTCGCGCCAGGCCGCTTTTTTCGCCGACCGCGATGAACTGATGCAGGCAGCAGTGCCAGCAGACTTCGACCCGCTGAGCGGTCACGCCAGCCTGCTGGGACGCACGGTCGGCGCCGTTGTTGCGGCGGTCAGTCCCGATGGGCTCTCTGAGCAGCAGCTCCACGGTGTGAATGCTTCCCTGGTCAGCGTACTGGAGGCGTCGGCGCCGATTCTGGTCACTCAGTCCGGTTCCTGGGGCGATCCGGGCACGTCCTCTGTGCACTGGGTATTGTCCCTGCAGGATGCTTCCCTGACGCGCCTCCTGGGCCAGGAGGCATCGCTGGTTGATATCATCGAGAACCGCTGCAACTGGTTGGGAAGCCCGCGACTGTCGCTGATCAAGATGGCCTCCATGTCCCAGGTGACAGGGCTGGACAACAGTGCCTTGCTGCCGCCGTACTTTCCCGCGTTCCGGGGTGAGGATCGCCTGTTCGGTGCCATGGTCGAAGCCATTCATCCCCGCGCTACGGCCCTGGAATACCCTTGGTGCGTGCCCCACCTGCCCGTCGAAGGGCGGCATTTCAGCATCCGCGAGCCCATCGCTGCTACTGGCGGCGTGTCCCTGTTCGCCCGTTATCTCACAGACCATATCGATTACAAGGATGCCTCGGGGCCGCTGCTGCGCCTGCGGCACGTCGCCGAAGATGCGCGGCGCCTGGCTGCGCGCTCGGATCATGACCTGCTGCTGGATTTTCGCACAGAGGTGGCCCGGGGCCACGCCAACCAGTTGGGCATGGTGATCGATCAGCGCCAGAAGGCTGCGAAAATCGGCTCCGAAGCCTGGTTGGCCTACCTGCAGCGCGCGCTGGACGAAACCCAGGCGCTGATTGCGCAGCCGCAGTCGCCGGCCATGCTGCACGGTGTCCCCGAGGGCAGCCGTGAAGACCAGTTACTGGAGAAGTTTCGCCACTACGCCTGCGGCTTTGCGGATGCGCTGGACCACTGGGCTGCGGTACGGGAGGCCAGTGTCGGGGTCGCCGCCCGGCTGGATCAGGCTGGGGAGTTCATGGCCTGAGGGTCAGCTGGCCGCGCAGACTTCAGCGACGGTATCCACCATGGCTGTGGTGAGCGTGGCCAGGTCTGTCTCGTTCATGATGTACGGCGGCATGCAGTACACCAGACGACCGAAGGGGCGTACCCACACACCCCGCTGTACGAACAGCGGCTGTATCTGGCGCATATCCACCGGCTCGGCAAGCTCGATAACGCCGATCGCGCCGAGGGTACGCACATCGCTGACGCCGCGGATCTCCCGCGCCGGCGCCAGCCCTGCCTCGAGGCCGCTCTGTACACGCTGAACACAGCGCTGCCAGGGCTGTGAGAGCAGCAGCTCCACACTGGCTACCGCGGTCGCGCAGGCGAGTGGGTTGCCCATGAACGTTGGCCCGTGCATGAACGCACCGGCCTCGCCGTTGCTGATGCCATCGCTGATGCGCCGGGTGCAGAGGGTCGCCGCCAGCGTCATGTAACCTCCGGTCAGGGCCTTGCCCAGGCATAGTATGTCGGGTTCGACGCCGGCGTGCTCCAGTGCAAACAGCTTGCCCGTGCGGCCAAATCCGGTGGCGATTTCGTCATATACCAGCAGCACGTCGAAGGCATCGCAGAGCGCGCGCAGTCGCACCAGATAGTCGGCCGAATAGAAACGCATGCCACCCGCGCCCTGGACAATCGGCTCCACGATCACGGCGGCCAGTTCCCGGTGATGGCTGGCCAGCAGTTCTTCCATAGCCGCCATGGCACTGTCGTCGCAGGCCTCACCGAAAGGGGTTTCCGGGGCGGGCGCAAAATGGTGTTTCGGCAGTACGTCACCGAACAGGTGATGCATGCCGGTGACCGGGTCGCAGACCGACATCGCGCCGAAGGTGTCACCGTGATAACCGTTGCGCAGGGCGAGGAATTTCTGCTTGCCGGGTTGGCCTACTGAGTACCAGTACTGAATGGCCATTTTCAGTGCGACTTCAACGGCCACTGAGCCGGAATCGCTGAAAAAGACCCGCTCCAGTGCCGGCGGCGTGATGTCGGAAAGCAGCTGCGCAAGGCGCACTGCCGGTGCGTGTGTCAGGCCGCCGAACATCACGTGTGACATCGACTCCAGCTGTGCCTGCACAGCACGGTTGAGCACCGGGTGGTTGTAGCCGTGTATCGCGCACCACCAGGAGGCCATGCCGTCAATGAGTTCGCGACCGTCGCTCAACGTCAGCCGAACGCCGCGCGCACTGCGCACGGGATACACTTCCGGCGGGTTGGTGGCCGAGGCGTAAGGATGCCAGATATGCGCCGCGTCAGCGGTTTGCAGCTGAGTCCATTCGGGTGCGTTTGCTGTCACAGAATCTCCAGCAGACTGTCGATGATGTTGTCCAGCAGGCGCTGTTGCGCGGCTGCCGTGGGGTGGATGCCGTCATCCTGCATCAGACTCGTATCCGTGGCGATGCCGTCGAGGATAAACGGCCCCAGCTGCGCGCCGGTGCGGCTGGCCACGATGCGGAAACTGTCGCGGAAGGCATCGGTGTAGCGCGCGCCGTAGTTCGGCGGGATCTCCATGGGCAACAGCAGCACGCGGGCTCCGGCCCCCTGGGCCAGCTCCGTCATGCGCTGCAGGTTGCTGCGTATTTTCATGGGCGGGTGGCCGCGCAGGCCGTCATTGCCGCCCAGCTCCAGCAGCAACACCTCAGGGTTGTACTGCTCGAGCAGGCCCGGCAGCCGGCGCAGCCCGCCCCCGGTGGTTTCGCCGCTGATGCTGGCGTTGACCACGGTATAATCGGGGTGACTGCTGCGCAGACGTTCTGCCAGCAGGCTCACCCAGCCCTGTTCGAGAGACATGCCGTAGGCAGCGCTGATACTATCCCCCAGCACCAGCAGGGTTCTGTCTGCCTGCGCCATGCCCGGCCATGCCAGGAACAGGCACAATCCGGCGGCGCGTGTGCTGCGTATCAGTGCGAAAAGGAATCGCGACATGATCAAGGCTGAAAATCTCCAGAAGCGAGTGCCGATGGCCGGCAGCGAGCTGGAGATACTGAAAGGGATCACTCTGGAAATCAAGTCGGGGGAGTCGGTGGCTATCATTGGCGCCTCCGGATCAGGCAAATCCACCCTGCTCGGCCTGCTTGCGGGGCTGGATGAAGCGAGCGCCGGACGCGTGATCATCAACGGCACGGACATCAGCGCACTCGATGAAGACCAGCGCGCAGTGTTTCGTGGCCAGCATGTGGGCTTTGTGTTCCAGTCTTTCCAACTGCTGCCTGCGCTGACGGCGCTGGAAAACGTGATGCTGCCGCTGGAGCTGCAGGGGCAGGGCGATGCGCTGGCTCAGGCACAGGCGTTCCTGGAGCGCGTCGGCCTGGGGGGGCGCATCCAGCACTACCCGCGGCAGATGTCGGGCGGGGAGCAGCAGCGGGTGGCCATCGCCCGCGCCTTTGCCAACAACCCCTCGATTCTGTTTGCTGATGAGCCGACCGGCAATCTGGACACTGCAACGGGCGGCCACATCGTTGATCTGCTGTTTGAGCTCAACCGGGAGCAGAACACCACGCTGGTACTTGTGACCCACGACCTGAGCCTTGCTGAGCGCTGTCAGCATCGGTTCCGCCTGGCGGCCGGCGCACTCGTTGACGGAGGCTAGGCCGTGTCCATGACCGCAACCCGTATGCTGGCACGGGACTGGCGCGGCGGCGAACTGGGTGTGCTGGTGGCGGCCCTGGTGTTGGCGGTGGCCGTCGTCTCCGGGATCAGTGCCTTCACCACACGCCTGCAGAGCGCACTGGCGCAAGAGAGCCACCGTTTTCTAGCAGCTGACCGCGTTGTCCGTAGCGGCAGCGAGGCGCCGGCGGCATGGCTGGAGGAGGCCAGGGGTCGTGGTCTGGGCACGGCGCAGGTACTGACGTTTCCCTCCATGGTGTATGCCGGTGAGGAGGGCATGGTTCTGGCGTCGGTGAAGGCGGTTAGTAGCGGCTACCCGTTGCGGGGGGAGCTGCGCTACAGCGAGCAACCCTTCGGCGAGGTACAGGTTGCCACCGGTGGCCCGGCCGCAGGCACAGTGTGGCTGGACTCACGGCTGTTCCCGCTACTCGGCGTCTCCATCGGGGATACAGTCAGCGTCGGTGAAGCGTCGTTCCGGATTGCGGCGGCGGCGCGCACAGAACCGGATCAGGGCGGCTCCTTTCTCGGCCTGGGGCCGCGTGTGTTGATGCACTACGACGACATCGCAGCGACCGCTGTGGTGCAGCCCGGTAGCCGGGTAGAGTATCGGCAGCTGTTCGCCGGCGAGCCCTCGGCGATGGAGCGCTTCGAGCGCTGGCTGGCCCCGCAGCTGGAAGAGGGGCAGCGCTTACTGGACGTCAACGAGGGGCAGCCCGGGCTCGGTCAGGCCCTGCAACGTGCCGAAAGTTTTCTGCTGCTTGCCGGCAGCCTGGGTGTCGTGCTCGCGGGCGTGGCGATAGCGCTTGCCGCGCGGCGTTTCAGTGAGCGTCACAACGACTACGTGGCAATCATGAAAAGCCTGGGGGCGACGTCTGCAAACATTACGCGTCTGTACGGGCGCAGCCTGTTGCTGTTGGGCGTGGGTGCCACTTTGTTGGGTTGTGGCCTGGGTTGGGCCCTGCAGTCCGCTTTTTTCACCCTGTTCGGGGAGCAGTTGCCGGTGACCCCGGGCCCCGCGGGCGTGCGCCCCTACGCCATCGGCGCGGCGACCGCGCTGGTATGCCTGCTGTGCTTTGCCTGGCCGCCCTTGCGCCGGCTGAGCCAGGCGAGTCCGCTGCGCGTGCTGCGGCGTGATATGCCCCAGGAACAGCGCCGCACACTTCTGGATTACGCCGTGGGGCTCAGTGCGGTGTCGGGCCTCATGTGGTGGTACAGCGGCGACTGGAAAATCACCTTGGCGGTCCTGAGCGGCCTGGCGGTTACCGTGCTGCTTGGCCTCGGTCTGGCGCTGACCCTGCTGCGGGGCGGACGGCTGGTTGGAATGAGCGCTGGCAGCATCTGGCGCCTGGCGCTGGCGGGTCTGCAGCGACGCGGCACCGCCAATGCGCTGCAGGTGGTCATCTTCGCCATGGCGATCATGTTGCTGCTGGTGCTCCTGTTGGTGCGCACCTCCCTGATCGACGCCTGGCAGACCCAACTGCCAGAGAATACCCCCAACCACTTTGCCCTGAACATCGCGCCAGAAGATGTGCAGGGTGTGGAGCAAATGCTGCGCAGCCGGGAGATACCCGGCGCGCCGCTGTACCCTATGATTCGCGGTCGTATCCTCAGCGTCAACGGCGAAGACCTGCCGCAGACCGACGACCGCGAGGAAGGGCGCCGGCAGCGCGAAGCAAACTTTACTTGGGCCGATACGCTGTCCCCTGACAACCGCCTGCTTGAGGGGCGTTGGTGGGCGCCCCACAGCGACGCTGCCGAGGTGTCGCTGGAGGTTGAATTTGCCGAGCGTTTCGCTGTGGGGCTGGGCGATCGGATCGGCTTCCAGGTGGGCTCCGAGGCCTTCGAGGCCACCGTCACCAGTATTCGCGAGCTGGACTGGCAATCCTTCAATCCCAACTTCTGGCTGGTGTTTCCGCCGCGCCTGCTGGCGCCGTATCCAGCCACCTTCATGACCAGTTTCTACCTGCAGCCGGAGCAGAAGCCTTTCCTCAATGGCTTCATTCGCCAGTTCCCTACGGTCACCGTGGTGGAAATGGATGTGGTGGTGGAGCAGGTGCGCGGGATCGTCAGCCAGGTGTCCGCAGCGGTGGAACTGGTGTTGGCAGTGATTATGGCCGCCGGTGCCCTGGTGCTGGTCGCAGGGGTTCAGGCCAGCGTAGACGCCCGCATGCATGAGAGTTCCATACTGCGTGCGCTGGGGGCCCGTCGCCGGCTGGTGCTGGGCGGGCTCTGGATCGAATTTGCTGCGCTCGGCGTGTTCGCGGGTCTGCTTGCCACGGTTGGCGCGGAGCTTTCGGTCTACATACTGCAGGCACAGGTCATGGGCATGGCCTATGCGCCCTCGCCCTGGATGTGGCCTCTGGGCATCGGTGGTGGCGCAGCGCTGATTGCAGGGCTGGGCGTGTTCAGTTGTCGGCGGGTTGTGTCCAGCCCGCCGCTGGCGGTGCTGCGCGAGCTCTGACCGGAGCGACGGGTCAGTGCGTACTGATACCGTCGATGAAGGTTTGCACGCTGAGCTGGATCTGGCGAGGCAGGTCAATGTGCCGCTGGAACAGCTGGGGTGCGTCGACCAGCAGTGTGGCAAGGCCGTGAATGCCCGCCCAGGCAGCGTTGGTGAGGTAGGCGATGTCGAGCTCGCGAAACCTGCCGCGGGCAATGCCGTGATGAAGGATGGAGCGCACCTGCTGGAAGGTGTCGCGGCTCGCTTCACGCAGTTCGGGATAGGCCTCCGCCGGTTGCACAGCAGGGCCGAACATGAGCTTGAACATCTGAGGGTAGCGCTCGGCGTAGGCGATGTAGCTGCGCGCCAGGGCGTGCAATTGTTCTTCGGGGCAGTCGCCGGTGTCCTCCGCCGCTTTGCGCAGGTCGTTCAGCAGACGCCGATAGCCGACTGCTGCAAGCGCCGCCAGTAGATCGCCCTTGTCGTTGAAGTGCCGGTAGGGCGCGGTTTGCGAGACGCCGACGCCGCGGGCCAGGGCCCGCAGGCTCAACGCATCAGCGCCCGCAGCCTCAAGCTGCTCCAACGCTGAGTCCAGCAGCTCTGCCCGCAGGTTGCCATGGTGGTAGCTCCGCTGGCGGGCAGAGGGTGTTCCAGTCGCTGCCATTCAGGGCAGCAGATGCTTAACGGCGTCTCGCTCTTCGGCCAGTTCCTGCTCCGTGGCCTGCATCTTGCCGCGGCTGAACTCGCCGACGTCAACGCCCTGCACGATTTCCCAGTCGCCGTTGCTGCAGCGGCAGGGGAACGAGTAGATCAGACCCTCGGCAATGCCGTAGGAGCCATCGGAATACACGCCCATGGAAACCCAGTCGTCACCGTCCGTGCCCAGTGCCCAGCTGCGCATGTGGTCGATGGCAGCGTTGGCTGCGGAGGCTGCAGAGGAGGCGCCGCGCGCCTTGATGATGGCCGCTCCGCGCTGCTGCACCGTGGGAATGAAGTCGTTCTCGTACCAGGCCTGGTCGATCAGGGAGATGGCCTTCTCGCCCGCCACTTCGGCATTGAACAGGTCGGGATACTGGGTGGCCGAGTGATTGCCCCAGATGGTCATTTTCTTTACGTCATTGACCGTCTTGCCGGTTTTCTGTGCGATCTGCGTCATCGCGCGGTTGTGGTCCAGGCGGGTCATCGCGGTGAAGTTGCGCGGGTTGATGTCCGGCGCATTGCGCTGGGTGATCAGCGCGTTGGTGTTTGCCGGGTTGCCCACGACCAGTACTTTGATGTTGCGGCTGGCATGGGCATCAATCGCTTTGCCCTGCACGGAGAAGATGGCCGCATTGGCTTCCAGCAGGTCCTTGCGCTCCATGCCGGGGCCGCGCGGGCGGGCGCCGACCAGCAGGGCGTAGTCGGTATCCTTGAAGGCCACGGCAGGGTCGTCGGTGCAAATGATATTGGTCAGCAGCGGAAACGCGCAATCGTCGAGTTCCATGCGCACGCCGTTGAGGGCTTCCATGGCCGGCGTGATATCCAGGAGCTGCAGAATCACGGGCTGATCGTCGCCCAGCATGGCGCCGGAGGCGATACGGAACAGCAGCGCGTAGCCAATCTGGCCAGCGGCGCCGGTAACGGTCACTCGAACGGGTGCTTTCATGGGAAGAGAGTCCTCAAGGGTCGGGTGGTTGGCAAACAAGGGGGCGTCATTGTCGAGTGAAACGGGTGAAAAAACAAGCCACTGCCTGTAAAATGGCGCCCCTCTCAGGCATTGGCGGCAGGCGGTTGTGCGCGAGCTCAGCAGAAAAGAACGAACAGAATTCAACAAGTTGCAGAAGCGTTTGCGGCGCAATGTCGGCAATGCAATCGCCGACTACGGCATGATTGAAGCGGGCGACCGTGTGATGGTGTGCCTGTCTGGCGGCAAGGATTCCTATGCCATGCTCGACGTGCTGCTGGCCTTGCGCAGCAGTGCGCCGGTGGACTTCGAGCTGATAGCCGTAAACCTTGACCAGAAACAGCCCGGCTTTCCCGAGCACGTATTGCCAGCGTACCTCGAGCAGTTGGATGTACCGTATTACATTCTCGAAAAGGACACTTACAGCATCGTGCGCTCGGTGATACCTGAGGGCAAGACCACCTGTGGCCTGTGTTCGCGTTTGCGTCGCGGCAGCCTCTACGGTTTCGCCGCGGATATCGGTGCCACCAAGATTGCGCTGGGACATCACCGCGATGACATTGTCGAAACCCTGTTCCTGAACCTGTTCTTCGGCGGCAGCCTGAAGGCCATGCCGCCGAAACTGCTCAGCGATGACCGCCGCAATGTGGTGATACGCCCCATGGCCTACTGCAAGGAGAAGGATCTCGCCGCCTACGCGGATTACAAGGCCTTCCCCATCATTCCCTGCAACCTCTGTGGCTCCCAGGAGAACCTGCAGCGGGTGCAGATCAAACAGATGCTGGCGGACTGGGAGCGACAGTATCCCGGGCGCACCGAAACCATCTTCCGGGGTATCTGTAACGTGGCACCCTCGCAGCTGGCAGATACGGCGCTGTTCGATTTCACCAGCCTGCGCGCGGAGGTCGACCGCGACCTGCACCTGCCCGCGATCCGCGTCGTCAACCTCTAGGTGGCGAGCGAGAGCGCGGCAGGGGGCGTGTTGCTCAGGGCCCGGGAGCTGGGTCTGGAGCGGGGCGGGCGGCAACTGTTCAGTGGTATTGAGCTGGAGCTGGAACGCGGCCAGCTGGTGCAGGTGGAAGGTGCCAACGGTGCCGGCAAGACCAGCCTGCTGCGTATTCTTGCGGGGCTCTCCCGCTACGGTTTCAGCGGCAGCGTGGAGCGGTTTACGCCCCAGCTATTCCTCGGCCACCAGAGTGCAGTCAAGGGTTTGCTGACGCCGCGCGAAAACTTGGCCTGGCACGTGGCGGGGGAGGCGGGCTTCAGCGCAGAGGCCATCGACGCAGCGCTGGCAGCGGTGAATCTGTATGGCTACGAGGATGTACCCAGTCATGCGCTGTCGGCGGGTCAGCACCGGCGCGTCAATCTGGCGCGGCTGTTCCTGACCCGGGCGCCGCTGTGGTTGTTGGACGAGCCTTTTACCGCCATAGATCGCACAGGTGTCGCCGTACTCGAAGCGCGGCTGCTGGCGCATCTGCAGCATGGGGGTGGCGTGTTGCTGACCTCACACCAGCCGGTTGCCGTGGCGTACCCGCTGCTGCGCCTGGACCTTGCGACAGGAGCCCTGCAGTGACGTCTGCCTCTGCCGCCGGGTTCTGTTTCCGTTTAGTGCGTCGGCAACTGGTGCTCGGGTTGCGGCGCCCGGTAGACCTTGGCAACCCGCTGCTCTTTTTTGCCATGGTGGTGGCCCTGTTTCCACTCGGCTTGGGGCCCGCACCCGACACGCTGGCGGACTTTGCCCCCGGCATTCTGTGGATCGTGGCGCTGCTCTCGAATCTGCTGACCTCGGACGCGGTATTTCGCAGTGACCTCGAGGACGGCAGTCTGGAACAACTGCTGTTGGCACCGCAGCCACTGTATTTTTCCGCCCTGGCCTATGTGCTGGCGCACTGGTTGCTGACCGGGCTGCTGCTCGGGCTGGCGTCGCCGGTGTTTGCGCTGATGCTTGGCCTGGCGCCGGCGGCCATTCCCGCGCTGGCTTTCAGCCTGTTGCTCGGCACTGCGGTGCTCAGCCTGATTGGCGGCATTGGCGGTGCGCTCACCGTGGGGTTGAAGCGAGGCGGTATGCTGATTTCCCTGCTGATCCTGCCGTTTTACATGCCGGTGCTGATCTTTGGCAGCAGCGCGGTGCAGGCCGCCCTGAACGGCACCCCGGCGGGACCGTACCTGGCGATTCTGGGTGCGTTGCTGTGCATCTCCATCGCGCTGGCCCCGATGGCCATCGCCGCGGGTCTGCGCATCAGCGTCGATACCTGAGTAATTTCCTCTGATTTGGATTGTTCGCCGCCTTGGTCACTGTATAATCCCGCGCCATGTGGACGCTCTTCCATAAATTCGGTTCCCCGCCCTGGCTGTATCGCCTCTCCGGGTCCATTCTTCGCTGGTTGCTGCCGATCACGGTGGTGGCGCTGGTGGCCGGGTCTGTTTGGGGGCTGCTGTTCACAGCGCCGGACTTCCGGCAGGGCAACAGCTACCGCATCATCTACATCCACGTACCTGCTGCAGTGGTGGCACTGGCCGGTTACTATGTGATGGCCATCGCCGGTGCGGTGAGCCTGATCTGGCGCATGAAAATGGCCGATATCGCGATGCGCGCCTGCGCCCCAATTGGCGCGGCACTGACCTTCATCGCCCTGGTCACCGGCAGCATATGGGGCAAGCCCACCTGGGGTACCTGGTGGGTGTGGGACGCCCGTATCACCTCCATGCTCATACTGCTGTTCCTGTACCTGGGCGTCGTGGCGCTGTACGAGGCCTACGAGAACAAGGCACTGGCTGCCAAGGCCTGTGCCGTACTGAGTCTGGTGGGTACCGTTAACATCCCGATCATCTACAAGTCGGTGGATTGGTGGTACAGCCTGCACCAGCCTGCGTCGATCAAGTTCACCGGCGGCAGCACCATCGATCCCAGCATGCTGTATCCGCTGCTGTTCATGATCCTCGCATTCTACGCGCTGTTTACCTGCGCACTGCTGCTCAATATGCGTGCGGAGATACTGCAGCGCGAGCAACGGACCGCGTGGGTCAGGGCGCTGGCCGGCGAGCGGGAGGGCAGCTGATGTATTTCGAGTCGCTGGCAGCGGTTGTGCAGATGGAGGGCCACGGTGCGTTTGTCTGGTCCGCCTACTTCATTACAATTGGGGTGATCGTATTCATGGTCTACGCGCCCCGGCGGCGGGAAAAGCGTTTCCTGCGGCAGCTTGAGGGGCAAATCCGGCGCGCGGAGGGCGGTAGCCCGCCCAGCGCCAGCAAGGAGGTGTGATGCACCCGGTTCGCAAGCAACGTTTGTGGTTGGTGTTGTTTCTCGTTGTCTTCTCCAGCTCCGCGATAGGCCTGATGGCCTATGCCCTGCGTGGCAATATCAATCTGTTTTACCCACCGGTTGACGTGGCAGCTGGCCTGGCGCCGGTGGGTCAGAATATCCGGGTGGGTGGCATGGTGGTCGACGGCAGCGTGCAGCGCAGCGACAACAGCCTGGAAGTGCGCTTTGCGGTCACCGATTACGAGGCCGTGGTACCCGTGGTCTACACGGGTATCCTGCCGGACCTGTTTGACGAGGGGCAGGGAGCGGTTGCCGCCGGCAAGCTGGATGAAAACGGCGTGCTGCAGGCATCGGAAGTGCTGGCCAAGCACGACGAGAACTACATGCCGCCAGAGGTGGCCGAGGCGCTGGAGGCGTCAAAGTCGCGCATGGCAGAGCAGGCCGCTGGTCAGGGGTACGGACAATGATCCCCGAGCTGGGTCATTTTGCGCTGATCCTGGCCCTGTGTCTGTCGGTGTTGCTTTGCACCGTCCCCCTGTGGGGCAGCTGGCGCCGCAACGTTACCGCCATGGCACTGGCGCCGAACCTGGCGATTGGCGTGCTGGTGTTTACGTCGCTGAGTTTTGCCTGCCTGACCTGGGCATTCCTGCAGGATGACTTCTCGGTAGAAGTCGTTGCCAACAACAGCAACAGCCTGCTGCCCTGGTACTACAAGTTCTCCGCCGTGTGGGGCAATCATGAAGGTTCTCTTCTCCTGTGGGTGTGGATCCTCGCCCTCTGGACCTTCGCCGTGGCCGTGTTCAGCCCCCAGCTGCCGCTGGTGATGCTGTCCCGGGTGCTCGCGGTCATGGGCTTTGTCGGTGTTGGTTTTCTGGCGTTTTCGCTACTGACGTCCAACCCCTTTGCGCGCCTGCTACCCGGCACGCCCGCCGATGGCCAGGACCTGAATCCGCTGCTGCAGGACTTCGGGCTGATTATTCACCCACCGCTGCTGTACATGGGCTACGTGGGCTTCTCGGTTGCTTTCGCGTTTGCCATTGCCGCGCTGCTCGGCGGCCGGCTGGACGCCGCATGGGCGCGCTGGTCGCGGCCCTGGACCAATGTCGCCTGGGCCTTTCTCACGCTGGGCATCATGCTGGGCAGCTGGTGGGCCTATTACGAACTGGGCTGGGGCGGCTGGTGGTTCTGGGATCCGGTTGAAAATGCCTCGTTCATGCCCCTGTCTCTTATACACATCTGACGCTGCCGACGACTCCTTACGTGTAGA
>CAJXUQ010000014.1 GCA_913061145.1 uncultured Haliea sp.
AAAATTCGATGCAAATTTGGGGTGTTAGTGGGTCAATTTTGGATGCAATTCAACAATCGGCGACAAGTCCGTGGCAAAGGTGGACACCGCAGACATTCTCCAAATCCTGCAGCCGATGTGGACCTCCAAGACGGAAACAGCCAAGCGGGTCCAGGGACGCATCGAGAACATTCTCGACTACGCCCGATCCGTCGGGCTTAGAGAGGGTGAAAACCCGGCCCGCTGGAAAGGCCACCTGTCGCACACACTACCCACGCCATCCAAGGTGACCAAGGTGCAGCACCAGCGAGCACTCCCCTATAAGGAGGCACCGGCCTTGGTAGCAGCCCTTGGGGGGCTGGACACCCATGCGTCCAGAGCACTGCGTCTCACCATCTACTGCGCCACCAGAACCAGCGAGACGCTGCAGGCAAGCTGGTCCGAGATAGACCTGGAGGCGAGGTTGTGGACAATTCCTGCCGAGAGGATGAAGGCCGGCAAGCCACACCGTATCCCGCTCACCGCCGATGCGGTTGAACTGCTCAGGCAGCAGGAGACCCTCAGGCGTGATGACTGGGTATTCCCAGGTCAGAAGCTGAAGCAATCCCTCTCCAATATGGCCATGACCAATGTGCTGAAGCGCATCGACTGGCTCGATCGCACTACCGTGCACGGGCTACGCTCCACGTTTAGGGACTGGGTCGCCGATTGCACCACCTACCCTGATAGGCTCGCCGAAGTGGCTTTGGCACACCAGCTGGCAGACCGCGTGCAGGCTGCCTATAACCGTACCGATATGATGGACAAGCGCAGAGGAATGATGGAAGCCTGGGCTCAATTCCTGAAAGCCAAACCAGGGAAGGTGCTAACGCTACCGACCAGCGCGGCTGGGAGCATGCAATAACATCGGGAGGGTCTCGGGTCTCATGTCGAGCAGCGAAGAGTTCTGCCCCACTAATTGCCTGTGATCCTTCAGGAAAAGGGCTCGGAGAATTAGAGTATGTGGTCAGCTAGGACAATTGAGGAATGGGACGAAGCTGCCAAGGAGTCTCGGGAAGCACTACGGTTTGCGATTAGGCAAGCGGCCGAGGGGCGCGCGCTGGGACGCCGAGCGGACGAATTCGCGCAACTAGCTGCTCTCGAACTAACTCGGTCCGGCTATGGGCATCTCAGGGCTCGTCATTTACCCAGCGAGCCCAATTACCTCGAAACCACCAGCAGAGTGCGGACGCAGCTGAAGGCACTATCCAGAACACTGGACAATATAGGTTTTGTTGAACGCTTCTCACTAAGCCCCAACCTAGATGAGATGCTCCAGCAAGCAAAAAACCTGAATCTTGTGCAGTCTCACCACACCGAAGAGCAGTGGCGACATGCGTTGCTTACCTGGACGGAGGTTGTCCAGGCTGTCGCCGCCGCTTGGGCGGCGGCCGAAGTCGAGCGGGCATCGTCAACTCCCATGACACGATCTCGAGACCAACGTTCGAGGTTTGTCGTAGGTATACTGGCACTGGCTTGGGAACGAGTAACAGCAAGAACGCCATCTTGTAGTAACGAGCGCTCTCCTTTCTATAGAGTGGTAAGCGCTGCGTGGATTCACCTATGGCAGAAAGAGGACCCTCCAAGCCCAGGCACCGTCCGCAAAATTATGGAGTAGCCCTACCAACGCCACCGCTTTCCTATTACTCAAAACAGACATAAAACTTCAATCCGTTTTGAGCCTTTAACTTAGCCCCTTGCGCCTACTATCCCCTCCAAGCACCAAGCGTTTTAGGAGGAGCACGATGGCAAGCAAAGCAACCACCGCTGACCACATGGCCAGCACAGATCCACTACTTACCTCATCGGCTGTCCGTCAGGAGCTCGGCGGAATAGCGGAGGTAACACTATGGCGTTGGATTCAGCAAGGCGTTATGCCAGCCCCGATCTACATAACCAATCGTCGTTACTGGCGGCGGAGCGTGATCGAGGAACTGAAAAGTGGCAGCTCCCCGTGATTAGATTCTTGGGAAACCCTTAAAAAAAACAACAAAAAAAACGCCAGCGGGCCAGCTGGCGTCAGATTGAATGTCCCGCAAAGGAGGACGTAGGAATGTTAGCAGAAAGCAGCACGAAAGGCTTCACCCCGCAAGATCCGCTACCCGAAAAATGTAGAGATGCCGCCCTTTGGTGGCTCGAGTTTGGGCTCCAGGTCGCGCCCATGGATCGGGAGACGAAACATACGCGGCTGCGATGGCAGCCATGGCTGGATAGGTTGAACAGCGGGGGCCATTCGGCGATCAATGCCGAATTCCGCCAGACGGATGAGCTATGTGCCATCGTGGACGACACGCTCTTCATCCTTGATGCCGACGGCCCTGACGCTTTGGCCGCGCTGCATGAGATCGAGCAGAAGTTCGATACGCGTCCCAATTTGGTGGTTCAAACCCGGAAGGGTGAGCACCACTACTTCAAGCGGGCAGCCGGCACGTACGCCAGAGCGCGAGGCTACAGCACGGCGAACCACCCTGAGAGGATTGACATACGGACCGCCAGGAGCGGCACGGAAGGCCGGTCAGTTATCGTGCTGCCGCCATCGGCAGGCAAGCAGCTGAAGGTCAGGGACGCCGGCAACACCCACGAACTGATCGAGGTCGGACAGGACTTCATCGATGCCGTGTTCCAGCACAACGGAGAAATGCCGCCCCGTCCTCCAGGTCCGAAACAGGTCCAGGCAGCCCGACGGATTGCCGGCGAGTCCGAGGCCGCGGAGATCTTGTCCTACATACCCGCAGACTGCGATTATCACGACTGGTTGAATGTGCTATTCGGTGTCCACAACATGTTCGAAGGCAGCGAAGCCGGGCTGTACCTAGTGGACAGGTGGAGTGCCGAGGGAGCCAACTATGCTGGCTTCGAAGAGATCGAGTACAAGTACGGCACCATGCGCTCGGACGGGGGTGTGGCTTGGCCCAGTGTCTGCCACTTAGCATCCCTCCACGGTGCTGACCTTGCGGCTATCGCTCGTCACTATGATGCCGAGGGAAATCGGCTACCCGATTTTGTGGAGCTCCTGGACCTAGCCCTGCAATTCGATAAGGACACCCCGCCTGACCAACTAAAGGCTGTTCTGGCTGGTTGCGCCCGCCTGTCTGCACTTGAACAGACGAGAGTGTACAAGGCCCTGAAGACCGCTACAGGGCTACCTATTGGCGATCTGAAACGCGCAGTAGCAGAGATCAATGCCGCTAGGGGTTATACGCCCGACCACCTCACCATGGCCCGGACCATAATCTCCCACATTGGCCTCGAGAACATCATCTCAGCAGAGGCCCATGTGTATGCCTGGGACGGCGCCGGGCTTTGGCAGATCTTGGATGACCGCACGTTCAAGCAGATGGTGCAGACCCGCCTGCCCGACCAGGTTGAGGAGGTCTCAGCCGCGTTGGTGTCATCGGTCACCGACCTGGTGCGGACCGAGATCCATAAGGGCTCCCACCGCTTCAATGTCGGCGATCCCGAGATCATCAACTGCGCCAATGGCGAGGTAGAACTACAGGCCAACCGATGGGTGCTGGCCCCGCACCGCCGGGAGCACTACCGCACCACCCGGCTACCCGTGGTTTTTGACCCCAGTGCCGTTGCACCACGGTTCACGCAGTTCCTGAACGAGGTGTTTGAAGGAGACCCCGACGGAACGGACAAGGCAACTGTCCTAATGGAGATGGTCGGGTACACCCTGATGGCCCACTGTCGACATGAGAAATTCGTCATTTTGGTGGGCGGCGGTGCTAACGGCAAATCGGTCCTACTGGCGGTGCTGGAAGCGCTGTGCGGCCCTGAAAATGTGGCTGGCGTCCAGCCATCGCAATTCGGCAACACGTTCCAACGCGCCCACCTACACAACAAGCTGGCGAACATCGTCACTGAGGTCAAACAGGGCGAGGTGATAGACGACGCCACCCTGAAGGGCATCGTCTCGGGAGAGGCGACCACGGTTGAGAAAAAGTTCTGTGACCCGTTCTTGATGCGCCCGTTTTCCACCTGCTGGTTTGGAACCAACCACATGCCGCACACGCGGGACTTCAGCGACGCCCTGTTCCGCCGTGTCCTAGTGGTGCAGTTCAACCAGGTGTTCAAACCAGATCAGGGCAACTGCGACCCGCTACTGAAGGACAAGCTGGTCGCTGAACTGCCCGGCATCCTAAATTTGGCTCTCAGAGCCTACCAGCGCGCCCTGGTAAACGGCTTCACGCAGCCAATGAGCTGCATTGAGGCCCGCAACCAGTGGCGCCTCGAGGCCGACCAGGTGGCTCAGTTCGTGGAGGACATGTGCCGGAGAACCCCCGGCGCCGAGCTGGAATCGTCGACTCTCTATATGGCATTCAAGTCGTGGGCCAGGGACGCCGGCATTAACCGTCCTCTGGGAGTGAAATCATTCCGTAATCGCATGACCCTTCTCGGATTCGGGGAGCACCGACGCAAAAACGCGCGGATGGTGACCGGCATCACGCTGGAAGAGCCTAATGACGAGCTTCTTCCAATGGTGCGCGAGGTGACGGGAGTGACGGGTGCTCCCACATTCCGCGTATGAAAAAAAATATTTAGAGAAAATGTTTTTTTCTATACCCCGAAACATGTGGGAGCACCCGTCACTCCCGTCACCCCTTTGGAGGGAACCCGCTCCCAACTCATGGCGCCACCAAACCAAGACCGCACCTCCGGGGCTGTGCCCGGCTGGGAGCGGAGACACTGGGTATCGACCCGCAAACTGTAGGAGAAGACAATGATCGAGATGAAAGCAAAAATCGCCAAGGGGCTGTGGTGCCGTCTGTTTTGGGATGGGGAAAAGATCATATGTGAATGGGATCCTGTACCTCCACAACGCTGGACGCGCCTGGTTAGGCGGAACTACGAGAACGCCCGTGATCAATTTCTGCAAGCCCTGGCTGAACATCTGAGCGGCGAAGTTTTGGTGATAGATCTATGACGCCAAGCCTACCCCGGCTCCCGCCCTGCGCCCGCTCCCCGGACCTCGACGGCCTCGGTTGGGCGCAGAAGCAGCCGAGACGCCGGCACCAGGACAGACGGAAACATCGGAGGACTCGCGCAAATTCGTGCCGGCGGGGCGACACCCCCACCCCCAACTTTAGATTTGCGTGAAGCTATAGGTTATCGGGCCTACACACCCGACAGAAAAAAAGGCCCGTCGTCCGACGCTGCTCGTACCCGCAGGCAGCCACGCCAGTCGGCCGGACACTAGATCCAGCTGCATGTAAGCACGAAGAACCGGGCATAGATTCTTGTGTGGATTTTGTGGCGGTGTGTGCTAGCCTTTCTCCAAGCATCAAGAAGGGCTAACGCCCGCCAACCTGCCTCCCTGGGCAAGGTGGTTCCCCAAAGGGGATGTGGCCGATATCGGCAACCAAGCAGGGCTCCTGCCTTTCTGATGCTGTCTTCAATACCCAAGGGGAGCATCGACCATGATTGATTTCGACAGCACGTATCGCCCGGACACCTACTGGCCGGAATCTCTAACGCCCGAGCAGCGGATGAGCCGCATTAAAGGAGCGGAGCGCCAGGCCTATGCGCAGCTGATCTACCAAGAATATGGCTTCTCCGTGCTTGATGATTTTCTGGTGCGGGAATCCCTCCCTGACAATGAGCGCGAGGACTGGGGCGCCATTCACCCGGCAATGATGGGCGGCGAGTACCTCCCGGATCTGCTCCCCGACGAGGTCGAGATCTGCCGTCTCAGCCTGCGAAGCGTGACCGCAGACCAGATCAGTGTGCGCGCCCGACCGGATCCCGCCGGGGTCCGGTATCGGATCGTCGATGAGTACGAGGAAATGGTCTACGTGACGCCATACGATACTTCTGAGCTGCCGCTTACCGCCTGGCAGCTATTGATGCTGATCCAGGACACCTACGTACGCAGTGACCCTGAGGTGGGCGGAATCTTCAATGCTATCTTGACCGTCCAGAGTGATCACGCAAAAAACCGGGAGCAGATCCTCAGCTTCATCAAAGTGTCGTCTCCGCTTTATCCAGAACTAGACGCCCTCTACCGTGAGCTCGGCAACCGATGGTGTGACGAACACCTGGCCGAGGAGGAAGAGGAAGGGGAAGACCTATAGCGGATGTGATTCTTCTGAATAGATCTGCGCCAAAATTGCCAGCGGGGGCAGCAGAACACTCGGGTAGTAATCTGCCATAAGCAGCGCTTCCCTACTGGCTGGAAAAAGTTTTGATGAAAAGTCTACTTGGGAGGGATTCAACATGCCAAAAGTCTTAGTGACACTCCCTAACGGGCTGCGTGAGTGGGTCGGCGAGTTCGACACTCCAGAAGAGGGCGACGCCCACTACTGGAGGTTTTACGGGTACAAGCCGGGGCACATCATCGGGGTCACAGGAGCGAATAGTCGGGCTCAGTATCATCGCCCTCCTGAAGAAGCGCCGGAGACAGAACCGCAGCCAGAGGGGGAATAAACAGAAAAATAGCCGATCTAATAGGGCCACATAGATTTTTTAGACGCTTTCGAGCACAGAGCTGTGGAGATCACCTGTAGGAAAAAATCACGAACATCAGCTGTGTACGATAAAACAACGCCTTGTTGGTTTCCACTTAAGCCTGACCCGGGGCGGCTCAATTCTGGGCGGCGGCTAACACAAAGGCTTAGTATCTTGCCACAGCGGCAACATATATACCCACTTACATGCTTGAGGGTGAAGTGCTTCGTTAAATGACCGTATGCTTGAAAAGTCTACATGTCAAACATGGGAAGTTCCACCTGACCGGGGAGTTTTAATGAAGGCTACTGTAACATCGAGATCATATGGGACGGCCACTAAAGGTTATGATTCCCCGGGACAGGGATAATCCAAAAATAATCGTGACGTAGGGGCCCTCAAAGTGAATCAGTTCTATGCACACTCAACCACGGACCCTCAGCGTAGTGACTGGCAGGACTTGGCTGAACACCTTCACCAAGTCGCTAATATGGCCGCAGAGTTTGCCTCAACATTTAAGGCCCAAGAATTAGCTGCGCCAATGGGACTCCTTCATGATATCGGTAAGTATACCGATGAGTTTCAACGCCGCATCGCTGGGGCGTCATTACGCGTGGATCACTCGACCCGTGGCGCAATGCTGGCCGTTGAGCGCTATGGACAGATCGGCAGACTATTAGCCTACGGTATTGCTGGACATCATGCGGGCCTCGCCAACGGCCGAGAAGGAGGCGAGCGCACAGCACTCTGCGACCGGCTTAAGGGTGTTGGATTGCCGTCTTTGAAGGATGAGTGGCTCCGCGAAATCGTTCTACCGGAACAACTGACGCCACCCCAATTCATTCCGGACGCTGATCGCGGAGGTTTCCAGTTTGCGTTTCTAACGCGCATGCTGTTTTCGTGCCTTGTGGACGCCGACTATATCGACACCGAGGCTTTTTACGATAGGGTTGCGCCTTCGGGGCAGACGAAAGAACGCAGTACATCGCGTGCGCTCAAATCGCCATCGCTTCCGGCCCTACGGGAGCGGCTCGACACCTACCTTATGGGTTTCGCCGCCAATTCTCCTGTCAATCGGATTCGAGCGGATATCCTCCTCCATACGCGCAAAGCGGCTAAGCACACACCTGGCCTGTTCTCGCTCACGGTTCCTACGGGTGGCGGAAAGACGTTGGCGTCACTGGCCTTCGCACTAGATCATGCCATCCACCATGGGCTGCGACGGGTCATCTTTGTCATCCCCTTTACCAGTATCGTCGAGCAAAACGCTGCCGTGTTTCGAACCGCATTGGGCGATCTTGGGGAGGCTGCCGTACTCGAACATCACAGCGCTTTTATGGCCGCTCAACCACCTCGATCGGACGCCGAGCGCTATCAGGCCCGGGCTAAGCTGCGGCTGGCGATGGAGAACTGGGATGCACCCATCATTGTCACCACCGCCGTGCAGTTCTTCGAGAGCCTGTTCGCAGCGCGACCGTCACAATGCCGCAAGCTGCACAACATCGCGGGCAGCGTCGTGATCCTCGATGAAGCGCAAACGCTACCGCTAAAACTATTGCGTCCCGCGGTCGCTGCGATCGACGAACTAGCCCGCAACTACTGCACCAGCGTCGTTCTATGCACCGCCACCCAGCCCGCGCTCAACTCGCCCGCTTTTCGCGGCGGACTCAAGAACGTGCGCGAGCTTGCCCCAAATCCACCAGAACTCTTCCGGAAGCTCGACCGGGTACGCGTACGATATCTCGGCGCATTGGACGACAACCAGCTCGTAGCCGAACTCAGTAACCTTGATCAGGTGTTGTGTATCGTAAACAATCGCCGCCATGCCCGCGCTCTGTATCAGGCGCTGGCCGACCAGCCCAGCGCCCGCCACCTCACTACCTTGATGTGCGCCAAGCACCGAAGTCAGGTGCTGTCCGAGGTTCGGATACGCCTAGTGACCGGCAAGCCGTGCCGACTGATTTCGACGTCACTGATCGAAGCCGGAGTCGATATCTCACTGCCCACCGTCTATCGCGCTGAAGCCGGCCTAGATTCCATTGCCCAGGCCGCTGGGCGCTGCAACCGCAACGGAGAGCGTGCGGCAGAGCACAGCGAAGTACGCATATTCGCCACCGCCAACTGCGACTGGGCACCGCCGCCTGAACTGCGTCAGTTTGCACAAGCCGCGCAAGAAATCATGCGCCAGCAACAGTATCGCGACGATCTACTGTCTCCGCCAGCGATCGAGGCTTACTTCCGCCTACTTTACTGGCAGAAAGGCGACCACGAACTGGACGCTGCGGACCTGCTAGGACTTTGCGCGGGCAGTCGCATTGACTCCTTGCCGATGGAAACTCTTGCGTCCGAGTTCCGCATGATCGACACCGTTCAGATGCCAGTCATCGTCCCCTACGACGACGACGCGCTCCGCTATATCGAAAGCCTGCGCTACGCGAAAAAAATTGGCGGCCTCGCACGAGACCTGCAGCCTTACATAGTGAACCTACCGCGTTACGGCTTCGAAGCCCTGCGCATGGCGGGTACGATTCAGCCCGTGGCGGAGGAGAAATGGGGAGAGCAGTTCATGCAACTGATCAACATGGACATCTACAGCCGCGAGTTCGGCATCTGGTGGGAAGAACCCACTTTCATGGATATAGCCAACACGATAATTTGAAGGAGGTAGCGCATGAGCTTTGGAATCCGCCTGCACGTTTGGGGTGATCGGGCCTGCTTCACACGGCCGGAAATGAAGGTTGAGCGGGTGAGCTACGACGTTATCACTCCTTCAGCCGCGCGTGGCATTCTAGAGGCTATACACTGGAAGCCGGCGATCCGCTGGGTGGTAGATCGTATCCACGTGCTCCGTCCGATTCGATTCGAGTCCATTCGCCGCAATGAGGTCGGCGGCAAGCTTTCGCCGAGTAATGTCAGCAAGGCGATGAAGGCTGGTTCTACCGCCGGGCTGGTGACCTATGTGGACAAAGACCGGCAGCAGCGCGCCACCACGTTGTTGCGCGATGTTGCCTATGTAATTGAGGCCCACTTCGAACTCACTGACAAGGCCGGGAAAGACGATTCCGTAGGTAAGCACTTGGACATCTTCAACCGTCGAGCCCGTAGAGGGCGGTATTTCCATGCCCCATGCCTTGGCGTCCGTGAGTTCCCCGCCCATTTCACTCTGATCGAAGACGATCAGCCGCTACCCGACCCGCACCCTGAGCGAGACGCAGACAAAGATCTGGGCTGGATGCTACACGACATCGACTTCGCCCAAGAAATGACTCCGCGCTTCTTTCGCGCGCTTCTGAAAGGGGGCATCGTAGAGGTGCCCTCATGGCAGGGCGGGGAAGTTAAGTCATGATCCTACAGGCGCTAAACCGCTACTACAATCGTTTGAATCAGCAGCAGGCCAAGGAAGTAGCACCCTACGGTTACAGCCCGGAAAACATCAGCTTCGAAATACTTCTGACTCTAGATGGCGGCGTGGCACAGGTCAACGACATCCGCGACACATCCGCCAAGAAGCCTTCTCCACGCATTCTGAACGTGCCCCAGGCAGAAACTCGCACGGCGGGCATCAAGTCCAACTTCCTGTGGGACAAGACCAGCTACGTGCTTGGCGTTAGCAACGCCAGCAAGCGGTCGAACAAGGAGCACGACGCCTTCGTCAAACTGCACGAAGGTGCACTCGCGAGCGAGGAAGACCCCGGACTCCAAGCCTTGCTGTTATTTCTACGTGGCTGGTCGCCAGAGCAGTTCGAGCCGCGCGGTTTCCCGACAGACATGGTCGATACCAATCTCGTTTTCCGGCTCGACGGCGAGCAGTCCTTTCTGCACGAACGCCCAGCGGCGAAAATAGTTCGAGCCAGAATGTTCGCAGGCGACGAGAGGCAGGAGGAGGAGAATCATATGGTGTGTCTCGTCAGCGGAGAATCAGCGCCCGTTGCCCGTCTCCATCCCGCGATCAAGGGCGTAAATGGCGCTCAGAGCTCAGGGGCGTTCATCGCTTCCTTCAATCTCGATGCCTTTACCTCGTATGCTAAGAGCCAGGGCAGTAATGCACCGGTATCCAAGCAGGTGGCCTTTGCGTACACCACTGCTCTGAACTACCTGCTGCGCCGCGGGCAACACAACCGCCAACGTCTACAAGTGGGTGACACCACCGTAGTGTTCTGGGCCGAAGCCGCCGATGCGAACCAAGCCAAGGAGGCCGAGGATCTCTTCGCCGACATGCTAAGCCCGCCCGCCGATGATGCTTCGGAAACCGCGCGTTTACGGGCATTACTGGACTCCATCGCGAAAGGCCGCTCAGTGCAGGATCTCGTTCCGAATCTCGAGCCTACGACCCGCATGTATGTGCTGGGCCTCGCACCCAATGCGTCGCGCCTGTCAGTGCGCTTCTGGCAAACGGATACGCTGGGTGTGTTCGCGCGCCGTATTGCCCAACATACCGAGGATTTGCGTCTTGCACCGCTGCCATGGCGCACCGAGCCATCCGCTTATCGACTGGCGCTCGCAACGGTGCCGCACCGCGAGGGCGCTAAACCCAAGATCGATGATGCGCTCAACCTCATCATCGGCGAGATGATGCGCGCAATTCTCAGCGGCGGACAATACCCACGCAGTCTGTTGGCTAATACCATAATGCGGTTTCGAGCGGACGGAGATATTTCCGGTCTACGCGTAGCCTTGTGCAAGTGCGTTTTGGCGCGTGAAAGGCGCCGGAACATTTCTATATCCATGGAGGAGATCCCCGTGAGTCTCGACAAGCAATCCACCCAGCCAGGCTACCTGCTTGGACGGCTGTTCGCAGCCCTGGAGAACGTCCAACGTGCCGCCCTAGGCAGCCAGATAAACGCCACGATTCGCGATCGTTACTACGGCGCAGCATCGGCCACACCGGCCTCGATCTTCCCGGTACTATTGCGCAACACCCAGAACCACCTTGGGAAGCTGCGCAAGGAGCGTATGGGACAGGCCGTAAACCTGGAAAAGGATATCGGCGAGATCGTCGACGGCCTTCCCGACCAGTTCCCACGCAGCCTAAGGATCGAAGACCAGGGGCGCTTCGCCATCGGTTACTATCATCAGTCGCGGTCCTACTTCACTCGCCGTAACCCGACTGAATACGCCCATCACGATGAGTCCGCTGAACATACCGACATCGAAACTGAAGGAGAAGACTAATGACCGCCCTCACCCACCGCTACGAGTTCGTTTATCTGTTTGAAGTGACCAATGGTAACCCAAATGGCGACCCCGACGCTGGCAACATGCCCAGGCTGGACCCTGAAACAAACTGCGGTCTGGTGACTGATGTTGCGCTCAAGCGCAAGATCCGTAACTTCGTCACGCTACACAAGGATGGGGCGTCGGGGTTTGCCATCTACGTGCAAGAAAAGGCTGTCCTCAACAACCAGCACAAGCGCGCCTACGACGCACTGGAGATCAAGCCTGAGGACAAGAAGTTGCCGAAGGACGAGGCCAAGGCGCGTGCGATCACTGCATGGATGTGTGCCAACTTCTACGATGTGCGTACGTTCGGCGCTGTGATGACCACTGGCGTCAACGCCGGGCAGGTGCGAGGCCCGGTGCAACTCGCGTTCGCCACTTCGGTGGAGCCGGTGCTGCCGCTGGAAATCTCCATAACTCGCATGGCGGTGACCACCGAGAAGGAGTCCGAGGCGCAAAGCGGTGATAACCGCACCATGGGACGCAAACACATCGTGCCTTACGGGCTGTACCGCGCCCATGGTTTCGTTTCCGCCAAGCTGGCTGAACGCACGGGATTTTCCGACAACGATTTACAACTGCTATGGAATGCGCTCATCAACATGTTTGAGCACGACCACTCCGCCGCGCGTGGTGAAATGTCGGCGCGCAAGCTGATCGTCTTCGAGCACGAGAACGCCATGGGCAATGCCCCGGCGCATACGCTGTTCGATGCTGTCAAGGTGGAGCGGACGCAGGGCACTGAAGACCGACCCGCGCGCAGCTTTGCGGACTATCTTGTCAGCGTCGACGCCGAAGCAATGCCCAGTGGCGTGAGCGTGCAGCAACTGTTGTAGGCGAGCGATGGGAGGGGCGGCCATGGAAGAGTTCGACGACTACATCACCCTCTCCGCCCTGCAACATTATCTCTACTGCCCACGCCAGTGTGCACTTATCCACGTCGAATGTCTGTGGGCAGAGAATCGACTGACGGCGGAGGGACGATTGCTGCACGAGAGCGCCAACAAACCGCAGGTCGAATGCCGTCATGGGGTGCGTACGATCACAGCGATGACGCTGTCTAGCGCAAAATTGGGAATCGTCGGAGTTGCGGATGTCGTGGAGTTCAAAGCAGAAGAGTGGGGCAAGCGTCCGTTCCCTGTCGAATACAAGCGTGGCCGCCCAAAGGCTCATCGCGCAGACGAAGTGCAACTGTGCGCACAGGCCCTCTGCCTAGAAGCCATGTTTAACTGTCGGGTAGAGGAAGGAGCCTTATTCTACGGCCAGATTCGGAGACGACAGGGGGTGGTATTCGACGACGAGCTACGTACGCTAACTCTGAAAACGATACACGCCACACGCGCGATGATCCGAGCAGGCCATACGCCGACCGCGGAATACCAGGCGAAACGCTGCGACGCCTGCTCGCTAATCAATCTCTGCCTGCCGAAACTGATCAGCAAGCGGCGGGACGTTGAAAATTGGCTACGCGGACAGATCGCCGAGGAACTCTGAATCATGCAGCGACAGCTAAACTCAGTGTATGTGACCACCGAAGGCGCTTGGTTGCGCAAAGATGGTGAAAACATCGTCATGGAGGTCGCTGGTGAAACCCGCGCCCGCCTGCCGGCACATATGTTGGAAAGCCTGATATGCTTCGGCCGCGTAATGGTGTCGCCACCTTTGTTAGGCTATTGTGCGGCAAAGGGCATCAGCGTGTGCTACCTCAGCCCTAACGGAAAATTTCTAGCCCGCGTGGAAGGGCCAGTTTCGGGCAACGTATTGCTGCGCCGCGAACAGTACCGGTGCACCGAAGATGATCTTCGCTGCGCCGCTATCGTGCGAAACCTGCTGATTGGCAAGGTACACAACCAGCGCGTGGTGGTGTCGCGTGGGCTGCGCGACTACGGTGCCGACCTGCCGCTAGACGCTCGAAAAGCGCTTTCACAGACAGACAAACGATTGAAACGGATTGGCGCGCGTCTGCTTGAAACCGAACAAGTAAATATTCTTCGAGGCCTGGAAGGCGAAGCGGCGCAGGCCTATTTCGGTGTGTTCGACCATCTGATCCGAGTTTCTGATGCCGCAATGCGCTTCAGCGGACGAAGCAGACGGCCGCCCACCGATGCAGTCAATGCACTGCTGTCGTTTTTCTACACCCTGTTGACCCACGATTGCCGATCTGCGCTCGAAACCGTGGGGCTCGACCCCTCAGTAGGCTTCCTACACCGCGACCGCCCTGGTCGCCCGAGTCTCGCGTTGGATCTCGTCGAAGAATTTCGCTCCATACTCGCCGATCGCTTGGCCTTGTCACTTATCAACCGTAAGCAGGTGACAGCGCACGACTTCACACGTTTGGACAATAGTGCCGTGCTACTCAAAGAGGACTCGCGCAAGACTGTCCTCATTGCCTACCAAGAACGCAAGCGCGAGCTATTGCGCCACGCCCTTCTCGACGAGAAAGTCGAGATCGGACTACTCCCCACCATCCAGGCAAAGTTGCTTGCGAGGCACCTTAGAGGGGACTTGGACGCGTATCCCCCCTTCCTCTGGAAATAGGTGGTAATCATGATGGTCCTGGTCAGCTACGATGTCGGCACCACAAGTACAAATGGCCAGCAACGCCTGCGCCGGCTCGGCAAGGCATGTCGCGACTACGGCCAGCGGGTGCAATATTCCGTCTTCGAGATCGAAGTGGATTTCGCGCAGTGGACTTTTCTGAAAGGCAAATTGTGCGAGCTGATAGATCCGGAGCACGACAGTCTGCGCTTCTACTATTTGGGCCGCAATTGGCGAACTAAAGTTGAGCATGTCGGGAGCAAGCCAGCCTTGGATTTCAATGCCCCCCTTATATTTTGATTAGCAAGGTGCGAACCTGGAGTGACCGCTGAAACCCAAATAGGTTCGCGATAGAACGTAACCCGCTACCCGGCTATAGTTTTGTGGTTTTCTGGGTATTTAGGAATCGATGCAGCACAGGTCTTTCCTTTAGTTCGCAGGAATGACGTATTTTTGCACTGTTTTCATGTACTTACGAGGACAGGGTCGCGCCCCGCGTGGGGCGCGTGGATTGAAACGTTGCCAAGCTGCCTGTAGTGGAGCTGCTGGACGGTCGCGCCCCGCGTGGGGCGCGTGGATTGAAACTTGTCATAGGCAGAGATGCGATGCTCGCCACGCACGTCGCGCCCCGCGTGGGGCGCGTGGATTGAAACAACAGGGGCCACGCGAGAGCGCGCCCGAATGGATGTCGCGCCCCGCGTGGGGCGCGTGGATTGAAACAGCAGCGTCCTGACTATCGGCTTCAGGTTCACCGTCGCGCCCCGCGTGGGGCGCGTGGATTGAAACACTGACAGGACGGGCAACAAGATCGGCAGGGGGGTCGCGCCCCGCGTGGGGCGCGTGGATTGAAACAGCTCAATCGCACTTGCCTGGGGCTGGATTAGCGGTCGCGCCCCGCGTGGGGCGCGTGGATTGAAACATACGCGGCGATAACAAAGAGGCGGTGATGATGGATGTCGCGCCCCGCGTGGGGCGCGTGGATTGAAACTGAAGCATGTCCCTAGCGATGTCGTGGTATACATGTCGCGCCCCGCGTGGGGCGCGTGGATTGAAACTTTGGTCTGCCCTTACCCCAGGGTGATGCAGACATGTCGCGCCCCGCGTGGGGCGCGTGGATTGAAACTGGTTGATATGGCGCGATCCACCGCAAGGTAAACCGGTCGCGCCCCGCGTGGGGCGCGTGGATTGAAACTCCGACTGCGGCGATGGGTGCGGTCAGGTAGATGGGTCGCGCCCCGCGTGGGGCGCGTGGATTGAAACCAGGACACTAAGCCGAACATGATCTTGACCCGCGTCGCGCCCCGCGTGGGGCGCGTGGATTGAAACATCAGCACCACCTCGGGCTGTGATCATCAACCACCGTCGCGCCCCGCGTGGGGCGCGTGGATTGAAACGATGCGCCGGTGCGGATCACCAGTGGGTGCCGCGTCGCGCCCCGCGTGGGGCGCGTGGATTGAAACCGCATCTTGTAGGGCTTGCCGTGGGAGTCGTGGAGGTCGCGCCCCGCGTGGGGCGCGTGGATTGAAACCATCCTCCATGCCGCCAGCACTATCAGCGCCAGGTCGCGCCCCGCGTGGGGCGCGTGGATTGAAACGTGACCTGGACACAGGCCACCAGCAGGACGCTGACGTCGCGCCCCGCGTGGGGCGCGTGGATTGAAACTACGTTGATTCAGGGCGCAAGTGGACATGATCGACAGTCGCGCCCCGCGTGGGGCGCGTGGATTGAAACCGCTCCCCCGGCGTTGCCGCCAGCGCCAGCTCCCGTCGCGCCCCGCGTGGGGCGCGTGGATTGAAACATGGCTCACGTTGGCACCCTTCGGCTGTCAGGCAAGGTCGCGCCCCGCGTGGGGCGCGTGGATTGAAACAAGGGCAAGGCCACTATTGACGGTGTTGACTACGTCGCGCCCCGCGTGGGGCGCGTGGATTGAAACATCGGTGACTGGGACGGGCTGATGGCCGAGCTGCGGTCGCGCCCCGCGTGGGGCGCGCGGAGAGAAACTCCGACGTTAGCAAAGAGCCAACGGCGACAGCAGGTCGCGCCACGCGTGAGTGAAACTGGCTCTCGAAACACCCCAATACGAATAAACCAAAGATCTAGCATACTCGGCGTTGCCTATTAACATGGTAATCATGGCTTCCTCATGCTCCTAGAGGTGTTTCTGCTCGCCGCAACAGGATACAAGACATGGGATCTTTCTGGATCGGTCTTAGTCACCGAGTAGACCGGCCCCGTTTCGCGCATTGTTGTGTTGGGTAGGTAAAGAGTTTTCTTCGGAGGGGTTCCCCGAGACCGACGACAGCAAGCTGGGTGAGAAGATCGGCAACTTTTACCGGGCCTGGGTGCATGGATACCCCGTCCCGCGGGACGAGATGGGGCGCTACACCTAGGTCATCGACGGGCGCTTGCGGATCCTGCGCCCCACCAATGTCCGGGATTACGAGGCGATCAAGGCTGGCGGCTGGAGCGATGAGGAAGCGGCCCAGCTCATGGCGATGCTGAAGCTGTTCTACTACCTGCGGTACTTGCCACTCTCGCAGATCTTCTCCTCCTCTTCCGCGAGTAAGCGCGTGGCCATTGATGGTAGGGCTGTCGTGTGGTCCTTCATTGGTCGCCTGAACCGACACCAGGTGGGAGCGTACTAAACGGGTTGTGATTTACTAGATAAATCAATTAGTTAAGTGGATTTGATGCCGCCGTGCGACCGAGCAGTGGTAGCTGCGTTGCTCCCCAATTTAAAATAACCAATAAAATCAATAGGCTACGAGGATAGCGGCGGATGTACGTTTAAACCCACGGAAACAGGTCATTTGTGGCCACCCCAGGCCGCCAACGGCGTGACACCATGAGGTGCTAGAAAAAATGTGGTAGGTAAGTGGTAGGTTTTTGAATTGGCGAAGCTGTAGGCCGCATAGATACTGACTATATGGCGGAGAGAGAGGGATTCGAACCCTCGATAGGTTTTACCCTATACGCCCTTAGCAGGGGCGCGCCTTCAGCCACTCGGCCACCTCTCCGTACAGACCGTACCCGGGGTGGTCGCTGCGCGTCGGCAGCCCCTCAGGAACGGCGCGCATCATACCCCACACTGATCGCAATTTCAAAGGCTTGCCGCTGCAACGCGGCGATTATCGGGGCGCAGTGAGTGTGATGCGCGACTGCGCAGCCGCCTCCACGTCCTGCCGCTGGAACAGCACCGGGCGGAACTGTTTATTGCGGTACAGCTCGGTCTGGTCGGTAAAATGCGGTGAGGCCGGATCACCGGACTGACTGTAAGTGAGCAGGGCTTCGGCGACCGGGCCGCTGTCCTCGAAGCCGACGGTCAGAATAAAGCTGCTACCGTGCACCACCGGGTAGCCGGCATCGGTGAGCAACCTGCTGCCGTCAATCGGCGTGGGCGTCAACTGGGCGATGGGGTGATGAGGAATGTCGGACACCATCAGGTTGGCGACACCCTCGTAGCGGTTCCCACCGTGAACGGGGATCCCGCGCTCACCGCGGTAGGCAAACTGGGCTTCCCGCAGGGGCGCATCCAGGGGGTAGCCTGCCGACGCCAGGACAGCCGCGGCATGTGCAAGTTTTTGCAAAGCCAGGTCGCTGTCAGCCAGGGTATTGGGGGTGGTGACCGGTGCCGCTGCATCGAAGGGGACGGCAAACAGGTCACCCTGACGCATGCCGTCTTCGTAGGTGTAGCCTGTCAGCCATTCCCTGAACAGCACGGCACCCCGGCTGTCGAGATCGAAACGGCCGTTGAAACCGCGCAGCGCCGCACAGGCGTCAGCCAGGTCCGCCGCCGCGCTGCAGGCTTCCAGCAAGGGGGGCACCAGCAACAGCGCCGCCAGGCTCTCGTTGTCGAACAGGAGTTGCTGCATGCGCGCAATGGTGAACGCGCCCTCTTCAATCAGCTGCGCATTCATGCGTGTGCGCAGACTGCGAGCAGTGGCCTCCGGGCCATACAAGGGAGAATACCCGGTGAGGGGCGCGCTGACATTGCTCAGCCAGTAGCTGTCGTTGGCGTTGAACACGTAGTCATCGCGCTCCAGCAGGGGCCGCCTCTCGAAGGGCTCTGTGCCGGGAATCGGTGCGTCGCCCTGCTCCACCCATGCGAACCGGGGGTCACTGCCGTCGAGCAGTACAAAGCCCTTGCTGTCGTACACCTTCGCCGTCAGCGCATCATCCTTGAGCTGCTGGCGCCAGAGGGCAATCGCTGCGTCACTCAACCGCCCCACCGTGGAGTTGTCGAGGTAAACGGCGCGGCCATCGGCGCTCGCCGCAATGGTGTTGACCCAGGGCATGGCGTTCCAGCGTTTGTGTGCGGCGATGAAACTGTCCATGTCGGTCGCCAGGTTCATGTCCCGCCACTGCGACAACAGGGCGTCGTTGCCGACGTTGGCGTCCCGCGCGGTGAAGGCGACGCTGTCGTCCCAGGGCATACCGGGCAGGGTGAGCATCGGCCCGTAGTGGCTGAAATACAGGGTATGGGCTTCAGGCTGCAGGCTGCCATCCGCCTGCAGGACCGGCACGGACACGGCCACTTCACGCATGGCGCGCTCTTCGCCGTTATAGCGGTAGACCGTGGGCTTACCCGGCACCAGTTGCAGGCGGTAGAACACCAGACGCTGGCTGGCAGACACGGTATGGCTCCAGGCCACGCCGCGATTGAAGCCGATCGCCACGCCCGGCGCGCCGAGCAGGTGCCCGCCGTAGACATCCAGCCTGCCGGGGATGGTCAGGTGTTTTTCCCAAAAGCGGTTGTCGCCGTACCAGGGATAGTGCGGATTGCCGAGCAGCAGGCCGCGGCCGTTCGCACTGCGCGCCTTGCCGAATGCCCAGGCGTTGGACCCCATGCCCTGCAAGGCAGCGGCGTCCGCGGCGCGCGCGAGTCGCTGCTGGCTCACCACGCGTTCTGCCAGAGCCGGGGCCGTGGCCGGGGGCTGCGCGGCCACCAGCGCATCGGCCATGCGCGGCAGGGTTTGCGCCATCAGCACCATGCGCGCCATCAGGTCGCTATCGGCAACCGGCTGCAGCCAGACGGCGCCATCGCACCAGGATCCAACGCGGCCTTCGGGGTGTTCTGCCAGGAAGCGGTTATAGCCGTCCGCATAACCGCGCAGCCAGGCGCGGTTGTCGTCGTCCTGCCGCGCAAGCGCCGCTACGGCCTGGCTGCGAATGTCCAGCGCGGCGACGACCGCATCGCTGGCGACGTTAGCGCCTTCTTTACCGGGGCCCAGATAGCGCGCCAGCTCACCGCGTGCGGCCAGCAACGCATGGCTGATATTGCAGACATGGTCCTCGGCCGCAGCATAGCCCTCACCGTAGCCGAGGCTGGCAAAATCTGCTGCGGTGATATGCGGTACACCGTAAGGGCTACGGAGTATCTCCACCGCGTAGCTCGCGGGTGGGACCAAAGGTACTGGTGGGCGGGCCGGTACTGCGGCCTCACCCTGTGGTTCGTTCGCGGGAGCGGCGGGAGGGGATGCCGGCGTCTGGCAGCCGGCAACCATCAACAATGCCAGAACGGCAAGGGGGCGAAAACAACGCATCATGCAGGACGCACTCCTGTGCAGGAAAACAGGGGGTGCGGGTTACTCCCGGGAGTCGTCCTCCGGAGCCGCTGCCTCGTCACCCTCCTGGATGCGATTGTAGATTTCTTCACGGTGAACTGCGACATCTTTCGGGGCGTTCACCCCGATGCGCACCTGATTGCCCTTGACGCCCAGCACGGTGATCGTGATGTCGTCGCCAATCATCAGTGATTCACCGACCCGGCGGGTCAGTATGAGCATAACTCCTTGCCTCCTGTCGCCCGCCAGCGCGCTTCCGGGCGGCGCTAACCATGCGCTGCTGAACCCTAAGTGTTAGCCTAGATTGGCGAAAACGCAACTGCGGGTTTGTATCACTTTGCAATAGTCGCGGGGGGCGCCTGGTCGAGTTCAAAGGCCGAGTGCAGGGCGCGGACCGCCAGCTCCATGAATTTTTCCTCAATGATCACGGAAATCTTGATTTCCGATGTCGTGATCATCTGGATGTTGATTCCCACCTCGGAGAGCGCGCGGAACATGGTGCTGGCCACGCCGGCGTGGGAGCGCATGCCCACGCCCACGATCGACACTTTGGCGATGCGGCTGTCGACACGGACCTCGCGCGCATTGAGGTCTGCCGCCACCTGTTCCAGCACGGCCTGGGCGCGCGGCAGATCGGCGCGACCAACGGTGAAGGTCAGGTCGGTGGTGTTGTCCTCGGCCACGTTCTGCAGAATGACGTCGACCTCAATGTTTGCCTCACCGATGGGACCCAGTATGCGGTAGGCCACACCGGGCATGTCCGGCACGCCGAGGATGGTGAGTTTGGCCTCATCGCGGTTGAAGGCGATACCGGCAATTGTCGGGGTTTCCATCACAGACGCATCCTCCAGCGTGATGAGGGTACCGGGGCCGTCCTTGAAGCTGTGCAGCACCCGCAGCGGAACTTTGTATTTGCCGGCGAATTCCACCGAGCGAATCTGCAGCACCTTGGAGCCCATGCTGGCCATTTCCAGCATCTCCTCGAAGGTAATGCGATCCAGGCGGCGTGCATCGTCGACCACTCGCGGGTCGGTGGTATAGACCCCATCCACATCGGTGTAGATCTGGCATTCGTCCGCCTGCAGAGCCGCCGCCAGCGCGACAGCGGTGGTATCCGATCCGCCGCGCCCGAGCGTGGTGATGTTGCCCTGCTCGTCCACCCCCTGAAAACCGGCTACGACAAGCACGAAGCCGGCCGCCAGGTCTGCCCGCAAGCGGCTGTCATCAATGTCGCGGATGCGCGCCTTGGTGTGCGCATCGTCGGTAAGGATACGCACCTGACTACCGGTATAGGATTTGGCGGCGATACCGCGCTGGTTCAGTGCCATGCTGAGCAGCGCGGTGGTCACCTGCTCGCCGGTGGACAGCAACACGTCCAGCTCACGCGCCAGCGGCTGTGGCTGGATCTCCCGCGCCAGGCCCAGCAAGCGGTTGGTTTCGCCGCTCATCGCCGACACCACCACAACCACCTGATGGCCGTCGGCCCGGAAGCGGGCCACCTTATCGGCCACCTGCTCAATGCGCTCGATACTGCCGACGGAGGTGCCGCCGAACTTCTGGACGATCAGCGCCATATCAGGCGTTCTGGGCCAGGGTTTCCGCCACCCAGTCAGGCACTGCACCCAATGCCGCGGGCAGGCCGGCCACATCGCTGCCACCGCCCTGCGCCATGTCCGGGCGGCCGCCGCCCTTGCCACCCAGGCGCCCCGCGAATTCGCGCATCAGGTTGCCGGCACTGACCCGGTCGGTCAGATCCTTGCTGACGCCGGCCGCCAGCGCCAACTTGTCGCCATCCACAGCCGCCAGCAGCACCACGGCACTGCCCAGCTTGTTCTTTACCTGGTCGAGGGTATCGCGCAGCGATTTGGCATCGGCACCCTCGACACTCGCGGCCAGCACCTTGATACCGGCCACCTCGACAGCCTGGGTGGTCAGGTCGCCACCGGCCGACGTGGCCAGCTTCTGCTTCAGCCGCGCGAGCTCTTTTTCCAGCTCACGGTTCTCATTGCGCAGGGCTCCCACACGCGCCGCCACTGCATCGCGCCCGGCCTTCACAACGTCGCACACCGCGTCCAGCTGGGCCTCGGTGTGGGCGATGGAGGCCAGCGCCCCGGCGCCTGTCACCGCCTCGATACGGCGCACGCCCGACGCGATGCCGGACTCCGAGAGGATACGGAATATCCCGATGTCACCAGTGCGGTCCACGTGGGTGCCGCCACAGAGCTCTACCGAGTAATCATCTTCACCCATGGTCAGTACGCGCACTTCGTCGCCGTATTTCTCGCCAAACAGCGCCATGGCGCCCGCCGCGATGGCGTCGTCCATGTTCATCAGGCGGGTGCTGACCGGCGTATTGGCGCGAATCTGGGCATTCACCTGATCCGCGATCTCGGCCAGCTCCGCGGGCGTCACGGCCTCGAAATGGGAGAAGTCGAAACGCAGGCGCTCGGAATCCACCAGCGATCCCTTCTGCGTTACGTGCTCGCCGAGCACACGGCGCAGGGCGGCGTGCATCAGGTGCGTGGCCGAGTGGTTCAGGCGGGTGCGCTGGCGTACGCTGGCGTCCACGCTGGCGTGCAGGCGGTCGCCGACCCTGACGCTGCCCTGCAGCACCTTGACGTGGTGCAGGTGCTGGCTCTGGGCCTTGGTGGTGTCGGTCACTTCCAGCCGCACACCGTCGGCCTGCAGGTAGCCGGTATCGCCTGCCTGACCGCCGGATTCGGCGTAGAACGGCGTGCGGTCGAGCACGACCACGCCCTGCTGATCTGGTTGCAGGGCCTCGACCTCGGCGCCGTCGCAGAGCAATGCCGTCACCCTGCCCTCGCCTTCCACGTGCTCGTAGCCGGTAAACTCGGTGCTGCCTTCCAGTTTGAGGACGGCGTTGTAATCCACCTTGAAGCTGCCGCCTTCCTGCGACCGGCTGCGCTGTGCCGCCATCGCGGCCTCGTAGCCCGCCATATCCAGTTCCAGGCCGCGTTCCCGTGCGATGTCGTTGGTCAGGTCAACCGGGAAACCGTAGGTGTCGTAGAGCTTGAACACCACGTCACCGGGGATCACGCCGCTGCTGATGTCAGCGAGCGCGTCCTGCAGGATCTGCAGGCCGTTATCCAGTGTCTTGGCGAACTGCTCTTCCTCGGCCAGCAGCGCTTTCTCCACCTGTGGCTGCAGCTTCGCCAGTTCGGGGTAGGCATCGCCCATCTCGGCAACCAGTGTGGCGACGAGTTTGTGGAAGAACGGCGCGCTGGCGCCCAGCTTGTTGCCGTGACGTATGGCACGGCGGATGATGCGGCGCAGCACATAGCCCCGGCCCTCGTTGCCCGGCAGCACGCCATCGACAATGAGAAAGGCACAGGAACGTATGTGGTCGGCAATCACCCGCAGGGAGTTGTGTGCCAGGTCGTCGACCCCGAGCAGCTTGGCAGTGGCGCGAATGAGGGCCTGGAACAGGTCGATTTCGTAGTTGCTGTGCACGCCCTGCATAACGGCGGCAATGCGCTCCAGGCCCATACCGGTATCGACCGAGGGCTTGGGCAAGGGGTGCAGCTCGCCGCTGGCGTCGCGGTTGAACTGCATGAACACGAGGTTCCAGATTTCAATGTAGCGGTCGAGGTCGTCGCCCTCACTGCCGGGCGGGCCGCCGGGTACCTGCGGGCCGTGGTCGTAGAAGATTTCGGAACAGGGGCCGCAGGGGCCCGTGTCGCCCATCTGCCAGAAGTTGTCCTCATCGAGGCGCGAGAAACGCTCGGCACTGACACCCATCTCCTGCAGCCAGATGTCTGCGGCCTCATCATCGGACACATGCACGGTCACCCACAGGCGCTCGGGCGGCAGCCCCAGCGTTTCCGTGAGAAACGTCCAGGCAAACTGAATGGCCTCGCGCTTGAAGTAATCACCGAAGCTGAAGTTGCCGAGCATCTCGAAAAACGTGTGGTGACGCGCGGTATAGCCCACGTTTTCCAGGTCGTTGTGCTTGCCCCCGGCACGCACGCAGCGCTGGCTGCTGGTGGCGCGCAGATAGGCGCGCGGCTCGGTGCCCAGGAAGGTGTCCTTGAACTGGTTCATGCCCGCATTGGTGAACAGCAGTGTGGGGTCGTTGCCCGGCACCAGTGAACTGCTGGGCACCCGGGTGTGGCCCTGAGCCTCGAAATAAGCCAGGAAAGCTTCGCGTATGTCGCCTGTTTTCATTGGAACCCTGCCATCTGTCCTTCAGCAAATCCGCGGCCCGCGAGGATATGCAGGTGCAGGTGGAATACGGTCTGGCCGGCGCCAGCACCGTTGTTGATGATGAGGCGGAAAGCCTCACCCACGCCCAACTGCTCCGCGACCTTGCCGGCGGCGAGCAGCAGATGCCCGAGCAGGGCCTGGTCATCCGGGGCCGCATCCACCAGGCGTGGAATGGCCTGCTTCGGAATCACCAGCACATGCACCGGCGCCTGGGGGTTGATGTCGTTGATGGCGATACAGTGCTCGTCTTCGTAGAGCCGCTCCGAGGGAATCTCGCCGCTGATGATCTTGCCGAAAATGGTCTCCGTCATTGCCCTACCCCAGCTTCTCGTCGGCGGTGAGCTGGCGCGCCTCGCTCTCCAGCATCACCGGAATGCCATCGCGCACCGGGTAGGCCAGACCACTGGCCTTGCAGATGAGCTCATCTTTTTCCTTGTCGTACTCCAGCGGGGCCTTGGTTACGGGGCACACCAGAATACTCAGCAGCTTCTCGTCAATCATGACCGGTCCTGAGGCATACGAAGGGCCTGCATTATACGGATTTTTCCGGGCCGTAACATGCCGCAGGCCGGGCACGTCGGCCGCGCAGGTCGCGCCGCCCTCAGGGCGCGGCGGGAGCCTGCGCGGCGCGCATCGGCGGCACCAGCAGCTGCGGATCGATACGTGCATTGCGCCAGGACATGCGCCAGTCCAGGTGCGGCCCCGTGGCGCGCCCCGTAGCGCCCACTTCGCCGATGATATCCCCCACCGCAATCTGGTCACCGACCTGCACGCTCACCTTGCTCAGGTGCAGGAATGACGACGACAGTCGATAGCCGTGATCGAGGATGATGGTGCCACCCGAGTAGAACAGGTCAGGCTCGGCGAGCGTCACCACGCCGGCGGCGGGCGCGCGCACGATGGTGCCCGTGGGTACCGCCACATCCACCCCGTAGTGCGGGCTGCCGGGCTGCCCGTTGTACACCCGCTGGCTGCCATACACCCCGGAAATGCGCCCCTCGACCGGCCAATGAAAACCGGCCAGGGCGCCGGCCAGCAGGTCCGGGCGCCGCAGGTGCTGTGCCTTGGCGGCGTTGACCAGCTCGCGCTCACGGGCGATGCGTGCCAGCTGCTCCGGCGGCGGCGTGACCGTGCGCTGCGGCACACCCTCCACGCGCTGGATATTGTATTCGCGGGCCGCAATCTCCAGGGTCTGGCGGCAGTCGCCCACCTGCAGCACTGCGCTGGGCGCGGCATCACGGCTGAAGCCGGCGACAAATGTGCCATCCTCCAGCACATCCAGCGCATCGCCATCGAGCAGGACCCGGGCACCGGGCGCGGCCTGCCCCCAGACCAGCCCACCCTGCTGCAGGTTGCCCTGCACATCCACGCACGCCGCCAGCGCGCCATTGGCACTCGATGCCACCAGGGCTGCCATCAACCAGGCTCTCATTGTCACACGCTCCTTTCCTGACAGGGTCTGGGCGCTAGTGTAGTGAAAGCCGCACCGTTAGAATATGCCCCATGAGCCGTTATCGCCCACCCCGCCGCCGCGGATCGCCCTATATCACGCCCGAGGGCGAGGCGGTGCTGCGCGCGGAGCTGCACCAGCTGTGGAAAGTGGAGCGCCCACAGGTCACCGACGTGGTCCATGAGGCGGCAAAAAATGGTGACCGTTCGGAAAACGGGGACTACATCTACGGCAAGCGCCGGCTGCGGGAAATCGACTCGCGCGTGCGCTTCCTCAGCAAGCGGCTGGAGGAACTGACCGTGGTGGACCGCGTACCGGCCGACACCGGCAAGGTGTTTTTTGGCGCCTGGGTAACGCTGGAGGACGAGGGCGGCGCCGAGCGCCGCTACCGCATCGTCGGCCCGGACGAATTCGACCTCGCGGCCGGCAAGCTGAGCATGGACTCCCCGCTGGCCCGCAGCCTGCTTGGCAAGCGTCTCGATGATGAGGTGCGCCTGCAGAGCCCCGCAGGCGAGCAGCACTTCATCATCGTGGACATCCAGTACGGCGAGGCAGCAGCGCGCGCGACCTGAACCGCACGCGCCATTGGCAGGTCAGCCGCCCGGCGTATAGCCGTTGGTGAAGCAGGGCTGGTCCGGCGCGCAGGTATCCACAAAGCGGCCCTCACCCTCCGGACGCAGGAACGCCGATTTCTGGGCCTGGGCAGCGGGTTCCCGGCGCGGCAGGCTGTGCGGGTCGTTACCGAAGTCCGGCTCGACCGGCGGCGTATTAGTGATCGGTGGCGGCGCCGTGCCACCCTCCAGTGCACCACCATCCACGGGGCCATCGTCCCACAGGGTCAACACCGAACCGGTAAAGTCTCCCGCTGGCACAGCCTCCAGCCCCACGTAGGGGTTGCTGTCAGGGTGACGCCCTGTCTCCAGTGCCGGAATCCGCAACCGGGCGCCGATGCTGCGCGCCATGAACTCCGCAGACCACATGCTCACCTGGTGGTCACCGTAGGCCACCTGCAGCAGTACTGCGTGCTGCGGCGTGTTGGGCAGCGGGTGCTGTTCGATATGCACCGCGTAGCCGCTGGACTCCGCGCGGTCCCACAGCATCTGCGCCATGGACAGCAGGAAGCTCTGGTCTTTCACGCTGGGGTAGCCGCCGCCATCAGCGCCGGTTCCACTGCCGCTGAAAAACGGGGTGAAGGCGTTGAAGTCGACACTGCGGCGCAGCAGAAAGCTGTAGGACATGCCGGGCACCCCGAGCACACCGCGAGTCACATCCTGAATCACGCCCATCAGCGCGCCGCCGAGAATACCCCCCTGGCTGTTGCCGTCGTAATACACGGTGCTGTTGTCAAACACCGGCTGGCCGGCAGCCTGGAAGGCGGGGTCGGCGACGAAACCGGCATCGCTCTTCAACAGCCGGGCGAGGAACATGAAGTTCAGCAGGCCCTGCTGCTGGCGGTCGAAGAATGCCTGCATCAGGCTGAAGTCCTGCAGTACCTGAATCGCAAACGGCACGTCAGCATTGGCGAAACCCGCCCAGTCCGTCGCGCAGAACATCATCTGGTGATCCAGCGCCATGATGTCGACGTTCTGCCGTGTGCCACCGCGTGCCTCGTTGGCGCTGCCGAGCAGACCGTGGCCATAGAGCGAGGGCCGCGCCTGCGCCTTGGGTGGCTGGCTGAAATCCTCCGCCACCGAACGGGGAATGCGGCACACGAAGTTCGCGGCAAACAGGCTGTCGCCGTTCAGCCGGTCCGGCAGGCCATCGTCTGGCGTGGCGTAGTGGAAGGCTGAACCCGGCGCGCCGTCGTCGGAGTCGAGGAAGTTCGGCACAAAAAACGTGCCGGCGATTTCCCGCGCAATCTGCTCGTCCTGGCCGTCGGCGCAGCCTGCCGGGTCGCAGGGTGCGTAGTCGGTCACGGTGCTGATGGCATAGTCGGGGGCCGCTGCGCCCAGGTCGGCAAAGGCCTCGTCACGGATATGCAGCAGGCGTTCAGTGATATTGCGCACGCTGGCTACGGTGAAGTCCCAGGCCAGGTAGAGTTCGCTGCGCTCGACGCCCGCCTCCTGCAGCTCGCTGAACATCGCCTCCATGGCCGGCCGGCGCTCCTCGATGGCCGCGTTGTCGGTCAGGATGTCGTCGCGAAAGGCGCGGAACACCTCGGGCGCCGGCAACAGGTCACCGTTGCTGTCACGCAGGTTGCGCAGCGCCACAATATAGCGCTCGCCGCGCTCGAACTGCACCATCGGGCGGATGATGAACGTCTGTTCTGCGGGGTCATCGGTGTTGGCGTCAAGCTCGGCGAACACCAGGTGCTGCTCGCCGGTGCTGGCGCGGATCACCACCACCGGCGAATCCGGCGCCGTGGCGGCGGACAGATCCGTAATCGGTGGTGCGCCGGTCTGCGCCAGGTCCACGTCGGGAACCTGTGCGAGGATCATCTGCGACGGCGAGAAGCCGTCATTGCGGTTCCACTCGCTGGGGTCCACCCGGTCGCCGCGGCGGTTGGCGGGCATTGAGGCCTGGCTCAGGTTTACCCGGCGTCCGGTGTCGAGGCTGTCATCGGCCACCGTGAACACATCGCTGGGCCAGGGGAACATGCAGTTATCGGTGTCGAGCATCTCGCAACGGTCGGCGTTGGGAGTCGCGATGCTGATCGGCGGTGGCTCGGGGGGTGCGGGGTTGGTGTCGGTGCCATCAGAGCAGGCCGTCAGGCCCGCCAGCAACGACAGGGAGAGGACGCTGCGCAGGATTGTCATGTAAACCTCCGGGGTCTCGTTTTTGTTATGCGACCCCCGGAGCCTAGCGCAGCCGCCGCGGCTCAGTCCAGCGCGGCGTAGACCATGGATTCCAGCTGCCCGCGCAGGTTGAAGGTGCTCGACGGCATAAGCTGGGTCATGAAGATCACCACCAGCTCTTCCTCCGGGTCCACCCAGAACAGCGTGCTGGCCAGACCGCCCCAGAAAAAGCTGCCCAAAGAGGCCAGGTTGCCGTTTTTCACCGGGTCCATCTTGTTGGCGAACCCCAACCCGAAGCCGACGCCCTCGTATTCGGTTTCGCTGAAGCTGCCCATCGCGTATTGCTCAAGATCGACATCGCCGGGAAGATGATTGGCGGTCATGTAGTCCAGGGTGCGCGACCCCAGAATGCGCACGCCATCCAGCGTGCCCCCCTGCAGCAGCATCTGGCAGAAACGGAAGTAGTCCCCGACGGTCGACAGCAGCCCGCCGCCGCCCGAGTAGAACACCCTGTCGCGGAACTGGCTGGCCTGGCCGTCGTCGTTGCACACCAGCTTTTTCGCCGCGTCGCGCTCATAGCAGGAGGCCAGCCGGTGCACCTTGTCGGGTGCGACGTTGAAAGCGGTGTCCACCATGCCCAGCGGGCCGAACAGGTGCTCCTGCAGGTAATCCGGCAGTGACTGGCCGCTGATCACCTCAATCAGGTAGCCCAGCACATCGGTCGCCACAGAATAGTTCCAGCGCGTTCCGGGCGAGAACTCCAGCGGCAGCTGTGCCAGCTGCTCGATCATGTGCTTCAGCGTGTAGCCCGGCGCCGGGTTGCCAACCTGCAGCTTGCGGTAGGCGTAGTCCAGGTTGGTCTCGCGAAGAAAATCGTAGGTCAGGCCCGAGGTATGCCGCAGCAGGTCGCGGATGGTCATGGGCCGCTCGCAGGGGGCCGTGGCAAACAGCGGAAACGCGCCGGCGGTGCGCACCGCCAGGTTGCGCCACTCGGGGATAAAGCGGTGTACCGGGTCCTCCAGCGAAAACAGCCCCCGCTCGAAGAGCATCATCAGGGCCACCGAGGTAATCGGCTTGCTCATGGAATAGATGCGGAAGATGGTGTCCTCGCGCATCGGCGTGTCGCGCTCGAGATCGCTGAGCCCCGCCACATCCAGCAGCCCCACGCGACCGTAGCGGGCAACCAGCGTAATGCTGCCGGGCAGCTTGCCGGGCTCGATGTAGCGCCCGCGCAGATGCTCTCCAATGCGCGCCAGCTGTGCGGCGTTGAGGCCCAGAGTCTCGGGGTTTACCTGTTCCATACAGTCTCCTGATCGCGTGGCAGATAACGGTGCCCGGCAGTGTGCCAGACTGGTCACAAGGGGTACAGAATATTGCCGCTCGGGTGCCCGGCTGCTACCATTCGCGCCTTCCTTCACACCCTGCTGCCACGCCCGCCCCGGAGCCGCCATGACCCGTCCTTCGCTGTCTGAACTGGAACATTCCCAGGAGTTTCTGGGACGCCACATCGGGCCCACGCCGGCGCAGCAGGCAGAGATGGCACGAACACTTGGCTTCGACAGCCTCGAGGCCCTGATTGACGCCACGGTGCCGGCGCGTATTCTCAACCAGGCCCCCATGGACCTTGCCGCACCGCAGACGGAGCAGGCAGTGCTGGCACGGTTGCGCGCCATTGCCGGCAAGAACCGTGTGCTGAAGTCCTACATCGGCACGGGCTATCACGACACCTACACACCGGCCGTCATCCAGCGCAACGTGCTGGAGAACCCGGGCTGGTATACCGCCTACACCCCTTACCAGCCTGAAATTTCCCAGGGGCGCCTGGAAGCGCTGCTCACCTTCCAGCAGGCCATCATGGACCTCACCGGCATGGAGCTGGCGAATGCGTCGATGCTGGACGAGGGCACCGCCGCCGCAGAGGCCATGACCCTGCTGCAGCGGGTGAACAAGAAAAACCGCAGCAGCACGTTTATTGTCGCCGAGGACTGCCATCCCCAGACCATCGCCGTGGTCCGCACCCGTGCAGAGGCTCTGGATATCAACGTGGTGGTCGGCGACCCCGCGCAGCTCGCCGGCAGCACCGAGGCCTTTGGCCTGCTGCTGCAATACCCCGGCACCTACGGTCATGTGCGCGACCTGGAGCCCCTCATCGCCAGGGCGCACGACGCCGGCACGCTGGTCACCGTGGCCGCGGACCTGATGTCCCTGTTGCTGTTGAAGTCACCCGGCGCACAGGGCGCCGATGTGGTGGTGGGCAATTCCCAGCGCTTTGGCGTGCCGATGGGTTTCGGCGGGCCACACGCCGCCTTTTTCGCCACCCGGGATGCCTTCAAACGGTCTACACCCGGACGCATCATCGGCGTCTCCATCGATCGCCACGGCAACGAGGCGCTGCGCATGGCCATGCAAACCCGCGAGCAGCACATCCGCCGGGAGAAGGCCACCAGTAACATCTGCACCGCCCAGGCGCTGCTGTCCATCATGGCGGCGTTTTACGCCATGTACCACGGCCCGGTGGGTCTGCGGCGCATCGCCGAGCGCATCCACTACCTCACCGGTGTGCTGGCCAGCGGCCTGCAGGCAGCGGGACTGCCGGCAGACAACGACGCCTATTTCGACACGCTGACCATCAGCGTGGGGGACCGGCAGCAGGCCATCCTGCAGCGGGCTCTGGACGCCGGCATGAACCTGCGGATTATCGGCACGCACACGCTGGGCATAGCGCTGGATGAAACCACCACGGCCGAGGACGTGGACCGTTTGCTCGCGGTCATGACGGGCAAAGAGCCCGCCAACCCCTGCCGCGAGCAACCCGCCCCCGCCTCAGGCATTCCCCAGCCATTGCAACGCGCGGTGGATTACCTGCAGCACCCTCTGTTCAACGACTACCACTCCGAGACCGAAATGCTGCGCTACATGCGCCGCCTGGAATCCCGCGATATCGCCCTCAACCAGGCGATGATTCCGCTGGGCAGCTGCACCATGAAGCTCAACGCCACCACGGAGATGTTGCCGGTGACCTGGCAGGAGTTCGCCGGCATCCACCCGTTTGCCCCCGCCGACCAGACCGAAGGCTATCGGGAGCTGCTCGCGGAGCTGGAGCACATGCTGAAAGAGTGCACCGGTTACGATGCCATTTCACTGCAGCCCAACGCGGGTTCGCAGGGCGAGTACGCCGGGCTGCTGGCGATTCGCCGCTACCATGAGAGCCGCGGCGACGACCAGCGCGACGTGTGCCTGATCCCCTCCTCGGCCCACGGCACCAACCCCGCCAGTGCCGCGCTGGCCGGGATGCGCGTGGTCATTGTGGAGTGCGATGCCGATGGCAACGTCGACCTAGACGACCTCAGCGCCCGCGCCGAGCAGTACAGCAATGAACTCGCGGCCATCATGATCACCTACCCCTCCACCCACGGCGTGTTTGAAGAGACCGTGGTCGATGTCTGCGACATCGTGCACCGTCACGGTGGCCAGGTGTATGTGGACGGCGCCAACCTCAACGCCCTGGTGGGCCTCGCCTCTCCCGGCAAGTTCGGCGCCGACGTGTCGCACCTGAACCTGCACAAGACCTTCTGCATTCCCCACGGCGGCGGCGGCCCCGGCATGGGGCCGATCGGGGTGGGCGCGCACCTGCAGCCCTTCCTGCCGTCGCACCCGGTGGTGCCGGCACCCGGGCTGCCGGAAAGCAACGACGTGGTGTCCGCAGCGCCCTGGGGCAGCGCCTCCATCCTGCCGATCAGCTGGGCCTACATTGCGCTCATGGGCGCCGAGGGCCTGACCCAGGCCACCCGCGTGGCCATTTTGAGTGCGAACTACATTGCGCACCGCCTGAAAGATCACTACCCCGTGCTCTACACAGGCCGCAACGGTACCGTGGCACACGAGTGCATCGTGGACATTCGTCCGCTGAAGGAAGCCAGCGGCATTTCCGAAGAGGATATCGCCAAGCGTCTGGTGGACTTCGGCTTTCACGCGCCCACGATGTCATTCCCGGTCGCAGGCACTTTGATGATCGAGCCGACTGAATCCGAGTCTCTGGCGGAGCTGGACCGCTTCTGCGACGCCATGATCGCCATCCGCGAAGAAATCCGCGCGGTGGAAGAAGGCCGCCTGGACGCCGAGGACAACCCCTTGCGCAACGCCCCGCACACCCTGCTGGATGTCACCGCCGAGCACTGGGACCACGCCTACACCCGGGAACAGGCTGCCTACCCCCTGCCCTCACTGCGCCAGCGCAAATACTGGCCGCCGGTAAACCGGGTAGACAACGTGTACGGAGACCGCAATCTGGTGTGCTCCTGCCCGAGCATTGATGCGTATCGGGAGCCGGTGGGGGTCTAGAGAAGCGGGTATATTGAGCGAGCCGACCCGAGTATTCCTACTTTGCGGCGCCCTCTAACGGCGCGAATTGGGGTGCTTGGGTCAACTCATGCGGGCTTTATCCATGCTTGCCCTGAGAGGTTGATCTCGATTGTTGATAACCAAAGAACGATGAGGATGTTAAATATCACCGTCACCCAGAATGTCACTCTGAATGACGACTTTTTGGACTTGTGTCGAAAAAGTCTCTGAGCGAGAACAGCTCCCGGCCACCCTCCCAGAAAGGCCAGACAGTGCAAGGTATGCTCAGATGTCCTCCACCTGCCGCTGCGAGCCGCTGATTTATCCAGCCCATACACGGCAAATGTCAGAGCACTCACGAACACGTATGCGAGCAGGAAAACCGGGGCTAGCATTGTCGCCGCCGCAATGAAGAACGCCCCGACTGCCAGCAGCGGAAAAGTGACACTGCGACTGTTCTTGCGGTTACGCCGCTTCGCACCAGGGAGCAAGACGTGCGCGGCTCGAGAACGACCTTGCCTGTCTACACCTGCCTCATACGTAACGATCTGGCCTACCTCGGGACGGCGACTGCTCTGGCCACATGCAGAAATATGCAAGAAGACATCTTTCTCGCCCGTCATCGGCTCAATGAATCCAAAACCCTTCTCGTCATTCCATGACCGAATCTTTCCCTTTTGACGCATTAATTTTCTTCTTGGTGGTTGTTTATCGAAGTGGATGGCACATCTGCGGTAACGGTCAAATGTATCAGCGCCCTATTCACTGCGGCAAACTTCCGCAAACGTTGCCCTGCAATGCATCTGTTTGCCATTACTGGTATGTTGCCACCCGCTTCCCTCAAACCCATAGGAAAACTGCAATCACCAGAACCACAGCGGCCACAGAAACCCAGCGCGCATGCCGGCGGAATAGCGTCTCCGCCTGATCACCTGCCCAGTAAACCAGCAGAGCGAGTCCGAAGTAGCGCAGGCCGCGGGCCAGCGCAGAGGCCAGCATAAACAGCGCGAAGGAATAACCGGTGGCACCCGCGACCAGCATCGCCATCTGGAAAGGTACCGGCGTCACGCCTACGCTCAGCACAAACCAGAAACCGTGGTCGGCCATCGCCATACGTGCACGCTCGAACTGATCCGGTTTGGCGAACCACTCAAGCAGCTGATCACCGAGAGCGTCGAAGAACCACAAGCCGACGCCATACCCGACACTGGCGCCCAGCAAACAGCCGATCAGGGACAGCAGGGCAAGCAGAAACAACTGATGTCGCCTGGCCTGCATCAAGGGAATCAGCAGCGCCTCCAGGGGAATCGGCACAACTGTGGACTCCAGAAACGAGGCCAGCGTCAGCCCCCAGAGCGCGTGCCGGGACTGAACCAGACGCTGACCGAAGCGGCGCAGTCGGGAACCGTCAACCTGGCCTCGCTCATCGCTCACGGCTCCGGGCGCCACCAGAGCCAGGTGAGCACCACCACAAAGACCGTAGTGATGATAGCGGCAAACATGACCGGCGCTCCGGATAGCCACAGCAAGGTGGTGCTACCGCCCAGCATCAGCGTTGCCAGCCATTTTGCGCGTCGGGAGACGGCACCGTTGTCCTGCCAGGCAATGATGTGCGGCCCGTAGTCGGGGTGGTTGAGCAGCCAGTCATTGAGTTCCGGCCAGCCGCGGGACGCGGCCCAGGTGGCGACCAGCAGGAAGGGCACTGTGGGCATGATGGGCAAGAGGATACCCACCGCCGCCAGCAGCAGTGCGACAACCGCTATAAAGCGCCAGAAGAAGCTGTGCATTGCGCGCGCCCGGGTGGAAAGACTAACCAAACGCCGTGGCAGCGATCTCGAAGGACCTGAGCCGCTGCTGGTGGTCGTGGATGGATGACATCAGCATCAATTCATCGGCACCCGTCGCGGCAACAAAGGCCCCCATGGCCTCCGCAACGGTGTTGCGATCACCCACTGCCGAGCAGCGCAGCATGTCCGTCAGCATGTGCTGCTCCTGGGGCGTCAGCGTGTCGAAGTAGCCCGCCTGCGGCGGCGCGAGTTTGCCCTGGGTGCCGCGACGCAGACGCACGAAGGTTTGCATCATCGTAGTCTGCAGCACCTGCGCCTCGTCATTGGTATCCGCCGCAAACACGTTGTAGCCCAGCATCACGTAGGGTTTGTCCAGCTGTTCCGAGGGTTCGAACTTTTTCCGGTAAAGCGCTATCGCCTGTTCCATATAGGCGGGAGCGAAGTGTGAGGCAAACGCAAACGGCAGGCCCAGCATCGCCGCCAGCTCGGCACCGTACAGGCTGGACCCCAGAATCCAGAGCGGCACCTCGGTGCCGGCGCCAGGGGTGGCGACCACCGCCTGCCCGGGCTGCGCCGGCTTCAGGTAGTACTGCAGTTCGAGGACGTCATTGGGAAAGTTATCGACGCTGCTATTCATATTGCGGCGCAGGGCCTGCGCCGTGCGCGGATCCGTACCCGGCGCGCGCCCCAGGCCCAGGTCGATACGGCCCGGAAACAGCGTGGCCAGCGTGCCGAACTGCTCGGCAATCACCAGCGGCGCGTGGTTGGGCAGCATGATGCCACCCGAACCGAGGCGTATCGAGGTGGTGGCATTGGCCAGGTGCGCAATCACGATGGACGTTGCCGCGCTGGCGATGCTCTGCATGTTGTGATGCTCGGCAACCCACAGGCGGTGATAGCCCCAGCGCTCCGCGTGCTGCGCCAGATCGCGCGCGTTGTGCAATGCGTCCGCGGTGGTGCTGCCCTCGGGAACAGCGGTAACATCAAGTATGGAGAGTGGAATCATCGGCGGAGTATAGCGGGATGTATCACCCCGCGTCATTCTGCCGCGGCAATTCGCCAGCGCATGCGTTTGCCTCCTGGCATCGCCCCGTTGCGTGTCGCCCCCTCAGCCGCCCGTTTCCGGAAAAGGTCCCTGCCATGACGATCAGCCCCGCACTGCAAGCCATCATCGATGCCATACCAACGGACTTCGCTGATCCTGCCGCAGACTATCGGGCCGTGCGCGCGATGTTTGCGCCGTTCCATGGCCGTCCGGTCAGCGCTGACCTGAAGATTACGCTGCGCCACTACGGCGGCGTTCGTTGCGGTGACTATGTCCTCCAGGGCCACCCCAGTGACCGCATCGCCTTCCACTGCCATGGCGGTGCTTTCGTGTCCACACCGCTGGATGAATACCATTTTTATGCGGAAATCATCGCGCGGCAGATCGATTGCCGGGTGATCATGCCCGACTATCGCCTTGCGCCGGAACACCCCTACCCCGCCGCGCACGACGACTGTTTCAATGCCTATTGTGGACTGCTCGATACCGGCGTCAGCCCTGGCAATATTGTGCTGATTGGTGAATCCTGCGGCGGCAGCCTCGCACTCGGGCTGTTGCTGCGGCTGCGCGACGCGGGCCTGCCCATGCCGGCCTGCTGCATATCGCTGACCGGCTGGTTCGACCTGTCAGTTGCCGAGTCTCCGACCCGCGGGCGGGACCCCTTCCTTACACCCGAGTGGGTGCGCAACCGGGGCCGGGACTATGTCGCCGGTCAACTCGCGCTGGATGACCCCCGCGTGTCCCCGGCCTTCGCCGCGGTGCACGGCCTGCCGCCACTGTATCTGCAGGTTGGCGAGTATGACACCGTGCGTGAGGGCGCGCTGCTGCTCGCCGCAAACGCCCTGCGCAGCGGTGTGGAGGTCACGATGGAGGGCTGGCCCGGAATGATCCAGGGCTGGCATGGCCTGGTGAACGAGAGGGTGCCGGAGGCGGTTGCCGCGTGGGGACGGATTCGAGACTACCTCGCCCGACAACAGGTTTCGGCAGGCTAATGGCGAAGGCCGGCGACTTTCTCCCAAGTCAGGTTAACCGCCATACTGCCAGGTGAGAGCCAGACGCAGCATACGACCCGGTGCCGGGAAACCCACTGCTGTCTCGTAATTCGCATCCAGCAGATTGTCGACCGCCAGCTCGGCGTTAAACACAGGCGCGGGTTGCCAACTCAAGCGCCAATCGAGCCGGTGATAATCATCGAGAACACTGACAACCGATTGCCCTGTGTGCAAAGAAGACGCTGGCACCGCACCATTCCACGCATAGTCGAAGCCAAGTCTCCACTGTGGCGTGAGTTGCCAGTCTAACCACGCCCCCGCCTTCCACTCTGGGCGCCCCAACAACATCACGTCCTCGCCCACTACCTCAATATCCGTATACGTGGCATGCATTTTCGCGGTAAGAGCATCAGCGGGTCGCCAGTGGACAAGCCACTCTACGCCTTTGCTCTCCACCCGTCGGCGATTCACGTTCGTGAATGTCTCAGGATCGAAATCGATAAGATCATCGTACGCATTAAAAAAGGCGGAGGTTGTGATTTCAACGGACTGCAGGGCTTGCCACTCGATTCCCGCGTCCCACGCGCTGACAGTTTCCGGAAGCAGTTCCGGATTCCCAACCAGTCCATGCCCCAGCGCAAAGTAACTGGGCAACTTGAACCCCTCTCCCCAGTTCGTCAGTAGCGTAACCGAGGAGGATAGGGCAAAGCGGGCGCCTAGCCTTACTGTCGTTTCGTCGTCAAAACTATCGGGGGAATCGTAGCGCACACTGGATTGTAATAGCAGTGCCTCCAGAGGTTGCGCTCGAAGCTCAAGAAAGGCCCCTGTCGTCTTGCGCGCAAGACGGTAGTCAGTCGGCAGTTGCACGCCGACATCCACATACCCTGCGCTGTTGCCTTGTTCATCGCGATAATCAGCGCCCAGGTTAAGCTGGTAGCTTTGTGCCAGTTTAAGGGTATTCACCCAGCTCAACTGTTCGCGTTCGAAATCGGTCTCACTGCCGTTCGCCGGTACGCTGCTGTAGGGAAATACGCCCGGGGAGCGGTAGTCTTCAGCCTGAGAAAAATAGCTCCCGCTCAAACGACTCTGCCACCGCGGGCCAAACTCACTGTCCCAACCCAGCGCCACGGTGCTCTGCCGAAAGTCGCCGGCATCCAGTGCATCGCTCACTGCGAACAGGGGGCCACCACTCTGCTCAGGATAGCTGCTGCGCTCGCCCTCAAGATGACGAACTTGCAGGCTGAGCTGATTTTCCTGCGAGGGCTGCCAACGTGCCCGGACTCCAATATTGTCGATGTCACGCCGACTGCCTTCGATCACCTCGCCACTTTCCCGTGAACTGAGATCGATCGCCACGCCCAGTTGATCCATGGTGGTGGATGCAGAAAACCCGTAGTCGCGATAGCCCCTCTCGCCCATTTCCATTCGCAGTGTTGCTGGCCTGGATTCCCGCGGGTCGAGGCTTATGATGTTGATTACACCTGCCATCGCGTCCGACCCATAGACCGCAGACTGGGGCCCTCGCACAATTTCGATGCGCGCCACGCTGTAGGGATTTATGTTTCGCAAATCATGACTACCACCGCGAGAGTTCGTAGGGTCATTCAGCGCTACGCCGTCCAGCAGTATCTGGGTGAAGTTTGCTTCACCACCGCGGATCGAGACGGATGTTAAACCGCCACCGCCACCCTGCTCTTCGATGAGTAGGCCGGGTACTGTGCGCAACACATCGCTCAATAGCTGCTTATTGAGACGCTGCAGCTCGTCATAGTCGATAACCGTGGTTGATGCTGTCATTTCCGACAACGGCGACGGGCTGAAGCTCCCCGTTACAACCACGGTTTCCAACTGGCCCTCTGCGCTGCTGAAGGCCGCAAACACGACAAGGACGAGACAGAGCCAGCGGCATTCTTTGCGCCGCGGAGCATGCAATCTAACGCCGACGCCCATGCTGCCACTTCCACCTGCTTGAATCGGCTGCCAGCGCGGTACATTTTCGAACCCGCGAACCCTTTTTCACCACAATCTGCACCACCAAAAATCTATCCTCAATTGACGCGACCATCGCCGCCATTGTAGCGAACTGTGCCGACCCGGGGCGACAGTCGCCACGCAAATCGCGAGGATTTACGGTTCCGAGCGAGCATGCGGCTTTAGGTTGGCAATGCTGGTGTTCTCGACCGACACCTCGACAGCAGCCCCCCAAGCCCGTATAGTGCCGGCCCGCTGTACGCCAGCGCATAGCCGCGCTGGCACATCCATTCCCCCTTGTACGCGCGCAGGAATACGCTCTTGATTACCACCGCGAACATCACCATGCAGTTCGGTGCGAAGCCGCTGTTTGAAAACATTTCCGCCAAGTTTGGTAACGGCCACCGCTATGGTCTGATCGGTGCCAACGGCTGCGGCAAATCCACTTTCATGAAGATCCTCAGCGGTGCGCTTGTCCCCACCGCGGGCAACGTATCGATAGAGCCCGGCTGCTCGGTGGGCATCCTGAACCAGGACCAGTTCGCCTTCGAGCACTACAGTGTGGTCGATGCCGTGATCATGGGTGATGTGGCGTTGTGGAAGGTGAAGCAGGAACGCGAGCGCATCTACGCCCTGCCGGAAATGAGCGAAGAGGACGGCATGCGTGTGGCGGAGCTGGAAGTACAGTTCGCCGAAATGGACGGCTATACCGCGGAAAGTCGTGCCGGCGAACTGCTGCTGGAAGCGGGCATTGATGAATCCCTGCATTTCGGGCTGATGAAGCAGGTGGCACCGGGCTGGAAACTGCGTGTTTTGCTGGCACAGGCACTGTTTGCCGACCCGGACATCCTGCTGCTGGACGAGCCGACCAACAACCTCGACATCCACAGCATCAACTGGCTGGCCGGCGTGCTGAACCAGCGCAAGAGCACCATGATCATCATTTCCCACGACCGCCACTTTCTGAATGCGGTGTGCACTCACATGGCGGATATCGATTACGGCGATTTGCGCATCTACCCCGGCAACTACGAGGCGTTTGTGGCTGCCTCCACCCTGATCCAGGACCAACTGCAGGCCGGTAACGCGAAAAAGTCCGCGGAACTGGAAGAGCTGCAGAGCTTTGTGAATCGCTTCTCAGCGAATGCGTCCAAGGCCAAGCAGGCCAGCTCACGCGCCAAGAAGATGGAGAAAATCAAGCTGGACGAGATCAAGCCCTCCAGCCGGGTGTCGCCCTACGTCACCTTCAAACAACACAAGAAGCTGCATCGGCAGGCCCTGGTGCTGGAAGGGCTCGCACACGGCTTTGACAGCACTCCGCTATTCAGCGGTGGACAGATGATTCTGGAAGCGGGAGCGCGCCTCGCCGTCATTGGTGAAAACGGTGCCGGCAAGACCACATTCCTGCGCTGCCTGCTGCAGGAGATCCAGGCCAACAGCGGCGAGGTAAAGTGGTCGGAAAATGCGGTCGTTGGCTATTGCCCGCAGGACAGCAGCGCCGATTTCGAGGGAGACCTCACCATCTTCGAATGGATGACCCAATGGCGTATGCCGCGGCACGACGACCTGGCAGTACGCGGTATGCTGGGCCGGCTGCTCTTTACCGCCGACGATGCCAACAAAAAGGCCAGCGTGTGCTCGGGGGGCGAGAAAAACCGACTGATGTTCGGCAAGCTGATGATGATGGACAGCAATGTGCTGATCATGGATGAGCCGACGAACCACATGGACATGGAATCCATCGAGGCGCTGAACAAGGCGCTGGCCAACTACGACGGCACGCTGATCTTCGTCAGCCATGACCGGCAGTTCGTCTCCTCACTCGCGACTCGCGTGGTTGAAATCAAAGACCAGTCCCTGATCGACTTCCAGGGAACCTACGATGAGTATCTCTCCGACAGGGCCAGGGCAGAGGCCAGGGCCGCCTGAGCAATGCGGCGAGCCCTTCATTCACAGCACTATCCACAGGCAAATGCATGAGAACCATCGACATCACCCGCGAACCGGTTGAGCTGTACAAGATCCTCAAATTCGAGGGACTGGTGGCGACCGGTGGCGAGGCAAAACTGCTGATTGCCGACGGTCAGGTGCGCGTCAACGGCGAAACCGAAACCCGCCGGCGGCGCAAAATGCTCGGCGGCGATATCATCGAGTTTCGGGGGGAGCGCTTTACCTTGCATCTGGCATAATGGGCCGGGCGCACGCGGAATACCTTTGCTGAAGGCCAACCCCGGCACCCACCTTCCAGTCCGGCATCACCAGGGAGCAGACCGTGTCTCTACAACACCCGCAACAATTGCGTCAGTTGATGGCCTACGAAGCTTCGCGCAATGCACCTCCCGCAGATTTTCCCACGTTGCCCCCACTGCCCTCGGCTCGCTACACCGATGCGACCTTCCACGGCCTCGAGCGGGATATCCTGTTTCGTAAAACCTGGCTACTGGCCGCGCACCTGGACGAGATCCCGGAGCCCGGCTGCTTCCAACGCTGGGATATCGCAGGTGCACCGGTGGTTCTGGTGCACGCTGACGACGGCGACATCCACGCGCTGATCAACCGCTGCAGCCACCGTGGCGCTCCGGTGGCCATGGATGAACGGGGGAAAAAGAAGCGCCTCACCTGCCCTTATCACGGTTGGAGCTATGGCCACGATGGCGAGTTGCTCGCGGTGCGTGAATCGCGGGACTTCGCTGCGCTGGATACCGATGCCCTGAGCTTGCAGCGCTTGCGCTGCGAGCGGCTCGGCAAGCTGATATTCGTCAATTTTGACCTCCACGCAAAAAGCCTGCGTGAAAGCCTTGGGGCACTCGTGGAGGAGTGGGCCGAATTCGACCTGGATAACTGCCGTCTCTCCCGGCGCGATCGCTTCTCCCTGCGCTGCAACTGGAAGATCGCCATGGAAGCCAACCTTGAGGTCTACCATGTGCCAAGCATTCACGGCAAAACCGTAAGCCCGGTGCTCGACGCCAGGCGCAATGTAAACACCTTCTACCCGGGAGGCCACAGCAGGATGGTCGCCCCTATTCCCGAGGGGCACGCACAGCCGGCCTGGACATCCAGGTGGCCGGAAATTTCGACAGCGGGAGACATCGCCAGATCCTGCACACAGTCCTACAGCGTGTTCCCCAACCTGGTGATGCCGCTGAACCAGTTTGTGATACCCCCTATCCAGTTCTGGCCTGATGGTATCGACCAGTGCATTGTCGAGACCTGGACCATGGCACCGGACTGGGGGGTCGGCACCGACCGCGGCCCCGACATGTGGACTGAGGATGACGGAGCACGGCCCAGCCGTGTCCTGCGCGAAGACATCGACATGTCAGAAGCCATCCAGGCAGCCCTGGACCCTCAATCAAACAGAGGTATTCCATTGAGCTACCAGGAGGCGCGTATTTATCACTGGCACCAGTCTGCCGACACAGTCGTCGGCGCCGCGAATGTACCTGAGGGGCTCAGGGTGCAACCCGTTCTCGAAGACGCATGGCTGCACCCCAATGAACCACGCCTGCGCTGACCCGGCTAGTTCCTTACACACCAGCTCTGCCCGTCCTCCGGGTCAGCGATAATCTCCTTGCTCCTGGCACACACGGCTGCGACGCGCTCCGCAGACAGTTGAGTGTGGGCAGCAATCGCTGAGGCGTGATGATGATCAGGCGCACCCTCCTCTGCGGAATCGCGCAGGAACTGCAGAATAACGCCCTCCTGAATCTTGAACTTCACCCACCGGTACAAGGCCACGTGGGCGATGACCGCCACCACGACGACCACGAAAACCACGGCTTGCGCACTCATCATTCACTCCAGAGCGTCATGTGACAGGAAACCCCTTTTACCGTTTCATCCATTCGCTGTATTGTAACGCCGTTAGTCATTCAGCGTTTCTTCCGGTCATCACTGAACCGTTTGCGGCGTTTGAGGCTCAGTTGTGAACGCCACGCGCAGACGCCGCGCCGCGGTGATACGTCACGTCCTGGAGGAGATGTTATTTCGATGAACTACGATGTCGCCATTGTCGGCGGAGGCCCTGCCGGAAGCACACTGGGATCCCTCCTGAAAAAGTATCACCCGGATCTCAGCGTGGCGATTTTTGAGCGTGAACAATTCCCCAGAGAGCATGTCGGTGAGAGCCAGCTGCCGCCGATAGGCAAGATCCTCGCTGAAATGGGCTGCTGGGACAAAGTAGAGGCCGCCAACTTCCCCATCAAGATCGGAGCAACCTACCGCTGGGGAAACAGCCCTGACCTGTGGGATTTCGAGTTCCTGCCGATCAAGGATTTTCGTGATGAACCGCGTCCGGCCCGATTTGTCGGCCAACGCCAGCAAACCGCATTTCAGGTTGACCGCGCGCGCTACGACAAGATCCTTCTGGATCACGCGGAAGAACTCGGCTGTGACGTTCACTATCAGTGCCACGCGACTCCGGTCATTGAGCAGCCGGGTGAAATCTCCGCCCTGTCCCTGGGCGATGGCCGCAACGTTACCGCAAGCTACTATGTGGACGCCTCGGGTAGCGCCGCGGCCTTGCGCCGACCACTGGGTGTACAGGTTGATGTCCCCTCCTCACTGAAAAACGTCGCGTTCTGGAGTTATTGGGAAAACGCAGAATGGGCTGTGGAAATCGGCACCGGCGGCACCCGCGTGCAGGTAATGAGCATCGGCTCCGGGTGGATATGGTTCATTCCGTTATCCCCCACGCGCACCAGCATCGGTCTGGTCTGCCCCGCCGCCTATTACAAGGAGTCCGGCCTCTCGCCGGAGACCATTTACCTTGAATCCCTCCCCAAGGACCCGCGTATTGCCGGCCTGATTCGCAATGCAAGGCGCGAGGAAAAAGTGTACGGCACCAAAGACTGGTCATTCCTGGCGCAACAATCTGCCGGTAAAAACTGGTTTCTTGCGGGGGAGTCTGTTGGCTTTGCCGACCCGATTCTCGCGGCCGGAATGACCCTCGCGCAGACAGGTGCACGGGAACTGGCCTATATCATCCCGGAGCTGCTGCACGATGCAGACAAGAACAACTGGCTGAAACAGTGGTATGAGCACACGCAGAAGAAACGTATTGGCCAACATATTCGCTTTGCGGATTTCTGGTATTCCTCCAACGGTCAATTCACCGACCTGCAGGACTACACGTCAGAAATTGCGAAAGACGCCGGCTTGCAAATGAATCCCCAAAAGGCCTTCCAGTGGCTGGGCACCGGCGGTTTCACCAACGACACGACGGGACAAGCCGGAATTGGCGGCCTGGACCTGGCAGGGCTGAAGCAGATCACACAGAAATTCACACGCGGCGCCGTAAACTGGCAGCTGAACAAGTACAACCGCTTCAAACTGAACCTGCGCAATGCCACTCGCGGCCACGCGCCCCACTTTAAAAACGGCAGGATCACTGTTGACGCGAGCTATACGCGCGGCCAGAAAACCCTGGTGCTCAGCGGTATGTACGCACTGGTGGTGGAGGTGCTGAAAAAGCATAAAACCGCACAGTCCATCTACGAAGCCCTGCACCACTACTTCCAGCAGCGGCGCGACCTGGGTGCTCCCGTACAACTGCTGGTGCACCACGCGTTACAAGCGCTGGAGGTGTTGCTGCTGGAAGGTTGGGTGCAGGGCAGCGTAAAACCGGGGTTACCCTACCTGAAGCTGGAAACACCCGAGGAGGGGGAAATCATTCATACCAATCGGGACTAGGCGCGCAGCAGCAACGGGGACTGTCAGCTTATTTTACAATTCCGGGGCCAAGACAGCCCGCGAAGAATATTTTTTTGTTTTGCCACAATGGGTTACAATCACTGGCATGAAGTGTGCTCATGTTACAGCAGGTTACGCAGGAGAGCACACCATGAAACACCTAAAACAGACGACACTGGCTGCAGCATTGGTCCTCGGGGCGGGTTTCTCAACGCTCACCAGCGCAGCTCCCACCAGTTATGCCGGGACCGGAGGCGCACTGCCCGATCTGGTTGATTTTTCAAGTTCCATTACCGTTGTCGACACCGGCATCATCAACGACGTCTTCATCTCGTTGAACGACTTCACCCACACATGGATTGGCGACTTTTTCGCTACATTGACCTTCGATGATGGCTCAAGCGAGGTGTCTGTGGTGTTGTTCGACCGGCAGGGTGGTTCGAACAACCCCGATGGAACCTATACCTTCGCCGACGGTGGCACAGCCGGCTTCGGTGCAGGTAACCCCATCCCTGAGGGTACGTACGCGGCGGTAGGCAGTTTTTCGGTTTTTGATGGCCTGTCCGCGGCAGGCACCTGGACACTCAACCTGGACGATCGGGCAGGACTTGATGCAGGCAATCTCGGCAGCTGGACGCTGAACATCGATACCGGGGAAGCTCCCGCACCGGTTCCAGCGCCCGCCACATTGGCACTGTTTGGCCTGGGCCTTGTCGGGCTGGGCTGGTCACGGCGCAAAAAGTCGAACAGCTGACCTACACCCTCTCAGGCACCACTCAAAAAGCCCCTTTCAGGGGCTTTTTTGTTACTCGTGACTCCGAAACCGCCTCACCTCTGAAGTGCTGAACGCTCAACGCGCCGTGTTTCGACCTTCAAGTTGCCATCTGGCTGATGCGGTAGCGATGGAGCATCACAGCGCTCGCTCCGGTTTCTCGCACGCCTGTCTTCCTGTGATACACGGCGGCGCAAAGCCTTTTACCGATTCAGCGTTTGCCTGTATCGTAAAACGATTGCAACCAACTCGCTGAGGCATATTCCCCATGGCTGACTACATCCCCCCAAAACTGGATTGGGTACGCGAGCACGTAGCGCTCTACGAGGGCAGCGGCGGCACCCAGGGTACCACCCTGCTGGATACTGGCATGCCCTGCATCCTGGTCACCCACACCGGGCACAAGACCGGCGGCATCCGCAAGATCCCCCTGATGCGCGTGGAGGTGGACGGGAACTATGTGCTGATCGGCTCCATGGGCGGGCAACCGCAGGATCCCGCCTGGGTGGCGAACCTGCGGGCCAACCCGAACGTGCAGATACGCGACAAAACAGAGGTCTTCGACATGCGCGTGCGCGAAGTGACAGACCCGGAGGAGCGGACGCGGCTGTGGGCCGCAAGCGTGGAGGCGTACCCACCCTATGACGACTACCAAGCCAAAACCACCCGCGTAATCCCGGTGTTTCTGGCAGAGCCGCGTTAGCCCGGCTTCAGGCTTTCGTCGCTACCCGAACGCCCTGCTTGCTTTTCGCTTCGTACATGGCTTCATCGGCCCGTGCGAGAGCGACTTCCAGGGTGTCACCCTCCTTGATGGCGGTGATACCCAGGGAAATGGAGACATCCAGTGGCTTGCCGTTGTCATTAAAGCCGGCATCCAGCACTTCATTGAAGGCGCTGACTGCATAGGTTTCGGCTCCCTCCGCGCCCGTATCCGGCAGCAGGATCACAAACTCGTCTCCGCCAAAACGGCACACCACGTCTGTGACCCGGGCGCGGGATTGCAGAATGTCGGCAACCTTGACCAGTACGAGGTCCCCTGCGGCGTGCCCGTAGGTGTCGTTGATCTGCTTGAATTTGTTGCAGTCGACAAAGACGATGGAGAGCTTGGCGCCACTGCGCTCCCAGCGCGCAAACAGCTCCGCCGCGCGCTCGTCAAAACCGTTGCGGTTATAAACGCCAGTGAGTTGATCCTTGATCGCGAGGTCGGTTTTGTTGCGGATTTCCGTGCGCAACACCTCGGCTTCTGTTTCCAGCCGGGTCAGCTGCTCGGACAAGGCATCCACCTTTTCCTGCGCCTCCTTGTGCTGCTGCCGCTCGGCCTCCACGTGTTCCGCCATGTGCTGAGTGATGTTTTTCAGCGTCTCTTCAAACGCCTGGCGCATGGCGTCCATATCACCGCTGCGGCTGGCCGTGCCGAGCACACCAACATCGGCCACCACCTGGCTCTGCAGGGACTCGGACCGTTCCACTGAACGTTCGCCGCCGCGGGTGACATCGACCACCAGTTCCTCAAAGCCACCGAGACGCTCACGAAGGGTGTCCAGAAAGTCGCTGGTTTGCAGGCGCTCCTGGCGAATCCGGCTGTCGATGCTGTCCATTTCGCGCGTGACTTCACGCATCAGCGACTGTGCCTGCTCCACGATCGTGACGTTGGGCAGCGCATCGCGCAGGGCCTTGCTGCGCACCTGCGAGCCGTTGATGACGTCGATGTGGTCCACCAGCCTGTGTACAAGACTGTTAAACAATTCGAGGAAGTGATCGTAATCAGCACTGTCAGAGGCGCGCCGCTTGAACAGGCCACGCACGCCACCCTCGGAACGCGACTGCCGCGCCGCCACTTCCTTCAGCGCCTCCGTGGCAGAGGACAGCAATTCGCCCAGCGCCTGCTGGCGAGCGCCCTGCGAAGACTCACCGGAGATCTTGCGCACAAGGTCTGTCATGCGCTGATGATCTTCAGTGCGCAGGGGCATGGATTTGATGATGGAGGAAAGACCGGAAAGGTCGTGTGAGGCCGGTAACGCGCTGCCGTTGTCCGGCGATTCGCCGGTGACGGTCATGACCACCTTGGCCAGGTGATCGGAGGCAGCGGCCAGATCGCGGCCGTCGGCGTTGTCGTGAATCAGGCGCCGAATGCGCGCAAGAGCTTCATCAATGCTGTCGCTGTTGCCCTCTGCCATACGCGCCAGGCGCAGAGTCAAACGTGTGAGAGCTTCAGTGCGCTGCATAATTTTTTCCGTTCTGTGCTTCTTTTTTACACGCTCTCATCAAGTGAGACATCCAGATAATAAATAAAAGCGAGAATCTCAGCGATCGTAATATAAAGGCTTTCGGGTATTTCGTCACCTATGGGGATCTGACAGAGCAGTTCCACCAGCTTCTGGTTCTCATACAGCGGAATATCGTGCTCTGTCGCCAGGGCCCGAATCCGTTCGGCCAGCACACCCTCGCCACTCGCCACAACCGTCGGCGCGCCGATGCCGGTGTAGCGCAGCGCAGCTGCACGCGAGGGGGGATGGTGGTCGCGCGAATCATTCATGCGCGCAGATCCAATGACGAGGACGTTACAGGCGGCGCGGTGGAACCGGCAGTGGGCGGGCGACTGATCAGACCGGCCAGCGAGAGACCGCGATTCTCCAGCGCCGATTCCAAGAGCCCGCTACTTGCCTGCACCAGGCGCCGCACCGCCGGCCGGTCACTGATCACCTCCACCGCCAGCTGGCCCTGGATCAGCCGCGCCACCACATCAATCTGCCCCAGCTTGGGCAACTCGAGATTCAGCTGCAGGCGCCAACGTTCCTGCTCGTCAGGGTCACCCGGCTGCGGCGCTTCGCGCTCAAGCTGCAGCTGCAGCTGCCGGCATTCCTCCTGCCACAGGAACGGCAGGGTGAACAGCCAGCTGCGCGCAGTGGCGGTGTCCCCCGGCAGGGACGCCAGTTGATTGGTGGTGATGGCGGTCAACGCGGATTCGAGCTCCTGCCGCAGCGCAAGTAGCGCGGCTGCATCGGCAGCGCGCGTGGGAATGGCGTTGACCCCTTCGAGTCGCGCATCCACATGGGCCAGCACGCGGGCAAGGCTGGATTTCAGGTCGGTGGGCGCAGGGGCCGTACCCGGCGGCTTGCCGGCGCTGTGCAGTAACTGCGCTTCGCTGAAGGTGCCCGAGGAGGCCACCGCCGCGCGCAGGCCCGCAGGCTGCAGCAGCTGGGCGGCGCGGGGCACAGATCGCAACAGCTGCCGCACCAGCGCCAGACTCTCCGCGGGCAGGGCACGCACGGCGCCATCCGCCGGCTGCAGTTGCCCCACCACGCGCGCCAGGGCGTTCACTGTTTCGAGGCCCGGCGCCGCGGCACCCAGCAGGCGCACATTGCCACTCCGCTCCGGCGCCGCCGCGTCACCGGAGGGGGCGATAATACGCAGCACCGCCTGCGGCTGCAGCTGGCGCACCTCAAGCAGCAGGCGCGCACCCTGCTGTACGGGAATATCGGCAGTGGCGGTGATTTGCAGCCCGCCCACCCGCAACACCAGCTCGCCGGAGGGCCGCTGCCCGGAGACCAGCGCTGACAGGGTCTGTCCCACCTGCCAGTTCTTCAGCCACAGGCCGAAGTTTTTCTGGTCCGTGCGGGCGGCGGTCAAGGCCAGCTGGATATCTTCCACGTCGTCGCTTCACCGGTCGGGAGTCACACCGAATGTAGCATGAAACCCGGCGGACTCGCACCGCGAGAGAGCTGACGCGCACGTGGGGTTGTCTGTATACTCCTGTTACACAGGGAGTTTGGTGTTACAAACGGACTAGGCGCTTCGCCTCCTGAAGACCTCGGAGATACAGCTTTATGGATCTGGCTACACTGCTCGGACTGCTGGGCGCCATGGGCGTGGTAATGGCAGCGATCATTACCGGCGGTTCTCCGATCATCTTCATGAACGTGCCCTCCATTCTGATCGTCCTGGGTGGTACGGCGCTGGTCGTCATGATGAAGTTCACCCTGGGGCAGTTTTTCGGCGCGTTCAAGGTGGCGGCCCGCGCGTTCATGTTCAAGCTGGACGAGCCGGAAGACCTCATCGCAACCGTGGTTGAGCTGGCGACCATCGCCCGCAAGGAAGGCATGCTGGCGCTGGAAAACGCCGAGATCAACAACGAATTCCTCCGCGACGGCGTGCGCATGCTGATCGACGGCAACAACCGCGAGGTGGTCAGCGCGGTGATGAGCAAGGATCTGCAGCAGACCATCGACCGGCACAAATGGGGCTCCAAGGTGTTCTCCGCCACCGGCGACGTCGCACCCGCGATGGGCATGATCGGGACCCTCATCGGCCTGGTACAAATGCTCTCCGCCATGGATGACCCCAAGTCCATCGGTCCGGCCATGGCCGTCGCCCTGCTCACCACGCTCTACGGTGCGGTGCTCGCCAACATGGTCGCCATCCCCATCGCCGACAAGCTGGATTTGCGCAAGGCGCAGGAAGGGCGCATCAAGGCCATGTGTATCGACGGCGTACTCGCGATTCAGGAAGGCCAGAACCCGCGCATCATCGAGTCCATGCTGAAAGCCTACCTGGAGCCCAAGGAGCGCAACAAGGAAGCCGCTGAGGCATGATCGACTTCGAGGAAGAGGAAGAGTCCAAGCCGGGGGCGCCCATGTGGATGGCGACCTTCGCCGACCTCATGTCGCTGCTCATGTGCTTCTTCGTGCTGCTGCTGTCCTTTTCGGAAATGGATGTGCAGAAGTACAAGCAGATCGCCGGGTCGATGAAAAATGCCTTCGGCGTGCAGCAGCAGGTGAAGGTGGAGGACATTCCCAAGGGCACCAGCATCATCGCCCAGGAGTTCAGCCCCGGCAAGCCGGACCCAAGCCCGGTGGACACTATCCAGCAGGTCACGGCGGACACCACCCGGCCTTCACTGGAAGTGGGTAACCCCGATGCACCGCCGCGCGAGCTGAGTGACGACGAGGCGCGCGAAATCGTCCAGCAGGAAATCGAATCCCTGTTGCTGGAAACCCAGCAGGATGCAGAGAAACTGCGCGAGATACTCAAGGAAGAGCTGGATACGGGAAAAGTCGACATCGAGACCAACCAGCGCTCCATTGTCGTCCGTATCCGCGAGAACGGCTCCTTCCCGTCGGGTTCGGCGGTATTGAACCAGGATTTCCTGCCCACCATGGAGCGTCTGCGGGATGCACTGGCGACCATCCCCGGCAAGATTTCCGTCGAGGGCCATACTGACGATGTGCCGATCAGCGGTGGTCAGTTCCGCTCCAACTGGGATCTGTCCGCCAGCCGGGCGCTGTCCGTGACCCATGAATTGCTCGAGGACGGCGTACTCTCCGACGAGCGTATTGTCGTCGTCGGCTACGCCGATACCCGCCCCTTCACCTTCAACGACAACCCCGCCGGCCGGGCGCTGAACCGGCGCGTGGAGCTGGTGATTCGACAGGGTGCGGAAACTGCCGAGGAGACCGGCCTTGATAACATCCTTGAAGGCAACCCGGAAATACTGGACATACTCGGCGTAGGCGCCGGGCGCTGAATCAGACCCCTATCTCATGTGGACAAGCCGACCATGACAACATCCAGCAGCGAACGCAGAAAGTATTACCGGATCAACGATGATGTCCTGCTCCACTACCACGTCGAAACCAACAGCGATGAGGATACGTCGCGCGGCGTTCAGCTTGAGGTGGCCACCGGGGCCATTCTTGCCGAGATCGACCGCGAACTGAATCACACCATCAACCGTGTGTGGGCCCACGACCCCGATGTGGGCCGCGCGCTTGGCCTGCTCAACCGCAAGATTTCGGTGCTCGGCTCCCTCGCCGCCTCAGCGGAAGGTGGCCCTGGCCCTGTCTCCTACCAGCGCACTACCGTGAGCCTGAGCGGCAGCGGCATTGCCTTCGAGGCCCGCGAAGCCCTGGCGGCTGGCACGGTGGTCATCATCGAAATCGGCCTGCTGCCATCACAGTCCAGCCTGCGCCTGCAGGGCCGCGTTGTTGCATCGCCGGAAACAGTGGCCAGCGGCAGCGGCTATTGGACACGGGTCGAATTTGATGAGGATCTGGATCAGCAAGAGGAGCTGATTCGCCATGTGGTACAGAAACAGGGGATGCTTCTGGCGGACAGCCGCTGATCAGCAGCGCTCGTCAATATTGCCGCCGAGGCGCTTTTTCCGCGGCGTGGTGCTTGCCGCGGGGGTTGCGTTGTTTTCATCCTCGGGAGCGGGCCTGGGCTGCTTCCTCGGCTTGTCGTCGCGCTTGATCGGGCGTATTCGCGTCAGGGGGGTCAGCCCCCGGTCGTCCACCGGTTCCACCATGGCACCTCTCCCACGGGCAGCCGCCCAGCCTTAGCGGGCCTGTGATCGCTCGTCATTGATGCCTGCGTCCAGTGCCAGCACCACCAGCACAACACGCCGGTTTTCGGCGCGTCCGGCTTCGGTGTCATTACTCGCCGCCGGGTTCTGTTCCCCGAAGGCTACCGCAGAGAGGCGGGCGGGATCAATGCCACTGCTTTCGAACAGGCGGACCACTGAAGAGGCGCGGGCCGCGGACAATTCCCAGTTGGACGGGAACAGGTCGTTGCGAATGGGAACATTGTCGGTGTAGCCCTCCACACGCACACGATTGGGAATCGGGGCCAGTACGCCGGCGATACGGCTCAGCACGGGCACCGCGCGGGCCAGCAGCACACCACTGCCGCTGGGAAACAGCAGCGTTGAGTCGATTTCCAGCGCCACCCATTCCTCATCGACCGATACCCGCACCTGCTGCGACGCCAGCTCGCCCTCGACCTCGTCGCTCAGGGAGCCCGCCAGGGCATTGAGGTCTGCCCCCCCCTCCGCCGCCTCGTCCGTGCCGGAGGGCACCCGCAGTGGCACGGAGATGGAGTTTTGCGCCAGCGCCTGCGGCACCTGTTCGGCAGGCACACTGCTGCGCACCAGCTCACCGACCTGAATCGGGTCCAGCGAGCGCTGCGGCGCGCCGAAAGCGGTCACGATGGAGTCCGACAGCACCCGATAGCTGCCCTCATTGGCCGAGGACAGTGAATACATCACCACGAAGAAGGCGAACAGCAGGGTGATGAAATCCGCATAGGACACCAGCCAGCGATCCTGGCTGTCGGATATCTCAGGCGGCCGGCGTCGACGCATGGGCTACTGCAGGTATCCTTCGAGCTTGCTGCGAATGGCGCGCGGGTTGTCGCCGTCGGCAATCATCACGATCCCGTCGATCACCATTTCCTGATACTGCAGCTGATCCGCCGAGATCGACTTCAACTTGTTGGCAATAGGCAGGAAAAACAGGTTGGCAAAACCGACCCCGTAGATGGTGGCGACAAACGCCACCGCGATGCCCGACCCCAGTTCCGCAGGGTCCGACAGGTTCTGCATAACGTGAATCAGGCCGAGCACGGCGCCGAGGATACCGATGGTGGGCGAGTAGCCACCCATCGCTTCATACACGCGCGCCGCCCGCGCCTCGCGCACATGGGCGTTGTCCACCTGTACTTCCAGCACGCCGCGTATGACATCGGGGTCGAAACCGTCCACCAGCAGGCCGAGGCCCTTGTTCACAAAGGCATCGGCGCCACCGGCGGTGAGTTTTTCCAGTGCCAGCAGGCCGTCTCGCCGCGCCGTCCGGCTCCAGCCCAGTACTTCTTCCATCAGCGCCTCCCGCGGGAACTTCGGCGGAAACAGGATCCAGCGCAGGCGCTGCAGGGCCAGGGCAAAGTCCGCCAGCGGGGTCTGCACCATCACCGCGCCGAGGGTACCCCCGGCGACAATCATGAATGCCGTGAGCTGCATCAGGGCCCCCACCTCGCCGCCCTCGAGCATGTTGCCCACCACAATCACGCCAACCGCCAGCGTCACCCCGAGGAGGGTGAGCATGTCGAACGATACTCTGGGCGAACCGGGTTTCCCCGCCACTAGACGCTCCTCACTCTTTCCAGGCTTCCAGGGTGACGCGCAGGCGGGCAACCGCCTGCCCGTGCAACTGCGACACCCGTGACTCGGAGACGCCGAGCACCAGGCCGATTTCCTTCAGGTTCAGGCCATCACCATAATACAACGACATCATCAGTTGTTCTTTTTCCGGAAGCTGCGCAACAGCCTGTTGCAGCGCTTCGTGAAAGCCGGCCTCGCCCACCTGACGCAGAGGGTCACCGTGCTCGTCACCGGCAGAGGACGCCACATCGTCATCCAGCTGGCACATGCGGGCACAGGCCAGCTCGCCGGCCAGGCTCTGATATTCCTCCAGCGACAGCGAGAGTTCCGCCGCAATTTCGGCCTCGCGGGCCGGCCGCCCTTCGCGCAGGCTCACGCTGTTGATCGCCTGGGCGACCCGACTGAGATTGCTCTGCACGCTACGCGGCAACCAGTCGCTGCCACGCAGCTCATCAAGCATCGCACCCTTGATGCGAATACCGGCATAGGTGGCAAAACTGGCACCCTGCTCCGGGTCATGCTGCTCGCGGGCCTGTAACAGGCCAATCAATCCGGCCTGCATCAGGTCATCGAGCTCAACGCTGGCCGGCAGGCGCGCCGCCAGACGCAGGGCAATCTGCTTGACCAGCGGCAGATACTCCCGCACCAGCCCATCGACACCGGTCTGCGCTACGTGCTGATAAGCCGCTGTACGATCCATAAGCCGGCGTCAGCCTGTCTTCTCCCGGGCGGCCAGCAGGCGCTCGATAAAAAAGGCCATGCCGCCCCCCATCTGTTGTGGCGGTTCGGCCTGGATGCGCCGGGCAATGTCCTGCAGCGCGCGCGTGGAGGGGGAGCGCGGGTACTCCAAGACCACGGCGCGCTGGGCCTGCACGGCTTTGCGCAGGAAGTTATCGCGCGGCACGCTACCCAGCCAGCGCACATTGACGTCCAGATAGGCATCGGTGGCGTTGCACAGCTTGGCAAGCAGTTGCCGGCCCTGCAACTCGGAGTCCATCATATTCGCCAGGATATCGAAGCGTTTGACGCCACAGTCGCGGTTCAGCACTTTGATAAGGGCATAGGCGTCGGTCAGCGAGGTGGGCTCGTCACAGACCACGACAATCACCCGCTGGCAGGCACTGGTGAAGGTGAGGACGGCGGTATCAATACCGGCGCCGGTATCCACGATCAGCGTGTCCACCGGTTGTTCCAGTTCGCTGAAGGCCTGCACCAGCCCGGCCTGTTCGGCCGGTGTCAGGTTGGCCATACGGGCTACACCCGAACTCGCCGGCACCACGGTGATGCCGCCGGGACCGGTGAGCAGAATATCCTGCAGGGTTTTTTCGCCGGACAATACGTGGCTGATATCCCAGCGCGGGCGCAGGCCCAGTGCAATATCGACGTTGGCGAGGCTGAGGTCGGCATCAAACAGCAGGACTGACTGGCCCTGCTGGGCGAGTGCCACGGCAAGGTTCACGGAGACGTTGGTCTTACCCACGCCCCCTTTACCACTGGTTACTGCAATAACATTCGTGGGGGCCTGCTCGCCCATGTCAGGTTTTCCTGTTGTTCATTCAACTTGCCATGGCTGTCACACCAGCCCTTGATGCGGGCACCGCATCGGCGCGCCGCCGCTGCCGCAACCAATCCGCGGCGAGCGCGATCAGCTCTCCTGCCCTCGCCGGTTGCAGATCGTCCGGCACGCGCTGGCCGCTGCTGGTATACGCCACCGGCAACGCCGCGCGCATCAGGGTATCCAGAGTACCACCCAGACCCGCTGCCTCGTCCAATTTGGTGATGATAGCACCGCTCAAGCCCTGCCTTCCAAGAGAATGCACCAGTTCCCGGGTCTGGGCCACACCGGCGGACGCCGACAGCACGGCCAGCACCGTCACCGGGACGGGGCTCGCCCGCAACAGCGCGATCTGGCTCAGGAGACGCGGGTCGCGCTGGCCCATACCCGCAGTGTCGATGAAGATATGGCGGCGATTGCGGAAATCACGCAGTGCCGCGTAGAGTTCGGGCCCCGTGCCGACGCTGAGCACGGGCACATCCAGCAACTCGGCGAAGGTCGCCAGCTGTTCCTGGCCACCAATGCGGTACTGGTCCATGGTGATCAGCGCCACCTGCTCGCGCCCATCGGTGAGCGCGGCGCGGCCCGCCAGTTTGGCGATGGTGGAGGTTTTACCAACACCGGTAGTGCCGACACAGGCGACCACCCGGGTGCCACCGGGCAGCCCGTCCGGCAGGGTCAGCAGACGCGACTCCAGTGCCGCCAGGGTGCGCTGCCAGAGCGCTTCCAGGCCGCCACTGGAGGGCAGTGCGTCCGTAATGCCCTCGCTGAGCGCGCGGGAGAAGCCCATGCGCGCCAGCCGCTGGTTCAGGGTCGCGCGCACCGGTGCCTTGTCGGCACTGTCCCGCCAGTTGCGCTGCTGCAGCTCGGCCTCCAGCAGGGAGCGCAGGTTGGCCAGCTCGTTCTGCAACTGCACCATGCCCAGCTCGTTCTCGACCGGGGCCGGCGCCGCGGGCGGCCGCTCGCTCTCCGCGGCGGCCTGTTCCACCGCCTCCAGGTTACAGGCTGCAACCACCTCGACACCGTCGGCAACCCGGCGGTTGCTGAGAATCACGGCCTCGGCACCGAGTTCCTCGCGCACCAGCGCCAGAGCGCTGCGGCTGTCACGGGCACTGAATCTGCGTATGTTCATTGTTTCTCTCCCTGTAGCGCACCGGCGCTACCGCCAATGGTGGCAACCACCTTGATCGTTTTGGTCGACGGTATCTCGTCGTAGGCCAGAATGTAGAAATTCGCCATGCGCCCGCGCAGCAGACGCGACAGGAACAGCCGGATATTGCCCGCCACCAGCAGCACCGGGTTCTTGCCCTCGGCTTCCAGCTTTGCCGAAGCCGCGAGCACCTGGCGAATGACGCTGTCCAGCAGAGAGGGCTCCAGCCCCCCCGCACCCTGCTGGATAGAACCCAGCAAGATCTGTTCCAGTTTGGAGTCAAGCGCCATCACGGACATCTCGTCCCCGGTACCATTGATGTTCTGGAAGATGGAGGGCCCGAGGGCGATACGCACCCTGGCGGTCAAAGCGTCAGAATCCTGACCCTTGCCCGCCTGATCCGCCAATGCTTCGGCGATGGTACGCATGTCGCGCACGGGAATACCCTCCTCCAGCAGGTTCTGCAGCACCCGGGTCACTTCACCCAGCGACATGGCGCTGGGCACCAGGTTTTCCACCAGTTTCGGGGACGAGCGGGCCAGCTTGTCCAGCAGTTGCTGCACACCGTCCTGCCCGATCAGCTCGCGGGCGTGGTTTTTCAGCAGCTGACTCAGGTGCGTGGCGATCACGGTGCTGCTGTCCACCACCGTGTAACCCTTGGTCTGGGCATCGCCACGCTGGCCGGGGTCAATCCAGACCGCGTCGAGACCGAAGGTCGGGTCGCGCGTGGCCACCCCTTCGAGGTCACCGAAGGTCTGCCCCGGGTTGATGGCCAGCTCGCGACCGGGGAAGACCTCGCCCTCCCCGACCACCACGTCGTGCAGGCTGATGCGGTAGGCGTTGGGCGAGAGGTCGAGGTTGTCGCGGATGTGCACGGAATGCACCAGGAAACCCAGCTCCTGCGACAGTTTCTTGCGCACGCCCTTGATGCGACTCAGCAGGTCACCGCCCTGGTTGCGGTCGACCAGCGAGATCAGCCGGTAGCCGACCTCGAGGCCGATTTCATCCACTTCAGCAACATCGTCCCAGCTCAGCTCGGTATTCTCCGGTGTGCGCTCGGGGCGCACAGGCTCTGGCTCGGCTTCACCGACCTGCTGCGACTGCCAGCGCAGGTAGCCCATGACCCCGAGCAGCAGGGCAATAGGTACGAACACCACACCCGGCATGCCGGGCACAAACCCGATCAGGCCGATAATGCCCGCGGCGACAAACAGGATGCGCGGGTTGCTGGTGAGCTGCAGTGTCACCTCCGCACCCATGTCCTGGGCGCTGGAGACGCGGGTCACGATAATGGCCGCGGCGGTGGACAGCAGCATGGAGGGAATCTGCGCCACCAGGCCGTCACCGATGGTGAGCAAGGTGTAATTCTGCGCTGCGTCCGTGGCGCTGAGGTCGTGTTGCAGCATGCCGATGGCGATACCGCCGAGCACGTTGATCAGCAGGATGAGAATGCCGGCGATGGCGTCGCCGCGGACGAACTTGCTGGCACCGTCCATGGCCCCGTAGAAATCCGCTTCGCGCGATACTTCCTCACGCCGGCGCAGGGCATCATCCTGGCTGATCAGGCCCGCGTTCAGGTCGGCGTCGATCGCCATCTGTTTGCCTGGCATGGCGTCCAGGGTGAAGCGCGCGGTCACTTCGGAAATGCGCCCGGCACCCTTGGTAACCACCACGAAGTTGATCACCACAAGGATAGTGAACAACACCAGGCCAACGGCATAGCTGCCACCCACCACGAATTCGCCGAAAGCCTCGATCACCCGACCGGCTGCTGCTGTCCCGGTGTGGCCTTCCAGCAGGACCACGCGGGTCGAGGCCACGTTCAGGCCCAGACGCAGCAGCGTGGCAATCAGCAGCACCGTCGGAAACGCGGCAAAATCCAGCGGCCGCGAGGAGTACACCGCAGCCATGAGGACAATGATCGCCAGGGCGATATTGAAGGTGAACAGCAGATCGAGCACCAGCGGAGGCAGTGGCAATACAATCATCACCAGCATCAGCATCAGCACGATCGGCGTGCCGGCACCGGTCAGCAGCGCCTGCCAGGACAAGCCTGGCGCGCCCGCTGCGACTGCCGCCGGGTTCTCAGTCGCCATCAGCGGCATCCTCATCCATCAGGTCTTCGTACTCGGGCGGAATCTCCAGCGCGGTGGGACGTGGTACATAGTCGGTCGGCCCTGCCCGGCGCAGCTGGAACAGGTACGCCAGCACACGCGCTACCGCGAGGTACAGGCCGCGGGGGATTTCCGCGCCGATCTCGGTGGAGGCGTACAGGGCCCGGGCGAGCAGCGGGGCCTCGAACAGCGGCACCTTGTGCGCGCCCGCCACGCTGCGGATCTGCAGGGCAATCAGGTCGCGACCCTTGGCCACCACCCGCGGCGCGCCAGTGCCCTCGGCGCTGTAGGCGATCGCCACCGCGTAGTGTGTGGGGTTGGTGATCACCACGTCGGCGGTGGGGATGTCGCTCATCATGCGCCGCTGGGCCACTTCACGCTGCAGGGTGCGAATGCGCTGCTTGATTTCCGGCCGGCCGTCGGTCTCCTTCATTTCGTCGCGCACTTCCTGGCGGGTCATGCGCAGCTTGCGGTGGAAGTCCCACAGCTCAAAGGGCACATCGAACAGGGCAATCAGGGCCATGGAGGCGCTGAGCAACAGCAGGCTCCAGGCCAGCAGCGCCGCGGTGGAATGGCTCGCGGCGCCCGGTGCCAGGCTGCTCAGCTGCAGGATATCGCGCTGCAGCAGGCCGAACAGGGCGAAGGTCACGGCAAGGATCAGCAGGAACTTGAGCAGGGCCTTGGCCAGTTCCAGCAGGCCCTTGAGGGAGAAGACGCGTGCCAGGCCCTTGACCGGGTTGATCTTGTCGAAGCTAAAGCTCATGGACTCGGCGGAAAACGCCCAGCCCCCCATCAGCAACGGCCCGGCAAACGCCGCCACCAGCGACACCAGCAGGAAGGGCGCCAGCAGCAGCAACGCGGTGAACATCATATGCATGAAGTGCACGGGCAGGTGCACGGCGTTGAAGGTCAGCTCCCGGTCGGCGGAAAACGCCTCGGTCGCCAACTGGAACATGCCCTCGACCATGGCCGGGCCCAGGGTCAGCAGGCCAGCCGCGGCGGCCAGCAGGGTGATGGTGGTGTTGAGTTCCTTGGACCGCGGCACCTGCCCCTTGCGCCGCGCTTCCTGTTTGCGTCGCTCGGTGGGTTCTTCGGTGCGTTCCTGCCCGGACTGCTGCTCGTCTGCCATCAGAACACCATCAGTGCCTGGTCAATGCCGGCTTCCAGGAAGCGCCGCATTGCGGACAGAAAAGCGGGCATCCCCAGCAACAGGAACACAAAGCCGACCAGAATGGTCACCGGGAAACCCACGGCGAATATGTTCAGCTGCGGCGCCGCCCGGGTGATGACACCGAGCGCGATATTGGTCATCAGCACTGCGGTCAGCGCCGGCAGGGCGAGCACCAGTGCGCTGGCAAAAATACCGCCGCCCAGCCCTGCCAGGTTGGCGAAAGTGCCGGGATCAAAGCCCGGCTGGCCCGGTGGCAACAGCACCAGGCTGTCGCCCAGCGCGGCCAGCAGCAGCAGATGACCATCGATGGCCAGGAACAGCAGCGTGGAAAGAATGACGTTCAGCTGGCTCACCACCGGGACCTGTACCCCGTTCTGCGGGTCTATCGACATGGCAAAACCCAGGCCCATGCTCATGGCCAGCGTCTCGCCGGCCACCACCACCGCGGCAAACACCATCTGCATGACGAAGCCCATCGCGGCGCCGATGGCCACCTCCCGCGCGGCGAGCAACAGACCCTCGCCACTCAGCGGGTTGGCGACCGGGGCCACGGGCATCAGCGGCGCCACCAGCGCTGCAATCAGCACCGCCAGCAACACGCGCACCCGCACGGTGATGTTGGCGGCACTGAACACGGGCGCCACCAGCATCAGCGCGGAGACGCGCAGGAAGGGCCAGTAGTACAGCTGCATCGCCGCCAGCACCTGGTCGATGTCGAGTGGCAGGCCGCTCATCCGAGCATTCCCGGAATTTCCGTGTACAGGCGCTGGGTGAAGGTGATGGCCACCTGCAACATCCAGGGCCCGGCGACGAACAGTGCCACCACCAGTGCGATCAGCTTGGGGATGAAGCTCAGGGTCATTTCCTGAATTTGCGTGGCCGCCTGGAAGATACCGATCAACAGGCCCACGGCGAGAGCGGACAACAGCAGCGGTGCCGCCAGCAGCACCGCCAGCCACAGCGCGTCCATGCCCACATCCAGTACGGTTTCCGGCGTCATGGGCGGCTACACCACGAAACTGTTGACCAGGGTGGACGCCACCAGCGTCCAACCGTCAATCAGCACGAACAGCATGAGTTTGAAAGGCAGGGACACCAGCATCGGCGACAGCATCATCATGCCCATGGACATCAGCACGGAGGCGACCACCAGGTCGATGATCAGGAACGGCACGAACAGCAGAAAACCGATCTGGAACGCGGTCTTCAACTCGCTGGTGAGGAAGGACGGCAACAACACCACCATCGGCACCTCCTCCGGCGTCTGGAACGGACCGTAGCCACCGAGTTCGGCGAACAGCAAGAGGTCGTTCTCCCGGGTCTGGCCAAACATGAATTCGCGAAACGGGTCGCGCGCCGCCGCCAGTGCCTGGTCGAAATCGATGGTTTCGTTCATGTAGGGCAACAGAGCGTTCTGGTAGGCCACGTCGAACACCGGCGCCATGATGAACAGGCTGAGGAACAGCGCCAGCCCGAGAATAATCTGGTTCGACGGTGTCTGCGCGGTACCCATCGCCTGGCGCAGGATCGCGAGCACAATCAGGATTCGCGTGAACGAGGTCATGGTGATCAGGGCTGCGGGCAGCAGCGTGAGCACCGTCATCAGCAGCAGAATCTGGATATTCATCGAATAGTTGCTGCCACCCCCCGAGGTGGGGGTGACCGACACCAGTGGGATCGTGGCCTGCGCCTGCGCGAGCCCGGGCATCACCAGCAGACCGAGCAGCACGGCAGCAGCCGCCCACAGGACATGCAGTCGCGACCGCGTCATTTGCGCGCTCCCAGCGGATTGACACTGTGCAGGATTGCGGAGAAATCAGCGCGCTGCGGCGCGCTCGCCGCATCGGGCACCACCGGCTCGGCAAAGACATGCAGTGTCCTCACGCTCCCCGGTGCCACACCGAGCAGGATCTGCTCATCCCCTGCACGCAGCAGCACCACGCGCTCGCGACTGCCGACGCTGGCACTGGCCAGCACCGCCAACCGGGCATTGTTGCCGCTGCTCCCGCGACTGAAGCGGCGCATCAGGTAGAGCATGCCGAGAATGCAGCAGAACACCAGGAGCAGGGAGCCAAGCACCTGCACCAGGTAACCGGCGCTGAATAGCTGCGGGCTGTTCACCGGACCTTCTTCAGACGTTCAGAGGGGCTGACCACATCGATCAAGCGCAGGCCGAAGCGCCCCTCAAGTTCCACCACTTCGCCGCGGGCAATCAGGGTGCCGTTGACCATCAGGTCCAGGGGTGCATTGACCTCGCGGTCCAGCTCCACCAGCGCGCCCTGATTCAGCGCGAGCAGGTCCTTGATCGACATGCGTGTGCGCCCTATTTCCACCGACAGTGTTACCGGAACGTCCAGCAGCAGGTCGAAATTGATCTCACCGCCGCCGGCACCGCCGGATGTGCCCGGCGACAGCTGCTGCAGCGTCTCGCCTGCGGCTTCGCCGGCGCCCTGTTCGTCCTGTTCACTCATCGTTTCATCCTGTGCTTTTACCCGCCGGCGTATCGGTGCCGGCAAATCCCGTGATCTTGATCGCCTTGTGCCCCTCGTAGGCGCCATAGCGGCCGCTGGCCAGACGCACACCCTCCACGCAGAGATCCACCTCGTCCGGCACTGCGATGTCGATGACCGAGCCGACCCGCAGACCAAGCACCTCACCCAGCGTGAGTTCGCGGCTGGCGAGCATCACCGCGACGTCCACTTTCACCGCAGGCAGCTCGCGCCGCAGGTGCGGACCCCAGCCCTGCCCGGCATCCTCCGCCGCGGATTTACGCGGCGCGCTGAAACGCTGTTTCCAGGGCTCGAGAGCGGCAAAGGGCAACAGCAGGGCGATGTCTGTCGTCAACTCGTTGAGGGTGACGGCAAACACCATCTGCACCAGCTTGTCGCCAGAGGGCAGCGAGGCAATGGCATCCACATGCGGGGCGGTGTGCGCTTCGCCCGGCTCCAGCGGCAGTTTGTCGGCCCAGGCGGTCACCAGAGACCCGATCACCTGCTCTGCCACACGCTCGGCGAGTCGCAGCTCGCTGGGTGTCAGGGCCGTGCGCGGCAGGTTGGCGACGCTGCCGCCGCGCACTCCACCGAAATAATCATTGACCAATTGGGACAACAGCGGTGCCGGGCACACCACATGACCGTGGCCGGCCAGCGGTACCAGTTCCAGCGTGGACACCGCCACGCTCTCCGCCAGCGAGGCCAGCAGTTCCTCACAGGAGAGCACCCGCAAGCCTGCGGCTGTCACCTCGAACTCACTGCCGAAAACATCCTCCAGCCCCTGTGCCAGCTGTTCTGCCTGCCTCTCCTGCAGGGGAGGCAAGAGCGTCAGTTGGTTGAGCAGCGATTGCTCGCGGGCGGTGAAGTCGAAGGCGCGATACCCTGTGCTGGTAGCGGCAGAGCCGCCTGTCAGTGCATCAAGTTCGCCTTCGGAAAGCAGATCGCTGCCAGCCATACCCGACCTATTGCAACACGAAAGAAGTGAAGTAGACGTCCTGCACGGCATCCGGCCCGGACAGCTTGAGTACCTCGTTCACGGCCTTCAGCACGTCCTGGCGCAGCGTTTCCTTGCCCTCCACCGTGCGCAGCGCATCGAAGTCCTGGTCGCTGAGCAGCATGATCAGGCGGTTGCGCACTGCAGGCATGTTGCGCTGGGCGTTTTCCAGCGCTGCGGGCTCATAGGCCATCAACTGGATATCGGTCTGGATGTAGCGCATGCCGCCCTTGTGGTCGAAATTGACCAGGAACTTCTCCAGCGGCATGTAGGCCGCCTCGCGCTCCTCGACCTTGGGCGCCGCGGGCTCTGCCCCCGCCACCTCAGCCGCTGGCTCGTCATTGTTACCCAGCAGCAGGAACGCTGCGGCCGCCCCACCGCCGATCAGGACGACCACCACCGCGATGATGGCAATCAGTTTACCCTTGCCGCCGCCGGACGCCTTGTCGGCATCACCCGCGCCATTCCCCTTGCCGAGATTGAGATCTTCTTTTGCAGCCATGCTTGCTCCTCGCAACTGACCGGCAGCCCTGCCGAATGCCGCCATAGGTCAGCAACATCCCCTGAAGCAAGAGCTATACCAGAAAATTTATTTCTAATGATTACAGACAGTTAAGGCGCAGAGTGTGCGGCGAGTGCCAGTATTTTGACACCCCGCGCCCGCGTGGCTGCCCGGAGGCAGCCTGCGGGCATACTAGACTGAAAAAGGCGGGAAGTTAAATGTAGTAATCGACCAGGCGCGCGCCGGCACCGGCGGGCTGGTGAGTGGATTCCGCGGCGCCGGACAGAAGCCCGTTGCCGCTGTCGTCAGCTGCCACCTGGCGCGACCCGCCGACAGCGTCGCGCTGGCTGTCACCACTGCCCTGTGACTGGCTGGACACGTCACTGTGGGCCAGTTGCAGGCCGCTCTGGGCGAGCATTTCACGCAAACGCGGCAGGGACTGTTCAATGGCATCCCGGGCTGCGGCGGAATCCGCCACGAACAGCACCCGCGCCTGGTCGCCCTCAGTGGTGATAGACACCTGCAGGCGCCCCAGGTCCGCGGGGTGCAGCTGCAGCGTGGCCTCGTGGCCACCGTTACGGGCAAACACCTGCAAGCGGTTGGCCAGTTCGCCGGTAAACTCCGGGTCCTGCGGTGTGTGTGTCATCGCCAGCTGCGCCGGCGTGCGCGGAGCGGCAGGGGCCGGGGCATCGGCCTGTGCGGCAGCACCCTGTGCCCCGGCCGTTACCGGTGTGTTGGGCGCAGCAGCGTCCACATTGCCGGACGCGGATGATGCCAGACGCGGGGCGTCAACAGCGCCTTCCACGGCGCGCTGGCGCAGGCCCTGCAGTGCCGCCTCCTCGCCACGCGCACGCTCAGCGGCTGCCAGCATGCCGGACTCCTCCGCCGCTGTGGCGGTTGCTGCGGGCGCAACCACCCTCTCCGCCCGGCTGTTGGCCTCGCGCGTGCCCGCTCCCGGCATCAGGTCAGCGGCGGCCTCAGGTGGCGCCGGTAATGACGAGCCCAAAGGCGTTGCTGCCCCAGTGGTGGCATTGGCGCGGACGCTGCCCTCGAGTGCCCCCGGCGAATCGCCACGCAGCGCTGTCTCAGCGGTGGCGACGGGCAGTGCGACAGGCAGGGGAATGGCCGGGTTCGCCGGTGATGGCGTCGCATCCCCCGACAGTGCCGCGTCACCAGCGCCCGCTGCAACCAGGTCACCCGTGACAGCCGATGCCTGGCCGGCGCCCTCCAGACCGGGCTCCGCGAGTGCTTGCAGGGAAAGCGTAAAGGACTGCCAGGCAGCGGTGGGCGGCTCCGCCGCAGCGCCCGCGATGCCGACCGACGGGGGGGCAAGGGCTGACTCTGCGGCGTCAGGCGGCAAAGTGCTGCCGCGGGAGGGCGTGGCATTGCCGCCCCTGGCGTCGGCGGCGGGCTTGTCCGCTGAGGCCGCGCGAGCGGCTGCGAACATCTGCGAAAATCCGTTTTCAGCGCCATCCTGAGCTGTATTACCGGGCGCAGCGGCGGCGTCCGAGCTGGCAACAGGCAGGCTTTGCAGTACCGTGATCATGTAGGGTCTCCCGTGTTACAGGAGATTCAGCAAATTACGTGCCAGAGCCGGGGGGCTCCTGACCGGGTGGCACAAAACCGGCGTTGAACCGCTCGTCCACGGCGCGCTGCTCCGCGCGCTCAGCATGTTCCTGGGCGAGAATGCGCCGGCGCGCGACAAAGTCCTCGAGGGTGGAGGTCTGCAGCGATTTCTGCATCCAGTCCTGGCGCTGCTGCTGCAGCTTCTCGGTGCTCTCCGCGACGGTGCTGAGCTGCAGGCGAATGGCGTCGTTTAAGTTGGACAGGAACTGACGATAATCCTGCAGTTGCGCCGCGGCCATACCCGACGCCGACATCTCGCGCAGCTGCTGTTCGTATTCATCCGCGAAGCGCCTAAGCTGATTGAGCTGGTCGTTGTTGCGACTGTGGTGCGCCTGCTGTTCCTGCAGGTTGCGCGCCGCACCGGCCTGGTCGGCGCGAGCCACGGTGACGACCTTGTCGAGTTTATCCGGAGCGGTCATGACTGGCCTCCGAGGCCTGCGGCCCGGGCGGTGTCGAGAAGTGCGTTAAGGCTGTGCTGCATATCCCGTTTCTCATTCCAGGGTTGGCTGATCAGCGCACGCAACGGGCCTATCGCGCCCAGGGCCCGGTCGATGGCCGGGTCGGTGCCGCGTTCGTAGGCACCGATCGTTATCAGGTCTCGATTCTCCCGCCACACAGAATACAACTCCTTGAGCTGCCGTGCCAACTGTAGCTGAGCAGGGTCCACCACATTGACCATGGAACGGCTGATGGAGGCTTCGATATCGAAGGCCGGGAACATGCCGGAGTCCGCCAGCTGCCGCGACAGCACAATGTGGCCGTCGAGAATGGCGCGTGCCGAATCGGCGATCGGGTCTGCCAGGTCATCCCCCTCGACCAATACCGTGTAGATGGCAGTGATGGAGCCCTCCTCGGTATTGCCCGCGCGCTCCACCAGCGCCGGCAGCAGCGAAAACACCGAGGGCGGATAGCCCTTGGCGACCGGCGGCTCGCCGGCGGCCAGGCCGATTTCACGCTGCGCCTGGGCAAAGCGGGTCAGCGAATCCAGCAAAAGCAGAACATTCTTGCCCTGCCGGCGGAAGTGCTCCGCGATGGCGGTGGCGCGCCAGGCGCCATGCACCCGCATCAGGGGCGGGTCATCCGCCGGCGTTGCCACCACCACCGCACGCCGCAGCCCCTCAGGCCCGAGGATTTCATCCACGAATTCCCGCACCTCGCGCCCGCGCTCGCCCACCAGCCCGACCACGATGACATCCGCGGCCGTGTGCCGGGTCATCATGCCCAGCAGCGTGCTCTTGCCCACCCCGCTCCCGGCAAAGAGGCCGAGGCGCTGCCCGCGACCAATGGTCGCCAGCGCGTTGATCGCCTGCACGCCAACATCCAGCGGTTCGCGCACGGAGCCGCGTGCCAGCGGGTTGATGGCGCCGCCGCGCAGGGGCGCGTAGTCGCGGAACATCACCGTGGGGCCACCGTCCAGGAGATGGCCAGCGCCGTTGATAACACGGCCCAACAGGTGCTCGTCGACGCCAACCCGGTGACTGAAGCCCAGCGGGCGCACGCGCGCACCGAGCATCACCCCGTGCAGGCTGCCCTCCGGCATGAGAATCAGCCGACCCTCGGAAAAGCCCACCACCTCGGCTTCCACGCTGCGCTGTTCTTCCGCCTGAATACTGCAGCGGCTGCCCACCGCACCGGTGCACCCGGCCACTTCCAGCCGCGTGCCGACCATACGCACCAGACGACCCTCGCGGATGGGCGTTACCGCACTCACCCGGGATCCCAGGCCGGCGATCTGGCGCTGCAGGCGGCTCACCCGCTCGACCTCCAGATCCGCCACTGCGCTCATGTCTCTGTTGCTCCACCCACGGCGCCGCGGCTCTCACGCAGCGCCCGCAGCACGTCATCAAGCCGCCGCTCGGTGGAGGCATCGACATAGCTCTCGGCGGTGGCTACACGACAACCTCCACGCAGTAACGCGGCGTCGGTATGCAGGGTCACCGCCAGCTTCGGCAGTTCGTTCGCCAGCCACTCCCGCACCAGCGCCGCATCCGCCGGATGCAGGTGCACATCCACCGGCCCCTCGACCGCCTCCAGAATCTCCAGTGCCTCCGCCAGCACGTCTTGAATGGCGCCCGGCGAGGTCTCCAGTTCACGTCGCACCACGGCGGTTGCCACGCGCACGACAAGTTCGGAGAGCTCACGCAGCAGATCGGCCTCCTGCTGGCGAAACGGCGCGGCCATGTTGCCCAGCAGGGCGGCCAGTTCGGCTGCCGTGGCCGCGGCCTTGGCGCGCCCTGCCGCAAGCCCCTCGGCGTGCCCGGTAGCATAGCCTTCAGCACGCGCGCGCTCGGCGATGGCCGCGGTATCCGGTACCGCGGCCGCGGGGGCCGCATCCTGCAGTGGCGGTGGCTGCCAGCTGCGCGGACGACCGGGGTCAGACAAAATCATCGCCCCCTTTGCCCAGGGTGATTTCGCCTTCGTCCGACAGGCGAGCCGCTACCGCAAGAATTTCCTTCTGCGCCGCCTCCACTTCGGACAGCTTCACCGGGCCCTTGGCCTCGAGGTCTTCGCGCAGCATATCGGCGGCGCGGGAGGACATGTTGTTGAAGAACTTGTCCTGCAGGCGGTCGTCCACGCCCTTCAGCGCAATCACCAGGCTGTCGACCGCGATTTCGCGAATCAGGCGCTGCATGCCGCGGTCGTCGAGTTCCATCAGGTTGTCGAACACGAACATCAGCTCACCGACTTTTTCACCGAGTTCCGCGTCGGCCTCCTTGAGCGCACCGAGCAGTTCCGACTCGATATCCGCCTTGACATTGTTCAGGATGGCGGCGGCGCTGGTCATGCCATTGACCGAGCGCGGCGGGGTTTTGCGCACCTTGCCCAGCTGCTTTTCCAGCACCTTGTCCAGCTCTTCCATCGCCGCCGGGTCAATCACCTGCAGGCGGGCCACACGCAGCAATGCCTCACTGCGCACCGGCTCGGGAATGTTCACCAGCACCTGGGCCGACTGTTCTTCATCCAGCGAGGCCAGCACGATGGCGATAATTTGCGGGTGTTCATCCTCCAGCAATTCGGCCACGGCAGCCGGATCCATCCACTTCAGGGCTTCGATACCCGAGGTCTGCTGCTTGCCGGGCATCACCTTGGCCAGCATGGAGCGCGCCTTGCTCTCGCCCAATGCATTGGTCAACACCCGGCGGGTAAACTCGGGAGCGCCGAGGCCCAGCGGGTTCAGCGCGCTGGCGTCCTCGTGAAACGCCGCAAGCACCGCCTCCACCTGTTCATTGGAGATGGACGCCAGCGAGGCCATGGCCTCGCCGATCCGCTGCACTTCGCGCGGTTCCATATGGCGCATGATGGCGGTGGCAGACTCCTCACCAACCCCCAGCAAAAATACGGCGGCGCGCTGCGCGCCGCTCAAACCGGCCCCTGCGGCATCAGCCATCGCCCGCCACCCACTGTTTCATTACGTGTGCCGCCCGCTGCGGTTCACCTTCCGCAACACTGCGCGCCATCTGCAATTGTTGCTGGTAACCCGTGTTGCCCGGCAACCCGCGCCGGTTACCCGCCAGCGTCACCTGGTCGTCGCTCATCAGTTCACCCGCGGCACCGCCCTGGGCATAGCCCGCCTCACCGTAGCCATCGTTGCCCAGGGCGCGCTGCCCCGGGCCGATAGCCGCCGGCACCGGCGCAACGGAAAACTGCATCAGGGGGCGCACCACGAAGAGCAGCAAGGCCGCGAGCCCCGCCGCCACGCCCAGCCCCTTCAACAACCGCCACAGCCAGTCCTGCTCGAGAATCGATGGCTCTGGCGGTGCCTCCAGTGCCGGCGGCTCGACGAAAGAGGCGTTGATCACGCTCACGGTGTCGCCACGCTCCTCACTGAAACCCACGGCTTCACGTGCGAGGCGTGTAATCTCCTCGACCCGTTCCGGCGCCAGCGGGGCACGCGCTACCGAGCCGTCCTCGGCGGTGGTTTCCACGTGGTCCAGCACCAGCGCAATCGAGAGCTTGCGCAGAGTGCCCGGTGTCTCACGAATGTGGCTGATGGTTTTGTCCATTTCGTAGTTGCGTGTCTCGCGACGGGTGGAGCGGGTGGGCGCCGTGTTCGGCACCGCCGCGGCCTCCGGCGGCTGGGCCAGCACATCCGGGTCTTCCGGCGGCTGGTTGGCCAGGGTGCCGGGCACGCCGCCCTCCAGCAATCGGGTGGTCATCTCCTCCGAGGTCTGCTCACTGCGCAGCACCGTGTCCGGGGCATACACCTCGCTGGTCCGCTCGATGCGGGTGAAGTCGATGTCGGCGGAGACCTGGGCGTGAACACGGCCCGGCCCGAGAATGGGTTCCAGAATATCAACAATCCGCTGGCTGTAGCGCTGTTCCAGTTGCTGCGCCATCTGGAACTGTTCCTTGCTGTAACCGAAATCGTCCGGGTTACCCTGGGAGGACAGGAGGCGGCCCTGCTGGTCGACCACCGAGACGGTCTCCGGCTTCAGGTTGGGGACGCTGGCGGACACCAGATGCACGATACCCGCAAGCTGGCGCTCGGAGAGCACTCGCCCACCGTACAGGTGCAGCACCACCGAGGCGGCCGGCTCCTGGCGCTGGCGCAGGAAAGCGCTCTGCTTGGCCATGGCCAGGTGCACGCGCGCACCGCGCACGCCGTCGAGGGCACTGATGGTCCGCGCCAGCTCCTGCTCCAGCGAGCGGTGATAGCGCGCCTGTTCCATGAAACTGCTGACGCCGATTTCCTGTTCCTGGTAGATGCTGTCGAAACCGATATCGCCCGAGCGCGGAAAGCCCTCGGTCGCCAGCAGTAACCGCGCGCGATGCACTTCATCGGCGGCCACCGTCACCATGCCGGTGCGGTCGTCCAGCCGGTAATCGATGCCATTGGCATCCAGGGTGCTCATCGCCGCCGTGGTGTCTTCGGCCGCCATACTGCCGAACAACGGCTTGTAGTTCGGCACCAGCATCCACTGCACCAGGCCGATGCCCAGGGCGATGGATGCAGCGAGGCCGACGAGCAGCGCAATCTGCCGGGAGACCGGCTGGCGACTGTAACCGTTGAAGCGGGCGACAAGTCCGCCGCTGTTCTCTGCCATGAATCAACTCACTCCTGAAGGGGCTATGATAAACCAGCAGGCATCAGACCTGCATGCTCATCACTTCGCGGTATGCGGTGAGCAGTTTGTTGCGCACTTCACTCAGCGCCTGGAACTCCAGGCTGGCTTTCTGCGCCGTCACCATCAACTCGGCCAGCGACACACCCGGCTGGCCTTCCTCGAAGGCCGTGGCCATGGCCCGCGAGGTCTGCATGGCCTGATTCACATCGTCGATGGATTGTTTCATGAAGCTCGAAAAGTCGGCGCCGCCCGCCGCCGCGGCCGACTCGCCGCCCGCCTCGGCCGCCATGCTGCGCATTTGCGCCAGTACCTGGTTGATTGCCATTTCGCTCATGGTGTGTCCTCTCCTACTGTGCGTGGGGTACAGCCAACCCCAGTTCGCGGAAGCGCGCCAGCTTGTAGCGCAAGGTGCGCGGGCTGATACCCAGGCGCTGTGCGGCTTCCTTGCGATTGCCATCGACCGCGGACAACGCGGCGACGATCAACTCGCGCTCCCGCTCTTTCAAGTCGCCTTCCAGCAGCGGTTCGGCGGGCGCCTCGGACGGCCCCACCGGGGAAGGCCCCGGCACTGACGCTGCCGCCGGCGCCATGGCCGCGACGAAATCGATATCCTCGGGGCCGATCTCCGGCCCCACCGCCAGCAGACTGGCCCGCTGCACGCAGTTCTCCAGCTCGCGCACGTTCCCGCGCCAGCTGTGGACCGCGAGGCGCTGCAGGGCGGCCTTGCTGAATGCGAGGCCGCTGCGCGGTGCGGCATAGCGCTGCAGGAAGCGCTGCGCCAGCGGCAGGATGTCCGCCGGCCGGTCGCGCAGTGCGGGCACTTCCAACGGAACCACACTGAGGCGGTAATACAGGTCTTCCCGGAAACGCCCCGCGGCGACCTCGCCCGCCAGGTTGCGGTTGCTGGTGGCGATGACCCGCACATCCAGCGGTATCACCCGGTTGCCGCCGAGGCGCTCGACCTCCTTCTCCTGCAGCACGCGCAACAGCTTGGCCTGCAGGCCGAGGTCCATTTCGGAAATCTCGTCCAGCAGCAGGGTGCCACCGTTGGCCTGCTCGAATTTGCCCGGTCGCGACTGGTGGGCGCCGGTGTAGGCGCCTTTCTCGTAGCCGAAGAGCATGGACTCCAGCATATTTTCCGGAATGGCCGCACAGTTGATGGCCACCATCGGGCGTTCCGCCCGGCTGGAGCAGGCGTGCAGATAGCGCGCGACAACTTCCTTGCCGGTACCGGACTCACCGGTGACCAGCACCGTCGCATCGCTGTGTGCCAGGCGCTCGGCCAGACGACACACGCGCTGCATGGCGGGATCCTCGGCCACCATGTCGACACCCGGCTCCGGCGCCGGCTCGAAGCGGGCCAGCATCTCCAGCAGCACCTCTGCGGCAAAGGGCTTCAGCAGATAGTCCGTTGCGCCCTCCCGCATCGCCGCCACCGCGTGCTGCACCGAACCGTGGGCGGTGATCATGACAAAGGGCAGCTCCGGACTGCGGGCCCGAACCTCGCGCAGCAGGCGCTCTCCCCCCATGCCGGCCATCTGTACGTCGCTGATGATCAGGTCCACGGGCTGGCGCTCCAGCTGCTGCAGCGCGTCGGCACCGTCACAGGCGCTCCAGACGCGATAGCCACCGTATTCAATGGTGTCGCACAGCGCCTCGCGCAGGGTGCTGTCGTCCTCGACCACCAGAACTTTCAACGCGGCTCCCACGGTCAACACGCTCCTTCTGCTATGGGTAATTCCAGCACAAATTCCGCACCGCCCTCGGGGCTGTCACCCAGGCGGATCTCACCGCCCAGTTCGCCGACGGTGCGCGCCACCACCGCGAGACCCAGCCCGGTACCGGCCGAGCGCGTGGTGAAGAACGGGTCAAAAATGCGTTCGCGCAACTCGGGTGCCACACCCGGGCCGTTGTCGCGCACCCGCAGCAGCATGCGCTCACGATTCAGCGCGCCGGCCCAGACATCCACATGCACGCCCTCCCCGCCGGCCTCGATGGCGTTCACCACCAGATTGGCGAGAGCCCCGGCAAGGGCATCACGGTCGCCCTGCAGTGCCAGGGTGCGATCGACCGGGGTCACCGACAGCGTGGCGCCCGCCGCTTCCAGGCGAGCGAGGACATGGGCCTGAAAGTCGCCCAGCACGTCCTGCAGGCACACGCGCTCCGTGCGCGGAGGGGCCCCGCGCACAAAGCCCAGCATGCTTTCGATCAGCCCTTCCATATGCACCAGCCGTTCAGACAGGCGGTCGCAGATGCGCTCGCGCTGCGCGACGGCCAGGTCCGGACGACGCAGCTGCGCCAGATACAGGGTGGTGGACGACAGCGGTGTGCGAATCTGGTGGGCGAGCCGCGCCGCCATTTCCCCCAGCGCGCGCAGGCGCTGCTCGCGGCCCACCTGGGCCTGGAGGTCATGCAGTTCGGTGGTGTCGGTCACCAGCACCAGAGTCTCGCCCTGCTGTGCCAGGTGACGGCTGTGCAGTGACAAATGCCGCTCGGGGGCGTTTTCCCGAATACGTGCCTGCACCGCCGGCCAGTCCTCGCCCAGCAGCGGCTCACCAAACAGGGCGACGGCCTCCGGGTTGGCATCGCGTACCTGCTGACGCTCGTCTATCAACAGCACGCCCCCGGGCAACATGGCCATCAGCGAGGCCAGCCGCTCGAGCAAGCGCTCCTTCTCTGCCAGTTCGTCGAGTCGCGCCGAGCGCGAGGCCGCGAGCTCCTCGTTGAGCCGGGCTACCCGCGACTCCAGGTCGCGGTAGGACGCATCCAGTTGATGGGAGACTTCCGCGAGGCTGCGAAAGGCCTCTTCCAGATCGTGTTTCTCGAGGGGTACAGCCTGCTGCATGATTGAGTTCCACCGAGCGCTATCACGCCAATGCCGCTCTTGAAGCAAAAGACGTGCCCAAAGTGGAAACCCGTTTTAATTCAATGAATTGAAGAACTTCGCAAACACTGTTGGGCGCCGCGCGTCAGGAATCTGACACCTGGTCGCGCTGCAGTTCGAACTTGCGCATTTTCTCTACCAGGGTGGTGCGCTGCAGCCCGAGCAGTTGCGCCGCTCGCGCCACCACCCAGCCGCTGCGGTCCAGGGCCTGCAGGAGCAGGGTGCGCTCGGTGTCGGCGAGGTACTGCTTCAGGTCCAGCCCCTCTTGACCCAGCCGCGTGGGGTCGTTAGGTGCCCCGGCGGCAGGGGCCGACTGTACCTGAGAGGCACTCGCCGGGGGTGTACTGGCGGACGGGGCCGCGGCACCCGAGCCGGCGGCGGGGGGCGGTACCTGCGGCGGCGGCCGGGCCGGGTCGAAGCCTTCACAGAATTTCTGCGGCAGGTCGCCAAACCCCACCTCGGCGCCGGGGTACAGGATGGCCAGGCGTTCCACCAGGTTGTTGAGCTCACGCACATTGCCGGGCCAGCCGTACTGCTGCAGGGCGGCCATGGCGTCCGCCGCGATCGACACACTGTCACGCTGCTCCCGGGCCAACTGCGCCAGAAAATGTGCCACCAGCACCGGCACATCTTCCGGGCGATCGCGCAGGGCGGGCACGTCGATGGGAAACACGTTCAGGCGGTAGTAGAGATCGGCCCGGAAACGGCCGTCTTTAACGCGCTGCTCAAGATCCTGGTGTGTGGCCGCGATCACCCGGACGTCTGTGGCTTGGGACGTGGCGCTGCCCACGCGCTCGAAGCAGCGCTCCTGCAGCACCCGCAGCAGCTTGACCTGCATCGGCAGCGGCATGTCGCCAATCTCGTCGAGAAACAGCGTGCCGCCTGCGGCCAGTTCGAAGCGGCCGCGCCGGGTGTTGATGGCGCCGGTGAACGCGCCCTTCTCGTGACCAAACAGTTCCGACTCCAGCAACTCTGCCGGGATGGCGCCGCAGTTGACCGGCACGAAAGGCCCGCCCGAGCGCGGCGAGGCTTCGTGAATGCCGCGCGCTACAACCTCCTTGCCGGTACCGGACTCACCGAGGATCAACACCGTGGCATCGCTGGGCGCCACCTGCGCCACCAGCCGGCGGATGGTCTCCATGGCGGCGCTGGGGCCGACGATAGGTGAAGCATTGTCTGAGTACTGGGGCAAGCGTAGCAATCCGTAAACACCGTGGTGAGGGCGTGCGAGCAACGGCGCCGAGTCTGCTCAGACGAAGCGAACCTGTCAACTTATTGACGGAAAAAAGACGGATTAGTCGCCCACGTGGGCGCGACGGAAGGCCACCTCGCGGCGGTGGTGACGGAAAATCAGCTTCTCCAGCCAGACCCGGGCGGCACCGGTGAGGCCGACAAAGCGCACCGTGTTGCGCCCCGCCGCCTGCTCCTCGGGCGTGGTGACCACCTCGCCGTAGCAGCAGAGGGGCTTGGGCAAACCGCGCTGTATGTAGAGTTCGAGAAAGATGCGGGCCCCCGCCGGCGGCCCCTCGCCCTGCCAGCTCACCTGTTCGGCAGAGACCTGCACGGCGCTCACGGGGGGAATATCCAGCTCGTGATACACCAGGGCGCTGACCAGATCGAGCACCAGGTTGAGCTTGAGATCGAGCCGGGCGATGTCCTGCTGGATGCCCGGAGGCGCGTCGCTGTCGTCCTTGGTATTGAGGCCATCGCCCACCGCCGATACGGCGCGCAGAAAACTCTCGTTGGAGGCGTTGACCATGGCCAGATGCGTCTGCTCCGGCTCGTAGTCGACTGGCTTCCAGGACAGGGCGATGTTATCGCTGTAGACGAGGCCGGTGACGGCGTTTTGGCTGCTCATGCCCAGTGCTCCGCAAAAGTTTTACGATAACACAGGCCGGCGGCAACGAAACGCTCCGCGTCAGGGTTGTGACTTCACCTGCTCGTAGTGACCGATGGCGGAGCGGGTGCGCACCTGTGCCACCCCCTGCTGCAGCACCGCGTCGCGGGCCTTGCTCAGGTGGGCCATCATTTCCTCGTTGAGGTGCAGGATGGCTGCCAGCGCTTCGGCAACCAGTTCGGCGTGTTCCGTCGACACCGCTTCCTTGAAACAGCGGGCCAGGTCGTCACGGCGGTCCTGCTCGCGGGCGGCCACGGCATCCCAGTCACCGACCTCGGCGAGGGCCACCATTTCGCGGGTGACGGTGAGGACGCGGGCGAGGCGGCGGCACTGGCTGAGTGCGGCGTCCGACCCCTCGGCCGCGAGCAGCCCCTCGGTCGCGACAGCGCCTTCGGTAGCCGCCGGGGTGGGGAATGGCACGATCATCCTGCGGGACGCCGCAGTTCGGCAGGAATACTCTCCCAACCGTCGCGAATGGTGGCCAGCAGATCGCGGACTTCCGTCAGGGCCGCCGTGTCGGAGGCCGCACTCGCCTCGAGCAGTCGCCCCTGCATGTATTCGTATAAATCGCTGAGTCGACCGGCCAACTCGGGGCTCTGCTCGTGATCCAGACTCACCCGCAGGTTGTCGATGATGGTGATGGCCTTGCCAATCAGCTCGCCCTGACGCCCGGTGTCTCGACGCTCCATGGCACCTTTGGCCGACGCGATGCGATCCATGGCCCCATCCAGCAACATGCTGATCAGTTGATGGGGCGAGGCATCCGTCACGCCGCTCTGCACCCCCACTTGCTTGTAGGCGCTAAGTGCCTGCCGGGTATTCATACCTGGAATCCTGCCTGTCATTAATTCGAAAAGCGATCACTGGGCAACGGAATGTTTGCCAGCTGCTCACTGACAAAACTGCCTGTGCTGTTGATCTGTGCGAGCAGACCGTCCAGCGCATTAAATTGGGCGCGGTAGCGGGCCTCGAGTACCTCCAGACGGCGATTGAGCGCCTCGCGGTCATCACTGATAGCGTCCACACTGCTCTGCAAGCCATCGGTTCTGGCGTCAAGCAGGCCGCCCGTGCCCAAAAAACCGCCGAGTAACCCACCAAGGCGCTCTGCGATACCGGTCTCGGCGCGGCCGAACAGGGAAACCAATCCCGCGTTGCCATCTTCCAATGCGGCGTTCAGTCGCTCGGAATTGATGGTAAGAGTTCCGCTTGCTGACGTGGTGATGCCCAGCTCCGCCAACGATCCAAATGGGCCATCCGGGTTTTGTACCGAGGCCGTAACAGCGTTTCGCACCTGACTGATCACCGTGCGCGCTGAAAAATCCCCCTGCAGTGCCCCGGCGGCCCCGGTTGCAGGATCGAAGCGTGTGAGGTTGGAGGCAGTGGTGATGAAGGTGTTGTAGGCGTTGACGAATTGCTCAATGGCACCGCGCGCCACTGCGCGGTTTTCACTGACCGCGAGAGATGCGGGCGCACCGTCGGTCGTATCCTTGAGCGTGAGGCTGACACCGTCAAGCACGCCGGTCACGGTATTGCTGGCACTGGTTAGCGCCAGACCATTCAGGGTAAAGCTGGCGTCACTGGCGGCCGCCGTTTGCGTGAGGTTGGCCGCGCCTGTGTTGAATGCCAGACGGGACAACCCTGCCAGGTCCGCGTTATTGCCGTCGCCGGCATCGGCCACGGAAATCTCAATAGCATTGGCAGCACCCGTATCGGAGGCACTGAAAAGCAAGCGTGCACCGCTGCCATCATTGACGATAGCCGCAGACACCCCGATACCGGCGGCATTCACTGCGTCCCGAACACCCGCGAGCGTATTGTTGCTGCTATCAATCGTAATGCTGGCGCTTGCACGCTCGGGATTGACCGTAAAGCCATTGACCACTTGCGGACCTGGCACGGAGGGTGTTGCATCAACCGTGCCGAAACGGATCGTCAGCGTACCCTCACCAACAACATCGTCCGCCGAGCCAAAGCTCCCGGACGCCAGCGACTGTGCGCTGGCGAGGGAATCAATCGCGATACTGTAGTTACCCGGGGCCGCGGCGGAAGAGGCGGTCGCCGTAAACGCCGAACTGTTGGAGCTGGTGGCGGTGCGCTGCGTGAAGGTACTCTCATTCCGCAGTGAGGCGGAGCGTGCTTGCAGGTCAGCCAACACGCCCTTCAACGTACCGAACCCGGAGAGTTCACTGGTGAGCGACGTTTCACGCCGTAGAAGACGATTCTCGACTGGCGCACGCTCTGCGGCTACCAGCTGGGTCACCAACCCTTCGATATCCAGTCCGGAGCCTACTCCGGTTACTGAAACCATTCACTCACCTCGTTGCCACCTGCGGGGCATGAAACATTTATGTGTTACAAGCTTAGCAAATTAAGTGCCAAATGCGGCACACCGGGCCTTCAGCCCTCCTGATCCATAAACACGCCCTTGGAGGGCAACTCAGAGCCGCCCAATTCGGCCTGCTGCCTGGCGAGAAAACGGGCCAGTGCAACGGCTTCTTCGGCAGGAATCTGTCGGACAACTTCATCAGTCGCCTTGTCCATAACCGTAATAATCGTCGAGCCCAACTCCTGGTCAACAGAAATTTGCAGCGAGCGATTCACTGTCTGTATGTAGTCTGTTATGTCGCGCGTCGCCTGTGCAAGGTCCTGCGCCGTATCACGCTGCTTTGCCTGCGGTGCTTGCCCATCCTGCGCTGGCGGCGAAGCCTTGCCGCTGGCGGCGACCTCTTGCCGGGGCAGAGTACTCTGCGCCGGTGCAGCTGCGTTGCCCGCAGGGAGCGGGGGCGCTGCGTTCACATTCGAAGGCGTGATTGAACTCGCCATGATCCTATCCTCGTATCTGCGCTACTAAAGACCAAGTCAGAAGCACAAAAGGGTGAGGTGGAAACCACCTCACCCCAATGCCACTAGCGCATGGTCTCAGCCACTTACTGCAGCAGAGCCAGCACGTTCTGGGGCTGGGCGTTGGCCTGCGCAAGCACCGAAATACCGGCCTGCTGCAGGATCTGAGCGCGCGCCAGGTTAGCCGTTTCTTGCGCAAAGTCCGCATCGCGAATCCGTGAACGCGAAGCGTCCAGGTTTTCGGAGGTGGTCTGCAGGCTCGTGACAACAGATTCGAAACGGTTCTGGATGGCACCCAGGTCGGCGCGGGAGCCGTTGATTGCAGTCAACGCAGCATCAACCGCGAGCAGTGCGCTATTTGATCCCGAGACAGTTGAAATGTCGACGGCGCTAATTGCCGTGCCAGTACTACCAATAGTCGCAGAACTGGCTGACAAGCCGCCAGTAAACGTCACGGCGCCTGTTGTGCCAGCTGGCGCTACGTACGTGATGTCTAATGTTCCTGCAGAGACTCCTGCAGCGCCGAGGCCATAGCTGTCCAGACCTGCGCCGGTCGCACCACCAGCAGCAAAGTTTGCAACGTCAATGTTCCTACCATCCGCAGCACGCAGCTCAACGCCAGCGCCCGTGTCCGTTGCAGTCACACCAGTGACCGCACTTTGCGCATTGATTGCGGTTACTGCGTTTGCTCGGTTGGTCACGAGGTCAGTCGTGCCAGCTATCGTAATTGTCAATCCGTTTATGTCAACGGTTGAATTCCCAGCAGCCGTTGGGGCAGAGCCACTAACGCCAGCTGCCTTTACTGTCTCGTTCGCTGTCGCGGTGAAACCTAGGCCAGACGCGTTCAGCGCGTTCGCCAAAGCTTTCGCATCACTCGCGATCGTTCCCAGCGAAGTACTGTTACCGTCGATTACGACCGTTTGTGCTGTTGTTGCCCCAGTCGCGCTTGGGGACGTGATCGCCTGAGCAGACAACTGAAAACCTTGGAACTGACCAAGGTCGGAGGACCGAGCGCTCGTGATGCTGTCTACAGAGATCGTCTCACCCGCATTGGCACCAACCTGAAACACTTGTGAAGAAAACGTCCCGTCAAGAAGTTTGACGCCGTTGAAATTCGTCTGGCTGGCGACACGGTCGATCTCCGCAACCAACTGCGTTACCTCCGCCTGTAGCGCTTGGCGATCAGACGCTGAGTTGGTGGCGTTCGCAGACTGCACCGACAACTCACGAATCCGCTGCAGGTTATTGGTCACCTCAGCGAGTGCACCCTCGGCGGTCTGCGCCAGAGAAATACCGTCATTGGCGTTACGCGCAGCCTGGTTCAGGCCGCGGATCTGCGCGGTGAAACGCTCGGAAATCGCCAGGCCGGCGGCATCGTCCTTGGCGCTGTTGATACGCAGGCCGGAGGACAGACGCTGCAGCGACGTGGCCACATCGTTCTGGGAGCTGTTGAGGTTCCGCTGAGCAGTCAGCGACGGAATATTGGTATTAATAATCTGAGGCATGGTTTCATTCCTTCTCGTTTCGCGCCGGTTTCCCCTGTGGAATCAACGCTGGTCACCGTCCATCGGCCCGGGGAAAGTACTCCCCGCTCAACCAGTTAGCGGACGGTCTTGAAGGAACTTTAGGCGAAGTGTCAGTTTTTTTTACTAGAGGAAATTGAACAGGGACAGGCCCTGGATACGCACATAGCTCTGCTGTGCCGCCTGCAGGGCAACCAGCTGCAGGTTGAGCCGGCTGATGGCCTCGGTAACGTCCAGATCGCGCACTTCCGAGAGGGTCTCCTGCAGCTGCAGGGTGAAGGCGTCGTTGCTTTCGCGCAGGCTGTCTATGCGGTTCAGGCGCACACCCAGGTCCGCCTGCTGCTCCAGCATGCGGCCCAGCGCCTGGTCCAGGTTGGCGAGGCCGCTGGCCATGGCGTTATTCACCGACGCCGACGCTGCGGGGCCGGTGGTGGAGGCTTTCAGGCTGTCGATGATGTTCTGCACGCTGCTGAACACGTCCTGGCGCGGTGCGGCGGGGACGGTAAAGCTGTCGCCGTCCGCCGGTGCGCCTTCAAAGGTCACGCTGGCCCCATTGAAGCTGATGCTGGCGCCGGACTGGTAGGGCCCGCTGGCCACCACCGCGGCGCTGCTGTCTGTGACCGTGTAGGTGACCGGGTCCGCAGAGGTCGGCTGGCTGAAACTGATGGTGTAGGTATCGCGGTGGTAATTGGCCGCGGCACTGCTGGCATCCACAATGGCGGTGCCGGCATTGCCGGCGTCGGCGCGGATGTCAAAGCGACCGTTGCCAGCCGGTATGTCCATGAATACGGCGCGGCCGGAGTCGCGCACCGCCAGCTGTGTATTGGGCGCCACCTGCAGGAAGCGCTGCCCTTCGTCGCCGTTGTACAGCACCTGTCCGCCGCTGCGGCTGAAGGGCTGGGTCTGGGCCTGGAAACCGGCAAACACGAACTCGCCGTTGGCATCCCGGGTGTTCGCCAGGCTGACCAGCTCATCCAGCCGCCCTTCCATCTCGGTGGCAATGGCGCGGCGGGTTTCCGGAGTCTGGGTGGCGTTATTGGCCTGCACGGTCAATTCGCGCACCCGTTGCAGCACGTCGGTAACATCCTGCAGCACCGTGTCGGCCAGGGCGATCTGGCCTTCGGCGAGGTTGGCATTGCGCTGGAACTGGTCGAGCTGCTGCAGGTCTTCCGTCAGGTCCAGAATCTGCACGGCCGCAATGGGGTCATCCGCCGGGGTGGTCACACGCAGGCCACTGGCCAGCTGCTGCTGGGTTTTCTGCAGCTGGGCCTGTTGGTTGAGGATGTTGCTGATCCCCTGCTGGAAAATCTGGGCGGTTGAAAGGCGCATCAGTCGGCTCCGGCGTTAGCGACGCGTGGCGTCGAGCAGGGTCTGGAACACGGTGTCTGCCACGGAGATCACCTGTGCAGCGGCCTGGTAGGCCTGCTGGAAGCGCAACAGGTCGGCGGCCTCCTCGTCCAGGTTCACGCCCTGCACGCTGTCGCGGGCGGAAATCGCCTGCTGCAGCAGGGTTCCCTCGGCATCGGCGGCGGCACTGGCCTGCCGACTGCGCACGGCCACATCGGCCACCAGGCCTGCGTAGCTGTCCTGGTAGCTGGCGGTACCGCCGTCCAGGATCGGGGCAGTCTGCAGGGCCCCGAGCGCCAGCGCATTGCGGTTGTCGCCGCTGCCGTCGGTGTTGTTGGCAATACTCAGGGTATCCCCGGCGGCTGGCGTGCCCGCCAGCTCGAAGCTGAGGCCACCCAGTGTCACGGCAAGGCCCCCGCTGTCGGTAGCCGGGTCGTAGGCAATGGGACCGCCGGCGCTGCCCGCCACATCGTAGCCGGGCACGCCCGCGCCCAGTGCATCTGGGTTGAAGGTGAGCGTGATGGCGCCAGCCAGCGGCAGCCCCGCGACGCTGTCCACCGCGAGCGACGAGAGCCGCGCATCGCCCAGGTTGGCGCTGCCAGTGCTGCTGCGCACCGGGCTGGCGGCGGCAAAGGCCGCTGCGTCGGTCAGTTCCACCGCAAACAGGTTGGCACCCTGGGCTACCGGTTGCACCAGGAAGCTGTCACCGGCCGCCGGCGTACCGCTGATGTTGATGTCCACGCCATCGATGCTGAATGCCGGGCCGGCGCCGGTCTGGGTGGCGCCGGTCTGCTGGTTGCGCAGGGTCCACTGGCTGCCGTCGAAACTCAGGCGGTAGTCCGCCCCCGTGAGCTGCCCCACATCCGCCAGTGCCGCAGTGACCGTGGCGCTGCCCGTGTTGCCGCTCGACCCCGACACCGCAGGTTGCAGCGGCCGGAAAAAATTGCCCCCGAGCTGGCCATTCAGGTCCATGCCCTCGCTGTGCTGGGCATTGAAGGTCGCAGCAATCCCCGCAGCCAGCAGGCCCAGCTCATTGCGCGTGCTGTCCAGCACGCCGCCCCGGAAGGACAGGGCAGCACCCAGCTCACCGCCGCTCAGGAAGCGGCCGATATCGGTGCTGGACGCCAGCCCGGCAATGCCCACATTCACCCGTGTGGCATCAAAGGGGTCACGGAAGGTCTGCAACTGGCTGGCAGTGAAACCCACCACCAGCGCCTGGCCGTTGCCCACCAGCACGTTCACCGCGCCGTCATCCTGGGTCACGGTGGTCACGCCCACTTTTTCCGCCAGGCGGTTGATCGCCTGGTCCCGGGCATCCAGCAGATCGTTGGGCGGCTGCCCGCCGCTTTGCGTGGTGGCCCGCACCACCTGCTCGTTGAGGGACGCAATGTTGCTGGCCAGCGCGTTGATGTCACTGACCGTGGTGGTAATGCGCTGGCTGACCTCACTGTTAAGGCTGCGCAGCTGGGTATCCAGCGTCTGGAAGCGCCCTGCCAGCTCATTGGCTTCGCCCAGCAAGACCTTGCGCTCCGGGATTGAGCCCGGGTTGTTCGCCACATCCTGCAGCGCGCCAAAAAAGCGCTCGATGCCGGGGGCTATACCGACAGACGGGTCCGCCAGCAGGCTGTCAATGCGGGAGGTGAGACTGCTGAGGGTGCTGAATCCGGCGCTGGAGGAGCTGCGGCTGCGCACGTCCTGGGCCAGGAACTGGTCGTAGCTGCGGGTGATGGAGTCCACCTTCACACCGGTGCCGAGGAAACCCGCGCCGGTCGCTTCCGGCGGCAGGGTGGCGAAATTCACCCGCTGGCGGCTATACCCCGCCGTGTTCACGTTGGCGATGTTCTGGCCGGTCGTAGAGAGCGCCCGCTGCAATGAGAGCAGCGCAGAAGTCCCGATGTTGAGCAGATCCGCCACAGTGAGCCTCGGTCAGGGTTCAGGCGGCCTCGGGCCGCCGGTCAGAAAGGGTTGGCGGCAGCTGGGCGGAATTCTTTAGCTCCGCCACGGTCTCCGCCAGGCTGCCACGCTGCAGGATCGCGAGGATTTTGTCGGCGTAAGCCGGGTCCGTCGCATAGCCCGCCGCCTGCAGTTCGCGCAGGTAGGCCTCGGGCTCGGCCGCGCTGGCCAGTGCCTCCTGATAGCGCGGGGCACCGCGAATGAGGTCGACATAGTCGGCAAATGACTCCGCCGTGCTGCCGTACACGCGGAAGGACGCGCGCTCCAGCCGGGCCGCTGCACCGTCATACTCCACGGTTTGCACCGTGGTGGTGGGGCCCTGCCAGCCGCGCCCGGCCTTGATGTTGAACAGGTTGTGGCTGCTGCCGGCAGCCGCCGGCAGTGCGCGCTGGCCCCAGCCGGTTTCCAGCGCCGCCTGCGCAATCAGTACTGCCGGGTCCACGCCGAGTTCGGCAGCGGCGGGCACCGCCTGCGGCCACAGTTCACGGACGAAGTCCTCGGGGGCGGTGGGCGGTGCCGGCGGCCGGCCGGCGGCGGCCAGCGGCGGCTGTGCGGCGGGCGCTGCAGCGCCAGTCTCCAACGCTGTGCCACCGGGGGCTGCGGGGGCCCGGCTGTAGCGTGCCGGCGGCAGCAGCGTTGACGCCTGCCCGCCCTGTGGCGGCAGCAGGGGCTGGGCAGTCTCCGCGGGCGCAGCATCGCTCACCGCACCCGCCGCCTGCAGCTGCTCCACCAGCACCTGCGCCAGGCCCAGTCCACCGTGGTCCGCAAGGTCCACGGACAACTGCTGGTCAAACATCTGCTGCCAGTTCTTCAGCTGATTGCTGTTGAACAGGCCGCCCTCCGGCGTGGCATCGCGCATGGCTTTCAGCATCTGCTGCACGAAAATCGCTTCAAACTGCGCCGCAACCGGCTCCGCTGCGGCGGCCGCATCCTGCCGGGCATCGCGCCGCAGTGCCGCGAGGCCGCTGAAGTCGTGGTACAGAGATGCCTGTGCCGCCTGCATGACGCGCCCCTAGATCACAATCAACTGGGCGCGCAGGGCACCCGCCTGCTGCAGCGCCTCGAGGATCGCTATCAGGTCCCCGGGGGCCGCGCCCACGCCGTTTACCGCAGCGACCAGTTCCTGCAGGGTGATGCCCGCATCGAGCAGGAACATGCGCGCGTTTTCCTGCTCCGCCACCACTTCGGAATCCGGGGTGACCACGGTCTCGCCGCCCGCGAAGGCACCGGGCTGGCTCACGTTGATGTCTTCGGAGACGGTCACCACCAGGTTGCCGTGTGCCACCGCCGCGGTTTCCACCCGCACATCGCTGCCAATAACGATGGTGCCGCTGCGCGAGTTGACCACCACCCGCGCCGGCGCCGACGCGGGATCGACCTGCAGGTTTTCGACGATGGAGACAAAGGCAACGCGGTCCGCCAGATCCGCAGGTGCCTGCACCTCGATGGACACGGCGTCAATCGGCTGCGCCGTGCCCACGCCCAGTGCGGCGTTGATAGAGCCCGCCACGCGCTGCGCGGTGGTGAAGTCCGGCGCATTGAGGTTCATGATCAGGGTCGGCGCGGTGGCGAAGGGGCTGTCCACCGTGCGCTCCACGGTCGCGCCGTTGGGAATGCGGCCCGAGCTGGTGGCGTTGACCGTCACCCGGGAGCCGTCCGCGCCCTCGGCGCCAAAGCCGCTGACCAGCAGCGAACCCTGTGCCAGGGCGTAGGTTTCACCGTTGGCGGCTTTCAGCGGCGTCATCAACAGGGTGCCGCCGCGCAGGCTCTTGGCGTTGCCCAGCGAGGAGACGGTCACGTCGATGGTCTGCCCCGGCTTGGCGAAGGCCGGCAGGTCCGCGTGCACCATGACCGCGGCGACGTTGGTCAGCTGCGGGTTGACGTTGGCAGGGATGTTCACCCCCAGCTGTGCCAGCATGCTCTTCAGGCTCTGGATGGTGAACGGCGCCTGAATGGTCTGGTCACCGCTGCCGTCCAGGCCCACCACCAGGCCGTAGCCGATCAACTGGTTGCTGCGCACGCCGTTGACGCTGGCGATATCCTTGATGCGTTCGGCGCTGGCCTGGGAGGACAGCAGCAGCACCAGCAACAGCGGGCAGAGACGGGACCAGAGTAGGGTTAGCATCAGCGTGCCTCAGAAGGGAACCAGGGGGCTCATGAAGAACCGGGTCAGCCACCCGGGCGTGTTGGCTTCCTGACCGACGCCGGTGCCACTGTAGGAAATGCGCGCGTCGGCAATCAGGGTGGAGGAAATGGTGTTGGTGGGGCTGAGGTCCTCCGGGCGGATAATGCCGCGCAGGCGGATGTACTCATCCCCCTGGTTGATGTTGATCCACTTCTCGCCCTGGATATACAGATTGCCGTTGGGCAGCACCTGCGCCACCTGCACCGCGATGGAGCCGCGCAGGCTGTTGCTCTGGCCCAGGGCAGCCTCACCGGAGAAGGCGCTGGCGCCGTTGATATCCACCCCAAGGTTGTAGCGGCCGTTGACGGTGACCGGCTGGCCGAACACGGTGGGGCTGGTCAGGTTGATCTCGCTGCTCTTGTCCAGCTCGGTGTCGCTGCTCTTGCTGCCGGTGGTGGCCTCGACCAGTACCACGCTGACAATATCGCCCACCTGTACCGCGCGCGTGTCACTGAACAGCGACATCGCCTGCGAGGACACGTACACACCGCCATTGGTGGGCGGTTTCGGCAACAGGGAATAATCGATGGGATCCACCGGCCCGTACAGCTCGTGGCTCTTCTCGGGCACACCGCCGCAGCCCGCCAGAAGAACCAGGCCGGCCGCGAGCATCACAGGTTTCAGGGAAGCGCGCACGATCACTCCTTACAGGTTGTTGGAGACGAACTGGAGCATCTGGTCAGCGGTGGAGATGGCCTTGGAGTTCATCTCGTAGGCGCGCTGGGTTTCGATCATGTTCACCAGCTCCTCCACCACATTCACGTTGGAGCTTTCCACATAGCCCTGAACCACCGTGCCCAGGCCGTTGATCCCCGGGTTGCCGGGCTGCGGCGCACCGCTGGCGCCGGATTCCACCAACAGGTTCTCGCCGCGCGCCTGCAGGCCGGCCGGGTTGATGAAGTCGGTGAGCTGGATATTGCCCACCTGGCTCACCGCGGCGCTGCCCGGCACCGTGACCGATACCGTGCCATCGCCACCGATGCTGATGGAGGTCGCGTTCTGCGGGATGGTGATGGGCGGCTGCAGCTGGTAGCCGGCAGAGGTCACCACAATGCCCTGGTCGTTGATCTGCAGGGAGCCGTCGCGGGTGTACGCCTGGGTACCATCCGGCAGCAGGATCTCGAAGAAACCGCGGCCCTGGATAGCGAGGTCCAGCGAGTTGTCGGTTTTGGTCAGGTTGCCCTGGGTGAACAGCTTTTCGGTCGCCACCACCCGCGTGCCGGTGCCGATCTGCAGGCCCGAGGGCAGCAGCGTGTCCTGGGAGGACTGGGCACCCACCTGACGCACATTCTGATACACCAGGTCCTCAAAAATCGCGCGACTGCGCTTGAAGCCCGTAGTGCCGACGTTGGCCAGGTTGTTGGCAATGGTCGACATGCGCGTCTGCTGCGCGTCGAGGCCGGTCTTGGAAATCCACAGTGACTGTGACATGGCCTGAATTCCTTATTCGAGTCGCATTAATTGGGTTGACGCCGTATCCAGCTCCTGGGCCGTGGACATCATGCGTACATGCATTTCGTACTGTCGTGCCAGCTCGATCATGTGCACCATCGCGGACACCGGATTGACGTTGCTGGATTCCAGCATGCCCGAGGCCAGCCGCACTTCGGCGGCGGGGGCCGAGGCCAGGCCGTCTCCAGCGCGCAGCAAACCGTCCGGGCCCTTGTCGATCTGATCGGCCGGCGGGTTGACCAGCTTGATGCGATCCAGCACCGCCACGGCGTTGATCTGCTCACCCAGCGGCACGATCGACACGGTGCCGTCGGAGCCCACAGTCAGTGAGCTGAACGGCGGCAGGGCAATCGGCCCGCGCTCGCCGAGTACCGGCTGTCCGCCACCGTTGACCAGCTGACCGAACTCGTCCACCCGCAGATCGCCGCGGCGCGTGAGGGCCTCAGTGCCATCCGGGGCCTGCACCGCGATCCAGCCTTCGCCGACCAGCGCAACATCGAGGTCGCGTCCGGTCTGCTCCAGGCTGCCGGGTGCCAGGTCGGTGCCCTTGCGCTTTTCGATCGTGTACACGCGGCTGGCAGCACCCACGCCGTCGAGGTAGCGGCTTTCCGCGCTCACGAGGTCCGCCTTGAAACCGGGCGTCGCGGCGTTGGCCAGGTTGTGGCTGTTGGCGGCCTGCGCCAGCATCATTTCCTGGGCGCCGGAGGCGGCGATGTAGACGAAGTGATCCATCAGCTACGCTCGGCGTGGATTAACGCAGGTTGATCACGGTCTGGGTGACCGCGTCTTCTGCCTGAATCACCTGCGCGTTGGCCTGGAAGTTGCGCTGGGCAATGATCAGGTCAACGAGCTGCGCGGTAATTTCCACGTTGGACTCCTCCAGTGCCGCCGACTGGATCACCCCGAGCCCCGAGGTGCCGGGGGCGCCGACGTTGGAGGGACCGGACGCAAAGGTCTCCACCCAGTTGGTGTCGCCGATGGGCTGCAGGCCATTGGGGTTGTTGAAGTTGGCCAGCGCAATCTGCGCCAGCGCGCGTGACTCACCGTTGGTGAAGCGGGCGAAGGCGATACCGGTGGAATCAATCTCCAGGCCGCGCAGTTGGCCCGCGGCAAAGCCGTCCTGAACGACGCTGCTCACCGCAAAAGGGGTGCCGAACTGCGTGGTATCAGAGAGGGACACGGTGATGTCCTGTGGGTCTGCGCCGGTGCCCGCACCCGCCGAGTTCAAGGGCTGCCAGCCGGTGATGTTCACTTCCACCGGCAGCGTCAGCGGATCGAACTGGCCGTTGGACTGGAAGGTCAGCGTGTCCGGCCCGGAAGTGGTCACGCCGTCCACCAGGGAGTGTACTTCCCACTGGTTGGGTGTGGCGGTCTTGACGAAATACAGGCTCAACACGTGGGGGTTCCCGAGGCCGTCATACACCGTGGTAGAGGTGGTGGCGTTGAAGGAGCTCGGGTCCGGCGAGGTGGGCGGCAGGGCGAAGGCATCGAAGGGGCCACCAAACGGCACGGTGGGTTGCACTTCACGCGAGTCGAGGTTGGACGTCAGGTCAACAAGGCCGGTGGGGTTGGGGTCCAGCAGCGAAGTATCGATCTGGATATCACCCAGCTGCCCCGTTACGTCACCGACAGCGTTCACCTGGAAGCCCTGCAGGCGGGAACCCGCGTTGCTGACGACAAAGCCCTCGCGATCCACCTTGAAGTTCCCCGCACGGGTGTACTGCAGCGCGCCGTCAACGCTGAGCTGGAAGAAGCCACCGCCACTGATGGCGAGGTCCAGGGCGTTGTCGGTGAAGCTGATGTTGCCCTGGCCGAACTCCTGCGTCACCGCAGACAGGCTCACGCCCTTGCCGATGGCGTTGCCGCCGGCACCGAGCAGGCTGGTGGCAAAGACATCGGCGAACTCTGCGCGCGAGGTCTTGTAGCCCACCGTGGAGGCGTTGGCGATATTGTTACTGATGACATTGAGGTCTGCACTTGCAGCGTTAATGCCCGAAATTGCGGTATCAAAGGCCATTGTCTCTCTCCTGGCTCAACAAACGGTGGCGCGCGGTCCCGGGGGGCCCGTCGCTGTTACAAAATGCTCTTGATCGTGTTCATGCCCACCGTCTGACCATTGGCCAGGTTGAGGGCAACATCACCGGTACCGGCAGCGATGGCCACTGACTCCACGCGCTGGTGGGCGTAGACCGGTACCGTGGTGGATACGCCACCCACCAGGGCTTCCACTGAAACGCGATACTGGCCGGCTTCGAGTTGTGCACCACTGCCATCGCGGCCGTCCCACTGGACGCGGAAATCAGAACTCACACCGGGCGGCAGCGCCGCGCTGTAGACCAGCCGGCCACTCATGTCCTGGATAAACAGGGTTGCCGAGGTGGCATTGCCGGTGAAGGCCACCGTGGCATCCAGGGCCAGTACGGGGTCGTCGCCCCCCTCCGCACCGCCTTCGACGGGGCGCAACAGGCCAACATTGCCCTCGGTCACCACATCGCGGCCCACCAGGTTCGCCGCCTGCAGGGCCTGGCTGCCAGTCAGTGCCGAAGCCAGGCCGCCGAAGCCGGTGTTCAGCTCCTGAATACCCGACACCGTGCCAAACTGCGCGAGCTGGCCCATGAAATCCATATTGTCCAGCGGCTTGGTGGGGTCCTGGTTTTTCAGCTGGGCGACCATCAGCGTCAGGAACGCCTCAGAACCCATATCCTCAACGGAATTGGCCTGTCGCGGTGCCGCTTCCGGTTGTGGAAACAGCTCATTGATGCCGGCGAGCGTAGTCATCGGTGTCGTCCTCTGGAATTATCGACCCAGCGTGATGGTGCGCTGGATAAGCTGTTTGGCGGTGTTCATGGCCTCAATGCTGCTCTGGTAGGAGCGCGAAGCCGATATCATGTTGGCCATTTCATCCACCGGGTTGATGTTGGAGCGGTAGATGTAGCCCTCCGCGTTGGCCAGCGGGTGGGATGGCGCAAACTCCTGCCGCGGGGGCAGCGTCGACTCGACGATTTCCGCAACGCGCACCCCGGCGGCGCCCTCGGCGTCGCCGAGGCCGTCCTGCAGCAGGGTTTCAAACACGGGATAGCGCGCTTGATAGGCCCCTTCCGGCGTGCTGCTGACCACCTGTGAATTCGCCAGGTTGCTGGAAATGGTGTTGAGCCGCACGCTCTGTGCTTCCAGGGCCGACGCCGATACCGCCATGATGTTGAACAGGCTCATGCTCATTCACCCCGTATAGCGCGCTGCGTGGACTTGATGCGGCTGTCCAGAATTGTCAGGCTGGCCTGGTAGCGGATGGCGTTGTCCATGAACTCCGCATGCTCGCGCTGGGCCTCTACCGTGTTGCCATCCAGGGCCGGCTGGCTGGGCACGCGGTACAGCAGGGGCTGTTCATTCGCCGCCCCCATACCGCCGTTGGCATCCAGGTGACGGGCGTGCGTGCGACGCAGCCCGCCGGCGGTCGCCGCCTGCATGGCGGCTGCAAAGTCGATGTCACGGGCCTTGTAGCCGGGCGTGTCCTGGTTCGCCAGGTTGGCCGCTATCAGCTCCAGGCGCTGGGCGCGCAGCGCCATTGCCTGGCCACTCGTTCCAAAAACCCGGTCGGTAAAACTCATGTCGGTCACTCCTTCTTGCTGCTTACTCACAGCACGCGCAGGAAACCTAATCAGGAACCGTGCCAACCATAAAATAGTCTTTTATTACAATGCGTTAAGAAATTTCTGAGCGGAGTTCAGGGGCCGATTGGAAGCCCGCTTGCCGCTCCGGCGGCAAAAATTGCCGCCCCACCACACAGCGGCAGAGTTGTCCGCGACTGGCATGGTTCCTGCTTTACCACCCGTTGACGACCTGTTTGGGAGGCTTCATGTCAATTTTCCGGCGCACCCGGTTGCGCCTGCTGCTCATCGCCATCTTTCTGCCGGCCTTCTTCGCCGCGGGCACGCTGGCTGAGATACTCCATCCACTGGAGGACGTGGTGGCGGCCGCCAGCGCTGAGGCGACCGCGGCGGCACAGGCGCAGGGCTACACCGACCTTGAGGTGAGCGCACGCCCCCTGGACTCCCGCCTGCGCCTGCAGGCCTGTGGCGAACCGCTGGAGACATTCAGCAACGCCAACGCAAGCGTGCTGGGACCGGTGAGTATCGGCGTGCGCTGCGCACAGCCCAGTGCCTGGACGCTGTATGTGCGCCTGGACGTCAGCACCCGCGCCACCCTCCCCGTGCTGGCTGATAACCTGCCCCGCGGCAGCGTCATCAGCGAACGTGACCTCACCCTGGTGGAACGCACCATTACCAGTGCCACCGATGCGGTGATCCTGGACCCGCAGCAGGCCATCGGCATGGAGCTTATCCGGCCGGCCAGCGCAGGATCGCCGTTGCGGCACAGTCAGCTGCGCCCGCCGCAGCTGATCTCCCGCGGCCAGACCGTCACCCTGATCGCCGGTGGCGAGGGCCTGCAGGTCACCATGCAGGGCCGCGCCATGGCCAATGCCGCGGCGGGTGACCGCCTGCTGGTGACCAACCTTGCTTCCGGGCGCCGGGTCGAGGGCATCGTCAACGCCGACGGCAGTGTGCGCATACCATGAACACGCCGGGGCGATGCTTGTGCTAAACTTTTCTGTCCGGCTGCCGCTAACCTGTTCGAGGCACCCACACGTGCCAGCCATTCACTGACTGCGTGAACCGACATGGACCCAATTGACAACAATGCCAACATCAAACCGTCGCGCGCCGGCGGGGATGCACGCACCAGCACAGTGGACCAGGCCGGACGCAGCAGCCAGGCCAGTGCCGGCAAGCCGGTGGTGGAGGCAGATGCGGTCACCATCACGCGCATGGCGGAAGACATGCTGCAACTGGAGACGCAGTTGGCCAGCGTGCCCGACGCCAATATGGAACGCGTGGAGCAGTTGCGCGCAGCCATTAGCGACGGCAGCTACCGGGTCGATCTGGAGCAGATTGTGAGCAACCTGCTGCAGGCTGAACAGGATCTGTCCTGAACGTGACCCCCGGTGAGCAACTGGCGCAGGCCCTGCGCGCCGAAATCACCGCCCTGGAAACCGTACTCACCCACCTCGACGCTGAACAACAGGCGCTGCGTACTGGTGATGCCGAACGCATCGAAGCCTGCACCCGCGCCAAAGACGCGGCCTTGAAGCAGCTCGCCGGCCTGCAGCAACAGCGTCCCACCTCCGCCACTGACGCCACATTGTCCAGCCAGATCAGCGCGCTCGACAATGCCACCGAGAATCGCGAGCTGCAGGCCCGGTTGATTGCGCTGGGTGAACGCTGCGCCGAGCTCAACGCCAGCAACGGCGTACTCATCGGGCGCCTGACCGAGCACACCCGCAGCGCGCTGCGGGTGCTGCGCCAGCAGGACGGCGATCCCCGGCTATATTCAGGTACCGGAGCCGCCGACAACGCCAGCGACAGCCAAAGCCTCGGCAAGGCCTAGAGCAGCGGGTCCCAAAACGTCAATTAATTGACTCCTGGCCCGGCGTTATTTTGCCGCTCCCTGCACAGCCTGTGCTTCTGCATTCATGAGAACGCCATAAATATCGCCTAATTGCCGTTATTGTCCCCTAATTCCTTTTAATTTCCAATTAATCTTGTTGGCACACACTTTGCTTTACCTTGCTTGATGGACCTTCACTCGAGCATTGATGCCATGACCGACCGATCACCGTTCACCCTCGTCAGCGACCGCGCTGCCAACCTGGCGCCATCCGTTGCCACAGCCGTGGCGTCACCGCTGGGTGAGCGCGATGCAGCGGACCAGCTGCTGGGACTGTTTGATCTGCTGCTCGGTGAAGCCGACCAGAGCGTACTGCTGGAGCGCTTCCACAACTGGGCAAACCGCTGCGGGCTGGCTGACAGCCTGGGCTTCACAGCCGCCGATGACGACCTGCCGGTTGTTCTGGGTGAACAACGCCACCATCGTGCGCTCTATCAGCTGGACATCGACGGCAGCACACTGGGGGCGGTGACCCTGTCCCGCCGCCAGCGCTACAGTGAGCCTGAGCTGACGCTGCTGGAACGGGCACTCGGCGGCCTGGCGCGTGCCCTGCGCCTCGCCCAGCAACTGGCCAGGGCGCAGGCCACTGCCATGCACGACGGGCTCACCGGCCTCCTCAACCGCCGCGCCATGGATGAGCGCCTGGCCCAGGAGCTGCTGCTATCCAGGCGCCACTGCAGCGCGCTGTCGCTGATGATCATCGACATCGACCACTTCAAGGATATCAATGATCAATTGGGGCATCTGGTGGGCGATGAGGTGCTGCGTTGCCTGGCCCAGGCTTTCCGCTCCTGCGTGCGCGAGTCGGACCTGCTGTTTCGCCTGGGCGGCGACGAATTCGCCATCCTGCTGCCCCGCACCGGACTCAGCGGCGCGGCGGATGTGGCGCGCAAGATCCGCGAAACGGTCGAGCACGTCACCGTGGAACTGGCCGCCAACACCGGCGGGGTACTGCCTCGCGTGAGCATCGGCGTGGCCGATCTGCTTCCCGGCGATGATGACAAGGCGCTGCTGCAGCGCGCGGACACCCACCTCTACCACGCCAAGGCACAGGGCCGGGGGCGAGTGTGCATCAGCGTCTGAGCGGACGCCGGCGCAGCCGCAGGGCCAACGCCGGTTCCGGCAACCTGTGGCTGCGCAGCGATCTGCGCGCCCCCGCCGCACCGCAGGGGCGTCGCGAGCCCGGCACGAACCCACGACCTGTCGTGCGCAGCTGGATGACCTGGACGCTGTTTGGTGCCCTGCTGGTCACCACCGCCGCCGCGGGCCACGGCTTTCTGGCGACGGAACCTGTCGTGGCGTCGGTGGCACGCACCGTGGCGCCGATCGGCGAGGCCTCCCCGGTTGAGTTAACACAGCCGATCACCAACACGGCAAATACGCTACCTGCGCTGTATGCCCTGGAAGACACCCAACAGCAGTTGATTACGCAGGTTGAGGAAATCCAGGCAGCAAACCGCGCGCTGCTCAGCCGGCTTGAATCACTGCAGGCGGCGCTGGCACCGGAAGACCCAGAAACAGCCACCCGCTAGTTCGGGTCACTACGCCCCACCCAGAGACGCCCAAGACCATAGCGGTCCTCCAATCCTGCGGCGAGGGCCCGCGCCTGCTGCTGGGACTCCAGCCCGACGATCCGCACCCGGAACAGATCCTGACCGGAGACGGTTGCCGCCTGAATCACAACCGAACCCCGATCCACCTGCAACCGCCCTGCCCAGCGCTCGGCAATACTGCGCTGCACGTAGGATCCGAAATTCACGAACCAGGCACCGCTCACCGCAGGTGTGGCGGACTCTGGAGACGCTTCCTGCGTCGGCGCAGCGCTCTCTGGCACCGGCGAGGGAACCGCCACCGGGGCGGGTGCCGCCGCCGCACCCTCCGCCTCCACAAGACGCTGAGCCAGGCCCGCCTCCAGCTGCTCAATCATTGCCGACAGCTCGCGGTTTTCAGCCCGCAGCTGGCTGAGGTCGCGCTCCAGCCGGGCGTTGCCCTCTGCCACGTCACGGGCGAGACGCTCCTGCAGCAGCAGGTCCTCCCGCGACACCACGTCCACGCGACGCTGCTCAAGCGCCATGAATTCGGCCCTCAGCGCCTCGCGCTCCTGCACCAGGTACCCGTACACCACGGCGCCGATCACGAGCGTGGCGGCAAACAGCGCCCAGGACAGTGTCCGCGGACTCGGTACGCGGCGCGGAGCGGCCACAAAGGGTGGTTCGGGTTCCGGCTCGGGTTCCGGCTCGGGTTCCGGCTC
>CAJXUQ010000015.1 GCA_913061145.1 uncultured Haliea sp.
GGCTCGGAGATGTGTATAAGAGACAGGGAATGGGGTCAAGGGGAAAGGCCCTACCTTGAAAAGGCCAAAAAGGCTCTCCCGCCAGTCCGTCACTTGGGTGTCGTCATGTTCTCGCTGTTCCAACGCAAAAGGGTGCCAACCGCCGGCACACCGTCCACCGCCTCCATAGCGATGCCCCAAGGGCTGACCCGGCCGGAGTCGGCCGCCTCGCTGCTGGCGACGCCACGCCGGCGGAAGCTGCTGGAACACATCTGGCAACGGACCTCGCTGTCGCGCAAGCAATTCGCCACGCTGTACCTGACACCCCTGGAGCGCTACGCCGAGCTGGTGCAACAGTTCCCCGCCTCCGAGAGTCACCATCACGCCTATCCGGGCGGCATGCTGGATCACGGCCTGGAGATCGTGGCCTACGCATTGAAGCTGCGACAGTCGCATCTGCTGCCCGCCGGGGTCACGCCGGAAGCGCAGGCGGCCCAGGCCGAGGCCTGGACTGCGGGCACCGCTTACGCGGCCCTGCTGCACGACATCGGCAAGATCGCCGTCGATCTGCATGTCGAATATGCCGATGGCACTCTCTGGCATCCCTGGCATGGCCCGTTGCAGCGGCCGTATCGCTTCCGCTACCGCAAGGATCGCGAGTATCGGCTGCACGGTGCCGCCACCGGACTGCTGTACACCCGGCTGCTGGACCGCGAGATTCTCGACTGGCTCAACGGCTTCTCCGATCTGTGGGCTTCCCTGCTGTACGTCCTGGCCGGCCAGTACGAGCACGCCGGCACCCTTGGCGAACTGGTCGTGCAGGCCGACCAAGCCTCCGTCGCTCAGGAACTTGGCGGCGACCCGAACAAGGCGCTGGCCGCACCCAGGCACGCGCTACAACGCAAGCTGCTCGACGGCCTGCGCTATTTGCTAAAAGAGGAGTTCAAGCTGAACCAGCCCCAGGCTTCGGACGGCTGGCTGACCCAGGACGCGCTCTGGCTGGTGAGCAAGACCGTCTCCGACAAGCTGCGGGCGCATCTGCTATCGCAGGGCATCGATGGCATCCCGGCCAGCAACACGGCAGTGTTCAACGTGCTTCAGGACCATGGCATCGCCCTGGCCACGCCGGACGGTAAGGCGATCTGGAAAGCCACGGTCGCGAGCGATGCCGGCTGGTCGCACAGCTTCACCTTTCTGAAACTGTCCCCGGCGATGATTTGGGAAGCGTCCGACCGGCCGGCAGCCTTCGCGGGCACCGTACAGGTGGAGCCGGAAGGGTCGGCGGCACAGACACCCGCACCCGAGGCCATCGACGTGGAAACAGGGGAATCCGCCCCGGTGACTACCGAGTCCACCACATCAACGACTGCCGACAGCAGCGTCGAGGAGCTGCTGGAACTGCTCGATTCGTCTCCCGCGTCCACTGCTACGGCCATGCCGCTTCAGCCCCTCGCTGAGAAGCCCGCGCCGTTGCCGGACCATAAGCCCGCCGACACCACGCCGGTCCAGGCAGTACACCAAGGCGACGCCGATCCATCCGGTGCTCATTTTCTCGCGTGGCTGCGTCAGAGCATCCAGACGCGCAAGCTCATCATCAACGACGCCAAGGCGCTGGTACATACCGTGGCCGACACGGCGTATCTCGTGAGTCCCGGCGTGTTCCAGCGCTACGCGCAGGAGCACCCGCAGATCACCGCCCTGGCCAAGCAGGACAAGCTACCGGAATGGCAGTGGGTACAAAAGCGGTTCGAGAAGCTGGGCCTGCACCGCAAACAGGCCAGCGGGCTGAACATCTGGAATTGCGAAGTGACGGGGCCTCGCAAGTCCAGGCGGCTGCACGGATACCTGCTGACCAGCCCCGATACGCTGTTCCATGAGATACCCCCGAACAATCCTTACCTGCGCCTCGCCAACGCCGAGGCACAGCGTGACGACTCGGCGTTTCATGCCAAGAACGATGACGAGCAGGAATAGGATGCGACGCCGGCGCCCTCAGTTGCCGCGCTTGGGCGGGTCCGATTCGGCCAGCTTGGCCTCCATCGCAGCCATCAGGTGGGCAGAGCTGCACTTCAGGGCGCGGGCGATCTTGAGGATCAGAGGAAGCGTGGGAATGTGCTCGCCCCGCTCGATCTTGCCCATGTGCGACCGCTCGATTCCGGCCAGGTGGGCCAGCGTTTCCTGCGCGATCCCCTGGTCCGTTCTTTCCTCCCGCACCACTGCCCCAAACGCGATCGCTGGTTCCGCTTCGTATGTTGTTGTCCCGGCTGGTCGGCCGCGTTGAATCGATCGCTTTTGCATTGCCAAAAGCGTCGATCAGGGCCACGATATAAACCACGTTAAACTTAACTCATTCGATTAAGTTTCCATGCTTTAGCGCCTTCGGAAGTTGCACGTGAGATCGATCGACGTCTCCACTGAAATCCGCCTGGCAGTCCTCGGCGATTGGGTTCCTCCCCAACTCGCCGACGTGCTCGCCATACAGCGCGCCGAAGAACCTGAAACCCTGGCAGTTCTGATCGACACAGCGGCCACCGGACAACAACAGGAACGACCTGGTGACGGCTTCGACTTCGCGTTGTCCGCCACCCATCGGGAGTGGCCTGGCTGGCTCTGCGAACCGCTGTGGCACGACACCCTGGCCGTCGCTGTGGCAAAGCGATCCCACTTGCTGGCCTACCGAGAAGTACCCTGCCAGGAAGCGCTCAAACAGCCGCTGATCTACGCGCGATCAACGGCCGAAGAGTCGTGGCGCACGCTCGCACAGAGCGCATTCGAGAACGAATTGCGGGACCGCGAAGCAGCCGTCAGTACGTTCGAGGTCGCCATGACGCTGGTCGCAGCGGGGTACGGAATCGCCGTGGCCCCATCCACGAGACTTGCCGGGTATCGATGCCAGGGCATCGCCCTGCGGCCGCTGGCGAGCGCACCGATGATCGTGACCGCCTACCTGATTAGACCCGACGTTGCCCTGACGGAGCCTCAAGAGGGCTTTCTTCGACGCGCCCGCTCAATGTCCTGAGCAGCCTCTCAGCCCGGCACGCGCCTCACTCCCGCTCGATGACCCGCAGCAAGGCCCTGCGCCGTTTCGACAGCGGCCCGAAGGTTGCCATGACCTCGTTCATCGAATCGCCACGAGCCATCGCATCGAGGATGTCCGCCCAATCCTGCATGATGATCTTCCGCGATGCGATGTACTTGGTGTGGTCGTAGGGTGCGCGCGACGAATCTTTCTTCCGCTTCGAGTGGGCCAGTTGCAGATCAACCCGGTTCTCTGGGTAGCTCAACAAGCCGAGCAGCGTGGTCGCTGTTGAGCGGAAGCCGTGCGAAGAAAACTGTCCACCGTAGCCCATGCGCTCCAACACCTTGTTGAGCGTCGTAGCCGACATAACCGTTCCCGGCTTCCTGAAGCCGGGAAACAGCACCTTCCCTCCGCCTGTCAGCGTGTGCAGTTCTTTCAACAGCACGATGGCCTGCTTCGAGAGCGGAACGATGTGAGGGTCGCGCATCTTCATGCGCCCCGCAGGAACCGTCCACATCGCACTGTCCAGATCGAACTCGGACCAGTGCGCCTTGCGCAGTTCGGCCGTGCGGACATAAGTGAGGGCCATCAATCGCAGTGCAATGACAGTGACCCGGTAACCTGCATCATCCACACGGCTCAAGAACTTCGGGATCTCTTGCCACGGTAGCGGTGGATGGTGTCGAACTCGGGGGCGCTTGACCGACCGTTTCAGCAGCGCCGTCGGATCACTGTCGCAAAGCTCTTCACCCGCCGCGTATGCGAAGATTTGGCTGCACAATTGCCTGATCAGGATCGCAACGGTGGGAGCGCCGCGCTCCGCAACATCCTTAATGACGGGGCGCAGGTGAGCAGTCCGGATTGAGCTGACCGGCAGCTTGCCCACTTTGGGAAAAACATCGTTCTCCAAAGTGCGCTTGACTTGATCGGCGTAACCCTCGCTCCACTGCACGTTGCTCGCCATCCATCTGCGAGCCACTGGCTCAAAGGTGTTCTCGTTCTTTTCAAGCTGAGTGGAGATGTTGACTCTCTTCTCCACCACGGGGTGTACGCCCTTCTTGACGAGTTCCCGCGCGCGATCCCGCTCGGTCCGCGCCGCCTCCAGTGAGACCTGGGGGTACTTGCCGATCGCGTAGATGGCAGGCTTTCCGCCAAGCCGATAGCGGTAGCGCCACAACTTGCTTCCGCTGGGCGTGACGTACAGAAATAGACTACCCCCGTCCTTGAGCCAGTACGGTTCTTTTTGGGAAGGAATGGTCTCGACCTTCCTGGCCGAGAGCAGGTTCATGGCCATGTGTGTATATCACCTCTCTTGAGGTCCTATATACACAGAAATATACACACTTGCAGCAGATTGGTCTAGCCTTCACCAGACCATCAAGGAAGTCACATCAATACAAATCAACAACTTACACTTTCTCCATGGAACACGGTGGAGCTTGATGGATGCTAATCGTAGTTGTCGATCATCAGAATGTCAGGCATGGTCGTCCCTTGCAGCGTGGGGCGTGAGTTTACCATGCCTCAGGGCGCTGCGAGAGGGCAGCTCACAACGCACCCGGTAAAGATACCTGCGGCCCACAGCCCTGGCCCGCGAAAGAGGCCGCTGCACCCTGCTACTCAGCCGGGGCGCGGCACTCCCGGGGCTTTTCCAGCACCAGTACATCCTGGAAAAACGGCCCCGGCACTTCTTTCCAGTTGCCGTGATAGTGGGCGGCGAGCCGCAGCTGGCTGGCCTCCAGCAGGCTGGCCAGGCCCACCGGCGTCATGCCGATGGCCTCCTCCGGCACCTGCGCCCAGCCGGGACACAACCACTCGGATGAGCCGTAAGCGGGCTGGTCGAACACCCAGCGCTCAAGCGGCGTGGCGTGAAAGCGCGCGGCCTTGTCCGCAGCGCGCGGCAAGGTGGCGTGATACGCCTCATCCAGCAGAAACACCGTCACCAGCGCCTTGCCGCCGGGCTCCAGCACGCGCGCCAGCTCCGCCATATAGAAACGGGCGTCCCGTTCGTTGAAATGCGTCCACACCGACAGTGCAGTCACCAGCTGTTGCCCAGCGTCGGCGATCGGCCAGGGGGCGCCCGCTGCTGTCTGGTCAGGCGCGTAGAACGGATTGGCGGTGTCCAGGTGCAGGAAACGGTAGTGCTCACCCTGGTAGTGCTGGCGACAGAATGCAAGCTGCTCGGCAGCCACATCCAGGCCGGTGTAGCAGCCGCCGCGACCCAGAAAGGGTTCGCAGGCAATGGCCAGCAGGCCGGCACCACAGCCGACATCCAGCACGCGCAGGTCTTCCCGCCAGCCGATATGCTGGCCAATGAGCGTCTGGAAGATGCCGATAACGTGGGCCCACTCGGCATAGGCATACTTGCCACCGCGACGCCGCTTCTCCCCGGGTATCAGCCGCAGGTTGCGGGTGCGCAGCACGCGGGCCTGGTCTTCAGGCAGATACAGTTCATCGAGCAGCGCGTAGGGGTGCTCGCAGTGTGCCAGCAGAGCCTGCAGCTGCTCGCGCACGCTCACGGCGAGTCTAGCCCGGCCAGCACCATGGACGCCGCGCGGAACATGGCGCGCGCCTTATTGTGAGTTTCCTTCCACTCCAGGCGGGGCACCGAGTCGGCGACCACGCCAGCGCCCACCTGGATGTACAGCTTGCCGTCCTTGATCACCGCGGTACGGATGGCGATGGCGGTGTCCATCTCGCCGGCCCAGGACAGATACCCGACGGCGCCGCCATAAACGCCGCGCTTTACCGGCTCCAGTTCGTCAATGATTTCCATCGCACGTATTTTGGGCGCCCCGCTCAGGGTGCCGGCGGGCAGGGTGGCCCGCAGTACATCGATCGCCGACTTGCCCGGCTGCAACTGGCCACAGACATTGGACACGATGTGCATGACGTGGGAATACCGCTCCACCGCCATCTTGTCGCTGAGGGTGACGGAGCCGATACGGGCAATACGACCGATGTCGTTACGCCCCAGGTCGATGAGCATGAGGTGTTCGGCGATCTCCTTGGGGTCCGCGAGCAATTCCGCCTCCAGCGCCTTGTCCTCGGCCTCGCTGTAGCCGCGCCGGCGGGTCCCGGCCAGCGGGCGCACGGTCACTTCATTGTTCTGCAGGCGGGCGAGGATCTCCGGGGACGACCCCACGATATGGAAGTCCCCGAGATCCAGATAGTACATATAGGGCGAGGGGTTCAGGTTGCGCAGCGCCCGGTACAGATTCAGGGGCGGCGCGCTGAACGGCACCTGGAGGCGCTGCGAAGGCACAACCTGCATCACGTCGCCGGCCAGCACATAGTCCTTGATACGCTCTACAACCCGGGCGAAGCCCGCCTCGTCGAAATGCGACGTCGCTGAGGCCTCAAGCGCATCGCTATCGGCGCCGCCCAGCGCCACATCCGGTAACGGCGGCATGGGTTCACGCAGTTTCAGCGCGAGCCTGCTCAGGCGCTCCCGCGCCTCCTGCAGCGCGCCGGGCCGCTGCGGGTCGGCGTTGATGATCAGGCGGATGGTGCCGGACAGATTGTCGAACACCAGCACCTCTTCCGACACCATGAGCAGGATATCGGGGTTGCCGAGCTCGTCCCGGGGGGCGCCAGCGCGCAGCCGAGGCTCCACGTAGCGCACCGTGTCATACCCGAAGTAACCCACCAGCCCACCGTGGAATACCGGCAGGCCGGCATCCGGTGCGCTGCGATAGCGCTGCTGGAAGTCCTCGACGTACTGCAGCGGGTCGGCGACCTCGGCCTGCTCGACCACAGCGCCATCCACCAGCACCTCGACGCGGTTGCCGAACACCCGCAACAACGTGCGGCAGGGCAGGCCGATGATCGAATAGCGCCCCCACTTTTCGCCGCCCTGCACGGACTCGAAGAAGTAGGAGAAGGCCCCTTCACCCAGCTTGCGATAGGTGCTGACCGGAGTTTCGAGATCTGCCAGCACTTCGGTGCTGACCGGGATACGATTGTAACCCTGTGCCGCGAGGGCGCTGAATTCTGCCTCGTTCATCGGGGCTGTTGCACCTCCGCCAGCGCCGCCCGCATCTGCGCAATCACGGCGCGGTAGTCGGGTGCATTGAAAATGGCCGAGCCGGCCACGAAGGTGTCGGCGCCCGCTGCCGCAATGTCCGCGATATTGGCCGCGGTGACGCCGCCGTCGATCTCCAGCCGGATGTCGTGGCACGAGGCGTCGATCAGGGCCCGCGCCTCGCGCAGTTTATCCAGCGTCGCCGGAATAAAGGACTGGCCGCCAAAGCCCGGGTTGACTGACATCAGCAACACCATGTCCACCTTGTCCATCACGTAGCGCAGCGCCTCGAGCCCCGCGTGCGGGTTGAACACCAGCCCGCTCTTGCAGCCGGCATCGCGGATCATCTGCAGGGATCGATCGACATGGGTCGACGCATCGGGATGGAAGGTAATATAGCTGGCGCCGGCCTCGGCGAAGTCGCCGATCAGCCTGTCTACCGGGCTGACCATCAGGTGCACGTCTATCGGCGCCGTGACGCCGTGCTTGCGCAGCGCCTTGCACACCATCGGGCCAATGGTGAGGTTGGGGACATAGTGGTTGTCCATGACGTCGAAGTGCACCACATCGGCGCCAGCGGCCAGCACGGCATCCACCTCTTCGCCGAGCCGAGCAAAATTCGCCGACAGGATAGAGGGGGCAATCAGGTAATCAGCCATGTGCTGGCTCCGGAAACTGAACAGGCGGCTATTCTAGCGGCTAAGTGCTGACAGATCATCCCGTGCTGTCCGCAGCGGCACGGAGTCGGGCATCCAGCGCCTGCAAGCGCTCAGGCGTGCCGACATCGGCCCAGGCGCCGGTGAAATGCTCACCCGACAGGCGCCCGGCGGTTATTGCGGTATCCAGCAGTGGTCGCAGGGGCAACTTCCCCGGCGCCATGTCGGCGAAGAAACCGGCGCTGAACACCCCGATACCCGCGTAGGTCAACCCCGTAGCCGCGGGTGGCCGGGGGACCACACGGCCGCTGTCCGTCAGCTGGAAATCGCCCAGCGGGTGCTGCGGTGGATTGTCGACCAGCACCAGATGTGCGGTACCGTCCGGCAGATGGGCGTGTGCAAGCAGGCGCTGCAGGGGGTATTCGGTCCACACATCACCATTCACCACCAGAAATGGGGCGCTGCCCAGCAGCGGCAGCGCGCGCTGGATGCCGCCCGCCGTCTCCAGCGGCTCTGGCTCCCGCGAATAGCGAATGCGCACGCCCCAGCGCTGGCCGTCGCCACACCAGTCGACAATCTGTTGTCCCAGATGCGCGACATTGATCACCAGGTCGTCCAGCCCGAGCGCTGCCAGGGCCTCAATGTGCCAGGCAATCAGAGGTCGGCCGCCCGCCTGCAGCAGGGGCTTGGGGGTATGCTCCGTGAGCGGCCGCATGCGCTCGCCGAATCCCGCCGCCAGGATCATGACTTTCACGTGCGGCTCCAGGGCTGGCGTTGGATAACCGGCAATACCCGCTGGCCAAACCAACCCGCTATCCCATCGAGCGCCGGATGTTGCCCCGCGTACAGGGCGAACACCTCCTGTACATACGCCAGCACCCGCGGCAGATCCTGCAGGTAGTCGGTCTTCCCGTCGCGCAGCGCCAGCCGTGCAAAGGTGCCCAGCACCTTGAGGTGCCGCTGCAGGCCCATCCAGTCGAACCAGCGCAGGAAGGTGGCGTCATCCAGCGCCGGCAGTCGCCCTGAGGCCGTCAGTGCATCGCGGTAGGCGAGCGCCCACCCTGCAACCCTGTCCCGCGGCCAGCGAACGTAGCAGTCTTTCAGCAGGGACACCGCGTCGTAGGTGAGAGGCCCGGACACGGCATCCTGGAAGTCGATCACCGCGAGTTGCCCGTCCGCCATGCACATGAGGTTGCGGCTGTGAAAGTCACGGTGTACCAGCACCCGGGGCTGGGCCAGGGCATTTGCGACGAGCAGCCCGTCCAGTTCCGCCAGCGCGGCGCGCTCGTCATCCGAGAGCGCGAGGCCGAGCAGCGCGGTCAGGAACCACTCGGGAAAACGCGCCAGTTCCTCACCCAGCAATCCCGCATCATACGCGGGCAGCGCAATGGTGTCGGCAGGGAGGTCCGCCATGCGCCGCTGAAGGGCCAGGGCCTGTCGATACCAGCCGTCGGCAGCGTCGGCGGTCAGCCGATCCAGCAGCAGGCTGTCACCGAGGTCCTCCAGCATCAGGTACCCCTGTTCGAGGTCCGCCGCGAGCAGCGCCGGCACGCGCACTCCGCCCGCCTCCAGGCAGGCGCGAACGGCAAGGAACTCGCGGTTTTTCTGCGAGGCAGGGGGCGAGTCCACTGCAATATAAACCTGCGCCCGCGTGCGCAGCCGGAAGTAGCGACGCTGGCTGGCATCTCCCACCAGCGGGTGCAGAGTGGGCGCGTCATCGGCGTTGATTGACAGCGCCTGCATGGACCAGGAAAGCAGGCCGCCTGGCGGTAAGGACATGAGAAGCTCCCGCAACGAAAAAGACCCGGACAAGCCGGGGGCGATGCATTATCATCCCGTTTTACACCAAAAAATGCACCCAAACCTGATGACCCCGCGCCCGCACAGCCCCGTCCACCCCCGGTTGCGCCACCTCGCCATCGCCCTGAGCCTCAGCGCACTGTGGTCTCTGCAGACTGTGGCGGATGATGCGGCGCAGCTGGACTGGGTGCCCACCTCGGCAACGCCCGAGGCGCAGCGCGACCCGCAGTGCCTGCGATGCGGCGGCCGCTATGTCGACCCGCTGGCGGAATCAGACCCGGCAGACACCCCGGAAACCTCAGACATTCGTGCCCGTGCCACCGAGTCCGAACTGCAGGGTGACGATGTCTACCTGCGCGGCGGGGTGACTGTCGACCAGGGCTATCGGCAACTGCGCGGCGAGGACGGTTATTTCGACCGTGCCGAGCGCGAGGGTACCGTCAGCGGCGGCATCACCCTGCGTGAGCCGGGCGTCCTGTTGCGCGGGGAGGAGGCCCGCTATTCGGCCAACAGCGGTGAGGCCAGTATCCGCGACAGCGAATTCGTCCTGCACCAACAGCACCTGCATGGCAGCGCGGCGCAATTGCGCCGCGCCGCGGATGGCACGCTGTTCATCCAGGACGGGCGTCTGTCCTACTGCGCCCCGGATGATGAAGAGTGGGCGATGCGTGCCGACAACATCAAGCTGGACCTCGAGGAAGGGCTGGGCACGGCAACCGGCGCCAAACTCGACGTCGCCGGCGTGCCGGTGCTCTACCTGCCCTGGGTGCGCTTTCCGCTGGACGACCGTCGTCGCACCGGCCTGTTGTGGCCCGACATCAGCTCCGACACCAATGGCGGGCTGGACCTCGCCGTACCGGTGTATCTCAACCTGGCGCCGAACTACGATGCGCTGTATACGCCGCGCTACATTCAGGAGCGCGGGCTGAACCACGAGCTTGAAACACGCTACCTGAACCGCAACACCGGGTTCTGGTCAGTCGGCGGCACCTGGATGGGCAGTGATGATCGCTACGCACGCGAGCGCCCGGATGCCGGGGACGATTCGCGCTGGCTGGCCAATGTGCGCCAGAACGGGCTGTTCGAGCAGCGCTGGCGCTCGCGCATTGACTACTCCCGGGTCAGTGACGTGGACTACTTCAAGGACCTCAATACCTCCAACCTGGACACCAAGCGCCAGACCAGCCTGTTGCAACTCGGCACCCTCGACTACCTGGGAGACCAGTGGCTTGTGGGCCTGGAGTTGCAGGAGTTCCAGTCACTCGCCGACGACCTCGACAACGACTACCAGAAACTGCCGCAGATCACCGCGCGCTACCGCGGCGAGAATACGCCCTTCACGGTTGCGCCCCTGTTCCTGTCGCAGTATTCGTACTTCGACTCCAACGATGATGTCGTCACCGGTCAGCGCATGTATCTCGAGGGCGGTGCCACTTACCCCATGCTGTGGCAGTACGGCTTTCTCAACTCCACCGCCAAGTACCGCTATCTCGAGTATGCGCTGAATGACAACGGCGAACTGGGTGATGACAGCCCGTCGGCGGGCTCGGCGCTGGCCAGCCTGGACGGCGGCCTGTTCTTCGAACGCGCCACCAGCCTTGCAGGGAAGCCGCTGCTGCAAACGCTGGAACCTCGCGCCTATTATCTGATCAGCGAATACGATGACCAGTCGACGCAGCCTGACTTCGACAGCGCCGAACTGACGTTCACCTACAACCAGCTGTTTCGCGATACGCGATTCTCCGGCCGGGACCGCCTGGACGATGCCAACCGCCTGTCCCTGGGTTTGACCACGCGCTATATCAGCGCCGAGGACGGTCGCGAGTATCTCAGCGCCAGCGTCGGGCAGATTTTCTATTTGCGCGACCGGCGCGTACGGCTGAACCCGGATGACACGGCGCTGGAGCAGTCGAGCTCTGAAATGGCCGGGGAAATCACCTTCACCCCCAACAAGCGCCTGAGCCTGCGCAACAGCCTGGTCTGGGACCCGGACAGTGGCAACATGAACGCCGGCAGCGCCTACGCCAGTTACCGCCGCTCGGACAACGCGGTATTCAACGTGGGCTACTCCTATCGACGCCCCGTCACGCTGGTCGACAACGATACCGTCACCGAGCAGGCCCACCTGTCCGCCTATTACCCCGTGAACAATCGCTGGAGCGTATTCGGCGCCGTGAACTTCAGCGTCGAGGGCAGTACCAGCGTGGAAGATATGTTCGGAATCGAATACGATAGCTGCTGCTGGCGCGTGCGCCTGCTGCATCTGCGCTATATCGATACGACGTCAGGGCAAGATCCGGACTTTACGGATCCCAACCTGGAACGGCGTTACTCCACACAGGTCCAGGTCCTGCTGAAGGGCATGGGCGGCTTTGGCAGCCGGGTCACCGACCTGCTTGAAGACATGATTCGAGGTTTTGACGAACGTGACTATTAAATCCGCACTGCTGGCCGCCGGCCTTGCTGCGACCCTGCTCCTTGGCAGCCAGGTGCAGGCACAAACACAGATACTCGACCAGGTTGTGGCCATCGTGGACGATGACGTGATCATGGCCAGCGAGCTGCGCGAGCGCGTTGCAGCCATCACCCAGAGCCTGCAGTCACGCGGGGTCGAATTGCCCCCGGAGGATGTGCTGATTCGCGAAACCCTGGACAGGCTGATTCTGGAGAGCATCCAGTTGCAGTTGGGCAACCGCGTCGGTGCACGTATCTCAGATGCACAGCTCAACCAGGCAATGGAACGCGTAGCCGCACAGAACCGCATGAGCCTGGCCGACTTCAGTGCGGCACTGGAGCAGCAGGGGCAATCCTACGCTGCCATGCGCGAACAGGTGCGGCGCGAGATGATCATCCAGCGGGTTCAGGCCGGCAACGTCAATCAACGTATCCAGATATCCGAGCAGGAGGTGCGCAACTTCCTCGCCTCACCGGAGGGACAGAAGCTGACCCAGCCGGAGTACCGCATTCTTCACGCCCTGCTGCCCCTGCCGGAGGATGCACCCAGCAGTGACGTCGAAGCGGCGCGCAGTTATCTCAACGGCCTGCTGCGCCGCATCCGCGCAGGCGAGCCCTTCGACCAGGTCATTTCCTCCAACGATGGCCGCTACGCGTTCTCCGGAGGCGACCTGGGCTGGCGCAAGCTGGAGGATCTGCCGAGCCTGTTCAGCGATGTGGCACCGGATCTTGAAGTCGGCGCCACATCCGACCCGATCCGCAGCCCCTCCGGCCTGCACCTGATCAACCTCGCCGATATGCAGGGCGGTGAGCAGATGGTCAACCAGACCCGTGTGCGCCACATTCTCATCCAGCCCTCCGAAATCATGACGGAAGAGCAGGCTGAAGCTCGTGCACGGGAGCTGAGGAGCCGTATCCTGCAGGGCGAGGACTTCGCCGAACTGGCGCGCAAGTACTCCAAGGACATCGGCTCCGCCGCGGAGGGCGGCGACCTAGGCTGGACCACCCCCGGGCAGATGGTGCCCGAATTCGAGGCGGCGATGGCCGATACCGCCGTAGGGGAGATATCCGAGCCGGTGAAAAGCCAGTTTGGCTGGCACATCCTCGAAGTGATGGAGCGCCGCGAGCAGGACATGACCGCCCAGGCCATTCGCAACCGTGCGACCGAGGCGCTGCACCAACGCAAATACGACGAAGAACTGGACGCCTGGCTGCGGAAAATTCGCGACGAAGCGTTCGTCGACATCAAATAACGCCGACGTGACGATTCCCAGAATCGCCATCACCGCCGGGGAACCTGCGGGTATCGGGCCGGATATCGTTGTCATGCTTGCCCAGCAGGACTGGCCCGCGGAACTGGTAGTGATCGCGGCACCGGGCCTGCTGCTGCAACGAGCGGAGCTGCTGGGGCTGCCGCTGAACCTGCAGCGTGCAGACTTCGCGGCGCCTACGCGCGCGCAGGCGGCAGGCACCCTGACCGTGCTGCCCGCCTCGGCGCCCAGCCAGGACAAGACAACGACAGGCGCGTCAGGCCTGTTCGCCCCGACACTGGCTGCGCCGGTGCTGCCGGGCAGCCTGGACCGGGCGAATGCGCCCTACGTGGTGCAAACACTTGAGCTGGCGGCAGACGGCTGCCTTTCCGGGTGTTTTGACGCGATGGTCACCGCACCGGTACAGAAGTCGATCATCAATGACGCGGGCATCCCCTTTAGCGGCCATACCGAGTTCCTGGCCGCCCGGACCCATACCGCACAGGTGGTGATGCTGCTCGCCGCCGATGAGTTACGGGTGGCGCTGGCCACCACGCACCTGCCGCTGTCGGCTGTCGCCCAGGCCATCACACGCGATTCACTGGCTCGCACCCTGCGCATTCTGCACGCGGATCTGCAGGGCAAATTTGGTATCCAGGCACCCTGCATTGCCGTGCTGGGCCTCAACCCGCACGCCGGCGAAGGCGGCCACCTGGGGCGCGAGGAGATAGAGATCATCACGCCACTGCTGGAGCAGCTGCGCGCGGAGGGCATGCACCTGCTGGGGCCGCTGCCCGCAGACACCGCCTTCAGCCCGACACTGCTGGAACAGGCGGACGCCTACCTCGCCATGTTCCACGACCAGGGCTTGCCGGTGCTGAAATATGCGGGGTTCGGCAACGCGGTCAACATCACGCTGGGCCTGCCGATCCTGCGGACCAGTGTGGACCACGGGACAGCGCTGGAACTGGCGGGCACCGGGCTGGCCAGTGATGGGAGCCTGCGCGCGGCGCTAGGCCTGGCCGTGAAGCTGGCCCAGCAACGTAGTCCGTAGCACGCGGTCCCATCGGCGTAGCCGTCAGCGCGAAGCAGCCACCGGCTGCCGGTACTGCGCAATAACCTCCTCCGGACTCCCCTCAGCGCGCAATTGCCCCTGCTCAATCCACACCGCACGGTCACAGAGCGCCTTCAGCTGCCCCTCGGCGTGGGAGACAAACACCACCGTCTGCTCGCCGCCAAGGCGCTGCTGCATGGCGGCCAACGCCTTGTCGCGGAACTGCGCATCGCCCACGCTCAACACCTCGTCGATCAGCAGGATATCCACCCGCGTCAGCAGGCCGCTGGCAAAACCCAGACGGGCGCGCATACCAGAGGAATAGGTTTTCACCGGCTCCTCGAATGAGTCGCCCAGTTCTGTGAACTCGCGAATAGCGTCCAGGCTGGCCAGCGCATCGCGCTTGCTCACCCCCTGCAACATGGCGGAGATGAGCGCGTTGTCGCGACCGGAGAGGGAATCCTGAAAGCCCAGCCCCAGGCTGAGCAGCGCGCAGCTGGCACCGGCGCGGCGGCGAATCACCCCCTGCCGCGGCTCGATGATGCCGGCCATCAGGCGCAACATAGTGGTTTTGCCGGCCCCGTTGCGACCGACGATACCCAGGGTATCTCCCGGCATGACCCGCAGGGAGACATTGTCCAGCACATGGTGCAGGCCATGGTCGAAACTGCTTTTGCGCGCCATGTAGTGATGGGAGACGCCCACCAGTTCCAGCATCGGCAGGTCGCTCATGAGGTGATTACCCGCAGGGCGATAAAGCGGCTGTGACGCCGCAGCACTGCCAGTCCCGCCAGAGCCATCAGCAGCGCAACACTGCCGACAATCGCCAGATGCACGGCATTCGGCGCCACACCCGCCAGCAGGATCTGCCGGTAGGCATCCAGCAGGAAGGCGAGCGGGTTCAGTGTCAGCACCCAGTGGGTCATGGCCGGATCCAGGTCACGGGGGTCCCAGAACACCCCGGAGGTGAACATGAGAAATATGGTCGCCATGGAGATAAAGACGTGGAAGTCGAACACCCAGCACACCAGATAGGCCGCAAACAGCGAGCAGGCCACGATCAGCAGGTAGTTCACCAGCATCACCGGGAGCAGCCAGCCCCACACCAGTGAAGGCGTATAACCCTTGGCGAGGAGTACCGCAAACAGCAACAGGAAGACCGCGGCCTGTTTATACAGGCCCTCCTGAATGGTGGCCAGGGGAAACAGGCTCTTCGGAATATCGACCCGGCCGACCAGACCCTTGCTGCCGAGAATACTGCGGGCCGCCTGGTTCAGCGACTTGGAAAACCAGACAAACGCCAGCTGCCCGCACATCAGGAACACCACGAAATCTTCCTTGCGGTTCTGCAGGATGAGCTCGAAGACCACATAAAACACCAGCACATAGAGTAAGGGCTCAAGCACCCACCACACGTAGCCGAAAAAATAGCGCGAGGCATCGGCCTTCAGTGACAGGCGAGCCATGGTGTCCATGAGTGTGGCGTACTGCGAGAGTGTCATGCGGCGTTCTGGTAGCTCATCGATATGGGGCGGGAGTATAACAGCCGGGGCAGGAGAAGTGCGGTGGCCAGTGAGACACCAGTCCGGAATGCCCGCTGGCCATCGCCCGTGTGAAAACGTGCACTTTGCCCGGCATGCCCCGTACAATGCGCCCATGAAAACCACCCACACACCGCGCAAGCGCTTCGGCCAGAATTTCCTGCAGGACGCAGGCATCATTGCCGAGATCGCCAATGCCATACACCCGCAACCCGGTGAGCACCTGGTGGAGATCGGGCCCGGCCAGGGTGCGCTGACAGCGGCACTGATAAGTCGCGAAATACGCCTCGACGTGGTGGAACTGGACCGGGATCTGGTGACGGGCTTGCTGGCGGCCTTCAGCATCTACCCGGGTTTCAAATTGCACAGCGCCGATGCGCTGGCCTTCGACTTCGCCACACTGGCCCGCGATGGTGTGCCGCTCAGGGTGGTAGGCAACCTGCCCTACAACATCTCCACGCCCCTGTTGTTTCGCCTGCTGGAGTTCGCCCCCCTGCTGCAGGACATGCACTTCATGCTGCAGTTGGAGGTGGTCAACCGCCTGGCAGCAACGCCCGGGGGCAAGCACTGGGGGCGTCTCGGCATCATGGCCCAGTATCACTGCGCGGTGGAACACCTGTTCGATGTGCCGCCCGAGGCTTTTTATCCGCCGCCGAAAGTCCAGTCAGCCATTGTCAGGCTGACCCCCTACCCGCATTCGCCCTGGCCAGAGTGCGACGAGGACAGTTTACGCAAGATCGTGCAGGCCTCCTTCGCCCAGCGCCGCAAAACGCTGCGCAATAATTTAAAGGGTATACTCTCCGATCACGAACTCGAGCAGCTGGGGGTTGACCCCGGTGCCCGCGCAGAGACGCTGCAGCTGCTGGATTTTATCCGCCTGGCCAACCACCTGAGCGATGCCTGACACCATGGAAACCCGAACACCCAGCCCCTTCGACCCCTCCCTGGTGAACGTTGATGTGGTGACCAGTTACCTCGCGCGCCATTCACGTCCCGCCGACGGGCAGTACACCTTTGCCTACACCATCACGATCCGCAACAGTGGCCGCCAGGCTGTGCAGCTGCTGTCGCGGCACTGGATCATTACCGATGCGGAAGGGGCGCAGCAGGAGGTTCGCGGCGAGGGCGTGGTCGGCGAGCAGCCGGTGATTCAACCGGGCGCGTATTTCCGCTATACCAGCGGCACAACCCTGGCCACCCCGGTCGGCTTCATGGAAGGCAGCTACACCATGGTCACCCGCACCGGGGGGGCAGCGGGCGGTGAGGCCGAGCAGCGCTTCGATGTGCCCATCCGCGCCTTCACCCTGCACACTCCCACGGCGCTGAACTGAGTAGCCGCTGTGGCGATCTATGCAGTCGGTGACATACAGGGATGCCTGCAGCCACTGAAGCACCTGCTCAAGCGCGTGCAGTTCAACCCCGATCGCGACACCCTGTGGTCGGTTGGCGACATCGTCAACCGAGGCCCCAAGTGCCTGAAAACCCTGCGTTTTCTGTATGACATGCGCGACAATCTGGTCATGGTGCTGGGCAATCATGACCTGCACCTGCTGGCTGTCGCGGCCGGTGTGCGCGCACCCTCGCCCTCAGACACGCTGGACAAGATTCTCGCCGCACCGGACCGGGACAAGCTGCTCAACTGGCTGACGCACCGACCGCTGCTGCACTACGAGCACGGCTACACCATGGTGCATGCGGGCATCCCGCCGCAGTGGAGCGTAGAAGACGCCATGCACCGCGCCTGGGAGGTGGAGGCCGTATTGCAGAGCCCCGATTGCATCACGTTCCTGGCGGCAATGTACGGTAACGAGCCGGCAGTCTGGTCCGATGAGCTACAGGGCATGGAGCGGCTGCGGGTGATCACCAACTACCTTACGCGCATGCGCTATTGCACCAAGAAGGGCGTGCTCGACCTGCTGAGCAAGGGCCCCATTCCCAACCCCCGGCCGGAAGGCGACAGCAAGAAGGTCTCTCCCTGGTTCAGCCACAAGAAACGCAAGACCGCGGGCGACAAGATCATTTTCGGTCACTGGGCCTCGATAGAGGGCGTTACCGACAGCCCGAACACCATAGGTCTCGACACCGGCTGCGTGTGGGGTGGCGCCATGACCCTGTACAACCTGGACACCGGCGAGCGCACCTCCTGCGCCTGCAAGAACGGGCGCTGTCGGGCGTGAAAACCTACCTGGTCGGCGGCGCTGTGCGCGATGCCCTGCTCGATTACCCCTGCAGCGAACGCGACTGGGTGGTGGTGGGGGCCACACCAGACACCCTGCTGGCCCTGGGCTATCAGCAAGTGGGCAAAGACTTCCCCGTTTTCCTGCACCCGGAAACCAAGGAAGAACACGCCCTGGCGCGCACAGAACGCAAGCAGGGTCACGGCTATACCGGCTTTGTAGTGCACTGCGATCCCGCAGTCACGCTGGAAGAGGACCTGCTGCGCCGCGACCTGACGATCAACGCGATGGCCCGCGACGCAACCGGGCAGATCATCGACCCCTACGGTGGCCAGCGGGACCTGCGCCAGCGCGTGCTGCGCCACGTGTCCGGAGCCTTTGTGGAAGACCCACTGCGGGTGCTGCGCACAGCGCGCTTCGCCGCCCGCTACGCGCACCTCGGCTTTACCGTTGCAGCGGAGACGCTGGCGTTGATGACGGACATCGTCAACCAGGGTGAACTGGAGCATCTGCCGGCGGAGCGCGTCTGGATCGAGATGCAGAGAGCACTCGCTGAACGAAGCCCCGAGACCTTCATCACGGTACTGCGCGACTGCGGCGCGCTGCGCGCACTGCTGCCGGAGGTCGACAGGCTGTTCGGCGTGCCGCAAAGCCCGCAGTATCACCCGGAAGTGGATACCGGCCTGCACACCCTGATGGTGTTGCAGCAGGCAGCCCGCCTCACCCCCGCCGCGGATGTGCGCTTTGCGGCCCTGCTGCATGACCTGGGCAAGGGCAAAACGCCGGAAGCCGAGTGGCCACGGCACATCGCACACGAGCAGCGTGGCCTGGCGCTGGTGCGCGATGTCTGCCAGCGACTGCGCGCACCCAACCAGTACCGGGACCTGGCGCTACAGGTTTGCGAATTCCACCTGCTCTGCCATCGGGCGCGGGAACTGCGAGGCAAAACCCTGTTGAAGCTGCTGCGTGGAACCGGCGCCCTGCGCCAGCCACAGCGGTTCGAGGCATTTCTGCAGGCCTGCGAGGCCGACGCCCGCGGTCGTGCGGGCAGCGAGCAGCGCCCCTATCCACAGGCGGCCTACCTGCGCGAGGCGCTGCGCAGGGCGAGATCGGTCAGTGCCGAGGCGTTCGTGGCGCAGGGGCTTGCTGGCAAGGCACTGGGCGAGGCGCTGGCGGCGGAACAGATCCGCCTGCTGGACGCCATGCGCACAACACCCGCCGATTGAGGCGGCGCAGCGCGCCCGGCGTATTCACTCGGCGCGGGATATCCAGCGCCCGCGCCAGGCAAAGTCGACCCGCTTCAGCGCCTGGCTGTCCTGCCGAAACGCGCGCCACAGCTCGGCGTAGCTCGAACCGGTAGCGGGATGCCGGTGCGCCGGTGCCAACTCGGCCAGGGGGCGCAACACAAAGGCGTTTTCCAGTATCTCCCCGCGGGGGAGGCTGATGCCGTGGTGCTCGCCCACCAGATCGCCGTAGGTGAGAATATCGATGTCCAGCTGCCGGGCGGAGAAGCGGGTCGCATTCAGCGGGCGACCGTGCTCGGTCTCGATGGCGCGCAGGCGAGTCGCCATGTCGGCCAGCGGCAATCGGGTCTCCACCGCAACAACCATATTCAGGAAGGGTTGTCCGTCAAAGCCGATGGCGGCACTGTCGTACACAGGTGAGAGTTCCAGGGCGCCAAAGAGCGCCTGCAGCGCATCCAGCCCTGCAACAAGATAGCGTTCACGATCGATATTGCTGCCCAGGCCAAGAAAAACACGGGTCACGCCGGGCGTACCCCGCGCTCGATCAGCACACCGACGTCGCGCGCCTGCAGCACTGCCCCCGGCTTGCACAGACGCAGGCGCAACCACGGCACATCGAAGCCGCCAAGCACCTGCTCGGCAAGCTCCTCAGCAAGCGTCTCCAGCAGCTCGCAGCGCGAGGCCTCCACCCAGTCGATCACCCGCCGGGACACCGCGGCATAATCCAGTGCGCGGGACAGATCATCCCCCTGTGCGGCGGGGCGATTGTCCCAGGCCATTTCCAGGTCGATAAGCAGGGTTTGCCGGATTCCGCGCTCCCAGTCGTAGACGCCGATCACGGCATCCGCGCGCAATTCACGAATAAAGACAATATCTACCACGGCGGCCGTTCCTGCGCCGCAGCGGGGCGGCGACACGTATCTCGGGACATAATCCAGGCCTTCACTGAGCAGTGGCGCATGATACTGGCATCGGCGGCGCCCGACCAGCCGACACCGCTGCCACGGACTCCCTAGAGCGGCGGGAGTTCGGTCATTGGCCAGCGGGGCCGCACGGTCGTCACGGGGCCGTCCACCTGACCCGCCGCCAGACGCTGGGCCCCGGCAAAGGCGATCATCGCACCATTATCGGTACAGAACTGCGGTGCCGGGTAGAAGACACGGGCCCCGGTTTTGCCGAGTGCGGACTGCAACTGCGCGCGCAGATTGCGATTGGCGCTGACGCCACCGGCCATGACCAACGTGGACAGGCCCTCCTGTTCCAGCGCCCGGCGACACTTGATCACCAGCGTGGCAACCACGGCCTCCTCAAAGGCGCGGGCGATGTCGCACTTGTCCTGGTCGCTCAGGCCACTCTCCTCACGGCAGGCGTTCACGGTGTTAAGGGTGAAGGTTTTCAGGCCGCTGAAGCTGAAATCGAGCCCCGGGCGATTGACCATGGGTCGTGGAAAATCGAAGCGGGTGGCGTCACCGGATTCGGCGAGCCGGGCGATATGTGGGCCACCGGGGTAAGGTAGCCCGAGCATCTTGGCCGCCTTGTCGAAGGCTTCACCGGCAGCATCGTCCAGCGATTCTCCCAGCAGACGGTAACGACCGATGCCGTCGACCCGCACCAGCTGTGTGTGGCCCCCGGACACCAGTAGCGCGACAAAGGGGTATTCCGGGTGCTCCTTCTCCAGCATGGGTGCCAGCAGATGGCCTTCCATGTGATGCACGCCCAGGGCCGGGATATTCCAGGCCCAGGCCAGCGTCTGCGCCAGCGTGGCGCCCACCATCAGGGCGCCGACCAGTCCCGGTCCCGCCGTATAGGCCACGCCATCCAGTTCTGCCGGGCTCAGACCCGCCTCCTGCAACACCTGGTGCACCAGCGGCAGTGTCTTGCGCACGTGGTCGCGCGAGGCCAACTCGGGGACCACACCACCATATTCCACGTGTATTTCGACCTGGCTGAACAAGGCGTGCGCCAGCAGGCCGCGGCTGGTGTCAAAAATGGCCACGCCGGTTTCGTCGCAGGACGTTTCCAGGCCCAGAATTCGCATAAGGGCTCCATGATGTTTGCAGCGGGGGATAATACCGGGTTGTGCCGGGGCGTGCGAGGCTGGTCAGGCCCTCCGGACTTCCCGGGTTACGCACCCCGGACTGCGCGTCACGGGCTACGCACCCCGGACTGCGCGTCACGGGCTACGCGCCCCGGACTGCGCGTCCCGGGCTTTGCAAATGCCGCCACATGGGTATAGAATGCGCGACCTTTTACGGCTCAACGCTCCGGCAGCGGGTGTGCAGGCCACGAACAGACGAAACAGGTAAAGAGTTAATGCCGCATATCAAATTGAAGGAAAACGAGCCCTTTGACGTCGCCCTGCGTCGTTTCAAGCGCTCTTGTGAAAAGGCTGGCGTACTGGCAGAAGTGCGCAAGCGTGAGCACTACGAAAAGCCCACCACGACCCGCAAGCGCGCCGCGGCTGCCGCCGTCAAGCGCCACCTGAAGAAGCTGTCCCGGGAAAACCGCAAGCGCGTCCGCCTGTATTGATTCCCTGCCAGGCAGCACACAGGCAGCCCAGCCCATGAGCAGCGCCACACTTGTAGAAACCATCAAGGCCGCCATGAAAGCGGCCATGAAGGCCCGTGACAAGGAACGCCTGGGCACCATCCGGCTGATTCAGTCGGAATTCAAGCGGATTGAGGTTGACGAGCGCATCGACATCGATGACGCGCGCGCCCTCGCCATCCTCGACAAGATGATCAAGCAGCGTCGCGATTCGGCGCAGCAGTACCACGCCGCGGAACGCCCCGAGCTCGCAGCCCAGGAAGAACGGGAAATCGCGGTTATCCAGGAATTCCTGCCCAGCCCGCTCAGTGAAGCCGAGCTTGACGAACTGGTCAATGCCGCCATCAGCCGCGCTGAAGGCAGCGGCATGCAGGCCATGGGCGCCGTGATGGCCGAGCTCAAACCCCAGCTGCAGGGCCGCGCCGACGTGGGCGCGGTCAGCAGGCTGGTGAAGGCGCGCCTGACCGCCTGACCGGTGGCCTGCCGGCCCGCCCTCCATGCGCGTCGATGCTGCCGCCACGCCGCTCACCGCTGACAAGCCTCCGGCGCCGTGCTTCAATGGCCGGCTATACTGAGTATCGCTGATCTTCCATGGCCGGACGCATTCCACAAAAGTTCCTCGACGACCTGCTCGACCGCGTGGACATCGTGGAGGTGATCGATCGCCGGGTGAAACTGAAAAAAACCGGCAAGAACTACAGCGCCCGCTGCCCCTTCCACGAGGAGAAAACCCCCTCCTTCAGCGTCAACCCCGACAAGCAGTTCTACTACTGCTTTGGCTGCGGTGCCGGCGGCAACGCCCTCGGCTTCGTCATGGACTACGAGAACGTGGACTTCCCCCTGGCGGTGGAAACGCTGGCCAGCAGCCTCGGCCTGGAAGTGCCGCGGGAGCAGACACGGCCCGGCAGCCCCCAGCCCGGCAGGGAGGAAACCGGCAAACCGCTGTACGCCCTGCTGGAACAGGCCGCGCGCTACTACCAGAAGCAGCTGCGCAGCCACCCCGAGGCGCACCGCGCCGTGGACTACCTGAAGCAGCGCGGACTCACCGGCGAAATTGCCAAACGCTTTGACCTGGGATTCGCCCCGCCGGGCTGGGACAACCTGCTGCAGGCCCTCGGTGACAGCGAGGAACAGCGCAAATGGCTGCTCGAGACCGGGATGCTGGTGCAGAACGAGGCAGGGCGCACCTACGACCGCTTCCGCGATCGCGTCATGTTTCCGATTCGCGACCAGCGCGGCCGCATTATCGCGTTCGGTGGGCGGGTGCTTGGCGACGACAAACCCAAGTACCTGAACTCCCCGGAGACGCCCATTTTCTCCAAGGGCCGCGAGCTGTATGGCCTCTACCAGGCACGCCAGGCCAACCGCAAGCTGGATCGGGTGCTGGTCGTGGAGGGCTATATGGACGTGATCGCGCTGGCCCAGCACGACATTACCCAGGCCACCGCGACACTGGGCACCGCGACCAGCCAGGCGCATCTGGAGCGCCTGTATCGGCTGACACCCGAGGTTGTATTCTGTTTCGATGGCGATGCCGCCGGGCGCAAGGCGGCGCTGCGTGCGCTGGAAGCAGCACTCCCCTGCATGGAGGATGGACGGCAGGCACGTTTCCTGTTTCTCGATGAAGGCGAGGACCCGGACACCCTGGTGCGCAAAGTGGGCAGTGACGCCTTCCGTGAGCTGGTCAGGCGCGCGACGCCGCTGGAGACCTTCCTCTTCGAGGCTGTGAGCGAAGACCTCGACACCACCACCCTGGAGGGACGCGCGCGCCTCAGCAAGCTCGCCCTGCCGTGGCTGCGCCAGCTGCCCGAGGGCGTGTTCCGCCAGCTCATGTTCCGCTCACTCGCCGAGCGAACCGGGTTGACCGTTGCAGAGCTCATGCACCTGGAGGCACCACCGCTCGCACCCGCGCCTGGGCCGACCAACAAGGCCCCAGGAGAGCAACCCGAGGGCGGCGGGCCGAAGCGCCGCAATCCCAGCGGCCGCGCACCGCTGGGCTACAGCAATCTGGCCCAGGCGGCCATCGCCCTGCTACTGCACCAGCCCGACATCGCGGCCCGCGTGGAGGTTGCCGCCATCGCCGCGCTGGAAGGCGAGGACATCGTGCTGCTGCGCGAGCTGCTGGCACTGCTGCAGCGGCGCCCGGATTCCAACACCGCCATGCTGCTCGGTCACTGGTATGGCACACCGGAAGGTGAGCTGCTCAGCCGACTGGCCGGGGAGGAGCGACTGATTCCACGCGAGGGGATCGAACAGCAGTTTATCGATACCGTGGAAGCGCTGGCGCAGCTGCCCCAGCGCAGCGAATTGTCAGCGCGAGTCGACAAATTGAAAGCGACCAACTACGCTGAGATGAGCGAAGCGGACAAGCAACAACTCAGGGATCTGCTGAAGGAAAAGCAGCGTCTGGATGAGGCCCGCAAGAAGCGGCAGCCTTGAGCGATGCAGCAGCCTTGAGCGATGCAGCAGCCTTGAGCGACCCAACAGCCTTGAGCGGAGCAACAGCCCTGAGCGGAGCAGGAGCAACAGCCCTGAGCCTGACCGCATTGAGCCGCGCACCGCTCACGCCAAAGCGCTCCAATTAATACCGGGGATTGCACTGGAGGGTCGGCTCTGTTCCGGCTATAATTTCCGGCTACGTTTTTTTTGTATTTTATTCGAAGGTGTCTGCCGAATGACCAACGCCGCCCAACAGCAGTCCCGGCTCAAGGATCTCATCGCCCGTGGCAAGGATCAGGGCTACCTGACCTACTCCGAGGTCAACGATCACCTGCCCGAGGATATCTCCGATCCGGATCAGGTTGAAGACATCATCCAGATGATCAACGACATGGGCATCCAGGTGTTTGAAGTGGCGCCGGATGCCGATGAGCTGCTCATGACCGAAGGCGACAGCTCGGCGGATGACATCGCCGCCGCCGAGGCTGCAGCAGCCCTCGCGGCCGTGGAAACCGAAGCCGGTCGCACCACCGACCCCGTACGCATGTACATGCGTGAGATGGGCACGGTGGAACTGCTTACCCGCGAAGGCGAAATCGTCATCGCCAAACGCATCGAAGAGGGTATTCGCGAACTGATGGCGGCCCTCGCCCACTACCCAGGTGCCGTCAAGCAGATCCTGGACGAGTACGACCTGGTGACCCGGGAAGAACGCCGCCTGGGCGATGTGATGATTGGCTACCTGGACCCGGCCGACCATGTGCCTTCGGCCGCTGAAGTCGCCGAGAGCAACAACAACGAGCCCGACACCTCCGACGAGGAAACCGAGTCAGGGCCCGATCCCGTAGAGGCGAAGAAGCGCTTCACAGCGCTCAAGCGCCAGTTCAACAAGACCGAAAAGGCGATCGCCGCCAAAGGCCGTAACGACAAGACCGCCATCAAGGAAATGGAGAAGCTGGGCGAGCTGTTCAAGTTCTTCAAGCTGACCCCGCGGGTCTTTGACCCGCTGATGGAAGGGCCGCGCAAGGTGCTGGCTTCTGTTCGTGAGCAGGAACGCCAGATCATGACGATCGCCGTCCGTGACTGCGGCATGCCCCGTAAAGACTTCATCACTTCCTTCCAGGGGTCCGAATCGGACCTCAAGTGGATTACGCGCCAGACCCGAGGCAAGAAAGACTACGTCGCACGGCTCACTGCCCAGAAGGACACCATCCTGCGCCTGCAGCGCCGCATTATCGCGGTCGAGGAGCAGTGCGGGCTTTCGGTCAACGAAATCAAGGACATCAACCGCCGCATGTCCATGGGCGAGGCCCGCGCGCGCCGCGCCAAGAAGGAAATGGTCGAGGCCAACCTGCGCCTGGTCATTTCGATCGCCAAGAAATACACCAACCGCGGCCTGCAGTTCCTCGACCTCATCCAGGAAGGCAACATCGGCCTGATGAAAGCGGTGGACAAGTTCGAGTACCGCCGCGGCTACAAGTTCTCCACCTACGCCACCTGGTGGATTCGGCAGGCCATCACCCGCTCCATCGCGGACCAGGCCCGCACCATCCGCATTCCCGTGCACATGATCGAAACCATCAACAAACTGAACCGCATCTCGCGGCAGATGTTGCAGGAAATGGGCCGTGAGCCCACACCGGAAGAGCTCGGTGAGCGCATGGACATGCCCGAGGACAAGGTGCGCAAGGTGCTCAAGATCGCCAAGGAGCCCATCTCCATGGAAACCCCGATTGGTGATGACGAAGATTCGCATCTGGGCGATTTCATCGAGGACATCACCATCAGCTCGCCCATCGAAGCGGCTACCGGCCAGGGTCTGCAGGAAGCGACCAAGGAAGTGCTCGCCGGCCTGACCGCGCGCGAGGCCAAGGTGCTGCGCATGCGCTTCGGCATCGACATGAACACTGACCACACCCTGGAGGAAGTGGGCAAACAGTTCGATGTCACCCGCGAACGTATCCGCCAGATCGAGGCCAAGGCATTGCGCAAGCTGCGCCACCCGACGCGCTCAGACTACCTGCGCAGCTTCCTGGACGAGTAAGGACTGACCCGCGCGGGTCGCCACGGACGGCGCCTGCGCACACCGCCTATCGCCGGAGCCCGAACATGCCCGTGTCATTGTGCATGATCGTCAAGGACGAAGCCTTTTTCCTGCGCGACTGCCTCAGCGCTGCCGCACCGCATGTCGACGAACTCGTCGTTGTTGACACCGGTTCCAGCGACAACAGCCGGACCATCGCCAGTGACTTTACCGACCGGGTGTTCGATTACACCTGGCACGATGACTACGCCGCCGCCCGCAACTATTCCCTGGCACAGGCGCGAAACGACTGGATCCTCGTGCTGGACGCCGACGAGCTCATCACCCCCACCGACTTCTCTGCCCTGCACCAGGTCATCGCACGCACCGACCTCGATGGCTTTTTCCTGCAACAGTACAACTACAACAACGACCAGACGGCCTATGGCTGGCAGGCTGCGCAGGACCTCGAGCTCAGCCGCGGCTTCAGCGGCTATACCGTCAACCCCATCCTGCGCCTGTTCCGCAATCGCCCGGACATCCGCTACGCCGGCAGCATCCACGAGACGGTAGATGCCTCCATAGACGAACACCGTCAGGGAACGCTGCACATCCCGATCCACCACTACATCGACGCCAACCCGGCGCGACCGCGCAGCGCGCGCTCACTGCGCTATCTGGCGCTGATGGAGCGCGAACTGGCCACACTGCCCAGCGGCAGGCTCTACAGCATCGCCGCGACCAGCGCGATGTACCATGCGGAAGACTTCTCCCGCGCACGCGACTACTTTGTGCGCGCCGCGGAGATGGGCTACCGTCCCGGGCACAGTCTGGAGGGCGCTGCGGAGGCCTGCTACCGGGCACAGGATTTCGGCGCCGCCAGCGACCTCTACCAGCGCGCGGAGGCCACGGGCCACCGCACACCCGCCATGTGCCTGAACCGGGCGAACCTCGCGGTCAAGGCGGGCGACCATGCAGGCGCTGCCACACTCCTGCAGGAATGCCTCGACCTCGGTGGCCTGAGCGCTGAAATCAATGCCGTGATCCGGCGCAACATCGAGATCCTGCAGGCACGCTAAGGCACACATCGCCACTGATGCCCGACAGCCTGCGGCGGTCGCCCCAGGCCCCGCCGGGGGCCCCACAATTGACAGGCCCCCCGCGTCACCTACGCTTAGTGGATGCCGAAGCTGGTCTCACTGGCATAGCCCTCATAACAATTACAGGAAATACTGCCATGAAAAGAGCAACTTATGCCGCTGCAGCGGCGCTCGTCTTGGCCGCGGCCAGCGCTGCACCGTCCAGTGCCCAGGATACCGCAACAGCTCAACCCCTCGAGCTCTATGCCTGTACCTTCAAGGAAGGAAAGGGATTCGCCGACCTTGAAAGCGCCAACAAGGGCCTGAAGAAATGGGCCGCGAAACACAGCCGCGGCTACAATGCGTGGATGATCACGCCGCAGTTCCGCACCGGGGAGATGCCGTTTGAGGTGGGCTTCATAGGCGCCTATGACAACGCTGAACAGTTCGGCGCGCAGATGCAGAAATGGGTGCACGAGTCGGGAGCAGTGTCACAGGCCTATGCCGATGCACTGTATTGCAGCCACGCATTGATGGCGTCCTACACCATCCTGGAACCCGACGGCGAGCCGGGCGACGGTGTGGTCTGGTTCGCTCGCTGCTCCCTCGACGACGACAGCGGCATGGCTGACGCCATGGCCGGCCATAGCAGTGTCAGCGCCATGATGGTGGAGATGGAAGCGCCCGGCGCGAGCTGGATCCTGGCGCCCTCCCTGGGCGTCGGCGATGTTGAGTTCGACTATTATCACGTAGCCGCATGGCCGTCCTATGCCGCACTGGGCAAGGCCTTTGAGGCGTATATGAACGGCGGTGGTATCGCCAGGGCCAACGCCACCATGGATGATGTTGCGCACTGCAGCTCACCCAACCTCTACGATGCCGTGAATATTATCGCTGCTCCCTAGGCGCACCCACCCGCCGCAATCAGCCCCACACAGGGCTGTGACTGCGGTGGGTTCTTCTCTATAATCCCCCACCTGCATTATCGGGCCTATAGCTCAGTTGGTTAGAGCAGTCGACTCATAATCGATTGGTCCCAGGTTCAAGTCCTGGTGGGCCCACCAATTTCTGGCTCTCCCCAATTCACGGGGGATGCGCCGATATTCACTAAACCCTGTTAACTGCTGACCACGACATTCCCGTTGTCACGGGCTGTACCAGATCGGGGAACTGTACACCCTCTCCTGGATTGTGGCCGGGTGTCCGGTATCCTTCGGGTCGATACCCAACGCGATGGCGTCCAACAGGGAGTAGCGTGGTGTAGGGATTTCCAGCACACGAGCGTAATAGAAGGCGCGTTGCGTGGGGTCGAAATCGGGGTCGGTCCAGACCGCCGTAAAACCCGTTGTGCCGATGGTGTTGGTATATTCCCCGGTTTCCTGATTCACCGTATTGCCAACGCGTTGCGCACCGTCGGTACGCCCGCCGGACAGCGCCACGTCATACACAACCTCCGCCGTACTGCCGTCGTCCCTGAGCCAGCCCTTGACGATCTGAGCCCGGTCGAGGTTGGCCCCATCGGGGTCTTTCATTGCGGCCAACAGGAAGGTGGGAGTGCGGCCATGCTGTCCCTTCAGATCGCCCCCCATGGGCACTCCCTTGGTGTAGCCTACCGCTGCCGGATCCGGCGCTTCTGTATCAGCAGCGTCGAAGTGGAAGCCGCCAAAGAAGCGCAGAGTGATGCGGGGCCCAGTGGTGGCATAGACCTCGCGGCGCTGGAAGGCGTCAAAGATGGCCTGGCGGGTATTCTCTGTGGCCCACACGCCGGCGTAGCCGGCAGCGCCCATATCCCAGCCCCGAGAGCCGCCGATCCCCGTGAAGTGCGAGCGCAATTCGGGACGAGAATCGTGCTGGCCCTTGCCGGCAAAATTATCTTCTTCTACCGCACTCATGCCGGTATGACTGTCGGTGCTGCCGATCACCCCAAGCTTGAAGGGGTTAGTGCCCAACGTCTCCTCCCAGGCCAACCCGCGCTTCAACCCAGCGCGGACGTAGTCTCCCTCAGTGGGTGCGGGTGTGCGGCCATCCGGGGTCAGCACAAAAGGGAAAGTTTCGAAGTCGGCAAATTCATCGGTCGGGGACAGGAGTGGGTGGGTCTCGCTGTCACCCTTGATTTGAGTAATTTCGATAACACGTTCCCACTTCGCCCGCGCACGGGCGTAGGCGGCATCCAGCGGATCGCCACTCTGGTCCAGCAGCGGGAACATCTGCCCCATGCTGATGTTCCCGTTGTGGGGAATGGCGATAAACTCCGCTCCCGTGCGTGCGCTGGTTTCCTCCAGCCAAGCCCACAGATCCCGGGGGTCACCGCTCTCCAGTGAACTGTAGGGAAGGAACTGGCGCGCCACATTACCGCCGTGGGGTGTGAAAACCACTCGGTGCAGGTTACCGACCTGTGGCTGTGCACTCCACTCCCAGCCTATGAATGCGGTGAACTCGCCGGGGGTATTGTGGCTCTCAACGGTGTCGATGCTGGCCTCCCAGGTCGGGCGGCGCTTGTCACCTGCGTGCATGCCCGCTATCAGTTCCTGCGCGCTCAATCCGGAGCTGGATTGCAATCCACTGCCAATGCGCACAATCTCATCGTAGACGGCCTGCAACTCTGACTCACTCTGCTGCCCGCCCATGCTGGCCAGTATTTTACCCGCGCTGGTTTCCGCGATGTCCGGGTCACCGTCAAACAGCCGCACGATGGAGCCAAAGAGCTCTGCATGGTCCGCCACCACGGCAAAATCCAGCGGTGCATTGAGGTGCCAGCGGACGTTCGTGGTTGGGCTAATCACTGGCAGCCCCCGGGCAAAGCGCAGCGCGGTATCGGGGGTCGAGGTCGGCGTATTGAACAGGTAGACATCAAAGGAGTTACTGGTGTGCAGGTGGGTGTCACCCCAGTAGAGATTCGTTCTGCGTTCGGTGGCGAGGGGCCTGTCGCCCGGGGAAGCCGCGTGACCTTCCATTGGCAATAAAGCCGCCACCAGCAACATAGTCGTGGAGGCGCGCTGCAGATGACTCCAGTTCATATAACCTCCTTGTGAACGGGCGGATCAAGCACTGCATTGTCGTTGCGATAGGGTGGGGTGGGTATTTCCCCCTGCCAATTCGCAAAGGATAGACCCGGGGTCATGACAATGCCACCATCGACCATCGTGCACTGGCCAGTAATGCAGCCGCTTTTCCGCTTCCCATACCCGCGCCGTTTTTCCGGGGCCACAGCTTGTACTGACCTGCTATTTTCCTCTAAGGTGAAGTGAGGCTTTTTCAGTCATCACACCGTCTGCCATCATTGTCGGGCTCTCTGGCAAAAGCCTCGATTATCTCCCGAGGGGTGCCCATCCCGGCAGATCGGCCGGTAACGCGCACCCATCAGCAGCGAAAGGGACAATGCACCCGCCTGAGTATTTCGTGAACGGGCAGTTGGTCGACCAGCCGCCGAACAGCCCCGGTGTCTATCGCCTGTATGGCGACGGCCCCACGCCCCTGTACATCGGCAAGAGCCTGCACATCGCGCGCAGACTGCGCGAACACGCTCGCGAGGCGGAGTCCTCGGCCCGCCACCAGCGCCTGATGCGCAGCACCCGCCGCATCGACTGTACGTTAACGGCGGGGGACATTGGCGCCCAGCTTCTGGAAAACCTCGAGATCAAGCGGGACATGCCACTGTTCAACCGGCGTCAGCGCAGGGCTCGCCACCCGGTCACCGTGCATGTACCCCGCCTGCCCGCAGCGGCTTCGGGCTTTCTGCGACCCGAGGTGACGGCGCTGGCGGCTGACAGTCTGTCCCCAGACGACAGCCACTACGGCCTGTTTCGCCAGCGCCGGGCAGCCGAGGACTACCTGATCACCCTCGCGCGGCGCTGCGGCCTGTGCCAGCGTGTGCTCGGGCTGGACCGGGGCCGCGGCCCCTGTTTCGCGTACCAGCTCGGGCAATGTCTCGGCGCCTGTGTGGGTCGGGAGCCCGCCAAGAAGCACAACCTGAGGCTGCTGGCAGCCCTGGCCCCCGCGCAACTCGCGGCCTGGCCCTGGCAGCACGCCATCCTGCTCCGGGAGGACGCACCGGGGAACGCGCACACGGACTGGCACCTGGTGCACCAGTGGCACCACCTCGGGACTTTTCCATCCCTGCGGCATTTACCCCGGCGTGCACCGGCCGCGAGCCCGCCCGCCCTTGACCTGGACGCCTACCGGATACTGCTGCGCGCGTTTCGCCAGCCGGAGGTGCAGCGCTATGCCTATCGACCCGATGGCAGACCCCGCGCCGTTCCCCTGCCCGATGCATCGCATGGCACTGTGGACCCCGCAGGGCTATGATGGCCTGCCGGTTTCTTCGCAACGCAGGACATCACGGCCATGCCTCATCCAATACCCTACACCCGGTGGGCCGCAGCCGTTGCCGCCCTGCTGTTCACACTCGCCGGTTGCAGCAACCAGCCCTCGTTCACTGTCGATTACGCGGATGACGTCGATTTCAGCAGTTTCCGCAGCTATCGCTGGTACGACGATATACACGGGTCCGAGCTCGCCGAATACCGCCAGTACAACAGCTCGGACAAGCGCGTGCGCACCTATGTCGACCGCGAGCTGAAAGCCCATGGGTTGCGCGAAAGCACCACTGAGCGCGCCGATGTCTGGGTGAATTACCACATATCGAAAGAACAGCAGATGCGGATTGACAGTTTCAGCCGCTACCCTTCGGCGGGCATGCATGGCGGAGTGGGGGTTGGCACCTACGGTTCAGCCGTGAGCCTCGGCTATAGCAGCGGACCCAGCGTGAGAACCTACAAGGAAGGGACGGTGGTACTCGATATCATTGATGCACGCAGGAGCAAGATAGTCTGGCGTGGCATTGCAGAAGGGCGGCTCAAGGAAAACCTCTCCATCAACGACAAGAACCGCGTCGCTTCCGAGGTGGCCGCCGAGCTGCTGGCGGACTTCCCCCCACGCCCGGTGCCCACGGATTGAGGGCCGAATCGACCCCGGCGACCTACCACATGAGGTCGTCAGGGATTTCGTAGTCCTTGTACCAGTCCTGCTCCTCCGAGCTGAGGCCGGTAGCCCCCGCTTCGCTGCAGATGATCACCCGCGCAGCGTCGCGCTCGGCAATCTTGTCCGCGATAGGGCGTGGCAGCATTTCATACTGGTCGCCCTGTTTCACAATGGCGATGTTACCGGCCGCCAGCTGCTTCTGGTCCATGCTGGTGACGTACAGCTTCTTGACCTTGGTGCCGTCGGTGAAGTTGAAGCCCACATCCCCCTTGCCACGCGGAAGCTTGTGACTCTCGACCAGTTGCCTGATCTGCGCGTTGATGGCTTTGCGCGCCGCCTCGGCGTTGCGCGCCTCATTCAGTTCCCGGTCGCGCTCCGCTTTGCTCGCCAGCGCCTGCCGCGCCGCCTCGCGGGTCTCCTCTGCCGGGTCGTGCCCGCCACGACGCGCCACATTCGCCTGCTTGCGCTTGTCCTTGGCCAGGCGCTTGGCCTTGGCGGTATCTGCCAAACCGGCCTGCAACAATTGATCCTGTAGTGAACCCGCCATCAGCACTGACCTCCCTGGCCGCAAATTGCAATTTCTGGACACCGCAACACGTCAGCGGTCCAGGTCCTGTGCCGAGTGCCGCTCCGGCTGATGATCCTCTTCCGGCCCCCAGATACGGTTTACACGTCGGCCACGCTGCACCGCGGGGCGCTCTGCGATCTCTTTGGCCCAACGGTTGACGTGGGTATAGGAGCCCACATCGAGGAACTCCTGGGCGTCGTACAACGTTTCCAGCACCAGACCTCCGTACCAGGGCCAGTTCGCCATGTCGGCTATGGTGTAGTCCTCACCACAGAGAAAGCGGCGCTCCGCCAGGTTGCGATCCAGCACATCGAGCTGGCGCTTGACCTCCATGGTAAAGCGATTAATGGGGTACTCGAGCTTTTCCGGCGCGTAGGCGTAAAAGTGGCCGAACCCGCCGCCGAGGTAGGGCACACTGCCCATCTGCCAGAACAGCCACGACAGGCACTCCGCGCGCTGACCCGCCGCCCGCGGCAGAAACTCGCCAAATTTCTCCGCGAGGTAAAACAGGATCGCACCGGATTCGAACACCCGTGCCGGCGGATTGGTGCTGCAATCAAGCAGCGCGGGAATCTTGGAATTCGGGTTGACGTCGACAAAACCAGAGCTGAACTGCTCGCCTTCGAGAATGTTGATCACCCACGCATCGTATTCAGCGCCTGAGTGGCCCAGCGCCAGCAGCTCCTCCAGCAACACGGTCACCTTGATACCGTTGGGAGTGGCCAGGGAATAGAGCTGCAGCGGGTGTTCGCCGCGCGGTAGTGCCTTGTCGTGTGTGGCGCCGGCAATCGGCCGGTTGATGTTGGCAAAACGCCCGCCATTACCCGGCTCCCAAGTCCAGACCTGCGGCGGCACGTATGCTTTTGACTCACTCATACCCTGTTGCTCCTGTCATTGCTGCGCTGCGGGTAACACCCGCAGCGGTTGCTGAAAAACGCCGGCGTTGCCGGTACTGTGCTGGGAGGCTGTGACCTGCAGGATGAAGTCGCCACTACCCGGGAGCTGGACCGTACCGGAAAATTCATTTTCAACACCGGTAAATTCCAGCGTCTGCTGGGCCACACGCTCACCGTCACGCAACACCTGCAGCGTCACGGCAAAGTCACTCACCGGCCAGAGGCCATCACGGTCCAGCGGGCAACCGCAGAGCATGGTCACCTGTGTGGTCACGGCCAGCTCAGCCGCGCTCACCCGATAATCCACGAGGTCCACAATCAGCCCCGACATGTGCAGAATCACCGGCCGCTGCGCCCGGTCTTCCCCGGGGAGCAACCAGAGGCTCAGCGCCGTCTGCTGCACACTTTGCGCGACACCCAGTGGGCCGGTGACCGCGATTTCCACCCGCGTGGGTTGCTCGAGCGCCAGCTCGGCATCAAAGCTCGCAGGAGCGCCCACAGTGGATGAACGGCCACGCAGTTGCGGTTCCTGCATGAGCGCCGCCGTGTCCCCGGTGCCGCCCTGCAGCGGACCATGGGCCAGGATCTTCCCGCTCGCCAGATCGCGCACCTGCACCTGCAACCCACCAACCTTGCTGCCGATAAACTTGGCGTCCTCACTGCGCACCAACACTTTGAGGGGTGTGGTGACAGCATTCTCCAGCGCGAATACCGGTTGCTGCAGGGCCAATAACAACAGGCAGGCCATGCCCTGTAACGCGGCTGTGAATGTGTACTTCATGGGGTTCTCCCGGCGTTGTTCGTCTTCTCTTCCGCCGTAGTCTAGCAGGCTCACAAGGGGCCGTAACCGGCTGTTTCCGCCGTCCACCCCCCGGACCCTTGTCAAGCCCCCGGGGGCAGGCCCTATAATGCCCGGCTCTGTGACTATCGGGACCAGCACATGGGCCGCGCCTACCAGAACCGCAAAGACTCCATCGCCAAAACATCGGACGCCAAGGCCCGCGTGTACAGCAAGTATGCGCGGGAAATCTATGTGACCGGCAAGGCCGGCGGCACCGACCCCGATGCCAACCTGGCACTGCGCAGCCTGCTCGAGCGCGCGCGCAAGGACCAGGTGCCGGCCCACGTTATCGAGAAGGCGATCGACAAGGCCACCGGCGGCGGCGGGGAGGACTTTGCCGTGGCGCGCTACGAGGGTTTCGGACCCGGCGGCACCATGGTGATCGTCGAGTGCCTGACCGACAATCCGAACCGCACCTTTGGCGATGTGCGCCACTGCTTCACCAAAACCAAGTGCAAGCTGGGCACGCCGGGCAGCGTGAGCCACCTGTTCGACCACAGCGCGATCCTGGTGTTTCCCGGCGACGATGAAGAAGCGGCCCTGGAAGCCCTGATGGAAGCCGACGTGGACGTCACCGACATCGAGTGTGAGGACGGCCGGATCAGTGCGTTTGTCCCCCACACCGAACATTTCAAAGCACGCCAGGCGCTACTGGATGCCTTCAGCGGGCTGGAATTCGACGTCGACGAGGTGCAGTTCGTGCCCCAGACATCGGTGACCCTGGAAGGCGAGGACGCACAGGTCATGGAGCGTCTGCTGGATATGCTCAACTACCTGGACGACGTACAGAACGTTTACCACAACGCCGCCTGATTGCCGCCGCGGGGTTTACTGCGCGGCGCGCTGCGCTTCGATCCAGTCCGCCACAACGTCTTCCAGAATCGCGATGGCCAGCGAACCATTGCCCACCACCACGTCGTGAAAGGCACGCAGGTCGAAGCGACTGCCCAGCGCGTCCTGCGCCCGCTGCCGCAGCGCCTGAATGCGCAATTCACCCACCTTGTAGGCCGTGGCCTGCCCGGGCCAGGTAATGTAACGGTCCACTTCCGAAACCACTTCCGCCTCGGTCAGTGCCGAGTTCTCCAGCAGGTAGTCAATTGCCTGTTGCCGGGTCCAACCAAAAGCGTGTAACCCTGTGTCTATGACCAGCCGGTTGGCGCGCCAGATCTCGTAGGTGAGGCGCCCGAAATCACTGGCCGGTTCGGTATAGAAGCCCATTTCCCTGCCGAGGCTCTCCGCATACAGACCCCAGCCCTCGCCGAACGCAGCGTGATACAGGGGCTGCCGGAATGCCGGCAGGTCGAGCTCCAGCGCCAGTGCCGACTGGTGATGATGGCCAGGCACGGCCTCATGCAGGGTCAGCGCCTCCAGCGCGTAAAGTGGCTGCGACTGAAAGCTGCCGGCGTCAATGAAGTAGACGCCGGCGGTGCGCCCGTCCGCAGGACCGCTGACATAGTAGGCACCGCGGCCCGGCGCGTTGCGAATTTCGTAGGTGTTACGCGCCAGATGGCCGAAGAAGCGCGGCATCATGCCGTCGGCCCGCTTGGCGATCAGGGCGGTTTTCTCCATCAGCTCCTGCGCTGACTCTGCGTAGGATTCGGGGGCGGCGCGCAGCTGGTCGAGAAAGGCCCGGAAGCTGCCCTGAAAGCCGCTGCGTTCGATAATCCGCGCCATTTCCGCACGAATACGCGCCGTCTCCCGCAGACCGATCTCATGGATTTCCCGCGCACTCAGGTTTGTGGTGGTGAAGTAATTAAGCAGGTAGTCGTAGTAGGCATCGCCTCCCGGTATCGAGGCAATGCCGACGCCCACGCGGCAGCTGGGCAGGTAGGTAGCACGGTAGAAAACCAACAGTTCGCGGTAGGCAGGCAGCACGGAATCGGCAATCAGCCTTTCCCCGCGCTCGCGAAGGCGCGCGTGCTCACTCTCCGGCACAGCGTCCGGCAGGGCGACAAACGGGGCGTACAGACTGCTGTCTCGCGGGTCCGCCACCAGCAGCTGCGCAATACTTTCCTCCACGCCGCCCAGCGCGCCGCAGTGTTGTGTAAACCCGCTGTCCACCCCCGCCTGCAGCGCGGCGATCTGCTCGCGATTGTAACGCGGGAAATCCGCCAGGCTGACCAGATACTGCTCGTAGTCCTCAAGCGTCGCAAAGGGCATGTTCGCCGGCGCATTGGCGAAATAACTGTGGTAGCCAAACAGGCTGGTAATCGGAAACAGGTGATCCTGGAAGCGATAGCTGTTGCGTTCCGTCTCGCGCTCATAGCGGAACAGGCGGGCACTGATGGCATCCTGGCCGTCGAGGCTGCGGGTGTCGATTGCGGCCAGGCGCTGCAACATCGCTTCGTTGAATTCCCGGCGTCGCTCGCGGCCCTCGGGACTCAGGTCAGGCAGCTTTCCCGCCGGACGGAAGGCATCAGGATCCGTACGAAAAAACACCTGTTCCTGCGTGGCCTGCGCCCAGTAGTCGTCAAACAGTGTATGCAACTGCTCCCGGGGCTCTCCCGCCAGGGTGAGTGACGATAGCAGAGCCAACACGATCGGCAGGGCGCGATACAGTGACAGACGGAACATGGAAATCTCCAGCAGCAGCGTTGGCACCAGAATAACAGGCCCACGGCATTCCGGGTATTCAGGTCACCTGTGGCCGCTGCCTGAAGCGGGCATCGCGGTACAGCGCGCTGGCCAGGATGTGGCGCAGCCGGTCCACCGCGCAGGCCACATCGGCAAAACTGTTGTACAGCGGCGCAAAGCCGAAGCGCACCACATCCGGCTCGCGGAAATCGACAATCACCCCGGCTTCAATCAGTGCCTGCGATACACCCCAGGCATGGGGGTGCGACAGCGCGACATGGCTGCCACGGCGAGCACCATCGCGCGGGGTCAGCAGGCACAGCTCGCCGGCTGTAAGGTCCTCCTCAATACCCTCAATGAAGCATCTGGACAGTGCCAGTGACTTGGCCCGCAACGCTGCCATGGACACACCCTCGAAGCAGTCGAGGGCCGTATCCAGAGCGGCCATACCGAGGATGCCCGGCGTGCCCGCGAGGTAGCGGCGAATACCGGGGGCGGGACGATAGTCCGGCTCGAACGCAAATGGCTGGGCATGACCCAACCAGCCGGACAGCGGCTGCGACACCTGATTCTGGTGACGTTCGGCGAGATAGACGAACGCGGGGGCACCCGGCCCGCCGTTGAGGAACTTATAGCCGCAGCCCACCGCCATGTCGACCTCCCAGGCATCCAGCTGGATCGGCAACACACCTGCGCTGTGGGCCAGATCCCACAGCACAAGAATGCCCTGCGCATGCGCCGCGCGGGTCAGCGCCTGTACATCGTGCAGGCTGCCGTCGCGGAAGTTCACCTGGGTGAGCATCAGTACGGCCACCTCGCTGTTCATGGCGCCCGCCAGCTGTTCCAGTGGCACGCTGCGCAGGGTGCAGCGCGCGTCACCCAGCAGGTCGCTAATGCCCTCGGCAAGGTAAAGATCGGTGGGGAAGTTATCCCGCTGGCTGAGGATCACCGAACGGCCAGGTCGCAACTGCAGGGCGGTGGTGAGCAGCTTGAACAGGTTCAGCGAAATGCTGTCGCAACACAGGACCTGACCGGGGCCGGCTCCGACCAGCGCAGCGATTTTTTCGCCGACACTGATCGGCATGCCGATCCAGTCGTGGCGATTCCAACTGCTGATCAGGTCGCGACCCCACTCCTCGCGCAGCAGCCGTTCAAGCCGGGCGGGCACGGCGGCGGGCAGCACACCCAGGGAGTTGCCGTCCAGGTAGACCGTGTTGTCGGGCAGCTGGAAGCGCTGGCGCAGGTAACCAAGCGCATCCTGGGCATCGAGTGCGGCGGGATCTCTCATGGCTGTTCCAGCAGCGTGTGCAAGGCCTGGACAATGGCCGGAAACGCCGCTGTCCCCGGGTGCACAAGGTCGAAATGTCCGGCGCCCGCAATGACGCGCGCAGCGGCCTGCGGTATCGCATGCATCTGTGCGAGCGGCACGATGGAGTCAGCATCACCATGCAGGAGCATCGTTGCCGGCGGCAGTGCCAGTCGATGTGGCGAGGCCGCCGCATACTGCGCCGGCACCTCCTGCGGCAGCCCACCAAGAAACGGACCGGTCGCGCGCTGGCAACTGTTGCTGCCCAGGGCGTACGCGTCGAGGTCAGTGATGGCAGCCAGCCCAAGCACGCCGCGCATACGAAGCCCGTTCAGCGGCGCCCGCTCCAGCGCTGCAGTCGCCCACAGGGCCAGCTGCCCGCCCGCAGAATGCCCGACCAGCAGCACCTGTTGCAGGTCCGCGCCTGTCGGCGCCTGCGCCTGCAACGCCCGCAGCGCAGCCAGCAGGTCTTCCCCGCTCCCGGGCCAGCCACCCCCCGCCTCCCCGACACGGCGATATTCCGGGGCCCACACGGCAAACCCTTCGGCCGCGAGGGCCGAGGCCAGTGGGGCAATGTGTGCCACGTCATAGGCCTCCAGCCAGCAGCCGCCGTGCACGAGTACAACAACCGGCGCCGGCTCGCTGGCAGGCGGCGCACGCCAGAAGCGGACGTACTGGCTGGCCGCCGGACCGTAGGTAAATTGCGCGCTGTGCGGCGCGGCACCCGCGGACAGTACGTCGGCGAAGCTCACCGGCATGTCGACAGATTGCGCCGGCACCACGGCTGAGACCATTACGCCGGGGAGAAACGCAGCCAGTGCCTGGAACAGGTGCAGCCTGATCACTGTGCGCAACGATAGAGGCCGGGGTTGCGTACCTGCATCACGCCATTGGCCTGATGCACGAAACCCACATTCATACGGGTCGCGGTTGCCGGCACATTTACAGGAATACGCACCGTAAACCAGTCTGTCTGCCCGAGGTGTGGCTCATGCTCCAGCGTGCTGTCCAGCATGAGACGGTCCCCGCCCATGACCGGATCGGGATCGCCCCAGATCAGAATCTGCGCACCACCGCCGCGCTTGAAGCCATGAATGACCTCATCGGTGTCCAGCGCCAGCTTGAACTCTGCCTGAAACAGCAACTGCTCGCCGCGCAGCGCGCGCGCACGGGGCGCCTGGCTGAACTTGAACCAGGGCTGGGTCGCAATCTTTTCGATGGTCAGCACGCCGTCGTTTACCTCGGTGGTGAAGGAGCGCTCACCCGCGTGCTGGGAACCCGACCAGGGACGCAGTGAGCCGCTCGTCTCGTCGGCGGCAAAGCCGGGGTTACCCAGCAGATTCTCTCCCAGGTCACAGGAACCTGCCACCGTGGTGGGACCCGCGCCGGCCTGACAGGCAGCCAGCAACAGTGCCAGCAGCGGAACAATGATTTTCATGGCGGATGAATCCTCTTGGTCGACGGAGCCCAGCGCCGTATGCTATCCCAGAGCGGCTGGCGACTACAGACCGAATACATAACAAGACTGAGGAACCTCGGCATGATGACTCTTCACGCTACCAGCCTGCGGGCTTTTCTGGCAGCACTGACACTCGCAACACCGGCCATGGCTGACGACTGGTACCCTTCGCGCCACGGCGCAGACGACACTCTGGGCGCAATCAATTTTCTCTCGCCGGACAAAGTGGTGCAGGCGGCGCGTCTGGTCACCACCGGCAAAACCTATGCGCTGGGTGTACCCACAGGGCCGGACTCTCCAGCCTATGGGCCGCGCCGCTATGCCATGACCGTCCTGCAACTGGACGATGGCCTGGGCACTCCCCTGGCGGCAAACGGCATCACCTCCAACGATGACCTGCTGCAGACCTGGATGGGCATTGGCAGCCAGATTGACGGCCTCGGCCACTTGGGCATCAGGCATCGCTACTACAACGGCAAACACCCCAGTGAGTTCGTGACGGTGACGGGGCTGACCACTTTCGGTATCGACACCCTGCCACCCATCGTCAGCCGGGGTGTGCTGCTGGACATGGCGGCGCATTTTGGCAAGCCGATGCTCGAAGCGGGCACGGTGTTCAACAGCGCGGAGATCAAGGCCGCGGCCAGCGCACAGAATGTGCGCCTGGAACAGGGCGACGTTGTGCTCTTCCATACCGGATGGCTGTCGCTGTCTGAAACCGATCCCGAGCGTTTCATGGCCGGCGAACCCGGGCTCGGGGAGGACGGTGCGCGCTATCTCGGTGAGTTGGGCGTGGTGGCCGTGGGGGCGGACACCTGGGGACTGGACGCCCTGCCCGGCGACAAGGCAGATGAGTTGTTCCCCGCACACCAGGAACTGCTGGCGCGCCAGGGCGTGTACGTGCTGGAAAACATGGATACGCGGGCACTGGTGGCAGACGGGGTGCAGGAATTTCTCTTCGTGCTGGGTCAACCGCGCTTTGTGGGCGCGGTGCAGGCCGTCATCAACCCGGTGGCCATTCGCTGAGCACGCGCGCTGGCCACCGTCATGGAAATTGCGTAGCGTTGAGCGTGCCCCGCAGAGGAACCTGATACCGTGAATACACACCGAAACCTGTTTCTACCCATTGCCATTGCCCTGCTTGCCGGCTGTTCCGACGGCAGCGACCAGCCACCGCCGGAACCTGTCGCGCCCTCATCGCTGAGCATAGCGCCCACGGCTGTTCCCGAGGGCGCCCCGGGCGAAATGTCCACACTGCGTTTCCGTGCAACCCTGACCGAGCCGCAGCCCGCCCCGGTGCGCGTCATCTTCCGCACCGAGGGCGACAGCGCCCGCCCGGACATCGACTTCCTGCCCACTGAGGGCGACGTCACGATTGCAGCCGGCGCCCTGAGCGCCGATATTACGGTGGAGGTGTTTGGCAACGCGCTTGACGAACCTGCCAAAACGCTGCGCCTGGTTTACAGCGTTGACGGCAATGCCGAACCGACCGGGGACACGGCGCTGGGAACCATCGCCAACGACGACGCCCTGTGCCAGACCTCCGCGGACAAGGAGCCCAACCCCTGGCGCGTATTCGGCGCAGATCCGCTGAACTACGCCCACCGCGGCGGTGTGATCGATTTCCCCGAGAACACGCTGTACGCCTATGCGGAAGTCGCGGAGGTCGGCGCCGACGTACTGGAGATGGACGTCTACCAGACGCTCGACAACGAACTGGTGATACTTCATGACCTGACGGTGGACCGCACCACCAACGGCGAGGGTCGCGTTGTCGACCTGACCCTTGCTGAACTGCGCGAGCTGGACGCCGCCTACTGGTTCGTACCCGGCGTTGGGACACCCCGTGACCGCCCGGAAGCCGACTACGTGTTCCGTGGCATCGCCACCGGTGACCGCCCGCCACCGCCCGGCTACAGCCGCGAGGACTTCCGCATTCCCACGCTGGAGGAAGCCCTGCAGCGCTTTGCGGGCAGGCTGTTGAACGTTGAATTGAAGCCGGACCTGGACGGGGTCGGCGACTACGAACAGCAGATTGCGACGTTGCTGCTGCGCTACGGACGGACCCACGACATTATCGCGGCGTCGTTTGTCGACGAGGCCGCCAATGCCTTCAAGCGTGCGGCACCCTGCATACCCACGTCGGTGCCGCTGGGCCAGGGTACCGGCCTGGTGCTGGGGGCACAGGGCCCCGGCACGATTCCGCCGGTGCCGGAACACGTGTCGTTCCAGGTGCCGCCGGATACCAGCCAGATTACCGGCGAAGGCCAGCTCCCCGAGGGCTTCTTCCTGCAGGTGGTCAATGAAGACTTTGTAGCCGATGCCCACGCGGCCAATCTCGCCGTTCAGGTGTGGACCATCAACGCCTGTGAGGACATGTTGCAGATGATGGCGCTGGGAGTGGATGCTATAATGACCGACCGTCCCGTGCTCCTGCAGTCCTTGCTGGACACACCACCCGCTGAACGTCGCTGCGACTGATCCGGAGACCACACCCTATGCGCCGCCTTTCGTGGCTTGCCGCCCTGCTGCTCTGGCTGGGGGCGGCGGCGCCTGCATCCGCAGTGCCCACGCTGGCTGAGCAGAATTTCGCACCCGCACAGGCACAGCGTATGAACATTGTGCTGATCACCGCGGACGACCTTGGCAAGTCGCTGGGCACCTACGGCGACCCACTGGCACAGACACCCCATCTCGATGCACTTGCCGCCCGCGGTGTGCTCTTCGAGCGCGCCTGGGTGACCCAGGCCTCCTGCAGTTCTTCGCGGGCCTCCATGCTCACCGGGCTTTACCCCCACCAGCACGGACAGATTGGCCTGGCTGGACAACACGCAGAGTTCAGCCTGCGCAGGGGCCTGACCACCCTGCCGGGACTGCTGCGCGCCGCGGGCTATTTCAACGGCATTATCGGCAAGCTGCATATTGATCCACCGGATGCATTCCCTTTTGATCGTCGCTGGAACGCCGACAACGGCGCGATGGAGAGCCGTGACGTGCGGCGCGTCGCCAGCGTGGCCAGGGATTTCCTGCGCCAGCGTGGAAGCCGGCCTTTCTTCCTGTACGTCAATTACTTCGACCCGCACCGCCCGTACAGCAGCGAGTCCGACCAGTTCCTGGGACTGCCGGCGGCGCCTTATACCGCCGAGGACGTTACACCACTGCCTTTCCTCGGCATCGACAGCCCACTGATACGCAGCGAAGTGGCCTCCTACTACAACGGCATCAGCCGTCTGGACACCGGGGTGGGCCTGTTGCTGCAGGAACTGGCGCGGGCCGGCGTGCTGGAGCGCACAGTCGTGGTGTTTGTCAGCGACCACGGCGCGCCCTTCAGCCGTGCGAAAACCACCACGTACGAAGCCGGCGTGAGCGTCCCGCTGATCATTCACTGGCCCGGTACCGGCCGCGCTGGCCTGCGCAGTGAAGCACTGGTATCGACTGTGGACCTGATGCCCACGCTGCTGGAAGCGGCTCGCGTTGCACCGCCGCGCACAGAGGGTCGCTCACTGCGCCCGCTGCTCAGTGGCACCACGCCACCCCAGTGGCGCGGCCTGCTGTTCACGGAATACAATGCCCACGCGCCCGAGCACTTCTATCCGCGCCGCGCTGTGCGCACAACCCGTTTCAAGCTGATCCACAACCTCGACAGCGCCTGCCGCAACCCGCTGAGTTATATCGGCAACACGCGCCTGAGCCCTACCGTGCGCCCCGCGCCAGGCTGGAACGCCACCTATCGCAACCTGTTTCACCCGCCGGAGTTCGAGCTGTATGACCTGCTCGTTGACCCGTTTGAGACCAACAATCTGGCCAACAGGCCACAGCAGGCGCAGCGCCTGGCCAATCTGCAGGCAGCGCTGCTCCAGTGGCGCCAGCGCACCGGCGATCCCCTGCTGGAACCGACAGAGCTTCCCCGCCTGAAAGCGGCACTGGGTGTGGGCTGCGTCAGTCGTCGCTGACGCGCACCACCAGTTTGCCCATGTTGCCGCCGTCGAACAGCAGATTCACTGCCTCGGGCGCCTGCTCAAGGCCATCGATCACGGTTTCCCGATGCTTCAGGCGCCCCTCGAGATACCAGGTGGCCAGTTCCTGTGTGGCCGCGGGGAAGCGCTCCATAAAGTCGGAAACGATAAAGCCCCGCACTTCGATACGGCGCATCAATATGGATGAAAAATCCGCGCGCATGGGTTCGCCGCTGTTGTAACCCGAAATCATGCCGCAGAGGGGCATGCGCCCGAAGAGATTCATACGCGCCATGACCGCCTCCATAATCTCGCCGCCGACATTCTCGAAATTAACATCGATGCCGTCCGGCGTCGCCGCCGCGAGCTGCTCACGCCAGTCGCCCGCCTTGTAATCCACCGCAGCATCAAAGCCCAGCTCGTCGAGCAGGTAACGACACTTTTCCCGGCCACCGGCAATGCCCACGACCCGACAACCCCGGATCTTGGCGATCTGTCCCACCACGGAACCCACGGCGCCGGCGGCGGCGGATACCAGCACGGTTTCCCCAACCTGCGGGCGACCAATATCCAGCAGGCCAAAATAGGCAGTGAGCCCGGTCATACCGCAGGCGCCGAGCATCGCAGAGAGAGGAATCGGCAGATTGGCGGGCAACACGGCCATGGCATTCTCTCCCTCGTCGGCCAGACAGTAGTCCTGCCAGCCGGTCAGGCCCATGACGTGGTCACCCACCTGATAGCGCTCCGACGCCGACTTCACCACGACGCCGATGCCGCCGCCGCGCATCACATCACCGATGGCAACCGGCGGCATGTACTGATCCATGTCGCTCATCCAGATCCTGTTGGTTGGGTCGAGGCTGAGGTACTGCACCCGCACCAGCGCCTGCCCAGGCCCCGGCTCGGGCGCGGGCTCGGTCAGGAAATCGAAGTGCGCACGCTCAATACGTCCAGCAGGGCGTGCTTTCAGGCGGAATTGTCGGTTGTCGAGAGCAGTCATCGGGGTCTCCATGGTCAAGGCAATCTGCCCCGCGAAGCGCAAGTTCAGGGGGCAGCAGCCTGAACAGTAACAGAATAGGCTGCGGCACCCCACTGCTGCGCGGTACACCTGTGCGGCCCCGTCTGTTACCCTGCCCGGCGCACCCGTGAAATGAACCCGCCCCAGCGTGCGGGCAGAGGATCCTTGCATGAACGAGGCGCACACTGCCAAAACACCCTCCTCCACCGTGCTATTACCGGTGTTTATCCCGGCGGTGGTGGTCATTGTCCTGCTCGTCATCGGCACCATCAGCAGCCCCGATCTCGCCGGCCAGCTGTTCAGCTCATCCCTGGCCTGGATCACCAGCACCTTCGGCTGGTTCTACATGCTGTCGGTGGCGTTCTTCCTCGTGTTCATTGTCGTGGTGGCGTTCAGCAACTGGGGCAACATCAAGCTGGGGCCGGACCACGCGGACCCGCAATACAGCTTCCCGGCCTGGTTTGCCATGCTGTTCTCGGCCGGCTATGGCATCGCCCTGCTGTTCTTCGGCGTCGCGGAGCCCGTGCTGCACTATTCAGCGCCCCCGGCGGGTGCGCCGGAAACCGTGAATGCGGCCCGGCAGGCCATGCAAATTGCCTTTTTCCACTGGGGCTTCCACATCTGGGCAATCTACGGGCTGGTGGGGCTGGTGCTGGCCTACTTCGCCTTTCGCCACGGACTGCCGCTGTCGATCCGCTCCGCACTGTACCCCCTGATCGGCAACCGCATTTATGGTCCCATCGGGCACGCGGTCGATGTCTTCGCCATACTCGGCACCATGTTCGGGATAGCCACGACGCTGGGGCTCTCCGTTGCGCAGATCAACGCCGGTATCAACTACCTCTGGCCGCAGATTCCGGTGAGCGTGACCGTACAGATCATCGCCATTGTCGCCATCACCGCCCTGGCGATTTTCTCGGTGGTGGCAGGTATGGACAAGGGTGTGAAGCGGCTGTCCATCCTCAACATGGTGCTGGCGGTGGCACTGATGCTGTTTGTGTTCAGCGTGGGCCCCACTGTGCATATCCTCGAGAGTTTCCTGCAGAACACGGGCAGTTACCTGAACCATATCGTAGAACGCACCTTCAATCTGCAGGCCTACACGCGCAGCGACTGGATCGGCAACTGGACCCTGTTCATCTTTGGCTGGACCATCGCCTGGGCCCCCTTCGTGGGCCTGTTCATCGCCAAGATCAGCCGCGGACGGACCATACGCCAGTTCGTCGTCGGCGTGATGTTCGTGCCCACACTGTTCACGTTCATGTGGTTCTCTATCTTCGGTGACACCGCGCTGCACCTGATCATGAACGAGGGTTACCACACACTCATCGACCAGGTGCAGGCCGATCACGCCGTGGCCCTGTTCAAGCTGTTTGAAGTGCTGCCATTTTCCTCCCTGGTCTCCTTCCTGACGGTCATCCTCATCGTCACCTTCTTCGTCACCTCCTCGGACTCCGGCTCATTGGTCATCGACTCCCTGGCATCGGGGGGCGCCGCCATCACACCCATATGGCAGCGCGTGTTCTGGGCCAGCAGCGAAGGAGCCGTGGCCGCGACCCTGCTGCTTGCGGGCGGCCTGGGCGCGCTGCAGACCATGACCATCGCCAGTGCCCTGCCGTTCTCCCTGATCATGATCGCGGCGGCGATCGGCATGTGGCGCGCCCTGGTGATTGAGGGCCATCACCACACCAGCCTGAATACTGGCGTAACGGGGCGTCTGTCAGTGGGCAATGGCCGCGGGTTGTGGCGCCGCCGCCTCGCGGGACTGGTCACGTTCCCGGATCGGGGTGAAGTGGAGGCTTTCATCGGCACCACGGTGCGCAAGGCCATGTGGCGGGTACAGCGTGAACTGGACAAGCAGGGCTGGCATGCCACCTTGCACGAGGACGACGCGCCGGCACGTCTGTGGCTGGAAGTGACCAAGGACGAGGCCGTGGACTTTATCTACGAGATTCGCCTGCTGGAGCACAGTCTGCCCCACTACGCGTTTCCGGAGATGGCACACAGCAGTGAGGACAGCGCACACTACTGCCGCGCCGAGGTGTTCCTGCGCCGCGGCGGCCAGTCCTACGATGTCTACGGCTTCGACCAGCACGACATCATCACCGACATTCTCGACCAGTTGGAAAAGCACCTGCATTTCCTGCACATTTCGCCGGCGAGCCTGCCCTGGAACATGGCCGAGCACGACGACATGCTGCGGGCAGCGTCGGAGAGCTAGTTGCCTGCGCCAGCCCCCTCCGCCAATGCCGCCCGCTGCAGGCGCTGCAGAATCTCGCTGCCGGGGTAGCCGTCCGCCACCGCCCCGACGCTGCGCTGGAAGCGGCTCAGTGCGGCGCGCGTGCCCGACCCGAACAGTCCGTCTTCCTCCCCCGCGTCATGACCCAGCAGGTTCAGCTGCTGCTGCAAGGCCAGCACATCGGCACGCGCCAGCGGCTGCTGATCGGCCGGTGGTGCCTGCCGCAGGGGTCCAGCACCGGCAATGCGGTCCGCGAGGTGGCCCACGGAAAGCGCGTAGGATTCAGAGCGATTCCAGCGCATGATCACGGCGAAATTGTCGTACACGAGGAAGGCCGGGCCTGGCGCTCCAGCGGGTACCAGCAGCGATGCCTGCAGGTCCGCAACCGGCAACGCGCCGCCGTCGTTGCGCAGCACACCCAGCCGGGACCACTCCGCCAGTGGCAGTGCCTCGCCGGACAGCGCAAGCTCATAGGGAAAACCTGCCGGCAGACGGACCTCGCGCCCCCAGCGCAACTCGGGCACCCAGCCCAGATCGCGCAGGAAGCGCGCACCCGAGGCCAGCGCATCCCGCTCGCTGTGCCACAGGTTGATGCGGCCATCACCGTCGCCGTCAACCGCATAGCGCAGGTAGTTCGACGGCATGAACTGGGTGTGTCCCACCGCACCCGCCCAGGAGCCCTGCATATCGTCCGGACTCAGGCCTTCGCGCTCCAGCAGCTGCAGCGCGGCAACGAACTCGCCGCCAAAGAAGTCTGCGCGCCGGGTGTCACAGGCCAGCGTCGCCAGGGAGTCCAGGGTGGGCATGCGGCCGAGATAGGAGCCGAAATTGGTCTCCAGGCCCCAGAAGGCCACCAGATAGTGGCCGGGCACGCCGTAGTCCCGCTGCAGCTGCGCAAGGAAATCGCGGTGCTGCGCATACAGCGCCCGCCCCTGCTCGATTCGGCTCTCGGATACCCGCGTGTTGAAATACTGGGCAAAGGTCTGCACGAACTCGGGCTGCTTGCCGTCCAGTTCCAGCACCCGTTCCTGCTGCTGCATGCCGGGTACGACCGTGTCCACGATGTCCGCCGCCACCCCGGCCGCCCGCGCCTGATCCTGCAGTGCCAACAGGCACTCCGCAAAACGCTCTTCCGCCCGGGCCGAAACACCGGCCAGCAGGCATACCACAACGACCACTTTGCGCAACAACATGACACACATCATCCAGTAGGTTTCTGCGGATACTTACACCAGCCCGAACAGGAAGCAAGATCCAGCCTGGCTGCCCCCGCGCTTCGAGAATCGGCACACAAGTCGCTATACTGTGCAGCGACCCAACGGCGAGAGACAATCCCATGAACACTGTAGCCCGGCTACTGCTCCCCTGCACACTGCTGCTGAGCTTCATCGGCACCAGCAGTCACGCCCAGGACGTACACTATTCCACGTACCACGATTACCGTGTCGTGCCGGTGGTCGACGGCCTGGTCAGGCCCTGGTCGATGGCGTTCCTGCCCGGGGGCGACATGCTGGTCACCGAACAGCCGGGCCGCCTGCGCATCGTCCGCAACGGACGCCTGCTGGAGCAGCCGGTCAGCGGCGTACCGGAGGTGTTCTACAAGGGTCAGGGCGGCCTGCTGGACGTGGTACTGCACCCTGACTTCGCCAACAACCGGCTGGTGTACCTGTCCTACGCCAAACCACTGGCAGATGGGGAGTCCACCACAGCGGTGGCGCGCGGTCGCTACGCCGACGGTGGCCTGAGCGAGGTGGAGGAGATTTTCGTCGCGCAGTCCCGCGGCCGCGGACACTACGGATCCCGCCTCGCGTTTGACGACCAGGGCTACCTGTTCATCAGCGTAGGTGACCGTCAGGTTCCGCCGACCGGCGATCTGCCAGCGCACCCGGCACAGCAGCTTGCAGACCACCACGGGGTCATTGTGCGCCTGCACGACGATGGCCGTGTACCCGCAGACAACCCCTTCCTGGACAGGCCGCAGGCACTGCCGGAGATATGGAGCTACGGCCACCGCAACGCCCAGGGTATGGTCATTGACGGCGCAGACGGCACGCTGTGGATCACCGAGCACGGCCCACAGGGCGGAGACGAGCTGAACCGTATCCAGAAAGGTGCCAACTACGGTTGGCCGGTGATTGGCTATGGCGTGAACTATGGCGAGGGTACGACGATCCACGCGACCACGCACGCTGATGGCATGGAACAGCCGGTAAAGGTCTGGGTGCCCTCCATTGGCACATCGGGCCTCACACTCTATGCAGGTGACGCCTTCCCGAAGTGGCGCGGCTATCTGCTCGCCGGTGGCCTGTCGGGGCAAGAGCTGACCCTGCTCCGGTTGCAGGACGGCAAAGTCGTCCATGAGGAGACCCTGGCCAGGGACATCGGACGCCTGCGCGATGTGCGCGAGGGCCCTGATGGCTTCATTTACCTCGCTGTGGATGACCGCAGTGCGGAGCCGTCTGCGATTGTCCGTCTGGAGCCGGTACCGATTGCACAGCGCATGGAGTAAGTTGCCCGACCCGCAAGGGCTTGCGCAACCGCCGCATATTTCCGCTATGCTGTTGGCACCGTTCAGGAGAAACCGTTATGGCCCTGCCCAGAGAGCACATAGAAGAAATCGAACTGCTGCTGAAATTTGACCTGAGCAGCGCACAGGTCGGCCTCAAGGTGCACAGCAACGCGAATCCGCAGATGATCGCCGCCACACGGCGGCTGCACGACAAGGGCCTGATTGACCAGGAGGATGGCGGGTTTCTCACGCCGCTTGGCCACGAGGCCGCGGAGCACCTGCAGTTCGTCGCCCAGATCCTCGGCACCCCCGCCGCTGCGTGAGTGGGGAGCAATGGGCTCGCGGCGTCAGCCGCCTGCCTGCTAGGGGAGACTGCGCTGCAATGCCTCCGCAGCCATCTGCTCCAACAGTCTGAAGGTGCCTACCGGATCCTTGCGTTTCATCTCCAGCAGGCTCATTTCGGGCCCGCTGCCCACCTCGATTTCCTCTGTGCCGCGGCAGAAACCCTGCACGATGACCCGGGCACACTCGACGACATCCATGCCGTTGTCGACATCGTCCTCGATATCACCCGCGGCGGCTCCACTGCCGGTGAGGGCCTGCCGTGCGATATCGGTGCGAATGTAACCCGGCACGATCGTGGTGACCTGCACACCCAGGTGCGCGACTTCGGTGCGCAGCGCGTCGAAAAAGCCCATCACCGCGTGTTTCGCCGCACAGTACCCGGTGCGCAACGGCGCCCCGACCTTGCCGGCCACGCTGGCAGTGACCGCGACATGCCCCTGGCCACGGGCGACCATAGTGGGCAGCACCAGCTTGGTCAGCGCAATCTGCCCCAGTACATCGACCTCGAACAGCCGGCGATACACGCTCAGCTCCGTGTTCAGGCAGGCGGAGCGCTGGGAAATCCCGGCATTGTTGATCAGCAGGTCGACCTGCCCGTAGCGACCCAGCACCGTTTCGACCGCCGCCGGCATGGACTCGGTGTCGGCGACATCCAGGGGCTGCACCAGCACATCATCAGTGGCGGCACCGGCCGCAATACACTCCTCGCGCACCGCCTGCAGCCGGTCCTCGCGGCGTGCCGATAACACCAGCCTCGCTCCCGCGCCGGCCAGCTCGACCGCCAGTGCCGCGCCAATGCCACTTGACGCACCCGTGATCCAGACCACTTTGTGGGCAAACAGTTTTTCCGGGGTAGCCGTAGCGTCCGTCATCAGCGTTCCTCTCTCGGTGATTCGGCGTCATTATCTGTATGAAGCCGGTGGCTTGGCAAAGCCTTTCCCGATCGTTCAGGAGAACGCGCTGCCGCTGCGTACACCCAGCTTCCTGAACAGTATCGCAGCCGGGCAAAAGCCGGTAAACGACGACTGCAACAGGTTGGCACCCACAAACGCCGTGAACCACAACCAGTTACCACTGTGCAGCTGGGACAGCAACAGGCTCAGCAAGATCATCACACCGGCAAAGGCCAGCACCGCGCGATCAAGTGTCATTTTTTCACTCCGTCACCAAGGCAAGACACTCTAACATTAGTCTACGCTAATATTTTGCGCAAGCCATTCGACCGCGACCCTGTGCTACCCTTGCCCGCTGATCGGAGCCCGCGGATGCTGCCGTCAACCGTCAGGCAATGGGAGCTGCCTTCATGCTACACACACTGACCCGCTTCGGCGTTGTACTCATTCTGGGCCTGGGCATCACACTCGCCGGCAGTCACACAGGCGCCAGCTGGCTGGGATGGCCGGTCTTCGCCCTGTGCGCGGGGCTCGCTTTTGCGCTGCAGTGGCTGGCCTTCGTACCCGCCTGGCGGCTGCAGACAGAAACCTTCTACGACCTCACAGGAGCGCTGACCTATCTCTCCGTGATCTGGCTGGCGGTTGCCCTGACACCGGGGCAGAGCGCCGCGAGCCTGCTGCTGGCTGCCTGCATCAGCCTCTGGGCCCTGCGTCTGGGGAGTTTCCTGTTCCTGCGTATCCGCGCCGATGGCAAGGACTCCCGTTTCGACCAGATCAAACCCTACGCCAGCCGTTTTCTCTTCACCTGGACCCTTCAGGGCCTCTGGGTGGTCATCACCGCGGGCTGCGCGCTGGCCGCCATCACCAGCGGTCGCATGGCGGAAATGGGCTTGCCCGGCTTGCTGGGCCTCACGCTGTGGGTGCTTGGTTTCACCATAGAGGTGGTTGCCGACAGCCAGAAACGCCGCTTCCGTCGCACGCAGGGCGCCGAACGCTTTATCGACAGTGGCCTGTGGGCACGCTCCCGCCACCCCAACTACTTCGGCGAGATCATCCTCTGGCTGGGTATCGCATTGATGTCCCTGCCGGCGCTGCAGGGCTGGCAATGGGCCACGCTGATCTCTCCCGTGTTCGTTTTCGTGCTGCTCACCCGGGTCAGTGGCATCCCCCTTCTGGAGCGCAAAGCGGAGCGACGCTGGGGGCAGGACCCGCAATGGCAGGCCTACAAGGCACGCACGCCTGCGCTGGTGCCACGCCTGCGCGCTTGAGCTGCCGCGTGCCTGCACCGCAGGGCTGGGCTATAGTGCGCACCCACACCACGAGTACCGCCCCCACATGGCCCTGAAATCCACGATCTTCAAGATGGACCTGAACGTTGCCGACCTCGACAGGCAGGTCTACGGCGATTTCCCACTCACCCTGGCGCGCCATCCATCGGAAACCGATGAACGCATGATGTTGCGGGTGCTGGCTTTCGCCCTGCATGCCGGCGACCAGCTCACCTTCGGCCGCGGCATCAGCACCGACGACGAACCGGACCTGTGGCAGAAAGACCTGACCGGGGCCATCGAGCTGTGGGTAGAGCTGGGCGCCCCCGATCCCGACCGCCTGCGCAAGGCCTGCGCCAGGGGGCAGCAGGTGGTGCTGTATATGTACGGTGACCGCGCCGTGCCGGTCTGGTGGCAAAAAAATGCCAGTGCCCTGGAACGCTTCAAGCACCTCAGAATCTGGCAGGTTGCCGACAGCAGCCTGCGCAGCCTGGCGCAGATGGCCCGTCCCGGTCTGCAGCTGCAGTGCACTATCAGCGACGGCGAAGTCATGGTGAGCGGCCAGGGGGAGACCATCAGCATCACTCCGAGCCCACTGAAACCCTGAACGGGCGCGCCGCGGGGCCCGTGCCCCCAATGCCCGGCCTGCGGTATAGTGGGCACTGACCTGGACAACGCCTCGCTTATGAAACGCTTCCCCGCCCTCTCCTCCCGCAATCTGGTTCGGGTCGCCCTGGTGCTGCTGGGCCTCAGCCTGTATCAACTCGCCACCGACGGCGAGGTGAACTGGCACCGACAGGCACTGGACAAATTGGCCGGGGAGCGCAACACCGGCCTCGGCCAGGCAGTGGAATCGCTGGAAACCGCGGGCGCGGCACGCGAGGGGCAGGCCCCTGAGCACTTTGACCTGACCGGTCGCGTGGTGCGCATCGCCGACGGCGACACGCTGTCCCTGCTCGACGCGAGCAACACCCAGCACAAGATCCGCTTCTTCGGCATCGATGCTCCGGAAAGCGACCAGCCACATGGGAATCGCTCGCGGGAGGCGCTGGCAGCGCTGGTCTCGGGCAAGCGCCTCGGCGTGGTGGTAATCGAGGAGGACGACTACGGGCGCAAGGTCGGCACGGTGTATGCCGATGGCCGCAACGTCAACCTGGCGCTGGTCGAACAGGGCCACGCCTGGTGGTATCAGTATTTCGCACGTCAGGAGCACGCTCTGGAGGCCGCCGAGCGAGAGGCGCGTTCTGCGCGGCGCGGCCTCTGGGCAGGGAGCGACCCCACACCCCCCTGGGACTGGCGACGCCAGCAGCGCCTGCGCGACGCGCGCTGACGCGGGCAGGCCCTGTCAGGCTGGCTGGCAGGCGGGGCAGGCGTACAGCCGCCGGCTGTTCAACTCACTGCGCACAATCGCCGCGGCACACCGATAGCAGGGCAACCCGTCGCGCCCAAACACCGCGAAACGGCGCTGCTCCCAGGGCAACGCAGTGCCCTCCAGCGCGCGCGCCAGGGACGGCGCCAGGGTGACGCCGGCAGTGCGGTAGCTGCGCAGGCTGACATCCAGGGTTGCCCGCGCCAGTCGACCGCGTTCTCCGGCACTGAGGCTGGCGGCCCGCCGCAGTGGGTGCAGGCGTGCAGCGTGCAGGATCTCACTGCGCAGATAGTTGCCGATGCCCGCAACAAAACCCTGGTCCAGATACAGGCTGGCCAGATTGCGGCGCACAAACTGCGGGCTCTGCAGCCGGTCCGCAATGGTTCGCCAGGCCAGTCCGGTAGACATGATGTCAGGGCCCAGCCGCGCCAGAAAAGGGTGCTGCTCCAGTTCCTCCACGGGCCACACGCTGATGTCCGACGCGCTATAGAGAACGGCGGAGTGAGTCGCGGTTTGCAGCAGCAGACGCAGTGAGCGCGTACTTTCGGGCAGCTGCTGCCCCTGCACCACGCACCAGACACCGTATAGCTGATTGTGCGAGTACACCGTCAGGCCATGTTCAAAGTGCAATAGCATGGCCTTGCCTCGGGTTTCCACCGCCCGCACCCGGTGGCCACGCAACCTCCGCTCCACCTTGCGCAGGCGCGACAGACCGAAACGCACTGTCTTTATGGTGCGACCTTCCAGCACCGCGGCAATCTCGTCCGCAGCCCGGCGGATTTCTGGCCCCTCGGGCATCCGGCTAACTCCCCGCGCACCCGGCGCTGGCTGGTGAATGAACTGTAATTAGCTACGCGACCGGCTGCGCTGCGGATGAGCCGGCAGCCGATGCTGCGGCAGCCGATGCTGTGCCAGCCGACGCTGCGACAGCCGATATGCTTTGCCCCGCGGTGCCTTTGTGGCACCATCCGGATTCACGCCGATACACCACACGGCAGGGAACACGACAGGGGCTTCACCGGACATCGCATGCGCGACTATTTTCTCAGACGCCTCTTGCTCGTCCCGCCCACGCTAATTGGTGTGACCATTATCGTCTTTGCCATTACGCGCCTGGTCCCCGGTGGCCCGCTGGAACGCGCCATCATGGAAACGCAGCAGATGAGCCTTTCCGGCGGCGGCGCCCAGATGGCGGGCCAGGGCATGGCCATCTCGGAGGCACAACTCGACCGGCTGCGGGAATACTACGGCTTCGACAAGCCGGTGCTGCAAAGCTATGCCGCCTGGCTGGGTAAGGTGCTGCGCGGCGACCTGGGCAGCTCCTATCGCTACAACGAGCCGGTGTGGGACGTCATCAGCGAGCGCTTCCCTGTATCGCTGTATTACGGGCTGGTGACCCTGGTGATCACCTACGCAGTCTGCATACCACTGGGCATTCTCAAGGCCATACGCCACCGCACCTTTGTCGACAATATCAGCTCGGTGCTCATCTTTGTCGGCTACGCGATACCCGGCTACGCCCTCGGCTCACTGCTGATACTGCTGTTTTCAGTGCGCCTGGAGTGGTTCCCCATGGGCGGCTTTGTGAGCTATGACTTCCGCGACCTGTCGCTGGGCGCACAGGCACTGGACTTGCTGCGCCACTCCGTACTGCCACTGATTTGCTACCTGGTGGGCAGCTTCGCCCTGGTCACGCTGTTGCTCAAGAACCATCTGATGGACAACCTGGCAGCGGACTACATACGCACCGCGATCGCCAAAGGAGTGTCCTTCCGGCAGTCGGTCACGCGCCATGCCGTGCGCAACTCGCTGATCCCCATCGCGACCACGTTCGGGCAGAACATCACCCTGCTGGTATCCGGCTCCTTCCTGATAGAAACCATCTTTGATATCGACGGTTTTGGCCTGCTCGGCCTGACGGCCATTCTCGACCGCGACTATCCGGTGGTCATGGGCGTGGTGTTACTGGCCAGCCTGTTGCTGCTGATTGGCAACATTATCTCGGACATCCTGGTCGCACTGGTCGACCCGCGGATACGGTTCCAGTAGGCCATGTTTGCACTCACGCCCCAAACACGAAAAAAGCTGCGGCGCTTCCGCCAGATCAAGCGCGGCTACTACAGCTTCCTGATTCTCCTGGGGCTTTCCGCGCTGCTGGCCTGTGGTGAGCTGCTGATCAACAGCCGGGCGCTGGTGGTGAGTTATCAGGGCGAACTCTACTTCCCCACCTATGGCGACTTCCACCCGGGTACCGACTTCGGCCTCGACTACGACTACGAGACCAACTACCGGGACTTACAGGACCGTTTCGACGAGGCCGATGAGGGGAACTGGGTGCTGCTGCCCCTGGTGCCCTACAATCCCTATGAGAACAACGCCGCCGGTGGCGTGTTCCGGCCGCAGCCACCCAGTGCCGCGTCACAGCACTACCTGGGCACGGACACCACCAGCCGGGACATCCTTGCGCGGCTCTTCTACGGCACACGCATCGCGCTGCTGTTCGCACTCGGCTTCACGCTCTCCGTCTACCTGATCGGCATTGCCATCGGCTGTGCCATGGGCTACTTCGGCGGCGTCTTCGACCTGATACTGCAGCGCGTCATTGAGATCTGGTCCAATGTGCCTTTCCTGTACATGGTCATCATCATCTTTTCCGTCATCCCATCGACGGTCGCGGTACCGACACGCATCGGCATTCTGTTGCTGGTGATGGTGCTGTTTTCCTGGACGGGGATGACCTATTACATGCGCACGGAAACCTACAAGGAGAAGGCTCGGGACTATGTCGCCGCCGCGCGCATCATTGGCGCCTCCAACACGCGCATCATCTTCCGCCACATCATGCCCAATGTGCTGTCGACGCTGATCACCTTCATGCCTTTCACGGTAGTAGCCGCCATTTCCGCCATCACCGCACTCGATTTTCTCGGCTTCGGCCTGCCCGTACCCACACCCAGCCTGGGCGAGTTGCTCAAGCAGGGCACTGCCAACCTGCGCACGGCACCGTGGATTGTCATTTCCGCGTTCGGCACGCTGGTCGCGCTGCTGACGCTGGTGACGTTTATCGGCGAAGCCATCCGCGAGTCATTCGATCCCAAAACCTTCTCTGTTTACCGCTAGGGACAACGCACATGAGGAATCCGCCATGAAAAAGACCCTGTACTGCCTGTTATTCAGCCTGTGCGTTGCAGGCTGCGGCGAGTCATCCCAGGAGCCCACAGATATCGCGGCCAGCGCCGACGGGCTGGCGGGGGTCACCGCCGAGGTAGAAGCCTACTACGCTGCCAACCCGGATTTCTTCAGTTTCAAGACGCCGGCTGACCTGCCCGCGGACCTGGTGTGGGAGAACAACAACCACCTGCCGGAGATCGGCTCGCCGGACGCCGTCAAGGGCGGCACGCAGAATGCCGCCCTGCAGGACTTTCCGCGCACCCTGCGCACCGTAGGCCCGGACTCAAACGGCGGTTTTCGCACCTATCTACTCGACGACACGGGCATGACCATGGCCCACGTGCACCCGGAGACCCGCGACCTGTATCCCGGGCTGGCAGAATCCTGGGCCATCGATGAAGCGGCGCGCACGGTATACGTCAAGCTGGACCCGGCTGCACGGTTCTCCGATGGCGAGCCCGTCACCGCAGACGACTATCTGTTCATGTTCTGGTTCTACCGCTCGCCCTACATCATGGCGCCCTGGTACAACAACTTCTACAGCACGACCTACACCAACATCACCCGCTACGATGACCACACCATCTCCATCACCACCCGGGAGCTCAAGCCGGACCTCGATGAGCGCGTGCTCCTGTTGCGGCCTATTCCGCAGCATTTCTACACCGACATGGGTGACGACTTCAGCGAGCGCTACCAGTGGGAATTCGAACCCACGCCCGGCGCCTACATCATACGCCCGGAGGACGTGCGCAAGGGGCGCTCCATCGCCCTCACACGCAACAAGGACTGGTGGGCAAAGGACAAAAAATACTGGCGCTACCGCTTCAATCCGGACCGTATCCAGTTCACGGTTATTCGCGACGACGCCAAGACCTTCGAGGCCTTCAAGCGCGGCGATATCGACCAGTTCGGGCTGGGTCTTGCGGAATACTGGTATGAGAAGCTGCCAGACAGCGACCCGGACATCCAGGCCGGGTACATTCACAAGGTGATGTACTACAACCAGCGGCCGCGACCCAATTTCGGCCTGTGGATCAACACGGCCCAGCCGCTGCTGAGTGACCGCGAAATACGGCTGGGCATCAATTACGCCACGAACTGGGAGCTGGTAATTGAGAAGTTCTTCCGCGGTGACAACACGCGCATGAACACCGGGCAGGAAGGCTTCGGTGATTTCACACACCCCACCATCACCGCACGCACCTTCGACATCAGCAAGGCCCAGGCGCACTTTGCGGCAGCGGGTTTCACCGAGCGTGGCGCCGACGGCATTCTGGTCAATGACCAGGGCCAGCGACTGGCCTTCACGCTCTCCACCGGCTACGAGAGCCTGCGCGATGTACTGACCATCCTGCGCGAGGAAGCGGCCAAGGCGGGCCTTGATCTGCGCATTGAAGTGCTCGATGGCACCGTAGGCTGGAAGAAGGTACAGGAAAAACAACACGATATATTCTTCACCGCCTTTGGCGTATTCCTGGAACTGTACCCCCGCTTCTGGGAGCACTATCACTCCGACAACGCCTACGACAGGGCCTTCCTGGACGATGGCAGTGTCAATCCCGAGCGCAAACTGAAGACCCAGACCAACAACCTGGAAAGTTTTGCAATTCTGGAAATGGATCAGCTGATCGAACGCTATCGGCGCTCCAACGACCGCGACGACATGATCCAGCTGGCACACCGGATGACGGAATTGCATCACGAGCACGCCTCCTTCGTGCCCGGTTTCTACCAGGGCTTTTTCCGCATCGGCCACTGGCGCTGGCTGCGCTACCCCGAGGGTTTCTCGCACAAGCACGCGCAGGGTCCTGGGGAGACCTTCGTGCACTGGATCGACACCGACATGAAAGCAGAGACCGAAGCTGCCCGTCGCGACGGCACGCGTTTCGACCCCTTCATCCGCGTGTATGACCAATGGGCGGAGTAGCCAGCCGTGGCACTGCTTGAAGTCGACCAGCTGGTCACCGAGTTCGCCACCGATGAAGGCCTGGTGCGCGCGGTAGACGGCGTCAGTTTCACGGTGGATGCCGGAGCCACGCTGGGCATCGTCGGCGAGTCCGGCTGCGGCAAGAGCGTGACGGCGCTGTCGATCATGCGCCTGCTGCCGCAACCCATGGGTCGGATTGCAGGCGGCAGCCTGCTGTTCCAGGGTACCGACCTCGCCCGGCTCGATATTCCCGAGATGCAGAAGATTCGCGGGCGGCGTATCGGCATGGTCTTCCAGGAGCCCATGACGGCATTGAACCCGGTGCACACCATCGGCCGCCAGCTCACCGAGGGCATGCTGCTGCACAAGGTCTGCGAGCCTGCCAACGCGCTGCGTGCTGCCGCCGACATGCTCGATCGGGTGGGCATTCCGTCGCCGGACCTGCGCCTGGGCGAATACCCCCACCAGCTGTCCGGCGGTATGCGCCAGCGGGTGGTGATTGCCATGGCGCTGGCCTGCGAGCCGGACCTGCTGATCGCCGACGAACCCACCACGGCGCTGGATGTCACCATCCAGGCCCAGATTCTGGAACTGATCGCCGACCTGCAGAAGCGTATGGGGATGGCGGTGATCATGATCACCCATGATCTCGGCGTGATCGCGGAAACCTGCGAACAGGTGGTGGTGATGTACGCCGGCAAGGTCGCGGAACAGGGCTCCGTGTTTGATATCTTCGACCGGCCGGCCCACCCCTACACGCGCGGTCTGCTGGCCTCCATACCGCGACTGGAGACCGAGGCAAAGTCGCGCCTCGGTGTGATAGAGGGCATGGTGCCCGGTCTGCGCGACCTGCCGCTGGGCTGCCGCTTCGAGAACCGCTGCACCTTTGCCGTGGACCGCTGCCGGGAGCAGCTTCCGGCACCTGAGCAGGTGGCGGCCGGTCACGCGGTCAGCTGCCTGCGGTGGCAAGAACTGTGAGCGCGCCACTGCTGGAAGTCAGCAACCTGCAGATGCACTTCCCGGTGCGCGAAGGTCTGTTCCTGCGTGCCCGGGCCTTCAACCGCGCCGTGGATGGCGTATCATTCACCATCAATCCAGGGGAAACACTGGGTCTGGTCGGTGAATCAGGCTGTGGCAAATCGACCCTGGGGCGCTGCATCACGCGGCTCTACACGCCCACTGGCGGCAGTATCCGCTTCGCCGGCGAGGACATCACGCACATGCGGCCCCGCACCCTGCGCCCACTCCGGCAGGACATCCAGATGATTTTCCAGGACCCCATGGAGTCACTGAATGCGCGGCACACCGTGGGCGATATCCTCGAAGAACCGTTCACCGTGCACCGTATCGGCGACCGCATCTGGCGCCGCAAACGGGTCGCAGAGCTGCTGAACATCGTCGGCCTGCCCGCCCGCTCGGCCACGCGCTTTCCCTTTGAATTCTCCGGCGGTCAGCGACAGCGTATCGGCATTGCACGGGCCATCGCCCTGAACCCCAGGCTGGTGATCTGCGATGAGCCGGTCTCGGCACTGGACGTGTCCATCCAAAGCCAGATTCTCAACCTGCTGGTCGACCTGCAGCGCGAATTCAACCTCGCCTACCTGTTCATCGCCCACGACCTGGCGGTGGTCAAGCACGTTTCAGACCGGGTCGCGATCATGTACCTGGGCAAAATCGTGGAAACGGCCCCCAGCGAAACACTCTACCGGGAGGCCAGCCACCCTTACACGCAGAGCCTGATCTCGGCCATTCCCGTGCCGGACCCGCACCGCAAGGCACAACGCGATGTGCTGCGGGGGGACGTACCCTCGCCCATCAACCCGCCCACGGGTTGCAGCTTTCACCCGCGCTGCCCCCGCGCCGAGCCGCGATGCAGTGAGGCCGAACCCGGTCTGGCACCGCTGACAGGCACCCACGCAGCGGCCTGCCACCTGCTCGCCCGCAGCGGCTAACCTTGCCTGCGCTGATCGGGGAGCCGGCAAATGCCGTATACTGCGCGAGACTCAGGAGAGTGCTGAATGACACCGAGGAATACCGCAGAAACACAACACCCCCGGCTGCCCTGCCGCGGTTGCACCCCCGATTGCCGCAACTACGCCGTCTGTGAAGGGGTCCCCTGGCGGATCGACCGCGACGGCACGCTCAGCGCCCCTATTCACCGCTCACCCGTGCCTGAACGCCAGTAACTAGGCGGGCCGCTTGCGCGGACGCGCCCTCGCTTTTGCTGTGGCCTTTGACTTCGCCTTGGGCACGCTTTCCTTGCGCGTCCTGGTGGCGCGAGGCTGCGTCTTACCGGCCGCTTTTTTGCGCCTGGCCGCGGGTTTCTTCCGCGGCGCTTCCGCCGCTGCCTGCAGGTCCGCATAGGCGCGCTGCAGGCACTGCTCGTAGAAGCCCGGGTCCGGCATCATCGCGCGGCAGGCCTGGAACGACACAGCAATCTGCCCGTCGTAGCTGGTGACCGCATGGAACAACCCCATATTGTCAATGCAGGGGCCGAGGCCGTAGCTGCGCACGACGTGCGCACCACACATATACAGAGGCACCTGCGGGCCTGGCACATTGGTCACGATCGTATTGAAGATCGGCTTCATGCCCGCCATAAGCCCCGAACCCAGTGCCGCGCGCACGCCGAGGGCGGCGAGTTCCGCCGGCAGGCTGTGCGTCATGTCGGTCATGAAGCGCGCCCCGACCGCCTCGTGGTAGGCCTTGGAGCCCACCGCGTCCCGGTGCACGCTGCGCAGGCGCTCCAGGGGCTCCGCAACGTCTGAGCCCAGCGGGATGGTCATCATCGATACCTGATTGCCACCGCTGTACGCCTCGTCGCGACTGCGAACATTGACCGGCGCCCCCGCCACCAGGCTCTTTGCAGGCAGTTCCTGCTTGTCCATCAGGTACTGGCGCAGTGCACCGCCGACGATGCTCAGGATGGCATCGTTGACCGTCGCCCCCGGCACCGCCTCCCGTGCCCGGCGAATCACGGCGAGGTCAAAATCCACCGCGCCGAACACCCGGTGCGGCGACACCGCCGCGTTGAAGCGGGTGCGTTCCTTGTCACCCAGTGTACGAAACTTCTTCGCCTTGACCCCCTCGTGCACGCGACGCCAGGCGGGAATACCCTGCCCGACCATGCGCGCCAGTCGAAACGGGGCTTTCATATTGACCTTGTATGCCCGCCATAGCATTTCGGCCGTGCTGGGCGCAGGGTCCAGCAAGGGCGGCGCCACCGGGCGCGGCGGCGGCGGTGTGGCAGACAGGTCGTGCAGTGCAGATATCAGCTCGACACCGGAAGCCCCGTCGATCGCCGCATGGTGCACCTTGAGCAGCATGGCGTAACAGCCCGGCGGCAGGCCTGCCACATTGTCCAGGCCTTCGATGATGTAGGCCTCCCAGAGCGGGCGCGCCCGGTCCAGCGGCCGGGCGTGAAGCCGTGCCGCCAGAATCGACAGCTGGCGCCAGTCACCCGGTTTCGGCAGGGCGATATGGCGCACGTGGAACTCGAGGTCGAAACGGTCATCGTCGACCCAGTAGGGCTGGTCCAGGTTCAGTGGCACCATCGCCAGCTTGCGCCGGAATATCGGTGAGCGATCCAGCCGCTCCGCGAAGGTGGCGAGAATGTCCTTGAAACGTACGACATCGCGGCCGGTGGTGGCGGGGTCGTAAATCAGCAGGGGCGCGATGTGCATCGGCGAATTGTTCATCTCTGCGTACAGAAACGTCGCGTCGAGTCCACTCAATTGATGCATGCAGTGCCTACTCCCGGTCAGTTGCGGGGCCGCGCTTCGCGCCCTTCTCCCTGAGTATAGCCTCAGTCGCGTCGCTTGCGCGTTACCGTCAGCCAGTCCAACACAATGCCTGCACCCGGGGTGAAGCGCGAAATCCGGTAAACCACCTGCAGCAGGTCAGGGCGCTGGCGCACGCGCAGCTCCACCGAGCGGGGAATGAACCAGGCAAGAATAATGCCCCGCAGCAGGCCCGATACGAGGAAAATCAGCACGACCGGGTGCAGCGGCTGCCAGCTTTCCGGGAGCCAGGCCGCGAGGTCCGAAAGGTGCCCGGCCAGATAACCACCGAACAGGGCGCCACAAAAAATGCCGACCGCGCCCAGCGAAGACTGCACCGCCGCGTAGCTCGCAAAATCCGACCGCGGCGGCCGCAGGTCGTAGAGGTAGTTGGCGGTACTGAGAGTGAAGCCCCCCCAGGCAAGCCCCGACAGCACCTGCACCGCGAGCAGGTAAGTGAAGTCGCTGGATACCAGCCACAACGCAGGCACTACCGGCAGCAGCAGACTGCTGGACACCATGACCCAGCGGTTGCCCCAGCGGTCACAGATACGCCCCCAGACCGACAGGGTGAAGAACTGTGTGAGAATCGCGATGCCGGTATTGGCGGAAAACTGCCAGTAGCTGTAATTCAGGTCGCGCAGCATGTACACACTGAAAAAGGGTGCGGAAATTGCTACAGCAGACTGCATGCCGGCAATGAACAGGCTGTACTGGTAAAAGGTCTTGTCGCGGAAGGCATCGCGCACACGGTGCAGGGTAGCCGTAAAGGATATGGCGCCAGGCACGCTGCTGTGATCCGGGTCGTGCATGCGCCGTAGCTGGTGTGCGGAAGCGCCGCGGCCCGCTGCGGCGAGCAGGAACAGTGCACCAAAACACAGCCAGGCCAGCTCGAAACGCTGGAACAGGCCGAGCAGCGCACCGCCGCCCGCAAACACGGCGAAGCTGGTGATCATGGTCAGGCGCGTGCGCCCCGCAAAGAAGGCCCCGCGGCGCCGTGGCGGCACCACGCTGCCCATCCAGCTGCGCCACTGCGGCTGCACGAAGTTGGCGCTGGCCTGGTAGAGCACCGCCAACACGATCAACCAGGTGACGGCGTTGTCGGGGCGGATAAACGCTATCAGCGCCATCCCCAGCACCGCCAGCGCCTGCAGGACCACGCCGGTGACGATTGCCCGGCGCCGGGAAAAACGCGGGCACAGCCACACCGATAGCAGCTGGAACAGCGCCCCTGCCAGCTGCGGGGCGGCCATCAACCAGCCCATCTGTGCCAGGCTGGCGCGCAGGGATATGGCGAAGGCACCGAGGTAGTTGTCGCAAATGCCGGTCATCATGGAACTGGACACAGCGTCGCGGCGCGAACGCGAAAGCGTGTCGCGCAGCCAGACATTGCGCCGCTGGGTGGTGGGGGGCGTACTGTTCACGGGGGTCCTCGACGTCTACCCGACAAGCATACGCCAAAACCTGCAGACGACCAGCGGTGCGGCCGCGCGAATGTGCTAACCTTTTTCACAACACTCTGTGGAGAGCACACGATGTCACTCAAAAAGCTGGCGTGCAGCGCCTGCCTCGCACTGCTCGCGACCCAGACCGCCGCACAAGCAGACGAGACCCATGCGCGCAAGGCGTTCGAGATCTACAAGACCATTGTCGAGGTGGATACCTCCAAGGCGCAGGGCAATACACCCCGTGTTGCCCGGTATCTCGCCGATGAGCTGATCGCTGCGGGTTTTCCCGAGGAGGACGTGCAGGTGGTGCCGAAAGGCGAATTCGCCACACTCATCGCCACCTATCGCGGCGATGGCAGCGCCGGCCGCAAGCCCATTCTGTTGCTCGGCCACCTGGATGTCGTGGAGGCACTGGCGGCGGACTGGGAGCGTCCACCCTTCACCCTGACCCAGGATGCGGTGAACTATTACGCCCGTGGCAGCATCGACAACAAGTTTGGTGTCGCACAGCTCACCGCGACGTTCATCCGTCTGCGGCGCGAAGGTTTCGTGCCAGACCGCGACCTCATCCTCGCGTTCTCCGGTGACGAAGAGAGCGGCATGACCACCACACGCATGATGGCTTCCGAGATGCCGGAACTCGCCGAGGCCGAGTTCGCCCTCAATTCCGATGCCGGCGGCGGCGACCTCGACAGCAACGGCAATGCGGTGAGCTACAAGATCCAGGCAGCGGAAAAAACCTATGCCACCTGGGAAATCACCGTGCGCAACCCCGGTGGCCACAGCAGCCGGCCACGGGACGACAACGCCATCTACGAGTTGGCCGATGTCATCAAGGCGATAGAGGCGCACCGGTTCCCGGTGATGTGGAGCGAGATGACGCTCTCCTATTTCCAGAATATCGGCGAACAGCTGGGCGGAGAACTCGGTGAAACCATGGTGCGTTTTGCCTACAACCCCGATGATGAGCACGCTGCCGAGCGGCTGCGCACCGAGCCGTCCTACGTCGGCTCCACGCGCACCACCTGCGTGGTCACCATGCTGCGCGCCGGACACGCCGAGAACGCCCTGCCCCAGTCCGCCACCGCGACGGTCAACTGCCGGATCTTCCCCGGCGTCAAGGCCGCCGATATCCAGGCCGAGCTGGAGGCGGTGGTGGCCAACAGCGGCGCTGAATTCGAACTGCTCACCGAGGTCACCGAAAGCCCGATTTCCGAGCTGCGCGCGGACGTGCTGTCAGCGGTGAGCAAGGCGGTGCACAGTCGCCACCCCGACCTGCGCCTGATCACCTACATGTCATCCGGCGGCACCGATGCCATGCATTTCCGCAACGCCGGCATTCCCACCTGGGGCGTGGGCAGCATTTTCATGAACCCGGACGAGATGTACGCTCACGGCCTGAATGAGCGGGTGCCGATCAAAGCGTTTGACGAGGCACTCGACCACTGGAGTATCATCATCCGCGAGCTGACCGGAGCCGGGTGAACCCGCTGGTCAGCGCTCCGCCGCAACACTGGCCCGCCGGGCAGTAGAAAAGAGGGGACCCACACGATGCTTCAGCCTCGCGCACCACACACAACCGTGAGCCGCACCCTGGCGAGTGCACTCGCCGCTTTCACACTGCCGCTGATGATTGCGGCGGCGCAGGCCGACCCACTCATCCAGAGCATCGAGACGGATCTGGCGGCGCTCGGCTATCAACCGGGGCCGGTAGATGGCGTGGAAAGCGTGGAAACGCAGATTGCCATTTCCCAGTTCCAGGCAGACAACCAGCTGGAGGTGACCGGCACCGCCAGCCCGCAGCTGGCCGGCATCCTCAAGTCCAGAGTGAACAACGGTGGCTCGCCGGCACAGGCCGCGGCCCCCGTGGAGACCGAGCAGGAATGCCTGCAACGCAAGATCGCCGAAGCCGAGCAGGCGAGAAAGCAGAAGCAGGGGCTGATGAGCCTGTTCAACACGGTCTCGCGCACCGCGTCACGCTATGGTGGCAGCAGCGACATCGCCAGTGACATCTCCGAAGCCAGCCGGGACATCGCCGACGCCAATGCGACCAAAGAGGACTTCGAGCGGGCGGCGCGGGACCTGGGGCTCTCGCAAGACGAGATCGACAGCTGCAAGCGCTGAGGGGCTTGAGCACAACCGGGCCAGGACGGCCCAGCTCCAACCTCCCGCCTGTTCAAGTCCCCTGCGGCACTCTAGAATCGGCGCACACCGACTGACTCAGGCAAGGCCCCATGTCCAGCGCTTCCCTTTCTTCCTCCGGCTCCGGGCTGCTGCGGCGGATAGAATCCAGCCGTATCTTCCAGGGCGCCGTGATCGCCATAATTCTCCTGTCTGCATTAACCATCGGCGCAAAAACCTACGATCTGCCGCCACTGGCGGAGCGCACCCTGGGTATCATGGACACCGCCATTACCCTGTTTTTCCTGGTGGAAATCCTCTTTCGCTTCGCCGCCTGCCCCGACAAGCGCCGCTTTTTCCGCGATGGCTGGAACATTTTCGATACTCTGGTGGTGATCGGCAGCCTGATTCCGCTGGATAACTCCCAGGCCGTGCTGCTGGGGCGGTTGCTGCGGGTGTTCCGGGTCCTGCGTCTGGTGTCGGTGGTGCCGGAACTGCGCTTCCTGATCAATTCGCTGCTCAAGGCGATACCGCGCATGGGCTACATCGCCCTGCTCATGTTCATCATTTTCTACATCTACGCTGCGGTCGGCTCCATGTTGTTCGCGGATGTGGACGAAACGCTGTGGGGGGATGTGGCGATTGCCATGCTCACGCTGTTTCGCGTGGCCACCTTTGAGGACTGGACGGACGTGATGTACGCCACGATGGAAGCGTATCCGCTGAGCTGGGTCTACTATCTCACTTTCATTTTTCTGACTGCGTTTATTTTCCTCAACATGATGGTCGGCGCCGTGCTGGGTGTGATGACCGCTGAACAGAACGCCCGCGAGGCGCAGCAGGCGCATGATGAGCGCGACCTCATCGCCCAACAGCTGGATGATGTGCAGAGGCAGCTGCGCCTGCTGACCGCCGCCCTGCAGCAGGGGCAGGCCGGGGCGCGCCAGGCCGGGCCGAGCGACGCGGAAAACCACGACCCCTAGCGCGAGGCACAAGCCCGCGCAGGATGGTCGCCTGACCGATCCCGGTACAAGTTCACATCGCGGTGGCCACATGCGGCTGCTTGCCGGATAATCCGCCCCCTTCCACCACGGCCGTCTCACACCGGGAAACACGTCACCCGGGTGTCGTCGCGTTCGGCCGTCACTCACCGCAGGCAAGAAGACAGACAGCATGCTTGATACTCTGAAACAGGACTGGCTGGGTAACGTGCGCGGCGACCTGCTCGCCGGGCTGGTCGTGGCTCTGGCACTGATACCCGAAGCCATCGCCTTTTCCATCATCGCCGGTGTCGACCCGAAGGTGGGGCTCTACGCCTCCTTCTGTATCGCCGTGGTCATCGCCTTCACCGGTGGCCGACCGGGGATGATCTCCGCCGCCACCGGGGCCATGGCGTTGTTGATGATTACCCTGGTCAAGGAGCATGGCCTGGAATACCTGCTGGCGGCCACCGTGCTGACCGGCGTGCTGCAGATTCTCGCGGGCTACCTGAAACTAGGCTCACTGATGCGCTTCGTTTCACGCTCGGTGGTCACCGGCTTTGTGAACGCCCTGGCAATCCTGATCTTCATGGCCCAGCTCCCGGAGCTGACCGGGGTGACCTGGCATGTCTATGCCATGACGGCCGGCGGGCTGGGTATTATCTACCTTTTCCCGTGGCTGCCCGTCATCGGCAAGCTGGTGCCCTCGCCGCTGGTGTGCATCCTCACCCTGACCGCAATCGCACTGCTGCTTGGCCTGGATATCCGCACCGTAGGGGATATGGGTGAACTGCCGGATACGCTGCCGGTTTTCCTGTGGCCAGATGTGCCCCTGACACTGGATACCCTTGGCATCATTTTTCCCTACGCCGCGGCGCTGGCGGTGGTGGGCCTGCTGGAGTCGATGATGACAGCAACCATCATCGACGACCTCACCGACACCGAGAGCGACAAGAACCGCGAGTGCAAGGGCCAGGGTATCGCCAATATCGGTGCCGGCCTGATGGGCGGCATGGCGGGCTGTGCCATGATCGGCCAGTCGGTAATCAACGTGAAGTCCGGGGGGCGGGGCCGCCTGTCCTGCTTCGCAGCCGGCATGTTACTGCTGATCATGGTGGTGTTCCTGGACGACTGGATCAGCCGGATTCCCATGGCCGCACTGGTCGCGGTGATGATCATGGTGTCCATCGGCACCTTCTCCTGGGATTCTCTGCGCAACCTGAAATCCCACCCACTGTCCTCCAGCATCGTTATGGTCTCAACGGTTATCGTGGTAGTGAGCACTCACAACTTGGCCTTGGGCGTGCTCGTTGGTGTACTGCTGGCGGCGCTGTTTTTCGCCAACAAGATCAGCCGTTTCATGCTGGTCCAGTCTGCCGATGCAGGCGATGGCCACCGGGTGTACACCGTGATCGGGCAGGTATTCTTTGCCACGGCGGATGGCTTCACCGCGGCCTTCGACTTCAAGGAGGCGCTGGAGCGTGTCACTATCGACGTCAGCGGCGCACACTTCTGGGACATCACCTCGGTGTCGGCCCTCGACAAGGTCGTGATCAAGTTCCGCCGCGAGGGGGCGGCCGTGGAGGTGATCGGCATGAACGCCGCCAGCGCCACCATCGTCGACCGCTTCGGCGTACACGACAAACCCGATGCCAGCGACCCGCTGCTGGCGGGGCACTGACCGGGAGATTGCCCTATGCACACCATCATTGCCTGCATTGACGGCTCAGCCAGCACCGAAGCCATCAGCCTCGCCGGGGCCTGGGCCAGCCAGCGCCTGGCGCAACCACTGACCCTGTTGCACGCCCTGGAGAAACCTGCCACGCCGCCCGCAGCAGATCTCTCAGGCGCCATCGGCCTGGGCAGTCGCGAGCACCTGCTGGAGGAGCTCACCGCACTGGACGAGCGTCGGGAGCGGCTGGCGCTGGAGCATGGCAAGCACCTGCTGCAGGCAGCCGAGGCCGTCGCCCGCGGGGCGGGCGCCGCCGAGGTGACGCAGCGCCAGCGTCACGGTGATCTGGTGAGTACGCTGGCGGACCTTGAAGATGACACGCGACTGGTCATCCTCGGTCGTCAGGGCGAGGATCATGCCGCCGAGGCCAACGCCATTGGCTCACACCTCGAAAGCGTTGTGCGCCGGATCCAGCGACCCATTCTGGTGACGCTGCAGGCATTCCGTCCGCCGCGCTCCTTCATGATTGCCTTCGACGGCAGCGCGACCGCGCAGAAGGCCCTGGACCGGGTGGCCGGCAGCCCCCTGCTGGCTGGCTTGCCCTGCCACCTGGTCTCAGTGGGGCCGCTGACCGAGGACCAGCGGCGACAGGTTGCCGAAGCGACCGGGGCATTGCAGGCCGCCGGCTTTGCGGTCACCGTCGCGACGCTTGAGGGGGACGTGCAGTCCACATTGAACCGCTACCACCGGGAGCAACAGGTGGACCTGATGGTCATGGGGGCCTGGGGCCACTCGCGCATTCGCCAGTTCTTTGTCGGCAGCAACACCACACGCATGCTGAGCCAGGCCGAAATGACGCTGCTGCTGTTGCGCTGACCACGCCTATGGGTGGCGTGGCTACAGGGCCCGATAGAGCATGCGGCTGGCGACCAGCACCAGAAACACGCCAAAGGCAAAATTGAGCTGGCGCGCCGAGAGGCGATGGGCCAGACGTGCCCCCAGCGGCGCTGCCAGGACGGTCATCGGCGCGATGCAGGCGAGGCCAGGCAGGCTGACAAACCCCAGGCTTCCGGCCGGCAGGCGGTCGTCACCCCAACCCGTTGCCACATAGGCCAGGGCGCCGGGCAGGCTGATCAGTAAACCAAACAGGGCGGAGGTGCCCACCGCGCGGTGTATGCCGTGACCGAGCAGAGTCAGTACCGGCACGCTGAAGGTCCCGCCGCCGATACCCATCATGCTCGACAGGCCGCCGATACCCAGTGGAAAAAGTCGCGCCAATCCGCCCGGGGACAGTTCGCGCCCAGGCGCGGGATTGCGGCCACCGAACAGCAGCATGCGCAGGCCCAGCAGAATCGCCACGCCACCAAACACCAATGCCAGCACATTGCCGTGCAGACGTGAAGCGAGCCAGGCGCCGAACACCGCGCCGCAAAAGATCAACGGCCCCCAGCTGCGGGCAAGCTGGAAGTCCACCGCGCCGCGCCGGTGGTGCGCCCGCGCAGAGGACAGCGACGTCAGCACAATGGTCGCCAGCGATGTGGCAACGGCGATATGCATGCGGATTGCCGGATCGACCGCCAAAGCGCCCAGCGCGGTGTCCAGCACCGGGACAATGACAATGCCACCCCCCACGCCCAGGAGGCCGGCCATGACGCCGGCCAACACGCCGGTGCCCACCATAGTCAGCACCAGCGGTGCCCACTCCATCCACTCAGTCATCGCCCGCGTTCCCGTTCCCCGGCTTGCGCTGCGCCCGCACCCAGTGCAGACAAAGCCGCGAGTTTACACCATGCGCCTGCTGCCGGGCGCGTGGCGTCGGTTCAGGCGGGCCGGGCCTCCAACAGGCCGGGCCGCCCCTTGCCAAAGTCGCCCGGCAGCGAGACCATGACGTCACTTAACAGCCCCACCGCAAGGACCCTCCCCGTGCACAGCATCCGCGTCGATCAACGCCTTCTGCAGCCTTCAAAAATCGTTTGTATCGGCCGCAACTACGCAGCCCACGTGAGTGAACTGGGCAATGAGATGCCCGACGATATGGTGGTGTTCATCAAGCCCAACTCGGCGCTGGGGAACGCGCTGCACGCCGCGCGCGGTGAGCCCGTGCACTACGAGGGGGAGATCGTACTGCTGTGGGAAAACGGCGCCTTCAACGCCGTCGGGTTCGGGCTGGATCTCACCCTGCGCGCGCTGCAAACACAGCTGAAGGCCAAGGGCCTGCCGTGGGAGCGCGCCAAATCCTTTGATGGCGCCGCCCTCTGTAGCGACTTTGTCGCACTGGACACCCCACTGGAAGCACTGGCCCTGGAACTGTATGTGAACGACGAACTGCGTCAGGCTGGCACCGTGGACATGATGCTCTACCCGCCGGCGCAGATCCTGCGCAACCTGTCAGGCTTTCTGACGCTGGAAGACGGCGACCTGGTCATGACAGGAACCCCCGCCGGGGTGGGCGAAGTCCGTCCTGGTGATCGCTTTCTGGGCCGGGTTCTATCTGCAGGCGAGGTACTGGTGGAGGGGCACTGGACCGCGCACTAGGCGCACACCGGCGGCGGCATTCTGCACGATTGTAAATGTCACGCATCTTGAGTAGCGTTAGGGGAACTCCACGGAGTGGCGACCCATGCAAAACATCCTGAAACTGGACGTCGCGGGCCAACCACGCGGTTGGCTCAGCGCACAGGAGGCGGTGTCTGCGTACGCACGCGGTGACGTTGTCTACGGCATCGGCGAACCCCTGCCGCCCATGTTCGGCGGTATCCAGCGGCTCACCGGTCTGCGCTCCGCCATCCGCCTGCAACCCATCATCGCGCTCCAGGGTCGGGTACGGCCCGGTTTCAGCCTGCCCCTGTGCAACCGCACACTGTTTCGTCGCGACGAGCACCGCTGCCTGTACTGCGGCCAGCAGTTTCCCCGGGCCGAGCTGACCCGGGATCATGTGCTGCCCACATCACGCGGCGGGGACGACCGCTGGGAGAACGTGGTCGCGGCCTGTCGCCGCTGTAACTGGGCCAAGGACAATCGCACCCCGGAGGAAGCCGGGATGCCGCTGCTCGCCGTCCCCTTCAGGCCCAATACCTGGGAGTGGCACTTCCTCAGCCGCGAACGGGTGCTGGCAGACCAGATGGATTACCTGTCACAGCAGTTTCGCGCCCCGCGGGATTGGGCGCACTGAGCAGCACCTAACCGCGGAAGTAGCGCTGGGGTACGAAGGGCATGGCGGCGACGGTCACCGGCAGCGCCTTGCCGCGAACATCCACCGCGAGTCGCGTGCCCGGCTCTCCCAGCGAGCGCTGTACATAGGCCATGGCGATCGGTCCGCCAGCCGTGGCACCAAAACCCGCCGAGCAGACCTCGCCCACGGGCTTGCCCTGTTCATCCAGCACTGCCTGGCCTTCGCGCACGGGACGCTTGCCCTCTACCCGCAAACCCACCCGACGCAGTGGCGGCTTGTTCACCATCCGATGGAATATCTGCTGCGCACCCGGGAATCCGCCTTCGCGCGCGCCGCCCGGGCGCCGCGCCTTGCCGATCGACCAGAGCAGGCCGGCCTGTACGGGATCGATATCCGGGTTCAGCTCGTGGCCGTAGAGGCAGAGACCGGCCTCCAGCCGCAGGGAGTCCCGCGCGCCCAGACCCACCGGTGCCACCTCGGGCTCCGCGAGCAGTCGACGTGCCAGCGCCTCGGCGCTGGCGGCAGGCACGGAAATTTCAAAACCGTCTTCGCCGGTGTACCCGGAGCAGGTGATATAGGCCTCAACCCCGTCCAGCGTGACCGCCTGCCCGTGCATGAAGGTCAGTGTATCCAGCTCGGGGCACAGGCGACGCATCACCTCGCGCGCCCCCGGGCCCTGCAGGGCGAGCAGGGCCTGCTGGTCAAGCACTTCCAGGGTCTGCCCGGTGAGGTGTGCCCGCAGGTGGGCAATGTCCTCGACCTTGCAGGCGGCGTTGACCACCAGGAAGAACGTATCCGCCGACCAGCGCGTGATGATCAGGTCGTCCAGCACGCCGCCGGTTGCGTTGGTGAACAGGGCATAAGTCTGGCAGTGCTCACCAAGGCCGACCACGTCGGCAGGCACCAGCGTTTCCAGAAGCTCGGCACTGCCAGCGCCGCGCAACACCAGCTGGCCCATGTGCGACACATCGAACAGGCCGGCTGCCTGCCGCGTATGCTGGTGTTCACGAATAATCCCATCGGGGTACTGCACCGGCATGTCGTAGCCGGCAAACGGCACCATACGGGCACCCAGTTCCCGGTGCAGGGCGTCGAGCGGAGTGTGCTGCAGTGTCATGGGCAGGCCTTGAGTCAGTCGTCCGGTGAGTAAGCCCGCACTCTAACCAGTGACCCGCAGGGGCGCAACAACGTGCTGCGCGGCAGACCATGCAGCCGCCCTGCCGCGGAGCGAGGAGCAGAGGCCGCTTTGCAACCGGCCCCGGCGGCCGGATAATGCGAGCAAACAGCAGTCAGGACCCGGACCCGTGCAGAACCGTGCCACCACGCCCCGCACCATCAGCCTGATCGGCATGCCCGGCGCGGGCAAGAGCACGATTGGTGTGCTGCTTGCCAAGCTCGCCGGACTGGACTTCAACGACACCGACCTGGGCATCCAGCGCCGCGCCGGGGCCACCCTGCAGGATATCGTGGATACACAGGGGCACCTGGCACTCCGTGCACTGGAGGAAGCGGTGTTGCTCAGCACCCCACTGGAGAACAGCGTGATCGCCACCGGCGGCAGCGTGGTCTACAGCCCCGCCACCATGCAGCGCCTGCGCGCGGCGGGACCGGTCGTCTACCTGCAGGTTGACCTGGAAACGCTGAGCCGGCGCGTGGCCGCTGCGCCGCCGCGGGGTATCGCCAGCGACAGCGCGCACAGTTTCGCTGACGTATTCCGGGAACGCACGCCGCTCTACGAGCGCTACGCCAGTCATATCGTTGCCAGCGGAGACGGTGACCCACAGCAAACCGCCCTGCACATACTGCAGCGCATCACCCAGGGCCAGCCTGCCGACTGACCACGGACGTTGACGGACACGTCGGACAACCCCCTGGACGGCAAAAAACGCACAACAGACCCCGCTGTGACGCCCGGTGCGGACTGGCACGGGCTTTGCAAAGTGTCCGCAGGGTGGCCCGTTAACCGTTGGTCAGGGAAGACAGACTACAGGGACGTAGCCTCGTGTACAGGGAAAGCCCGGGATGGGCACGGGCCACCAATCTTCAAACATGCGCTCTGCGCCGGCTTCACAAGGCGCAGATTTTTGTTATAAATGCCACAAAATTTTGATTTACTCGCTAAAAGTGCTGAGTGATATTGCGCCGAAATTGAGGCTGTAAATCATCCGGAGGTGATTTATGACTGAGCGTACCCAAGAGCAGTCCAACAACGATGGTCTGGACGATATTTTCGAGCCGGCGTTATTAGACATGAGCGATGACGATTTCGACGACGTGATTCCGGTTTCCACCGAGAAGCAGCGTCTGGCGGAAAAGCGCCGTCGCGCTGAACAGCGTCTGGAACAGCGTCGTCTGCGCGAAGAGCTCGGCTACTACGACCTGGAACTGGGCGACTTCTAGCACCGCACTGCGGGCGCCACTGCGCGCCCGCCTCTCGGCGTTGCCTGAAATTCTGGGCAAAACCGGCGCAATTCGCTACATTGCAGCGTCACTCTTGTTGGAGCACGCCACGTGCAGCGCCCGGTCTGGCTTCTGAGTATGGACTCAGAGCAATTCAATGCACCTCCCACCACAACCGCCGCCCTGTCATCCTACTACCGGCGCTATGGCGCCCGCAGCGCCGACACCCGTATCGAACTGGTCCACTTCCAGCAGGCTGACGACATCGAGCACTGGTTTGAGGTGTGGTCCGCTACCGGCCCGGCGCTGGTGCGTGAGGCGGTTGCGGCGGGGCTGCGCCCCGTGCTGGGCTTCAGCGTCTATACTTGGAATGCGGCTGAGTTTCTGGCGCTGGCCCACCGCCTGCGGCAGCTGGCGCCGGGACTGACGCTGATTGCCGGTGGCCCGCACGTCCAACAGGCGGAGGATTACGTCGGCGAGGAAGCGCTGGACGTGGTGTTTCTCGGGGAGGCTGAGGTCACCTTCCAGCAATTTCTCGACAGCGACAGTCAGGAGCACTGGCAGGAGATCGATGGCCTGGCGTTTCTACAGGACGGCAAGCTGCTGCGCACCCGGGCCCGGGAACGCTGCCGCGAACTGGATGCGTTTCCCTCCCCGCTGGACGTGCTGGAACTGACCCATCCGGATGGCAGCCCGCGCTATGCGGCCATCGCCTATGAGACCAGCCGCGGCTGCCCGTTCAAGTGCGCCTTCTGCGAGTGGGGCACCGGTGCCATCGGCAGCAAGATGTACCAGTGGTCGTTGCAGCGCATACGCGATGACTGGGAGAAAATCGTCGCCGCCGGCATTGCCAATATCTGGCTGGCAGACTCCAACTTCGGCGCCCTGAAGCAGGACCTGGCAAAGGCCCAGATGATTGTCGAGCTGAAGGAACGTACCGGCCTGCCGCGCAGCTTCGCTACCTCCTGGTCGAAGAAACACAGCCGACAGGTGCAGGAAATCGCCCTGCTGCTGAACCGCAACCAGCTGCTGCCACACTACCAGCTCGCCCTGCAGACTCTCACGCCGGAAGCGCTGCGCCTGAGCAACCGGCAGAACATGAGCGCCAACGAATACGAGCCCATTGCGCGGCAGATGTCCGAACAAGGCGTACCCATCGCCGCAGAGCTGATCTGGGGCTTGCCGGGCGATAACCTCGCGGACTTCGAACGCAATCTCGACACCCTGCTGGCCACCTTTCCCAACATCAACATCTTCGGCTACACCCTGCTGCCGGGCACGGAATTCTATGCGCGCCGCGAGGATTACCGCATCGAAGCCATTCCCGTCGCCGGCTACGGCAAGGCCAAGGGTGAATACGTGGTGGGCTGCCACACCTTTTCGCGCGACGAAGGGGAAGAGGGTTACTTCCTGATCAGTGCCCACATCCTGCTGGTACATGGCTACATCATGCCGCTGACTACACGCCTGCTGGCACTGCAGGGCGAGGTACCGGTGTCGCCGCTGCTGCGCGAGTGCCTGCGGGCCATCATCGACACCTTTCAGGCCGCATTGGGTGTGCTGGACCACAGCGACCGCATGGTCATCTACGAACAGCGCAACGCCATCTACCTGGCCGCCCTCGCGGCACCCGAGCGCCTCTACACGGCGCTTGCGACAGTGATTGCTGCACACTGCAAAGCGCACGGGCAGGACCCGCAGGGTGCACTGCAGGTACTGGCACTGGATCGCGCCCTGTGCCCGCGAGTCGGCCGGGAACAGGACACACTGGCGCACTTCGACTTTGCCGCGGACGCGGTGCAGCAGGCCCTCTCGGCGATGACCCTGCCGCCAGAGCACCGCCCTCCGGCACCCTGCACACTGCGCATAAGGCACCCCGGCGGCGTGGGCGATATCCTGCGTGACGCGGACGGCGGCAGCTGGCTGCGGGGCGTGGTGCTGGGCCGGGAATCAGGTACACTGGCGGTCGAACTCGCATAGGCGCACATTCACAGGAGGGTTGCTGGGTCATGCCAGAATTGAAACGCGAAGTCCGGCCGATAGAAGTCAATTACGTGTGTGATGCCTGCGGCAAGGGCATGATGGCTGCCTGTGGTGACATGGACCCGAAAACCGGCGAGATTGACCACCGCTGCATGATCTGCAACCACCAGCAGGTTTTTACCTGGCGGCCCTATCCGCGCATTGAGCACATCGGCCTGGAAGAAAAGCTCTGACAGGCCACCCGCTGACCGGCGTCACACCTGCAGCAACAGGTGCTCGCGCTCCCAGGAACTAATGACCCGGTTGAACTCCTCGAACTCGTCCAGCTTCACCGCCGCATAAGCACGCAGGAACAGATCGCCAAACATGTCCTGCAGCTCCGGTGTGTTATGCAGGTTGCGCAGCCCCTCCTCCAGGGTGCGCGCGACCGCCACGTCGTCCTCATTGGCTGTACCCTGGTGCGGCTCAGTGGGGCTAAGGCCCTGTTTCATGCCGAGGTAGCCACTGGCCAGCGTGGCCGCAATCGCCAGGTAGGGGTTGGCGTCGGCGCCGGGAAAGCGGTTTTCCACACGGGTTGACTCCGGCGGGCCCCAGGGCACGCGGAAGGCGGTGGTGCGGTTGTCCATGCCCCAGTTGAGGTTGATCGGGGCGGCAATCTCCGGCGCCAGGCGGCGGTAGGAGTTCACGTTCGGCGCATAGAGACTGATCAGCTCCGGCGTGTAGCGTTGCAAGCCTGCAATGTAGGACAGGAAGGCGGGGGTGTGCTGGCCGTTCGCGTCCACAAAGATATTTTCGCCCGACCCCGCGCGCACCACGCTCTGGTGGATGTGCATCGCACTGCCCGGTTCGCGCTGCATGGGCTTGGCCATGAAGGTCGCGTACATGCCGTGCTTGTGCGCGGTCTCGCGCACGGTGCGCTTGAAGACAAACACCTGGTCGGCCAGCGCCATGGCATCGCCATGCAGGAAGTTGATCTCCATCTGCGCCGCGCCGTTCTCGTGAATCAGCGTATCCACCTGCAGTTTCTGCTCGTCGGCGTAGTCGTACATGTCCTCGACGAAGTCTTCGAATTCGGTCACCGCGTCAATGCTGTAGGACAGGCGGGCGGACTCACGGCGCCCAGAGCGGCCCTTCGGTGGCAGCAGTTCGTAGTCCGGGTCCGTGTTCTTCGCCACCAGGTAGAACTCCACCTCGGGCGCCACAACGGGCTGCAGGCCCTCGGCGGCATACAGGTCCAGGATATGGCGCAACACATTGCGCGTGGACAGCGGGTGGCGCTCGCCAGAGCGCTTGTAGCAGTCGTGAATGATCTGCGCCGTGGGCTCCCTGGCCCAGGGCACAACCCGCAGCGTCGCCGGGTCCGGCTTGAGGATCATGTCCGCATCGGTCGGCTCGACAAAATCCCAGTGGTCATCGGAGTACTCCCCGGTGACGGTCTGGATCATGATACTTTCCGGCAGCTTGGGGTTGCCCATGCTCAGGAACTGGTGCGCGGGAATGAACTTGCCGCGCGCGTTACCCGTCATGTCGGGCACCAGACACTCCACTTCCGATATCTTGTGCTGCTTGAGCCACTCGTGAATGGCCCGGGTGTCGGTGTTCATACAAAGTCCAAGAAGGCTATTCCATTGAGTTTGCAGCAGTGCCCGCAGCGCCGCAAGGGTCAGACCGCCGGCAAAGTGCGGCTTTTGGCCCAGGATTCCGTATAATCGCGCCATGCAACCTGAAGCCCACGTTGACTCATGGTACGCCGCCACGGCCAACCAGAGCCTGTCCTTCCCTCCGCTGCGCGGCGCTGCCACGGCGGACGTGTGCATCGTGGGCGGGGGATACACCGGGCTGTCCGCGGCCATCCACCTGCGCCAGCGTGGCTACAGCGTGATCCTGCTGGAAGCCAATCGCGTCGGCTGGGGTGCGTCGGGGCGCAACGGCGGGCACGTGGGCACCGGGCAGCGCGCCGGCCAGGAGCAGCTGGAGAAATGGGTGGGGCTGCAACAGGCACAGGCCCTGTGGCAGCTGGGCCTGGAGGCGGTGGAGACCGTCTGCGACCTCATTGCCGAGCACGACATCGACTGTGACCTGCGCAGCGGCAACCTGCACGTGGCATCCAAACGCGGCGATGCCGGCGAACTCGCCGCCGATGTCGACCACCTCAACCGGGTGTACGGCTACGACGACATCCGCTACGTAGAGGCCGATGAACTGGCCCAGATGACCTCCGGCCAGGGTTTTCACGGTGCCACGCTCGACAGCGGCGCGCGGCACCTGCACCCTCTCAACTATGCCCTGGGCCTCGCGCGCGCTGCCCGTGACCTGGGCGCTGTGCTGCATGAGGGCAGCCGCGTGACCCGTTACCGGGAAAACGGCAGGGTGGCGGTGTCCACCGCCGAGGGCCGCGTGGACTGCAACTACCTGGTTCTGGCCTGCAACGGCTACCTGGAGCGTCTGGAGCCCCGCACCGCGGGGCGCATCATGCCCATCAACAACTATATGCTGGCTACCGAACCCCTGCCCGAGACGCTGGCGCAACAGCTGATCCGGGACGACTGCTCCATGTCGGACACCCTGTTTGTGGTCAACTACTGGAAACTGTCCGCCGACCGCCGCCTGCTGTTCGGCGGCGGCGAGTCCTACAGCCGTCGCTTCCCGGCAGACATCAAAGCTTTCGTACGCAAGTACATGCTGCGCATTTACCCGGAACTGGCGCACACCCGTATCGACTATGGCTGGGGCGGCACACTCGCTATCACGCTCAACCGCATGCCGGATTTCGGTCGGCTGTCGCAGGGCGTGTTTTACGCCCACGGCTACTCCGGGCACGGCGTACCCACCGCGACGCTGGCCGGCAAGCTGCTGGCGGAGGCCATCAGCGGCAGCGCCGAGCGCTTTGACGTCATGGCCAGCGTACCCTCGCCGCGTTTCCCCGGCGGCACACTGCTGCGCTGGCCCGGGCTGGTGGCCGGGATGCTGTTCTACAGCCTGCGCGACAGGCTGGGTTAGAGGATGCCATGGCCGCGCTGATACCACTCACGACAGCCCAGCCCGCAGCTGACTGGCGCGCAGCTTTGCGCGACCTGGTGACATCGCCGGAAGCGCTCTGCGCACTGCTGGAACTCTCGCCGGACGCACTCGGCTGGAGCGCTGCGGCCATGCAGCAGTTCCCGCTGCGCGTGCCGCGTGGTTTCGTGGCGCGCATGCGGGTTGGAGACCCGCGCGACCCGCTGCTGCTGCAGGTACTCGCCGGGGCCCAGGAAATGCAGCAGGTGGCGGGTTTCACAGCGGACCCCAACGGCGAGACCGGCCGCGCCAACCCCCACCCGGGCATCATTCACAAATACCGCGGCCGCGTCTTGCTGATTGTCACCGGCAGCTGCGCCATCCACTGCCGTTACTGCTTTCGCCGGCATTTCCCCTACGCCGACAACCAGAATGGCCGCAATGACTGGCCCGCGGCACTGGCCTACATCGCTGCAGACGACAGCATCAGCGAAGTCATCCTGAGCGGTGGCGACCCGCTGATGGCCAGCGACCAGCAACTCACCGAACTGGTGCAGCAGGTCGCGGGCATCCCTCACGTGCAGCGCCTGCGGGTACACACACGCCTGCCGGTGGTCATCCCCGAGCGCGTAACGGACGGCTTGTTGCGGGCGCTCACCCCACCGCGACTGCAAAGTACCCTGGTGGTCCACACCAACCACGCCCATGAAATCGATACCGGGGTCGCAGCGGCCTTCCGCAAGGTACGCGGGGCCGACATCACACTGCTCAATCAGACGGTACTGCTGGCCGGCATCAACGATTCAGTCGATGCCCAGGTCGCACTGAGCGAACGCCTGTTCACGGCCGGTGCACTGCCTTACTACCTGCACCTGCTAGACCGGGTGAGCGGCGCGGCGCATTTCGACGTGCCTGCGGAACAGGCCCGCAACCTGCACCGCGAGATGGCCGCGCGGCTGCCCGGCTACCTGCTGCCGAGGCTGGTACGGGAAATTGCCGGAGCACCCTCAAAAGTTGCGGTCGACGGCTGAGGGGACTTACAGCGCCCCGCCCCTGCGGTAAGCTGCAGCGCATATTCACCCGGAGGAGCACACCATGACTGTCGACAAAGCCGATGCGCAGGGCGCACTGCAGACCCTGCTGGACAAGCAGGCGATTCGCGAACTGAAGTACCGCTACCTGAATGCCTGCGACGACAAATCACCCGAGCAGGTGACAGCCTGTTTCGCGCCCGGCCCGGTGAACATCAACTTCGGCCATATCGGGCAGTTCGCCAACCGCGAGGACTTTGTTGCGGTGTTTGTCGCCCTGGGCTGTCACGAGCACATCGTCGACATGCACCACGCGGAGAACATGCTGGTCGAGATTACCGGGGACGACACCGCGCGCGCGCGGGTGGGGCTGCGTTTCCACAGCATCAACACACAGGACAAGACTACCGTGCAACTCGGCGGTTTCTACGAGGATGAATACCGCCGCATTGACGGCGAGTGGCTGATCAGCGCCAGCACCTTCAACGTGCGCTCTGCCCTCATCACCGACTACACCAGTGGCAGCGACACCGTGGTGTGGGCGGCCAACCACATGCCGCCGCAGTCCGCCTGAGCATCATCCCGCCGGCAGGACCGCATCGAACAGCACCGGCAGTTCCCTGACGCCCCGCAACACCGCGCCCTGAGGTCCGGGCTGGGCCGGATCTGCCAGGCGCAACCCCGGCAGGCGGCCCAGCAGGGCGCCCAGCGAGACTTCGATCTCCGCGCGTGCCAGGTGTGAGCCCAGGCAGAAATGCGGTCCACCGCCAAAGGTGACGGACTTGTGGTGCGCGCCGCGGTCCAGCCGGAACGTATCGGCATCGGCAAACACCGCCGGGTCTCGATTCGCCGTGGCATTGCCATAAAGCAACGCCGAATTGGCCGGTATGGTGACGCCTGCCACGTTGATTTGCCGCTCCGTATAGCGCGGCTGCAGGCACACCGCCCCATACAGCCGCAAACCCTCATCCACTGCGGCCGCATGCAGGGTGGGGTCGGCCAGCAAGCTCTCGCGCAAAGCCTCATCCCGTAACACCGCCCAGAGCAGGCTTCCCAATGACAGATAGGTGGTATCCGCGCCGGCGGGGAAGATCAGCCGCACGAAGGAGAAAATCTCCTCATCCGACAGGCGCTTGCCCTCCACTTCGGCGGCCGCCAGTAGGGAGAGCAGGTCGTCCCGCGGCTGCGCGCGGCGCTGCTGCACAATCGGCGCCAGGTAGGCCGTGATCGCCGCCCGGGCCTCCAGCGCAAGTGACGGGTTCCACGGAAACTGGAACAGACCATCAAGCCACTGGTGCAGCTCGGGCTCATCTTCCACCGGAATGCCGAGCAAGCCGGTAATCACCTTGAACGGGTAACGGTGGGTGTAGGCGGACACCAGATCCACCCCGGAACAACCTCGGAGACTGTCGATCAACTCATCCGCCAGCGGCCGCAGCAGGGTGTCTATACGACGGCGGATGGCGCCGGGGTGAAAGGCACCCGAAACCAGCAATCGGTTAACCCGATGTTCATCCCCTTCCATACACAGCAGGGTTTTGCCCTGGGCGGGCTCCGAGTGCCGGCGATAGGCCGGAGCTGCGGGCACACCAGACTCATTGCGGTACAGTGCCGACACGTCCTCGTGGCGCAGGATAATCCAGGCCGTTGCGCCGAGATAATTGACGGGCACCACGCGACGCCCGGCATCACGCAGGGCAGCCATGCGCTGGTGAAAGTCCGGCAATGGGTCAGTCGCGAAATCGATCTCCGGATAAACCCGCTCAACGGCGGACTGGGTGTCGGTGCACATACTGTTATTCTCCCTGGAGGCGGCACCCAGCTATCATGCGCCGGTCAGAACGGAATGTCGTCATCGCTGTAGCCGGGATCACCCGCCTGCTGCGGAAACCCGGCAGACTCAGTGACGGGCGGCGGCGCTGACGCTGCTGCACCTGCGGCGCTGATCTTCCAGCCCTGCAGGTTGTTGAAATACCGCCCGTTGTACTCCCGACCGCGGATGTCAAACGTCACCGTGACTTCCTGGCCGGGCTGCAGCCCCTCAAGCAGGCTGATCTTGTCCTGCACAAACTCCAGGCTGATGTCCTGGGGGTATTTGCCGTCCTCCACCGTCACCACCATTTCGCGCTTGGTAAAGCCGCTGTTGAAGGTCTGGGGTTCCTGGATGAGCTTGATCTTGCCGGTGAGGTCGTAGGCCACGCGTGTGGATCTCCTTGTATCAGGTGGGTCACTCCGGTGCCACGCGCCCTGCCACGGCACACTCGGGCAGTCAGGGCGAGAACCGGAATGTAAACATGCCCAGTCTAGTGGGGCGCGGTCAGGATGTGTAGGGCGGGATCCGAATTGATCGCTGAGTGCACCGACCGCTGCTACCGCCGACGACCGGCGTTACGCTGGAAAAAGCAGCGATTTCAGTCGCTTGCGGTCTATCTTGCTGGTGCCGGACTGGGTGCGAGGAAAGGTGTCCAGCAGTGCGAAGCGCACCTCACCCCACTGGGAGAACTCCTGCCCGACGTGGTCCAGCCGGTCGCGGCTGGGCAGCTCGGCAGCCTCCATGGCAATCACCACTTCCGGCTCACCCGATGCCGTGACACCTGCAAACAGGCACACGTAATTCACCTGCAGAACGTTCTGCAGGTTCGCCTCAATGGGCGCCACCGCGAGTTTCTGCCCGGCGAGGTTCACCACATCGGCAGTGCGGCCCAGAATGCGGAATGCGCCGTCTTCGCGCTGTATGGCCTGGTCACCCGGGTAGAAATAGCCGTCGCGAAACGCCGCGCGGGTGGCCTCCGGGTCATCCATGTAGCCACTGGCATCCAGCTCGGTCAGCTTGATGCGCAATCGACCCTCCTCGTTGACCGCACACAGCTGCCCCGATGCATTTGCCACTTCGACCACCCGGGCCCCGGTCGAGACCATCCAGCTGAGATCCGCCGGCAGGGCGTAGTCATGCCAGAGAACGCCGAGGCCCACTTCCGTGCAACCGTAGGAATTGAACACATCGAAGTGCTCACGCAAGATGCCGACGACCCTGGCTGATACGAAACCGCCGCTCATATAGAGAATCGGGCGGGCGCCCGTTTGGATCGCCATCTGCACCAGACTCTCGCACTCGCTCAGCCGCAGGGCCATGTCCGGGAGCAGTGTTGCCCGCGTGACGCCGCTGCGTACAAAGGGCTCTACCCAGTCACTGCGCTGATCCAGAATGGCCGTGCCGCCAACGTGCCACACCGAGGTGGGCGCCTTGTAGCCGTTACCCGTCCACAGGCCAAAGCCCAATGCGTGGTACCGCGTGCTGCTGTCATAGCCCTGGAAATCACAGCGCTCCCTGTCTGATTCGCGTTGCACGCGCGCGGGCACCAAGACCTTCTTGTATTTGCCTGATGTTCCCGAGGTGAAGAGGATATGCCCACAGTCATCGACGTCCTCCGCCAGCGGCGGGGTTCCGAAAGCGAGCGCGTCGTCAAATACGGGTTTGCCCAGGGTCAACACGGGCGCCAGCTCACAGGGCTCCACCGTGTCCGTGTTTTCGCCACACACCACAACGCCCAGCAGAGGCCTGATCTCCAGCGACGCCAGCACCTCCAGCGACGCAACACAGATCGTCGTATACCCTCGCGCCTGCAGCGCCAGAGTCGCCACCCAACAGTCGGCCAGGTTGTGCACCATCACCGCAACCGTCCCCCTGGACTGCGGTAGGGCTCTAGCGACCTCACCGGCCGCCCGGGCAATGGCTCCGGCAAACGCGTGATAGGAAATCGCGTGGTCGTTGTGGATGATGGCCGGTGCAGACGGTGTGCGTGCGGCGAAATCGAAGATGTATTGCGCGATAAACATAAAACGTTCCGGCGGTGGCTTTATGGCTGACCTCCCATGATACACCGTCATATGGTCGACGGCGGGGAACGCTGCTACTGTGACACGCAGCGCCCAGCGGGGAGGATCCGGTATGACCGCAGCCACTATCCATGATTTTGCCCATGAGGACCTTGCCGGGGATGCGCTGCACACCGCCTTGCGCGATGCACGTGAACGGGGCCCCCTGAGTCCTGCGCTGTTCGGCGGACAACCCGCTTTCCTGATCAGCAGCCACGCGGCACTGGCCGAGGCCTTTCGCGACAACACCCGCTTTCCACCCGCCGATGCCTACCGCATCACCATTGAGCCCGTGCAGGGCGTCACGTTCCAGACCATGGAGGGGGAGCAACACCGGTTGTATCGCCGGCTGGCGACGCCGGCGTTTCAGTCCCGCGTGGTGGAAGCCATGGAACAGGAGGGGCTGGCCCGCATCGCCCACGAACTCATCGACCGTCTGGGCGGGCAACGCAGTGCCGATTTCGCCCAGGCGTTCACACACCGCGTGGCCTTCGCCGTCATCAGCCGCATGCTGGGCATCCCCACCGACCGGGAGGATGTTTTCCGCGACTGGGCCGTGGGCTTCCTCGAGTTTCCTCGGGACCCGGTGCGCTCCCGCGCCTGCGCAGAACACATTACCCGCTACCTGCTGCCGATTCTGGCACAGCGCAGACGGGAGCCTCGAGAGGACATTCTTTCCGGGCTGGTGCTGGCTGAAGTGGAGGGGCGCACACTCACCGATGAGGAAATTCTCGCCCACATTCGCCTGCTGTTCAGCGCCGGGGCATCCACTACCACCGATGCGCTGGGCAATCTGGTCTACACCCTGCTGGCCGATCCGGCACGCTGGCAGGCGTTACTGACCGAACCAGGGCTGCGCACCGGCGCCATCGAAGAGCTGCTGCGCTGGGAAACGCCGGTGGCGGTGCTGCCGCGGCTATCGGCACCCCACCCCATCGAATTCCACGGCACGGAGATTCCTCCTGCCACATTCTGTCTGTTCGCCATCGCGGCAGCCAACCGCGACCCAGCGGTATTCGAGCAACCCGACGTGTTCGATATGCACAGGGACAGCAGCAAGAAACTGCTCAGCTTCGGGCCCGGGCCACGCCTGTGCCCGGGCATGCACCTGGCGCGCCGACAGCTCGCCGTGGCACTGGACGTCATTCTGGAGCGCCTGCCGGGCCTGCACCTGCTCCACCCACAGGACGCCGTACCGAGGGGCGCGATTCTGCGTGGGCCGGCGCGGTTGCGGGTGGGCTGGTAGGCCCTTGGGGATTACCTGCGGCGCACCCAACCGCGCCCCGCCAGACCCAGAACCATTAGCGCCAGGGTAACGGGCACAGGAACATTCACAACCGGTGGCGGCGGCGTAAACACCGTGGAAAGCGCCTACCGCATCAATATCCGCGCCGACTGACGCTCCGGTGCGATCACCCTCGTTAGGGTCATCGGTCAAGCGCACGGAGGCAAATAGAGGCGGAATTGCGATTGGGCAACGTTGAGTTTACTGGACTATTTTCCTACCCTTCACCGCCAACCGAAAATTACAGGCACAAAAAAGCCTGCACTGGGCAGGCTAGTTCAGCAGGTATTAAAGTTAAGCTGACTTACGTCGTGACCAGCCAAGACCTGCCAGACCGAGACCGATGAGAGCCAGGGTCCCTGGCGCCGGTACCACGTTCACCGAAACGTTATCCAGTTGGACCCGGGTTCCGGCTGACGGGTTGGTTTCGCGCAGAATGAAATCTATCTGGGCGTTGTTGAATACGCCTCTCGAATCAACATCGGAAACGAGGACCGTGCTTTTGAAGCTTATGGTATTACCGAAATCAGCGACTTCGCTGCTCTCATCGACAAGTACGCTACTTACGAACCCACCCCCAAGCTGAAAATAGCCGAAAATGACAGAGAAAAAGTCCGGCTGCTGCGGTTTATTGATTTGCCACTGATAATCGAACGCAATTTCGACCGCTGTACTCGTGGTTGGCAGTTTAAAACCCTGGTTGAACTGGACCGTTCCAGGCGTACCGGGGCGCCCTACGTGTGCTGTGCCGTTATCAAAAGTAACGCCGGAAGTCCCGCTTAGTACATTGATAGTCCAGCCGCTCAAATCAGTATCGAATGTGCCGTTAGTGATCAGGTTAGCGTGAGTTGCCGCAGCAACCCCCCCAAACATCAAAACACCAACAGCCGCATTACGAACAAGAACCTTCAAAGACATCTCTTTACCTCAATTTTCTGGATGTTCATGAGTTAAGCAATACTCGCTCCAACCTAGCTTTTATCTCATTAAAACATGAAGTTAGCGCCGACCCTCAATGTGCAGTACCGGCGGGTTGTAAAATTTACTGACGGCGTTCGCCCAAGCAGATGCGACCTGTAACAGCGCATGCCCGGTGCAGGGCGCGCGCTGTCGTTGGCCTGGAGCGTAAGCCCATGACCTCGGTCAGGCGATTGTAGACCTCAGCACGGTCTTTGCGGGCCAACATGCAGGGATTAGAGAGGTTGCTGACGAGGTCTGGCGGCCGGGAGGCCGGAACCCAGCTCCCTGGAATATGATCTAGGCTTCTTCGACAGGGCGCTTAACAAGGTGGAACAGTGGGAGGAATCCCTTCACTCCAAAAATGTCACCTATACAATCGGCGGCCCGCGCGGGGAATAGACTGTTACCTATGTGCCTGTGAGAGGACTCGAATAACAGTCCTATCATCTTGTTTTCTAAGGTTTTAGTGTAGTTCGACTATTGGTAATACCGACAAATATACCGTCATATAATTTTTTTATTAAGGTTCGAATCCGATATAACGGATTTGACGCCTGAAAACGCGGCCGCAGTTAACGGTTTCTGACACCCTGCTTGCTCTTTTTCAAAAGCGGTAGAAGACCGTACCACACTCCCAGAGCAAGCATCGCTGTAATCAGTATCTCGGATAAGTGGACGTAAAGCCATACCAGGAATCCGATCTTGCAGGCCCAACTAAGCATGGTCCAGATCCGGTCCATTCTGGAGCGCGGCTTGATGATACGGACGTTCTTGTTTCGGCGGAATTTGAAAAAGGTCATGAATTGATCCTCATTGGTTGGTCGTCGGTAATGACTGCCTCCAGCCACAGGAGGCCGTAGGGGTCTGAATCGGAGAGGTGCGGAAGACGGAAGGCCTTTGACCTTCACTCTCACCGCTGAAGGCAGTAGCTGGCTTTGCGGTATTGCCCGGCTATGAGAAACCTGCAGGCATCACAGGGCTCGTCAGGATGACTTGCCTGTTCAGCCAGCTATTGACTGAAGTGGTCCTACTGCGGAGTGCTACGGAGAAAATGGATCAGATAGTGTCTGGTTGATTACCACCGGGGTTGGGGATTGGCACATTCCGGAGAGGTTGTGCCGTAGAGTTATTCTGAAGGTCATTGAGGTAGGCCACGGCTTCAGAGGCTCTGGCCGAGGCCCAGAAGATCGCCTTTACATCGTTGCTCAGCACCTTGATCCAGTTGGCCAGGTAGTCAGCATGGTCCTGCCGGGGAGCAGGACTGATGTTGAGCTGTGCACAGAGAAAAGCTGCACCCAGTTCCGCTATTAGCTCCTCCATCGCATAGGACTCATTTCCAAAGCGCCCCGACAGATCCCTGTTGCAGCGCTTTTCGTTACCAGTCCAGTGGGTCAACTCCCCTACGTGTCAACCTGCCCCCATACACTTCCATTTGGGGATAACATAGTTTTAG